>NZ_RXIZ01000009.1 GCF_003987855.1 Hyphomicrobium sp.
GAAGGCACGCCGGGCGGCGATATGCGCTTCGCCTACATCAAGTACGACTGACCGGCGATGAAGAAAAGTTCTGGCGCCGCTCCCGCCATCAGCGGATTTCCGCCCGGTTGTGACGCCATTATCGCCCTTGGTACGAATATGGGCGACCGGGTTCTCAATATCGAACGGGCAATCGAGATCCTCGGTCGTGCCGGCGACATTGATGTCGTCAGCCGCTCGCGGCTCTATCGGACGGCGCCCTGGGGTGTCATCGATCAGGACTGGTTCGTGAATGCCTGCGTTGGTGTCAGAACGACGCTCTCACCCCATGAGCTTCTCGGGCGCTGCCAGGCGGTTGAAAACGAGATGGGTCGCGTCCGAACGCGGCATTGGGGTCCGCGGATCATCGATGTCGATATTCTCGCGATGGGCGCGAGCTGCATAAATCTGCCTGATCTTGTCGTGCCGCACCCGCTGATCGCGGAACGGAGCTTTGTCCTCGTTCCTTTGAGAGACATCGCGCCGAACATCGCCTTAGACGGTCAAAGCATCGATGAGCTTTTAAAGGCGGTTGGCGGTGACGACGTGGTTCCACTCGATCATCGATAAAACAAAGCACCGCGAAGATGATTCTTCGCGGTGCTTTGTATTGATATCAGATCGGCTTACTTCAGCGTTGCGAGATACGCGATAAGGTTGGCGCGATCCGTTGCATCCTTGATGCCGGGGAAGATCATCTTCGTGCCGGGAACGTCCTTGCTCGGACCCTGCAGCCACTTGTCCAAGGCTGCCTCGTCCCAGGTGATGCCCGACTTCTTCAGAGCTTCTGAATAGTTGTAGTCAGCAACCGAAGCGGCCTTGCGGCCGACAATGCCGCCAAGGTGCGGGCCGACAGCGTTCTTGTCGACCTGATGGCATGCTTTGCACTTGTTGAAGACCGTCTTGCCTGCTTCGGCATCGGCGGCCATGCCGACCGACGGAACAGCAGCGATCATCGCGATCGCCAGAACCCACTTGCGCATTCTGATTTCCTTCCCGTTTCGCCTGAGCGATACTTGAAACGCAGCAACTCTTAGCTCAGCCGCAGGAAATTGGCATTTTTTTTCTGAACCGGACCAGAACAGAATGCCGCACCGGCTAGGTCTTTGGTCGCTCTCTCCCGCACTGCACACGCAGTACTTTTTCTTAGAAATTACTCAGCCGCGGGCGCTTTCGCGGGTGCCATACGCCGGTAGACAAATGGAGGCGGGGTCTGCTCGGCGCTTTCCTGTTCCGCCGCGGCTACGAAGGCGCCGTGATGCGGAGAAAGTTTGCACGCCGGGTCGGTATTGGCCGCATCGCCTGTGAACGCCATCGCCTGGCAGCGGCAACCGCCGAAATCGATCTCGGCGCGCGGGCAACTCCGGCAAGGTTCCTTCATCCAGCTCGTGCCGCGGTATTTCTGGAAAGCCTGGCCGTTGAGCCAGATGTCGGCCAGGGGACGATCCTTGACGTTGTCGAACACCAAGCCTGGAACCGACTCCGAGGCGTGGCAGGGGAGAACCCGGCCTTGCGGGGTGACGTTCATCACGCCGCGTCCCCAACCGCCCATGCAAGGCTTGGGTGTTTTGGCATAATAATCCGGAACCACGAAGTCGAAGACCATGACGCCCTTCAACCGTTCCTTGGCCGCCTCAACAATTTCGGCGCTCTTTAGAACTTGGGCGCGGGTCGGCATCAGCGCCGCACGGTTCTTCAGCGCCCACGCGTAATATTGGATGTTCGCGACCTCGATGCGGCCTGCACCCATTTCAACAGCAAATTCGATGATGTTCGGCAGGTTTTCGATGTTGAGGCGATGGATCGGCGCGTTGATGGTGAGCGGCATGTCGAACTCGCGCACCCACTTGCCCACTTCGCGCTTTTTCGCGAGCCCGTTCTTGTAGGCGGAGATCTTCTCTGCGTTCACGTCGTCGACGTCTTGGATCGACAGCTGTACGTGATCGAGACCAAGCTCTTTCAGACGCTTCAGCCGGTCGCGCGTGAGGGTGACGCCTGCGGTGATGAGGTTGGTGTAAAGACCGACTTTGGCTGCAACTTCGACAATGTCCTCCAGGTCTTTGCGAACCGTGGGCTCACCCCCGGAAAGATGGATCTGCAGGATGCCAAGGTCTGCGGCTTGGCGCATCACATCCTGCCACTGCTCGGTGGTCAGCTCGCTGTTGACGCGGTCAAGTTCGAGAGGGTTGGAGCAATACGGGCATTGGAGCGGGCAGCGATGCGTCAGCTCCGCAAGCAGACCGACCGGCGCGCGAGCGCACGCTTCGACAACCGGCTTTTCGGAGAATTGCTCCATCGGCGCTATTTCGTTCATGACGTCAGCTCCGTTGATCCCGGTTTTCCTCAAGCGGCTTTGACAACGCCTTTGTCCGAAAGCTCTTGAAGCATTGATATCGTGTCGTTCAGTATTTCTTGCAGTGGCGCGTTGTAGTCTTTCGCAAGATCAGTGGCGATCTGCTCGACCGAAGTGACGCCGTCACAACGCTTGAGAATCTCGATGGCGATGGGATCCGGCTCGAACACGCGCTCCGGCGCAAGGACGTGCCAACGGCCGCGGCCTGGATCGTGTCTGAGCTTTATGTGGGTAGGAAGTGCCGGTTTTGAAGCCGGCACGATGATCACACGTGTGCGAGTTGTGTCGCTGCTCATGCCTCAAGCCTCGGGCCGGAATGCGCCGGGCGGCACGTGGCCGTCGACGTAGGCATGATAGAGCGCATCAAGCTGAACCCAAAGCACGTTGCACTTGAAGCGGACAGCATCAACGCATGCTTCCTGTTCCTCGCGCGTCTTGGCGTTCTGCAAGACGTATTGCAAAGCGAAGTCCGCGTCACGCGGCGCCTGCGTGAGGCGGCGTTTGAAATAGGCCATCACCTTGTCATCGATGAAGTCATAGTTTTCCAGCATCCCCGAGATCCGCTCTTTATGGATCTTTGGGGCGAAAAGCTCTGTCAACGAGGACGCCACAGCGATCGTCAGCGGCTGCTCACGAACGAACGTGACGTAGGATTCTACCGCAAAGACCGTAGCTGGAAGAGCACCACGCCGCGAGATGACATAGTCGCGATCGAGGCCGAGGCCATCGGTCAAAACAAGCCAACGTTCGATGCCGCCCTGCTCGTCAGGAAGGAGACCGTCGTGATCGAGGATGCGGTGCGTCCACTCGCGCCGAAGCTCGCGATCGTAAACGCGGCTGATGAGGGCCGCGTCCTTGCGCGGAACGGCGGATTGATAGCAAAACCGATTGAGCGCCCAGGCTTGCACCTGACCCTTATTGAGCTTGCCCCCGTGCAGCATGTGATGAAACGGGTGCAGATCGTGGTAGCGCTCCGGGCCAACAGCGCGAAGAGCGGCTTCAAATTCGGATGTCGACATCGGCGGCTCGTTGCCGCGACGTTCAGCGGTTTTCTTTTCAAGGCTTACCGGATTCATAGGCGGACCTCCATGCCGTCGAAGCCGACTTCCCAACCGGATGCTTCAACGACTTTACGGGCTTCTGAGTTTTCGTCCAGGATTGGGTTAGAATTGTTGATGTGGACGTAAATCCGTCGTTTCACGTTGAGGCTGCTCAAAGCGGCAATCGAGCCATCCGGTCCCGAGACGGAGATATGACCCATTCGCTTGCCCGTTTTATTCAACAAGCCTTGGGTCAGCATTTCGTCATCGGTAAACAGCGTGCCGTCCAAAAAGATCAAGTCGGCGCCTCGGATCTTATCCGCCAGCGGTGGATCAATCTCTGCCACGCCGGGGATGTAGAAGAATGCTTTGCCGGTTTTTGAATCGGTGACTTTCAGGCCGATCGTATCGCCGTCGCGGCTTCCGAAATTGTTGTCCGCGCCGCCCTTCTCGAGAAACAGTGCAATCTTCCCTGGTACAGCGAAGGCCTCGACGATCAATCCGAGATCCGTTCCTGCTCCTTCAAGTCGTGTCGGCTTGTCGAGTTCGAACACCGTGCGCTTGACCGTGTCGGCCGCAAGGACATCGAAAATCGAATTGGAGTTGAGCGTCGCAAGCACGCGGTCGGACGCATAAATCGTGAAGGGCTGGCCTTCCCGCAAGCTCAATAGGCCGGTGATGTGATCGACGTCGGCATTCGTCACGACGACCGCCTTGATAGGAGAGGCGCGTAACGGCCCAGAGCGAGCGGGTTGCAGTTCGGGCGTCTCGTTGATCTGCTGGCGAATGTCGGGAGATGCGTTGAGCAAGACCCAGTCGTCGCCGTTTGCGCTGACGGCGAGAGAGGATTGCAGCCGAGGCTTGTATCCCGCTTCTCCAGCCCTGACCCGGGATGAGTGGAAGCCGTTGCAATTCCATTGCGGAAATCCACCCCCAGCGGCGGATCCGAGCACTTTTATGATCATTGATGCTGAACTTGGTTACGCCGGCTGGTCGCCGAAGCCGGCAGCGCTCTCATGCTTGGAGAGCATACAGCTACGGCGGCCGATCATTCCAATCGACCGCCGCGCCGCTATCTCACAAGTCCTGCGAGATCAGTGACATCACCGGTTAGATGAGGTCGATCTCAGCCGGAAGGTAGCTCGTAACTTCGAGGCCGACTTCCTGCTCGCGAACTTCGGGCTTCGTCCAAGTCTTCATGGTGTTTCCTCCAAGCGGTAAACTGCTTTCCTACCTTGCAGACCCCGCCGAGGGCCCACTCAATTGGTGCAGGCACTTATGTTTTGTGCCGACCCAATCTGCGGATCGTCCTTTCAAAGTCAAGGCTCGAAACCGCTGTCGAGCGCTAAGAAGCACGTTCGCAGAGTTCTTTTCAAATCAAGGCCTTTCACGTCTGCGTGTGGGCCTGATCCAACCCAGGCACTGAGCACCTGCGAGACGAGCCCACCGGGCATGGGCGATCATAGCGGCGCGCCGGGTCCAGCGATATTCGACCGGCCATGTGTCGCTTTGTCTAGTATATTAGAAGATAATTCTTATTTTTGGGTAGGATGCCGCAGGTCAGTAGAAAATTGTTCTAAAATAAACTAAGAACCATCCCAGCGAGCGACTGGTGCTCGCTTCCCAGTGGCATCGGGTCGGCTTTATTAGGAAATACCCGTTAGCGAGTTCAGAGCAGCCGCCACTCTCTGACTAATTTAGGCTTTTCCCGGATACTAAGGCGCGCTAGGTCGACGCCTTGGGCGCCGGATGGCGAAGCCCGACGAGGAGATCTTTCGTGACCGCGACCCCGCTGCTTCCGCGCAACGCGCCGTTTTTGCCGGAAGAGATCGAGATGCTGAACAAGGTGGTTGCGCGGACAACTCCGCAGCAACGCTCTTGGTTGGCGGGTTTTTTTGCTGGTTTTGAAGCTGCGCAGGGTGGCGGGCTCGCTCAGGCGGTCCCGACGGCGAAGCCGCGGGCGCCATTGACGATCCTTTACGCGAGTGAGAGCGGCAACTCGGAGGCTCTCGCAAACAAAGCGAAGAAGATTGCCCAGAAGCACGGTTTGGACGCCAAGGTCTTCGATATGGCGGACGCCGACATGGCGTTGCTCGCCAAAGCCAAGAACATTGTCGTATTCGCCGCGACGTGGGGCGAGGGTGATCCCCCCTCGCGCGCGGTCGACTTCTATCAAACCCTCTTGAGTGACGCTGCGCCTCGGATCGATGGCGTGCGCTTCGCGGTGCTGGCGCTGGGCGATACGGCGTATGCGCAGTTCTGCGCTGTTGGGCGCGCAATCGATGCCCGGCTTGAAGAACTTGGGGGCGTTCGCGCTTTCGATCGCGCCGATCTCGATCTCGATTACGCGAAGCAGGCCGCTGACTGGACCGACAAGGCGCTCGGTAAACTTGCTCCCAAGGACGAGCAAGGTGCAGGCGGCACGGTGGTCCACGTCGACTTTGGTGCCGCTGCTCCTCAGACGGACGACGACGAGCCCAAGTATACTGCCGAGCATCCGCTCGAAGCAGAAATTTCGACCCTCATCAATCTCAACGGCACCGGATCGACGCGCGAGACCTGGCATGCCGAGTTCACGTTCGACGATCCCGCGTTCACGTATCAACCAGGCGATGCAATCGGCATGTATCCGGAAAACGATCCGGCGCTTGTCGATGAACTATTGCAAACGGTCGGCCTCGGATCGGACGCAGCGCTGCTTCTCAAGCTGCAGAAGTCCTACGATGTGACGACGCTTTCGCGATCGTTCGTCGAAAACTATGCCAAGCTTACGGGGCGCTCGGATGCCAAGGCGCTTCTTGAAGGTGAAGCGTACCCGAAATTCGCAGCCGACCGGCAGCTCATTGATTTCTTCGCGACCTATCCGGAGAAGCTCACGGCCGAGCAGCTGACAGGTCTTCTGCGTCCGCTTCCCGGGCGGCTTTACTCAGTCGCCTCGAGCCTCAAAGCGCATCCGGGAGAAGCACATCTTCTCGTTGGCGCCGTGCGCTGGCAATCGCACGGCCGCGTCCGCAAGGGCGTGTCTTCGACGTTCCTTGGAGAGCGCCGGAAGGCTGGTCAAACGGCGCGCATCTACGTCAAGCCGAACCGCCACTATCGTCTGCCGCCGGATGGCCACACGCCGATCATCATGATCGGTGCGGGCACCGGAATTGCCCCGTATCGCGCTTTTATCGAGGAGCGCGTCGCCGATGGAGCCAAGGGCAAGAGCTGGTTGTTTTTCGGCGAGCGGAACTTCACCAACGACTTCCTCTATCAGCTCGAGTGGCAAGAGTATCTGGAATCGGGTGATCTCACGCGGATCGACGTCGCCTTCTCTCGCGATCAGCCGGAGAAGATTTATGTGCAGCATCGACTCTGGGAGCGTCGCGATGACTTGCGCGCTTGGTTGGAGGAGGGCGCGCACATCTATGTTTGCGGCGACGAGCAGGGTATGGCCAAGGACGTCGACCAGATGCTGGTCAAGATCCTCGCCGAGCCGCTCAAAGGCGATGAAGACGCCGGGCGCGCGAAGCTCAAGGAATTGACTAAGGCCGGCCGCTATCAGCGCGACGTCTACTGATTGAAATTCTCCCGCCGCCGAAGTTGCGCGACGGGACCGGGAACACAGCAATGACCGATAAGCGCTCGAAGAACGAGTTCATCAAGGAACAAAGCCACCAGCTGCGCGGCACGCTCGCCGAAGGCCTGAAGAAAGTCGAGACCGGCGCGATCGCCGAAGACGATCAGCAGCTCATCAAATTTCACGGCTCCTACATCCAGGACGATCGCGACGTTCGAGGTGAAAGGTCCAAGAAGAAGCTCGAGAAGGCGTATGCCTTCATGATCCGTCTGCGTATTCCGGGAGGGTACCTGGGCGCCAAGCAATGGATCGGGCTCGACAACATTGCCAGCACCTACGCCAACGGTTCGATGCGCTTGACGACCCGGGAAACGTTCCAGTTTCACGGTGTCATCAAATCCAACCTGAAGCGCACGATGCAGGCGTTCAATGACATTTGTCTCGATACGCTCGCTGCGTGCGGCGACGTCAATCGCAACGTCATGACGGCCGCCAATCCTGATCTCTCAAAGGCGCATCGGCAGGCCTATGATCTCGGCAAAGCGATCAGCGAGCACTTGCTGCCCAGGACTGGCGCCTACCACGAGATCTGGCTCGACGGCGAAAAGGTCGAAGACAGGTCGGGCCCGGCGAAGAAGGATGAAGAGCCGATCTACGGCGTCCATTACCTGCCACGCAAATTCAAAGTCGTCGTCGCCGTGCCACCGGACAACGATGTCGACATCTATGCCCACGATCTCGGGTATATCGCGATCATCGAAAAGGGCGAGCTCGTCGGCTGGAATGTCACGGTCGGTGGCGGCATGGGCATGACCCACGGCGACACGAATACCTTCCCGCGGGCAGCCGATCTCTTGGGCTTTTGCACGCCTGAGCAGGCCATAAAGGTCGCCGAAACGGTCGTGACGGTTCAACGCGACTGGGGAAATCGCGAGAATCGGGCGCGTGCCCGACTGAAGTATACGATCGAAGATCGAGGTCTCGATAATTTCCGTGCCGAGGTCGAGAAGCGCGCCGGCTTCGCGTTAGGCCAGCCGAAGCCATTCAATTTCACGAGCACCGGCGACAGGATCGGATGGCGTCAGACGATCGACGGAAAGAAGTCTGCCGACAAGCCGTGGCACTTGACATTGTTCGTAGAGAACGGACGCATCAAGGATCGTCCGGGCTACACGCTGCGAACGGCCCTTCGCGAGATCGCCGATCTCGGCATTTGCGACTTCGTATGCACGGCAAACCAGAACGTCATCCTTGCGAACGTGGCTGCGAAATCCAAGGCGAAGATTGAGAGCATCCTGAAGAAGCATGGGATCGCGCTTGATGTTTCGTCGGGCCTGCGTCGCAACGCGATGGCCTGCGTCGCCTTGCCGACGTGCGGACTGGCCTTGGCCGAAAGCGAGCGGTTCCTTCCCGATCTTGTGACGGCTCTGGAAGATAGCCTGGATCGAGCTGGCTTGACGCAAGACGACATCGTCATCCGCATGACCGGTTGCCCTAACGGCTGTGCGCGGCCTTATCTCGCCGAGATCGGCTTGGTCGGCCGTAACCCCGGCCTTTACAACCTCTATCTGGGTGCAGCGTTCAATGGCTCCCGCCTGTCGAAGCTATACGCACAGGACATCGACAAGCAGCGCATAGTTTCGCTTTTGGAGCCGATCTTCATCAACTATGCGAAGACGCGGAAAGAGGGCGAGCGCTTCGGGGATTTCACCATCCGTTCGGGGTACGTGAACGCGACGCTGGCCGGCAACCAGTTTCACGCCGACATCAAGCTGGCCCAATAGCCCCGGCTGTCAGGATTC
This sequence comes from Hyphomicrobium sp., assembly GCF_003987855.1. Lineage (GTDB taxonomy): Bacteria > Pseudomonadota > Alphaproteobacteria > Rhizobiales > Hyphomicrobiaceae > Hyphomicrobium_B. The sequence goes on from NZ_RXIZ01000009.1 coordinate 8,776, forward strand.
TTCCGCCTCGGCCTTGCTCGGTGCGCTTTCGCGATAAAAGACCGGAACCTCGATCAGCCTGAAGAATGCCGACAACCGCGCAGCGTCATGGAATTGCTCCATGCGTGAAATCTGCAGGCCGCGAAACATGATTATCTGCCGATACGTTGCCGACAGCGTTTGGCCTGTTTCGCGATCGGTCAGAAAATAGGAGACGCGTGACCGGCCTATGCCCGAATGGAATTGAAAGCTCTCAAGCACCGCCATGCCGCTGACTTTCGAGGCGATGCCGCGGAGAAACGTTTCCATCTCCGACTTGCCATGGATCACCAATGGCGGAGCTGACGCTTGCTCCGCATTTCTTTGAAACCAGATATCGTCGGCATATGTGCGAAGGACTGCATCGATGTCGCCCGCGCTCCAGGCTCGGTGCGCCTCGTCGACGACCGCTTTGGCTGTCTCGTAGTTCAGCGGCATGCGTTTCTCGGGTGTAAGCGGACCCTCCATATACTACCTTAGTCTTAGGGCCCCTAAGGCTAACGTCAATGGCATAAACGAATGAAAACCAGGGATGTGTTTGCCGTACATTGCCGCCGAAAAGCGTGCCGAGGACATCAAGAAGGGACTTGCCAGCCCTCAGGCTTGGCGATAGGCCCCGTGAGCATCCCAAAAGTTGGCTTCATTCAAAGCGGCGCATCCCGGCCGTGAGACAAAACATTTAGCCGGTCCCAATCCTATGTCCGACGAATACCCGCTTCGCCCCTTTCTTCCCGCCGATGCGATGGCGCTTCGCGATCTCTTCGCGCAATCGATCGACGAACTGACGGTCGACGACTACGACGAGGACCAAAGAATTGCCTGGGCGGCGAGCGCGGAAGATGCAGCCGAATTCCGGTCGCGTCTTGGGCAAGCGCTGACGCTTGTGGTGCAGCTCGACGGCGAGTACCTGGGCTTTGGCTCGCTCAAGGACAACAAGACCATCGATATGCTTTATGTACATCCCGATTATGCCGGCGAAGGGGTGGGTACGGCGCTCGCCGAAGCGCTTGAAAAAATTGCGAGGGCCAGGGGGGCTGAGGCGGTGACCGTGGATGCGAGCGATACGGCAGTCCCATTCTTCGAGCGGCGCGGCTACGTTGCGACGCAGCGCAACTCTGTTCCGCGCGACGATCAGTGGCTTTCCAACACCACCATGATAAAGCGGCTGGCCGAGAGCCCGACCAAGAAGCCATCGAAGCCGTCATGAGCAAGGAACGCCTTTATCTATTCGACACGACGTTGCGCGACGGAGCGCAGACGACAGGCGTCGACTTTTCGCTGGAAGACAAGCGGCGTCTGATGCGCGTGCTTGATGAACTGGGCGTCGATTACATCGAGGGCGGCTATCCAGGCGCCAACGCGACCGATAGCGAACTGTTCAACGTGCGTCCGGATTTGAAATCGGCCCGCTTTACCGCCTTCGGCATGACAAAGCGCGCCGGGCGTTCTGTCTCGAATGATCCGGGTTTCCAGGCAGTCTTGCAGTCCAGCGCCGACAGCATCTGCCTTGTTGCGAAGTCTTCGGACTATCAAGTCCGTGTCGCGCTCGGAATCACCAACGAGGAAAATCTCGAAGCCGTGGATCAGTCGGTGCGCGCCGTCGTCGAGACACAGCGAGAAGCGATGATCGACTGCGAGCATTTCTTCGACGGGTACAAATCGAACCGCGATTATGCGCTGGCCGTCGCCAAGACGGCCTTTGACGCGGGTGCGCGCTGGGTCGTGCTCTGCGATACCAATGGTGGCACGCTTCCGCACGAGGTCGAGCGGATCGTTGCCGACGTTGCTCAGCACGTTCCGGGCGCCAGTCTCGGCATTCACACGCACAATGATACGGAAAACGCCGTAGCCAATACCTTGATGGCGGTGCGGGCCGGTTGCCGCCAAATCCAGGGAACTTTGAATGGATTGGGCGAGCGGTGCGGCAACGCAAATCTGACGTCGATCATTCCGACGCTTCTTTTGAAGAGCGAATTTGCCGATTACTTCGAAACCTCGGTTACGCCGGAGAAGCTCCGTACTCTGACGCACGCCAGCCGGGTGCTCGACGAAGTGCTGAACGAAGCGCCGAACAGGCACGCGCCCTACGTCGGGGAGAGCGCCTTTGCGACCAAAGCAGGCATTCACGCTTCCGCGCTTATGAAGGCGCCGGAGACATACGAACACGTGCCGCCTGAAAGCGTAGGTAACGAACGCAGGATCCTGGTTTCCAAGCAGGGTGGCAGGTCGTCGCTCACCTCTGCGCTCGATCGACTCGGCTTGCCTTCGGACAAGGACGACATCCGCGTTCAGGCTCTGCTTGATGAGGTCAAGGCGCGCGAAGATCTCGGCTATTCCTATGAGGCCGCGGAAGCTTCTTTCGAGTTGCTGGCGCGCCGCGCGCTCGCCACCGTGCCACGTTATTTCTCAGTCGATAACTTCCGCGTCACGGTCGAGCGCAAGGAAGAGCGATCCAAGTCGCACAACGGGAACGGCACTGTTTCGCAAGCGGTCGTGACGGTTTCGATCGCGGGTGACGATGCCGCCCTCGTCTCGGTGGGTGAAGGTAACGGCCCGGTCAATGCACTCGATAAGGCGCTCCGAAGCGACCTCGGCCGCTATCAGAAGCATATCGAGCATGTTGAACTGGTGGACTATAAGGTTCGTATTCTGACGCAAACGCGGGACGGCGGTACCGCTTCGGTCACGCGCGTTCTCGTCGAGAGCCACGATACCGAAACCGGTGATCGCTGGACGACAGTCGGCGTGTCGCCGAACATCATCGATGCGAGCTTCGAAGCGCTGCTTGACTCGATCAATTACAAGCTTCTGCGCGATAATGCGCGCGTAGGCTAATTGCCGTCACATCCAGCTCTTGCCGTCCTGCCCCTGGCAGCCCATTGGGGGCAGTGCCGTCGGGAAATTCCCATGCAGCTTGTCGCAGCCCCACTTGCGCAAGGGTGCGGGCAGGACACTGTTGATCTGGATGCCCACTTCTTCATACGGGCTCGTCTTGTTCGTCACGTAATTGTACCAGCGCTGACCGAAGAAGATCAGCCCTGCTACGATGATGATGAAAACTGTTCGGATCGCTTTGCGCATCAGCCATTCCCAGAATCGTGCCGAGACATTGGCCGATCTTCGACGGTCAGGGAATAGCCGATCTCAGCCGCCGGCGATCGCGCCCACGATGAGGAAAGGCTGCGCGCCGCTGATGACTTCGGCCGGCAACGGCGCGTCAGGTGGTTCGTGCGAGATGTCTCGCTGACAGGCAAAAAATCGCAAGAATGCCCGGCGCTTTTGCGTTCCATGATCCCGGATTGTGCCGCGTAGTACCGGATATGAGCTTTCGAGCGCATCGAGCAAAGCCCTCTGCGTAGCGGCGGTCTCTCCCAGATCGACCGTTACTTCGCCGTTGATGTTGGCATGCTTACGTAGATGCGACGGCAGCACGACGCGGATCATGAGAGCGTTTGCACTTCAACAGACAGCACGGCAGGAAGATCGCGGACGATGGTCGTCCAGCTATCACCGGCGTCGGCAGAGCCGTAGACTTGCCCTCCTGTCGTACCGAAATAGACACCGCAAGAGTCAAGCGTGTCGACGGCCATCGCATCGCGCAGCACGTTCACGTAGCAGTTGGATTGCGGCAGTCCCTTCGTCAAAGGCTCCCAATCATTGCCGCCCGTTCGGCTGCGCCATACGCGCAATTGGCCATCGAGTGGAAAGTGCTCGGCATCGCTTTTGATCGGAACGACGTAGATCGTCTCTGGCTCATGCGCGTGCACGTCGATGACGAATCCGAAATCAGTGGGGAGGTTGCCACTCACTTCGTGCCAGGAATTACCAGCATCGTTGGAACGCATCACATCCCAATGTTTCTGCATGTATAGGACGTCAGGGCGTGATGGGTGCAAGGCGAGGCGATGTACGCAATGGCCAACCTCAGCCGTTGGATCGGGGATGTACTGCGATTTGAGTCCCTGGTTTATGGGCCGCCACGTCGCCCCACCATCATCGGTTCGAAAGGCGCCTGCGGCTGAAATCGCGATGAACATGCGCTTTGGATCTTTTGGATCGAGCAGAATAGTGTGGAGGCACATTCCTCCGGCGCCCGGCTGCCATTTCGGCCCAGATCCGTGGCCACGCAAACCAGATAATTCGGCCCACGATTTGCCGCCGTCCTTGGATTGGAAAAGGGCCGCGTCCTCCACGCCGGCGTACACGATGTCAGGATCGGTCAGCGAGGGCTCGATATGCCAAACACGCTTGAATTCCCAAGGGTGCGGGGTCCCATCGTACCATTGATGCGTTCCGGGAACGCCGTCGTAAGCGAATGTGTTGTCAACGGCTTCCCATGTTTTACCGCCGTCGCTCGATCGTTGGATTTGCTGGCCGAACCAGCCGCTCGATTGTGAGGCGTAGATCCGGTTGGGATCGGCGGGTGAGCCTTTGACGTGGTAGATTTCCCAGCCGGCGAAATGCGGCCCGCTGACGTCCCAGTCCTGGCGCTTGCCATCGGATGTCAGGATGAATGCGCCTTTGCGCGTGCCAACCAGTAATCGAACGCCAGTCATGTCACCTCCCGATTTACTTCGGCAGCCACATGTACCTTCGGCTGAAGGCCAATTTTCGGCCGCTGCTAGCCTCAAGACGAACGGTGAGGTGAGGGGCCGACAGTTTCCCTGAAAAAATTCGGACGACCGTAGTGGACCTATTGCGCCTGCCAATGGGATCGGTCGAGGCGCGAGCATTCTATGCAATGTTCAGTGGGGCTGTCGCGACGGTTTGAACGCCGTCATCGTCGGTCCAGGTGACCTCGATGATACCCGGTCCCGGTACCCGCATCTGAAACGCAAGATAAGGATTGGCGGAGATCCCGGGGCCGAACTCAGCACGAAAGACCTCACGGCCATCAAATTTCGCTACGAAGGAATTGATAATATCTCGCGGAATCGGCTTGCCGTTCTTATCGCGACGATTGCCCGTTTCCATTTCGTGACGGACAAGCGTCTTCACTTCGATAACGTCACCCTGTTTGATGATGTCCGGAAGCTTGATGCGCGGATTGGTTGCTGCCATTCGCTTAAGTTCCTCAGATACCACAGCCGCCGATGAGGACCTTCACGCCCGTCGTGGAGATCAGCATTTCGCCACCAGACTTCACAGCCAGCACGATGACGTCTTGCGTCTTTGCCAGACGCATCCGGCTCTGCACCCGCGCGACGGCATTCAGCGGAGACAAATGGAACGTGGCGACATGGGCGTGGGGGTTGGCGGTCGAAAGCAGATGGATGGCGCTGACATAATCAGTCTCCGTCATCGGGCTATCTACGGCGATCGTTATCGGAACGAAGTTCCCGTTGTCGGCCGTTTCGGGGAGATCGACGGTGATCTTGCCTTCTACTGGTGCGGCGTTCCCCACGAGCTTGGCGAACACCTCTTTGAATTCCGCACTTCTCTCGGATGGCAAGGCGGAAGGGACTTCGTCTCCCCTGGCGATGAATGGTGACAAGCTAACGGCCGCGGCCGCAGTCGTGAGAAAGGTCCGTCGGTTAAGAATTGAGAGTGCGATGCTGTGGCCCACGCGCGCGGCCTCGGATGACTAAGAGATTGTCATTTAGGAAGCGAGGGGCCGAAGCTCCAACACCTTACCGTTTATTTTCCTGACACGGCGGGGCCGGCATGGCAAATGTCGCTGGAAAAGAAGGTGATCGAAATCGGGCCAGCCCGCCAAGCTGAGGTCGGAATACCAGAAATCTGGGGCAGGAAATGACTGATATTACGCGCCGGGATTTCAACCGGGTGGCGGGGGCTGCGGGACTGGCCGCGATCTTGGAACTGCCAAGGCCGGCGCTTGCCGCCGGTGTGGCGCGTGTCGTGATTGTCGGCGGCGGTCCGGGAGGCGCGGGAGTCGCGAACCGCCTCAAGACGGCGGACGCAAATCTCGACGTCGTGCTTGTCGAGCCCAAGGAGCGATACACAACCTGCTTCTACTCGAACCTTTATCTCGGTGGCTTTCGTACTTTCAAATCGATTACCCACGACTATGAGGGCGTGAAGAGGCGCGGGATCAACGTCATCACAGATACCGTGACCGGCATCGATACGGCGGCGAAAAAGGTGACGCTCGCGAAGGGGCAACCGCTCACCTACGATCGTCTCGTCGTGGCGCCAGGTATCGATTTCAAATGGGATGCGATCGAGGGCTATTCGCCGGAAGCAGCCAAGATCATGCCTCATGCCTGGCAAGGGGGCGCACAGACGTGGCTCTTGAAGGAGAAGCTTTTGGCACTGCCCGACGGGGGATTGGTCGTCATGTCTATTCCTCCCAATCCTTATCGCTGTCCTCCTGGGCCCTACGAGCGCGCCTGCATGATCGCGCATTTTCTGAAGACCAAGAAGCCGAAGGCGAAGCTGGTCATCTTCGATGCGAAGAAAACGTACTCGAAGCAAGCGGTGTTCGAGGAAGCGTTCGACGAGTATTACAAGGGTATCGTCGAGATAAATCTGACGAACGAGATTGACGATTTTTCCGTCGTCAAAGTTGATGCGAAGACGGGCGTCGTGACGACCAAGGCTGGACGTTCGGAACGCGCGGCGCTCGCAAATATTATTCCGCCTCAGAAGGCCGGAGCCATAGCTGCGAGCTCGGGTTTGACAGACGGCGACTGGTGTCCCGTCGATCCCGTCAACTTCACGTCTACCAAAGCCAAGGACGTGTATGTTTTGGGGGATGCGGCAATCGCCAACGACATGCCGAAGTCCGCCTATTCGGCGCTCAGCCAGGCCGGTGTCGTGGCCGCAGATATCATTGCCGACCTTCGGGGGAAGCCGCGAGAAACGGGCCGCTACCGCAATACCTGTTGGTCTATGGTTGCGCCCGACAACAGTGCCAAGATCGGCGGCGATTATGTGCCGGCTACCAAGGACGGAAAGCACTATCTCGAGGTGAAAGAACCCTTCATTTCCAAACCTGATGACAGTGCTGACATGCGCCGGCAAGTCTTCCAGGAAAGCGCCGATTGGTATCAGACGATTTGCGAAGACTTATTCGGAGAGACGCCGCTTCCGAATTTCCGCAATCCTTAAACTTTGTCGCGCAGCATCGGGACTAGGCCTGAGTGTGGGTCAATGTATCTGCAAGATTAGGTGCTGCCGCACAATCGTGATTAATTAGCCTCAGAATGTGGTCCATGCCGCCCTGGACTTTTGCGAGCGGTTTACCCGAGTTGACGTATACGTCAACGGATGGTAACGGGCCACGCTAAGACTATCGCCCTGCGGCAGCCCTTACGGGAGGCACGGAAATGGCACCGGTCGTTCTTGTTTTATTGGCGCTGGTCGCCTTCTTGGCGCTTGGCATGCTCCGGGTTCCCCTTTGGGGCTGGGCGGCTGCCGTCGGTGTCTGGACGCTTCTGGCGACTGGCGGCCACGTAGGACTGTTTTCGGCGGTTGCCTGGCTGCCCTTCCTCGCGCTCGCGGTGCTGTCGATACCGAGCGTACGGCGTAGCGTGATCGTCGCGCCTGTCTTTGCACAAGTCCGCAAAATTCTCCCCCGCGTTTCAGATACCGAGGCTCAGGCCTTGGAGGCCGGAACGGTCGGCTTTGACGCCGAACTTTTTTCCGGCGCGCCGGATTGGAATACGCTGAAGTCGGTTCCGCCGATCGAATTGACGGCAGAGGAGCGCGCGTTTCTCGACGGCCCCACTGAAGATCTCTGCCGCATGATCGACGACTGGCAGGTGCGTCACGCTCTTCACGAAGTGCCTGAAGAGATCTGGGACTTCGTCAAGCGCAACGGCTTCCTTGGCATGCTCATCTCGAAGGAGCACGGCGGCCTCGGGTTCTCGCCTCAGGCGCAGTCGCTCATCCTCGGCAAGATAGCCTCCCGCTCGCCCGATGTCGTGACGATCGTCATGGTGCCGAACTCGCTTGGGCCGGGCGAACTCATCGAGAAGTACGGCACGGACGAGCAGAAGCACTATTACCTGCCCCGCCTGGCGAAAGGCGAAGAGGTTCCCTGCTTCTCGCTGACTGGGCCGACGTCGGGTTCTGACGCCGCCACAATGCGCGATGTGGGATACGTCACGCGTGGGACTTTCAAAGGCCAAGAGACGCTTGGCATTCGGCTCTCATGGGACAAGCGCTACATTACGCTGGGTCCTAAAGCGACGCTCGTCGGCCTCGCATTCCGCCTGTTCGATACCGACAACCTGCTCGGAAAGGGCGAGGACATCGGGATCACGCTCGCGCTCATTCCTGCCGATCACCCTGGCGTCAATATTGGTCGGCGGCATCTGCCATCCGGGGCTGCATTTCCAAACGGCCCCAACTGGGGCAATGACGTCTTCATCCCCATGGATTGGGTTATCGGCGGCGACAAGATGGCCGGCAACGGCTGGCGCATGCTGATGGAATGCCTCTCGGCTGGCCGCGCGATTTCGCTGCCGTCGTCCGCGACGGCGGGTGCGAAGATGATGCTGCGCGTGACCTCCGCGTACGCCCGCATTCGCAAGCAGTTCGGCTTGCCCGTGTCGCGCATGGAGGGCATCGAGGAACCGCTCGTGCGCATCATCGAAACGGCGTACGTCAACGAGGCTGCGCGTGCGATGACGGCAGCGATGGTTTCACGCGGCGAGAAGCCGTCCGTCATCTCGGCACTGATGAAATATCAGACGACCGAGAAGATGCGACACGCTGTGAATGACGCCATGGATATCCACGGTGGTCGCGGGATCTGCGATGGCCCGGCAAACTATCTGCAGTCTGCCTACCAGATGGTCCCTGTCGGGATCACGGTCGAAGGCGCGAATATTCTGACACGCACCCTGATCACGTTCGCCCAAGGGGCGCTGCGCTCGCACCCGTATCTCTACAAGGAAGTGCAGGCCGCTCAGGATCCGGACAAGCGGCGCGGGCTCGATGCTTTCGAAGCGGCTTTTAACAATCACATCGCGTTCTCGCTTTCGAACGCTACGGGCGGCTTTGTGCACAATTTGACGGGCGGTGCGTTCGTCAAAGCGCCGGACGACGCTCTGCGCATGTCGCACTGGTATCGCCAGCTCGGTCGCGCCAGCCGCTCTTATGCATTTGTCGCCGATCTCACGGTCGCGCTTCTGGGCGGCGGATTGAAAACGAAGCAGAAGATCACAGGCCGGATGGCGGACGCCTTATCCGAACTCTACATGCTTTCCGCTACCCTCAAACGCTATGACGATGACGGCCGTCCGGATGGCGATGAATTGATCGTCCAGCTTGCCGCCGAGAATGCTCTCTACCGCTTCCAGGAAGCTATGAGCGGCGTGATCGAGAACTTCCCTGTTCGCTGGGCCCAGCCTTTGATGAGCGTCGTTGTCTTCCCGTTAGGCCGGCGCCACAGGCCCGCGTCGGACGTCTTGGGCCATCAAGTCGCACGGCATGTCCTTCAGCCTGGCGAAGTGCGTGATCGTCTGACCCGCGATATCTTCGTCTCCAAGGATGTGAACGATCCCACCGGCATCCTCGAGGTGACGCTCGAAAAAGTGATTGCCGCCGAGCCCGTCGAGAAGAAGCTCGAAAAAGCAATCCGCGACGGGGTTGTTCGGAGATATCACGGTAGCGACTGGTTCGCAGATGCGCATCTCAAGGGCGTGATTACCGCCGATGAAGCCGACCAGCTTCGCGAGGTTGAACGGCTTGTGGCGCGGGTCATTGCTGTCGATCATTTCGATCCCCAGGAAGTCAAACCGAATTATGTGACGCTCGGCCACAACGCTCGCGGCGCCGAGAGTCTCGCGGCGGAATGAACCCCGCGCCAATTTTTTGTTGAGGTGTACGATGACGGAATTCGCGGCTGAACCGAGCATTATCGAACTCAAGGACTGGCGCTACTGGGTCGACGGCGAGGGGATTGCCTGGGCGATCTTTGATCGCGAAGGCGAGAGCATGAATTCGCTTGGTCGCCGCCCGATCGAAGAACTCGCGAGGATCATCTCGCAAGCCGAGACAGATGCCGCGGCTAAGAAGATCCGCGGGCTCGTCATCATGTCGGGCAAGGAACGCGGTTTCGTCGTCGGGGCCGACATCCGGGAGTTCGAGACGTTCACGAGCGAGCAGGATGTCGTTGCGGCGTTGAAGCCGGTGAACGAGCTGTTCGAGCGGATCGAGAAACTTTCGGTTCCCGTCGTGGCTGCGATCCACGGCGTGTGCGTCGGCGGCGGTCTCGAACTGATCCTGGCCTGCCACTACCGTATCGCCACGCGCGATGATTCCACCCGGGTTGGCTTCCCGGAAGTGAAGCTCGGCATTTTCCCGGGATTCAACGGCACCGCGCGTTCGATCAGACAGGCCGGTCCTATGGCTGCCATGCAGGCAATGCTGACTGGCGGCATGATCCGCGCTTCGGTTGCCAAGCCACAGGGTTTCATCGATCAGCTGGTCAACAGCCCCGGAGAATTGCATTGGGCGGCGCGCAAGGCCGTCTTGCAGAACCGCCGCTCTACGCCGGCAGGCTCCGCGAAAGCGATCCTTGCCAAGTGGCCAGCGCGCGGGTTCCTCGCCGGGAAGATCCGACAGGAAACGGAGAAGAAGGTTCGCGAGGATCATTATCCGGCGCCGTTCCGGCTAATCGACCTCTTCGAGAAATTTGGCGGCGATCTCGAAGCAATGAAGCGCGAGGAGACAAAGGCGTTCGCGCCCCTCATGATGTCGGATACGTCGAAAAACCTGCGGCGGGTGTTCCGGCTGACTGAGCTCCTAAAAGGACAGGCGCCGAAGGGTTTCAAATGGCGACCGAGCCGCGTTCATGTCATCGGCGCGGGCACGATGGGCGCTGATATCGCCGGTGTCTGCGTCGCATCCGGCATGGAGGTAACGCTCCAGGACATTTCGGCTGAACAGCTGGAAAAAGGTATCAAGGCGCAGGGAAAGCTGTTCGCGAAGAAGTTCAAGACCAAGGCGGCGCGCGATGCGGCCAAGGCACGTTTAATCGCCGATCCGGAAGGCAAAGGCGTGGCCCGGGCCGACGTCGTCATTGAAGCGATCGTCGAACGCCTGGATATCAAGCAGAAGCTGTTCGCTGATCTGGAAGCGAGGGTCAAACCCGGTGCGGTGCTCGCCACCAATACGTCCTCACTGAAGCTCGAAGACATTGCGGCGCCGATGAAGGATCCTGGCCGTCTGATCGGCCTCCACTTCTTCTCGCCGGTGGCGCAGATGCCTTTAGTGGAAGTTGTTCGCGGCAACGGCACCCGAGATGACGAAGTGAAAAAGGGCGCGACCTTCGTCACCTCCATCGACAAATTCCCGCTGATCACGAAGGACGTGCCGGGCTTCCTCGTCAATAAAGTTCTCACCCCCTACATGTTCGCGGCCATGACACGGCTTGAACAGGGCGAGGACAAGGAAAAGATCGACGAAGCGGCGCGGACCTTCGGAATGCCGATGGGTCCGATCGAATTGGCCGACAACGTCGGTCTCGACATCTGCGCTCACGTCGCCAAGATTCTTGGGCAGTCGAGCGAAGGCTCGCGACTCGATCGTCTCGTGGCTTCTGGACGGCTTGGTAAGAAGACGGGCGAGGGCTTCTACGTCTGGAAGGACGGCAAGCCCGTCAAGTCTGAGAAGAAGTTTGCGAAAGCGGAACTTGAGCTTCTCGGCCGCGAGCTCGTCGCACCGATGATCGATGAAGCCCAAAAATCTCTCGACGATGGTGTCGTCGAGACGGCCGATCTCGTCGATGCTGGTATGATCTTCGGCACAGGGTTCGCGCCATTCCGAGGCGGTCCATTGCACTACCGGGCAAGTCTCGCGCAAAAGGGCGCGCAGCCTCCCACGCAGGCGGCAGCGGCTGAGTAAGAAAACAATTCTCACCCGTTGAAACGGGGCATATCGGAGACGGAAATGGGAAGAGAATTACGGCGCGTTGCGGTTGTTGGCGGAGTCCGCATTCCATTCTGCCGCTCAAACACGCTTTACGCCGATCAATCCAATCTGGACATGATGGCAGGCGCGCTCAACGGGCTGGTCGACCGGTATGGTCTCAAAGGTCAGCACATCGACGAAGTGGTCGGTGGCGCGGTCGTCACACATTCCAAGGACTTCAACCTCGCGCGGGAAGCGGTGCTCTCGACCAAGCTCGCGCCGTCAACTCCGGGTGTCACGCTTATCCAGGCATGTGGAACCTCGTTGCAATCGGCTTTGATGTCGGCTGCGAAAATCGCGACCGGAGAAATCGAGAGCGCGATCTCTGTCGGCTCCGATACAACTTCGGACGCGCCCATCGTCTTTTCCAAGAAGTTTTCGAAGCGTCTCATCGAGGCGCAGCAGGGCAAGTCGGCGATGGACAAGCTGAAAGCCTTCAAGGGGCTGTCGCCGGGCGAACTCGCGCCGCAACCTCCCGCCGTCTCTGAGCCGCGCACGGGGCTCTCGATGGGACAACACTGCGAGCTGATGGCGCAGGAATGGCATATTCCCCGCGCTGATCAGGACGTGCTCGCCTACGAAAGCCACCGCAAGGGCGCGGCGGCCTATGACGAGGGCTACATGGATGACCTCGTGGTTCCATTCGCGGGAGTTTACCGCGACAACAATCTCCGTCCGGATATCACGCTCGAAAAGCTGGCATCACTGAAGAACGCGTTCGAGAAATCGGATCGTGGGACGTTGACGGCGGGCAACTCCACGCCGCTGACGGACGGAGCAGCCACGGTGTTACTTGCGTCCGAGGAGTGGGCCAAGCAGCGCAACCTGCCGATCCAAGCCTACATCACGTACGGCCAGCACATCGCCAACAACTTCGTTGGCGGCGACGGTCTGCTGATGGCCCCGACCATCGCCGTTTCCAAGATGCTCGATCGCGCCGGCCTTACTCTGCAGGATTTCGACTTCTACGAATTGCACGAAGCATTCGCGGCTCAGGTTCTCTGCACGCTCAAGGCGTGGGAAGACCCGGCATATTGCAAGAAGCACATGGGCAAGGACACGCCTCTCGGATCAATCGACCGATCGAAGCTCAACGTCAAAGGCTCATCCCTCGCCTTCGGACATCCATTCGCCGCCACCGGGGCGCGCATTGTGGCCAATCTCGCGAAGCTGCTTTCTACGAAAGGTGGCCGTGGTCTCATCTCCGTCTGCACGGCGGGCGGCATGGGTGTGACTGCAGTCATGGAGTCGCCGACCACGATCGAAGCCAAAGCGGCTTGATCTCGCTAATCGGTATGAGCGGAAGCGCCCTGCGCTCGTTTTCGGACGAATGACCGGCGCTATTGCCGCTCGCCGCTTTTCAGATGTGCTTCGCACCGAGCGCGTATTTCGTCGAGTTCGGCAAGGGAGTGCTGAATGTCCTCCCGCTTCCGCTCGAGTTCGGCTATCGCCGTCGTGACCTTATCCAGCAGTAGCCGCGTCTGCGCCAATTGGCCAGGATCGGAATCGTAGAGCGAAAGATATTCGCCAACGTCGTCGATGGTGAACCCAAGATTTCGGCCGCGCAATATGAGCATCAGCCTGGCGCGATCACGCTTGGAATAACGCCGAGCCGTGCCGATCCGCTCCGGTGCGATCAATCCGCGGCTTTCATAGAAACGTATGGTGCGCGTGGTGATGCCGAATTCTTTCGCCAACGCCGAAATCGAAAACGTGCGCTCGCGCGGCGCTTCACCTGCGGATGGTTCAGTAAGCGGGACTGTCTTTCCCGTCATGCCGGTTTTTCGCGCTTGGATTCTTCGGCAACGAGTTCCTTTTTCGACAGCTTACCGATCATCGTCTTGGGCAGGCTGTCGCGGAACTCGATAGATGCCGGCATTTCGATCTTCGAGATCTTAGGTTTCAAAAATTCAAAGATCTCGGCGGTGGTCGCGAATGCGCCTGTCTTCAGCTTGACGAACGCCTTCGGCGCCTCCCCGCGATAGGGATCGGGCACGCCAATCACGGTCACCTCTTCAACGGCCGGATGCGCGTAAATCGCTTCCTCTATGCGTCGCGGATAGACGTTGAAGCCGGAACAGATGATCAGATCTTTGATGCGGTCGACGATGCAGAAATAGCCGCGTTCATCCATAATCGCGACATCGCCAGTGCGCAGGAATTCGCCAACGAACTGCTTTTCGGTCTCGGCTGGCCGCTTCCAGTAGCCCTTCATAACCTGCGGCCCTTTGGCGCAAAGCTCGCCACGCTCGCCCTGCGGCACTTCCTTTGTCGGGTCATCGAGGCTGCGCAGTGAAATCGTGGTGCCCGGAAGGGGCAAACCTATTGAGCCAGATACCGGCTCGCCCTCAAGGGGATTGGCCGTAAGCACGGGCGACGTTTCCGACAGCCCGTAGCCCTCCACGACCTTTATCGCGCCAGCTGCCATCTCCTCGAATTTCAGCTTCGTTTCTAGGGGTAGCGGAGCGCCCCCCGAGAGACAGAACTTCAGCGAGGAGAGGTTGTACGATTTAATGCCGTCGAAATTCAGCATGGCCGTCAGGATGGTCGGGACGACGGGCATCATCGTCGGCTTATCGCGGTCGATCAGCTTCAATGCTTCGAGCAGCTGAAATCGTGGGATGAGGATGATCTTGGCAGCAAGCTCGATGCCAACCGTCATCACCACCGTCATCGCGAACACATGAAAGAGCGGCAGCGCGCCCAGAACCCGTTCCTCGCCGTGCTTCAGGGAGGTTGCCCAGGCGACCACCTGCTTGGTGTTCGCGACAATGTTTGCATGGGTCAGCATTGCCCCTTTGGGCGTGCCCGTCGTCCCGCCCGTGTACTGCAAGACAGCGATGTCGTTGTCGGGGTCGATCGTAACGGGGGAAAAGGTCGAAGGCGCGGTTCCCGCGATATCGGCTCCGCTGACGACCCGGCTGGCGGCGGCAGACGCCGCTATGTTGGCGGTGTCCTTACGCTTGAAAATCCGGAACAGGACCGATTTCAGTGCTGGCAAAACGCTAGTGAACGGCACCACGATAGCTCGGCTGATAACGCCCGCCAGTAAAAGGGCCTCGATCTTGGTAAACAGCATGGCCAGATCATGCGTAATCATGATCTCGGTATCACTGTCCTTGGCTTGGAATGTCAGCTCCTCGACAGTATAAAGTGGGTTGAAGTTGACAACTGTCCCACCCGCTTTGAGTATTGCGAAATAGTAGACCACGAACGTCGGGGTGTTTGGCAGGAATATGCCCACCTTCGTTCCCCGTTTTACTCCGATCCGCTGTAAGCCAGCGGCCACCCGGGCGACCTCGGCGTCAAGCTCGGCATAGGACGTAACCCGCCCGAGGAAGCTGACTGCCGGATTGCTGGGAAAACGGCGCGCCGCGCGCTCAAGAAGCTCAGGTACGGCCCCCTTGGGGATCGGCATGCGCCAATCAACCTCAGCGGGGTATGACCTCACCCAGATCGGCGACATCTCAGACACAGGCTGGGTGGCTTCTGAATTCATGGGTGTCCGGCGGCTAGATTTTGTTTTATCCGGTTTGCGTTGACCTTCACTGAAGATGTCGTAAACCGGTCGATAACCAGCAAGGGACGCGCGATATTTAGACAATTTTCGGGGGTCGGCGCTAGCGCTCGATCAGGGTTGCAAACCGCTTCGTGGGTGCCACTCGCGGCGCGTAAACCGGCCTTTGGGCGAGCGCGACGGTCCGTACCTGGACTTCGTGGTTGTTTAAGGATAAGTGACCCCCCCGCTTGCTGATGTAGTGGTCTTGATTTAGGTAGATGCCAAGCAAAACTGGCCCGTCGCAGTGATTGCGAGGGTGGGAGAGGCCGATGGACGAAGTCGCGACTAAGGTTATTGAAATCCTCAAGAAGCATATGAAGGAGCCGCGCGACGATATCTCGCTCGACACCCAGCTTACAGATCTCAAGATTGAGTCACTTGATCTTGCGATGATCGTTTTCGACATTGAAGATGGCTTCGGGATCGAGATCCCGTACAATGCCAATGAAGAAGTCGAAGCGTTCAAGACTGTGGGCTCAGTCGTTGATCGCGTGAAGTCGTTGATTGCCGCTAAGCAGGCTTCCGCAGCCAAGGCTTAATGGCCGCGAGCGCTCTTCTGTCGAAATCGTAGTGAGAAGCAGGAACCCCCGACCGGGGGTTTCCGCGCATCCGGTAGACAAGAAAGATTGAAGATGTCGAAACGTAAGCCGGGACGCCGTGTCGTCGTCACGGGCCTCGGAGTCGTAACTCCGATTGGTCAGAACGTCCCTGATTTCTGGGCAAGCATTAAAGCTGGCCAATCGGGTGTCAGCCCGCTCGAGGGCTTTCCTATCGATGATCTGAAAATCCTCATTGCTGCGCAGATCAAGGGCTTCGATCCCAAGGCACGACTGAAGCACTTCAAGCGCGATCGGATCATTACGCTCGCAGACCGCTATTCATGGTTCGCCGCCGCAGCCGCGGACGAGGCGGTGAAGATGTCTGGCCTCGAAATGCCGCTCACCGATCCTTATCGCTCGGCGTGCATCATCGGCTCGGGTGCAGGCGGCCTAACCACCTTCGAGACGGCCTACCGAGATCTTTTCATCCATAATAAGCGGGCCACGCACCCGTTGACGTTGTTGCGCATCATCGGCTCGTCTGCGGCAGCTCACGTCGGCATAGAATTCGGCGTCAAGGGCCCGACGTTTGCGACGTGCTCGGCCTGTTCGACGGCCACGCACGCGATCGGCATCGGTCGTGACTACATCCGGGACAGTCTCGTCGATGTGGCAATCGTCGGCGCATCTGAATCCGTGATCAACTATGGCACGATGAAAGCTTGGCAGGCTCTTCACGTGCTGTCGCCCGAAGGCTGCTTCCCATTTGCGAAAAAACGCAATGGAACGGTGCTCGCCGATGGCGCCGGCGTTCTTGTTCTCGAGAGCCTCGAGCATGCTCAGGCGCGTGGTGCCACGATCCTTGCGGAACTCTGCGGTTACGGAATGGCGTCCGACAGCCAGGACATGGTGAAGCCGACCGTCGAAGGTCCGAGCGAAGCCATGAAGGAAGCGATTGAGGACGCGGGCATCTCGCCCGAGCAAATCGACTATCTCAACGCGCACGGTACAGCGACGGCGGACAACGACATCAACGAGACGAAGGCGATCAAGAACGTCTTTAACGATCACGCCTACAAGCTTGCGATCTCCTCCACAAAGTCGATGCATGGTCATCCCCTTGGCGCCGGCGGCGGTATCGAGGCGGTCGCCACCATCATGGCGATGCAGGAGGGCTGGGTTCCGCCCACCATCGGGCTCGACGAGCCGGGCGATGGCTGCGATTTGGATTACGTCCCCAATGTCGGTCGCGAGAAGAAGCTCGGCTACACCATGTCGAACTCCCTCGCGTTCGGCGGCTTGAATACATCTCTCGTGTTCGGTCCGGCGCCGAAGTGACGTACTTTCCGGCCAGGCGATCAGCGTTCTGGCCGGTTTCGCAAACGCAGCACGGACGTTGCGACGCCCAATCGCGCTTTTCGCAGGCAACTTTCGGCCGCGCCAGGCATTTTGTTTGGGTTGAGGAGGGCAAAGCTCTTGAAGGCGACAGTCCTCAATGAGACACTTCCTCCTTGCGGCCGCATTCCTGTCCGGGTCGCCAAGCGCTGATGGGATTGTGGCGGTATGCGAAAGATCGTGATCCGGGCCGGGGGTGTCGCTATTCGCGCGAGGCTGCTCGACACGCCCACCGCAGAACGGATCTGGGCGGCTCTGCCAATCGAATCTTCAGCACGCACATGGGGCGGCGAAGTCTATTTCGATGCGCCGGTAAGTTCGGCCGCTGAGCCTGATGCGCGTGTGACCGTCAAGGCTGGCGACATCGTTTTCTGGCCAGAGGGGGACGCGATTTCAATCGGCTTTGGGCCGACGCCGCTATCGCGCACGCGCGGAGAAATTCGTATGGCGGGCCCATGCAACGTATGGGCGGAAGCGCTTGATGACGTGCGTCAGCTAAAGTCGGTGCATCCCGGCGTTCTCGTATCGGTCAGTGAAGCCGAGTGTTGATCAAGCCGTATCCGTTTCCTTCCTGATATTCGTCCGGCCCGCATCGTGTCCCTTAAATCCGTTGCCTGTATCGAAGATCTCAGGCGCCTCGCGCACCGCCGTGTCCCGCGCGATTTCATGGGATATTACGAATCCGGCTCTTATTCTGAATCCACACTCGCAGCCAATCTCGCTGATCTCGCTCGCATCAACATTCGGCAGCGCGTGCTGGCGGGCGCGGCCAATCGCAATCAGCACCAAACCGTGCTTGGAATTTCGCAGCCGCTTCCGCTTGCTCTCGCGCCGGTCGGCATGAGCGGGATGGCATACGGCGACGGCGAGATCGCTGCTGCCAGCGCAGCGGAGAAGGCAGGCATTCCCTACACGCTCAGCACCCTCTCAATCTGCTCGATCGAGGATGTCGCAAATGCCGTCTCAAAGCCGTTCTGGTTCCAGCTCTACTTCATGAAAGATCGCGGCTTCGTCGCCGACCTTATCGCCAGAGCGCGCGCAGCCAACTGCAGCGCTCTTGTCCTGACTGTCGATCTGCAGGTTCTGGGCCAGCGTCACCGCGACGTGCGGAATGGTCTTACCGTCCCGCCTCGCGTTCATCTCAGTACGATCGCTCATATCCTGTCGAAGCCGAGCTGGGTCATGAGCGTCCTCATGGGGAAGCGAAAGACATTCGGCAATGTAGCGGGGCGCATACCGGGCACGGAAAATCTTGCGTCCTACATGGACTGGATCGGCAGCCAGTTCGACCAAGCGCTTTCGTGGGATGACGTGGCTTGGGTGCGCGAGCAGTGGCCAGGCAAGCTCATCATCAAAGGCATCATGGATGTCGAAGACGCACGTCTTGCGGCTAAGAGCGGCGCGACGGCCATCGTCGTTTCAAATCACGGCGGCCGCCAGCTCGATGGCGCCGTATCGTCGATTTCGATGCTGCCGCGCATCGTCGACGCGGTCGGTGCGGAAACCGAGATACTTTTCGACGGCGGAATACGCTCTGGTCAGGACGTATTTCGCGCTCTGGCACTCGGAGCGAAAGCGTGCCTGTTGGGCCGCGCATACCTTTACGGTTTAGGGGCAGCGGGTGAGGCGGGGGTGAGCAAGGCCATCGATCTGATTGCCAAGGAGCTCGACGTTACGATGGCGCTAGCCGGAGTACGCACAATCGATCAGATCACGCGCGAGCGCCTCGAAACCTAAAGCTTTTTCAAACAAGGCCGTCCAACGCAGCGATCTCCTGGATGTCGAGATCGTGCTCCAGGCTTTGCAGGGTCTCGTCATCGATGTCGCCGCTGCGATGGAGGCGCATCAACTCCGTCCGTCCTGCCGCTACCGCTGCAAGGATTACATTGAAGTGCGCATTAATAGCGTCCTTATGCGCTTCTTCATGGCCTACGTAGCGCGCGGCGATCGTGGACCGGCGGGTGTATCGCTCAAGAAGTTGCGGATGGATTAGCTGTCCGCCATCGTCGTAGGCGCGTTCCTCAACCGCCTTTCGTTGCGCCTCCATCATGGAAGCCTCGGCTTGTGACGACGTGAGTTTCGGCGGCGGCTCGTGATCGACGAGACCGAGGAGCTGGATGAGTGCTCCAAGTGTGGTCCCCTGCAGAACGACGGTAACAAGGATGACCGCGAACGCAGTCACGAGCATAAAATCGCGACCCGGGATCGCGTCGGGAAGTGTAAGGGCGACAGCCAGCGTTACGACACCGCGCATTCCTGCCCAGCCCAATACTGTAGCGGCCTTGACTCCCAGTGGACGTGCTTTTCTTAGTCCGAGGCCGCGCAGGATAACAAGGACCGCATCGCTTCCGAACACCCAAGCGAAGCGTGCCACCGTCATCGCCGAGACGATGACCAAGACGGGCACGGCCATCTGCTGCAGCACCACGTCGATGCCGCCTACGCGCTCCAGCACGCCGCGAAGCGAGAGGCCAATCAGAATGAAAATGAAGGCTTCGAAGATGAAGACCATCACCTTCCAAAAAGCGGTCGCACGGACGCGCACGCGGCCCGAGAAAATCGTATGCTGGAACCAGCCCAAAAGGAGACCAGCGGTTACGGTCGCAATGACGCCGGAGACGTGAACGGCTTCCGCGCCAATGTAGGCGGCCCAGCACATCAGCACGGATGCAGCAATGATGAGGTGCTCGTCATTGAGCCGGCTGAGAACCAGCATCCAGACGCCGCTGATGACCGCTCCGACGACAATGCCGCCGATAGCCAGAAACAGGAACTGCCCGGCCGCCGCACCGGCGGAGAACGTGCCAGTCAATGCCGCCGCGACCGCGAAGCGGAAAAGCACAAGACCGGTCGCGTCGTTGAGGAGGCTTTCGCCTTCCAGTAAAGTGGATAGGCGCCGGGGCAATCTCACGGTCTGAAGAACCGCGCGGGCCGACACCGCGTCAGGCGGCGATACGATAGCGCCGAGCGCAAAACATGCGGCCCACGGCAACTCCGGCATCAACCAATGGGTGACAACACCGATCACCAGCGTGGTGAATACGACTGCACCTATGGCGAGAGACAAAACGCCGGCGATGTGTTTGCGGAACTCGGCGTGTGCAGTGAAGTAAGCCCCGTCCATCAGCAAAGGTGGCAGGAACAGCACCAACACGAGTTCCGGGTCGAGTTCAAAAACGGGCAAGCCTGGAACGAACGCCAGCGCACCGCCTCCCACGAGAAGCGCAACCGCAGGCGGCAGCTTGAGCCTGAGTGCCAGCCAATGCAGCCCAAGAATAGCGATAAGCACCACTAATGTGAGTTCAAAAACTTCGACTGGATGCATACGCGGAATAGTTCCTTTTCATCCATTCTTCTTGACGGGCAACGCCGCCATGTAGGTCGATGACCTTCTTGTATAGCTTTCGGCCTGCGATAATAGTTCGTGCGCGGCGCTCGAAAACTGCAAGCAGCGAATGTGAGGAAACGGCCGGATGTCAGAGAAGAAGCCAGATGTCCTTCGAACGGTCGACGACAGCGCGCGACAACAGGCCAAAGGGCTTGTTCGCAGCGCGCGCTATGGAGCATTGGCCACGCTGGATCCGCTGGACGGCTCGCCATCCGTTAGTCGCGTCAGTTTGGCAACTGCAATGGATGGCGCGCCGATCTTTCTGATTTCTTCGCTCTCCGGTCACTGCACAAACCTCAAGGCGGACAGCCGCTGCTCCGTCCTGGTGGGCGAGCCTGGAAAAGGCGATCCGCTTGCGCATCCGCGCATGACGCTGATCGGCAATGCCAGACAAATCACGTCCGAGCAGGAGCGCGCGCATTTGCGAGGACGCTATCTCGCTCGACATCCCAAGGCTGCCCTCTATGTCGACTTCCCCGACTTTTCGTTTTGGCGTTTCGAGAGTTCGCGTGCATCGCTCAACGGCGGCTTCGGCAAAGCCTATGCGCTCAGCGCAGACGATTTGCGCACCGGGCTTGATGGCATTGAAGATCTTGCCCAGATCGAATCCGGCGCTGTTGAGCACATGAATGCCGATCACCTTGCAGCGATCCAGCGTTATGCCGAACGGCTCGGCGAAGAAGGCAAAGACTGGAAACTGGCGACGATCGATCCTGAGGGGCTGGATCTTACTTCCGGTGATCGCATTGCGCGCCTCTGGTTCGAAAAGACGCTGACGTCTGCGGCTGAGCTTCGCCCGGTGCTGGTCGCTCTCGCGCGCGAGGGTTAGGCCTTAACAGCCTCCGCCAGCTGCTGCGCGAGAGCGGTTACGTGCTGCTTCAACTCGGCAAGTGCCTGAGCAGGATGCGCCATGTCGATGTCGTGCACGTGCCAATAGATAACGCGATCTTCCCATCCCTCAAACCGCTCCGTCAGCAGCGCGCGATGTTCCGCTTCCTTGACGGCAACGACGAGGTCGGCGGCCGCCAGATCGTCTGCGGTGCAGGCAAGTGGCATCCGGTTTGCTCCCGCAGGAGCAATCGAGTCCGCGGTTAGGGCAGCGATTGTGGAGCGCGCGATGGGCCCGACGTTGTCCTTGCCGCGCTCCAGAGCAAGCGCCCGCGAGGTTGCCACCCAACGAAGACCATCCCGTGCCGCGAGATGATTGAAAAGCTCCTCCGCATACCGGCTGCGATAATAGTTTCCGGTACAGAGAAAGAGGATTCGCTTTTTACTCATGAGTTCGCCGATGCGGTGAGTTCATTGGTGGGCCCGCCAGGACTCGAACCTGGAACCAGACGGTTTTTTGCCTGATATCACATGATCGCACCTGACATCGCATAGTTGGTGGGAAGTGCAAGAAAGGGCTTCAAAACAGACATCTATTGATAGTTTCGAGCCGATCTTGCAGGGGCAGGGCGGGTCATCTAGGTTCGCAAAAGTGGATCTAGAAACGGACCTAGAATGCTCCAGCGCTATTTAGACTTCACAGATCGGTCAGTTCGAGCCGCGACGTTTGCGGGGCTGGGAAACGAGACCGAGTACCGCTTCGAAAATCTTGCTGGCCTCGTACTTCACGTCAGCAAAGGAGGCCGCAAGACCTGGAAGGTTCACTACTCGATTCAGAAAGACGGGGTTCGCAAGAAGCGAAAGGTCAAGATTGGCCCTTACCCGGCGACAACACTTGTGCAGGCTCGAAAGAAATCTTCCGATCTGTTCGAGCGGGTCGCTATAGAGGGAGACGTTGTCGCGAATGACGGTGCCCGGCTGGCTGCCCGGGCTAAGGGAAGGCTGACATTCGCGGACCTGCTTGATGAATACCTCGAAGCGCGGAAAGGACTGGCGCGGATCGGAGAGGTCGGGCGGGAACTGCGGAAAGATGCAATCCCTGCGCTAGGCGCGAAGCACCCGGCACTGATCACCGCCGGCGATATCGATGAAGTGGGCCGCGCCATTTTTGGCAGAGGTGCAGAGGCGATGGCCTCGCGTCTCGTGATGAACTTGAAGGCGCTGTACAACTTTGTCATTCTCGACCGACCGAGTATGGCAGAGCGCTACGGGATTACCTCGAATCCAGCAGCAATGCTCGGTCGACGGCGGAGAGGTTCCGGCGGCAGCTACGCGAAGCCTAAGGCACGCGAGCGCGTACTGGACGATGCTGAGATCGCTGAATGGTGGCGCGCCCTTGAGGAAAGCGACAAGCGGCTAGGAACGAAGCAGGCGCTTCAGCTGGTTCTCGTCACCGCCCAGCGGCCAGGAGAGGTGAGGCGGGCACGCAAGCAGGACCGACACCTGACCGCCGCCGAGCCGTATTGGATGATCCCCGGAGAGCACTCCAAGAACGGGCGTCAACACTACGTGCCGCTATCTCACTTGGCGGTGAAGCTGTTCAGCGATGCTCGAAAGGCGAGTGCCGATGCGTCTTCAGCGCTCATCTTTCCAAGCCCCAAGAATGCTGACGTGCCGATCGGGAATGTCGTGCTGCCTTCAGCCCAGCGCGATCTGTTCGTGAATACGCTCAAGTCGATGACGCCTGCCACCGTTCACGATCTCCGTCGATCGGCAGCGACGGGGATGCGGCGCCAGGGGATCAATCGCGACACCGTCGGGATGGTGCTCAACCACAAGGCCAAGGGCGTCACTGCTGAGCACTACGATTGGCACGATGGCGCCAAAGAGAAGCGCGCGGCGCTTGATGCATGGGCGAGACATTTATCGCGCGTCCTGAGGTGATTCCCTTTCGTGTTGAGACGTTGGCGATACGCGCTCCTCAGCAGCAATCTTCGATGCGCTGAGGAGCGCCTCAGAGAGTTCAGCCACGGCGGCGGCCTCTAGTTTTACCGCCCAAATTAGAGAAGGAAGACTGCCGTGGGATGGTGATTGCAGAAGTTCAAATGTGACATGGATTTTACCGTCAGCCATTACTCCAGCATCGAGAAATAGGCCGAAATCACGATCATCGTTCTGGTCCATTAGCTCCGAGCGCGGGTTACCCGCTGCAGCTGCGATATAGGCCGCGAACAGTAGCGCCGAAAACCTCCGAGCTGTGTCGGGGTCGACGTGAAATTCGCACGACACATCGGGACCTAACGCTTCATCGGTCACGTTATTCGCCGAACGAAACTCAATGACAATCGAGTGCGCTGGGTCGGCATCAATTTCGCCGCCAATCGATACCCTGATACACTCCAACTCGGTGCAAACTGTTCGGAAGTGTCGCATTCGTTGACGTTCCTTTCGGCCGCGAGAAGCAACGCGCGCGTGGCCAACGCTTTCCACAGAAAACAAAGATTGTACTTTCCTGAGTGACCCAAAAGGCACTCAAAAATATCCGAGTCGCGGCAAGGCCTTACGAGGTCGGTGTCCAGTTAATCTTGACACCGGCCTGTCCATAAAAAATGGACAGGGAATCAATGGGTTGAACGCTCTGGCGCTTCAAGTTTTTCCGAATACATTGCGAAACACATTAATTGAAAACGGCATGCTGGAGCATGAAATGGATCGGACTAGCAACGACGCAATCAGCCATTCCGCATTGGATACCGTGATAGCCTCTGTTGAGCCTAATACCAATAGCTCTGCATCCAATGTTTTGGCCTGTCGAATATTCGGAGCGGCAGATGCAGCTGAACGCCTAGGTATTTCGGTGAGCACGCTGAAACGCGGATGGCCAAAGGGTGTCTACCCCGCGCCCATCCGAATTTCGGAGCATCGGATCGGTTGGCTTGAATCGGAGCTGGCTCAATTTCAGAATGAGCGCGTCGCCGAGCGCGATGCGCGCGCACTGCAGAAGTCAGCGTAATTTTTTTTACAGCCGGCTCGAACATTGTAACGAGGTTCCTGGCAGAACCTCGCGAGTTTTGGTCGATGATCTCGGAGATCGAGGACGAGGAATTCGATCTCCCGTTACGAATAATCGTGACTGCGGTCAAGCATACAGTCGCAGCGAATTGGGGGATTTACACGGTGCCAGAGGACAACGACGCCAAGACATTGAACGCCTTCGAGCGTATCGATGCGGTGCTTTTCGATCCGGAAATCAATATGCGCCCAAAGCTGGCCGCTCTGGTCGCGCTTCGTCGAGAGAATAACAAGATCGGAACATCCTGGGCGTCGAACGTGACCTATGCGGCGGCGGTCGGATCGACGGACCCCCGTGCAGGCGGTCGGGCGCGCCAAGCTGCAATTGAGGAGGGGTTGATCTCAGCAACATCGCGCCCTGGGCGAGAACCAATCGTGCGGGTCAACTATCAGCGCATCTATTCAATCCACGACAGGCTCAATGCCGAACGCGACGCTAGGTGCGCCAAAAGGATCTATAGTCGCGAGCAGCTGAGTCAAACCCCTGCCAATTCTCACGAGGGTACCCCTGCCATTTCGGGCGATAGGCCGCCGATTGAGGCCCCTGCCATTTCCGGCGATACCACCCCTGCTAATTCGCACGAGGGTACCCCTGCCATTTCCGACGATCCACCCCTGCCATTTCATACGAGCGAACCTGCAAGGAACCGGCAATTAAACCAGCAAGAGAACGGGCGAGAGGCGCACAGCGCCCAATCTCCCCCTCTTGCTGGCGCAAGCTCTTTCGAAAAAGGCAGAGCTGATAACGGCTCAAGTGAAAGCCCCCCTACCCCCCAACAACACGTTGCAGCAGCAACAAAACTGCCGGTACGCGTCGGAGCTGCAACTCGCTTTGGCTCCGACCTGAACAACTTGAACCCGCACGCGGCGAGCGTCCGTCACAACCGTCGCTATGGCGCGCTGTCTTCGCTCGATGGCTCGGAAGGCGTCGTCTTCGACATCCAGCTCGGGAGGCTCTCGCTCGTGAACGGCACGCTCGCGCACTTCGAGCAGGAGGCGAAGGCCAGGGGGCTCGATCTATCGGCTGCGCTCGTGAAGGCCGCGGTCAAGGTCGCCAAGGACCCACGCAACGCGACACCGACGATGGTGGCCGCCGAGATCAATCAGGCGCTGGCCTACCAGGAGGCCGACAAGCGCAAAGCGCCGGCAGCCGGCGGGCTCAGGTTCAATCGCTCCAACTTCGGCAGGGGCGGCATCAGACAGCTCTGAGGATCGCTCAGGAGCGGCGTTTGCGTACGGGGGTAGCAGAGTGACCCCCAAGTCGAGAACGCCCGTAAGCGCACGACCCTCGCAGCGGGAAACAGCGTTCTGAGTTCAGAGGACAGTGGAGGCCCAGAAATGAATACGAACCCGATTGCAAATTTGCAGGCGCAGCAAGTCACGTTCATTGTCGAGAACGACGCGGACCTCGATTTCATTCAACGCGAGTTCCGGATGCCGGCGGTGAAGATCGACGACATCAACAGCCTGAAGGTCCTACCGAGCGAACTCACGCAGAACCTGCTCGTCGTCGCCGAGAGCGAGGAGGACGGCATCGCGCGCCTGGCGGAGTTGATCGCACAAGGTCGCGAGGCTGCCGATCTGCGCTTCATCGATCTCGGGCACGGCGTCACTCTGTCGAAGGCAAACCCGCAGCAGGTCCTCGCGCGGCTCAATCGCCCGAAGGACGTGTACTGGAAAACATCGCGATCGCTTGCCGACTGGGGAGACGAGCCAGAACTCGAAACATTCCACGCGCACATCGATCAGCTCACCGCACGATGGACGTTCCCCGACATCGCGGTCTTCTGCGGCGGTTACGGCTCGGGCAAGTCGACGATCGCGCAACTCTTCGGGCTCAAGCTCGCGCATCACTACGGCTGGGGCTTACACGTCTGCGCCTGGGAAGACCGCCGCGTCGACTTTCGGCAGCGCACCTGGCGAACGGCGATCGGCTGCTCAGCCCAGGAAGCGATCGAGAGGAATATCGATCACCGGCCAGCAATGGACCTTGAGCGTCGCGTGTTCTGGGATGAGCCCAACGTGCTCAACGAGCGCTCGATGATCGAATACTTCGAGCGCGTTCGCTTCTTCAACAAATCGCACGGCGTTCGCGTGTTCGTCTGCGATCCCTGGAACGAATTCGATCACGACGTCTCGGGCGGCGAGCGCGAAACGATCTATGTCCGTCGCATGATGAAGGAAGCCCGCGCGCTCACGCGAGAGCTGGGCATCATCTTCGAGATCGTGACGCATTTGCCGAAGGGCGGGTATGGCGATGCCGGCGGCATCAAGCCGTTTCGCATCATCGCTTCAGCAGGCTCGGCCGAGTTCGGCAACAAGGCCGATCACGGCTTCTGCGTTGCTCGAACCTCAAAGTTCTCGAAGATCCTTCGCGGCGAAGTTGGCGAGCAGGAAGAGCGTGACATCGGCCTAGCGATCGCATCCAAGTTCGGGCCTCCGAAGGGCGACGAGCACGTGATCATCGCCGTCGACAAGGTGAAGGTCGAGCCCGACATGGGACGTCGCAGCGTCTTCGCTTACGTGCTCGATAAGCAGGCGAACGACCTGATCTATGACAAGGCAGCGACGCAAGTTGCAAAAGGGCTCTGGGATGTCTTTTAAGGATCAGAGCTTCCGTAGTCTTTCAGGGTAAGCTTTCGGCTCAAAGTATCGAGTGGGCACTGACGTCAACGCGCGAACAATTCGCCGTGCGGAGGAAGATCACCGACCGAATGCCCGCGATCCTTCAGCCCGAAGAATGGGCGACATGGCTTGGGGAGACAGATGCGTCCTCGACCGAAGTAAAGTCCGTACTTCGGACTTTCCAGGACAACGGAAACAGAACGCCATTGTCGCCCAGGCCAGCGGAACGGTGAAGTCTCGGGTCACGGTCCTCATGACCCCGGAGGATGTGGACCAAGCGGTGCAAAAAAAAAGTCGAATTCCGCCCAACCAGGATAAGGGGCGGCGTTCATGGAACGTCCGCTATGTGCCATAAGCGGACACCGAGCGCGCGATGATCGGCGAGGCGGACGCCCCTCGCCGACCACGTCCGCCTTGTGAGGCTTCGCGTCATAAAAACCGCGTTCTGCGTCAATGAGGCATAAATTGCGCGGAAGCCGGCGGTATGTTGGGGTTGATTGAACAGAAACTGCGATTGATACCTGTCGCCCGCATCGCCGGGTGAGCTGTGCCGAACGAGCCGATTAAACATACTGCTGTTTTTTGCGGGGTGAGAAGATTTCGGTGAAGTTGCCGTATGTTCGAGTTTTCGCTAAACGGCATATACCATCGACATGGATCGTTTCGGCCAAATCGGGACGGCATCCCCCGATCTTGCGGTAGCATTGTTGCGGTTGGAGTCTTAAGGCGGGCATCCTGAAGGGATCCAGGCTCTCGCCATAGGTGTGAGCAACTAAACCCCAACTGACTGAGAGAATAAGAGCAGACGGCAATTGCCGACCAAAGTGAGTTCGCGTGGCCAATCTTGACGACCCGAAGCGCCTCATGGCCGCAGCTTTCGCAAAGCTCGATCATTTGCCGGGAAGCGACCGATTCGACCGCATTACACGACTGGTCGCGCAAACGCTGCAGGCTCCCGTATCGCTGATATCGATCGTTGACGCGAGCGGGCAGTTTTTCAAAAGCTCCTACGGTTTGTCCGAGCCTTGGGCCTCCGCGCGCCAAACGCCGTTGAGTCATTCGTTTTGTCGGCACGTCGTCGAATCCGAGAAAACTCTTAGGGTCTGCGATGCACGGCAGGATCCGCTGGTGCGGGACAACATGGCGGTGACGGACCTCAACTGCATCGCCTACCTCGGCGTGCCCATCAGGGCGCAGGCGGGCGAGGTCGTCGGGTCCCTTTGCGCGATCGATACGCAACCCCGGGCTTGGACGGATCAAGACGAGGCGAACCTCAAAGACTTTGTGGGCTTGGTTGAAGACCAACTTGCCTCGGCCAATCTGCAGACGGGTCTCCGCGACATCCTCAACACCATGCCCCAGATGGTATGGTCGACAAGACCGGACGGGTACCACGACTTCTACAATGATCGTTGGTACGAATTCACCGGCGTGCCCTACGGCTCGACGGACGGAGAAGGCTGGAACGAGATGTTCCACGCTGACGACCGTGAGCGTGCGTGGCAAACCTGGCGTCACTCGCTTGCGACCGGAGCGCCCTACGAAATCGAATATCGCCTACGCGATCGCAACGGGCAGTATCGATGGACGCTCGGGAGGGCGCTCCCCATCCGCAACAGCCAGGGTGCGATTGAGCGATGGTTCGGAACCTGCACTGACATCCATGATCTCAAGGAAGCCGAAGAGGCCCGCGATCTGATCTCGCGCGAGCTTTCCCACCGCATTCAGAATATCTTCGCCGTGGTGACGGGCCTGATCGCAATGGCGGCGCGCTCGAAGCCGGAAGCCGACGCCTTCGCGAAAGACCTGATGACCAGGCTTCAATCCCTGGCGATTGCAAACCGGTATATCAAAACGGATCATGCCGCGTCGATGTTTGTGCAATCCGGCGAGCATCAAACGTATGCCGGGCTTATTCAGACGATCCTTGCCCCGTATTATCTATCGGGCCGCATCATCGTCAGTGGAGCCGATTCGGACATCAACTCCGCCGTCGCCACGCCGTTGGCGCTGATATTACATGAACTCGCAACCAACGCCGTCAAATATGGCGCACTGTCGAATTGCGAGGGTCGGCTTGCGGTGGAGGTAACGTCTCGATCCGACGCGACGGAGATTGAATGGATCGAACGCGGCGGTCCCGTCATCGACGCCGAGCCATCAACAGTCGGATTTGGAAGTCAGCTGGTTACATCAATGGCGAAGGCGATGCGGGCCGACGTGCGCCGCAACTGGTCGCCCGGTGGACTAAGGGTTCACCTGCGCATACCCGTTTGATGTCATCCCCGCTTCGCATTCGCCGGTCCGCTTTCCGGTTGACAGAAGACGAGGTTGCTCATGGCGCGCCGAGCAATCCGGAGCACTTTCTTTGATTTCCTAGGAATCCCCCGAGGTATCGATCGCCGGATAGTAAAACCCTGAGGAAGGACTCCGCGTCGTAGCCTGAGAAGGTCACCATTGATTTTTGAAATTGTCCGTCTTGGCGAGGCATTCGGGCGCGTCCCCATGGGGAGGCGGGCGGCATATGCCTTGTTCGAGATAACGTAGCGCTTCCGAAATTCCGGATCTCGTAAACGGCTTCGAAATGACGCCGTGGGCTCCGCAGCAATGAGCGGGAACCAGATCCGGATTCGCAGTGAGAAAAACGATGGTGCTGTCTTTCCACGCGGCTTGAACGAGGCGACAAACGTCAAAGCCGCTCTGGCCTTTGGCTAAATGCAGGTCGAGGAAGACAAGGTTTGGCGCAATTGTTCCCACAACTTGGGTTACTGCATCGAGCGAATCTGCTTCGGCCACCACGCGATGCCCTTGATCCTCCACGAGCAAAGACAGGTCCAAGGCAATCAACGCCTCGTCCTCGACAATCAGGACATCTAGGGGCGGTGTTGGTCTAGTCACTCTCATGCACCGGAAAGACGATAGTAACGCGACTCCCCGGATGACCACTTTCCCAGCTAGCGCGTCCACCGATTTGCCGAACGAGTCGCTCGATCAGCACCGATCCTAAACCTCCGGAAGGGGGCTCTGTTCCGAACCCGGCGCCATCATCCGTTATCGCAATCATTCCCGAAGAGCCGTCCGACTTCGCATTCACTTTCAATGTTCCGCCACGACCGTTCGCAAAGCCGTGCTTGACGGCATTCGTGATGACCTCGTTAAGAATGAGCCCCAAAGGCGCTGCGGTCGATGAGGGAACCGGAACACTACTAACATCGCGGACGATTGCGATATCGTTCCTGCCACATGTCCCGACAATCCCCGAAGCCAGGGTCTCGGCAAGGGCCCCAGCGTCGAATACGGCCAAATCGCTCGATTCGTACAGCTGGCGGTGGACAGCCGACAGCGCGTCCAGCCGTTCAAGCATCGAACTGAGCTGGGACGCGATAACGGGATCGGTGATGCGCCTAGCCTGCAGCCGCAGGATCGAGCCGATCAACGTGAGATTGTTTTTAACGCGATGGTCGACTTCGTGCAGGAGCAATGTCTTCGTGTCCAAAGCCGCGCGCAGAGCAGCGGTCCTCGCCTCCACCTCCCGCTCAATCTCCTCCTTCTGCCGGGCAATGAGAATCTGCGCCTCAATTCGAGCCGTCACGTCGAGTTGGGAGGCGAAAAAGAACTTGATGTCTCCTGCCGCGTTGCGAACCGGGCTCAAATACAACGCGTTCCAGAATGTGGAACCATCCTTGCGGTAGTTAAGAATGTCGAGTTCGATATCCCGTCCACCCTCGATAGCCGCACGTATTCGACGAACGGAATTCTGATCTGTCTCTGGACCCTGCAAGAATCGGCAGTTCCGTCCGATAATTTCGCTGCGCTCGTACCCGCACAGCCGTTGAAATGCTTCGTTGCAAAAAACGATGGGGTTATCTTCGAGATCCGGGTTGGTGACGACCATCGGCATCCGTGTCGCCCTCACAGCGGCGGCGAACGGATCGCCAGATCCTTGCTCGTGGTCGATGTCGCCTGTGAGATGCCAATCATCGCGTTGACGCATGCGTTTTAATTCCGTCAAAGATGCCCCTGCTGATAACGCCGTGGACATATATACCGGGTATGCGAAAAAATGACGCTGACTGATCAAGGTGATGCCTCTCGGCTTTCGCGAAAGAGGCGCGATAAACAGCAAATTCAAGTCTTATAAGGCCTGCCCGGACGGCATGCCGACGACGGACGCCGAGACGATCAGCGCCGATCTGCACGCCTGGTTGACGAAGTCAGGATGATCTTATGAGAGCGAAAACCGCGCAATTTGATCGGGCCGCAAATGGCCCGTTAGAAAAAGGCACGAAGTCTGCTTTTTCGAGCGCATCTGACCTTCATGGGATGACCGGCGGCTGCCTACCGAGTTTCGGCCGATTATCGCTTTCTCGGCATCGCGACGGCGCTACACGACCGCAAGGTCCCATGAGCCGACATTGGCTAGAAGGTTGGACGAGGTCGGAATCCACCAGATGCGGATATCTGCTTTCGATCGCAAAGCGGAAGCCTTGCTCGCCGCGCTGAGTACCGCTTTGTTCACAGCCGACACACCAAGGACTCTCGCTCGGGTACAGATACGGAAAATTGGCTTCGGAGCGATGGGCATGCGCGCGTTTAGGGCGAAGTTTAGTCGTAGTGCTCAAAGACCTTCTTGCTTCCTTCTGAAGTGAAGAGAAACACGTCAAAAGCTTCGTGCGAGCTTCCCTCCATTCCGGGAGAGCCAACCGGCATGCCGGGGACAGCAAGGCCCAACGCTTGAGGTCGTTCGGCAAGCAACCGCCGAATGGCGTGAGCAGGCACGTGCCCTTCGATAACGTAGCCAGCGATTATAGCCGTATGGCACGATGCAAGATCTTGAGGCACTCGGAACCGCGCTTTGATAGTCGACATGTCAGGCGCTTCATTGATGTTCGCGATAAAGCCGTTGCTCTTCAAGTGCTGCACCCACCGGCCGCAGCAACCGCAACTCGGATTTTTGTAGACCTCAATAACGGGGAGCGGATTCGCCCCGGCATTTGTCGCCAACAGGACAGGTACGGCCGCCATCAATCTCAACATCTCGCGGCGCCTGTAATGAAGAATCTCGGCGTTCATTCTCTTCTCCAATCAAGATGTTTGCGGTGACTGGCGCATCATAGATGGGCGCATAGCGACGATAGCCGGCGATATCAAATACTTTGCGACGCGAGGATAGATTTTGTTCGATCCCGGCCCGGTTACGGCACGACGTAACGCGCCTGCAGATTATGCCCATCCGGCATTGTCGCGGTCACGGCAACCTTCGAGCCCGGAGTGAGAGGCGTGGCCAGCTTTGCCGTAAGTTTGTCTGGATCGGCAGGCGTCAGCGCGAGCGGTGTCGTCTTGCCGCCGTCCTGCACGAAGGCTTTTGCTTTGGCGTCCTTCGAGGGGATGGGTTTTCCCGCTTCGTCCGAAAGATAGAACGTTACCTCCGTAGGAGATGGCACAAACTCAATATGGTGGCCGGAGGCCTCCATGACGTGACCGCCATGCGAGCCTTTGGCCTCCTCGTGCGCGAGCGCGGGCGAAGAAGCAGCGAGCACGAGAGCGGTTGCGATAAGATGGGCTTTGTTGCGAAACATATCATTCTCCTTTGTCAGAAAGTTTCAGCGAGTTGGGGTTTTCCCGTTGGAACAGGATTGATTGCGAGACGCTCAAGCGCGGGCCTGCCGAAGCGCAGGAACAGGAGCGGCGTCACGAGAAGATCGAGCAGCGTTGCGCTGATAAGCCCGCCGAATATCGTCACGGCAACGGGATGCAGTATCTCCTTCCCGGGCGCGCCCGCATCGAGCAGCAGCGGCGTCAGCGCAAGGCCCGCAGAGAGCGCCGTCATAAGAACGGGCGTCAGCCGTTCGAGGCTGCCACGGATGACGAGACCTTCGCCAAACGGCTCATCTTCATGGAGAGCCAGATTGATGTAGTGGCTGATCTTGAGGATGCCATTACGCGCGCTGATGCCCGTCAGCGTGATAAAGCCGATCATCGAGGCGACAGATAAAGGCTGGTGCGCGATCCATAGCGCCGCGACGCTGCCGATGAAGGCGAGCGGTACATTGCCCATGATGATGAAGGCCAGAACCGCAGAGCGGTAACGGCTGAAGAGCACGATGAAGATGGACGATAGCGAAATGACCGACAGCCCGAGGATCAGCTTTGAGGCTTGCTCGCGCGCCTGGAACGTGCCTTCAAGGCTTGTCGAATATCCGGCTGGCAATGGCGTCGCTGCGACGACATCGCGGATCTGCCTCACGATCGCACCCATATCGGAACCGTCGCTGTTCGCCAGAACGACCATGCGGCGGCGGCCATTTTCCCGCAGAATCTGGTTCGGGCCTTCCGATTCCGAAACATCGGCGACAAGGCGCAGCAGAATGCGGCCCTTCGGTGTTTCGATGAGAAGACCGCCAAGGCCCGCCGTCGTGCGGTCCTGATCCGCAAGCCGCAGCACGACATCAAAGCGCTTCGCGCCGTCCACGATGGTCGAAACCTTGCGTCCGTTCGATAGGCTTTCGAGCGCTTCCGTAACGCCTGAGGGCGTGATGCCGTACAGCCGAGCGCGGGCAGGATCGACCTTGACTTCAAGTTGCGGGATCAGAACCTGCTTCTCAAGCTGCAGATCGACGAGGCCTTTTACGCCTGTGAGTTTGCCACGCAGTGTTTCAGCAAGCGCGCGCAGCGTCTCGGTATCGTCTCCATAAATTTTGAGGGCAATTTCCGCGCGAACGCCCGACAGCATATGGTCAAGGCGGTGCGAGATCGGCTGG
Source organism: Hyphomicrobium sp. (assembly GCF_003987855.1). Lineage (GTDB taxonomy): Bacteria > Pseudomonadota > Alphaproteobacteria > Rhizobiales > Hyphomicrobiaceae > Hyphomicrobium_B. The sequence continues at coordinate 42,844 of NZ_RXIZ01000009.1, forward strand.
CCGACATTGGTGCTCGCCGGGAGCACGGCGAGCTTGCGCCTGACATCCGCCAGAATCTCCTCGCGCGTCCGGTGCGATTTTTTGAGATCGACGTCAATCTCGCCCGAATGAACGCCTTCGGCATGTTCGTCGAGTTCGGCGCGCCCCGTCCTGCGGCCAACGGATTTGACCTCGGGAATTTCTTTCAGCAGCGCTTCGGCGATCAGGCCCAAACGGTTGCTTTCCTCAAGCGAGATCCCGGGATTGAGCGTCAGGCTGATCGTGAGCGTTCCCTCGTTGAACGGCGGCAGGAAGGTGCGCGGCAGGAGCGCCGCAAACAGCAGTGCGGCCATAAATGCACAGACAACGAATGCGGCTACAAACCGTATCGACCGAAAAGATGCCTTTAGCGCCTTTTCATTCCAGCGCTTCAGCGTCTGGACGATGGCGCTATCGCCATGTGCATTCTCGACCGACTTGCGCAGCAGAAACGAGGCGAGCACGGGCGTCACCGTGATCGAAACAAGGAGGCTCGCAAGGATCGAGACGATGTAGGCGACGCCAAGCGGCGCGAAGAGCCGCCCCTCAATGCCGGAGAGCGCGAACAGCGGCACAAAGACAAGGACGATGATGAAAGTCGCGTAGATAATGCCGGATCGCACCTCGATGCTGGCGTCTGCCACGACTTCGAGCAGCGGTCGCGGCCTTGGAAGCCGGACATTCTCCCGCAGGCGGCGGTAGATGTTCTCGACATCGACCACGGCATCGTCAACGAGTTCGCCAATGGCGATAGCGAGGCCGCCGAGCGTCATCGTGTTGATCGACAGCCCGAAATATTTGAAGACGAGGACAGTGACGAACAGCGAGAGCGGTATAGCCGTCAGGGAAATGGCCGTCGTCCGCACGTTGAGGAGGAAAAGGAACAGCACGACGGCGACGACGACCGCAGCTTCTTTCAGGACATTTTCGACGTTCGAAATCGATGTCGAGATAAAATCCGCCTGACGGAAGAGAAGCTGGTTCGCCTTGATCCCTTTCGGCAGGTTGCGCGAAAGCTCGGCGAGAGCGCCTTCGACCTCTTGCGTCAGTTTTACGGTGTCGGCTCCCGGCTGCTTCTGCACGGACACGATCACTGCTGGCGCGCCGTTTGCGCCCGCATCCCCGCGCTTGACCGCTGCCGCGAAATCGACGGTCGCCACCTGCCGCAGGAGAACCGGTTGACCCGCGCGCGCTGCGACGGAAATGCCGCGTAAATCTTCAAGGCTTGTCGTGCGCCCGAGATTGCGAATGAGATACTCGCGGTCGTCCTGGTTGACGAAGCCGCCGCCCGTGTTCGTTCCGAAGGCGCGGATCGCGGCTTCGATGTCGGACGCGCTGACGCCGAGCGAAGCCATTGCCGCGATATTTGGGGTGACGCGGTATTGCCGGACCTCGCCGCCGATCGGAATGACCTGGCTGACGCCCGGTATTGCGAGAAGGCGCGGGCGGATCACAAAATCCGCCGTCTCGCGCACCGTCATTGGATCGGCTTCAGGACCGCCCGTCACGGCGATCAGCATGATCTCGCCCATGATGGATGAGACAGGCCCCATCTGCGGCGTCACGCCGGGCGGCAGCTGGGCTGATAGCGTCGCAAGGCGCTCGGCAACCTGTTGCCGGTTGCGGTAGATATCGGTGCCCCAGTCAAACTCGACGTAGGTGATCGAGAGGCCGATACCGGCAACAGAACGCACGCGCGTCACGCCGGAAAGGCCGTTCATCGCGCTTTCAATCGGGTAGCCTATTAGCTGCTCGACTTCGGGCGGCGCGAGGCCTTCGGCTTCTGTCATGATCGTCACGGTCGGCTTGTTGAGATCCGGAAACACATCGACCGGCAGGGTCGAAACCGTGAAGCTGCCCCACACGACGAGAATTGCCGCAGCGGCAAGCACGACGAGGCGGTTGGCAAGGCTTGTCCTGACGAGAAAATTGAACATGGCCTACCGCACCTGATTGACGAGTTCAGCGCCGCGCCCGACGATGCGCACGTCAGGATCGATCCCAGCGGTAATGCCGAGGCGGGCCGCATCGACTTGCTCGGTAACAACAGGCCGTGCCTCGAAGCGCTCTGGCGCAACATGGAGCAAGACGGATAGCTGGCCATTTGCGGTGCGCACAACGCTTGAGCGGGGAACGGCGATCGCCTTTACCGGCTCTTCGACGGGCACATCAACCGTCACCGGCTGACCGAGGCTCAGGCCGTCGCCTCCGCTCTTGATCCGGTAGAGAAGCGGCACCGCCTGCTGACGCAGCGAAAGGCTGCGCCCTGCAAACTCTAGAGAAAGTTTCTGCCCGTCAGAGGTGACGGCGCTTGCCGCCTTCGCACCGCGCTCGATGCCGGGCACGGCGGTGAGATCGAAAGCGAGCGCCTCCACGAAAAGACTATTCGGATCGACGATTTGAAAAAGCGTTGTCTGCGGATCGACTACCTGGCCCGCCATCACATTTGCAACGGCAACCACACCGGACGCGGGCGCGAGAAGCGGCTGGCGCTCACCGAGCACAGGTTTGATTTCGGCGCGGCGGGCCTTGAGGCCATCGAGTTCCGTGTGCGCGTCGGTAATGAGCGAGTCGGCTATGACATTCTTCAGCTTGTCGTAGCGCGCAACTTTTGACTCAGCGAGCATGATCTGGCGATCGAGTTCTCCCGTCGTCTGGCGAATATCGCTCTGATCGACGAGTTCAACGCGCGGCATCAGATAGGCAAGAATCTGACCCTCTTCGACACGGGAACCGATGACCGGGAAGCCGCCTTGCGGCGGTTCGATGCGGCCATTGAGAAGCGATTGCACAACCCCGCTCTTGTTCGGATCGGTGACAATCTGGCCCGCGAAGCTCATTATCTTTGAGATGGGGCCTGCCTGAGAGGTTCGGATCGTCTCGACGCCAAGGAGGGCTTGCGTTGCCTTCGGCATGAAGATCGAGCCGTCAGCCGCGCGGCGGGAATTATCGGGAAGATCGAGAATGGCTGCGGTGCCTTTCTCGCTTGCATCGGCAATCAGGTCGTGCGGAACGATATGATCCCAGATGCTTTCGTGGGTATGCTGAACTGCTGCCGCCGGTATATCGAGCGTTCCGATCAGAAGGTCAGAATTATCGCCAGCCGAGACCGCGAAGGTGAGCGCATAGCTGCCCGGCTTCGTCACCCATGGTGCAGGCAACTCGTAATGCTCTTTGACGACGATAGCCTGAGCGGTCGTCTCCCCGAAAGTGACATCGATCTTTGCGCCTTTGACGGGCTGGTTTGACCAGAAGTCCGTCAGATAGATGACGAGCTTGCCCCCGCCCGACGCCGTCGGCACACCTGAAATTTCGAAGAGTTCCGAGCTTGCCGCTACACGGGCAGGAATGCCCGGATCGACAGCTTTCTCCTCGTTGCCATGGTCCTCGCCGCCATGCGCCATCGCAAGCGGCGAGGTGAGAAATGCGGCTGCAAAGACGCAGCACCCCAGGGTGACGCGAATTTTTCCAGCGAACTTCATAGCCGTATTTCCCCTCAGCATGGCGTTACTTTCCGTGCTTTTCGAGCCAGGACTTCATGAAAGCGATCTCGGATTCCTGCGCTTTCACGATGCCTTCGGCGAGCTTGTGAAGCTCGGGGTCTTTGCCGCACTGCAATTCGATCTTGGCCATGTCCACCGCGCCTTCATGGTGCGGGATCATGCCCTTTACGAAATCGACGTCGGCGTCGCCGGTCATCTGCATGCTCATCTTTTCATGCATCTTCGTCATCGCGTCGCTGAAAGCTTTTGACGACTCCGAATGATCGCCCCCCATCATGCCGGGCATACCCTTCATGCTGCCCATGTCGTGCATGTGCTGCATATCCTGCATGTTGTTCATGTCTCCCGCATGCGCCGCGAGAGGCAGGTTGGAGAGCGCAAGAGTCATTGCGAGTGTTGCTAGTTTCATTGTCTTCGATCCTTCGAATGTATGGGTTTGCATCGCCTGCCGCGCCGCGCGGGCGGTGGCCCGGACAGCTGAAAACAAGCGAAAACGATGCGGTTATCCGCGCACACGCAAGGCATGCCGATTCACATCACAGAATTTGAAGGATTAGGCTTTTGGAGGCCGGTCGAGACCGGAGTCGCTGCGTCCATGGAGGGCGTCGGCGATGCTAAATGCGAGCTTGTCTGAGTCGGCAGTTCGCGGAACAAACTGTTCGGCAGCCGACAAGCCGAGCGCCGTGCAGCCTGACATTCCGCATGGCGAAGCACCGCCAGCGCAACAGCAGCAGCCGTGGTCGCAGCCGGAGGCTGACGAAGACGCGGAAGTCACGGAAGCAACGACACCATTGTGTCTGGGCAGGACATCGGGCCCGGAAAGATGCTTGGCAGGAGCAGCCGAAAACTTTGCTGGAATTACCGCAGCCGCTGCCTTTGCGGTCTGCTCGATCTGTGCGCCATGGTGATGACCCTCATGCGCAAACGCCATCGTCCCCGAAAAGAGGAAAACAAGCGCGGTCGCAAGAACGAGCCGTATGGCGGCAACAGGTTTCACAAATTTCTCACAAGCTGATGTATGAAGTATACCCTTCCAGGGTATCCGAGGTCAACAACGTCGGGTATTCGCTCATTCGCTGTGCCAGCGCCGTACGGCCGCAATATGAAGTCCGCGAATACAGAGATGCGTGACATTCGTCAGACTACGTTGCTCGACACGCCTAGAGATACGCTTGCTGCCTTCGAAGCGTGCAGTCAACATCTACAATGGCCTTAAACGCAAGGCCAAGACGTCCCCTTTATGCTGGCAAGCAGACGCCGCGAGTGACTTGCAGATCACTTCTTTTAGACCGATGGTCGATGACGGCTTCCTCGGCAAAGCAGACGTGCGTTGGGACTAACATGGCAATTGCCGACGTCGGCTTCGGGTCAGAATCTGACGTTTCGAGCCTATCCAAACCGATATCAGCTTTACCTTCGAAAAAGAGTTCCGGGCGCAATGTTCGATAAGCTAACGGCGGCCCACCCAGCGTACGCCAGCGCCGCTTTCGCCGCGGGGTGGAATAAGTTCAACGCGGTGATCGAGAAGAGCCGAGACAACCTTCTCCCATGTCGCGAGCGAGATTGCACCGTGAGTCAGACGTTCTGCGATTGTGATTGTCTCGGCAGCTTCGATCCGTCGAATGGTGCGCTCCGTGACGCCCGCCGCGGCCGCCAATTCTGCGATGGTCAAGCCGGCCATCGCTCGTGCCGCAGCGATCTGCCGCCCATGCCATTTGTCCATTCAAGCGAGATAGCAGATTCCACAAGGGACAAATATCGCCCTTGTCAGGGACGAAAAACGTCCTTATTTAGGTTCTGACAAGGGATGGTTATCGGGACCTATCGTGTCCCGATGGCGAAGAGGGGGCGCCGTGACGAAGACCGACATCATTCCACAAATCGATTTCCTGTCGAAGGATGCGCTGAAGTTCCTGAAGGCGTCGCTCGCCCCGAACACGCTTCGTGCCTACGCCGCACAACTCAAGGCGTGGGAACAGCACTGCGAAGAGCAGAGCGTCGCTCCGTATCCCGCTTCTCCCGTCGCGGTCGCGAACTGGATCGCCGAGCGTGCCAATCACGGACGCCGCGGCGGTCGACGCATCGCAACCGGCGAAGCTGGTCAGGCCATATCATCCGTCCGCACCGTCATCCCAGCGATCAGAGCTGCTCACGTCGCAAAGGGGCTGAGCTTTGACACCCGTCATCAGGCGCTCCGCGGTGTGCTCCAAGGCATCAAGCGCGAGAAGGCCGAGGCGCCCAACCAGTCCGCCGCCCTCCCGGCTCGCCAGCTTCTCGATATCCTCGAAGGCCTCGCTGACGATCTGGTCGCGGTAAGGGACGCTGCGCTTCTGGCGCTGGGTTTTGCCGCCGCGCGCCGGCGGAGCGAACTTGTCGGGCTCGATCTCGATCGGCTGGGGGAGGGCAGCGGCTTCCTCATGCGGAACGCAAAAGACTTCCGCATCGTGCTCGTGCGCGGCAAGACAGTGACCGACGACGATGATCCAATTATCGTCAACCGCGAGGATAATCGCGAAGCGGCAAAGGCGATCGACCGATGGCTCGATCAAGCAGGCATCGCCTCGGGAGAGCCTGTGTTCCGCTCATTCCGAAAAGGTGACAGACTTCAGCGAGAGCGATTGTCGGCGGATTACGTTCCGCGGATCGTGAAGGCTCGCGTCGCACAGCACCTTGTCAGGAGCGGCGTGCCAGAAAAACTGGCCTTTAAAGAGGCCGCTCGGTATGCCGCGCACTCGCTGCGCCACGGTTTCGCGACAAGCGCCGCGGAGGCCGGCGCCTCGACGTTGGAGATTGCTAGCGTTACGGGCCATCGATCACAAACGATACTCGCCCGATACGTAAGACAGGCCGACAAGAACAATCTCCGTCCTGGTCGACGGATTGGGGTAGGATTGCGAAGAGACGTTTGAGATAGTGGCGAGCTGGCAAACGTGAAGGATCGTCCAGCGCCGACCACATCCGAACTAGGGTTGGCGACGTGCACAAGCTCGCCACCAACACAATCTATGGGGGTTCGATCTTGATGATAACGACGAGTGGGTCGATGCCGCTCACGGCCAGACTCGGGCACCCGTACCTCCCGCACCGATAACCGTGCTACGCCGGGAGGAAGTGTTTGATCAAAATTGCGGACCGCCGTGTTCTTATTCGTGACGATGGCTTCGGTCGGTCCTCAAAGGAACCGAGGTCCTTCAGTGAATTCGTCGATGCCGACGCTCTCATCCTGCTAGGTAATCCTGGCTCGGGCAAATCCACCCTATTCGGCATCGTGGGAGGGACTTACGCCAAAACCGTCAGGGCGTTTCTGCTCGAACCTGCTCCGCCGGTTGCTCACCCGCTATTTCTCGATGGGCTCGACGAATATCGCAAGATCTTCGGGACTGACGCGGCCGCCGATCGGGTTGCTCAAGCGCTCATAGACTTAGGCAAGCCGAAGTTCAGGCTGTCCTGCCGCGCTGCCGACTGGTTTAGCGCTCTCGACCAATCGGTCATCTCGGCCGCGAGTCCAAGCGGTCGCGTTATCGTCTTGGATCTTCTGCCGTTCGACGACGCAGAAATCCGCACAATCGTTGCCGGCCGCTTGACAAACGCGGATCAACTCATCGACGAAGCCAAGTCCTTCGGAATCGCCAACCTGCTCGGTAATCCGCAGACTCTCGAATTGATGGTGAGCGCCTGGAAGTCTGGTAAGCATCCGCGCAACAAATTCGAAGCATATCAGTATGGCGTCGAAAACCTGCTCATTGAAACAAACGCTGCGCATCAACCACGCGGCACGGCGGTTGTAGCCATGAAGGATCTGCGACGCGCGGCCGGCGCCGCGTGCGCCACACTTCTGCTCGCGGATGGCGAGGCGCTGTGTAGGGTGGATGCGGCTCCACATGAGGATGATGTCGTTGCCATCTCAACCATTCCCTATGCGCCGATGGTCCACGCGGATCTGGCACTTACCCGGCGCGTCTTCTCATCCCCAAAAACTGACCTGTTTCAACCGGCCCACCGCACCATTGCAGAGTTCCTGGCGGCCGAATTCCTGGCCAGCCGCATTCGCAACGGTCTCCCAGTGACCCGTACGCTGGCCATGATGTGCGCCCTGGATGGAGCACCTGTTTCCGCGCTGAGAGGCCTATTCGCTTGGTTGATGTGCCATCTCGGCATAGAAGCCGAGTCACTCATTGTTCGAGATCCCTACGCAGTCGCGACCTACGGCGACGGCGCTTGCCTTCAGCCCGCAGTGCAGATCGCAATCTGGTCTGCGCTGGTCAAAGCAACTGATCCGTGGTTTCTTGCCAGCGAAGACGAACGGGGCGCATTCAACGGGTTGGCAAACCGATCGACGCGTCCCATTCTGCTCTCAATTCTCACCGACTCGAATGCCAGCTCTCATCTCCTCGTAGCATGTCTGGAGGCAATTGCGGCCTCCGCCGACAACCTCGACCTCGACGCCGAGATCGCTGCGCATGCGTTCACCCCAACCGATAACACTTGGCTGCGATCAACTGCTTTGCGCGCCCTATTGCGCCATGGCAAAGCTGCAGTGGCGCAAGATGCCGAGCAACATTTGGCTGCGCAAAGCAACGATATGTCTGCGCCGGCGCTGCGTATCACGCTTCTTCGCGAGACCGCGCGGCAAGCCGATTTTGTTGCTCGTGTCGTCTCCATTCTTCATCAGTACAAATCGCAAAGGGACGAACACAGCGTGATTGGGATCCTCAATCCCTTGCGGGATCTGATCCGCCCAATTGACCTCGATACATTACTAGATACCGCCAGCCAACTGCTGCCAGAGGACGCCAGGAACCCTGTCGAGCTAGAGCTTCTCTTTAGGGATTGGCTCATCGATCGACTGGCCACACAGAGGCCGATCGATCCGTTGCAGCTGCTTTCGTGGTTGCGGTCGATCAAACCGCACCAAAGTGATTGTGAAGTCGATGAGGCGCTGGTTGCACGCTTTGGTATTGAGCCGAGCTTGTTTGCCGAGCTCTTCGACACCGCCGTCCGCGAGGCCGCGCCAGAAACTACCGTTGATCTGTTTAGATGCTTGCGTGGGGATTTCACTCGCTGCGTCCCATACAAGCTATGGCCACACCCGCCCCATTTATTCTTGCTTACCAAAGCTGCCACAGAGCCTCTCGCGGCGATTGCGGCTGGCTATTTCCAGGAGGGGATTTGGAGGATTCCCCAAACGGGGTTCACGTTGGCCGAAGCGGAACAAGCCGCTGCGCTTCTCTGTGCCCGGCCGGATCTTGCGGCCGCGGCGAGAGGCTGGGACGTTCATCAGCTGGAACCCTACGTGTTGGAAGAGCGCGAGCGCGTGCTTGCCAGACGACAGGAAACGGAGGAGACGCGCGCAAACAACGTCAAGCGCCTCGCGCCGGATATCGCATCGATCGCATCTGGAAATGCTGTCGGCGCATTGCGCTGGGCCGTCAGATACTATGGGAAAAGGCATGATGCTGACGCTTCTGCGCCTTTGGAAGCGCCACTTGTCGAGCTGACAGATAACGCGATAGCCAACGCCTTCCTTTCGGGGTTTGACGCGTTCGTCGATACTCCGAATCTACCGACCGTTGACGCCATGCTTCAGGCTGGTCGCAACAATGGCTACTCTACTCATCTCATTCTGCTGATGCTGTCCGCATCTATGCGACTACGCGCTCATCGGCCTATCCCTCAAGCTGCCGAGGCAGTTGTCGCAGCGGGGATCATCGCGCGTGCTGATATTTTTGTGAGCGTGCCCGATACTCAGCCGTTGTTTGCGGATTGGTTCTCTGCGCGTCTTATCGATTCGCTATCCTCCGTCCGCTCACTTCTAGCCGATGCTTGGCGCGATGCTGTCGATCGCGGCGCATCGGAGCTTCCGTGCTTCTACGATCTCACGCAACGTCCAGAATGCGCGGCAATCGTCAGCAGCATGATACCGCCGTTGTTCGCCGGGCCAGTCTTACCGACGTCCCAGGTCGCGCAAACTTGCGTCCTTCATCTCCTTTTCAACGAACCGGAAACTGCACGCCAAATGGCCACTGCAGCGCTGGCCAAGGTGTCAACGACAGACGAGATGGCTGGCTTGTGGCTCGCTGGCTTGTTCGTCTTAGAACCAATGCCTTTTGACCTCACCACAAAATTTGCGACTTTATCCGAAAGCGGCGCTTGGGCGGCAATTGATCTTTGGCGTGGCGGTGACGTGATGTCCGACGCGGTTGCTCCCATGCCCTCGGAAAAGACGGCAGCGCTGATTGCAAGCGTCGGTGCTCGCTTCCACAATGCGGGGAGTCGGCTCGGTTCGTCCTGGGGACGGCACAACGACCACGACGCCGCCGAATTCGTCGCTGGAAATATCAAGTATCTTGCGTCATGCGACGATGAACAAGCAGGGCTTCGTCTTGCACAATTGGCCGGCGATCCGGCGCTCGTGAGTTATCGCGATCTCGCGCGGCACCATCTGGCACAGCGCCTGCGGCAGCGGCGGGAGCAGGACTTTGAGGCTCCAGAGCGCGAACGCATTTCGACGAGCCTGATGAATTCGGCGCCTGCCAACATGGCTGACCTGTTAGCTGTCGTCGTCGACCACTTCGAGCAACTTTCCGCGGAGATCCGAGGAACATCCTTTGCAAGATTGAATGCTTACTGGGGCGACAAAAATCGATCCTACGAGCAGCCGAAAGACGAGCCGATCTGCTCCAAGCTGCTGGCTGCTGATTTACAGCATCGGATCGCGCCGCTCGATCTCGCTGCCACTGTGGAGCACCACATGATAGCGGAGAAGCGCTGCGATATCGTAGTATTGCAGGCCGCTATCCGTCTGCTTCCGATCGAGGTGAAGCACCATTATCACCCCGAGTTGTGGAACGCGTGGCGTACACAGCTCGATCATCTATATGCCTCCGACGTGCGGGCTCAAGGTGTCGGCATTTATTGTGTTTTATGGTCTGGAGAGAAGGACGGGCGGCGGATGCCGGCTCTCCCAGCCGGAATTGCTCGCCCGACATCTGCAGCTGAATTGTATGACGCGTTGACATCCCTCATTCCAGCGGACGATCGGCATCGCCTTAGCGTCGTGGTCATTGATATTAGTCCGATGAGGTAACGACCCGAAGGGCCTTGGTTCATTGCTGTGTTGTGGGTCATAGTTCCCACTTGAACGCTTTGTCGAGAATAGCGGGGAGAATGCCTGCAGCTCCGCGGCGGTCTCCTTCTGGAGAGCGTTAACAGCCTCGACCCTGGCGCACAGAGCTTCCAGTTCGGCGACAAGCTCGTTCTTATGCACGATCGGCGGGAGGAGGACTGGGAACAAGCGCAGGAGATTAAGGTTGAGGTTGCCTTGAGAATGTCCTCGGCCAAGTGTCTTGGAACGTGAAATCCATCCCCAATTCGATCGCGCCCATCCTCTAACGGAGGACTATGTCTGACGAGGTTGCACCACGCATAGCTGTGTATCAAAGTGGTGAGCTGCGATTTCTGCAAGTCTCCGTAATTCACTCTGCGGACCAGACAACTGACCCACTTGCCGAGTAGGAATTGGGGAAGGCTCCACAACTTCTTCGACCGGCACAATTCCTATCGAAGTCCGCCCAACGCTGTAGCCGAGGGGCTCCCGCAAACCGCGATCTTTAGCGCGAGCAAGCTTTGCCGCCTCCCGCTGGTCCTCTCTATGTTGTTCTTTTAAATCCGCGCGACGTTCCGCCTTGAGCGCCTCGTCTATTAGATTTGGGAGGTTATCGCGAATTGAGCGAGTCTGTTTTTTCAACCTTTTTTGCAACTTATTCAAAACGTCATGGTCAGTTGCGTGCGATATTTCTCGTGGCTCCGAAAGCACGTATGTTGTGAGCTCATCAAAGGCGACATAGTGTGCTTGCTCGTCAAGTTCCCCTATTTCGGAGGGCTGAACAAAAATCGACTTACGGCCGACGCGCTTGGCTGACCATGCCGCATTGATCGCGGCGAGCTGGTGAAAACGCGGCGCCGCATAAAACACGGTGTTGTTTCCGCGATCTAATTCACACAACAATTGATGCTGTCGCGATCTACTCTGATCCATAACTTTGAAACGATAGTAGGGAGAATTCAGCTTCGTCTTTCTTCTAAGCTTTTTAGTACGGCGTAACATAAAATCAGCGCGTTTAAATTGAAGGTACAGAGGCACTCCGGGCCAATCCAGTTTCACATCATAGCCGACGTTAGCCTCCTCAATCAGACTGGGAAGTATCGGAGCAATCGCCAACGGCGACCAACCGACGATATCATTTAGAAGGGCAAAACCGTAAGAGAATTCTGAGAATTCGGGTGTCATACTATTTCCTAAAAAGCCGAAAGTTAATCGATTGGCTGTCCCGGTTTAGTAGGCAATTTGCAACCATGTGAAATGGCGCCGCAACCGCTCCGTCGTGCCAATCCAACCGCACCAAGGTTCCGAAAAGCAATTGAGCAGAGCGCAAGCGCAACGGTTGCACGTGGGTAGGTTGCGTAAAAGCATAACCATCTGGGAACCCGTCGACTTCAGAGAATTTGTGAAACTGCTCAGGACGGCAAATAGCAACCGGCCGATCCTCTCATCGCAACCACTACGCCGTGAGTTGCTGCGGACTATCTGCTCCCACTAACGCAACCCGTGCGGCGCGCCACAACGTGGATTTATGGAGACCCGGAAACTCAGCGCGCATCTCGGGAATATTTGGCGACCGACCGTGCCTTTCGTGAAACTCGCGAACGAAATCAAGAACATTCGGGTCTCGTTTTCGGCCACGCTTGCCTGCGACTTGACTCCTGACATTCGATCGTGAGCCCGGCGCTGGGCTTTGCGAGCGCGGCGCCTGCTTCCGCGACGTATCCGCAACTCTGGTAGGTTGTGGTGCGCTCTTCGGAACCGATGATCCTGCGCCAGCCGATGGGCGCAAGAACCAGACCGCGGATGGTGCGAAGGCACCCAGCAGTTCGAGCGCAACGGCGAAGAAGCCGGCTCGCGAGAGGCCGATGCTTTCGGCACGCCACCCTGACACATCCGCGACGACCGCCAGCTCAGGACTCGCAATGCGCCCCGCGTCAGGCGAAGGTGTCGTAAGGGTGCGTCGGATTTCGTTCGTGCGAACTCGCAGACCGTCTGCCTCCGCTGCTTTCTCGCGAGCCGCTTGCTTCAGCGCAGCCTGCTCGCAAAAACGCCGAGAGCCTGGTTTCACATTGAGCGGATTGCACGCCTCGGTCGTGCGCCAGCGCGCGTCGGTTTTGAAACCGTCGATCTCGGCTTCGATTGCAGTGAGAGGAGGGGGTGAGCCTAGCTCGACGATGCGGCTCTCAGCGGCACGCAGCTCGGCTCGCAAATCGGCTTCGATCTTGGAGGCGTTGTTGACCTTGGCGTCCCTCGTGACACGCTCTATCGTCGTGATCGAGGCTGATGCCCAAAGCGAAAGAAAGATAAGCATCACAAAGACGACGCTGAGCGCACCGGATGTCACTTTATGCGAGCTTGCCCACAGAGCGACAATTATCGCCGGCAAACCCACTTTGGCGACGTCTGCCACCGCCAGAGTCGTGCCGGTCATCCAGGGCTCTGCTTCTGAAGCGGCCAGCGTGACCCCGTAGCGGTAGGCATAGACGATGCTGGCACCGGATGCGGCGAGCGCTATTGCCATCGCGATCAGCCAGCCAGCAATCCGAAGTATAGCGAGAAGAAATTTCACGGGATGCATCCCTGTCTGTTGACGAAGGTGCCGAGCACTTCAGCAAGGAACGGCGTTGGCAGCGGCTGAGACGGCTAGGAGCTCAACGATGGACTCGTATTCGGAAGGACGGTCAAGGATGCAGGTATCGTCATCCCCAGAGCGCTGAAATATTTGCTCACTGAGAAGCATTGTTTGCTGTGAAGCCAACTGTCTAGGATCGCGTGCTGAGCCGGTCACGCCGATCGACGAAATACGCGAATAAAAATGCCGACGAGATGCAATTCCAGATGCGGGGGTTTCTGCGGCTGTGGATTCGGGCCGACTTCGGGCGCCGATCAAGGTCAGCGCTCTTTTGATGCGACGGCGCCTCTAAAGTGGACCTAACTGCGAGACTGGTAGATTTAGAAGTTTAGCTAACATATTGATTTCTCTGGTGGGCCCGCCAGGACTCGAACCTGGAACCAGACGGTTATGAGCCGTCAGCTCTAACCATTGAGCTACGGGCCCCTCGCGGTGCTTCTCTTATCAGATGTTTGCCGCGGGGACAGCCTCAACGACGCTTTTGTGGCAGGCAATCTGTCACTCCAATTCCTGGTCAATCAACTCCGACCAGAAGCTCCACGTTTTTTGTAGAGTTCGTCGTAAGTCTTCCCGGTCGCCATCCGATAGGCGGTATTTCTGAGGCCGCGGAAATAGCGTTGCAGGCCGCGCCGGAGGGCCCATGCGGGGCGGGTCGGATCGCGAATGCTGTCGTGTACGATGACCGCATCGGGCGGAGCATCGTGCAATTCCAGTCCGGCGAATCTAATCGGCAAAGTCCCCACCGAATAAGTTTCCGGGCTGTCGGACATCGCCTGGATCAGCATGTATTCGGCGGAATTCCCCTTGCCCGCCCGGCGGCAGGCGGCCTCCCAGCCGGCGATGAATGCGTCCGACCCGATGTTGGGCCGAAGGAGGAGCACCCGCGTGGTGGGCTTCAGGGCTTGGCGGGAGCCCATGGAGGTTCCCTTGGTTCGCATGACCACGTCGCCGCGTGTTTGCAGGATGGCACCGATGTCGCCGCGTACGCGGCAATCAACGTCCATGAAGACCAAAGTTTCAGCTGGATGATCGAGGCGCGCCTGCGCGAGAACCGTAGGCTTCTGGCGAGTCTGTGAATACCAATCACCGTCGAGGAGGGGACGCGCGTAAAGGTGATGAGAGATGCGGTGCTCGACGAGGTTGTTCGCGAAGGCCCTGGCGGCAGCCTCGTAATTGGGAGTGAAAAAGCCGACTACCAAGAATTCCGAGCCGAACGACTGGCGAATGTCGGAACCTGTAGATGCGCTGTTGGCTTCGTCGCGAGCTTTCGTGTCGACCATTCTCTTTTCCGGCGCAGCATGAATGCGTCGAACGCCCAAGCGAGCAAAACGCGGCTCAAGCTATAGCAGGAGATACCGCCGTCGCAAGGCGCGCACCGAGGGGACAGGCGCGCCATTCATGCCCTGGACAGTATTCTGCCCTCTTTTGTCCTCGAAGCGACTATAGCGACCAAGGGGAAAATGTCGGAGATACTTGATGCTTAGCGCCCTGCGTTCCCGCCGCCTCCCTTCAGCACTTCAACTTGGCTGCATAACGGCGTTGCTCATGACGCCAGCAAGCCTTTTGCACGCGGAGGATAAGCCGATGGAACGAACAATCACGGTTTCCGCGACGGGAACGGCGGAGGCCGAGCCTGACCGCGCGCGCATCACCTCCGGCGTATCGACGGAGGCTGCCACGGCCCGCGAAGCGCTGACCAAGAACAGTGAGACGATGACGACGATCATCACGGAATTGAAGTCGAAGGGCATCGATCCGAAAGACATCCAGACCGCCTCGTTCAACGTCGAACCGGTCATGGATTATTCGAAGGAAGGCCAACCGCCGAAGGTGCGCGGCTATCGCGTCAGCAATCAGGTGGTGGTGCTCGTGCGCAAGCTTGGGCAGCTCGGCGATATTCTGGACAATGTCGTGAGCGCCGGCGCCAATCAAATACAAGGCCTTGCCTTCGAAGTGTCGAAGGAAGATGCGCTAAAGGACGATGCCCGCAAAGAAGCGGTGGCGAACGCACAGCGCCGGGCCAAGCTTTTGGCCGCTGCGGCAGGTACCGATGTCGGCGAGGTTCTCCAGATATCGGAGGAAACGAGTTCAAGCGGCCCGGTGATGTACGCGCCGCGTCTCGCAAAAGCCGCTGCTTCATCGGTTCCGATCGAGACCGGCACAAGCACGCTCGAAGCGCGCGTGACGATCACCTGGGCGCTGAAGTAGTACCTTTGGTCTCTAGGAAAGCCGGACGACTTCGACGGCGACCTTCGGCGTTGGAGCCCCTGGCTGGATCGACCAATCGCCGAAATTGTGCATCTCGCCGGTCTCGCGCACGCGCCGTAGCCGCGCAATGTCGATCTCTGCGGTCACCCATTCCGCGGCATTAAGTGTTCCTTGGGCCAGCACGCCGGTGTCGGAGACACCGTTCTCGGACGGGACGTAAATTCCGGCGGCTCCGGCGTTGAAGTCGACGGCGGGCGACCACGGTGCGTCGCCCACGATCGGGCTTTGCACGGAAGCAATCGTATTTTCCAGCGCGCGGGCCATCGAGCCCGTGCGAACGCGGTGATAGCCGGAAACGCGCTCCGTGCATGAGGGCACAAGCAAGACCTCTGCACCTGCTTCAGCCATGGCGCGCGCGATGAGTGGGAACTCGCTGTCGTAGCAGATCGCAATGCCGAACGCGCCGATCGCCGTCTCGAAGACGCGCACCTCTTTGCCTGCGGTCACGCCCCAGGAGTGCTCGAACGGAGTCATGATCAGCTTCTCTTGAACGCCGACAGTCTCGTTCGGGGTGACAAGCTGAGCTGAATTGACGAAGCGCCCATCTGCCTTCTTCTCGGGACCGGAGCCGACGAGAATATGCACCTTGTGCTTTTTCGCGAGTTCGACGTGGAATTGAACTCGTTGATCCTTGATCTCCGCGACCTTGGTGAGCGTCGCCTGCAGATCACCGTATACTTCGGGGCCAAAGCATGCCGCCTGCTCGATGGCAGCGTACTCGGGGAACACGAGAAGCTCTGCGCCGGTCGCCGCGCCATTCTTGACCCAAAGCGCAATCTTCTCCTCCCACTCGGCAAGCGTTTTGGGCTGACCGATCGGGTATTGAGAGCTTGCGACCTTGAGTGCCTTGTGATGCATCAGAGCTTCTTCATCCAGAACTGCATTTGATGGGTCGTCTCGCCTGGCTGATCAACATCCTGCCAATCATACGTGGCGACCAGCCCTTCCACTGGCTCGTAGCCCCGCTTTCTCCAGAACGGATCAAGTGGGGCATAATCTTTAGGTTTCAACGGGTGATCGTCTGGCCGCACGACACGGCAGAACGTGGAGTGGGTGAAGCCGCCGAGCTTCTTTGCTTGGGCCTCGCGCCCGTCGAAGAAGGCGTGACCCAGACCGTGGCCGCGATGGCTTTTCAGCAGAACGCTTTCGCCGCAGTAGAAGATCTTCGAGATATCGTAGCCGGCCTTCTTGAATGGCTCTCCGAACTCATCGGCGTGCTCGATCATAGGAGCACCGGTCGACGCGCCTACCATTTGGTCGCCATCGTAAGCACAAACCACGACGGCGCCTTTGGCTTTGGCGAACTTCTCCAGGTACTTCTCTTCGTATTCCAGCGTGCCTTGGTAGAGATAAGGCCAGTCGCGAAACACGATGATCCGAAGCCGGCTGAGATCGGGAAGGACGGAAAGAATATCCGCTCCCGTTACCGATTTGACTTCGAGCTTCTTCTTTTCTTCGGCCGCCATGCTTCGTTCCCTCAGCCAGCGACTTGAGCGATCCAGTCGGTGAGATTGTAATAGGTCGTCACCCGGGCGATCTTGCCATCGCGAATTGCGAAGAACGTTCCGGCGGGCAGCACGTACTTTTGGCCAACGGCGTCAGGCAGCCCTTCCTCGGTGTTCTTGTAGGTGCCGTGCACGTTGAATTCGGCCGATGCACGTGTGGCATCCTTAGATACCATAACGACGATGTCTTTAAGCTCTTCCTTGTAATTGTGGGTCATGCGCGCATTGAAGGCGCGAAATTTCTCGATGCCCTGACGGCGCTCGCCCTGGTTAACGTCGTGGATGACGTCATCGGTCAGGTAATTGAGCATCGCGTCGGTGTCGCCGCGATTGAAGGCGGCGTAGTAGTCGCGAATGAGGGCTGCCGTTGCTGAGCGGGCTTCGGATTCGGAATTGTCGGACATCAGGAGTTTCTCCGGTCGGCTTTTTTGCGATTCGATCTTGGGGGGTCTTAGCAGGTCGGCTCCCACCCTTCCATGCGCAAGGATGCTGGGGTAAACGCGACATTTCACCTTCCATTTGGGGGCTAGGTCATGGCGCGCGTACAGGAGCTTTTCGTCACCCAGATTTACCGTGAGGAGCTCGCGCGAGGTGCGACGTCTCAGCTGGTATCCGAACTGCTAACTGCGGCGGAGGAGATATCCGGTGCCGACCGGGCGGGACAAAATTGGTCTAAAGCCAATGATTATCCTGGATATACATCTTATGCCTCGCTGAACGATCTGCCCGTCCGAGATCCGACTTTCGCTGACCTCGTCGCTGTTCTGGACCGGCACGTCGCGGGCTTCGCTCGCACGCTTGAGTTCGATCTCGATGGGCGAGCGCTGGTTCTCGACAGTCTTTGGATCAATGTTCTGAAGCCAGGCGGTCACCATAGCGCGCATATCCACCCGCACTCGGTAATCAGCGGCACGCTGTACCTTGCCGTTCCCAAAGATGCGAGCGCGATCAAATATGAAGATCCCAGACTGCCCATGCTGATGGCCGCGCCACCGCGTAAGTCCACAGCGAAGGATAAGAACAAGACCTTTGTTTCGGTGGCGCCGTCGCCAGGTACGCTCCTTCTTTGGGAAAGCTGGCTCCGGCATGAAGTGCCGATCAATCACGCCAAAGCCGAACGCGTTTCGGTAAGTTTCAATTATCGCCTTGAGTAGCCCGGCTCAGTCCGCCGTGCCGTCTTGAGGAAGCGGCACGTCGAAGCCGTTCAGGACCACCGAGACGGTACAATAGAGGCCGACCAAATAGATGAACTCGGCCGCTCCGTCTTCGCCGAACGCGGCGACTGCACGTTTGTATGTCAACGCGGGGAGTGTGCTTCCCGTCACTAGGCTCGAAGCAAGGTCGTAGGCGACTGCTTCTTCACTCGTCAAATCGGTCGGCCGATTGCCGGAGATGATTGTGGTGATCTTGTCGTCCGGCAGGCCGCGGAGCTCTGCGATAAGGACGTGAGCATATAACTCGTACGCTGCGTGGAACTTCGTGCCCGTCACGAGAATGGCGATCTCGCGGACGGTGCGCGGCAGCTTCGGCGACGATGACATCGCCTTCGTGTATTCCCAAACGGGGCCACCAAATTTCGGAAAGCGAAGCCAAGGGTTCCAAGGGCCGATCAGCTGGCCATTCTCGTTGATGGCAGTGAAGCCTTTGAAGTTGGCCTCGATGCCCTTTTTCATATCGTCGTAGAGAGACTTCTGTTCGGGTGTCAGCGTGTCGGTTGGGATGAGGGGGAGGCGCATGAAAAACTCCATTTGAAGGCGACGGCAGCAAGCGCAGTGTGCGAGTAGCTGTGTTTCACGCTCATGCAAAAGAAGGCGTTAATCGCCGATGACGTGCACGATCACTTCGCGCGTATGGGGTCGAGCACGATGCTCAAAAAGGTAAATGCCTTGCCAGGTTCCGAGCATCAGCCGTCCGTTGGCGATGGGGATCGTCAGCGTCGATTGCGTCAGTGCGCTTTTGACGTGAGCAGGCATGTCATCTGGCCCTTCGGCGCGATGGACGAATAGCGGATCGCCGTCCGGTACCAAACGCTTGAAGAATGCGATCAGGTCCCGCTGCACGTCGGAATCCGCGTTCTCTTGGATCAGCAGCGATGCCGAGGTGTGGCGGCAGAAAATGTGGACCAAGCCCACTTCGATTTCAGAATTCCCAACGATTTGGACGACATCGAGAGTGAACTCGCTGAGACCCTGGCCCCGGGTCTCTATCGTCAACGTTTGCTGGTGTTGTCGCATTCTGGTACCGGCCCTGGAAAATGCTTATATTGGCTCGATGAGCAGAGCATTTGTGAGAGAATCCGACGCCGTGGAAGAGCTTCCCGAGAAGCTCGTCTCGGAACATCGGAACTTGGTGACGCCGGAAGGCTTAGCCCTGATCGAGGCCGAGGTCGAACGTCTTCAGGACGAGCTTGCGGCGGGTCAGCGTTCGGGCGACCGAGACGCAATCCAGCGCACCTCGCGAGATTTGCGCTATTGGACTCAACGGCTGACGACCGCGGAAGTTCAGGCCGCGCCCTCCAACGCCTCCGTCGTCTCGTTCGGTTCGACTGTCACGCTGGAACGCGACGATGGCCGTGTGCAGACCTTCCGCATCGTCGGCGAGGACGAATCCGATCCCGCCAAGGGAAGGATCTCGTACGTCTCGCCACTCGCCCAGGCGCTAATGGAAAAGAGCGTGGGTGATACGGTGACCGCCGGCGCTGGCGAGGCGGAAATCATCACAATCGAATAGTGGCAGCCGGCTAGTCGCTGGTTGACGCCGGCATGAGCTTCCGCATGGCCTGTTCGATCTCGGGAACGCTCATGTCACGCAGATGCGTTGCGATAGACCATTTGTGGCCGAATGGATCCTCGATGATGCCGTACCGGTCGCCCCAGAACATGTCTTCGACAGGCATTCGGAGTAGCGCGCCAGCTTTTACGGCACGCTCGACGAACGCGTCGACATCGGAAACGTAGAGGTGGATGGTCACGGGGCTGCCGCCGAGAGTGAGGGGCGAAACGGCGCCCCACTCGGGCAATTCATCGACAAGCATCACGCTGGCGCTCCCGATCTTGATGGCCGCGTGCATGAGCTTGCCGTTTGCTCCGGCGAGCCGCATCGACTCGGTCGCACCGAAAGCATTTTTGTAGAACTCAATGGCGTCCGCTGCACTTGCGCACACGAGGTGAGGCGTGACGGGTTGGCAGTCCTCCCTGCGGATGCCTCCCGGCTCTTCTTGAATTTGGGACATTTCGCTCCTCCAGAATTTGGCGTTATTTTTAGGGAGGCGCAACGGCGCGATCCCGCCAGGGATCATTCAGGCAAATAACGGCCCATTGAAGAACGCGATCGTTCGAAGGTATCGCTTAGGAGGCGGGGTTGAGGCCGAGAGTAATCTCGGAATAATCTGATATCTCGCGAAAATCCGGCGTGCTCGGCGTACGATCTTTGAGCACGTGCACGGTGGCTAGTCCCGCATCGCGGGCCGCCTCCAACTCCTTCACATTATCGGACATGAAAACGATCTCTTGAGGCCTGCGCCCGATCTGATCGGCGATGCGTTGGTATGAGGCCAGATCCGTTTTGGGTCCGATTTCCGTGTCGAAATAATCCTCGAATAGGCTTCGCAGGTTGCCCTCTTCCGTGAACTCGAAGAAGAGATGCTGAGCCTGCACCGACCCAGACGAGTAAATGTAGAGAGGGAATCCATCCACGTGCCACCGTCTAAAGGCGGCTAGCGCGTCTGGGAAAATGGGACTGACAAAAGCGCCAGAGCGGTAGCCGCTGTCCCAAATCATGCCCTGCAGTTTCTTCAAGGGAGGGGCTTTGACGTCATTTGCCTGCCAAGCTTCGATAGCGGCGATGGCATCGGGCGCGCCCGACAGATCGCGAGCCTGAGCGAGAATATCGCGGACTGCGGGATCCGAAGCGTTCGCCGACAGGTAATCCCTCAACTTCGCTTTCGCGTACGGAAACAGCACGTCCTGAACGAAGCTGATTGGACTGAGCGTCCCTTCGATATCAAGGAGAACCGCTGCCACATTGATGCGCAGCGGTGCGCGCTCAAGGGTGGGCTGCAGTGCTTGGGTGGCTTCGGCGCTCACGTCAGGCGGCTTCGAAAGTCGGCACAGTCTCAGCTATGGCATCGCCTGTGTAGTGAGCGACCCAGCCAGACGGATCATTGAAGAGGCGGATCACCGTGAAGGAGCCTTCGGGGCCGCCATCGAACCAATGCTTGGTCCCTTTCGGAACAGAGAGAAGGTCGTCGGCAGTACCCACGATCTGATAAACCTTATCTCCGACGTGCAGATAGAAGGCGCCGCTGCCTTCGACGAAAAACCTCACTTCGTCTTCGTCGTGCGTATGCTCGCTCAAAAACTTCTGCCGTAACGCTGGCCAGTTCGGATTCCCCGGCCGGATATGAATCACGTCGGCATTGACGTATCCGCGCTCACTTTTGAGACGATCAATCTCGGGTTTGTAGGCATCGAGGATTTCCTCGGACGTTGCGTCCGAGCTCAGCGGCCGTGCCGCTTTCCAACGTTCGAGCGTTGCTCCTGCGTGTTCGAGTTCTGCTTTGATCAGCGCGAAGTCGATCGTGTCGAGAAGGACATCGCTGGCGTCAGAGGCCGAATAAATGATGAGCTGCGTCATGGACGATAACTCCTGAGCATCATGGATTGTTGGAAGAGGGTTTCTAGCGCCTCGACGTGGCGACGTGCGTCCTGGGCCGTCTTACCCCAAGCGTAAAGGCCATGCCCCGCGAGCAGGTAACCTGGGGCGCGCACAGCATCGGACTTTACCGGCGTGCTGAGATACGCGGCGACGCGATCGGACAATGCATCGATGTCCTGATCGTTGGCGAAGATCGGCACCTCAATCGTCGTCTCATGGGTTTTGACGCCGCTCAGCGCTTTCTGAAGCTCCCAGCCATCGAGCCGCACCGCGCCGCCGGCGGCATGGGCGAGCCCGATGACCGTCGAATGCGGCCCATGAATGTGGAAGATCGCGCCGGTGTCAGGTTGTTCGACGTAGTGTCGTGTATGGAGCGCCGCTTCCGCCGAAGAGCCAGCGACGAGCGGTGCATCAAGTTTTTGGATGAGGACGTCGGCGCGAGTGAGCGCGCCCTTGTCGACGCCGCTGCGGGTGATGGCGATGCGTTCGGAGTCGATCCTCACCGAGAAATTGCCGGAGGTGGCCGGCACCCAATGCCGTTCGGCTGCGTAGCGTCCGGCGAGGATTACCGCATCGATCGCGGTTTCAGCCCGGGCGTCTGTTTCGAGGATCGTCAGTGCCACTGTCATGATGACAGTGATCCACTGATTTTATGATAGTTGAATGACTGATAACATCTTCCGTTATCACATAAAAAAGGCCGCTTTCGCGGCCCCTTCGTATCAGTTGTCCAGGAAGCTCCTGAGCTTCCGCGACCGGCTGGGGTGCTTGAGCTTGCGGAGGGCCTTCGCTTCGATCTGACGAATACGTTCGCGCGTCACCGAGAACTGCTGGCCGACTTCTTCCAACGTGTGGTCGGTGTTCATGCCG
The DNA here is from genome assembly GCF_003987855.1 of Hyphomicrobium sp. Classification (GTDB taxonomy): domain Bacteria; phylum Pseudomonadota; class Alphaproteobacteria; order Rhizobiales; family Hyphomicrobiaceae; genus Hyphomicrobium_B. The sequence continues at coordinate 65,401 of NZ_RXIZ01000009.1, forward strand.
ATGCCGAAGCGCATGCGCAGCACGCGCTCTTCGCGCGGCGTAAGCGAAGCCAATACGCGCGTGGTCGTGTCACGCAGGTTCGATTGAATTGCCGCTTCGATCGGAAGCACTGCGTTGCGATCTTCGATGAAGTCACCGAGGTGGGAATCTTCTTCGTCGCCGATCGGCGTTTCGAGCGAGATCGGCTCCTTCGCGATCTTCAGAACCTTCCGAACCTTCTCGAGCGGCATGGCGAGCTTTTCAGCCAACTCTTCAGGCGTGGGTTCGCGGCCAATCTCGTGCAGCATCTGACGCGACGTACGGACGATCTTGTTGATCGTTTCGATCATGTGCACCGGGATGCGGATCGTACGCGCTTGGTCGGCGATCGAGCGTGTAATCGCCTGCCGGATCCACCACGTAGCGTAGGTCGAGAACTTGTAGCCGCGGCGGTATTCAAATTTATCGACGGCCTTCATCAGACCGATATTGCCTTCCTGGATGAGATCAAGGAACTGCAAGCCGCGGTTGGTGTATTTCTTCGCGATCGAGATAACGAGGCGAAGGTTGGCTTCCACCATTTCCTTCTTTGCCTGACGGGCCTCGCGCTCGCCCTTCTGCACCGCTTTGACGATGCGGCGGTACTCGGGAATTTCGAGACCCGTTTCAGTTGCGAGCTGATGGATCTCGGCGCGGATCTGTTCGACCTGGCCGCGCTCGACCTTGACGAACTGCGTCCACTTCTTGCCGTTGTTGGCGACGCGATCAAGCCACGTCTGGTCGAGTTCGTTGCCGTAGTACTCGTCGATGAAGTGCTGACGCGGAACGCCGTAGCTATCGGCCAAGCGCATCAGGCGGCCTTCAAGGCCGATTAGCCGCTTGTTGATGGCATAGAGCTGCTCGACCAGGCTTTCGATACGGTTGTTGTTGAGCGAGAGCGATTTCACATCGACGATGATCTCATCGCGAAGCTTCTCATACGCCTTTTGCTGCTGACGGGAGCCTTGCTCACCAACGAGCTGCTGCTCGAGCTTCTTGTCCTGCTGCTTGCGGAGTTTCTTGTATGTCGACGCGATCTTATCGAACGTCTCGAGGACCTTCGGTTTGAGCTCCGCTTCCATCGCCGCGAGCGACATGGCGTTCTCGAACTCGTCTTCGTCGTCGCCTTCGCCGGGAGTCGTTTCGGAGTCACTCTCGGCGCTTTCGCTCTCGCCGGTCATCGCCGGCACTTCCTTGGCTTCCGGCCCTTCGTAGGTGGCTTCGAGATCGATAATGTCGCGGAGCAGAATCTTGCCGTCGTTGAGTTCGTCGCGCCAGATGATGATGGCCTGGAACGTCAGCGGGCTTTCGCAAAGGCCGGCGATCATCGCCTCACGACCAGCCTCGATGCGCTTTGCGATGGCGATTTCGCCCTCGCGCGACAACAGCTCGACGGAACCCATCTCGCGCAGATACATGCGGACGGGATCATCGGTGCGTTCGGCTGGTTCGGACTTGCCTTCGGACTTCGTGAGCGCGGACGAGCTTTGCGTGACGAGCGAGCGGCCTTCTTCCTCGTCGGCGACGTCATCGGCGCCTTCTTCTTTCTCTTCGCCTTCCTCGGTCTCAACGACCGTTATGCCCATGTCCGAAAGTGTGGCGTAAAGATCTTCGATCTGATCGGACGAAACTTCCTCCGAGGGCAGAACGGAATTCAACTGGTCGAGCGTGACGTAACCCTTGGCCTTGGCCGACTTGAGAAGGCGCTTGACGGCCTGGTCTGATAGATCGAGGAGGGGGCTGTCGCGCTCTGGCGCGTCGGCTGCCTGCTCTTTGTCTTCGGTTTTCTGGACTGCCTGCTGGGCGCGTGCCATTTCTGTTCCTTGTCGTCTGTGCCGCCCCTCAGGGAAGCGGCTCAATCAATACCTTGGCTCCGAACTGCTGCTGTCACAGTGTTCCGAGACCGGAATGCAAAGGCGCGCCTATCCGGCGCGCTTAACCACAGGAGCGTCGTCGTCGGGTCGGTCGAACTCTTCGTCCATTTGATCCATCGCCGCCTCGCTGGCGATTTGTCGTTTGATGTCGAGAAGGCGTATCTCGGCCTCTTCTGTGCAATCCCGATACCAAGCCTCTTCAGCCGCTTTCAGTGCAAGGCCAAGAACGACCTGTCGCTGATGCAACGCAAGAATGTGGTGCCAGGCGGCTTCGACATCGGTGACGGAGGCATCTGACTCGGCAAAACGGTCGCTGGCGTGCGTAATCGTTTGCGCGACGAGGTCCACCACCTTTGCAACCCCCGATTTGCTCAATTGGGTGCGTAAAGTTGCGCTGTCAAGTGAATTCTGGCGGGCGTGCAACGCTAAAATCTCATCCCGTAATATTGAAAGCGATGGTGCCGCGAATTCGATCGACGCAATCGCTTCTGAATGATCATCAATCAGCCAGGGATGGTTAAGAAGCGTTTTCATGATGAGAGCTTCACGCGGCGATATGCTCTGAACATGGCTAGCCAGCTCAGCACTTACCAGTGGGCCGCCCGGGAATGCGTCACGAGGTGTCGATTTCCTGCGTTCCCCGTTTGCTCCGCCTAGCCTATGGCGCTCTCTTTGACGCCAGTCCGGGGCTGCCACGGGCCGGGCATACGAGGAGAAGCCGCGGGGGGAATTCCCACGGGGCTCAAAGCGGCTCGCCGAGCGTTCACGTCCAAGCTGGTACAACCTATCGCGAAGTTCGCGCGCGTAATGGTTGCGGACGGCCGCGTCTTGAATGGAGGCCGTCAAAGAGTTCAGCCGTGCGTCCAGGGCGGCGCGCTGCTCAGGGGTGGCGATGGGCTGCGCTTTAAGTTCTCGTTCCCAAAGCACGTCGATGAGGGGCCTAGTCTTTTCCAGTATCGTCGTCATCGCGCCCGCGCCCTGCTGGCGGATGAGGTCATCAGGATCAAGCCCAGTAGGTAGAAACGCGAAAGATACGCTGTGTCCCGGTTTGACGCCCGGCAAGGCCACCTCGACGGCACGATCCGCTGCTTTCTGCCCAGCGCTATCGCCATCGAAGCAAAGGATCGGTTCTGGTGCAAAGCGCCACAGGAGTTTCAACTGGTCTTCAGTGAGCGCTGTTCCAAGAGGGGCGACAGTTTCCCCAAAACCGGCCTCTGCCAAGCTTACGACGTCCATGTAGCCTTCGACGACGATAACCCTGTTCTTGTCATGACTGGCAGTCCGGGCCCTTGCCGCGTTAAACAGGATATGACCCTTGTGGAAGAGGGGAGTTTCGGGAGAATTCAGGTACTTAGCCTGGGCATCCTTGTCGAGTGCACGGCCACCGAAGGCAATCACCCGGCCCTTGAGATCCAGGATCGGGAACATCACGCGGTTCCGGAAGCGGTCGTACGGCTCGGGGATGTCCTGGCCGGAGATCAGCATCCCGGCGGTGACCATGTCCGCGTTCGAAAAGCCTTTCGCTCTGAGATGGGTGCCCAGCGCCGTCCTCGAGTTTGGCGCAAAGCCTAAGCGGAAGCTTTTGATCGTTTCCTGTGCCAGACCCCGCTTTTCCAGGTAACGGCGCGCTTCCGCCCCTTGAGCCAAACGCAGCGCGGTCTCGAAGAATTCGGCGGACACCTCCAGCAGCCGGTAAAGGCGATCGCGCTGGTCTTCCTGTTCGACATTTCGCTCGACGGTTTTCGGCATCGGCACGCCGGCTTCAGCGGCCAATCGTTCGACTGCCTCGGGGAATTCCAGCCCCTCAGTCTTCATAACGAAGGTGAAGATGTCTCCGTGTTCACCCGATGCAAAGCAGTGATAGAAGCCCTTCTGGTCGTTGACGAAAAACGAGGGGCTCTTCTCCACCTTGAATGGTGAGAGGCCGCGGTATTCTCGCCCGGCCTTCTTCAGCGCAACCTTCCGGCCGACCACCTGGCTGACGGGCAGCCTGGCGCGGATTTCATCCAGAAAGTTGGGACTGAAGCGCATTACGCGTTGTTTGCCTCGGAGACGAGCCTGCCAAGCCGCAGCGGATTGGGAATCCTCGCGGCATACAAATCAATAGGTGATTCGTGCGGAACGCCGTCCGTTCAAGGCGTTGCGGGCGACTTCCGTACCCGCTTTCCACAGTGCCCGCTGATTGAGCAAATTCCGAGGCGGGGTTAGCCGAGCGCCGCCTTCACGGCGGCACTGGCCTTTTGGAAGTCCATCTGGCCAGCGAATTTCGATTTCAGCACGCCCATCACCTTGCCCATATCCTTGGGCGAGGCGGCACCGGTCTCCTTGATGGCCTCGGCGATGGCCGCCGTGACTGCGGCATCGTCCATCTGCTTGGGTAAGTAGGCTTCTATGATATCGATTTCCGCTTGTTCGGTCGCGGCCAATTCCGGGCGTCCGCCCGTCGTGTATTGAGCGATTGAATCCCGGCGCTGCTTTACCATCTTCGTCATCACCGCGAGGACGCCGGCATCGTCGAGTTCTTTCTTCGCTTCGATCTCAGCCGACTGAATGGCCGCGTTTATGAGCCTGAGTGTTCCCACTCGCTGCTTGTCGCCGGCCTTCATCGCCGTTTTGAGGTCCGCGTTGATCTGCGCGCGCATGGTGCGTCTCCTTGTTCCAACGACTGCTTTACGTGCTGCGCGCAGGCCGGGGCAAGTCTTTGACGAGTGCGAACTCTCGGCCGGCACGTAATTGACGTTGGTAAGGCGTTCCCATAGGTTCCGCCGCGACTTGCCCCCTACCACTTCTATTTCGACGAACGGATGGAAAATGACAGCACCTGAACCCTGGATCGAAGCGCCACTCACGGCGCGTCTCGTGCTCGATGACGGCACCGTCATCGCAGGGCGTGGTCTAGGTGCGACCGGCTCTGCCGTCGGCGAGGTGTGCTTTAATACCGCGATCACCGGCTATCAGGAAATCCTTACGGATCCGAGCTACGCCGGACAGATCATCACCTTCACGTTTCCTCACATCGGCAATGTGGGTGCCAATCCCGAAGACACTGAGACGTCAAATCTCGCTTCGCGGTCAGGCGTGCGTGGGTGCGTTCTGCGCGCCGACGTCACCGATCCGTCCAATTACCGCTCGGTCGAAAATCTCGACATCTGGCTCAAGACGCGCGGGATCATTACCATTGCAGGCGTCGATACGCGCGCGCTGACGTCGCGCATCCGTGAAGGCGGCATGCCCAACGGCGTCATCGCCCACGAGCCTTCGGGCAAGTTCGATATCGACGCTCTGAAGGCGGAAGCGAATTCCTGGCACGGACTCCTCGGCCTCGACCTCGTGCCGGAAGTGACCAGCGGCCAAAGCTATTCCTGGGATGAGCAGCGCTGGGTTTGGGACAAGGGCTATACGCGCAACGAGAACCCGGAATTCCACGTCGTTGCCGTCGATTATGGCCTGAAGCGCAACATCCTGCGCTGCCTTGCGTCCGCTGGCTGCAAGGTGACCGTCGTGCCGGCGAAAGAAAAGGCCGAAGATATTCTCGCACGCAATCCGGATGGCGTTTTCCTCTCCAACGGCCCGGGGGATCCGGCCGCAACGGGCGCTTACGCTGTCCCGGAGATCAAGAAGCTCGTAGACAGCGGCAAGCCGGTATTCGGCATCTGTCTCGGCCACCAGATGTTAGGTTTGGCGCTCGGCGCCACGACCAAGAAAATGCATCAGGGCCACCATGGCGCCAATCATCCAGTGAAGGACTTCACCACCAACAAGGTCGAGATCGTCTCGATGAACCACGGCTTCGCCGTCGATCGCGAGAGCCTGCCGTCTGGAGTCGTAGAGACTCACGTCTCATTGTTCGATGGCTCCAATTGCGGCCTGGCTCTCGAGGGCAAGCCGGTATTCTCCGTCCAGCATCATCCAGAAGCCTCGCCCGGCCCGCAGGACAGCCATTATCTCTTCACGCGGTTCGTAAACATGATGCGCGATCAGAAGGGCATGCCGACGACCCGCGAGCGGTGAGATAGCCACCACTGCTCTAACCGCGAAATTGGTGGACGCGCTGCGGAGGAATGACTTGCCTCCGCCCGGCGCCGCATAAACCTTGCTGAACTTTAAGATCGCTTCAGGCGCGGTTCTGAGTATAACGCAAGGAAAAAATCTCGGAGGAAATGCATGCGTTTGCAAATACTCGTCGCCGCCGTTGCTCTTGCCGCCGCGTCGCCGGTATCTGCCGCCGGAACGGACTGCTCGGCAGACGTTCTCACCGCCATAAGAAAGCAGCTCTCCCTGAAGGCATTTCGCGTCGAGTTCTCGCAGCCGACGGCCGAGGGCGAAGCGCATATGCGCATCGACTATATGCCTCCCCTCAGAATGCTCCAGACGGTCACGTCACCAGCAATGCCTGGCGAGCAGCAGACGATGCTGGTCGAGAACCGGGCATTTGCGGGCTCGGGAGGTAGCTTTGAAGAACTGCAGCCGCAGTTTACGCAATCGATCATTGCTGAAGTCGCCGAAGCATTGGCGCGGCCGAGCAAGCTAGAGGGCTACGAGTGCCTCGGCACGGTAAAATATGAAAACCAGGATCTTCTCGGCTATCGCTTCGAAGACAGAACGCACGCGCTGAAAGACCCATCTAAGGTCATCGCGCGGACGATCTATGTTGATCCGGCGACTGGCCTGCCCGCGTATAATGTGATCGGTCCGCTTGCGGATGGCGCGAAGCCCTTGCGCGAAGTGAAGTATTCCTACCCCACGGACATTGAGATCGTTGCGCCGGCAAATGCGCCTGTGCAAAAGCTCCGATAACACCGCCTTCGGCATCGATTGGGATCACCTATGCGCCGCATCGTTCTTTCCATCATCGCAACACTTGCTATCGCTGGCGCCGCCTCGGCGCAGATTGCTCCTCCCAGCCCTTCCGACGCCAAGCCGAATGCAAATCCATGCCGCGATGAGGTTTCGGCCGCGCTGCAGAAGCTGCGGAAATCGTCATGGTTCCGCATGGAAACGAACATGCTCACCGAGAACGGGCCGATTGCCATGAAGGTCGACTACGTTCTTCCGGACCGTATGCACCAGACGGTGACGTCGAAGCTCACCAATCAGACAACAGAGATCATTTTGGTTGGCGATGACGCCTGGGCGAAGCAAGAAGGCGGGTGGCGTGCGGTCCCGCAGAAAATAGCGGCTCAATTGCGCGAGCAGATGGACGACACGGTCGTCAAACAGCAGAGCGACGTCGGCAACTACGCTTGCAAAGGCCGAGCGCAAATCGATGGCCGCGATGTTCTGAGCTACAAGTTGGAAAACGAGGCTGAGAAGGGCTCCGCGCCGCAGAACCAAGCCTTCCGCATGTTTTACGTGGATGCGATGACTGGGCTTCCTTCAAGTAACGTTCTTCTGGCGCCGGGCCACGAGGACAAGCCGGTCTTCAAGACGACCTACTCCTATCCTCTCGATTTGAAGATCGATCCGCCGAAGGACCCGCTGCCCGACAAGTCCCCGGACGCCGCGGCGGCTCCGAAGTAATGACAAGCCGTCGACGATTGATCTGATCGTTCGACATCTTGCGACTGCTAGTTTTTAGCTGGCTCTCTTGCCGCGGCATACTGGGCGCCTACCGCCGAAGCGGGCGCGAGAAAGTCACGATCACTATCCGCCTTATGTTGCCGGAAAGCCAAGCCCGACCAGCGGTTTTGCCTTCGCGTGTGAAGGCCCTCGAGCAATATCCGCCACTGCTTTGACGTTGTCTCGACGGTATATCGGTCCAGTACTGCATCGCCGGCTTTCAGCAGATCTTTCCTGAGAGTGAGCGCTTCCGTTCCATAGAGCAGGCGTTCAAGCTGGCTAGCGACCGCATCCACGTCGTAAGGATCGGCATAGAGAACAGCATCGCCCATCACCCAACGATGGACAGGGATGTCGGAGACGACGCCCGGCGTACCGAACTGCAAGGCTTCCATTGGCGTGAAGCCGAAGCCTTCTCCGTATGAGGGGAAAACCAAAGCTTCAGCATTGCGGTAGACATTGGCGAGTTCCGGAAAAGTCAGGTCCATCAGATGAATGATGCGGCCAAATTTGACGCCGGAGGACATCGCAGAAAGCGTTTTTTCGAAAGTCCACCCCGGTCGGCCCACAATGACGAAGCGCAGATCTTCGTCCCGGTTGCGCTCGATGAGGCGTTCGAAGGCCGCGATGGCACCTGGGAAATTTTTTCGCGGCTCCAGAGTCGACACCATGACGATGTACTTGGGATCGGCGGGGATTTCAGGCTTGCGCTTGATGTTGGGCACCGAGACGAATGAGCGACGCGCCTCGATGATGCGGGTGATGGGGATGTCGTGAATCGGCACGCTTCGATGATCGGGAAGCGTGTAGGGAACGACGAAGGCGCGATCTTCCAGCTCTGGGAAAAGCCGAACGAGCTGATCTTGGGTCACCCCAGAATTGCAAACGAAGTAGCTGTCCGATTTGGTCGCAACGATCGCTTGATAATGCTGCTTGATCTGCATTTCATCAGCAAACGTGTCCGGAGAAATGACAGGCAAGGGATCGTGATAGCGAATAATTTTCGTCGTCAGCGGATGCGCTTTGACAACGCGTGTATCCTGGAAAATCAGGAAATCGTAGCCCGACGTATCAAGCGTTCGGCGCGGGAACGACAATTTCTTTCCCGGTTTCTGAAGTTCTTCTTCGCTGATCGGCGAGAATTTATAGTTGATCGAGCGCATTAACGCGCGGTCGGAAGGAAGTAGCGTTTTGTCCAGCCGAGTACGCCAAATTGCGTCGAAGAAGAGTTCTTTGTCGATCGGTCCGACCGAGTAACTTTCGCGGGATCGAAGATATTTGGTGACCGCATTTCCTATCTTGCGCTGAAATTTCTTCAGCTGCCCCGCGTGCGGCTGGTGTTTGGGAATGAGGTCGCGGAAAATGGCGGTTGAAACGTCGAGCGCGGAAACCTCGTGGGGCGAACGAGAACGATCAAATTGCGTCGGATGTAGCAAAGCATCGACGTTGATGCCGGGAGTCGACGCAAGCGTCTTCAGAAGAAGTCGCGTATCCTGCGGAATGCCGCTGTAGCCGTGCGTGGCGAGAAAAGTGTCGTAGAGCACGTTCATGGGTAGGCAATGTCCCTGACATTGCAGTTTTTTACGAGGTATACGCCCCACGCAGATCCCGCTATCCGCCATCTTTCCAATTGACAGGCGTCGAGGCCCCGAGGAGTCCCTTCTTGAGGTGCGTCAAATACGGCTTGTGCGTTGAATGCCCACGGCCAGTTACTGGGCAAGTGCTCACTTAATTGCAGTCGAGGTTCCGCTGCGACAATCGCGATCAGCCCATCGGACGATGCCCGCGCGGATGGCAGCCATGCTCCTATGAACGATGTTTCTCGCCCGCGGCGGCGTTAGAAGCTCGTCCGGAGATTCTAATGTCAGCCATCGATTCACCTCGCGCCGCGCTACGGGCGCCGGTCGCAAGCGCCTCTCTCGCAGTCCTGTTCGCAGTAAGCTTCTGCCATCTGCTCAACGACGTGATGCAGTCGTTGCTGGTTGCGATTTATCCGATGCTGAAGGCCAACTATCGGCTCGATTTCTGGCAGATCGGCCTGCTGACGATGGCCTTTCAGATCACGGCGTCGTTACTGCAGCCTTTCATCGGTCACTACACCGATAAGCGCCCTGTTCCCTACTCCACGAGCATGGGCATGGGTTCGACCTTCGCGGGCCTCATTTTATTGGCGTTCACGTCGAGCTACCTCGGTCTGCTGATGGGCGCAGCGCTCGTTGGCGTCGGATCGGCAATCTTTCATCCGGAATCATCGCGCATCGCCAGGCTATCCTCCGGTGGACGGCATGGTTTCGCGCAATCGCTTTTTCAGCTTGGCGGTAACTTCGGCACCGCGATCGGCCCCCTGGCGGCGGCCTTCGTTGTCGTGCCGCACGGTCAGCCGAGCCTCGCGTGGTTTGCGGCAATCGCGCTTTTGGCGATGGCAATCCTTTGGAAAGTCGGCGAATGGGCTTCCAGCGCTACTCCAAAGCGGAAAAGCGGCATCGCTGGAGCAGGGCTGATTCATTCGCGGGGTCGAACGGCCGTGGCGTTGGCAGTGCTCGCATTGCTGACGTTCTCGAAGAACATCTATACGGCGAGCTTTTCGAGTTTTTACACGTTCTACGCCATCCACGAGTTCGGCGTGTCCGTGCAGGCATCTCAATTGATGCTGTTCGCATTCCTGGCGGCCTCTGCCGTGGGCACGATCCTGGGCGGCCTTTACGGCGACCGGTTCGGGCCCAAGGTCGTGATCTGGTTTTCGATCGTCGGCGCCTTGCCGTTCTCGCTGGCACTGCCTTATGCCGACCTCACGTGGACTGTGATTCTGTCCGTCATCATCGGCCTCATCCTGTCGTCGGCCTTTCCCGCGATCGTCGTCTTTGCCCAGGAGATCATCCCAGGGCGCGTTGGCATGATCTCAGGAATCTTCTTTGGCGCCGCTTTTGGCATTGCCGGCATCGCAGCAGGGGTTCTGGGCCTCGTAGCGGACGCAAAAGGTGTCGCCTACGTGTATGAAATCTGCTCGTTCCTGCCTTTGCTGGGGCTTTTGACGGTGTTCCTGCCGGGCACCGACAGGTCTGAATGTGACAACGTAAAAACAGCTTAGAGCGTCAGCTAGGCAAGGAACATCGCGGTGCGGTAATTTCGGGGTTCCCCCGGCGCGATGCTTTGCCTATAAGGCCCCCTTAGCCCTACGTTCCACCCACCCCTGAGCCGACCGCGTCAACCACGCGAGCTTCGGCCAAATTTTTGCGCCGCATGCCAAAACGCACCGACATCAAATCTATCCTCATCATCGGCGCAGGCCCGATCGTCATCGGTCAGGCTTGCGAGTTCGATTATTCCGGCACGCAGGCCTGCAAGGCGCTGAGGGAGGAGGGCTATCGGATCATTCTCGTCAATTCCAATCCGGCGACGATCATGACCGACCCGGATCTTGCGGACGCCACTTATATCGAACCGATCACGCCGGAAGTGGTGACCAAGATCATCGCCAAGGAAAAGCCCGACGCCATTCTGCCGACGATGGGCGGCCAGACGGCGCTCAACACGGCGCTGGCTCTGCACAAGCAGGGCATCCTTCATCGCTATGGGGTCGAGCTGATCGGCGCCAAAGCGGAGGCCATCGACAAGGCGGAAGACCGCAAGCTCTTCCGTGAGGCGATGGTAGAGATTGGTCTCGAGACGCCGCGCTCGCGTCTTGTTCACAACCGCGACGAAGCATCCTCCGCGCTGGAACACGTCGGATTGCCCGCAATCATACGCCCGTCGTTCACGCTGGGCGGGACCGGCGGCGGCATCGCTTACAATCGCGAGGAGTACTTCGAGATCATCGATCGCGGCCTCGATGCTTCGCCTACCTCGCAGGTGCTCGTCGAGGAAAGCGTCATCGGCTGGAAAGAGTACGAGATGGAGGTCGTCCGCGACAAGGCGGACAACTGCATCATCATCTGCTCGATCGAGAATATCGATCCCATGGGCGTGCACACCGGCGACAGCATCACCGTCGCGCCGGCGCTGACGCTGACGGACAAAGAATATCAGATCATGCGTGACGCCTCGATCGCGGTGCTGCGTGAGATCGGTGTCGAGACAGGCGGCTCCAACGTGCAGTTCGCCGTCAATCCCGCCGACGGACGGCTGATCGTCATCGAGATGAACCCGCGCGTGTCGCGCTCGTCGGCACTGGCGTCGAAGGCCACTGGTTTCCCGATCGCCAAGGTCGCAGCCAAGCTCGCGGTCGGCTACACGCTCGACGAAATCCAGAATGACATCACCGGCGGGGCGACGCCGGCGTCTTTCGAACCGACCATCGATTATGTGGTTACGAAAATTCCGCGCTTCGCCTTCGAGAAGTTTCCAGGCGCTGACACCACGCTGACGACTTCGATGAAGTCGGTCGGCGAAGCCATGGCGATTGGACGCACGTTTGCTGAAAGCGTGCAGAAGGCGCTGCGGTCGATGGAGACGGGCCTTACTGGCTTCGACGACATTCAGCTCGAAGGTCTTGGTCAGGGCGATGACAAGAACGTCGTTCGTGCCGCCGTTTCGCGGCCGACCTCGGATCGCATCCTAAAGGTCGCGCAGGCTTTCCGGGAAGGTTTCTCGCTCGACGAGATCCACCAGTATTGCAAGATCGATCCGTGGTTTCTTTCGCAGATCAAAGCGATCGTGGACACGGAAGCCCGCGTCGTCGCTCATGGCTTACCGAAGAGCGCCTCTCAACTGCGTGCGCTCAAGGCGCAGGGCTTTTCCGACGCGCGGCTCGCCAAGCTGGCCAAACTCACCGAAGCAGACGTTCGCAAGTTGCGAAAGGATCTCGGCGTCATCCCGGTGTTCAAGCGCATCGATACATGCGCGGCCGAATTCGCTTCGCCCACCGCCTATATGTATTCGACCTATGAAACGGGTCTTACCGGTGAGCCCGCATGCGAAGCCTTCCCGTCGGACAAGAATAAGATTGTCATTCTTGGCGGTGGCCCGAACCGCATCGGCCAGGGCATCGAGTTCGACTATTGCTGTTGCCACGCCTGCTTTGCGCTGACCGCCGCAGGCTTCGAGACGATCATGGTCAACTGCAATCCGGAAACGGTATCGACAGACTACGACACCTCGGACCGGCTTTTCTTTGAACCATTGACCGCCGAGGACGTGCTCGAAATCATCAGGGTCGAGAGCAGCAAGGGTTCGCTCAAGGGCGTGATCGTGCAGTTTGGCGGGCAGACGCCACTGAAGCTTGCAAGCGCTCTGGAAGAAGCCGGCGTTCCCATCCTCGGTACCTCTCCGGATGCGATCGATCTCGCGGAAGACCGTGATCGCTTCAAAGCGCTGATCGATAAACTGAAACTCAAGCAGCCGAAGAGCGGAATTGCCAAGGCGCCGGACGCGGCTCGCGGCATCGCCGAACAGATCGGTTATCCCGTGGTGATCCGGCCGTCCTACGTGCTGGGCGGTCGGGCGATGGAGATCGTTCACGACGGCGCCGAAGTCGACCGGTATGTCGCGCGCTTGTCAGCTACGCTCGACAGGCCGTCGGAACTCGTCGTGTCGGATAAGCGCCCGCTGTTGATCGACAGTTATCTGACGGATGCGGTCGAGGTTGACGTCGATTGCTTGTCGGACGGCAAGGATACCTTCGTCGCCGGCATCATGGAGCACATCGAGGAAGCAGGCATCCACTCGGGTGACAGCGCATGCTCGCTGCCGCCGCACTCATTGTCTCCGGCGATCATTGCCGAGCTCGAACGTCAGGCGCGGGAACTGGCACTTGCCCTTGGCGTTGTCGGTCTCATGAACGTACAATTTGCGATCAAGGACGAGGAAGTCTTCATTCTGGAGGTCAATCCGCGTGCGTCGCGCACCGTGCCGTTCGTCGCGAAAGTCATTGGACTGCCGATCGCATCGATTGCGTCCGAGGTCATGGCCGGTAAGTCTCTGGCGTCGTTCAATCTGACGAAGCCGGTCTTCGACCACATCGCCGTAAAAGAGGCCGTTTTTCCCTTCGCCCGTTTTATCGGTGTTGATCCTATTCTGGGTCCCGAAATGCGATCGACAGGCGAAGTCATGGGAATTGACCACGATTTCGCAATGGCGTTCGGCAAGAGCCAGCTTGGCGCGGGGCAAAAGTTGCCCGCCAAAGGCACAGTGTTCGTTTCCGTGAAGGAAAGCGATAAGTCGCGCGTGGTCGCCCCGGTCAAAGAGCTGGTGGCGATGGGATTCAAGGTCGTCGCGACCCGGGGAACCAAGCGCTTCCTTGAAGCGCACGACATTCCCTGCGAGCCCATCAACAAGGTATTGGAAGGCCGGCCGCATATCGTGGACGCCATCAAAAACGGGGATATCCACCTTGTTTTTAATACAACTGAGGGTTCGAAAGCTCTGAGCGACAGCAAGGACATCCGGCGCACGGCCTTGCTTCACCACATCCCCTATTATACAACATTGGCAGGGGCGGTGGCGGTTACTCGAGCCATAAAGGCATTGGCATCGGACACGCTGGAAGTAGCGCCCTTGCAGGCGTTCGCCCATCGCTAGCCGTTTACCGACGCGGCCAGGGCACGCTGAAAGGCGGCCGCTTCTGGGCTGCTTTCCTATTTGCCGAAACTGCTGTTACCGTGTGTCGGGGCCTCCCCCGCGATTGATTGAGCCGTTCGAATACGTTGGAGAAGATAATGGAACGGGTGCCGATGACGCTTGAAGGTTACAAGAACCTTGAGGAGGAACTCCAGCGGCTGAAAGCCGTCGAGCGCCCGCGGATCATCGCCGCGATTTCGGAAGCCCGCGCCCATGGGGATCTCTCTGAGAACGCCGAGTACCATGCCGCCAAGGAGCAGCAGGGGCTCAACGAGGCTCGCGTCGCGGAGCTTGAGGACAAGATCAACCGCGCAGAGATCATCGACGTTACGAAGCTTTCCGGCGACACCATAAAATTCGGCGCGACGGTTACGCTTGAAGACGAAGATTCCGGCGAGAAGGTCACTTACACGATTGTCGGCGACACCGAAGCAAACCTTCGGGATCGCAAGATCTCGATCTCCTCACCGATCGCCCGTGCGTTGATCGGCAAGTCCAAGGGCGAGAGCGTCGACGTCACGACGCCGAAAGGCACGCGTACGCTCGAAGTCTTGCAAGTGAAGTGGGGCTGAACCACTCCGACACGGCGGCAGCTAGTCGCTGCCGCCTTCAAAGAATGCCGACGCCGCTTGGCATTCGGCCTTCGAAGGCTTGAGATCGAAGACGCTGTCACCGCCGTCTTTGCCAAGTTCGATATCCTTGTCAGAGCTTTCGAGGGCGAGCCCGTCATCTCCGGTTTGAAGGCGCAGTTCTCCGCCGTCTTTGGGCGTAAGGCTGAAAACGCCGCCATCGCCCGAAACATAGCACTCGAAATCAGTGTCATTGGTCCTGCAGCTGGCGGTTTGACCAATCCATTCCGGTCCAGACTTCAACATCAGAGCGAAGCCCAGTTGAAAGCGGTCGGGCGTGTTTGGCGTGCCGTCGGCGTTGGCCTTTGACAGGTCAATTTCGATCGCTCTAACGCGCTGATCGGGATGGGCGGCAAGTTCCTTGTCCTCATAAGTGCGCGCGAAACAAGGACGGCCGTCGAGGACGTTGGCGAAGTACGTATTGAATAAATCGTCGGATGTCGCCGCTACGGCCAGCGAGACATTCGGGACAAGCGAGAGAACAGCAGCCTTCGTCGTCAGCCTAGCCAATCGAGAAATGTGTCTCATCGACCCTCCAAATTCGCTTGCCGTGATCAGGTTCCCTCGGGGCCAGCGACAGTAATAGGCACGCCCGGTTCGCGTTTGGCGCGTCGGATTGTGAGATAGGTTTTGACGCTTGCGACGTTGGGTGCAGCCGTAAGTTCCTCTAGAACGAAGCTTTGGAACCGTTGCAAGTCGCGGGCAATGCACTTCAATATAAAGTCGCTCTCGCCAGACAGCATGTAGGCCTCACGGACGAGCGGCCATTCTAGTATCCGGTTTTCGAAGGCGCGGAGATCGGTTTCTGCTTGGTTGTGAAGGCGGACCATTGCGAACGCGGTCAGCGCGTAGCCAAGGCGAACCTCATCGACGAGCGCCGTATAGCGGGAAATCAGTCCCGCCTCCTCTAGGGCGCGGACGCGCCGCAGGCAGGGAGGAGCAGAAAGGCCTATGCGATTGGCGAGTGCGATGTTCGTCATGCGCCCATCGGCTTGCAACTCGCGCAAGATACGCCAGTCTATTTCGTCGAGCTCTATTGCCATGGACCGAGCCGTTGCAGGAGGGCTAGAGTAATATCAGGAATGTTGCTGGTCGCGTAAAGTTTCGCATATTTCAATGCGCATCACCGCAGACAGGATCACTCTTGCAGGACATGGCCGCGGTGAACGATCAATCTTTAACGCTGGAAGGTCGGACGGCCTGGATCTTCTCAGACGGGAAGGCCGGACATGAAGCGCAATGTTTTGGCGTCGTGGAAGCCCTCGGATTGCGGGCGGAAGTGAAGCGCAGCCGTCTCTCTGGCCTATACAAGTTGATGGCGCCGTGGGGACCTCTGCCTTCTTCGGAAGTTCCTGGCCCGCCGTGGCCAACGATCGCATTCGCGACCGGGCGAACGACAATCCCTTATATCCGGGCACTTCGTAAGCGCGCTGGGCTCAAGACCTATACCGTCATTCTGATGGATCCGAAGACAGGTCCGAACAGCGCCGACCTGATCTGGGTGCCGCAACACGATCGCCGCCGCGGTTCGAACGTGATTACCACGCTAACCGCGCCGCACCGGTTTTCGGAGGCGCGGCTTGAAGCGCTGCGCACGCAGCCACCGGAGGAAATCGCCGGACTGCCCCACCCGCGGATTGCCTGCCTCATCGGGGGCCCCAATGGCGACTACAACTACACGGCGGCCGACGAGGAGCGTCTGGTGGCGTCGCTTGGCCGGTTAGCGGCAACCGGAGCGAGCCTGATGATCACCACATCTCGCCGCACGCCGGCGACGCTCGCCGACCGCCTTCAGCAGGCGGTGGCCGGAACTAGGTCGCTATTCTGGAACGGGGAGGGCGCGAACCCATATCCCGATTATCTTGCAAGCGCCGACGCCTTCGTCATTACGGCCGACAGCGTCAGCATGACCTGTGAGGCCGCCGCAACAGGACGGCCGATCTTCTTGTTTTCTCCTTCTGGAGGGAGCGCCAAATTCGACCGCTTTCATGCGTCGCTCGCTTCATATGGTGCGACGCGACTGCTGCCGGCAGACGGCGGGCCGTTGCCGACGTGGAGCTACAAGCCGCTCCATTCGGCAAAAGAGATAGCTTCTGAAATTCGCAAGCGCTGGGCCAAGCGCGCGCAAATGCTTCCTGGGCTGGTGTTGGGCGGGGACCGCTAGCGGAGCGACAAGATTGGCAGCAGCGGAGATCGGATGATCGCTTCAATCGCATCCAAAGACTTGCCAGCGCATGGTGAGTATTTCGCGGCAGCTGGTACGCTCGGAAACAATGTAGGAAACGCCAATCCATCAGAAGTGCGGCGCCTGCAGCTCTGGACGGAGTTTGGGCTGATATACGTTGGTCTGCCGCTGTTGATGCGCATTGCAGTGTTCGATTACCGCGTCCCGCTTTTCTACGCCCTGCCTCCGGTGCTTTTGGGCTTCATCGCGTTCCTCTATTTCGATCGAAGCTTCAGCCTGAGAAAGGAACTGGAGCGTTGGCCGTCGGCTGCAACACTGGTTTCAATTCTGGCGACCTTCGCTATCGGTTCCGTCGCCGTCGGGTTGGCGGTTTCTGTCGTGATGCCGGATAGACTTTTCGCTCTCGCTGCCGAGCGTCCGGGTCTGTGGCTCAAGATCATGGTGCTCTATCCGTTCACATCGGTTTTGGCGCAGGAATTTGCCTACCGTGTCTTCTTTTTTCACCGTTATGGCGTGCTGTTCGGCTCGCGCGCGAGTCTGATCGTCGCCAACGCACTCGCGTTTGGCTTCGGCCATATCCTGTTTCGCAACTGGATCGCCGTCGGGGGTACATTCGTTGTCGGGCTGCTTCTCGCCTGGCGCTACGAGCGCACCCGCTCGTTTTGGGCCGTCTATACCGAGCACACCCTCTGGGGTTGGCTCGTGTTCACCATCGGCCTCGGCGTCTACTTCTTCACGGGCGTGAAGAACCCGGCGTGGTGAAGGACGCCCGCAGAGTTACTTCCTCCGCTCGGCCATCTTGTCGAGCTGCAACGATTGGATCTCGGCTAGCCGCTGCCATTGCTTGTTGATCAGGTGGTCCATCTTTTCGTGAAGATGCCGGATTTCGAGTTCCGCCTTGAGATTGACCCTGTAGTCGTTGAGTGATCGCATCCGATCTTTCTCTTCCTGTCTCCGTTGGCTCATCATGATGATCGGAGCTTGAACCGCCGCGATGGTTGAAAGGATGAGGTTGAGCAGGATGTAGGGGTAGGGATCGAAGGCAGCTTCGGCGCGATAGGAATTGAATAGCATCCAAACAGCGAGAAACGCGGCGAACACGATCAGAAAAGTCCAGCTGCCGCCAAAATGTGCCAAGCCATCGGACAAGATTTCACCTAACGAACGATGGGACGAAAATTCCTCTTCCACGTTCTCGGCAAGCGTCTCGTGGGTAGCGAGGCTTTCGGCGACCTGTCGCTCGATCTCGCTGACGTCGCCAGATTCCTCGCGAAGGAGTTCGGTGACGTAGAGCGTGCGATAGCGATCGAGCTCCTTGCGTGAGACGAACGCGTCATCCTTGAGATCAGGATAATCCTTGCGGATACGATCCACCAGGGAGGTCATGACTGTCCCGAGGTTGACCACGTTGCCGCGCGAAAATTCCTTGCCTGTAAGCGCGCAGGCGACCTTGGGCTTCGGGGTCTTACCGTTTTCCAGCACTTTGCCGTTTTCGGTATTTTCTTCAGCCATTCCGGTCGTTCCCTGACGATGCGATCCCATAAAAGCGCGGAAATACCTTGTCGCGGCACGTCGCGCCCGGCTCAATGATATAATTGAGGATGTCGCCGCAATCGGCTAGAAGGCCGATCAATCCCTCGAACTTTTAGTCACAGAGGCGCCGTTCATGGCTGCACATCAGTACGTTTATCACATGCATAAGCTTTCCAAGGCCTATCCCGGCGGAAAGCAGGTCCTAAAAGACATCTCGCTGTCGTTTCTGCCCGGCGCCAAGATTGGCGTCGTCGGCCTCAACGGCGCCGGCAAGTCGACGCTGCTCAAGATCATGGCGGGCGTCGTCGACGACTATATCGGTGAGGCACGGCCGGCCGAGGGCATTAAGGTTGGTTACCTCCCGCAGGAGCCGGAACTCGACCCTGACAAGGATGTCCTCGGCAATGCGATGGAAGGCGTCGCGGAGAAGAAGGCCATTCTCGATCGCTACAACGAGATCGCGGCGAACTATTCCGACGAGACGGCCGACGAGATGACGGCACTCCAAGATCAGATCGACGCGCAGAACCTTTGGGATCTCGATGCGCAGGTTGAGCAGGCACTCGATGCGCTGCGTTCGCCGCCGGGAGACGCGGACGTGACGAAGCTTTCGGGCGGTGAAAAGCGCCGTGTCGCGCTGACAAAGCTTCTGCTTTCCAAACCCGACATCCTGCTTCTCGACGAGCCCACCAATCATCTCGACGCCGAGAGCGTCGCGTGGCTCGAGCGCTACCTGAAGGAATACACGGGCTGCGTCATCCTCGTCACCCATGACCGCTACTTCCTTGACAACATCACCGAATGGACGCTCGAACTCGATCGCGGGCAAGGCGTGCCGTGGAAGGGCAACTATTCCGATTGGCTGGAGCAGAAAGCTAAGCGCGAAGCCGCGGAGAAAGCCCAAGAGGAGAGCAAGCAAAAAGCTCTCTCCCGTGAGCTCGAATGGATCCGATCATCGCCGAAGGCCCGCCAAGCCAAGTCGAAAGCGCGCATCACCGCTTACGAAAAGCTGGCGGACGAAGCTGGGCGCGAGGAAACTGGCCGCGCTTCGATTCAGATCGCTACGGGTCCGCGTCTTGGAGGTGTCGTCATCGAAGCCGACGGTTTGACGAAAGGCTTCGGTGATCGCCTGCTGATCGACAATCTTTCATTCAAGCTGCCGCCTGGCGGCATCGTTGGCGTCATCGGTCCGAACGGCGCCGGCAAAACGACCTTGTTCAAGATGTTGACGGGCGCCGAGAAGCCGGACAAGGGCTCGATCCGTTTGGGCGATACGGTCAAGATCGCTTACGTCGACCAGTCGCGAGCGCATCTCGACGACAAGAAGACTGTCTGGGAAGAGATCTCGGGTGGTCTCGACCAGATGCTGCTGGGAGGCAAGAAGGAAGTCCCAAGCCGCGCCTACTGCGGGTGGTTCAACTTCAAGGGCGCCGATCAGCAGAAGAAGGTCGGATTGCTATCTGGTGGCGAACGCAATCGGGTGCATTTGGCCAAGCTCTTGAAGGAGGGCGGCAACCTGCTGCTCCTCGACGAACCGACCAACGATCTCGACACAGAGACGTTGGGCGCACTCGAAGCAGCGCTGGAAGACTTCCCCGGCTGCGCCGTGGTGATCTCGCACGATCGCTTCTTCCTTGATCGGCTCGCGACACACATCCTCGCATTCGAAGGCGACAGCCACGTCGAATGGTTTGAAGGAAACTTCGCCGATTATGAGGAAGACAAGAAGCGGCGGCTCGGCGATCAAGCGGTCGAGCCACACCGCATCAAGTTCAAGCGCTTCGAACGCTAGAGGATTGCGATGGCGGCTTCGGTCTCAAGAAGAGCGAGCCGGAAGCCGCCATCGAGGCAAACAATTTCGCCCGATCAACCTTTGCTGTTGTCGATGATCGGAAGCTTCTTGGCTTCCTCCGAGCTGAGCGAGAGCTTCACACCATCGCCGACGCTCGTGATCTTGTCGCCGGGAACCTCGAAGACCTTCGCATTGATGCCGGCCGGCATTCCGTCGGTCACCAGGATTTCTTGAATTTTGCCGGAGTCATCGGACTTCACGCCATTGACTTCGCCGATCTTGGCACCGTCGGCACCGAAGACGGCCGCGCCGATCTGAACCTGGCTTGCGGTGATCGCGCCGGCAGGAGCACCTTCGGCCGGTGCGGCTGGTGCCGCAGGCTCAGCAGTAGCAGCTGGCGTCTCCGACTGGACAGGGGGAACCTCTGCCGAATTTCCGCCGGATGGCGCTGCCTCGGGCGCTGCGCCCGTATCGGGGGCGGGCTGTTCAGCGCTCGGCTGGGCTCCCTCCTGCGCGGGAGCCGCTGCGCCGCCGCCATCAGCGGGTGGAGGAGCTGCTTGTTCACCTTCGGGAGCGGGCTGTTGTTGTTCCTGTGCTTGGGTTGTCGCGGAGGCGATCAGCGCCACCGTTCCCAGCGCGAAAGTAATAGCGAACGCCACGCTCGCCGCACGACGCAACTTCGAAAAGCTCATTGGCCCCTCTCTCCCCACCGACTATCTGGCTGCCATATATAGGACGTTAGCGGCCGTATTTCTCGCCAATGCTCGCAGGCGATGCAAGCTGCGGCGCTTTGTCGAGGCAAAGCTAGACGTAATTGGGGCGGGCGCGGAAAGCAAAACGTCGCCCGACGAGGGGCGACGCTTAAAAATCACAGTTAGCGATAGCCTCAGCGGCTGAGCGCTAGAACGAGCGCCCTGGGGTTATTGCCGTTCTCGGTGATGTAGTTCTGGAACAGGTCATCCAGGAAGGATGTCATCCAGAAGCCGACCACCTGAGCGTCGCGAACCTTGTAGCCTTGGCTTGTCTTCATCACGAGCCAGCGGATGTCATAGCCCGAGCCGTCAGCCAGCGTGATGTGACTGTCGACGTTGGTGCCGCCGGCGTCACCTGCACCCTGGCCGGTTACTACGGCACTCGTAACAATGTATTTCGGGCCTTCTTTTGCGGCATATTTCGCGATGAAGTTGACCATGCCGTTGTAGTAGGCGGGCCGGTCCGTCTTAGGCAGCGTGCGAGCGTGAGGGCCGAGTGCGGTCAAACCGATGTTCTGAACGTCCATGTGTCGGCGAAGAACGTTCGCGTAGGCCGACACGCCGCCTTGGCGCTGCGCGTACATCAGCTCGTTCTGAACGCGCTGCATGTAGACGGCCGGTGTCTCCGCGCGCGCTCCAGCTGACGAAAATCCTGCAAAAGCGGCGACTAAAATCACCAGCCAACCGACGGAGCGAACACGCGCCGACATTGCCCACCCCATACCAAACCCTCGCATCTTACGTCCCCTAACCAACCACGAAACGGCAGATGGTCCCATAGGAACTCTGCTACCGCGTCTCAACTCACACAAGCCTCACCGCACGCTAGAGAGGCAACAATCACGTCAAAACAATGCCGAATGGCTATGCGGCCACAGCATTTTGGCTTTGCCGAGGCTTATCGCTGAAGTCGTAGAGCCGGCCTGCCGGCACGAGCGAAAGGCTCAACATACGGCAAAGACTGTCCAATTCCTGCGCCCCTATCCGCTCGGCCACCATCAAGACGATGCTGCGATGCCTGTTGGGATGAACCAGAACGGCTTCCTGTCGGACGCCTGATAGGGATGAGCGCGAATGGAGTGCAACACCTTCGAAGCTCGCGAGCGGCATCTGCCAGAGAGTCGCTGAGAAAGGGGTTCGATCGACGACCTTAACCTCGCCGTCGCGAATATCGACGTAGCGGTCGGAGATCAGTCCCAAAAGGATGTTGCGCAAGGGCCAAACGATCAGCGCGACCCAAAAGACAAGGGCTAGAGCCAGCTCAACGGCGATCATGGGGTGATCGATCAACGCGTTGCGCACTTGAGGTGCGGTTACCGCGTAGATTGCGAAGACCAACTGCGGCAGCACGATGGCGGCAGCAAGTACGGTCATGAGACACAATCCCGGGATTTTTCCCAGCTTGGAATTGGTTTGCCGGATTGTGATGGGGAGGCGATCGCGATCGCCAGAAACTTCAATAACTTCGTAACTTCGTCGCTTCATCACGCCCACTTGGCCCCCGCACTTTGCCGGGGGGAGCTTATGGTAAATTTCGCTAAAAGGCGGTTAACCAACGTCGCATCCCGAGCGCGTGGGGAAATAGAACAATCCGCTTGACATATAAAGATATGTTTATATCTTCCGCGTCATGTCGAGACACGGCGAGATGACAACGGTGGATTTGGTGACGGCTCTCAAGGCAGCGGCCGAGCCGACGCGCATGCGCATCCTTCTTCTTCTCGCGGGTGGCGAACTCAACGTCAAAGACCTGACGCTGATCCTGGGTCAGAGCCAACCGCGCATCAGCCGGCATTTGAAGCTTCTGTGTGAGGCCGGGCTGATCGAGCGCTTTCGCGACGGGAGCTGGGTCTATTTTCACATTTCCGATCGGCAGGCCGGCGGGCGTCTCGCTTTGCGGCTCGTCGCCGACGTCGATCCATCTGAAACCTCGGTCCGCCGTGACCGCGAGCGCGCGGAAGCCCTGAAACGGGAGCGCGAAGGGGTGGCGCAGACCTTCTTTGAGAAGCATGCCGCCGACTGGGATCGTATTCGCGCCCTGCATGTGGCGGAAAACGATGTCGAGGCGGCAATGCGCCGGACGATAGGCGAGGGGCCATTCGACTTTTTTGTAGATCTTGGCACCGGCACCGGTCGTACCCTTGAACTCTTTGCCGACAGGTTCGAACGCGGCTTAGGTCTCGACGTCAACCAGACAATGTTGACCTATGCGCGTGCCAATCTGAAAGCCAAAGGCTGCGGCAAGGCGCAGGTACGTCACGGCGACCTCTACTCGCTGTCGCTCGCCGATCAGCAGGCGGATGCTGTAATCATGCATCAGGTCCTGCATTTCCTGTCGGATCCCGCATTGGCGATCCGAGAGGCGGCCCGTGTGCTCGCTCCCGGCGGCAAGCTCCTGGTTGTCGATTTCGCGCCGCACGAACTGGAATTTCTCCGCTCTCGCGAAGCGCACGAGCGTCTGGGCTTTGCTCACGAGCAAGTTGTCGGGTGGATGAAGGACGCGGGCCTTACGCCTAAAACGGTGGAAGATCTGGCGCCTAAGACCAATGATCGCGAAGACATGCTGACGGTGACAATTTGGTTGGCGGAACGTCCGCTCGGTCAAATGCCGCTTACGAAAAGAGCCGCGTCAGCCGACGACGCGCGGGAGGGAGCACGCTGATGGCACAAAACACCGAGAAAAAAAGCAAGCTCCTTGGGTCGGGCGACATCGTCGTCAGCTTCGAATTCTTCCCGCCCAAGACGGAGAAAATGGAAGAGACGCTATGGTCTGCGATCTCGCGCTTGGCGCCTCTGCGCCCCGAGTTCGTATCGGTGACCTACGGCGCGGGCGGTTCCACCCGAGAGCGCACACACGCGACCGTCACCCGACTGCTCAAGGAAACCGAGTTGAAGCCCGCGGCGCATCTCACCTGTGTTGATGCGACCAAGGATGAGGTGAATGCGGTCGCACGCCAGTATTGGAACGAAGGCGTTCGCCATATCGTAGCGCTTCGTGGCGACCCGGCGAACGGCGCAGGGGCGAAGTATGAGCCGCATCCAGACGGCTATAAGAACGCGGCGGATCTCGTCGCCGGATTGAAGAAGATTGGCGACTTCGAAATCTCGGTTGCGGGATATCCGGAGAAGCATCCGGAAAGCCAAACTGCGGAAGCCGATCTCGATAATCTCAAAGCCAAGGTTGATGCGGGCGCAGATCGCATCATCACCCAGTTCGGTTTCGATAACGCGCATTTCCTGCGCTATCTCGAACGGGCGCGCGCGGCTGGGATCTGGGTTCCTATTTCGCCGGGCATCGTTCCTATCCACAACTTCAAGCAGGTTGCGGGTTTTGCGAAGCGCGCGGGCGCAAGCGTGCCGTCATGGCTCGCCCGCCGTTTCGAAGGTTTGGAAGATGACAGCGCGACGTCGCATCTTGTTGCCGCCGCGGTGGCGACCGAACAGGTGATGGACCTCGTCGACGAAGGCATCAAGAAGTTCCACTTCTATACTTTGAACCGCGCCGACCTCGTCTATGCGATTTGCCATCTGCTGGGTCTGCGTGCGGCGCGCGCAGCAAACGCCAACGCAGCGTAACGAAATCAGAAATCGAGGCGTTCACATGAGACGGAAACCGAGTTGGACGGCGCTGGAAAAAGCAGCTGGCGAGCGCATTCTCATCATCGACGGCGCCATGGGCACGATGATCCAGAGATATAAGCTTGGCGAACACCATTATCGCGGCGAGCGATTTGCGGATCATTCCAAGGACATCAAGGGCAACAACGACCTGCTCGTCCTGACGCAGCCCGCCATCATTGAAGAGATCCACGGCCAGTACCTCGAAGCCGGTGCCGACATCATCGAGACCAACACCTTCAACGCGCAGCGCATATCGCTCGCCGATTATCACATGGAGGAACTCGGCTACGAGATGAACGTCGCCGCGGCTAAGCTCGCGCGGAGGGCGGCTGACGCGTGGACCAAGAAAACGCCGGACAAACCGCGCTTCGTCGCGGGTGCCGTTGGCCCCACCAACCGGACCGCCTCGATCTCGCCTGACGTCAACAATCCAGGTTATCGCAACGTGAATTTCGAAGAGCTCCGCGACGCATACAAGGAGCAGGTGCGCGGATTGATCGACGGCGGCGCCGACATCATTCTGATCGAGACCATCTTTGATACTCTGAATGCCAAGGCGGCCGGCTTCGCAACGCTCGAGGTCTTCGAGGAAAAGGATCTTGAACTCCCCGTCATGATTTCAGGGACAATCACCGATCGCTCCGGACGCACGCTTTCCGGCCAGACGGCAGAAGCCTTCTGGTATTCGATGCGGCATCTGCGGCCGTTCTCGATTGGCCTGAACTGCGCGCTGGGCGCCGAGCTCATGCGCCCGTATATCGCCGAACTCTCGCATGTCGCCGACGTTCGCATCTCGGCTTATCCAAATGCCGGTCTTCCGAACGCGATGGGTGAATACGACGAGACCCCGCATGACATGGCTTGCAAGATCGAGCCGTGGTTGGCGGATGGCCTAATCAACGTGGTAGGGGGCTGCTGCGGCTCGACACCGGATCACATCGCTCACATCGCAAGTCACGCGAAGGGCTACAAACCGCGCGCAATAACAAAGGCCGAACCGCGTCTTCGCCTCTCCGGCCTCGAACCATTCGTTCACGGGTGAACAAAACACAATGACAGCAGCCAACGCAGCGCAGTCGTTCATCAATGTCGGTGAGCGAACAAACGTCACCGGCTCAGCGAAATTCCGCAAGCTCATCGAACAGAACGATTACGCTGGTGCGCTGGCCGTCGCGCGTCAGCAGGTCGAGTCCGGCGCCCAGGTCATCGATGTCAACATGGATGAAGGCCTCCTCGACTCCGAGAAGGCCATGGAGACGTTCCTCAATCTCATCGCCTCCGAACCGGACATCAGCCGCGTACCGATCATGATCGACAGCTCGAAGTGGAGCGTGATCGAAGCGGGTCTCAAGTGCGTGCAGGGTAAGCCGATCGTCAACTCGATCTCGTTGAAGGAAGGCGAGGGGCCTTTCCTCGAACATGCGCGCAAAGTGCTGCGTTACGGCGCGGCTGTCGTCGTCATGGCGTTCGACGAGGAGGGGCAAGCCGATACGGTTGAGCGCAAAGTTTCAATCTGCGAGCGCGCCTACAAAATCCTGACCGAGAAAATCGGTTTTCCGCCGGAAGACATCATCTTCGATCCGAACATCTTCGCAGTTGCCACGGGGATCGAAGAACACAACGGCTATGGCATTGCCTTCATCGAGGCCGCGCGGCAGATCAAACAAAAGCTGCCGCTGACGCATATTTCAGGCGGTGTCTCCAACCTGTCGTTCGCTTTCCGCGGTAACGAACCGGTGCGCCAAGCCATGCACTCGGTGTTCCTGTATCACGCGATCCAGGCCGGCATGGACATGGGCATTGTCAACGCCGGTCAGCTCACCGTCTATGACGACATTCCCGCCGAGCTGCGCGAGCTTTGCGAAGACGTCATCCTCAATCGCCGTCCAGACGCGACCGACCGCCTTCTAGAGGCTGCACCGAAGTTCAAGGGCGAGGGCGGGGCGAAGGCAAAAGAAAAGGACTTGTCTTGGCGCGAAAGGCCGGTTGAGGATCGCCTGACGCACGCGCTCGTGCACGGCATCACGGATTTCATTGAGGTCGACACCGAAGAGGCGCGCAGCAAGGCTGAGAAACCGCTGCATGTCATCGAAGGTCCGCTGATGGCGGGCATGAACGTCGTCGGTGACCTCTTCGGCGCGGGGAAGATGTTCCTACCTCAGGTCGTGAAATCGGCTCGCGTGATGAAGCAGGCCGTGGCGTACTTGCAGCCCTATCTGGAAGCGGAAAAGAAAGCCTCGGGTTTGGAGGCGAAGCCCGCTGCGGGCAAGATCCTGATGGCGACCGTGAAAGGCGATGTCCACGATATCGGCAAGAACATCGTAGGCGTCGTTCTTCAATGCAACAACTATGAGGTCATCGACCTCGGCGTCATGGTGCCGTCTGCCAAAATTCTTGAGACTGCGAAGAGGGAAAAGGTCGATATGATCGGCCTTTCTGGGCTGATCACGCCGTCGCTCGACGAGATGTGTTTCGTCGCGGCCGAAATGGAGCGAGAAGGCTTTTCTGTTCCGCTGCTCATCGGCGGCGCGACGACGAGCAAGGTGCATACGGCCGTTAAGATCAATCCGAACTACAATCGCGGCCAGGCTGTGTACGTGCTCGATGCGAGCCGCGCGGTTGGCGTGGTGTCAAACCTTCTCTCGGACACGGAGAAGGCGCCGTTCATCCAGAACATAAAGTCGGAATATGCAAAAGTTCGCGAAGCGCATCTCGCCAACGAAGCGCGCAAGCAGCGGATCACACTAAAAGCGGCGCGCGACAACAAGTTCAAGATCGATTGGCGGACCTTCCAACCTGCCAAACCGAGTTTTCTCGGAACGCGGACCTTTGCTGATTATTCGCTGGGCTCGCTGGTTCCCTATATCGATTGGACGCCTTTCTTCCAGACTTGGGAGCTCACGGGGCGCTACCCGCAAATTCTGACCGATAATAAGGTGGGAGCCGAAGCCAAAAAACTGTTCGATGATGCGCAGGCACTCCTGAAACGCATCGTGGCGGAAAAATGGGTCAAAGCATCGGCCGTCGTCGGCTTCTGGCCGGCCAACAGCATCGGCGACGATATCGCCCTATACGAAGACGATAGGCGGGGCACCCAGGTCGCAACGCTGCACACGCTTCGCCAGCAGATCGCGCGCGATCCTTCGCGCGATCGTGCGCACACGGCCCTCGCCGATTTCATCGCGCCGAAGGACACCGGCGTCCCCGATTACATCGGCGGCTTTGCGGTGACGACAGGGCTCGGTGAAGAAGAGGCAATCGAGCGTCACGTCAAGAAGACGGACGACTACACGCGCATCATGGCGAAAGCGCTTTGCGATCGCCTCGCGGAAGCCTTCGCTGAAGCCATGCATGAGAAAGTGCGCAAGGAACTTTGGGGCTACGTGAAGGGCGAGAAGCTGTCCAGTACTGATCTTATCCTCGAAAAATATCAGGGTATCCGGCCTGCGCCGGGCTACCCCGCGCAACCTGACCATACCGAGAAGTCCACGCTTTGGAAGTTGATGGACGTGGAACAGCAGACGGGGATCACTCTCACCGAAAGCTATGCGATGTGGCCGGGCTCGGCGGTTTCGGGACTTTATTTTGCGAACCCGGAAAGTCACTATTTCGGCGTGGGCAAGGTCGAGCGCGATCAAGTCGAGGATTACGCCGCGCGAAAAGGCTGGACTGTAGAAGAGGCGGAGCGCTGGCTCGCGCCGGTGCTGAACTACGAGCGCGCGCGCTCGGTGAACGCCGCAGCCTGATCACGCGAGATAAAAAAACGGCGCGGTCCTCATTGAAGCCGCGCCGCATGGTCGTTTGGCTCGCGCCAGACATCCCAGAAATAGTCCCCCGTCTCGTTGGCTCCTTGGAGCATCGTGCGTGGGATTACTGTTTCAGGCGTTTCCTCCAGAAGGTCGCTCTCAAAAGGTCCCGAGCACGACCAGGGTTACGAATCCAAACGACAATAATACTGCAAGGACATTAAGGCTGGCTTGCAGAGCCATGTCACACCTCCGAGTTCGAGAGGCTTCCGAATTCGCCGCTCCCCTCTTCGAAGCGCGGCCGAAAACTACGCAGCGTCAGTGGTAACTGACAAGAAAAAAGCATTTTGCGTCGCGGGGCATCGCGCGTCACCAAATCGTTAAATCTTCGGCAATCGCGAAGAGGCTAACTCGACGCCCACCCCCTCGTTCCGCGCTGATCGATGCCAACTAGCAAAAAACGGCGCAATTCTGTGGTTTTCTTCTGTGGGCTCGCGGTGGGGGAGACTTCTTCCTTTTTCGTTCCGTACGCAAAAGACCAGACGCAGCGCACAAAAACGATCCAAAGATATTTCGCTTGCGGGCGTCGCGCACATGCGGCGGCGATAACAGTTCGCAGCAGCCAAAGCCGCTTATGCAACGCAAAAGCGCCGGGCAATCAACGGATCGCTAACCGCTTTCGCAAAAGAATTTCATCGGTCCCGTCGGCGACCAACCCATCGAGGGTCGCGACGCGCACGAACCCAAAGCGCTCATAGAACGAAAGCGCTCCGGTATTGAAACCGGACGCGACGACCCAGACGTTTTGCGATTTTTCGCGCGTGGCGAGGGCTTCAAGCCATTCGAGCGCCGCGCTACCGACGCCGCGATTCTGGAATGACGGCAAGATTCCAAGGAACTGGAGATAGGGGCCACGTAGCCAATTTTTTCGAATGCAGATGGCGCCAGCGAGATCATCACCAACCCTAATCTCGAGTCGGGGAGCCGCTTCTTCCTGACCAGCGAGATACGCGGCCAAAGCTTCGCCGGCATAGTGGTAATAGGCCCACGGGTCCATCGCGGCGAAGGCTGGTCCCAGGCGCGCTGCGCTGTCCGCGCTTATCGGTTGAAAAGAAACTTCGTCGCTGTGTGAACCGGCAGCCTTGAGTTCATCGGCCATGTCACTGACCAGTCGATGGAGTGGCCGGGTCGCCGGCCTTGTGCTTCTTCTTCAGCGCTTCCTTGGCTCCAGCCGAGGTCGATGTAAGGGTCGCGGAGCTTTTTGACGCCGCGCTCAGCGGATGTTGAAGAGCGCCAAGGAAGTCGTAGCGATTGACGTCGCCGGGCTTGCGATCGTAGCACTCGGCGGTGATGACGGGCTTGCCCATGGCGAGCAACTCGGTGACCGTCGCGAACGTATAGCCCTTGGCCTTGAGCTTCGGGATCGCGATCCGCAATGCCTCAGGAGTGTGCCAGCCACGCCCGTTCGCGTGATTGACGATGATCGAGCCGGGCTTCGCTTCATTGACCATCGCGGCCGCGATACGTTCTGCGGATTCATGGGGATCTGGATCGCCCGTCGACACATCCCATTGAATGGCGAGCATGCCGGCATCGTTGACCGCTTTCATGGATGCGTCGTTGCACGTGCCATAGGGAAAGCGAAAAATCTTTGGCTGATCGGGAACGCCGCTGAGGGCGTCCGGTGATGTAGCCACGCATTGTTTGGACGCGAGATCGGCACGCGCGTCCTCGAAGGCTTTCTGTGGTGCGAGCACTTGCTGCCTGATCGCTTCCGGTGAAAGCAGTCGCAGATTGGCGTGCGTCTCGGTGTGATTGCCGATCTCGAACAATGGATCCGCCATCAGCTGCTCGATACGGGCGCGATGCGAAACGATCCATTTTCCTCCGGCGAAGAACGTGGCTTTCACACCCTGTTGCCGCAGATAATCGAAGATGCGGCCATCGTAGCCGGCGACTTCGCCGCGCTGTTCGCAGAGATCGAACGTCAGTGCGATGACTTTCTCGCCTTTCGGAAGATTGACGCGACGGATGGAGCCGCGCATGGCGTCGGCTACGGGCGCAGCTTGCTGGAATCCTTTCAGCTTGATAGGCGCATCAAACGTGCGATTGCCCCGCAGAACTTTTTCCTCTCCAGGAACTCCGGCGAGCGCCGAAGCTGGAAAGCATGCATGCAGGCTTGCGTCGTCACGCGCGAAAGCCGTGGGCGTATAGGATCCAAGCGCCGAAGCGCTCAGGACCGTCAACAGAGACAAGCGTAACGAAGCGATCATTTGCCCTTGAATTCCGGTTTGCGCTTTTCCAGAAACGCCCGCCGCCCCTCCGCGTAATCGTCGCTTTCGAAGCATGCCATGACAACTGCGTCGAGCGCGGCCATGTCGGGATGCTCGGGATGGCGAGAGATCTCGTCGATCACTTTCTTCGCGGCCGCCACCGAAAGCGGCGCGTTTGCCGCGATCTCGAGTGCCAGCGCCCGCACAGTTGCTTCAAGATCGGCCGCCAGAACGAGCTGCGAGACGAGGCCCATGGCTTCCGCGTCAGCGGAACGAAAGCGGCGCCCCGTGAAGAGGAGTTCCTTGGCTCGCGCCGCGGGCACGGCTGCCAGGATGGGCCGCACCCAGCGCGCATTGTAGCCAATGCCGAGCTTCGCCGCAGGTATCGCGTATTGGCTGGCGTCGTCGGCGATGCGCATGTCACAGCAGAGCGCGAGGCCAAGACCACCGCCCAAGCAGAAACCATGGATCATCGCAATCGTCGGTTTCGGGCAGCCGATCAGAGCGTTGAAAGCCGCATCGTTCAAGGCGTCGTAAGTCTTAGCGGCGTCGCCAGTCCGTGAATTCTCGAACTCCGAAATATCTGCGCCCGCCGAGAAGGCTTTTTCACCGGCGCCGCGCAGAACGATTACGCGAACCTCGGGGTCGGAGACTGCCCTTGAGACTGCATCGGGAAGCGCCTGCCACATAGCAGCCGTCAGAGCATTCATCCGGGCAGGGTTATCGGCGATGATCCACGCGATCGCGCCGTCCTTTTTGTATCGCAATGCTGGGGTCGCGACTTCAGCTGCAGCTGCCATTAAGACGTGTCCTTTCCGATCCGGGTGGCCATTTAATTGGCAAATTCGGACACGGCAAACGCCGCCCAGGGCGGCAGATGCACGCGGAGGGGAGAAAGTGTATACGTTTAACAGTAAGGTCGATTGACCGCCGTAAGCAGGACCGTTAATCGCCTGCCATAATCGATGGCCCACCGGGTCCGATTTCGAGCCGAGGATTCCCGTGTCGAACACGAAGACAGCGACGTCGAAAGTCCAGATCGTCGATCCCATCTGGGCCCAGATCAGGTCTGAGGCCGAGTCCGCGATGAAGCACGAGCCTGCGCTCGGCAGCTTCATTTTCGCGACTATTCTCAGCCACAATGCGCTGGAAGACGCCGTGTGTCATCGACTCGCGCAGCGGCTGAACCACACGGATGTCGATGCCGGTCTGATTTCGCAAACCTTTCAAAGCGTGCTGGCGGAACAACCCGAGCTTGGCGCGGTCTTTCGTGCGGATCTTCAGGCGGTCTACGACCGCGATCCGGCGTGCACGCGGTACCTGGATCCGCTGCTCTATTTCAAAGGTTTCCACGCGCTGGTTACCCACCGCTTTGCCAATGCGCTGTGGAAGAGCCGCAGGCGGGACTTTGCGCTTTATCTTCAAAGCCAGTCCTCGCGCATGTTCTCTGTCGACATTCATCCCGCTGCCCGCTTCGGCAAAGGGATCATGCTCGACCACGCCACGGGCTTCGTTGTCGGTGAGACGGCGGTGGTGGGTGACAACTGCTCGTTCCTGCATGCCGTCACGCTTGGCGGTAGCGGCAAGGAGACCGGCGACCGTCATCCCAAGATCGGCGACAACGTGCTGATCGGTGCAGGCGCCAAGGTGCTCGGCAACATAAAGGTGGGCAACTGCTCACGTGTTGCGGCGGGCTCAGTGGTGCTTTCAGAAGTGCCGCCCAACGTGACCGTCGCGGGCGTGCCTGCGAAAGTGGTCGGCAGCGCCGGTTGCGCCGAACCTGCCCGCTCGATGGAGCAGGGCTGGGTCGACGACTTCGGCGGACTGTAATTCATTCAGGAGAAAGACATTGAAAAAGGAAGAGCTAGCTCGCCTGCAGTCGTATCTGC
Source organism: Hyphomicrobium sp. (assembly GCF_003987855.1). Taxonomy (GTDB): domain Bacteria; phylum Pseudomonadota; class Alphaproteobacteria; order Rhizobiales; family Hyphomicrobiaceae; genus Hyphomicrobium_B. The sequence continues at coordinate 97,827 of NZ_RXIZ01000009.1, forward strand.
GCAAAACTTTTGGAGCGCCTACGCTCGAGGTGAGAGCGCAGCCGAAGAAGGACGACATGGCGGAAGTCTTCATCAATGACGAGTTCGTCGCCACACTCTATCGGGAAGTCGAGGAGGGGGAGACGTCGTACCAGTTCCAGATGGCGATCCTCGATATGGATCTTGAAGGCGTCTGACACCGAGTTCCGAAATGCCTCTCTATAAGCTCGATGGTGAGGGCGTCACCACGCCCGCGAACGGCGCGTTCTGGGTGGCTCCAAATGCGGTTCTGCTCGGCAAAGTGTTGCTGGAAGAGGACGCGAGCGTCTGGTTTGGTGCGGTGCTCCGTGGCGACAACGAGCTGATCACGGTCGGCGCACGCTCGAACGTGCAGGACGGGTCGGTCCTGCATACCGACCCAGGCTTTCCGCTCACGATCGGCGCAGACTGCACGGTCGGGCACATGGCGATGCTGCATGGGTGCACCATCGGCCGGGGGAGCCTCATCGGTATCGGCAGCATCGTCATGAACGGTGCGAAGGTGGGAGAGGAATGCGTAATCGGCGCTGGCGCGCTGATCCCGGAAGGGAAGGAGATTCCTCCCCGTTCGATGGTCCTTGGCTCGCCCGGCAAGGTCGTCCGGCAATTGAGCGATGAAGAGGTCGAACGTTTCGGGCGTGGCGCCAAACGCTACGTGGCCAACTGGAAGCGTTACGCGGCCGGACTTACTCCACAAAGCTGACGCGAGGTTAAGCCCTCAAAAAGAATGCGGGCCGGCGGCTGGGGAAGCGCGCGGCCCGCTTAAGCAGGTCCGGTCGGGGGACGGCGAGAACCGGGCCTGCAGTTTCAGATCATTCGTTTCGGGAAAGCCTCAGGGAAAGTTGGGCAGCGCGTCGAAGATCGACGGGTCGACCGACTGAACGCCGGACAATGCCGCCGGGGTCGAAGCATCGTTCGGATCGAGCGAAACCCAAACCTTTGGATCCATGTAGGATTGCCGCATCACGTAGTGATAGGGCGTCTGGTTCCAGAGGCGGACGACATCGACCTTATTGTCGAGGATGAAGTCGCCCTGAGTGGTGCGTGCCGTCAAAACGGCATGCCCTTCGTTCTTCTCGTCGCGGACGACGGTCATCAGCAGGACGCCCGATGGCCAGCCGCGGGAGATCAAACGATGCCGCTTCAGCAGCGCATAATCCTCGCAGTCGCCGCGCGTCTTCGGAATGGTCCAGTATTCGGCCACGCCGTAGACTTCCATGTCTGTCGCCGGCTCAATCTCGTGATTGACCGAACGGTTGATCTCATCAAGCTCACTCAGAGCCTGAGGAGTCGCCTGGAATCGCGAGTCATCGGATGAGGTGACGATGCATTCCTGAGGCATGCGCTCGCAGAAAGCGACGAAGCCATATGGCGGCTGTGAGCTGCCATAGACACGCATGAACTCCGGGGCTCTCGTCGCTGGACTGACGATGGCGACCTGTTGAGCCGCCACCGGAAATGCCGCCGCACTAAACAACCACACTGCCACCGAGATGGCTACGCTACCGTACTTCATGAAACGCCCTCGAACACGGTACGATACTCTACGCGACACAGCTGGTTTTAGCATGAATGGCCGCCGCGCCATTCGCGCCAAATTCGTATAAAAATTTAACTTTAGGATTTTGGCAACTCGGCGAGCGATTTGAGGCATCACACAACCAACGCGAAGACGATCAAGGAAACCTGTCGCGCAAGGCGTCAGGCGAAAGAAGTGAGAGAAACTGAAGTCCAATGCCGTGGGCGTGGTGACGCCGAACAATTGCCCGTGTTTTGCCCACTATGACCAAACTGCCCAGCGGCGGCCGCGCTGGCGTGCCGATAGACGCGCCAGATGCTGAAAGATCGAGCAGTTCCACGTCGATAATGACCCCTTCCTCGACCTTCAACGTCGTACGTCGGCCACCAGTTCCGATGCGTTCGTGACGCCTGCCGGCTGCTTCGGGGAAGTCATCTCTATTGACGAGCCACATAATCTGCGCGGCGAGTTTTTCGCGCTTGTGCTCGGTGACTTTGAAAACGAATGCGAAACCATCCGGAGTAATTCTAGCTACAACGCCCTCAACTCCGCCCAAATGTTCGAAGTAGGCGACGATGCGTTCGCCCGTTTCGGGAACGGTATCCGCCACGACGCCGGCGCTGCCGACCGACACGTCTCGCATCCGGCAATCGTACTCGGAACGATCGGCGCGCATGAAGCGGCCAGCGAGTGAGAGGGGGAGCCGCCTGTGCTTGCGGTGATCGCCGGTCTTCAGCGCATCTGGCTGATGCCGCATATCCCGGATGATGCTCGAGTGCACAGCCATGGCCGTCCCGTGAAATCCCGATTAAAGGCTCGTCGGACGGGTCTTCGCGCTTGAGTACGAAGTACGCCCGCCTGAATTATGCGGGCATCCTCCTTAATTAAGTTCTAACCGGCGCCCCAAATTCGGTGGGCGCGCGGATTGCGAAGGTTATGTATTAAAAGAAGATTATCGTTCTTCCGCTTGGCACAGGCCGCCGTCGTACACGCGGAACTGCCGCCGCGCGGAACGGACGATCCTAGCTTCCCGACGGATTGGCTGGAATGGCAACTGGCGGTCGGAGTGAGCAATGCCGAGCGCGCGATCGGGCCAGACGAGAAGGTGATCGGTCAGCGCGCGGTTGGTGAGAACGGAGGTTCCGAGCCAATCGGGTTTATCCAGCGGTACGATGGAGCCCAGGAAGCGATCAACGGTATCTTGAGTGTGAACGAGCGGCAGGATCAGCATTTCGAAAGATGCCGAGCGGCCTTCCGGGTTGACCGCGGACATGCGGAAGACCCCGACCGCACATTGCTCTGCGATCACGTCGGTCCGATCCTGGAGCGCGCGTGCATCCTCGCTGTTGAATAGGTCGAACAAATTCGTGCCGCGGAGTTCGACGCCGAGGGCATCTGCGATACGTGTTCCGGCGAGCCGAAACCGCAGGTCGCCAGCATCGTGGCGCTCCAGAATGAAGGTGTTGGGCAGGTGATTGGCAATCCGCGAAGGATCGATCTCGAAACGCTTCGGCGCCGGCCGATTGCCTCGAAGACCATTCCAATACGCGAACAACGACTGACTAACAGCTTCTTGCATGCTCACCTGAATTAACTCCGCATTCACGTTGGCCGGGATGCCGCTTGAGGCTTCCCGTGCCATTTCGGAGCACGCTTTTGCTGCGTCGCTCCCATACCAAGTGAGGGGAGCAGCCTTCGTGCCATCGCCGGCGGAAGTCCGGGACACTCATTTCGTGCAATGTTGCTCGGCGTCGGACGAACCGTTAACAACGCCCGTTCACGCTAGACAGGCTTGGCCGCCTCAAACTGGGACGACGACGTGCAGAGAGAAAGAATCTTTAACGCCCCCGGCGCCGTCATCGGCACTCTCGCGGTGCTGATCGCCGTGCACGTCGTCATGTCGATGCTGTCGCCTGACGACTTCACGTGGTGGCTGTTGGCACTTGCCTTCATCCCGGCGCGCTACTCGGGGCTCGCGGCCGAATTGCCGGGAGGTGTTACGGCCGAAGTAACCTCGTTCGTCACGCACATGCTGGTTCATGCCGATCTTATGCACCTGGCGTTCAATGGCATCTGGCTGCTCGCGTTCGGGTCGGTGCTCTGTTCGCGAATGGGTGCCTGGCGCTTCATCCTGTTCTCGATCTGCGGCGGTGTAACGGGAGCGCTGGTGTTCCTGTTGCTCAATCCCGGCCTTGCGGCCCCCGTTATTGGTGCCTCGGGCGCGGTGTCGGCGATGATGGGCGGCGTCATGCGCTTTCTGTTCAACGGAATTGACCGCGGCGAAGGCTATTTGCTTCGCCACAATCCGGCGGCCATTCCAGCGCTCTCGATTGGGCAGACGCTCCGTGATCGGCGTATCGTTCTCGCCTCGATTGTCTTCCTCGCAATCAATCTTCTGGCCATCGTCGGGTTCGGCAAGATGGGTGAAGCGGGCGCCGTCGCATGGGAAGCCCACATCGGCGGATATCTCTTTGGCCTTTTGGCTTTTGGCTTGTTCGATCGCCCAGAGATGAGTGCGCCGCAAAATACGGAACGTTCTGAAGATGATCTGGATTGAACGCTTGCAATCGCCGCTGAATTGCCTCAGCCTTCAGGTCATTCCGCCGCAAGAGCGGATTTAAATATTGGGTGAGAAATCGCAGCGGAATGCCGGCGGAAGACCGGGCAGGCTTGCGGCCTTTCAAGTGGCGAGCAGGCGGGCCGCCGCGACTTCAGTTCGGCGCAACGTTCCAAGGACCGAGGCTGAAAAATGATCATCGGACAAATTTTGAAATCGAAGCCTCGCGGGGTGATGACGGCATCCCCCGACGACACGCTTCATGAAATCACGTTGCGTCTTGCAAGCAAGAAAATCGGTGCGATCATTATCTTGGAAGGCGCCAACGTCGCCGGCATCATTTCCGAACGGGATATCATCAGACTCATCGCAGAGCACGGAGCAAAGGCACTCGACATGCCAGCCAGTCTCGGCATGACGCGGAACGTGATTTCGTGCACGCGTGATTGCACGCTTGAAGAGATCATGGACACCATGACCAAGGGACGCTTCCGCCATATGCCAGTGATGGAGAATGGTGCGCTCGTGGGCATCATATCGATCGGCGACGTGGTGAAGTACCATACCGCCGAGGTCGAACTCGAAGTTACCGCGATGCGTGATTACTTGGCGACGGGCTGAACGTCGCCGGCGGATATTGGTTCGAGCTCCCTGCGAACACGTTTCGGTTCGCACGTCGCAATCTCGCTCAGCATGTCGTCGAGCTGCCGCTCCACGGCATGCATTCCCCTTTCAATCGATTCCTGTGCACGATGAAAATCGAAGAGGCCAACGTCTTGCAGGCGCGGTGAAAGCATCGTGTCTGGTGGATCGCCTGCAAGGCGCGAACGCGCGATCCGATCCTGCACAATGTTAAGTGCATCAACCATCACGGTCGAGATGCCGGGTGCTCCATCGCCCTTGCCCAGGATCTGGCGCTGAAGTAGGGCGCGCACGCCTTTTTTGCCAGCTGTCTCCGCAGCCGCTGCATTGCGCAATTCTTCGTCGGCTTCCGAGATCAACGCTTCGGGCGAGGCGAGTACGCTGCCGCGGCCCAGAACGTCGAAGTTCAGATTGACGGCGATGACATAGCGCGCGCCGAGCGCCCGGCAGACAGAAACTGGAATGGGATTGACGAGGGCGCCGTCGAAAAGCCAACGGCCGCCGACCTTAACTGGCTTGAAGATCCCGGGAAGCGCATAGGAGGCGCGAACCGCATCCACCAGCCGGCCGCGCGACAGCCAATGCTCGTGCCCCGTGCCGATCTCGGTGGCGACGGCAGTGAAGTGGGTGTCTAGGTCTTCGATGTTACGGTCGCCAAGGTGCTGTTCCAGGCGCTCACACAGTTTTTGCCCACTGATGAGGCCCGTACCCGCGAGATTGAAATCCAGGTAGCCAAAAATCCTTTTGGGCGTCAGCTCGCACGCCCATCGCTCCAGAACATCGAGATGGCCGGCTGCGTAGCAGCCGCCGACGACGGCTCCAATGGAAGTGCCGGCGATGACGTCTGGCCTGATCCCAGCGCGTTCGAGTGCGCGCAAAACTCCGATGTGAGCCCACCCGCGGGCCGCCCCGCCACCAAGCGCCAATCCGATCCGAACGTTGGACTTGCCCATATGCGGCACTCCGAGAGGAGCCCACTACGGCCACGCTGGCGCGCTAGGGTCGTCCTCGAAGGCAAGGCTAGCGCTGCGCGATTAAGGTCCCACTACTAATAGGTAAGCGAGGTATGAATGCGCGCATCGGTAATGCTCGATCGCACCATGAAGCCCTCACTTAGACGTCTCTTTCGGCGAGGGAAGGTCGGCGAACTCCAGGGCGGGCTCGCCCGAAGGTCTTTGCACGACGCGGCGATAGAAGCAGGATCGCGCACCGGTGTGACAGGCAACTCCATCGCCCTGAACATCCGCCGCAAGCCACACGACATCCTGATCGCAATCGGTCCGGATGTCCGCGACCTGAAGAAGATTGCCGCTCTCTTCGCCCTTCTTCCAGAGTTTGCCGCGCGAGCGGCTCCAGAAATGGGCGATCCCACTGGCGATCGTCTCGTCAAGAGCCTCTTTGTTCATGTAAGCAAACATGAGGACATCGCCGGTGCGTCTATCCGTGACGATCGCGGGGATAAGCCCGTCCGGACTAAAACGCGGTTCGAAGCTGCGGGTGGTTTCGATCGTTTCAGTCATAGGGAATGAGGACCTCGGGAGTTCTAAGTCAGCGCGCTTCTGCCGCCATCTCGCATTTGCGGCGAGCCCTGCTTATATATGGCGACCGGAAGCTGCGCAGCAGTGGCTGCGAAAAAGCCCGCTCCAAGCAAACCCTAAGTACCTAAGACCTAAACCGGACCGCCATGGCCAATCTTGATGAGATCTACAACACGCGGATCCTCGAACTTGCCGGGGCGATCTCCCATACTGACCGTCTGCCGGAGCCGGACGGGACGGCGATTGCGCACTCCAAGCTGTGCGGGTCGACCGTGACCGTCGATCTTAAGCTCAAAGACGGACGGGTCAGTGAGTACGGACAGTCGGTCAAGGCCTGCCTGCTGGGACAGGCATCGTCATCTGTCATGGCGCGGGAAATTGTCGGCTCGACCCCGGACGAGCTGCGGAGCATCGGCCGGGAGATGCGGTCCATGCTCAAGGAGAACGGTATGCCGCCAAACGGGCGCTGGGCCGACCTCGGGGTGCTGGAGCCGGTGCGAAACTATAAAGCCCGGCATGCTTCTACCCTGCTTGTCTTCGACGCGGTCGAAAAGGCGCTCGACGAAGCGCTCGCCAAAAACGAGGCGCGGCTTCAGACCGCGCGCTAACCTTTACCGCAATTATTCCTGCCTGGGCGTGCCGGAGGACCCGCCACCCCAATCGACGGCGATTGAGTGTCGTGCTCTATATCCGGCTTGGAGATATCCCGACGTCACGCGGCGCGCTTACGATACCCGGCGGATTTCTTGTTGCTGGAGTGTCGATGGTACTTCCGGTTCAGGAAAAACTGAGGGTAGAAGTCACCGTCGACCGCCCGCAGCGCGCTTGAAAAATACTGACGGACGAACGCCAAACCGGTCGAACAAAATAAACTTTAGAGCACAACGGAGATCTAAATGTCGGCGCAGGATAACGATAGTGGCGCGCGCACGGACGGTGCTGCCTCGTCGACAAGCGCGCTGAAGTGGGCTGTCATTGCGATCCTGGCTGTGGTCGCAATTTATGGATGGCAGCAGAAGAGCGCGGCCGATGGCGAACTGACCGCGATGCGCGGCGAAGTAACGTCTCTGCGCAAAGCTGTCGATGATGCCGCTGAAGTCAGGAAATCGTCACAGGACGAGATCGACCGACTTAAAGCTGCGGTAGGGGAAGCGCAGCGGCAGGCCGACGAAAGCAAGGCCGACGTTTCGACGGCGATGGGCAAGGTCTCCGAGTTGGACAACCGCGCCGCGGCGCTCAAGAAAGAGAATGACGATCTCAGGGCAAAACTTGCCAGCGCCGGCGAAGAACTGAAGGGCCGGCTCGCAGCCGCCGATGAAGCTGCGAACAAGGTCAAATCCGATCTGGACGTAGCGAACAAAGCTAAAGCAGATGCGGAATCGGCCGCAGCGGCACTCCGCGGCGAGATCGACAGCCTGAAGGCGCAGATCACCTCGTTGCAAAAGGAATTGGAAACGGCGAAGGCGGCTGGGCAAGCGGCCGCCCCGGCGGCGCCAGGACCTTCAAAGGCTCCCGCGCCGGCTCCCTGAGGCCCAGCGCGCTTAATCCTTGCTTCAGTTTGACGGAACGCGCTCTTCTGGCCTCATGAGTTCCAGGCTTGCAAAAACGTTGCTGAAGGCGCCGATCCACCTTTATCGCTACAGCTTCAAATGGATGGTCGGCAGTCAGTGCCGGCACTGGCCGACGTGCTCGGAATACGGCCTTCAGGCCATTGAGCTGAACGGGGCATGGCGCGGCTTCTGGCTGACATTCTCGCGGTTCGTGCGCTGCGGTCCGGGCGGGACGCACGGGGTAGATCCTGTGCCGGACATCCGGAACGTCAGCCACCCATTCAAGCCCTGGCGGTACGGCCGCTGGCGGTAGCCACCGTAAACTGCCCGTTGCTTGCCCTGGCTTGACTTGGGCCTCATCCCACCCCATTACGCCGGTCGAAATCGTCTTACGCCGCGTCCGTTTGCGGCGAGTGAGCAAAGGAGGCCACGATGACTGACGTCACCATTACGTTCCCCGACGGCAAACAGCGCCAGGTGCAAGCGGGAACCACGGGCCTCGAAATCGCAAAGTCGATATCGCCATCTCTGGCCAAGCGCACGGTCGCCATGCAGCTCAACGGCGCGCTGGCGGACCTTGCCGATCCGATCAATCAGGACGCTTCGATCAATTTCGTCTCGCGGACAGATCCGGCAGCCTTGGAGCTTATCCGGCACGATGCCGCGCACGTCCTTGCCGAAGCGGTGCAGTCGATCTGGCCAGGCACGCAGGTGACCATCGGTCCGGTCATTGACAACGGCTTCTATTACGACTTCGCCAAGCAGCAGCCCTTCGAGCCGGAAGACATTCCGAAGATCGAAAAGCGCATGGGCGAGATCATCGCCAAGAACGCGCCTTTCACCAAGGAAGTCTGGTCGCGCAACAAGGCGAAGGAGTTCTTCAAAGACAAGGGCGAATACTTCAAGGTCGAGCTTGTCGACGCGATCCCCGAGGATCAGGACCTCAAGATCTACAAGCAGGGCGAATGGCTCGATCTCTGCCGCGGCCCGCACATGACGTCGACGGGACAAGTTGGCAAGGCGTTCAAGCTGATGAAGTTCGCGGGCGCCTACTGGCGCGGCGATTCAACGAAACCGCAGCTTCAGCGCATCTACGGGACCGCATTTGCGACCGAGGATAAGCTGAAGGCTTACCTGCATCAGCTTGAGGAAGCCGAGAAGCGCGATCACCGCAAACTCGGCCGCGAGATGGATCTCTTCCATTTCCAGGAAGAAGCGCCTGGCTCTGTGTTCTGGCATCCGAAGGGTTGGACTTTGTTCCAGACCTTGATCGCGTACATGCGCCGTCAACAGGCGCGCGCCGGCTACACCGAGGTCAACACCCCGGACATGATGGAGAAGCACTTCTGGGAGCTTTCGGGCCACTGGGAGAACTACGGTGAGAACATGTTCACGACCGTCCTGCCGGACGAGCGGGTGTTCTGCTGCAAGCCGATGAACTGCCCAGGCCACGTACAGATCTACAAGAACGGCCTGAAGAGCTATCGCGATCTGCCGCTGCGCATTGCCGAATTCGGCAAGGTGCATCGCTACGAGCCATCGGGCGCGCTGCACGGCATGCTGCGCGTGCGCCACTTCACGCAGGACGACGCCCACATCTTCCTGACTGAGCATCAGATCATGGAGGAATGTCTCAAGATCAACGATCTGCTGCTTTCGATTTATAAGGACTTCGGCTTCGAGAACATCGTCATCAAGCTATCGCTGCGGCCGGAGAAGCGCGTCGGCTCTGATGAGCTTTGGGATAAGGCGGAGAAGGCGCTGAGTGATGTGCTCGACGAAGTGAAGCGCCGCTCGAACGATCAGATCAAGACTGAGATTCAGCCTGGTGAGGGCGCATTCTACGGGCCCAAGCTCGAGTACGTGCTGCGCGACGCCATCGGCCGCGACTGGCAGTGCGGCACCACGCAGGTCGACTTCAATCTCGCAGGCCGTCTCGGCGCGTTCTACATCGACGAGAAGTCGGAGAAAAAGACTCCGGTAATGATCCACCGCGCGATCTTCGGCTCGCTCGAACGCTTCACCGGCATCCTCATCGAGAACTTCGCAGGCCATTTTCCGCTGTGGCTCGCGCCGCTGCAGATCGTCGTCGCGCCGATCGTTTCCGACGCCAACGATTATGCCGTCCACGTTGCCGAGAAGGCGAGGGCGCTGGGCCTGCGCGTCGAAACGGACCTTCGCAACGAAAAGATCAACCTCAAAGTCCGCGAGCATTCGCTGACGAAGGTGCCGGTGATCCTCGTGGTCGGAAAGCGCGAGGCCGAAGAGAAGAAGGTCTCGGTCCGCCGCCTCGGCTCTCAGGACCAGACTGTGCTTGGTCTCGATGAGGCGTTAACGGCGCTTGCCAACGAAGCGGTGCCTCCAGATCTGCGGTGGGCTGCCGCAGAAAGAGCTTAGCCCGAAGCAGGTCACGCGTTCGTGTCTCTGCTCAGCAGTCTCTACTTTGATACCGTGAAACCTTCCGCTTGCGCTCTGCGTTGCACGTGAGGAGTTGCAACCAACGGAGTTTCCCAAATGGCTTCACCATCCGCCTCCCAGTATGGGTCTGGCACAGTCGAAGACCTCAAGAGTAAGGCCAAGCAGACGTACGATGAAGCCTCGGATCGCGCTCAAGAGATCGCGGGCCAGGCTAGCCGTCAGGCCGGCGAGGTCGCCAGCACCGTGAAGAGCGCAATCGACCGTTCGGTCAAAGATCAACCCGTAACGACGCTTTTGATGGCAGCCGCCGTCGGTTTCGTCGTCGGCGCGCTCTGGAAATCCTAAGAACGATATAAGAGACGAGATTTAACTTCCCGCCGGTTGTCGATCGACAGCCGGCGGTTTTTGATTTGGGTGGGCCTATCCCTTCGCCTTACGTGCCGCGGAACTCTTGCGCAACTCGCCGCTATAGAGATCAATCGCCGCTTCACCCACCTCGTGAATGTAAGCGCGCACCAAGCGTCCCGAGATGCTTCCCTTCAACCACTGGAAAAGAGAACTCGAAAGGCGCTCGCGCATTTCGTAAGTCACTGCGGTTGCCGGATTGAGGAGCCGAGCAACACGCCAAACGGACCAAGCCCGTCCGGCCACATCGTAGATGCCGCGCCAACGATACACCTGCGCAAATTGCGCGACCGTCAGCCGATTGCCAAGCGGAATGGTCCCCTCGAACACGGGCCGCAGTCGACCGCTGACCTGTTCAACGAGCGTCAGCGCTTCCGGCACCGTGAAATGCAGCATCGGGTCCTTGTCAGAAGGATGGTAGACCTTGGCGACGAGCTCGACGGTCTCGAGCCCGGTGTTGAGGAGATCATTCCACGTCGCGATGGTGCGCGAATTGGAGTTCTTCGCAAATACCTCGACCGCTGACGTCGCCGCGGACCGCATGGAGTCGCCTTCGACACCGGCGTCCGGCATCACGCCCGGCGGAAGCACCTCCTGCGATGGCGTTTCGGCCGTGGCGATCTTCCCGGGTTTTCCAAGTGTCCTGCGCTCGAATGCGAACGCGACCGCGGTGCATATCAGAGTAGCAACGGCCCAATAAATGAGATAGCCGTGCTGCCAGAGCCAGAGGCTTCCGAGGGGGATGAGCGCCACTGTCGGAAGCAATAGCCCCATCAGAACGATAGCCAGGCGTAACGGGCTCAGGGCGTCGCTCATTCCGCGCTCCATCGTGGTTCAACCCAACAAAACGCTTCGGGGCTTCGCACGGTTCCGAGCGTTCTAACCCGCCGATTCTACTTCCAGCGCCGGTTCGACCACATCCATTGCTCGGGCAACTCGCGAACCCACTCCTCGAACTGCCGGGTCATTTCTGCAATCGCCCACTTGACGTCCTCGCCGTGATTTTTTGTGCGAGGCAGGCGAAGTTCTTTGAGCTCAATTTCGAAGCGGCTGTCGGTGCCCACCCGCATGCAACGCGACATCCATATCCGCGCACCGACGCGTCGCGCGATCATCACCGGAATTGCGACGGTGCGCGCATCCTTGCCAAAGAAGGGGACGGGAAGGCCCGTGCGGTCGTAGAGATCACAAACGACGCCGAGGCGGCCGCCTGTTCGCACGTAATCCATGATGACGCGCGCGGTCTTCTGACTTTCATCATGATCGCCTTCGACCCGGCCACGTCCGAACAGTCCGCCCGGATAAAGATCGCGGCGCGTATAGCGAATGTAACTGTCGATATAGGGGTTGTTCACGGACCGGTAGACGCAAGCCGGGTTGGCTCCCGCGATCGTCAACGGCCAGATCGCAAGCTCCCAATTTCCCATGTGCAGGGATGCACCGACGATCGGCCCGAGCTTGCTTGCGTACCGGTTGAAGACTTCAGGGTTCTTGATCACAAGGCGGGACGGCTCGGCGATAATCTGATCGATCCGCATAGTCTCTGCCATTACGCGCCCCAGGTTCTCCCAGTGTGCGAGCGCGATGGCTTCACGCTCTTTTTCCGTTTTTTCCGGAAAGGCGATCTGCAAGTTTTCCAGGGCGCGCTGATGGCGCTTCGGATTGATGATGGGTGCCAGTCTACGCCAGCACCACGCGGAGAGGTGCGTAGCGGCGTCCAAAGGCACGGCGCGAACGATGCCGACGATGATGCGCAGGAGCACGTATTCCAGTCTGAACTGTAGATCGCGCAGCCGGGAATTTTCAGTAGAAGACAGCGACCGGACTCCTTGTTCGTGAACGGATCGTGCAGGGAGATGCTCCGCCCGTCATGCTCCCGTCAAGCCTGTACAACGGGTTTTCAGCCGGCGCGAAAGTCCGATACGTCCGAATGCATCAGCCGCGGGTTCGATGCAAACGGCGTGATGCCCTCGCGCATCACTCTTGCCCTGAGAGAGGGACTGGAGGCGAGCGCAAACAGGCCAAGACCGCGGGCGAGGCTCACGCCCGGAATGTTGCTCAAGAGCGAGCGATTGAGCACGTCGACGGCAAACACGCGCGTGCCGATGTCGGCGCGGCGAGCCTTATCGTAGCGGCTGAGGGTCGCTTCGCCTCCAATATCGCTGCCGCTTTCCCTGGCTTCGCCGATGATGTCTGCGATCGTAGCCGCGTCTCGAAACGAGAGGTTGAGGCCCTGCGCTCCGATGGGGGGAATAACGTGGGCTGCCTCGCCGGCGACGATCACCCGGTTTCGCGCCAGGCACTTTGCGGTCTGGCCGGACAACCGGAAAGACTGGCGAGGCGACATCTCGGACAGCCTGCCGAGGAGTCCCCGAAGGCGTTGTTCGAGCTCGTAAATGAACGTGGCATCATCAAACTCTTGCAACCGCGCCACCTCGTCGGGCGTGTCGATCCAGACTAGGTTGGACGTCAGACCCGGCCCTGGGACGACGGTGAGCGGCCCGACATGGCGGTGCAACTCCGTCGAGATGCCCCGATGATCGCGCGTGTGCGCGAAGCTGGCGACGAGCGCCGACTGGGGGTAGTCCCACTGTGCCACCTCAATGCCGGCGGCTGAACGTGTGCTTGATGCGCGACCATCGGCAGCCACGACCAGCCGAGCGAACACTTCCGTTCCCGCACTCGTTGCGAGATCAACCTGATCCGGCTCGATACTTATGGTTGCGACGGCGGCATGGAGGCGGGTGAGGCTCGACTCCGCTGCGTCCTCCAATACCTCAGTTAGGATCAAGTTTGGAATATTGAAGCCGAAGGCTTCCAAGCCCGCGTCTCGCGCCTCGAACAGGACCTCCGGCGCTCGGAGGAAGCTTGTGCCGGCATCTACAATTCGAATGCCGCGCAACGGCGCCGATTGAGGCTCGATACGCTCCCAATTCGCGAGCTTCTTCAACAATTCGATCGAGCCGCCGAACAATGCGGACGTGCGTCGGTCCTTGATGGAGGGCGGTGGCCCGATGACCACCGTACGGAGGCCGGACTTCGCCGCTGCCAATCCCGCGGCAAGCCCGGCGGGACCAGCTCCTGCGACAGCAATGTCAAAAATGTCTTTTGTCATCGAGCCTTAGACCTCGAAACTGTTGTTATTGAAACACAGAAACTATCCAAAGGGCAGATGTTGCGGACATGCAACGCGTTTGGCGGCCAACTGTCACGCATCTGTTAAATTGGCATGGTTAGCAGTTGATCAAGTTGTCCACATGGCTTCGACGCCGTCTGGGCATAAGGCGACAACGCCCGGCACGCTAGGGGATTACGTGCCGTTCGTGATCTGGGGTCTGTAAAAACAGAGGGGCACCGATGAAATCGGTATTATCACTATCGAGCAGCCGCTGGGCGCTGCTGGCGGCTTTCGGTCTGGCCGCTGCGAGCTACACGCCTGCTGCCGCTGCTGATCTGGGCGGGGACTGCTGCGCTGATCTCGAAGAGCGCGTTGCTGAACTCGAAGCGACCACCGCTCGCAAGGGCAACCGCAAGGTTTCGCTCACCGTTTCCGGCTGGGTGAATGAACAAGTCATGTGGTGGAACGACGGCACCGAGAGCAACGCCTACGTCGGCACGAACTCGCTCGAACAGTCGCGCGTTCGCTTCGTCGGTGAGGCTCAGATCGCTCCTGGCTACTCCGCCGGTTACACCCTCGAACTCGGTCTCCAGGGTGCGCCTCTGAACCAGTTCACCCAGAGCCAGCCCGACGGCAGCAACTCCAACACCGTCACCGTCCGTAAGAGCAACTGGTGGTTGAAGAGCAAGGATTTGGGCAAGGTCACGGTCGGCCTCGAAGGCACGGCTATGTACCACGTGCTCGACGATGCTGACGCTGCCAACACCCGCAACTTCTACGATGCGGAAGCTGATGGCGTTTATCAGGGTGCTTTCCAGCTCCGCGGTGCTGGCATCAAGTCCAGCCTAACGTGGTCGAACCTCCTGGCTGGTCCCAACAACAATACGCCGGGACAGGATGGCCGCCGCAATATCGTCCGTTACGACTCGCCGACGATCGCTGGCTTCACCTTCACGGCATCTTGGGGCGAAGATGACAACTGGGGCATGTCGCTGACCTACGCCAACACTTGGGGCGACTTCAAACTTCTCGGCAAAGCTGGCTATGGCCAGAATGCCGATGAGAACACGGCTACCTGCCACAACAACGGTAGCTCATTCTCTAGTCCTCCGGGCAGCACCACAAAGCATCAGGATTGCGAACTTTTCGGCGCTGCTGCGACTGTGATGCACGTTCCGACAGGCATCTACGTTTACGGTGGCTACGGCCAGACTCACGACAACGCTATCGAAAACGCTCCTCTTTCGACGGGCGCGCCTGTTGGCGATGTCGCTGGTCTTGATGCCGATCACTCGATGTACTTCATCCAGGGTGGCATCGAGCAGAAGTGGCTTCCGATTGGTAAGACCACGATCTACGGTCAATATCGCCACGACGATGCCGGATCTAATCCGACATCGAACAACACTGGCGCCAACGACTTCATTCGCAATGCCAAGCTGAACTTCTGGACGGTTGGCGTAGTGCAGAACGTTGAGCCGGCTGCGATGGATCTCTACGTGATGTATCGTCAGGGTGACGGCGACGTGACCTTCAACACGACCGGCACGAAGGACATCGACACCTTCCAGGCCGTCATCGCCGGTGGTTTGATTAAATTCTGATCGCTCTCTCCCGTTTGCGAGCAGATGTTTGGGGTCGCCTTCGGGCGGCCCCTTTTTGTTCTTTTCGTGAATGTCTAGATAACAAGGGGATTTTGGCTCGCCGGCGTGTCGCGAAAGCGATATGGCGACCTTACAACAGCGCTCCCGAGAAACGTGGCGGACGCAAACAACCCTGGGATATTGCCATTGAGTTTCTGCTATCTAACTCGCAACATCGAGTTATGTGCGTGCTTTCAAAGCATGGCGGGGTATTCGTGAGACGGCTAAGCTTGGTGCTCATCGCGCTGGCGGCATTGATTGCCGTAAGCCAAGGCACCACTGTTATCGCCATGGAAGAGCAGCGGGGCGCGATACCCGGCGGCGTAGCTGTGCCCGACGCGCCTAAAGCTCAGGAACAGGAAGAAGCCGCTCCTTCAAAAACCGACACAGGAACCGAGATCCGCATTCCCGGCCTCGGAAAAATCGGCACTTTGCCGAAGATGGATTTCGGCCTCGACCTGCTTTATGGCGCGGCTGAGGATAACAATAAAGTTGCGCCCGGGTTTGCCAGTCCGCAGGACCTCGAGGACCAGCGTGATCTGACGATCCATGGCTCCGTGAAGCACCGCTTCTAGTCCTTCGGGGTCTCAGAGCGCACTGACGGTTTACCCCGCTTTAAGTCCCCCAGCCCCTATATGCCGCTTGAGCTTCTCTTTCGGAGACGAAGCGCGTGCGGTACGCGACCCCCCCTGATCGTCGACGTGGAGCCTGGTGGCTGCTCAAGCAGCTCTCGGTCACGATCGCCTGCATCGGGCTCACGGCCTACTTTAGCTATCACATTCGGTACGGACGTCACGGGATCGATGCCCGCAATAGCCTCCAGGAGCGCTCCGCTCTGCTCGATTTCGAGATCAAAGGGCTGGAGACCGTGCGCACCAAACTTCGCCATGACGTGGCACTACTCTCGCCGGAAATTCCAAACGCCGACATCGTCGAAGAAACTGCTCGCGATGTGTTGGGTTACGTCCGTGCCGACGACAAAATCATTGTCGCCCGATAAAGACCGTAGTTGACTGTCAGCTTTCTAAGATCGCGAGGTCAGGTGCCATCGCAGGTGAGCCGCACATTGATTGTACGGCAGTATCCATTGCTGAGGCAGCTGAGTGAAGGAGTACGCCGGCAATGTCTGATCATTACGATTCCGAGCCGCTCCTCGAACTCGACGTCCCGGATGGCGTGCCGGAAGCCGAACAGGCCGTCGAATTGATTCGCGCCTGGGTAGCGGATGGATCTTTGGCCGTGACGCTTAATAGCGAAGCCTTCGGTCCGCAGCTCGAAGAGTGGGGGCGCGTTCTGGCTCAGATCGGCCACCACATAGCCCGCGCGGCCGCGCTCAGTGGCGAGCTCGGCGAGGAGAAATCAATCCAGGCGCTCCGCATGGGTTTCGATTCTTCGTTTCCCAGCAGCGAACTTCGAAGCTACGGCAAGGTGAACAAGCGCGTTACGCACTAGCGACTCCCTCGCTGTTGCGAGTTCGCACCATTTGACCCGATGTCCACACATACCGCCGGTTGGTCCGCTATCCGCCGGGGATGACTGGGCTGCCGCCGCTTGCGCCCCCTGACTCCAGCCCGCTAAGCACGATGTTCGTGCGCGTTGAGTTGCGAGCGTGCAACTCGTGGGGGTGGGCCATGACATTAGGTTCTCTAGGCAAAGCAAGTTTGGCCGTCGTGGCGGCGGCCCTGGTAGGTGGATGCGCGAATTCGGGCTTCGATCTTTCGACCTCGTCGATCGCGCCGCAGGCGGCTGCGAAGCCGGATCCGATTTGCGCGTCACTGACGAGCCAGATCAACGCCTTGAAGTCTGACGGCACGATCGAGAAACTCGAGCAGGCGTCGGAAGGCAAGACCAGCAAAGTCTCGATCAAGCGCACGGCGCTCCAGAAGCAGGCTGAACTGAACAAGGCCTACGCGCAGTTCCAGACACGCTGCGGGCCAGCGCCGACAACGCAGGCGGCAGCTCAAGCGCCGGCGGCCACGCAAGCTCCCGCTACGACACCGAACTGATCGGGCAAGGAGTGGGCTTCGGCCCTCGGCTTGTGATCGCCGAGGGCGGATTTCAAAACTGTGAGTGCTGTTGCGCTGCCACAGGAACGCCACGGGGGATTGCGAAGCCGTTCAGCATAT
Organism: Hyphomicrobium sp.; assembly: GCF_003987855.1. Classification (GTDB taxonomy): domain Bacteria; phylum Pseudomonadota; class Alphaproteobacteria; order Rhizobiales; family Hyphomicrobiaceae; genus Hyphomicrobium_B. Next base: position 115,361 of record NZ_RXIZ01000009.1, read on the forward strand.
GGTCTCTCCGCCAGTCGGATGAGATAAAACGCGTTGGCGTAGCTATGTTTTCAAGCAAGTGAGACAAATGATGCGGGGTTGTCGAGCGGTTGTTTTAGTAGCTGCCTTTTCGGGCGCGCTGCAGGGGTGCGGCGGTGCAGCAGGCGGCAGCGGCGATCCTGGTGCTCGTCCGCTCCCACCCGGCCAGTCGTGCGGCTCCATCCGGAGCGAACTCAACCGCCTCGACTCCAAGGGCGTGCCCGCGCAGGTGGAGCGCGCGAGCAATGGCGGCAAACTGAATGCCACCCAGCGCGCCGACGTTGACAAGTATAACGACCTTCTCAATCAGTACCTTGGCGCCCGCTGCCACGTGTGAGCCGGTTTTTCCGGGCTACGCACGGTGCTGGGGCACTGGACTAAGCTCGCCTTGGAGTACGCAATGGACAGTCAGACCCGCGATCTCATCGTTTTTGCTTTGATTGGCATCGTCGCTGGTTTTCTCGCCTCTCTGGTCGTCGGTGGAGACGGCTTGATCCGCTATCTGATTACAGGCGTCATCGGTGCGTTCGTTGGAGGCTACCTGTTCAAAGTCCTCGGCATCAACCTCGGTATCGGAAACCAGCTCGTCACCGAAGTCATCACGGCGGCTGTCGGCGCCATTATCGTCGTAATCCTGGCGCGCTTGATCGCCTAAGTGTCCCAACCGGCGATGCCCTGTGAAGTGCGCCAGGATGCGGATTTCGCCATGTGCAGGGCTATGGCATAAGTCGCGCGCCATGCCGTCTTTCTCCACCCAGCGCCACGTCCGATTTACCGCCGAGCAGATGTTCTCGCTCGTCGCCGACGTCCAGAAGTATCCGGAGTTCCTGCCACTCTGCACTGGTCTCGTCGTCCTGACGCGCCGTCCGCAAGGCGAGGGCGAGGATCTGACCGCACGGATGAGCGTCGGATACAAGTCAATCGCGGAAAGCTTCACGACTCGGGTCGTCACCAATCCCGCGGAACGCCGGATCGACGTCAACTATCTCGATGGGCCGTTCAAGCGCCTGAACAACCGCTGGCAATTCAAGGACGATCCGACCGGCGCGGTTGTCGACTTCTACATCGATTACGAATTTCGATCGCGATTGCTGGGCGTTCTGATGGGATCGATGTTCGACCAGGCATTCCGGCGCTTCACACAGGCGTTCGAAGAACGCGCGGCGAAGGTCTATGGCGCGCCGTCGGCAAAGGTCGCTCCAACGACCTGAGGCGTCCCGGCCTCAGCGAACGATCTTGTCGAAGTTCTTGGTGAGCGACAGCCCCTTTAGCGTCTCAAGCCCCTTTGCATTGCGCAAATGCGCGCCGGTCAAATTCGCGCCGGTCACGTCGGCGTCCGTCAGATCGGCTCCCGTGAGATCAGCACCGCTCAGATCGGCCCCGCTGAGGTCGGCACCGGATAGATCCGCCTCTCGCAGCATCGTGGCCTGCATGATCGCGCCCTTCATGACCGCGAAGCTCAGCTGGGCGCGCCCCATGTCGGCGCGGGTCAGGTTTGTGCCGGACAGGTTCGCGCCGGAGAACGTTGTCCGCCAGATGTGTTCGATGAAGCCCGTGCGGTTGTTGGGTGCGCAGACGGAGTCGGTAAGATCGGCTCCCGAAAAGTCTGCACCGGTAAAGTCGCCGAAGAATTTGACGCGCTTCAGGGAAGCCCCTTTGAGGCTCGGTGCTTCATTGGCCATCGGCGATAGCGTTGATGTCGTCGATGGCCGCATCATCGAAGCATCATCGAGCATCGCACCGTCAAGCTTCGCACTGATCAGCGTTACCCTGTCGAGACTTGCGCCCTTGAGATCGGCTCCGGACAGGTCGGCGCCGGTAAGATCGGTACCGAATAAATTCGTCTTCCGAAGATCGGCCTTCTTGAAGTCGAGCCCGGCAAGATCTAGGCGCGCGAGGTCCCGATTGGCGAGCGAGGGATGACTTCCAGGGGCGGCGCGAAAGAGAAGCGTGGAGACGTCTCGCGCGCTGAGATCCGCGCCTTGAGCCGACGTGAGAGAAATCGCGCAAGCTATGACTGTGGTGAGCGAAATCCTCGTGATCGTGCCAGGCAACCGAGGGCTTCGGGTCATTTCACCGCCTCTTCGAGCAACCTCAATGCCGCCCTGAGGCTGGCCAATCGTACTTCTTGGCGGCCGGCATCGCCGAATGTGTGCCGTTCGACCCGCGGTGCATCAAATACCGAGGCGACTGCGATGTAAACCAGCCCAACCGGCTTATGGGAACTTCCTCCCCCGGGGCCTGCGATGCCGGTGACCGAGATGGCGAGGTCGGCGCCGGTGGTGCGGACCGCGCCATCAGCCATGGCGTGAGCGACGGCCTCGCTGACCGCGCCATGGTTATCGATGAGCGTGCGCTCGACGCCGATCATTTGCGCCTTGGCGTCGTTCGAATAGGTAACGAAGCCGCCGTAGAAGACGTCAGAGGCCCCGGGGATTTCCGTGAGTGCAGCTGCGATCAGCCCGCCGGTGCAGCTTTCCGCGGTCGCTAGCGTCCGCCGCTTAACCTTCAGGCTGTCGATGAGCCGCTTCGCATCGTCCAGAACATCGGCCGGGAACAATCGTCACCTCGTATCGTGCCATGAAAAATGGGGCGCTCCGATCAGAGCGCCCCGAGAAGGCTAGCTAGAGAGAGGTGAATGTGCAAACGGCCTTGCTGATCAGGCCGCTGCCAGAACTTCGGCATGGGAAAGGAGGCTGTCGAGGACAGAGCGGCTATCCGTCCCCATAGCGCCAACCGTGCGATGCTGCGCATCCTGCCAGATCGGATAGGCATCCTTCAAAACGGCTTGACCTTTGGGCGTGAGGTGCAGGCCGCGTCCCCGCCGACCGGCGGGAGGATCCATGATGATATGGCCAAGAGCCAACAGGCGCTTCAAGTTGCGCGACAGGGTGGATTTCTCGATGTCGAGTTCGTGTCCGATCTCGACAGCGGTGATGCCATCACGAGACGCGAGCTGGGCAAGCAGCGTGTATTGGCTTGCGGTGATGCCAAGTGGGCGCAAGGCATCATCGTAGACCCTCGTGACAATACGCGAGAGCTGACGCACACGGGTCGCCAAACACATCTCGGCTTGGGCCTCGGCAATAGTGCTGATGGCCGCGTCGACGGACTGGCGATCTAGATTTTGGGGCATGATGTTCATGTCGGCTCCCGTATGAGCACTCTCAAGTGGATCGTGGCAATACAACCACTTACCGATTTGATGCCGCGATTCTGCCAGGAGGGTCAATGGAGAAAGGCGTTGCAAAGCAGCATCTCGTCCTGTCGAGATCGCGCCACGGCAGCTGCAACTTACCCTATATCAAGAACGGGCGGTGGCGTGCTCTTCGCGCGCGGCTTCATAGACTTCCTTCGCAGCCCCCGCGTTGAGGAGGGCAATTCCGAGCCCGACGATCAGGTCGGGCCAGTGCGAGTGCATGGTGGCGGTCAGCAGACCCGCGATCACGATCGCCACGTTCGCCGCCACGTCATTGCGGGCCGAAAGAAAGGCCGCCCGGGTTAAGCTGCCGCCGGCGCGCCGGAAGGGCGCGAGCAGCCATGCGCAAACGAAGTTCACGACGAATGCACCCGCACCGGTGATCGTGATCGGTAGCGCTTCCGGAACGAGACCATTCGAAAAATTCTGCCAAGCCGTCCAAAGCGTGGCCAATCCGGGCACCAGGATAATGACGGCGAGCACCATGCCTAGTTTTGCTCGGCCGGCGGCCGTGAAGCCCAGACCAGCAAGGATCAGGAGGTTGATGGCGCCGTCCTCCAGGAAGTCGACGCTATCGGCAAACAACGCGACCGAGCCGATGGCGAGGGCAACGGCGAATTCGATCCCGAAGTAGGTGAGGTTCAGGAGGGCGACGTTTCTGACTGTGAAGCGTAGCGTCGTGTTGTTCGCGACATCCGAGCCGCCTTCATCCTCCGCTTC
>NZ_RXIZ01000004.1:0-601 GCF_003987855.1 Hyphomicrobium sp.
CACGCGGCATGGCTGGATCAGGCTTGCGCCCATTGTCCAATATTCCCCACTGCTGCCTCCCGTAGGAGTCTGGGCCGTGTCTCAGTCCCAGTGTGGCTGGTCGTTCTCTCAAACCAGCTAAGGATCGTCGCCTTGGTGAGCCATTACCTCACCAACTAGCTAATCCTACGCGGGCCCATCCTATAGCGATAAATCTTTCCCCTCTCGGGCGTATACGGTATTACTCCAAGTTTCCCTGGGCTATTCCGTACTATAGGGAAGGTTCCCACGTGTTACTCACCCGTCTGCCACTCCCCTTGCGGGGCGTTCGACTTGCATGTGTTAGGCCTGCCGCCAGCGTTCGTTCTGAGCCAGGATCAAACTCTCAAGTTGAAAGATTTGATTCTGGTTTTTTGGCTTGGAAGTTAATCCAAGGAATCATCTACGTAACGGGCACCTTCACATCATGATTTCCGCTCCGGTTTCCCGAAACGTGATCACGGTGATGGCTTTGAAACGCAGAGTTCTCCAGAGTCTGTTATGACGATCAGTCTTTCGACCGAAAGTCCGCCAGGACCCCGCCGTCTGCGTTTCCCTTCCTTCAAATTCAATTGTCAAAGAG
>NZ_RXIZ01000004.1:651-8169 GCF_003987855.1 Hyphomicrobium sp.
GTCAGTTCAAAAAAACTTCGCGTTTCTTACCCTGATTCCGTGACAGAAGGAAAACAACAGATTTTCAATGGGTTAGGAGAGAGTCTGCCGGCCGGGCGCTTGTGGATAACTTTCTGCCCCTGCAGAAAACCGCCCTGCCATGACACCGCCCCGATTGTTTCTCAACGTCGAAAAATCGTTTGGTTCCGCCTGGCCGAAAGAAAATCTCGGCTTACGGCGGCTATTCGCTGTCTGACTGGGGCTATAATTCAAATCTGGGTTCGTGTTTTTCCAGGTGCACGGCTTGGCAAACTACGGCACGTTTCGCTGAGTTAACGCCGTTAAGACGCTTTGCGGGGCTTGGGGGGCCGCTGCGCGTGTTTCAAAGTCGAAAGAAGGCTTTTCCCACGCGAGGCGCCGTTTTTTCGGTCGAGGAGGAAGTGCGCGTGTTCCGTACCAATGGGTACGGAGGACGCGGCGGCAGCTTTTTCCAGGAACTTTACGAAGCCGAAAATGTCTCCGAGCCTCGGGCAGGCGGGCGCTTCCGTTGGATCTTGAGCACCTGTTTGGCCGCAACCATCGGTGCGGTTGCCATTCTCATCGTGGTCTACGGGTCTTCCGACAATGACCATTTGAATGATGGCCTGTTGCCGGCCCTGAAGAGCATTGGCGAAGGAGCTCTTGTGCCGCAGGTCGCGCTGACGCCCAAGAATGCGGACGGCCTCAAATGGATGATGCCCAAATCCGATCGCCTGCAGCTCACGACCGGTGCGCTCTCGACGCGCTACATCATCCACGAATCCTCAAAAAGCCGTCGCGATAGCCGCGAGTATGTTCGCCAGAAGCCATACGCGCGCATCGTCGCTCGGCTCGCACCCGTACCCGTCGACAAGAAGGACGATATTCCGGCCTTCAATCCCTTCAAGCTGTACGGCAGCGGGCAGCCTTCCGAGCCGGGTGACAGTGACGATAACGCCGGCAGCGGCCTCTCTCGCACCGATGTCTCGACAAAGGTTGTCGAGCTGCTCGGCGGGATTCTTCCCGAAGAAGATGGCCAGGAACTCGATACTCAGGAAGTGCAAGACATCGTCGAACGCAGCGGCGATACCAACGCGACGGCGTATGTCGGAGATGGTTCTGGCGCTCCACTCGACGGCGTTGCGTCGGCGGGCATTGCGACGCCTGGCTCAGCTGACGCCGCTTGGCAGCCGAAGTCGGCTTCTACGGAACACCTGAACACGACGGACATCTTCAAAAGCACCGAAGTGCCCGATGAGCCCTCGGATGATTTCGAAGGCGGCAAGGTCATCGTCGTCACCGTTGGACCTCAGGATACGCTCGCAAAGATCCTGGCAAAAGCCGGCGCGCCCGAATGGGACGTGCACAGCATGATCGAAGCAGGCCACAGCATTTTTCCGGAGAACGCCCTCGTCGCGGGACAGGAAGTTCGCATCACGCTCGTTCCGTCGCTATCTGATCCCAACAAGATGGAACCGGCGCGCTACTCGATATTCTCTGATGGCCACGATCACCTTGTCACCGTGAGCCGCAGCTCCGCCGGCGAATTTGTCGGCTCTTCCACCCCGCCATTCGATGAGGAATTGCAGCACGTCGCCAACGACGACGATCCTCAAAACGCCACGCTCTATTCTGCGGTCTACTACGCTGGCTTGGCGCAGAAGCTATCGACCGACACGATTCAAAAGATCCTCAGCATCAACGCCTACGATACGGATTTCCGGCGCCGCGTGAGAGCGGGCGATACGCTCGAGATGTTCTTCGACATGAAGGATGATCAATCGACGGACGGCCCTCCCGGAGAGCTACTCTACACGGCGATCTCGAGTGGTGGCGCAGTCTATAAATTCTATCGCTTCCGCTCAGCTGACGGCGTCGTCGACTACTACGACGAAGATGGAAACAACTCGAAGAAGTTCCTCGTTCGCAAGCCCGTGCGCGGCGATGATGTGCGCCTCACCTCAGGCTTTGGCGTCCGCTTCCATCCGCTTCTCAATACGCGAAAGATGCACACCGGCGTCGACTGGGCCTGCGCCAGCGGCACGCCGATCATCGCGGCTGGCAACGGTACGATCGAGGAAGTTGGCCATAAGGGCTACTACGGCAACTACATCCGTATTCGCCACGCAAACGGGTATCAGACCGCTTATGGCCACATGAGCCGGTTTGCGAAGGTTCAGGCGGGCATGAAGGTTCGTCAGGGCCAGATCATCGGTTACGTCGGATCAACCGGCCTGTCGTCGGGTCCGCACGTGCACTTCGAAGTGCTGGTCAACAACCGCTTCGTCGATCCGATGTCGATCCAGGTGCCGCGTGAGCGCAAGCTCGATGGCAAGGACCTCGCCGAATTCCAAAAAGAACGCGCCCGCATCGAAGAGCTCATGCGACGCGCGCCCGTCATGACGGCGAACAAGTAAGCGCGCTATCGCTCAGCGGTCGGGCCCCTGGCATTCTACCGCATCGCCAATTCCAAGTTTTGACAATCATGTTTGGCTGCGGGTCTTGCGCTCGGCACTGCTGACATCGACGGAAAGGACTATCACTATGACCGACACGGTAACCACCAAGGACGGCGTTCGCATCTATTTCAAGGACTGGGGTCCAAGAGATGCGCAACCGATCGTCTTTCATCACGGTTGGCCGCTGTCAGCGGACGACTGGGATGCCCAGATGCTGTTCTTCCTCTCCAAAGGCTACCGCGTCGTTGCTCACGATCGGCGAGGGCATGGCCGCTCGTCGCAAGTGAGTGATGGTCACGACATGGACCACTATGCGGCTGATGCCTCCGCTGTTGCAGAGCATCTCGACCTGCGCAACGCCGTCCACATCGGGCACTCGACAGGCGGCGGCGAAGTCGCACGCTATGTCGCCAAGTACGGCGAACCGCAGGGCCGTGTCGCCAAAGCCGTGCTCGTCAGCGCTGTCCCTCCCCTGATGGTCAAGACGGAGAGCAACCCCGGCGGCACGCCGATCGAAGTCTTCGATAGCTTCCGCGCCGCTCTCGCCGCCAATCGTGCGCAGTTCTTCCGCGACGTCGCCGCCGGTCCCTTCTACGGCTTCAATCGCGAGGGCGCGAAAGTCTCGCAGGCGGTCATCGATAACTGGTGGCGGCAGGGCATGATGGGCAGTGCGAAGGCGCACTACGAGGGCATCAAGGCGTTCTCCGAAACCGATCAGACAGAGGACCTCAAAGCGATCAGCGTGCCGACCCTCGTCCTCCAGGGCGACGACGATCAGGTTGTCCCCTACGCCGACGCGAGCCTGCTGCAAGCCAAGCTCCTCAGGAACAGCCAGCTCAAGGTCTACCCCGGCTTTCCGCACGGCATGCTGACCACTCATGCGGATGTCATAAATCCCGATCTGCTGGCGTTCGTGCAGAGCTGACCTCGCAAAACGACTTAGGCCCGCGTCGACATGCGATGCAGGCCTCCTCCAAATGCGTTGCTTTCCACGCCATCGAGAACAACAGATTTGAGCCGCAGGATCGCGCTAGAAGTGCGAATCGCGGAGATTCCAATTCAACGTCCGCGGGGGGACGCAATCATAGGGGGAGATCTATGAAAGCCATCGCAGGATGTCTTGTTGTCACCGCTGGTCTTTTTGTGGCGCCAGCGGCTGCCGGCGCGGGCGAGCGCGTGACCGATGCCGCGCTCGGCGGATTAGCCGGCGCCGTCGTGTTTGGTCCGGTCGGATTGGTTGCCGGCGGCGTAATTGGCTACACTGCAGGTCCGAACATTGCCTGCAAGATCGGCGCGAAGCGTTGCTATCGACATCGCGCCCGTTACGACCGGCGCCGATAGCCTACAAATACTCGAGTTGTGTAGGCCGGGCAGCCTATTGGCCGCTCGGCTTTTTCGTATCGCCCTTTAGGAACGCGATGATCTTTGCGCGCTCGTTCTTGTCGGGCAGCCCCGGGAAGACGGCACCCATGTTGTTTCCGGGAATGAACGAGTTGGGGTTCGTGATCCACTGATCGAGATTGGACTCTGTCCACGTGATGCCCGACGCTTTCAGCGATTCGGAATACTCGTATTCCGGCACCGAACCGGCTTTCCTGCCGACGACGCCATAGAGCGTCGGGCCGGTGCGGTTATCGCCCTTGTCGAAGGCATGGCATTCGCGGCAATGGTTGTTGAATGCCATTTCATTGTCGGCGCTCGAAGGAGCCTGCGCATAGCTGCCTGCTGTCGCAAACACCAAGCCGCAGCACGCCGCGAGACCTGCCATCAGAAGCGCATTTTGTTTCGTAGTCGAAATGGAACGTTCTTTCATGAATGGAATCACCTCTGGAGATCTCGAATGGATATCAAACGAAGCGGGGACCGCCCGTCAAGCCAAGGTTCGCGCGACTACTTCACCGGTTCGGTGCGGATCGAACCGCTCTTCCAAGCGCCCCCTCCTGCGCGCGTCGTTGGAGCGAGCGTCACGTTCGATCCAGGAGCGCGAACCGCTTGGCACACCCATCCGCTCGGCCAGACGCTCGTCGTGATATCGGGAGTAGGATTGGCGCAACGCGAAGGCGGACCGGTTGAGACAATCTACGCCGGAGACGTAATCTGGTTCCCGCCCGGCGAAAAGCATTGGCATGGCGCGACGGCGGCCGCCCCGATGACTCACATCGCCATTCAGGAAGCACTCGACGGGAAGACGGTCGACTGGCTTGAGCCCGTGAGCGACGCGCAATATCGGAAATCGTGAAGACCTGGTCGAATAGTTGGCGGCGTTACCGGCAACCGCAGCATCCGCACACATCTCGAGATGCATTTACATGGATTGAGGGTGTCTGCGCATCGCCACCGACACTTGATTTGAGGCAAACAGTTTGCACGCACTTAAAATTAACGATGGGAGAAATCCGATATCAGCCGTAGATTCGAGGCACTCTAGAATGGCGGTGAGCTTCGGCATCAAATAACTCAGGTGGAGACCGGCAGATGTTGCAACGATCGCTTTTGTATCCCATCGCGGCTTGGGCGCTCGCGACAGCCTGCTTGGCAGAGGAACCGAGTGCGCCGCTGAAAGTGGCGGACAACGCCAAGACTGCAGCGACTTCGAATGAGGCGCTCGCTACCTTCCAAAGACTCTCCGCCTACCTGCAGAGCAATCCGCTCGACTTCGAGACGACATTCAACGCGACGTCCGACGGCAATGAACTTTATCGTGGCACCGGCCACTTCCTGCTTCGCCGTCCGAACCAGTTGCGCGCCGACCTGACGCTCGGCCAGAACACGTACGTGGTCGTCTCCGACGGCACGGTCATGACGATCGCCAACCCGCAGCAGAAGCAATATTCGCAGACGAATGCGCCAGCGACGATTTCGGCAGCATTCGGCTTCTTCACCGGTGAGATCGGCATCGATTCTCAAGTTCTGAACTTCTTGGGCGTGGTCGACGCCGTCGTCTCGGGCTCCGATGGCGTGAAGGCCACGGTGTCGGGTACGGAGAACATCGGCGGCCGGCAGTGCGAGAAGTTCACCGTTACCGGTTCAATGGGCGACGACACCTGGATCGCGTGGCTTGAGAAGAAGGACACGCCGCTCCTGTGCAAGCTGGTTTATCGCAGCGTTGACGGCCCGGCGCAGACCAACGATTTCCGCTGGAACGCTTCGCCGACTTTCACGGCGACCACATTCGTCTACACGCCGCCGGAAGGCGCCAATAAGGTCGACATCGGCACGCTCGACCTCGCAGCGCCTGAGTAACTGCGAAAAGCCATTAGCCTCTTTTGATGACCTCTCCTGGGGCGAAGCGGTGCAAATTTGCCCCTTCGCCCCATACGCATGCTCCGCGAAATCGCAAATCCAATCGTAAACGGAGTTTAGATTTCGGCGATCGCTCGCCCTGCCCTATACCTCGAGAGCAAATAATTCTGCCGGGGCCAACCGCGCTGAAGAATGCTCTACTCAATTCAGTACTTACGCGCTGTAGCCGCGATCTTTATCATCTTGTTTCATCTCTCCGGTCACCGCGACGGCGCGGGCGCTCCAGTCTTCTCGTTTTCGGTCGGTCCTGCCGGCGTCGACATCTTCTTCGTCATAAGCGGTTTCGTGATGTGGGTGACGACAGCTCGATCGTCGCCTTCGCCTCCCGAGTTCGCTCGTAGAAGGGTCGTTCGGATCGCACCTTTATACTGGCTGGTTACGATAACGATGTTCGTGATGCCCAGCATCTCGGGCACGATCGCCGGAGCGACAATTCCGCAAGTCGACCATCTGATCGCTTCACTCCTCTTCTTGCCCTATCCTTATCCGGCCAACACGTCTCAGATTTTTCCCGTCTACGTGCCCGGCTGGACCATCAACTACGAGATGTTCTTCTACGCATTGTTCGCCGTCGCGCTTTTAATCAAGCAACCCGCTTTTCGGCTCATCGGACTGATCGCTCCGCTCGTCGCACTGGTGATTTTCGGACATGCAACAGGCGCAACGGGGATTATCGGCTGGTATACCGAACCGATGATTTTGGAGTTCGCCGCCGGTGCACTAATCGGGGCCTGGTTTATCAGTGAACGCAAACCACTTTCCGCGCCCGCGGCCCTCCTTCTCTTTGTCGGCGGATGGCTGTGTCTATTTCTGTTCGCGGGATCGGGGCCTCATGGATTATCCGCCGGCGGTTCGGCGGCGCTCATTATCATCGGAGCCGTTTCTCTCGAGAGGGCTGGCTTCGTTCCTTGTTCGGTGCCGCTGAAGTTCTTGGGCGATGCATCATACGCGATGTATCTCACGCATCTCTTTTCGCTCGGCATCTTCGCAGTAGCATGGTCGCGCTTTGGACCCGGGCCGACGCCGTTCGATAACCACGCGTTCGCCTATGTCGTCTTGGCGCTCATTGCCAGCATCGGGTTCGCTGCGCTCGTGCACGTCTGGATCGAGAAGCCCCTGAGCGGATTGGCTAATCGCCTGACGCTTCGCCTTTCGCGGCAAAAATTGCCCAGCGTTCAGAATAGTCCGCATGCGGAAGAGACTAGAAAAACGCTCTGAATTAACGCAAATTTGATAATTCGCGACTGTCCGACCGTCACGATGACGTAGGATACCCGCCTGCAAATGTAGAGTGGATCTGAACGCCAGCAAAAGTATTCGCCCATGGCGTGGGACGAAACAGTTCAAGGGCTCTTTCACTCCGAACCAGTTGCTTCGGTTCCGAGAAGCTTGCCGGCTTCGAACTCTCTTCTCAAGCGACGGCATGACATCGACGCGCTGCGCGTCATCGCTCTCGGCTTATTGATTATCTATCATACGCTGCTTGTCTTCGAGCCGATCGGCTGGCGCGTCACGAGCGATCACGCCGGCCGTTGGGCAATCCTGCTCGCCGAGACGATGACGCCCTGGCGTTTGGAAGTGATCTTCGCGATCGGCGGCATCGCTGCAGCTTTTTTGCTCAGCTCCAGAAGCGTTTCGAGTTTTCTCAGCACCCGCTCTCAGCGCCTTCTCATACCCTTCGTCTTCGGCGTGATCGTACTCGTGCCGCCGCAGATCTACGTCCATCTTCTCCACAACGGAGAAGTGACCAGCAGGTACA
>NZ_RXIZ01000004.1:8219-225977 GCF_003987855.1 Hyphomicrobium sp.
CGAGCGCAAACCGATTTGGGTGATCGTCGCGTTCGCCGTAGCTTGGAATGCCATTGTGCAGACGCTTCCGCCTCCCTTCCCAAATCTTTGGAAGGTCTTGCTGGGAGACATTCCGGCGCATCTCCTCTACGCCCCCGCCTTCTTCGTGGGATTTCTGATCGCAGGCAGCGAGCGCTTCTGGAACGGACTCACCGATGCGCGCCGATCTCTCGGCCTCTTGGCTCTCGCTGCGATGTTGCTGAACTTGACGTTGCTTCGCTTTTCACAGGTCCATCCCTCAGTAGAGGCGAACTTGGTCGCCAACATTTCGAAGGGCGTCTTTGGCGGCGCGATGGTCTTCGCCGTTTTTGCCTGGGGGCGATGGGCACTGTGCGAGCCGATTCCAGGCTTGGCATATGCGACCGACGCTATTCTTCCCGTCTATTTGTTGCATCAGACCGTGCTCGTCGTCGTCGCCTACGCATCCGGCGCAATTCATTGGCCCGTCATCCTCGCAATGCCATTTCTCGCGCTGACGTCATTTGCCCTGCCCCTGCTCGTTTATCATCTCCTCATCCGCAACGTGTCCTGGCTGCGTTTTCTTTTCGGCTTGAAGGCTCACCCCGCCAAAGCCGCCGCGTAGCTAAGAATTCGCCTCGCCTGTTCGATGTCTGCTACACGTCTCCCGATCGTTTAAGCACTGTCGGAGATTGAGCGATGATTTACGAGCTGCGCGTCTATCATGCGGTCGCCGGGCAGATGCCCAAGCTCCTCGCGCGGTTCAAGGACAAGACCATCCCGATCTGGGAGACACACGGCATTCGGCCCATCGGCTTCTGGACGACGCTGATCGGCGAGTCGAACCACGAGCTGACCTACATCCTGCAATGGGACTCGCTTGCCGACCGCGAGCAGAAGTGGGCCGCCTTCCAGAACGATCCGGTCTGGCATCAGGCGCGCGATGAGAGCGAGCGCAACGGCCCGATCGTCGCCTCGATCGCCAACCAGATCCTCACGCCCACCGCATTCTCGGCGCTGAAGTGAGTGGCGCCGCCTGTGGACCTTCCCCTAACGGTCAAGCCGCTTCCCCGCGAGCATCTGCCGAGTGCGACGCTCGCAATGGCGCGATTTCTCATCGGCAAGACGCTGGTCCATGAGTCGCCGGAAGGGATGCTCAGCGGCCGCATCGTCGAGACGGAAGGATATCCGCCGGGCGACGCCGCCAGCCACGCCTTTCGCGGCAAGACGAACCGCAATCAGACTTTGTTTCTCGGCCCCGGCCATTGCTACGTCTATTTCACCTACGGCTCGTCCTTCATGGTCAATGTCAGCAGCGAGGAAGCCGGCATCGGCGCAGGCGTTCTTCTGCGCGCGCTCGAACCCCTCGAAGGAATCGAGATCATGCAGCGCAACCGCAAGAACGCCTCCGTCCGCGATCTGACGCGCGGGCCCGGACGCCTTGCCCAAGCCCTGCAGATCGACAAGCGATATGATGGCGTCGATCTCTTTGCGAAGGGCACGCTCTGGCTCGGCACCCCCGCGCGCCGCACCGGTCGCATCGCCACCAGCATCCGCATCGGCATCACGCGCGAGGTCGATCGCAAGCGCCGCTTCTTCGAGGTTGGCAATCCGAATGTCAGCGGCCCGCGTGCCCTGTCGTTGTCCTGACACGGGCGAGTGAGAGATCGATGAAGTTTTATGCGACCTCGTTTAATACGACACGCTCGGCGTTAATGCAGGCTTCAGGATATCGAGTGAAACTGCGCGCCGCGTAACCGAACCGGTCTATATCGCGCCGTCCCCAAGGAGATGCTTACATGAACAAACTTTTCGCACCCCTCTTCGCTCTCGCTCTCATCTCGATCGATATGTCGGCTGCTGTCACGCCGGCTTCGGCTCTTGGCGGCTGCGGCCCGAACCGCCATCGCAGCAGCGTCACCGGCCGTTGCATCTGGGGCGGCCAGAACCAGTCTTGGTGTGTTCGCCACACCGGCCATCGCGCCGTCCGCACGCCGAGCGGCCGCCTCGTCTGCGTTCGCTAAACGCGCAATCCCAAAGACGACACCCGGACGCGATGCACCCGCATCGCGTCCTTTTCTTTTTCCGGCGCGCTCGATCGAGCAACGCTCAATCATACAGTCTCGTGACGAGACCGCCGCAATTTCGCCCGGGACGAACTCGCGCATCGCTGTCTGAGATAGATCCGTGAACGGCCTATGAATGCCTTGTTCAGACGCTCGCTCTGGCCGCAGCGGTAGATTGAAATCGTTCGACCGACATCGGTTGAACGATTTGAGGAGCGATCCGGCAAATCAAGGAGCATGGTCAAATGTCTCGAAAGGTCACCGGCATTGTCGGTACCGTTGCGGCCGTCGTCATGTGCGACGCCTCGGCGGCAGTTGTGCAAGCTCAACCCAATCCGGGAGATGCATTGCGCGCTGAATCTTACGCCGATCTGCTTACACCGATACCCAATGCGCTCGCAGTCCTGAAGGCTGTCGATCGAAGTGACGACGCTCAAGCGCCGCGCGTGCAGCTCGCTGATTACTATCATCACCACCACCATCATCACCGCTATTGGCAGCGGTGGTACGGTGAGCCCTACTATTATCACCACCATCACCATCATCATCACGGCTATTGGCGCTGGAGATACCATCACCACCATCATCATCACCACCGTTACTACCGTGACTGGGACGACAGATAGCCTGAGCGTCTTGAGAGCGTCGTCCATGCGGGCGACGCTCGCTTCTCCAACTGCAGTCTCGCCCGAAGCAGAGAAACTTTCATGCAAACCATCCGATTTCGCGCCTTTCAATCCGGCCTCAATCCGCGCCGAACGAAGCTTGAGGTGCCCGGATGGGGCGGCCCCGCTGAGCCCCGCCGAGACGGATCGCACGAGCAGGCCTGGCACTGCACGCCCTTCACCGAAGGCGCACAGTATGGGATCGAGGTCTTCTATCCTTACGCAAACGAACTGCGCGTTACGAAAGTCGGTGGCAAAGTCCATCTCGATGGAGATTTCGGTCCTCCGCCCGATGACGATCTACAGTGGCCGCCGTTTCGCGCTTTCGGCGACAACTACTATACCTATCAGCTGCTGTTGGATCTGAAAGTCTCTGACGACTTTGCGGTGCGTGCCGAACCGCATCCACGATTCTATACGTCCACGAGCGATGACGTGCCTCTCGCCGTGCCTGCGCTGGTCCGCACGAGTTGGTGGCCGATGTTATCGTTCGTCGTCTTCAAGGCGCCGCCGGCGGGCGTAACGCACATCTTCCGTCCCGGCGAGCCGTTCATGCAATTTCTCGTCATTCCGGCCGACTCGTCTTTCGAACTCAAGGAGATGGACATCGAGGAATCGGCCGAGCGCGAATTGCGCGGTCGCCGCATTCATGCTTCGCGCGAAACGCTCGGCAAGGATTCGACCTGGGTGTCGGCGACGAACACGGTATTTGACGGCACCTACCGGCGACTGCATCGCGCAGCGAAGGACCAGGCGCGTTCCGCCAAAGCGAAGTAGCCTGCCCACATCCTCTCGCAATTCAGCCAACGCGATCGCCGGCCGGCGATCCTTTAGCGGAACACGGATCTCCCTCCGCGGCCATGACGTTTTGTCGAAGAACTCTTGCGTCAGCCCAGCGCCCGAACGCTCGCGAGCGGCGCTGCGAAGCGCCAGAAAAATCCTTCGCGCGGGAAGCCGAGTTCGACCTCAGCATTCAGTGACATCTTCGGGCTGCGGCCGATCATGACTGTGCCAAAACCGGTGCGCAGCGGCGCAATAACCGGCGGCCCGCCCGACTCCATCCACTCGATCAGCAATCTGCCTTGCTCTCTATCGCCCTGGACGGAGCAGGTTATACGCACTTCGCCATTCTCATTAGAAAGGGCGCCATACTTCGTTGCGTTCGTGGCCAGCTCATGGATGGCGAGCCCAATCGTTTCTGCAGCGGAGGGCGAAAGGGTGAAGTCCAGCTGCCCGCTCACACGCACCCGGCTGCCCACGAGATCCGAAACCGAAGCGAGTTGAGACTCGATCAGGTCGCCAAGGGAGGCCCCTCCCCAGTTTCGACTGACGAGCAGATCCTGGTTCCGGCCCACGGCTCGTAGCCGCGCCGCTAGGCTTTCTCCGAAGTCCCTGCCGGCCGTACGCGAGACCAGCGCCTGAATGACGGAGATCATGTTCTTCGCGCGGTGGTTGACCTCTTCCATCAGCATTTCGATCTGCTGCTGATTGCGACGCTGATCAGTGATGTCGGTATTAGTGCCGAACCAGCGAGATACACGACCGTCACGCCCGCGCAGAGGCATGGCTCGTGATAAAAACCAGCGATATTCACCGTCGCGGCCGCGCAGTGGGAAAGTGTCTTCCCACTCCTCGCCGGTGTCCCAGCTGCGCTGAATGCGGATTTTCACTCTCTCGACGTGATCGGGGTGGTGGACACGCGTCCATCCCCACCCCTGCATGTCCTCGATGGTCGATCCGGTATACTCAAACCAGCGGTCATTGTACCAAAAGATCGAGCCTTCATTGTCCGCCATCCATGCGAGTTGCGGAATGCTGTTCGCCAGCAGCCGGAACTGATCGTCGCTTTCGCTCAACCGGTTGCGGGCTTCCACTAAGTACGTAATATCGTGCGCGATCTTAGAGGCGCCCACCACGACTCCAGCCGCGTTGACCACCGGCGAGACGGTGATCTGAACCGGCACAAGAGATCCTCGTTTGTGGACACGCACCGTCTCGAATTTGGAGACGACCTCTCCTGCTCGAATACGCTCGCGAATGCTGGCTTCTTCTCTCGCGCGATCTTCCGGTATGATGATGTCAATAGGCCGGCCGATGACTTCCGCCGCCGACCACCCGAAGACCCTTTCAGCCGCAGGGTTCCAGCTGTGAATGTTTCCGGACAGATCCTTCGATACGATGGCATCGAAGGAGTGAGCTAAGATTGCTGAGAAATGAGCACTCCAAAGGTCCGGCTCTAGGATCTTTGGGTTCGCTTCGTCCGACATACGCCCAGCCCCTGATCTCCGTCAGAGAGATGACAGCACACTGATGAAAATTCCATAAGTGGCGATTTAGCACGCAGTAAATTTTTTCAAAGGGGCGTGGTCTATGTCGATTTATGGCAGACATGCCAAAATTATTGAACCACGATAATGTCATACAACATCTTTATTTTGGCCGACGAGACGCAGGCGGGGCGAATAAGGAGCCTCCCCTTCGCCTCTCCCATTGGGAGAGGCCGACGCGACAGCGTCGGGTGAGGAGGGCGTCGATGGCGCACGAAAAATACGCGCCCCTCACCCTGACCCTCTCCCCAAGGGGAGAGAGAAAAGGTGCCAAGCTCGAAGCGAACAAAGACTCCGCAAGCCCGTCCCCGGGGGCCGGCTGCGCGGTCGCCGGGGACAACTAATGCGTCCGAAGAAAGAATCACCGAGCCCGCGCGGGCGGCCGGCTCCCCGTTAGGGGAGTCGCCCGCGCCAAAGATCAAGCCGCAGCTTTGATCGGCCAGCCGTTGATCGTCAGCGAGCCATCGCGCACCGACACGCGCACCGTATCGCCATCCTTCACGCCGCCCGCGAGGATCTGCTCGGCGAGCGGGTCCTGCACGTTGCGCTGGATGACGCGCTTCAACGGCCGCGCACCGTACGCGGGATCGTAACCGCGATTGGCGAGCCAGCTCTTCGCCTGCTCATCAAGCTCGATCGTGATCTTGCGATCGGCCAGAAGCTTTTGCAGGCGCGCCATCTGGATATCGACGATCTTCGTCATGTCCGCGCGCTGCAAGCGGTGGAACAGGATGATGTCGTCGAGACGGTTGAGGAACTCCGGCCGGAAGCGTGAGCGCACTTCCGCCATGACTTCCTCGCGCACGGCTTCCGTTTCCTCGCCTTCCTTCTGCTCGACGAGGTACTGCGCACCGATGTTCGACGTCAGCACGATCAGCGTGTTCTTGAAGTCGACGGTGCGGCCCTGGCCGTCGGTCAGGCGACCGTCGTCCAAGACTTGCAGCAACACGTTGAACACGTCCGGATGCGCCTTCTCGATCTCATCGAACAGGATGATCTGATACGGACGACGACGCACAGCTTCCGTCAGCACGCCGCCTTCCTCATAGCCGACGTAGCCCGGAGGCGCGCCGATGAGACGAGCGACCGAGTGCTTCTCCATGAACTCCGACATGTCGATGCGCACG
The DNA here is from genome assembly GCF_003987855.1 of Hyphomicrobium sp. Classification (GTDB taxonomy): domain Bacteria; phylum Pseudomonadota; class Alphaproteobacteria; order Rhizobiales; family Hyphomicrobiaceae; genus Hyphomicrobium_B. The sequence goes on from NZ_RXIZ01000004.1 coordinate 14,402, forward strand.
AGCGCGGTGTCGTCGTCGAAGAGATAGCCCGCGAGCGCCTTCGTCAGCTCGGTCTTGCCGACGCCGGTGGGCCCTAAGAACATGAACGAGCCGATCGGCCGGTTCGGGTCCTGCAGGCCGGCGCGCGCGCGGCGGACGGCCGTCGAGACTGCGATGACCGCCTCCTTCTGACCGATGACGCGCTTGCCCAGCGCATCCTCCATCTTGAGAAGCTTGTCGCGCTCGCCCTCGAGCATCTTGTCGACGGGAACGCCCGTCCAGCGCGACACGACGGCCGCGATCTGATCCGGCGTCACCGCTTCCTCGACGAGAGCGCCCTTGCCCTCCTGGGCTTCGACGTCGGCGAGCTTCTTCTCGAGTTCGGGGATCTTGCCGTAGCGGAGTTCGCCCGCGCGTGCGAGATCGCCCCGGCGCTGCGCCTGTTCGAGCGCGTTGCGCAGGTTGTCGAGCTCTTCCTTGATCTTCTGCGCCGACCCGAGCTTTTCCTTCTCGGCCTGCCAGCGCGCCGTCATCGCCTCGGACTTCTCTTGCAAGTCCGCGATCGATTTCTCGAGCCGCGCCAGGCGATCCTTGGAGGCCGCGTCGGTTTCCTTCTTCAGGGCTTCGCGCTCGATCATCATCTGCATGAGATCGCGATCGATGGCATCGAGCTCTTCGGGCTTGGAATCGACCTGCATGCGCAGCCGCGATGCCGCCTCGTCGACGAGGTCGATCGCCTTGTCGGGGAGGAAGCGATCCGTGATGTAGCGGTTCGAAAGCGTCGCCGCGGACACGAGCGCGCTGTCGGTGATGCGCACGCCGTGATGCAGCTCATACTTCTCTTTCAAGCCGCGCAGGATCGAAATGGTATCTTCGACGTTCGGCTCGTTGACGAAGATCGGCTGGAACCGGCGAGCGAGCGCCGCATCCTTCTCGATGTGCTTGCGATACTCATCGAGCGTGGTTGCGCCGACGCAGTGCAGCTCGCCGCGCGCGAGCGCCGGCTTCAACAGGTTGCCCGCATCCATCGAACCTTCGGTCTTGCCCGCGCCGACGATCGTGTGCAGCTCGTCAATGAAAAGGATGATGTCGCCCTCGGCTTCGACCTCGGACAACACGGCCTTCAGACGCTCTTCGAACTCGCCGCGATACTTCGCGCCCGCAATGAGTGCACCCATGTCGAGCGACAGCAGCTTCTTGTGCTTCAGGCTTTCCGGCACGTCGCCCTTGACGATGCGCAAGGCGAGGCCTTCCGCGATCGCCGTCTTGCCGACGCCCGGTTCACCGATCAGCACGGGATTGTTCTTCGTCCGCCGCGACAGCACCTGGATGGTGCGGCGGATCTCTTCATCGCGGCCGATGACCGGATCGAGCTTGCCGCTGCCAGCCGCTTCCGTGAGGTCACGCGCATAGCGCTTCAGCGCGTCATACGCCTGCTCGGCGTTGGCGTTGTCGGCGGTACGGCCCTTGCGGATGTCGTTGATGGCGGCGTTGATCTTGTCCGGCGTCACGCCCGCATCGCGCAAGATCTTGCCCGCGTCCGTCGCGGTGTCGAGCGCCAGAGCAAGCAGCAGCCGCTCGGCGGTGACGAACTTGTCGCTCGCCTTGTCGGCGAGCTTCTCGACGGAATCGAACAGGCGCGCCAGTTCGGGCGAGACGTAGACCTGCCCCGATCCTCCGGTAACCTTCGGCTTCTTGGCTAGGTTCGCCTCGACCGCCTTCAGGGCCGCGCGGGAATCCCCGCCGGCCTTCTGGATCAGGCCGCTCGCGAGCCCTTCCGGGTCGTCGAGCAGGATCTTTAAAAGGTGCTCAGGCGTGACCTGTTGATTGTTTTCGCGGAGCGCCAGCGATTGGGCCGATTGAATGAAGCCCTTGGCGCGGTCCGTGTAGCGTTCGAAATTCATGTCGCGTTCTCCAGCACATTCGCTCCGCCCCATGAGGCTCGGAAAGAATGCCATGCGATTTGATATTTATCACCCGAGCGCGGCCAAAGACCCGATGTTCGGCATCCCCACCCGCCCGTAGACTGCTTCCGATATAGGATGGGGCAGCGCCCGAAAAAGAGGCACTGGCAACAAAATCTGAGGGATATGCGCAGCATGGCTACGTCCGGGACAGGCACGATCGAAGCCCTTTATCGCTATCCGGTTAAGGGTTTGACGCCGGAACCGCTCGAAAGCGTCGAATTGGTACCGATGGGCACCCTTCCCTTCGACCGTGCCTATGCAATCGAGAACGGGCCGGGGCCCTTCGACCCCGCCAACCCGCAGCACCTGCAGAAAATTCACTTCGTCATGCTGATGCGGAACGAGGAGCTGGCAACCGTCCGTTCGGCCTTCGACGACGAGACCGAGACGCTGGTCATCAGCAAGGCCGGCGCCGAAATCGCCCGAGGCGACCTGCGGACGGAAGCGGGACGCGCCGCCATCGAGGACGCCATCATCCGGATCGTGACGTCAGGTCTTCGCGGCAGGCCACGGGTCGTTGTCAGCCCCGGCCATAGCTTTTCCGACGTCAAGGACAAGTGCGTGCACATCGTCAACCGGCAAAGCCTGGCCTCGCTCGAAGGCATGCTCGGAACCCCTCTCGATGCCCGCCGCTTCCGCCCCAACCTCGTCGTCGACAACATCGCTGCCTGGAGCGAACTCGACCTCGTCGGCAAGAAGCTGCGGGTTAACGGCACGACGCTCGAAATCTTCAAGCGCACCGAGCGCTGCGCCGCCACCAACGTCGATCCCGAGACCGGCGCGCGCGACCAGAAGATCCCCTCGTTCCTGTCGAAGACGCTCGGCCATACCGACTTCGGCGTCTACGCCCGCGTGCTCGACGGCGGGCGCCTCACTGTAGGCGACAGCTTCGAAGTGACCGACTGAGCAATGTAGGTCGATAGCACCTTCGGTTCACCGTCTCTGGCGGCCGGCTCCGCGCAGCGGAGTCGCCAGGTCCAAAAAAAAGAGCCCGAACCGGGCTCTTTCTGATTACTCGCTGTCTTCGTTTGCTGCCGGCGGCACGGCCGGAGCTTCAGCTGGTTCCTCCCGGCGCGGTCGGCGAACCGGACGGCGCAGGAAGGCCGGTTGCTCCTGCTCAACCGCCGCCGGAGCTACCGCTTGCGGAGCGGCGCGCTCGGCCACAGCCGGCTGCGGCGGGGCTGCCGGTTGGAAGCTGCCGCCATTGGCGTGCTCGCGATCGGCGCCGTTGCCATTGCCGCTGTTCGGACCCTGATAGCGTTCGCGCCGGCGGAAGCCGCCCTCGCCTTGCGAACCTTCACCGCCATTGTTGTGCGGCCTGCGATCGTCGCGATCCCTGAAGCGGCCCTCGCCGCCACTCGAGCCGTTGCGCGGCTCGTAACGGTCACCGCGATCACCACGATCTCCGCGGTAATCCTGCCGGTCGCCACGGTCGTTCCTGTCGAAGCGCTGACCATCCCCACGGTCGCCCCGATCGCGATCACCGCGATCTCCACGATCGTGCCGGTTGTTGTTGTTGAACCGGTCGTGGCGCTGCGGACGATTGTCGTAGCGGTTCTGGTTATCGTAATTGCGCGGCTGTTGTTGCTGCGGGAATGCCTGACCCATATCCGGCTGGCCGCCCTGACCAGCGGTTTGCGGCTGCTGGCCGGCGCCGAACTCGTCGCCCTCGTCGTCGCCGAACTCATCGCCGTCAGCGCCTTCCGGCCCTGCAAGCGAATGCGTGCGCGCGGCGCCATTCCCCATCGGGTCCATGCCGCCCTGTTGCGCCATCTGCTCGCGATAGCCAAGGATGATCCGATTGTAATGCTCAGCGTGCTGCAGATAGTTCTCAGCAAGCACCGGATCGCCCGACGACAACGCATCGCGCGCCAAGCTGATGTACTTCTCGGCAATATGCGAGGGCGTACCGCGGATCTTTACGTCCGGCCCCGAGCTTTCAAAGCTGCGCATCAGGGGATTTTGCGATTTGCGGTTATTGTTATTGTTGTTGCGTCCGCGACCGCGACGGTTCTGTTGACCTTGCCTCATGGGCTCCCGTTCATGCTCGTTGGTATTAATCTCGGCGCCGCCCGGCTTCCTGCCCAGCTGTGCCTTTGGATCTTCCGATCCAATTCAAAAATTCGGTTCTAATGTCGCCAAGAGACGTGTCCCATGGATCGCAGCCCAGGCTCCCGCTCTGCGGCCTCGGGCAAAATCGCACTAATCCCAGTCATCACGCCTGCTAAGATACTAGAGCCGTCCTCAAAGGAGCTGTCTCAGCACGCGCGCCGGAATACTTAGGCCCGGCACTCCCCGTCAGCGGACTGATTGCCCGCGAAAGCTTGTGCTGATGATCTTGAGATGGGAAGGCAGGCTCGGTCGCCGCTTCAGCGGCATCATTGGCCACGCACATCCGATCAAACTCTTCATCCAGATATTACCCCGGAAACGTATTTCCGCAAATAAGAAATGAGCGGCCGGTTCAAGGATGTATCTCCAGCGCCACAGCCCGAATGTGACCACCGAGATCCTTGCGCTGGCCCACCGGCCGCGCCCCGACATCTGTAAACAATCGCTCAACTTGCCCGGCCTGGGTCGCGCCCACTTCAAGCACCACCAGCAAAGGCCGGATCAAACTCGCGGAATCACGGGCGATCTTACGGTAAACGTCCAGGCCGTCACCGCCGCCGTCGAGCGCCAGGAGGGGGTCATAATCCCTAACGGCGCGCTCAAGTCCGCCGATCTCTTCTGTGGATATATAGGGCGGATTGGAGACTACAAGGTCGAAAGGGCCCTGACAGCCTTCGAGACTTGATGTCGCAACAAAACGCACCCGGTCAGTCACCCCATGGATCTCGGCGTTTCGGCGGGCGACGCTGAGCGCCGCCTCGCTGAGATCGGTCGCCACACCCTGCGCCTGAGGAAGCTCCGCCAGCAGCGTAACCATGAGAACACCGGAGCCTGTTCCAATATCGGCGATCGAAAACGGCCGCTCCAATAGGCCCCGCGCCTTGAGCAGGTCCATCGCCAATTCCACCACCGCCTCGGTGTCTGGGCGCGGATCGAGGACGTCCGGAGTCACGATGAACTCGCGCCCATAGAACGCGCGCTGGCCGAGGATCCGTGACACGGGCTCATGCGCCATGCGGCGCCGGGCGGCATCTTCGACTCGTGCCGCGTCGGCCCCGAGTAAGCGGGTGCCCCCGCTGATGAGTAGCGCGCCGCCAATTTTAAGAAGTCCCTGCAGCAGGAAACGCGCATCGCGCTGTGGCGCATCGATTCCGGCTTCGACCAGGAGACGCGTGAGCTCGGCATGCGCATCTGCCAGGGATTGATCGGGACGAAAACGCATCGGCAAGACCTGTCGGCGCTAAGCGCGAGCGCTAGGCTGCGCTCAGCTCGGCGAGCATCGTCGCCTGATGATCCGTGATCAACGCATCGACGAGCGCATCAAGACCGTTTCCAGCCATGACCTCTTCGAGGTTGTAAAGCGTGAGATTGATGCGATGATCGGTAACGCGCCCCTGCGGAAAATTGTAAGTCCGGATGCGCTGCGAACGATCGCCCGAACCGACCTGCAATTTGCGCGCGTCCGATCGCTCCGTCGCCGCCCGCTCGCGCTCCAGTTCGTAGATGCGCGATTTGAGAACCGCCATCGCCAGACGCCGATTTTGATGTTGCGATTTTTCCGCCGAAACGACGACGATTCCGGTCGGCAGATGCGTCATGCGCACGGCGCTGTCCGTCTTGTTGACGTGCTGTCCGCCCGCGCCGCCTGCACGCATCGTATCGATGCGGATGTCTTCCGGCCGGATGTCGATATCGATGTCTTCGGCCTCCGGCAGCACGGCCACCGTCGCCGCCGAAGTATGGATGCGTCCGCTCGCTTCCGTCGCTGGCACCCGCTGTACGCGATGCACGCCGGACTCAAATTTCAGCCGCGCGAACACGCCTGATCCCGTGATCGACGCAATGATTTCCTTGTAGCCGCCGAGGTCATTTTCAGAAATGGAAATGATCTCCGTCTTCCAGCCTTTGAGATCGGCGTAACGCGAATACATGCGAAAGAGATCGGCCGCGAACAGCGCTGCTTCATCGCCGCCGGTTCCGGCCCGGACTTCAAGGATCGCGCTCTTCTCGTCAGCCGCATCCTTCGGCAGAAGCGCGATACGCAGCTGCTGCTCGAGTTCCGTGATCCGCTCCGCCAGCGAGGAACGTTCGGCATAAGCGAGATCGACCATCTCCTTGTCGGCCGACGGATCGCGGATCATCTGTTCGAGGTCGGCACTCTCCGCTTCCGCCTTCCGAAGCGCATCGATTTGCGCCACCACCGGATGGAGTTCCGCCAGCTCCTTCGAAAGCTTGACGAACTCCGCCTGCGGCACGCCGTGGTTCAGCAGGTCCTGAATGGCCAAGAAGCGTTCAGATAAACGTTGGAGTTTCTCGCGGGGTAGGGCTGACATGTATCCGATGAGGTTCAGGGCGGCGGATGAACTCCGGCCGCAAAAGAAATAGCGCGCGCCTAAGGCGCTCGGCGGCGGTATCTAATACGAACCGCCCGTAATCTGCAATTTATCACCCCGCCGGGTGCGCGGGTCGTCAACTTCTATATAGCGCAAACCGTCCCGGACCGGGCCGTAATGCTCTTGCATGTAAGTGCTGACCCACTGCACGCCCAGGCTGAACGGCTTGGAAATCGTCGCGAAAATCGACGAATGCATCAAAATGAAGAGCAGTCCGAGCGGCAGAGACAGCGCGTAGAGCGCCCGTTGCGGCCGCGCCCGCACACTGTCGATCGCCTCCTGGGGCAGCCGCCGCGCACCGCTCGCGATCGCTGACCCGGCCCTTAGAAGATTTCTGCTGGAATTTGCGAGCCGCGACTGGGCGGCATCGGCCTCGGCCACCTGGGTCGGCCTGGAAATCTGACGCGCTGGCAACTGCGCCCGTGGCTGCGGCTGAGGCGGGTACGGCTGCCGCACGAGAGGATGCGGCTCCTCGTAAAACTGAGGTGCGGCGGGGCGGTATTCGAGCTGTGGCAGCGCGGCCGGTGCTGCAGGAACGGATATATGCGTCAGCAGCGCGCCGACAGCGTTGAGCACCGGTCGGCCGTTGACCCCGGCCATGGACGTGTAGGTCATGATGATCGCGGACGTCTCGGACCAAGCCGGCAGATATTCGACCTGGCCCGTCTCGAGCGCTTCGACGAATTCCGGCCGAACCGCGAGATAATGAGCAGCCTGCGGCACCGTCAGCCGGAGCGCCTGCCTCAAATCGATAAAGAAACGCGCGATTAGTGCTCGGCTTTCCGTCTGCGCCTGTAAAGACGCGTCGTAGCGGCCCTGAATGGCCGGCCCACGCTCATGACTTCCAACCGAAACGTTCCGCCCAACGCCCCGACGCATACCCTCTTCCCGGCTAATACCCAGCCGAGCCCCTGTTAAGGATATCCTTGGCGAAAAAACGCTTGTTTGTCAAAGCCCAAAGCAAAAACGGGCTCGCGCGCGTTAACCGTCGATCGCGACGCGTTCATTTTCTGCAAACTGCTGCAAGGACATGCGCACGTCCTTCGCACCCTCTTTCAAAAGATTGTCGACGAGCGCGGTCACCTTCGCCGCGTCGAGCGTCAGCACCATGGATTTTATCGGACCGATCGAAGCCGGGGCCATCGACAGAGAACGGAAGCCCAATGCGATGAGCGTCATCGCCTCGAGCGGGCTCCCCGCCATCTCGCCGCACAACGTCACCGGCACGCCGTGGACGTTCGCCGTTTGAACAAGCGAACGAAGCGCCCGCAACGGCGCCGGCGCCAGCACGTCGAAGCGGCTGGCGACTCGAGCATTCGTCCGGTCGGCAGCGAAGAGGAATTGCATCAGATCGTTGGAGCCGACGGACACGAAATCGACGCGCGACAGGAAGGCGTCGAGCTCGAACAGCAGCGCTGGAACTTCAAACATCGCGCCGATGAGGATCGTGTCGGGTAGCTCGTGGCCATGTTCGGTGAGGAACGCTTTCTCCCGCTCGATCAGTGCGCGGATCGCACCGAGTTCGTAGCCAGCCGACACCATCGGAATCATCATGCGCAGCTCTCGCCCCGCCGCTGCCTTGAGCAGCGCGCGCACCTGCAAGCGGAACAGCTCCGGCCGATCGAGCGCCATGCGAATGGCCCGCCAGCCCATCGCCGGGTTCTCTTCCTTCGGCTGGCGCAGATAAGGAAGAACCTTGTCGCCACCGATGTCCAGCGTACGGAAAACGACGGGTTTGCCCCGCGCCTCGTCGATCACGGACTTGTAGAGCTGCGTCTGCCGGTCCAGACGCGGGAACGCTTCCGACAGCATGAACTGCAATTCGGTGCGATAGAGCCCGATGCCGTCCGCGCCCGATTCCTCAAGATGCGGAAGATCGACCAGCAAACCCGCGTTCATCATCAGCGCGATGTTGACGCCGTCCTTGGTGACCGCCGGCCGGTCGCGCAGCGATTGATAGCGCCTTTGCCGTCGAGCGCGAAACCGCACCTTGTCCGAGTAGGCCGAGATCAACTCGGCCGTCGGCCGCAAATGCACTTCACCCGTTACCGCATCGATGATCGCGGCATCGCCTGCCGAGACGCGATCGACGATGCCGGTCGCTTGTCCGACCGCAGCTATGCCCAGCGCTTTGGCGACGACCGCAACATGGCTCTGGCTCGAACCGTCCTCGACGACGAGACCGCGCAAGCGGCTACGATCATAATCGAGGAGTTCCGCCGGCCCCATCGTCCGCGCGACTAGAATGGTGTCAGGCGGCAGCCCGCCATCGTCCTCGGAACTCTTGAGGCGCCCGGCAAGCACCCGCAACAAGCGATCCGACAAATCGTCGAGGTCCCGCTGCCGCTCGCGCCAATAAGTGTCGTGCTGGCGGAGCATGCGCGTGCGCATGGCGTTTTGAACGCGGTCGACGGCGGCTTCCGCGGTCAAGCCGCCCTCGACGGCCTCACGCAGCCGCCGGTGCCAGCCCTTGTCGTGCGCGAACATGCGATAGGCTTCGAGCACGTCGCGATGCTCGCCGACGTTCGACAAATGCTCCTGCTCGAACATCTCGTCGATGTTCGCCTGGAGCTTATCGAGCGCGATCGCCAGGCGCTCCAGTTCGAGCGCGGGATTTTCCGACAGCAGCTGCGTGACGACGATGCGCGGCTCGTGCAGCACCACATGTCCGAGCGCGATACCCTCGGACAGCGGCTCGCCTTCGACGAGCAGCGGCTGCGATCGTGATGCCTCGACGGCCGCGACCGTGCCGGCGACCGCACCCGAGACAAGGTTCTCCGCGATCACCATCGCGGTCGCCTGCATCACCTCGACGTCCTCGTCGGAATACTCCCTCGGCGTACGATTCTGAATGACGAGCACGCCGAGCACCTGCCCTGAGCGCGCAATCGGAACGGCCAGCAGTGAGTGATAGATTTCCTCGCCCGTCTCCGGACGATACGAGAAGGCCGGATGGCTCGAGGCTTCCGGCTCGTTGACGGTGACCCCCAGCTCGGACGCCCGGCCGACGAGGCCCTCGCCGCGCTTCAGCCGCGTGGAGTGGACGGCAGTGGGATTGAGCCCTTCGGATGCGAACAGCTCCAAGGACCCGTCCTGCCGCTTCAGATAGATCGAGCAGACCTCGGCGACCATGACGCCGGATATCTGCCGCACGATGCGATCGAGCTTATCCTGCCCGTCGCCCTCGTCGGACATGATTTCCCGCAGATGGCGCATGATGACCCGGAGCGAGGTTTCGCTCGGAAGGGGTCTCGGATCGTCGCGCCGTACCATCTTGCCTGCCCATCGTCCCGCCGGCACGAGCTGTCCGGCAATGCTACTTAGTCACAAAGAGACGAGGCTGGTAAAGAGCGCTGCGTCTCTAGTCGTTGTCGAGGCCGTAAGCCGAGTGCAACGCGCGAACCGCGAGTTCAGCGTAGGCGGCGTCGATCAGCACGCTCACCTTGATCTCCGACGTCGAGATGGCGTGGATGTTGATGCCTTTTTCCGAAAGCGTCTTGAACATTTGCGCCGCAACACCCGCGTGGCTGCGCATGCCCACGCCGATAACCGAAATCTTGACGACGTCCGCCGAGCTTTTCACGTCGACGTGGCCGATTTCGCTTTTCGCTTTCTTGAGAACGTCGAGCGTGCGCGGCAGCTCGGCGGCCTGGACGGTAAAGGTCATGTCGGTATGCTTGCCGTCCGCTGATATGTTCTGGACGATCATGTCGACGTTGATGTTCGCATCCGCGAGCGGCCCGAAGATGCGCGCCGCGATGCCGGGTTTGTCGGCAACATTGAGAAGCGTGATCTTCGCTTCGTCCTTCGCATACGCGATACCGCTTACGACCTGCTGTTCCACGATCTCATCCTCGTCGCATACGATAGTGCCGATGTTTTCCATGTTGTCGGCATTGAAAGGTTGCATGGCGTCCGGAGCCACGAAACTCGAGAGAACCCGGGTTTTGACTTTGTAGACCATGGCAAGTTCGACAGAGCGCGTCTGCAGGACCTTCGATCCCAGCGACGCCATCTCCAGCATCTCTTCGTAGGAAATCTTCGACAGACGTTTCGCCTTCGAGACGATCCGCGGGTCGGTGGTATAGACGCCATCGACATCGGTGTAGATGTCGCAGACGTCGGCCTCTAGCGCGACGGCAACCGCAACCGCGCTGGTGTCAGACCCTCCCCGCCCCAGCGTCGAAATGCGGTTCTCGATCGGCTCGATCCCCTGGAAGCCGGTGACGACCGCGACCTCGCCGCCCTCGATCTGCTTACGGATGTTCTCTCCCGGAATATCGAGAATGCGGGCGGAGCCGTGCGCGCCGTCCGTCTTGACGGGCACCTGCCAGCCTGTCCACGACCGGGCGCGAAGCCCCATCGCCTGCAACGTGATCGCAAGGAGGCCGGCTGTCACCTGCTCGCCCGTTGCGACGACACTGTCATATTCCCGTGCGTCGTACAGCGGTGAGGCTTCCTTCACCCACGCAACGAGCTGATTGGTCACCCCGGCCATAGCCGAGACGACAACCGCGACTTTGTTGCCGGCGTCCACCTCACGCTTCACGTGACGTGCGACGTTCTGGATGCGCTCGATGTTGGCGACCGACGTGCCGCCAAATTTCATGACTACGGTCGCCATTCCCGAAAACGCTTCCTATGGCTATGCGCACCCGCTCGGTCCCAACTCAATGAGCCCGATGAGCGTTAAGATTTGGATTGAGTCCGGCGCTTATTAGCGGCTCGCGAGCCCCCCGGCAACAGCCGAAAGTCGGCCTTGCCAGGACAATCACTTGACAAGATGAGCGACCGGTTGACGTGTAGAACCGACGACGGAGACGCAAATGACGGCAACGCAGCAATCAGGCGCCGGAAAAAGCACGCTCGACCGCGAAGAGGTCGAGCGCTTTTCGCGCCTTGCCTCCGAATGGTGGAACCCGAAAGGCAAGTTTCGACCACTGCATCAAATCGGCCCGCCCCGGCTGTCGTTCATCCGCGACAATGCGGTCGAACGGTTCGGACGCGACCCTAAAGGACTGCGGCCCTTAACTGGCCTCTCGGCCGTCGATATCGGCTGCGGAGGCGGCCTCGTCTCTGAGCCGCTCGCCAGGATGGGAGCCACGGTCACCGCAATTGACCCGTCGGAAAAAAACATCGCTATCGCGAAATCGCACGCTGACGGTCAAGGCCTGACCATCGACTATCGCCCGGCCCGCGTCGAGGATCTCGTTGCCGAAGGCCGGACGTTCGACATCGTCGCCTGTCTCGAAGTTGTCGAGCACGTTCCCGACCCGGCGAAGTTCGTCGGCGAGTGCGCGGCTCTCGTTTCCCCGGGCGGCATCGCGGTGTTCTCCACTTTGAACCGCACCTTCAAAGCCTGGGCGCTCGCCATCATTGGCGCCGAATACGTGCTTGGCTGGTTACCACGCGGCACGCATCAGTGGGATCGGTTCATCAAACCCGACGAACTCGCGGGCTATGCGAAGGCGGCCGGCTTGGACGACATTCGTTTCGAGGGCATCACGTACAATCCGCTGCAGGATGTCTGGTCGCGCAATCCGGATACGGACGTGAACTATCTGATGTCGGCACGCCGGCCAAAAGCGCCGTAAAAACGTTCATTGGTTGCGTTGGGGCTTTAAGAGGGGAAGAGCACCATGTTTCCTATTGGCGACGATGACTCGCAGGTTCGAACATCGCCGATCATCACCACTGGATTGATCGTTGCCAACGTCCTCCTTTTTCTCGTTGAGCTGAACGGTGGCGACGCGTTCATTCAACGCTGGTCTTTCATTCCGAGCCACTTTGCTGCCGATCCCGCTTCGAACTGGCCGACGATATTCTCGGCGATGTTCATGCATGGCGGCTGGATGCATCTGTTCGGCAACATGCTTTATCTCTACATCTTCGGCGACAACGTCGAAGAGAGCTTCGGGCATGTGAAGTTCCTCGCCTTCTATCTGATCGCTGGAATCGCGGCGACGTTCGCGCAATTCTACTTCAATCCCCATTCCAACATTCCCAACGTCGGCGCATCCGGGGCGATCGCCGGCGTGCTCGGCGCCTACATTCTGCTGTTCCCACAGGCGCGCGTCGACGTGCTGGTCGGCCGGATGGTCTCTTCGATGCCCGCGCTCGTGGTCATCGGCTTCTGGTTCGTGCTCCAGCTGTTCAGCGGCGTGGGCTCGGTCGCGCGCACGGATGAGACTGCCGATACGGGAGGGGTCGCCTATATGGCGCACGTCGGCGGCTTCGTGGCCGGCCTCGCCATAGCGCTGCTGTTCAGAGGTCGCGGCGGCCCATCGCGGATCGCTTAAAGCTGAAGAAACAAAAAGAGCCGGAACAAGGTCCGGCTCTTTGCGATTTCAAGGCACTTCGCAAATTTAAACCCGCTGAGCCATCCGTCTGCGCAGTGGCCCCAGCACGAGGATGGCAAGCACCGCCGCGAGAATGTTCATCGCCGCCGCCGTATAAAACACTGCATGCCAGCTCCCCGTCGCCTTCGTCAGCAGGCTTGAGAAGGGTACGAGCAGAGACGCCGTGCCCTTCGCGGTATAAAGCAAACCCGCGTTGGTCGTGGCGAACTTCGATCCGAAGGTGTCGCCGCACGTCGCCGGGAAAAGGCTGTAGATCTCGCCCCAAGCGAAAAATACGAGGCCCGTCAGCAGAACGAAGAGAACGGGATCGTGTCCCAGATGCGCCAGCGACAACAGCCCGAGACCTTCGATACCGAAAGCTATGAACATCGTCGTCTCTCGCCCGATCTTATCGGACACCCAACCGAAGAACGGCCGCGTGATACCGTTGAGAACGCGATCGAGGGAAAGCGCAAACGTCAGCGCTGGCAGGGTAATGCCGACGAGCGACACCGGGATATCCGCGACTTTGAAATCCTTCGCGATCGGCGCGAGCTGCGCGGTTGCCATTAGGCCGCCGGCCGCCATCATCACGAACATGAGATACATGACCCAGAAGACGGGTGTCTTCAGCATCTCGAAGGGAGCGAACGAGCGTTTCGCCGACACGAGCACCGCTCGCGACTCCAGCGCTTCTTTCGACGGCGAGCGCAACAGGAACGAGGCAATGACGATGACGACGCCCTGCAGCACCCCAAAGTAGAGGAAGGCAGTCTCATATCCGCGCGATGCGATGAGCATCGAGATCGGAATGATCGTCAGCGCTGAACCCATGCCGAAACCGGCTGCGGTAATACCGGCTGCAAGTCCGCGACGATCCGGAAACCACTTGAGCGCATTGCCGACACATGTGCCGTAGACAGCCCCAGCACCGATGCCGCCGATCGCCTGCGCGACATAGAGCAGCGTGAGCGAATCGGCGAAGGAATTGAGAATCCAGGACAGCCCAACCATGATGCCGCCGAACAGCACGAGCGGCCGCGGCCCCAAGCGATCTTCCAGATACCCTTCGAACGGGATGAGCCACGTCTCAGTTAGAATGAAGATCGTAAATGCCCACTGGATAGCGGCCATTTCCCAACCGAACTTGGAGGCGATCGGATTAACAAAGAGCGTCCATCCATATTGCAGGTTGGCGATCATCGTCATGCACAAGACGCCGAGGGCAAGCTGCAGCCAACGGCTGGTCGCTGACGTCGCAATGCTTGATGCCGGGGCACGTGACCCCGCGTCGATAGTCATCCTTGGCAACCCCCTCGGACTTGTATTTGTTTTTCATTTCGCACTAAAAGCGCTGCGCACATAAAACGTGAAAAAACACATTCGACAAGTGCAGCGATAAAGCGAAGCGCCAACAAAGTTTTCTTGCTGCAACGCCACATGAAATCGAGGGACGAAACTAAATGAAAATTTGCGTCGTTGGCGCGGGCGGAATTGGCGGCCTGCTTGCCGCGCGCCTTGCGCAATCCGGCGAAGATGTCACCGTCATTGCGCGCGGTCCCCACCTTGCGGCGATCCGTGCCAATGGTTTGAAGCTCATCGAAGAGGACCGCACCGAGAACGTGTCGAAGATCGCCGCGACCGACAAGATCGGCGAGGTGTCGGAGCAAGATCTCGTTATTCTCGGAATGAAAGCGCACCAGGTTGCAGCGGTCGTCCGTGAGCTTCCCGCGATGTATGGTCGCGAGACGGCTGTGCTCACGGCTCAGAACGGAATCCCGTGGTGGTACTTCATGCGCGTCGGCGGCCCTCATGAGAACCGCCGTCTCGAAAGCGTCGATCCCGGTGGCGTCATCGCTGACAACTTGCCTGCCGAACGGGTGCTTGGCAGCGTGGTGTATCCGGCAGCCGAAATTACCGAGCCGGGCGTTATTAAGCATATCGAGGGAAATCGGTTTTCGATTGCCGAGATCGATAACTCCAAATCGGAACGCGTTACGCGCGTGTCGGATGCGTTGCAAAAAGCCGGGTTCAAAGCGCCAGTGGTCTCCGATATTCGCGCCGAAATCTGGACCAAGCTCTGGGGCAACTTGAGCTTCAATCCGATCAGCGCACTGACACATGCAACGCTGGAGGACATCTGCAGGTTTCAACCCACCCGCGACGCCGCCGCCCGCATGATGCGCGAAGCCCAGGCCGTGGGCGAGGCGCTCGGCATCCGCTTCCGCATACCGCTCGAAAAGCGCATCGCCGGCGCTGAAGCCGTTGGCCCGCACAAGACTTCGATGCTCCAGGATATCGAAGCCGGACGCGGCATCGAAGCCGACGCGCTGATCGGCTCGGTCATCGAACTGGGACAAGTCGCAAACGTACCGACACCTCAGATCGAAACGGTTTACGCCTGCGTGAAATTGCTTGCCGCGACCCTGGCGCGCGAGGGCGGACGTTTGAAAGTCGAAAAAGCTTGAAGATGCCGCGAAGGCGCGGGCACGGAGATTGAGAGACCGATGGCAACGACGACGACACTTCATCAACTCCTGAACGCCGGGGCCGATGCCGCTCCTGCGATTCGCGCGTCCGGCGTCCCGCCGCTCACCTATGCCGCTTTTCGAAATCTGGTCGCACACACGATCGATCAGTTGAACAGCTTTGGCATCGGCCGAGGCGATCGCGTCGCCATCGTTCTTCCGAACGGACCCGAAATGGCGACGTCGTTCGTGGCCGTCGCATCGGCCGCGACTGCCGCGCCGCTCAATCCTGCCTACCGCCATGATGAGTTCGACTTCTACATGTCGGATATCAACACCAAGGCTCTGATCGTCGAGGAGGGCAGCACCTCTCCCGCGGTGCGTGTCGCTGAAGAACGCGGCATCATGTGCATCACGCTGAAGCTCGATTCGCAGAATGGTGCCGGCGCGTTCACGCTCACCGCCTCCGGGTCAGGAACGCCCCCGTCTCAAACCGGCGCCGCTGAGAGCGGCGACATCGCGCTGATCCTCCACACGTCAGGCACAACGTCTCGTCCAAAGATCGTTCCCCTGAGCCATCGCAACGTGGCGGCATCCGCTGGAAACATCGCGACCGCTTTAGGCCTGACCGCCGACGACCGGGCGCTGAACATTATGCCGCTCTTTCATATTCATGGATTGATTGCCGGCGTTCTCGCGCCGCTGTCTCGCGGAGGCTCGATCTTCTGCACGCCGGGCTTCAACGCGCTGAAGTTCTTCCATGCGATGGATGAAGCCGCACCGACTTGGTACACGGGCGTGCCGACGATGCACCAGGCGATCCTCTCGCGCGCCAGCCACAATCAGGAGATCATCGCCCGTCACAAGCTGCGGTTCATCCGCTCTTCTTCGTCGTCGTTGCCGCCGCAGGTTTTGAGCGAACTCGAAGCAACCTTCAACGCGCCGGTGGTCGAAGCCTACGGCATGACGGAAGCAGCCCACCAGATGGCGTCGAACCCGATCGGCGCCAAGCGCAAACCGGGCACGGTCGGCATCGCCGCGGGACCGGAAGTTGCCATCATGGATACGGACGGCAATTTGTTGAAGGCTGGAGAGATCGGTGAAATCGTCATTCGCGGTGCCAACGTCACCGGCGGCTACGAGAACAATGCGAAAGCGAACGGCGAAGCCTTCACCAATGGTTGGTTCCGCACCGGCGATCAGGGCACCATCGACGCGGATGGCTACATCACGATCACCGGCCGCCTGAAGGAAATCATCAATCGCGGCGGCGAGAAAGTTTCACCGCGCGAAGTCGATGAAGTCCTGATGGATCATCCTGCCGTGTTGCAGGTCGTCACGTTTGCCATCCCGCACGACAAACTCGGTGAGGACGTCGCCGCAGCCGTCGTCCTTCGCGAAGGCCAGGAGGCGACCGAACGGGAATTGCGCGACTTCGCCAACGAGCACCTCGCGCATTACAAGGTCCCGCGCAAAATCCTGTTGTTGCCGGAGATCCCGAAAGGCGCGACGGGCAAGCTGCAGCGCATTGGCCTTGCGCAGAAGCTCGGGCTCGCCTGAGCTTCCCCCGCATTAAAACCCAAAAACGAAAACGCCCGGACAACATGCCGGGCGTTTTGTTAAGCGGTGAAAAGCGCCGCCGCTACTGAAGTTGGCGGCTGAGGCCAAGCGCAAGAAGCGTGCAGACGGCGCCCGACAGCAGATAGAGACCCGCAGCCATCAGTCCGAAGTGGCTCGACAGCCAGAGCGCAACGAATGGGGCGAACCCGGCGCCGAAAAGCCAGGCGAGATCGGCTGTGAAAGCTGAGCCGGTGTAGCGGTAGACCTTCGCAAAATTCTCAGCGAGCGTGCCGGATGATTGTCCGAACGACAAGCCGAGGAGAATGAAGCCGAGCACCATGAAGGCCACTTCGCCGGCATCTCCGCCGCTGAGGAGCTGAGGCGCGAAGCCGCTGAACACGGCGATCACGGCAGCGGTCGCAAACAGCAGGTTTCGGCGGCCGACGAGATCGGCGACGTATCCCGACAGCACGATCGTGATGAGACCGACGATGGCGCCGATAAGCTCGATGACAAGGAAGCGCGCCGGGCTCTGGTTCGTATAGAGGAACACCCACGACAGCGGAAAAACCGTGACCATGTGGAACAGCGCGAAGCTCGCCAGCGGCGTGAACGCGCCAAGCACCACATGCAGCCCTTCATGTCTCATCGTCTCGCTGATGGGCTTGGGCTCCAGTTCCCGCTTGCCGAAGTGTTCAACATATTCAGGCGTATCGACCATGCGCAGACGGGCGAAGAGAGCGACGACGTTGATCGCGAACGCGACGAAGAACGGATAGCGCCAGCCCCAATCGAGGAAGTCCTCGCTCGACAGGTTCGAAGCGAAGTAGGCAAAGAGCGCGGCAGCCACCATCAGACCGAGTGGCGCGCCAAGCTGAGGGATCATCGCGTACCAGCCGCGGCGGTTCGGCGGCGCGTTCATCGCGAGAAGCGACGGCAGGCCGTCCCATTCGCCGCCGAGCGCCAATCCCTGCCCCGTGCGGAAGACCGCGAGCAACAGCGCCGATACCCATCCGATCTGCTCGTAGCCGGGCAAGAAGGCGATCGCGACGGTACAGGTTCCGAGCAGAAAGAGCGTAATTGTGAGTTTCACGCTGCGGCCGTAGCTGCGATCGATGGCCATGAAGACGCCGGTGCCGATCGGGCGCGCAATGAAAGCCAGCGCAAAGATCGCGAACGAATAGAGGGTTCCCGTCAGCGGATCGAGATGCGGAAACACCAGCTTCGGGAATACGATCACCGAAGCAATTGCGTAGACGAAAAAGTCGAAGAACTCCGACGTACGTCCGATGATGACGCCAATCGCGATTTCGCCCGGGCTGACGTCGCCATGTCCGCTATGCGCTGAACGCCCATTCCGTTCGAATGTGGCTGAGGCTCCACTCATCGGCCGTTCCGCTCCTTGAATAGATCAACGGGCAGCGTGCAACGTCTCGCGAGCCCTCTTTTTAGCTTCTTGTCCCGGCATTATCCATGAGGGCATTGGGCAAATTGTCCAACGTGCCGATGCCGCAGCGCATACGCTCTCGTGCGCCGCGGATCGAAAGCCGGACCCGGACGGCTTTGGCTTATTGGCGATGATCGCCTCAGCAGTCCTGGGAAGCGCCGCCCGCGAGTGACGAGTTGGCGGCCGCAGGTGCAGCGTCGAGGCCGCGGCGGCGCAGCCATGTCCCGTCCAGCCATCGATGTCGAGGGTGGGAAAGCTTGTAAATCAACAGCCGTGCACGCTCGGACCAGCTCGGACCGACCTCAATCAATACGCGGCGTCTCTGATAGCGCAGGGGAAGCATCAACTTGTCTCTCAGACGATGCACCAAATTTAGGAGAGGCGATTTAAAACCCCATTCCGAAGATCGTCGGGATTTTACGCATCGACCGCCTATTCTCCGAGGTGGCACAGACTAGACGGCCGCCGGTCGGTTAACGGTTGCTGTCGCGCTGCTCGGACGGGGGCTGCGGAGGCGGAACCTGGAGCGGCAGATCGTCGCCGCTCTGTTCATCTTTCCCGAAGTCGCGGTGGTGTGCGTTGCCCCGCTCGATCGGCCGTACCGGCGCTGTAGCGTAGGCCTTTTCAGCTTGCTCCTGGATTCGGATGCTCTCAGGAACCGAATCCGCCAACGAAAGCGCGGCCAGGGATGAAATACCCGCTCCGGCCATCGTGATCATAAGACAACCGCGCCAAATGTTGCTGAGACGCCGCATCTATGAAGCTCCTCAACCCTCGGAAGACTTCTACCGTCTGCCGCCCAAATTACGCGAAAGAGCTGGATTATTCAAACGGATCGGTCATTTCCGAACGTTATTTTGATGTCATTGGTAAGCGCGCCCAGGGGAGATACGAACCTTCACCAAACATCAACGAACTCTCCCTTGAGTTCGCCCGGCCTTTGAAAATGCGACTAAAGTTTTTTGCATACTGGCTTCAAAACTCTTCCAATTTGAATCGATCGATGTCCAATTTTCCAGATCCTCCAGACAAGCGCCAACGTCCGCCGGCAAGCAGTCCGGTTTTGCTGGCGCTTCTCTGCGCTGTTCTAGTTGCGCTTGCCACCTGGACGATTTTTCTCGTCCGCTGAGAGTGCGAGGCCGCACGTTTTTTGCGGCGCGTTCTCGCTTGCGGCGAACCGGTCAGACCCCATGTACGTTTCAGGTGGCCGATATGAGGAGCGCCGGACCATGAGCCCGATAACGAAAACTGTTTTGATCTTGGCGGTCACGTGCGCGGCATCGTTCGAGGCACAGGCGCAAACAACTGCAAATCCGCAAACGCAGGGTGGATCGGGTTCGATCATTCGTATGCCGCCGAGCACGGGTGCAAGCAGCGGCAACTCCGGCAACATTGCACCGGCGACGCCCTACTATCCCCCACCCGTTCGAAACCTCACAAATCCCGCGACTGGCTATCCTAGGTACGTCGCACCCAACGGGCAGCGGCGTTGAGTTGATCCAGTCGCCTTTCATGCGCCTAGCGCATCGGCCGGCATACGCGAGCACGCATCGCATTCTGTAGCGCCTGCTCGCGCGTCTCGCGGTTTGTCTTTCCCGACAACTTCACGATCCACGCGCTGAACTCGTTGAAACACCGGCTTCCTATTGCTCGACAACTGGCTCAAAAAGGAGCCGCAGTTTCGCCGCCCTGATTCTCGCAGGGCGACGCGGAGCTGGAGCAACGACCAGGAAGGTGCCAGCAGTGAGCGCGCTCGATCTCGCCCGTATCCAATTCGGGTTCACGGTTTCCTTCCACATCCTTTTCCCGGCGATCACGATCGGGCTTGCGTCCTACCTCGCGGTACTCGAGGGCCTGTGGTTGGCAACGCGGGACGCGGTGTATCGCGACCTGTATCACTTCTGGTCGAAGGTGTTCGCCATCAACTTCGCGATGGGCGTCGTCTCCGGATTGGTGATGGCCTACGAGTTCGGCACCAACTGGAGCTACTTCACGGCCTTTGCCGGCGGCGTCACCGGTCCCCTGCTCACGTATGAGGTGCTTACCGCATTCTTTCTCGAAGCGGGATTTTTGGGCGTCATGCTATTCGGCTGGAACAAGGTGGGCCCTGGGCTGCACTTTTTTGCAACCTTGATGGTGGCGCTCGGCACGCTCGTTTCCGCTACCTGGATCTTGGCGTCCAACAGCTGGATGCAAACACCTCAAGGGTTCGAGATCGTTAACGGACGGGTCGTTCCTGTCGATTGGTTGAAGGTCATTTTTAATCCATCCTTCCCATATCGGCTCACCCACATGGTCTTGGCGTCGTTCTTGTCGACCGGCCTATTCGTCGGCGCGTCCGCTGCTTGGCATCTCCTGCGTGGCCGGTCGTCACCGCCGATCCGAACCATGCTTTCGATGGCGATGTGGTTGGTTGCAGCGCTCGCGCCGCTTCAGATCCTGGTCGGCGATCAACATGGTCTCAACACCCTGAAATACCAGCCTGCCAAGATCGCGGCCATGGAAGGCCATTGGCAGAACACTCCGGGCGAAAGCGTGCCTCTCATCTTGTTCGGATGGCCGGATATGGCCGCCGAGACGACGAGATACGCGCTCGAGATTCCATATCTCGGCAGCCTCATCCTCACGCATAGTCTCGATGGCGTCATTCCTGGCCTCAAGGAATTCAAGCCCGAGGACCGACCGGATTCGACTGTCGTCTTCTGGACGTTCCGTATCATGGTCGGATTGGGAATGCTGATGCTCGCACTCGGCGCCTGGAGCCTGTGGCTGCGCTGGAAGAAAGACCTATTCTCCTCCGAGTTGTTCCTTCGCGCGGCACTGGCGATGGGACCTGCCGGACTGATCGCGCTGCTCGCTGGCTGGGTGACGACGGAGATGGGACGTCAGCCATGGGTCGTCTACGGCATCATGCGGACCAAGGACGCCGTCTCGAACCATTCCGCCCTCGCCATTACGATTACGCTGACAGCTTTCATCATTCTCTACTTCGCCGTGTTCGGCATGGGCGTAGCGTACATGATGAAGGTCATCGCCAAGGGACCTGACGATGATAGCGGCGGTGGTCAACCCGATCCGGAAACCGATCCGCACGTGCGCCCGGCCCGACCGTTGTCGGCCATCAAGACGCCCATGGATGCGCCGTCCTTTTCAAATCTGCGGGGAGAGTGAGCCATGGATATGGGTATCGATCTTCCGCTGATCTGGGCCGGCATCATTGGCTTCGGGTTGATGATGTACGTCATCATGGACGGATTCGATCTCGGCATCGGGATCCTCTTTCCCTTCGTCCAGGATCCCGGCGACCGCGATACAATGGTGAACACCGTGGCGCCGGTGTGGGATGGCAATGAGACCTGGCTCGTGCTCGGCGGCGCCGGTCTCCTCGCCGCATTCCCCATCGCCTACTCGGTCATCCTGTCCGCCGCTTACCTGCCGATCATCGCCATGCTCATGGGCCTGATCTGTCGCGGCGTCGCCTTCGAGTTTCGCTTCAAGGCGGACGAAGCGCACAAGCCGATTTGGGACCGCGCCTTTACCGGCGGCTCATACGTGGCGACGTTCTCGCAAGGCGTCATCCTCGGCTCATTCATCAACGGCTTTTCGGTAACCAACGGCGCTTATTCCGGTAGCCCGCTCGATTGGCTGACGCCCTTCGGCATCTTCTCTGGTTTCGGCCTGATCATCGCCTACGCGCTGCTGGGTACGACTTGGCTGATCCTCAAGACGGAATCGGACCTGCAAACGCGGATGCGTTCCCTCGCTCGCCCCATCGCCTTCGCGCTGCTCGCGACGATCGCTGTCGTCAGCCTCTGGACGCCACTCGCGCACCCGGAAATCTCGTCGCGCTGGTTCTCGTTCCCCAACATCGTGTTCTTCTCACCCGTTCCGATCCTGGTCGTCCTCTCGACCTTCGCGATCCTTTGGGCGGTCGGCCGCGATACGCACGCGCTTCCGTTCGTTCTCGCGCTGATCCTCATCTTCCTTGGATACACCGGCCTCGCGATCAGTCTTTGGCCGAACATCGTGCCGCCATCGATCTCGATCTGGGAAGCAGCCTCTCCGCCTCAGAGCCTCGGCTTCACACTCGTGGGGGCGCTCTTCATCATTCCCTTCATTCTCATTTACACGGCGTGGGCCTATCACGTGTTCCGAGGCAAGGTGAAAGCGGGCGAGGGCTATCATTGAAGGCCGATGACCAGGGAACGCACCGGCCGTCGTGGACACGCCGGTTCGGCTGGCTCGTGCTGATCTGGACCGCGAGCGTGCTCGCCCTCGCCGTGGTCGCGGGAATTATTCGACTTTTGATGTCTTGGGCCGGCCTGACAGTATGAAGACTTAGTCGGCCTTGGGCCGCGCCAAGTGCGCGAAACCTTGGGTCACTTGCTCGTAGACGCCGCGCTTGAACCGCACGACGAGGTCGGGAACCGTCTCGATTGGCGCCCAGCGCCACGTGTCGAACTCGGCCTTGGTGCCAACTTTCGGCGAGATGTCGATGTCGCCGTCCTCGCCTAGGAAGCGCATTGCGAACCACTTCTGCCGCTGCCCGCGATAGCGTCCCTTGAGCGCGACCCCGAGCAGTTCGGGCGGAAGCTCATAGCTCAGCCAAGTCGGGTATTCCTGCAGGACCTCGACCTGGGTGACCCCTGTCTCCTCACGAAGCTCTCGCAGGGCCGCGATGCGCGGAGCTTCGAACTTCTCGATCCCGCCCTGGGGCATCTGCCAGATATGCGCCTGCTGGTTTCCCGCCCACTTCGGACGACGACGTCCAACCCAGACCAGACCGTCCCGATTGAGCAGCATGATGCCGACGCAGATGCGGAACGGCAGGCCGTCGTGTGCGAGACTGGAAGGGTTGGTCAGCAACGTCATGTCTTCGGAGCACCCGACAGGATTTCGATGCGCAATTTCGTTACGAATCACATCTCCGCAGAAATTCGTAGCAGGCATATGACATTAGAGTGTCATATATGGGGGCAAGGCAACTTCAAGCGGCATTTTTAGGCAATACGTGCTGAATTGCAGCCAGTTCCCCGCTCCTATCCACCGATTGGGCGCGCTAGCGGACCAAAATCAGCGAGCACCTGCCGGTAGACCTCCCGTTTGAAGGGGACGATCGAATCGAGAAGTTCGTCCGGCCGTGACCACCGCCAAGCGATGAACTCGCGCTCGAGACCCGGCCCCGGCTCGATGTTGATCTCGCTCTCGTCGCCGATAAACCGGTACGCGAACCACTTTTGCTTTTGTCCCCGGTACCGGCCGCCCCAAGCGATGCCAATCAGCTCCGGCGGGAGGTCGTAGGTCACCCAACCAGACTGCTCCCCGATCTGTTCGACCGACACGATGGCCGTTTCCTCGAAAAGCTCTCGGCGCGCGGCAGCGGCCGGATCCTCGCCAGGATCTATCCCGCCTTGCGGCATTTGCCACCACGTTCCGCGGCCTTCGGCATCACCTGGAGTGTCGGCACGGCGCCCAACCCATATGAGCCCCTCGCGATTGATGACCATCTGCCCGACGCAGAGGCGATAAGGCAGATCGTCCGCATTGATCGTTGGCTTGGGCGTGTCCGTCATGGCGCATTCCTGTGATTGTTGCGCAGGCCAGATAGCACGAAGGGCGCCACAGGGGACGCCCTTCGCAATTCTCGAAAGTTGCCGAAGCCGTTAGTTCGGAGTGACCTTCTTGTCGTCATCTGACGAAGGCACCGGAACCTTCTTATCCTTATCCGTACCGCTCGAAGGAGCGGCGGCCGGCGCGGGAGTTTGGCCCGACGGCGTCGCGCTGGACGTCTCCGGTCCCTTCGCCTTGCCGTCGAGGAAGCTGATTGCATACTGCAACTGCGTATCCTTGTCGGCGTCCTTGGCGACGTAGGACGGCGAGCCTGAAGGTTCGCCCAGATCATCGTCCTTGGTCTGGTCGCTGCCATCGGGGTTCTTCAAGTGGCCGCGAAGGCTCGCTTCACCGCGCGGCTTCTCCGATGCGATCTTGTCCTTGAGATCATCCGGCACGGCTTCCTCGACCGCGATGTCCGGATCGATGCCCTTGGCCTGAATCGACCGGTTCGACGGCGTGTAGTAGCGCGCCGTCGTCAGACGGATCGCCCCATTTGCGCCGAGCGGAATGATCGTCTGCACCGAGCCCTTACCGAACGAACGCGTGCCGATGACGGTCGCGCGCTTATGATCCTGCAACGCGCCCGCGACAATTTCCGATGCCGAAGCCGAGCCGCCGTTGATCAGGACGACCATCTTCTTGCCGTCGGTGATGTCACCCGGACGAGCGTTCGCACGCTGCGTCTCCTCGTTGTTGCGGCCCTTCGTCAGAACGATCGCACCCTGCTCGAGGAAGTCGTCGGAGACGGCGATGGCCTGGTCGAGAAGTCCGCCCGGATTGTTGCGCAGATCGATGATGTAGCCCTTGATGTTCGGGCCGATTTGCTTGTCGAGGCTCTCGATCGCCTTCACGAGGTTGGCGTGCGTCTGCTCGTTGAACGTCGAGATCTTCACGTAGCCGATGTCGCCTTCGACACGCGACTTGACCGGGTTGATGCGGATGACGTCGCGGGTGACCTTGACGTCGAATGGCTCATCTTTGCCCTTGCGGACGATCGTCAGCGTAATCGGCGTGTTGACCGGGCCGCGCATCTTTTCGACGGCCTGCTCCAGCGTCAGACCCGAGATCGCTTCGTTGTCGAGATGCGTGATGAGGTCGTTCGCCTGCAGACCGGCCTTGGAGGCGGGCGTATCGTCGATCGGAGACACGACCTTGATGACGCCGTTCTCCATCGTCACCTCGATGCCAAGCCCGCCGAACTCGCCGCGCGTCTGGACTTGCATATCCCGGAAGTTCTTCGGGCTCATGTACGAGGAATGCGGATCGAGCGATGACAGCATGCCATTGATCGCCGATTCGATCAGCGCGGTATCGTCCGGCTTGTCGACATAATCGGACCGCACGCGCTCGAGCACGTCGCCGAAAAGGTCGAGCTGCTTATAAAGTTCCGAATTCTGCGATGCCGTCGCTGAGTACGTTTGGGTGACGTTGAGGAGCGTCGTCGCCCCGGCCAAACCCGTCATCAGCAGGAATGTCCAGAATGCATAGTCTGTCTTGCGCATTAGCCTTGTACCTTCTGCTGACCTGATGCCCACCAGGGATCGGGATCGATAGGACGTCCATCTTTACGAAGTTCAACATATAAAACGGGTCCGCTTACTGGTGTCGCGGACGACGAATTCTTTTGACCACCACTCATTGTACCGACGGGCTCCGCGGTCAGCACGAACTGTCCCGGCTGGACATCGATCTGAGACAATCCCGCGAGAAGGACATGATAGCCGTCGCCCGCGTTGATGATCAAGAGTTGCCCATAGCTGCGGAATTCACCCGCATAGACCACCCACCCGTCGCACGGCGAAGTGACCTGCGCGGCCGACCGCGTCTCGATCACGATACCTTTCGACTGTCCGCCAAATTGTGTTCTTTCGCCGAACGTTAAGGCCCGTCGGCCCTGAGCGGGCAGAGGCAGCTTGCCCCGCGCATCCGAAAAGGGGATCGCTGGTTTGATTCGCCCAGCGCTGCCGGGGATAAGCGAGGCGCCAGCTGGTGCGAGCTCGACCATAGCGACTTTTTGGCCATCGGCAGTCGGCCTAGTGCTGCTGGCAGAGGCGGCAGCAATCTGCGGAGCTGCATCGGCGGCAGCGGATTGAGGCGGCGCTGGCGCTTTGGAATTGCCAGCGGCGTTGGATGCGGCCTTTGCGGCAACGGGCGCCGCTGCTGTCGCCTCAGCCGTCTTGGCAGCAGCATCAACCGGCGGCGGCATGATGATTTGCGGGCCGGACGCCACGGCAGCTGACGCGGACCGGATACCTTCGGCCTGATGACGCTTCTTCAGCTCTTCGTCGTAAGCGCCGAGACCGGTTTTCTCGGTCACCGCGGCGTCAAGCTTGTCGATGAGATCTGACAGACCCGACACGCGTTTGGAGATGTCTGCCGATTCCTGTTTGACGGCAGCCAGCTGCGATTGTCTGTCCGCCAGCGTCAGCTTCTTGGCTTCCATCAGACTAGCGAGCCGCGTCCGTGCTTCGTTGAGCCGGTCCGTCTCCGCCTGCAGCCGCGCGCCTTCCGTGCGGATGTTGCCCATCACGCGCTGGAGGTCCGCGAGTTGCGTTCCAAGGCTCAACGCCTGATCGCGAAGATCCGGAAAGGCCGAAGCAAGCAGCATCGCGCTGCGCACCATCTTGAGAGCATCCTCGCGCCGGGTCACCAGCACCGGCGGAGGATTGCGGCCCATCTTCTGCAAAGCGCTGAGCAGAGCCGCGATTTCACCGTGACGCTGCGCGAGCGACCCCCGGACAATACGTTCCTGCTCTTCGAGTTCGGACAGACGACCCTCGATTGCCGTCATCTGGCCTTCGCTGCGCTGAATGAGACCTGCCGTGTCGATGAGGCGGCTGTTCAGCCGCTCGCGCTCCGCGCCGAGTTCCATGACGTCCGACTGGATGGTCAACTGCTTCGCGCTGTTGACGTCGAGTTCGTGTTTCTTCTCCTGGAGAATGCGCTTTGCCGTTTGCGGATCTGTCGGCATCGCATCTTGGGCGAAGCCCGAATGCGGCAGGAGGAAGAGCGAGGCGGCCATGAACCCGGCGATTCCGGCACGCGACGTCGCCTCGCCAAAGCGAGACCGATATGTGCGCGACGCCGGTTGGTTCTTTGACACGAGGCCTCAGATCTCAGGGTGCTCAGGACCGGGAAGATCGGTAGGTGCCCGTCTTGAAGCCGGAAGTGCGGATAATGCCGCCGAAAAATTAAGGCATTTGCGGCCGAGAGCAAATTTCAAATGCGTAATGCTTCGCCGACGGACGCTTTTGCGCGTTAACCGCTGAGGACGCCAGCCATATTGAAGATTGCCGGCCTCCCCCTGAAGGCTTAAGCAGCTTGATCGCTCCGATCGCGGATACGACAGATGCAAACATTTCTCTACCATGCCACGACGGTTGCCGTTTTCGCCGTCCTCATCGTGTTGCTGCTCGGCCTTTGGAACATGATGAGGGGCGGTAATCCCAACCTCAGCCAAAAACTGATGCGCCTGCGTGTCGGCCTGCAGTTCGTGGCAATCCTCATTATCATTGCCTACGCCATTGTGACCCACTAATGGCCGCTTCCGGTCGCACCGGGGGCAAATCCTAGGGCGCCGGTGTAGTATTCACCGTTTTCTCGGGCAGGTAAGCCAACGCAGGTAAGATACCCATGGTCGTTCTCAATCGCATCTACACCAAGACCGGCGACGCCGGAACGACGGCCCTCGGCAGCGGCGAGCGCGTTCCAAAGACGTCCCCACGCATCGCCGCCTACGGCACCGTCGACGAAACCAACGCCGCAGTGGGCGTCGCTCGCACCCATCTTGCCGGCCGCGAGCCTGAAGTCGATGCGATGCTTCTGCGCATTCAGAACGATCTGTTCGATCTCGGCGCCGATCTCTGCGTGCCTGACAAGGGCGAGAAGCTTCCCTACGAGCCGCTCCGCGTATCCGAAAGCCAGGTGACGCGGCTCGAGTCGGAGATCGATCAGATGAATTCCGAACTCGAACCTCTGAGATCCTTCATCCTGCCCGGTGGTACGGCCGCCGGAGCCGCTCTGCACGTCGCCCGCACCGTATCCCGCCGGGCCGAGCGCCTGATGGTCGAATTGGCGAACGTTCCAGGCGAGACCGTGAGCGCCCCCGCCCTGAAGTACGTCAACCGCCTCTCCGATTTCCTTTTCGTCGCCAGCCGCTACGTCAACGACCGCGGCAAGGCGGATATTCTCTGGGTACCAGGGAAAAACCGCTAGGTATCGCCAAGGCAGTGCCTAAACCGGAAACACGTAACTTAACTGACTTTTTTGCCCACGCCGCGACGCACGCGACGATTGACTTGAGCAAAACCCACCCGTAGCTTTCGCTCTTCGCAGTTGCGAGAATTGCCCTTTCAACCAGAATGTGTGTTCCGGCGCGAGGGCATTGATCACACTTAGATTTGTGGACCCGCGCTGCAAAGAAACCCGCGTTCGTCCGAAACGCGGGAAACAACAAACAGGGGAGCGCCAGCATCCTGGCGAGTGGCATGAAGATCGTTGTGCCGGTCAAACGCGTCGTCGACTATAACGTTAAAATTCGCGTCAAATCCGACGGCTCGGGCATCGACCTGGCAAACGTCAAGATGTCGATGAACCCGTTCGACGAAATCGCCGTCGAAGAAGCCGTGCGTCTGAAGGAAAAGAGCGGCGCGCAGGAAGTCATCGCGGTCTCGATCGGCACCACGAAAGCGCAGGAAACACTACGCACTGCCCTGGCCATCGGCGCTGATCGGGCCATTCTGATCGAAGTTCCCGAAGGCACCACGGTCGAACCGCTCGCAGTCGCCAAGCTTCTGAAGGCCCTCGTCGAAGCCGAAAAACCCGATCTCGTCATTTTGGGCAAACAGGCGATCGACGACGACAGCAATCAGACAGGCCAGATGCTGGCGAGCCTGCTCGACTGGCCGCAAGGCACGTTCGCGTCCAAAGTCGTGACTGAAGCTGGATCCGTTTCCGTCACCCGCGAGGTCGATGGCGGCCTCGAGACGATCAAGCTCAAGCTACCGGCAATCGTCACGACGGATCTGCGCTTGAACGAGCCGCGCTATCCCTCGTTGCCCAACATCATGAAAGCCAAGAAGAAGCCGCTCGATGTCAAGAAGCCGGAAGACTTTGGCGTCGACATCGCCCCGCGGCTGAAAGTCCTGAAGACTGCCGAACCGGCCACGCGGAAGGCTGGCGTCAAAGTCGGTAGCGTCGCAGAGCTGGTTGAGAAGTTGAAAAGCGAAGCGGGAGTACTTTAATAATGGCGACACTTCTTCTCGCAGAGCTTTCCGGCACGACGCTGGCTCCGGCTACTGCAAAAGCGCTTTCCGCGGCGAAGGACCTTGGCGGCGACGTTCACATCCTTGTTGCTGGCTCCGACGTTGGTAGCGCCGCCGAGACCGCAGCTAAGCTTGCCGGCGTTTCGAAGGTCCTCGTCGCGGACGCTCCTCAACTGGCGAACGGTCTCGCCGAGGAGCTGGCAGCGGTTATCCTCTCCGTTGCTAAGGATTATTCCGCCATCGTCGCTCCCGCGACGGCGTTCGGCAAAAACGTTCTGCCCCGCGTTGCGGCCAAACTCGATGTGATGCAGATCTCCGACATCACCAAGGTTGTCTCACCCGATACCTTCGAGCGGCCGATCTACGCCGGCAACGCCATCCAAACGGTCCAATCGCCTGAGGCGACGAAAGTCATCACCGTGCGGACGGCCGCCTTCGCCTCCGCGCCGGAAGGCGGTTCAGCGAGCATCGAGAAGATCGCCGCGCCCGGCGCCATTGGTGTCTCGACATTCGAGAAGGCCGAACTGTCGAAATCCGATCGCCCAGAGCTTACATCGGCCAAGATCATCATCTCGGGCGGCCGCGGCATGGGCAACGGCGAGAACTTCACGAAGTACATCGAGCCGATCGCCGACAAACTCGGCGCCGCGATGGGTGCCTCGCGCGCCGCTGTCGACGCCGGCTTCGTTCCCAACGACTGGCAGGTGGGGCAGACCGGCAAGGTCGTCGCCCCCGACTTATACATCGCCGTCGGCATTTCCGGCGCGATCCAGCATCTTGCTGGCATGAAGGATTCCAAAATCATCGTTGCGATCAACAAGGACGGCGACGCACCGATCTTCCAGGTCGCCGACTATGGGCTCGTAGCTGATCTCTTCCAGGCGTTGCCCGAGCTTGATGCCGAACTTCAAAAAGCTGGTCGCTGAGTGACGACGTAAACCCGCGAGGACACGACTTTCATGCCGCAAGCTCAGAAGCTGATGGAAAAAGGCAAGGTCGGCGTACAGCCTGCCCGGACGATCAGCAAGGTCGGCGTCATCGGCGCCGGCCAGATGGGCAGCGGCATCGCCCACGTCGTGGCACTCTCAGGCTACGACGTCGCCATCAACGACCTGAAGAGAGAGTCCTTCGACAAGGGCCTCGAGGCCGTCACGAAGAACATGGCGCGTCAGGTCGCAAAGGGCCTCATCACCGAAGAGACCCGCAATCAGGCGCTGGAACGCATTTCCTTCGCACCCTCGCTCGAAGCCTTCGGTGATTGCGACCTCGTCATCGAAGCCGCCACCGAAGACGAGGCGCTGAAACATAAGATTTTCGCTGCCCTTTGCCCGCATTTGAAGCCGACAGCGATGCTGGCTTCGAACACCTCTTCCATTTCGATTACACGGCTGGCGTCGAACACCGATCGCCCGGAAGACTTCATCGGCATGCACTTCATGAATCCGGTGCCGCTGATGGAACTCGTCGAGCTGATCCGGGGCATCGCCACGGAAGACGAGACCTTCGCCACCGCCAAGACGTTCGTCGAAAGCCTCGGCAAGACCACCGCAGTTTCCGAGGATTTCCCGGCCTTCATCGTCAACCGCATCTTGCTGCCGATGATCAATGAGGCCGTCTACACGCTCTACGAAGGCGTCGGCACGGTCGAAGCGATCGACAAGGCGATGAAACTCGGTGCGCATCATCCGATGGGTCCGCTGGAGCTCGCGGATTTCATTGGCCTCGACACCTGTCTAAGCGTCATGCAGGTGCTCTACGAAGGTTTGTCGGATTCAAAGTACCGCCCGTGCCCGCTGCTCGTGAAGTATGTCGAAGCAGGTTGGCTCGGCCGCAAAACAAAGCGCGGCTTCTACGATTATCGCGGCGAAAAGCCTGTTCCGACGCGCTGACGCCGCTGAACGTTATCCTCCGACCACTCCGCTCAGCACACCGGCGATCCCGCCTCTGGTGATGAGCATCCCCAGTCCCGGATAGACGACCAGCCAGGACAACGCTGCGATCAACAGCGTCACGCCGATTGCGATCGGCCAGGACATTCCCCAGAACCGCCGGTGGCTTGCCGTGACAAACACGAGCACACCCAGAAGCGTCAGGACCACGAGTCCTTCCCAGAAAGCCTTGAAGTCAAAGTTGATCTGGTTTTTCAGCAGAGCGACGCTGACGACAAAGAAGACCAGCGATGCCAACATCCAAAGAATGGCGCCATAGCTGACGCTGAGGACGCACAGCTTCACGTATGACATCGGCGTACGCCGCCGCGTTCCAAGCCATCGGCAGATATAGAACTGGATCGGCGTCAGGATCGCCATGCCGATGTACTGCACCACCTCGTTGCGGATGACTTCCGAACTGTCGGCGGTGTTCTGCAAATTGAACAGCGCGGCGTACACCCGCGGCAGAATCACGAACGATAGGGTCAGCTGGGCGCCAACCGTCGCGGTCAAAAATCCCCACTGCGAGCGATACGTCGGATCATCCGTCAGCCGGATGATGGTATCGACGGGACGCAGAAGGAATGACAGCGCGACCGCGAACACGCCGTTGCTTCCGTGTGAACTCAAGAACTCGGACGTGAGACTGCCCCAGCCTTCTGAGACGTGCTCCGCGGAAGATGAGGGGCCGATCGTCCCCGCCGGAGATCCGCATGCACCGCAGAATTTCCCGTGCAAAGCGGCACCGCAGTTCGAACAAAAACGAGCGTTCGCCGTCCCCGCCTGCGCCGCCGAATCCGCCATGGCCGTGAACCCCCGTGCCGTCCTATCGGAACGGTCTTCTAACATGAGCGTTTGACGCCAGAAACTGGCGCCTGCCGCCGTTCCACGATATGCAGCCCCTTTCTCGATCTTACTGCAGCGGAATGGAAACATGGTTCAAGCCAGACGCGTGGCTTTGGTGACGGGCGCGGGCTCAGGCATCGGCAGAGCCGTGGCCATAAAGCTAGCAGGAGCCGGCTTTGACGTGACCCTTCTCGGCAGACGCCGCGAAGAGCTCGAAAAGACCGCTGATGCCGTGTCCGCCTCGGGAACGCGCATGCTCATCACCCCAGCCGACGTGAGCGTCGAGGAATCGGTGATCGGTGCGTTCAATCAATGCCGAGAGGTGTTTGGACGGCTCGATGTGCTTTTCAACAACGCAGGGACGTTCACTGAAGGTCTGCCCATCGACAAACTGCCGTTGGCCGAGTGGAAGCGTGTTGTCGATGTCAATCTGACGGGCTGCTTCCTGTGCGCGCGGGAAGCCGTTCGGATCATGAAGACGCAAAATCCGAAAGGTGGGCGGATCATCAACAACGGCTCGATTTCCGCTCAGGTGCCGCGGCCGTTTTCCGTCGCCTATACGGCAACGAAGCATGCGATCACCGGCCTGACCAAATCTCTGTCGCTCGACGGCCGCTCGGACAACATCGCCTGCTCGCAGATCGACATTGGCAATGCCGCGACCGACCTGACGGCCAAGATGGGAAGCGGCATTCTACAGGCGAATGGCAACACGATGGTCGAACCGCGCATGGACGTGGCTCACGTCGCCGATGCGGTGCTCTACATCGCCAACCTGCCACTCGACGCGAACGTTCAATCGATGACGCTGATGGCGACGGCGATGCCGTTCGTCGGCCGGGGCTGACGGGATCGGCGAGTAACAAAAAAGAGAGCCGGCCAGAAGAGAGATGCGCTTCTTCTGGCCGGTTCCCCGCTACCCTGCGGCGGCACTCCGGGGGCAAGACATAGCCGTCACGCCGTTCGCAGAGATTTCAAACGGACGGATCAGTTCGGCAACAGCACGCCGTCGATCACATGGATCACGCCATTCGACTGATTTACGTCAGCGATCGTAATCTTGGCTTTGTCGCCCTTGCCGTCGACGACCCACCAGCCGCCCATGTTGTCGCCTTCGATTTTGATGTGCTCGCCCTCGACGGTCTTAAGATCGACCTTGCCGCCATTGGCCTTCGCTTCCTTGGAAAGCTTCGCTGCGGAATAGTCGCCAGCGACCACGTGATACGTCAGCACATTCGTGATCTGCGTCTTATTCTCGGGCTTGAGGAGATTAGCGACCGTCCCGTCAGGTAGCTTGTCGAACGCCGCATTGGTCGGCGCGAACACCGTAAACGGGCCTTTTCCTTCGAGCGTCTTGACGAGACCGGCAGCCTTGACCGCTGCGACGAGAGTCGTGTGATCCTTCGAGTTGACGGCGTTTTCAATGATGTTTTTGGAGGGGTACATTGCGGCTCCCCCGACCTCGACGGTCTTTTCCATGGCGAACGAGTTGGCCGCGATGCCGGTCGACAAAGACAGGGCAAAAACGGCGGCGCACAACATTTTTGTGCGGTTCAGACTGGGCATTCGAGTTCCTCCGGGTTGCAGCCTCCGTTACTGGAGGTCCCCGGAGTTACGGATCGATTTTGCGAGAGTTTCAGACGGTGGACTTTTTTTTAATCGCAAATTCAGCGGGTGCTTGGAACAAGCTTGCCTGCAAAAACGACAGGTCCCGTCGGCTTGCCGGTCGGCGACCCGCCCTCAGGCTCGAGACTGACGGCGTAGGTTGCGCTCGCTATGACGTCAGGCTTGTAAGCCGCGAGCGTTGGCCGCGTCGCAGCCGTTCCCTGGTCGATCACGCCGAGCGACTTGGGCGCGCCGAGGCTATCCTGCACGATCCAGAGTTCATAACTCTTGCCCTCCGGATGTTTTGCCGCGATCGGCTGCACGGTCATCAGCCGATCATCGATATTGACGGTGACGAGAAATGCGGGCGATGCCGCATCCTTCTGAAGCACGGCAACAAGATTTGGCTGCTTTGATCTTGATGCGAACTGACCAACGCCGACAAAAAGAACGAGCCCAGCCGCGATCGCCGATGCGGCGAGTGCCGTTGCGCGCCAGAATTCAAGCCTTCGACGCAGCTGAACGACCGTCGATCCGTCGAGCGAAGATTCTGATTGCCCGTCAATCCGCCGAAGAAGCTTCGCAAACAACTCATCTCGGGGCGGCGTTTCTCCAACGATCTCATTGAGCGGCGATAGCCTGCGCTCCCAAGCAAGAATGGCGCTGTCGAGGTCCGGCTCACGCAAGCGCCGTGCGGCGACCATTGTTCTCTCTTGAGCATCGAGAGTTCCGATGACGAATTCACCGGCAAGAGCATCGATATCTTCGTTGTCCGTCATGACAGACAACCTTTCAGCTGAACAAGCGAACGCCGAAGCCACGTCTTGATCGTGTTCACGGGCTGAGCATATGACGCGGCCAGCTCATCGCGCGTCATTCCTTCGCAATAGGCCTGAACGATCATGCTGCGGCGATCGGGTTGAAGCCGATCGAGGCACTCCCAAAGCTTTTTGCCGTCTTCGGAGCGCAGCAGAACCGCGAGCCCGGTTTCCTCCTCTGAAGGCATATCCTGAACTTCCGGATGATCCTCGATCGAGTCGGGTGTTCTTCGACGCACCTCGTCGAGCGCGCGGTTTCGTGCGATCGCCGCCATCCACGAGATGGGCGATGCCTTGTCAGCCCTGTAATCCCCCGCGCGTTCCCAAATCCTCACGTAGACCTCTTGAAGTACCTCGTCAGCAAGATCTCTGCGTCGCAAGATACGAAGTACGATTCCGTAAAGTTTCGCGCTCGTCGCCCGGTAAAGACCAGCAAAGGCTTGCCGATCCTTGCGGGCAACAAGTTGTAGAAGCGCTGTTATGTCTTCGGCAGCCATCGTTGTCGATCTTCTATCGCCATGGTCGGGAGGCTGAGTGCTTGGTTTCCTACCAGCTTCCACCTTATGTACGTTAGCCCGACGTTCCGCGGATGACTCCATGCCGGCGTCCCGAGATGGCGAATGACGTTCATCTCCCGTGATTTACGTGCGAACCGGGCTCTGCGGTCGACCACAACAGCCAAGCGGCGACAAACAATAGACTGACGGCGAGGATACGCCGCGTGATGCGCATTCGGTTCGCGTCTTGCAACGACGGCCGCATTGTCGATGCCAGCATAACGATCGTGGCATGAACAAGCGTTGCGACGCCGGCATAAGCTATCGACAATGCCAGCGTCTGCTGCAAGAGATTGCGGCTCGGGTCGACGAATTCGGGCAGAACCGCAACGTAGAAAACAGCCGCCTTGGGGTTCAAGACATTCGTGATGAACCCACGGCCGAAATACGTGCGGATCGACTGGGACTGGCCATCGTGGTGAACGCTGGGCTCGCCTCCGCTCCAGATGTCGTAAGCGAGCCAGACCATGTAAAGGACGCCGAACCAGCGCAGCAGCGTAAAGAGGAATTTTGATTCCGCTACGAAGGCCGCAATTCCGAAGGCTGCCAGGATGCCGATGACGAGGAGGCCCGACGCAATCCCCGCCACCATTGCGAAGCCGGCGCGCCTCCCATCCACCAGACTGAGCACGGCCAGGTAAGTCATGTTGGGACCAGGCGTCAGCTCGATGATGAACGACACCCAGAGGAAGGCCAACGGCACGAGCGAAGATGATGTCTCCGAAAGCGCGGGCGACATCCTGGCCTTTCCTACCCGGTTTTCAGACCGGTTTCGGTCTTCAGAAACTCTGTGAGATCGCGCGTCATATAATGAACGTGCTCCGGCAGCTCGCGCCATTCGCGAACTTTGAGTTGTGCGGGATGATCGATGTAATCGGAATGCACAAGAACGGTCGTCATTCCAAGAGATGAGGCTGGCTCGAGATTGTGCGGCATGTCCTCGAACATCGCTGCCCGCGCCGAAGTCACGGCATGCAGCTTGAGCATGCGGTCGAAAGCTTCGCGCTCAGGCTTCGGAATGAACTCGAGTGCCGCGATATCGCAGATGTCTTCGAACAGGTGCAGCACCCCGAGCTTTCGCGCAACGTTCTCCGCGTGACGCCGCGATCCGTTCGTGAATATCAGCCGCCGCCCGGGAAGAGCCTCGATCGCCGCTGCGAGATCCGGCAGCTCGGGCACGACGGAGAGATCGATGTCGTGCACATATTCGAGAAACGGACCCGGCGGCAGCTTGTGGACTTTCATCAGTCCAGCAAGCGTTGTACCGAACTGACGATAGTACGCTTTCTGCAGATGACGCGCGTGCTCGCGAGGCACGCCCAGGGACTTGGCGATATACGCGCTCATCCGCTGGTCGACTTGCGAGAAGAGATCGCAAGACGCGGGGTAGAGCGTGTTGTCGAGGTCGAAGACCCACACCTCAACCTGACCGAAGCCGCGCCGCGCGGCCGCGCTCGGCAAATTCGCTGCTTTCGCCGCGATCGCCATCAGGTCTTGCCCTTCTTCCGATCCGGCCGTTTGACCAGCGTGCCGACGCCGTGCTCGGTAAAGAGTTCGAGCAGCACGCAATGGGGCACGCGTCCGTCGATAACGACAACGCCTTCGACGCCCGCCTCAACGACTTCAATGCAGCCCTCGATTTTCGGGATCATGCCGCCTGAGATCGCGCCGCTTTTGATCATCGCCCGCGCTTCATCGATCGTAAGGCTCGGAATGAGCTGTTTGTTGCCATCGAGCACGCCGGTGACATCCGTGAGCAGCAGCAGGCGCTTGGCCTGCATGCGCGCCGCCAGCGCCGAGGCAAAGGTGTCGGCATTGACGTTGAGCGTCTCGCCCTCGCGGCTGATCGCGACGGGCGCGATCACCGGAATGAGATCCGATTTGGAAATCACCTCGACAATGTGCGGATTGATCTCGATCGGATCCCCGACATAGCCAATGTCGACGTTCGTCATGACGTTCGACTGCGGGTCCGGCATCTCCGTGATCTTTTTAGCGATCATGAGATTGGCATCTTTGCCCGAAATGCCGACCGCCTTGCCGCCCTGCTGGTTGATCGCCGACACGATCTCCTTGTTGATCTTGCCGGCGAGCACCATTTCGACGACCTCGACCGTCGCCTTGTCGGTCACGCGCAAGCCGTGCACGAAGTCTGATTTGATGGCGAGCTTCTGAAGCATGTTGCCGATCTGCGGTCCCCCGCCGTGCACGACGATCGGATTTATGCCCGATTGCTTCAGATAGACGATATCCTGGGCGAAGGCGCGGAACAGAGCTTCATCGCCCATAGCGTTGCCGCCGAATTTGATTACGACGTTCTTCTCGTCATAATCGATAAGATGCGGGATGGCTTCGGCAAGGATACGCGCCTGCTGATGCGCCGTAAGCGGAGCTTCGACGGGCGCGGCGGCAACTGTTTCCGAATGGCTTTTTGCTGACATCTCGAAGCTCCCCCTATATCACAATTCGGCGCGCCGGCGGGGAGCCGGGCGTCTGGTCGCGGTCTTATAACCTCTCGGTGGACGGCCTCAATCGATTTAACCGGCGCGATGCCCGGCGGGCGGTCCTGACGCAGGCGTTTGTGGGGCTTCTGGGGACGAAAGACGTTCCCAGCCTGCCAACAGCCGTGCCATTGCTATAACCTTGCCATCCGCGCGTGTTTTCGACACGCTATCGCAATGAGTCTTGGCCAGTCTTGCCCGTCTTGGCCTTCGTTTCAGGAGATCCCGTGGGCGTGACGGCAACAGACATTGCGCAGATTCCGATGTCGCCCGAGTTGGCGGGAACATTGGCTCGCGGCGCTGAATTTGCCGGCGAGACCGGGAGTTCAGAGGTGTCGCTTGAGCATTTGCTCGCCGCCTTGTGTGACGATCCCGATGCCCTCGCCGTGCTCGATGCGAGCCATATCAGCAGCGAGCGAATCAAAGGCGACGCAATTCATCGCGTTCTGCAAACGGCTGAGCAAGACCCGGTCCCACAGGATTCTCTTGGCGTATCGGCTGAGGTGCGTCGCATCCTTGAAGCGGCGGCAGCGGCGGCGCGGGGCAGCCGCCGGCGCGATATCAACGGCGCAATTGTGCTTGCCGCGATCGTTGGCGACGCCAGAAGCGTCGCGGCCGAGATCCTGGAAACCCACGGGCTGACATTCGAGAACGCCATCCGCGCCCTGCAGCAAGCCCTCCAGCCGCCACGCGAAGCTGCACCTCCGCAACAGCCGCAGCCGCCGCTGGCCGACGACGTTCTGGCGCGGGCGCGCGAGCGCGTCCAATCGCGCTCCGCTCCCTCCCTGCGCGATATAATGAAGGATATGCCGCGGCCGGCGCCAATGATGCCGCCGCACGAGCCAATCCCCGAACCGCCGATGCCACAACCACCGGCAGCGGAGCAATATTCACCTCATGACCAGTCATCCGCCGATCCATCGTTCGCCGCTACGGATGCCGAGGATCGCGCGGCGGACCGACACAAGCAGCCCGATCACCAAATTCCGGACATGAACACGGCCCCATCTTTTGAGCCGACATTCGGTGGTGGTCCGATCGGTCCGCCTGCGCCCGCCCCCACGTCACTCGACATCGGTGGGACCTCGCGGGAGGAAAACGCCGTCCCATCAAAAGCAGAACCGCGAACCGAACCCCGGCGATCGCCGTTCGCCGCCAGCCCCGTTCCGGGTTCCCACGACCAATCCCCGCCCCAGCCCGGACCTCATAACCCGAGATCGCGCGCGCATTCCGGTCCTGCGCCCCGGCCTGATCCGTCCTTCGGCGCTCCGCGTCCAGGACCGAATACGAGCCCAAGCGTCGCGCCTCCTGGGCAGAGTGGCTATCCGCCCGAGCCTTCGCTGCCGCTTCCGGCGCGTCCCACAAGCCCGCCTCAGGCGGGTCCAGAAGGCGGCCAGGACGGTCCATCTTTCCAGCTGCCGTTCCCGTCGGCTCCGCATCAAGCCGCCCCGAATCCCGCAGCGGTATCGGCCCCTGCACCGCCGCCGGAAATTTTCAGTCTGCCGCCGCGGCCACAGCCTTCCCGCGTCCAGCCTCCGCCGATCCCAGCAGGACCGCGACCGGGCGCTTCCTCTCCGGCCCCCGCTCCGCAGGGACAGCCGGGCCGATACCCTCCCCAAGGGCCAAGCTTTTCGACCGGCGCGCCAGTGCCCGGACCCAACCTCGGGGCGCCGGGCCCGCAGCCGAATCTCGGCCAAGGTACCGTCTTTCGTCCTGATGCCCTTTCCGGAGCTCCGGCGGGACAGCAGCCCACGGCCAAAGCACCGCCTCAGCCTCAAGCTCAAGGCCAGCCGCGCCGGGCGGCGAAGCGCAGCAAGGGCGCACACGTCGAAACGGGCCAGCTTGCCGAGAACATCCCGCGCACGATGCGCGTCGGAAAAACCGTGCGCGCCGAGGTACGTATCGCGAAGGCATCGATAAACGCGCTGACGGAAGGCCTCGATGGCGGCGGTAAAGTCTGGCAGCACGCCGTCGCCGTCACCAAGGCGATGTCGGTCCGCCTGCGCGCGCCCGATGGCGGCTTCTTCATCGAATCGGCTTCCCCAGAGACGCAATGGATCGAGGGCAATCTCGGTTATGCGAGCGACGACTTCGCGAGTTGGCGGTTCCTGATCACGCCGCAGGCGCGTGGCTGGTCGGATCTTCAGATCATCGTTTCAGCGCGAACTGTCGGAACAGACGGCGTCGCGGCCGAAACGGCGCTTCCCGATCAGATCGTCGAGGTCAAAGTCCGCACCAACATCGGCAGGACGGTGGCGCGCATTCTAGGTTGGACCATCGCTGCGGTGATCGGCGGCGCACTCGCAACGTTCGGAGAGACGGGAATGACCGTCGGTACGGCACTTCTAAAGAAGTTCGGTCACTAGGCGCGTCAGCCTTAGCCGCCGTGCGCTTCGAGAAGCTGTGCGATCGTTCCCCGCAGCTCTTCAAAGCCCAGCGCCTTCTCCGACGACGTCTGAATGATGTGCGGAAACGCGGCGGGATGTTTCGCGAGCGCCTTCTGCGTGCTGTCCGCGACTTTCTCAAGATCAGTCTTGCTGATTTTGTCGACCTTGGTCAGGACCACCTGATAAGAGACCGCCGCGCCGTCGAGCAGCGCCATGATCTCGTCGTCGACGGGCTTCAGCCCATGGCGCGCGTCGACCAGTAGAAACACACGCAACAACGTTCGCCGTCCGGCCAGGTAGGCCCGGAGAACTTTGTTCCACGCGGCAACCTTGTCCTTCGGCGCCTCGGCAAATCCGTACCCTGGCATGTCGACCAGATAGAGATCGTGATTGGGCTCGGTGAAGAAGTTGAGCTCTTGCGTCCGCCCCGGCGTATTCGACGCGCGGGCAAGACGCAGCTGTCCTACGAGCGCGTTGATGAGACTTGACTTGCCGACGTTGGAGCGCCCCGCGAACGCAATCTCGGGCCGGTCGTCGGGAGGCAGATGATCGAGATCCGGCGTGCCGCGCGAAAACGTCCAGGCGCGCGTGAAGAGACGGCGACCGTCCTCGATCTCTTCAGCCGATAGCGTCCGCTCGTCGCTCGTCATGGGCGATGTCCAAAAACGAAGGCCTGAGAGAGCTCAGGCCTTTCGAATATCCTACTTGCCGGAGGTTCCGTCCCCACTCGCTCCGAATAATCGCAGGAGTGGCGCAAAGGTGCGTCTGAGATTTCCGAATAGATGAATCTCAGCCCCGTTCTTCTTGTTGATCCAGAGCTGCTGCGAGATCGACAGCGTGTTGCTCCAAGCCCAGTAGATCACGAGGCCCGCCGGGAAGCTCGCCAGCAGGAATGTGAACATGACCGGCATCCATTGGAAGATCTGCTGCTGGATCGGATCAGGCTGCGGCGGGTTAAGTTGCATCTGAACCCACATCGTTATGCCCATGATCAGCGGCCATGCTCCCAAATGCAGGAACGTCGGCGCGTCGAACGGCAATAGTCCGAACAAGTTGA
Organism: Hyphomicrobium sp.; assembly: GCF_003987855.1. Taxonomy (GTDB): domain Bacteria; phylum Pseudomonadota; class Alphaproteobacteria; order Rhizobiales; family Hyphomicrobiaceae; genus Hyphomicrobium_B. The sequence goes on from NZ_RXIZ01000004.1 coordinate 55,245, forward strand.
ACACGGACGTCGGATCCGGCGCCGAGAGATCGTGGATCCAGCCGAAGAACGGCGCATGCCGCATGTCGATGGTGACAAACAGCACCTTATACAGCGCAAAGAAGACGGGGATCTGCAGCAGGATCGGCCAACAGCCAGCCAACGGATTGATCTTCTCCTTGCGATAGAGCTCGAAGATTTCTTTCTGCTGGCGCTGAGAGTCGTCTTTGTACTGCTCTTTGATCCGCTGCATTTCGGGCTGCATCTTCTTCATGCGCGCCATGCTCTCATACTGCTTGTTGGCGAGCGGATAGAAGGCAGCCTTCACGATCACCGTCAGGATGAGAATGGTGATGCCGAAATTGTGGACGATGCCGTTGATGAACTCCATCAGGCGGAAGAGCGGCCGCGTGATGAAATAGAACCAACCCCAATCGATCAAACGATCAAAGCGCAGGATATTGAGCGCCTTTTCATAGCCATCGATCAGCGACGCTTGCTTGGCCCCGGCGAACAGATGGCCCTCGATGCCTTTGCGCTCTCCCGGAGGCACCGCGAGCGAGCCGCGCAGATAGTCCGTTTGGAACGCATCGCGGCCCGACGGATCGCGCGCGGGGAGAGCAGAATAGGTGGCACGATATGGCGTCTTCTGATCTGGAACGAGAGCGGTCGCCCAATATTTGTCGGTGATGCCAAGCCAGCCGCCGACGACATTCTCAAACGTCTTCGGCACGCTTTCCTTCAGCGCATTGGCGTAGGTGTCTTCGACAAGCCCATGGTCGCCCGATACGCCGACCAGGCCTTCGTGCAGCACGCTGTAGACTTGCGACGGCGGGTGGCCGCTGCGGTGGACGCGCGCGTAAGGAAGCAGCGTGATCTCGGCGTTCGTCTTGTTCTCCACCTCGTCGACGACCTTGAACATGTAATCCTGGTCGAGCGAAATCGTGCGATGGAACAGAACGCCCTGGCCGTTGTCCCAGACGAGGGTGATCGGCGTCTCGGGCGTCAGCGTCGTGCCGCTCTCAACCTTCCAGAGAGCGTCTCGATCCGGCACCTTCAGCGATGAGCCAACCTGCGGCACCCAGCCGAATTCGGCGAAGTACGGGTCGAACGACCCTGCCGGTGAGAGCAGTGTCACCATGGGGCTGTTGGGGTCCACGGTCTCCCGGTATTTCTTCAGGATGAGGTCGTCGATGCGCCCGCTTTTGAGATCGATCGACCCTTCGAGCGATGGCGTTGCGATCGCAATGCGAGGTGTCGACTTCAGGATTTCGTCGCGCGTCATCGCCGTCGTCGGGGCCGGCTGCTGACCAGCACCTGGCACAGCGGTGGACGGGGGCGCGACAGGGTTGGCTGGCGAATTGGCAACGTTCGGCGGGCTCTCCGACGTCGCCTTCCCCGCGTTCTGCGCATCGAGCTGTTTGTTGAATTCCTGGCGCGCCTGCTCGTGCTTGATCTGAGGGCCCGCGAAAAAGTACTGCCAGCCCATCAGCACGAGGATCGAAAGCACCACGGCGATGATCAGGTTATTCTGGTCTTTTGGATCGCTAGGAGAGCTCATTCAATCCTCGGGTCAGGCCGGGCTTCTCGGGGCCGGTTCAGGTCCGGAAGCGATGGGGGAAACTGGTCATAAAAGGAAGGGGACACCCAGTCACGCTGCCCCTTTTTTCTTGGGCTGGACGTGCTTGCTGGCGTGGAGAGCGGAAATCGCTCGGTCGACGTCTTGAAGAAGCAGATCAAAGGGCCGCTCCAGTGCGGCATGCCGCGCAACGACGACGTAATCGCAGGCGCCCAGCGTCTTATTCTTGATCTCGGATGCGAACGCAGCTTTGAGCCGCCTGCGGATGCGATTCCGCGTGACGGCGTTGCCGATTTTCTTGGTGATTGTGAAGCCGAACCGTGGGCCGATGGCGTCGCGGGACCCGCGGGCCGGACCTGCAGCGGAACGTTCCCGCATCTCGATGAGAAACGCCGGCGTAGACTGACGCCGGCCGCCGCGAACAGCGAGAAATTCGGAACGCGCCTTGAGAGTTGGCAGGATAGGAATGACAGCCTCCAGAGCCGCGTACGAGCGACAGCGGGGCCTAAACGCTGGACCCGACTAGGCCGAAAGGCGCTTACGGCCCTTAGCGCGACGGCGTGCAAGGACCTTCTGACCACCGGCAGTCAGCATGCGTTTGCGGAATCCGTGGCGGCGCTTGCGAACAAGGCGGCTCGGTTGATATGTGCGCTTCACGGAAGTCTCCGTCCAAGTCTCTCAGGCCGAAGTCCAAGCGGAAACAACGGCGAAATTGTTGATATTTTTCCGAACCTTAACAAATACGCATCGCCTGGGCGGAAAACCCCAGCCGATTTCGCATGTCTCCGGAATTCGCGCTCTTATAGTGAGCGGTTGAGGGCAAGTCAACGCACCCGCCCGTCCGATCCAGAAGCGGGTTGCCCCACCGGTACGCTCGCGGCAGGGGATAGCATCCAATCTGCCACGCGAAAAGTTCGCTGCCGTATTAAGGTGCGCACACTCGCCGCTACTTCTGGACGCCCTCATGCCTAAGGACATGGCCGAAACGGCCTCGCCCCCGCAGACCATCGATGCCGACATCTGCGTGATCGGCGCCGGTTCCGGAGGCATCGCGCTGGCAACCGCCGCCGCCGCGTTCGGGCAACGCGTCGTTCTGATCGAAAAACATCGGATGGGCGGCGACGGCCTGAACTATGGAAGCGTCCCGGCCAATGCACTGCTCGCCGCCGCGCATCGCGCCGAAGATATGCGCCAAGCATCGCTTTTTGGCATCGAAGCTGTCGAGCCGACGGTCAATCACGCTGCCGTCAATCGCTATATTGCTGGCGTTATTGCCGCGATCGCGCCCAACGTATCGGTCGAACGTTTCGGCGGCATGGGTATTCGCGTCATCTCGGCTGCGGCCAAATTCGTGAATCGCAAGACCATCGCGGCCGGTGAATTCCAGATCTCAGCGCGCCGCTTCGTGATCGCGACGGGCTCGTCGCCGGTCATCCCTCCCATCCCGGGACTGGCGGATGTTCCCTATTTCACCAACGAAACGATCTTCGACAACAAGGCGCCGATCGCGCATTTGATTGTCGTCGGTGCCGGCAGAACTGGACTTGAGCTTGCACAAGCCCATCGCCGGTTGGGGTCGCAAGTCACCGTCATCGATCAGGGCCGTGCAATCACCGACGAAGATCCAGAACTTTCCGTCATCTTGCTCGCTCGACTAGCCGCGGAAGGCATCGCGCTGCGCGAAGACACCCGCATCAAGCGCATTTCTGGAACTGTCGGGCGTATGCTCGTGGAAGTCGACGGGGCTGAATCAGGCAACGTCGAAACGATCGAAGGCACCGCCGTGCTCATTGCAGCCGGTCGCAAAGCAAACGTTGCCGACCTCGGTCTCGACACGGCTGGCATCAAGGTGAATGGCAAAGTCATAAAAACCAACGATGGCCTGAGAACGACGAACAAGCGGGTCTTTGCCATTGGCGATGCCGCCGGCCGTCAGCGATATGCCCATATCGCGGGCGAGCACGCCGATGTCGTTTTAAGGCGCCTTCTTTTCCGCTCTTCCGCCAAGACGACTGGTCGCTCCGCCCCCCGCGTCATGTTCACCGAGCCGGCCCTCGCCAGTGTCGGTTTGAGCGAAGCGGAAGCCCGGGACAAGCACGGCCGCGTGAATGTTTTGCGCTGGCCCTACCACGAAAATGATCGTGCCCAAATCGAGGGCAAGATCGAAGGCCACATTAAGGTCGTCACCACCACGCGCGGCCAAATACTGGGCGCCGCTATCGTCGGTGCTCACGCCGGCGAACTTATCCAAATGTGGTCGCTCGCGATCTCCCAGCGCCTCAATATTAAGGCAATGACCGAGTGGATTTCGCCCTATCCGACTTTTTCCGAGATCAACAAACGCGCCGCTATTCGTTACTTTGCAACACTTCCAAGTAACCCCTTTTTGCGCAAAGTGATCGCCTTGCTGGCGAAGCTCGGTTAATGATCTCCGCCTAGGAGATGCCCGACCCAGTGCAGCGCGCGATAATCAACGGCAACGATCACGATAGCGATGACGGCAAGAAAGGGAGATCTCTCTTGCTGGCGCCATGGCACGCGATCACGCGCTTCTGGGAAAGCCGTGGCCTTCCGACAAAGCTCATCATTCTGACAGCCGTCTTCGTCTTGGTTGCCGAAGCACTGATCTTCCTGCCGTCGATCGCCAGCTATCGCGTGACATGGCTGCAGGAGCGATTGACTGCCGCCCAGCTTGCGGCCTTGACGTCGGACGCATTTCCCGGCGGACAAATTCCATCCGCGCTGCGCGCCGACCTACTCAGAACCGCGCAGGTGAAAGCAATCGCCTCGCGTTCCGCCGGCGAACGTCGCTTGGTGTTTCCGCCGGAAGGCGATCTCACGATCGATTACGTCTATTATCTTCCACCCGAAGCAGATTCATTCTGGGACAGCCTCTCGACCCGTTTCGAACAAGCGCGGGACGCGGTCACCACGCTGCTTTCCAATAACCGCACCATTCGCGTGATCGGTCACAGCGGCCCCGACAACAACGCACTCATAGAGATCGTCATCCCCGAGGCGCCGCTGAAAGCCGCGATGATCCGCTACGGCATGAACATCCTGTGGCTTTCGATCGTACTGTCAGTGCTGACGGCCATTGTCGTCTATTTTGCCTTGAGCCGCCTGTTCGTAAAGCCGCTGACGCAAATCACCACCAACATGCTGCACTTCGCAGAAAATCCCGAAGACCAAGCGCGCATCATGCCGAACACTGGACGGCGCGACGAAATTGGCGTGGCGGAACGAGAACTTGCGAGCATGCAGCGTCAGCTCTCGAGCCTTCTCGCGCAAAAGAACCGTCTCGCTCAGCTCGGAATGGCTGTCTCCAAGATCAACCACGATCTTCGCAACATGCTGGCGAACGCGCAGCTCATTTCCGATCGCCTCGTCGCCATTCCCGATCCTACGGTCCAGCGCTTCGTGCCGAAACTCATCGCGTCTCTCGACCGCGCCATTCAGTTCTGCAATTCCTCCCTGCAGTTTGGCGGCGTCTCGGAAGCCACGCCGCGGCGCGAGCTCATCCCGCTGAAGCCGTTGGTCGATGAAGTTGCCGACAGCCAAGGCCTTCCGCGTGAGGGCTCCGTGGCTTTCGTCGAGAACGTCGAGCCGGGACTTTTGATCGATGCCGATCGCGAGCACCTGTTTCGCGCCTTGAGTAACCTCATTCGCAATGCCGTACAGGCGATCGAGAGCATCGAAGGCAAGACCGACGGCGAGGTCCGCGTCGACGCGCGCCGCGAAGGCCGCCGCGTTTTCATCGACGTCGCGGACAACGGATCTGGCGTTCCCAAGAAGGCGCGCGAAAATCTCTTCAAGGCCTTCCAGGGATCGACCAAGAAAGGCGGCACCGGCCTCGGCCTTGTGATCGCCGCCGAACTTGTCCAAGCGCACGGCGGCTCTCTTACGCTTCTCGACAGTCAAAGTGGCGCGCGTTTCCGGATCGAGCTCCCCGACCGCGCGTTCGATTGAACGCACGCAGGCCCGGAAATTTGGCTGCGAATCGGAAGCGCGGCGACGCGTCACCGCCCGGATAAAAGAGGGGCCTTGCGCTCGGCGACGCGACCCACTAGAGAGGGTGCCTTCGTCGCCCGGCCCTGCCGCCGGATGGGCTTCCAGCCCCAACGCAACGAAAAAAGCGCCGGTAGCTCAGTTGGATAGAGCACCAGACTACGAATCTGGGGGTCGTGGGTTCGAATCCTTCCCGGCGCGCCATCTAATTTCACATCGCCTCGAACATCACTTCGAACCCTTTGCGGTTTCCCCTACTATTGAACCGTGAGCCGCCGCACATCCTCGTACGAGGATATCTTGTACACAAGATTTCCTTTGATCAGATATAGCCAGTCCAGCTTTTCTGTTTGTGCCAGATCTTCTGGCGTCACCGCGTAGAGTTCATCATTGAGAAGATCTCGGAAATTGTCGGAACAATACGCGGGAGATAACCCTACGAGTTAGACCTGCCTGCCCTCAAAGCCGCACTGGTTCCGATATCGGCAGGGCGACAGCGGATCGGATGTCATTTCTCCTTTGACGCAGTCTAGGTAGGGGAATGATCGGCTCCACGGCTACCGCTAGCAGGAACAAAAAGCTCGCGTATCCAGCGGTCGAGCGCGCGCAAGTACCGCGCTTCCAATAGTTCCGCCCCGTAAGCGACGAAAACAGTGATGATCACGCTCGTTACAATAACGAGAGGTGCTGACTTCCAGGCCGAGTGCGGATGAGCCTGCGAATGAACAAGACACCAAGATGTCCAGCTGGCGATTACCGGAAACTGCATGAAATACAGTGGAAATGAGATCCTCCCAAGAAATTGGGAGGCGTTGGAGCGCATGAATCCTACACAGTCGCTTGACGCATAAAGAACGAATACGAGAACTGCCGCTTCGACGTATCTGCCTGCATCATTGGGAGTGACATAGGGGTTGGTGAATACATTGAAACCGACCAGTCCGACCAAAGATAAGGCGCAAAGCAAGCGACCGAAAGGCAGTTCCTGCAGGTCTACAAAAGTCCCTTTCGCACGCAAAATACCGAGGCTAATGCCAACGAAAAAAAGTGAGAATACCGACCCAAGGATCATCAGGTAGACCGAAGCGCTCAAGCAGACAGTCAGCGGACTCACCAAGCGCCGATAAACCATCCCTACTGAAAACACGATCAGCGACCCAACCAATTCGATCCCCATCGGCCAGAGGAACGGATTGTAGGATTTCTGAAACGTGGGATCGGTGAAAACTCCCATCAAGCTGTACCGAAAAACGTCCCCGAGGGAGGGCTTGAAAGGCAAGAACAATCCAAACCAATCCGCTCGTTGCGCGATAGGAGATGCCTCATGATTGAAAGTTAGCCCCAACTTCATCAGGGCATACACTGTCAGGCTCGAAAACAATATAGGTCCGACAAGACGAAAATAGCGCTTTACAACAACTCGTTCGTTTAGGCCGCTCCGAGAGGGATCGGTGAACGTCAGCGATAATGCGTCTCCCGATAAAATGAAGAAGACATACACGGCTAGTGTACCATCGAGCGCCGAATGGATGAGTGGCGACCTGTAGCTAGGGCGGATAACGCCGAATACCTCCCACACCAGATGAAAAAGTAAAACGACGAGGGCCGCCCAACCGCGTATTCCGTCGATCTCGATCTGTCGGCGTGGTGTCTGAAGCGAACTGCGGCTAGTGACAGAGCGTACCGTTTGCATGCACACCAGATCGAAAGGCGAAACTAACCCGCCGCCCAATGCCGTCTTGGCGGGCGCTCATGCTTGTCTATCGCGATGGTATCTACCGCCCAGTACGCCTTTCCAAGGTGTACGAAGGGAGGTTGAGCAGGCTGGCCTACTGACAGCCCGGCCGCAAAAATTCGCGGAACAAACTGAACATTAATCGCCGAGCTTATAATAGGTGACCGCTTGACGCCTAAATCGTCGGCGCGAGCGTAATGGAACGGCAAAAAGCGCCAATCGGAATAGGGAAATGCTCGCGCGCGAACGAATGAGCCCGGAACTTACGCCGCTTCCCGGGGCTCAGCTGCCGTCTCGGCAGGCGCGGGCAATGCCGCGTTATCAACGATCTTCGCGAACGGATGGGTGAGCTTGTGCAGAGCATCGCGCTCCAAGGCCCAGGCGAAATTTACAATCGCCTCGGCGAGCGACGGCGCATCGACCTTTGGAGCGACCTTCGGCGCCTTCGTAGATTTTCTGGGTTTTGCCATCGTCATGTCCATTCGAGGAGACGCGGCACTTCGCACAAGTATAGCTGACTCGCGGAGGCCCCTGCTCGCAAATTCTTGCTGGCTCGCTCCTGAAAATGTCGGGCACCTAGGGCTTGGTCGAGATTTCGGGGCCCCTCCGGTTTCACCAAAAGGTAAGCCCCGCCCAAAGTGCGGAAAGTATCTGATTACATGATCTCAGAGGGGCCCGAGATACCGCGGGACGCGTTGCTGGTAGAGCCTGTACGCCTCGCCGAACCGGCCGGCGAGATAGGATTCTTCGGGTCGCACCACGCCAAAATGCAGGATGAGCACGCTCGGAGCCGTAAGGACGACGATCCAGTCCAAGCCGCCCAATAGGGCCAGCCCCAGCATCACCAATGTTCCCCCCGTGTAGATGGGATTGCGGCTCCATCGAAAGATGCCGCTGGTTACGAGGTTCGTTGTCGGAGCAAAGGGACTGACGTTCGTCTCGTGACGTCGCAAGGAACTCAACGCGACGACGAGCATGAGAACGCCAATCGGGAGTATCACGCAGCCAACCCACCTCCCCGCTGGCCATGAATTCAAGACATGAAGGGGAACTAACCACTGCAGTCCCATCCCCAGAAGAATGGCTGCGGCCGGAATGAGCGGTGGAAAGACAATAACCTCAGGATGATCGTTGTTATGAATGTTAGGATGCGCTTTCATGTGCAAATTCCCGCAAAAGTCTCCATCGGAGACATAAATGTGTGTTATGGCAATTTTTGGCCAGGCACTGCTAGATGTTCAACGACGTGTCTATCGAGACCAATGACCAAGAACTGGCGCAATCATCGGGAGAGCTTCCGGCACGGCAATCTACCGGAAGCGCTTATCGCGGCCGCCCTTCAGCGACTGGAAGACGACGGGCAAGAGGCGATCAGCTTGCGGGAGCTATCGCGAGACGTAGGTGTAAACCATCGCGCGATCTATCGACACTTTCCGGACAGGCTTTCTTTGATGGCGCGCGTGGCCGAAGAGGGCTGGCGACTGCTCGGCGCCACGATGAGGTCAGCAGCCACTTCGCAAAAGCCGGGCACGCGATCGCTCGTTGCAGCTGGCGTTGCACTCTTCGTGTTTGCGCGCAACCGTCCGAACCTATTCGCACTAATGGGTGGACCCAATTTCCAGGGCCGAACCAAGTTTCCTGCGCTCGACAGATCGATCGGCCAGACGCTGGAGTTGCTGAGGCAAGGTTTTTTGGCCGCTGGTACCTCGCAGGACGCGGCGCTGAAACAGGCTCTCATATATGCTTCGGCGCTGCAGGGCGTCGTCGGGCAGATATTGTGGAAGCGCTACCGGGTGCTTCCCAAGAACGCCGAAGGTGAAGTGGGGCGCATCTGCGAGATGCTCATCAAGGGATTGCGTTAGGGCAGTGACTTCGTTCGCGACAACCAGAATAGCAGTGAAGCGGCCGTCAGCGCTCTTCAGAAGGTAAGCCCCGCCTCAAGGGCGGGGCTCTGCCGGCTTCTTCGTCGCCAGAACGTGTCGCTCGCCACTCGGCTGGTGCCAGCCTGGACCCTGGACGAACCGGGGGACCGGTGAAGCAAACCTCTCGGACAGACGATCATGGTGAGCTGATTTGATGAGCCTCGAAAGATGCTGGTCTCGCGCTGCGAAGACCGCCGCTCCGCAATATTCAAGCTACTGCGCCACTAATCACATTCGCAAGTTCACGAAGGAAGAGCGGTCGGGCGTCGGATGGCTGCTGGATGCCGGGCATAGCGGGATACCCGCTTAACAACCTCTAAACTGTCCTGAAGCGGACAGATAAAACGTCTGCGGCGCGTTATTTTTCTTAGATTATACAGGAACTTTAATCGCGAAGCTGCGTTGGCAGATCGGTTAGGGGAATTCAGCCAACGGTGTAACCATATGCGGCGCTTGCGGGTACTTTTTTGTACGCCGGAGTTTGTTTGTACGCCGGAGTTTGGTGATTACGTCCAGGTTGGGGGGCTAGGCGCCGTTTCTTCTGCGCTTCCGCGCGCCCTAAGATCCATCGCCGATGTCCGGGTGATCGTGCCGGGATATTCGCAAGTCCTTGCCGCATTCCACACTCTCGAAATCGTGGCCGAATGCCCGCCCATCGCGGGCATGCCTGCGTGTTCCATCGCCAGATCAGAAACCGCCGATGGCCTTTCGATTTACGTCGTCGTTTGCCCTCAGCTGTTCGAGCGAGACGGAGGACCTTATGGCGATGTCAATGGTGTCGACTGGCCCGATAACGACGTCCGTTTCGCACGCTATGCCGCCGCGGCCGCCTGGGTCGCCGATGGCGGAATTCCTGATTGGCGAGCAGATCTCGTTCATGCCAACGATTGGCAGTGCGGGTTGATTCCGGCCTACCTCGCATGGCGTGGATCATCCGTGCAATCGCTCTTCACTGTCCACAATCTCGCCTATCAGGGATTGTTTTCGCACGCCTCCGCCGAAAAACTTGGCGTTCCTTCGGCCGCTTTCAACATCCACGGCGTCGAATTCCACGGCCAGCTTTCATTTATGAAAAGCGGTCTATTTTACAGCAATCACATCTCGACCGTTAGCACCAACTACGCTCGCGAGATCATAACCAGCGAACATGGATGCGGCCTCGACGGCTTGCTTCGCGCGCGCGCCGAACAACGCCGTTTGACCGGAATCTTGAATGGTATCGACGCTTCCTGGGACCCGAGGCGTTGCCCGGATTTGATGCCTCAGTTCGGACCGGGAGAATGGAAGGGGCGTCATCTCAACGCCCTCGGTGTCAGGCGCGAGTTCGGACTGGCGCTGACCCGTGGCCCTCTTTTCGGCCTCGTCGCGAGACTAGTCCACCAGAAGGGCATCGACCTCGTGGTGCAGAGTGCCGAGGCGATAGCCCAAGCAGGCGGACAACTGGTCATCATGGGATCGGGCGACGCAGAGATCATAAAGGACTTGGAGCAAGTCCAGCGCCGTCATCCCCGCTCGGTGGGTGTGATGACGCAGTTCAAAGATAGCCTTGCTCGTCGCATTTTCGCAGGCAGCGACTTCACTCTCTTGCCGTCCCGGTTCGAGCCATGCGGACTTAGCCAGATGTACGCGCAGCGCCTCGGCTCTCTCCCCATCGCGCACAACACGGGCGGACTGGCCGACACGATCGCCGACGGTAAGACGGGATTGTTGTTCAACCGGGCATCTTCCGATGCATTTCTCGGCGCGATCTGCCGTGCGTTTGCTCTGTTCGGCCGAAAACGAGAGTTACACGCGATGCGCCGCCGCGCGATGGCCTGCGAGTACGGTTGGAATACGTCGGCTTCCAGGTACGGATCTTTGTACGAGCGCCTTCAATTGGCGTGAGGGCTTCAACGAATAGCCGATCCATAAACCGTCGGCTCACGTGTTGGCGCTCTATCCGGCACCGCTTCTTAACACGCGCACAATCGCAGCGTCGAAGACATCATGAGATCGCTTTGATCGTGCGTCCGGTCCAACGACGGTACGCCCATTCGACCAGAAACGACGCGACCGCAAGGCCAACGAGCGCTACGATGGCCGCGGGCTGCTGCTCATAGGTATAGACGCTAAGAATGGCGAACATGCCTAAGCACGTGAGCAACGACAACCACACGATCACGGCATTGGCACCGGTTTGCTTCAAAACGCGCAGATGTCCTGCGTTCACGGCTGCGTAGATCAGCAAGAAGGCCGCGCTCCCCATCATGGCGATGCCGGAAAGATCGAAGCAAAGCATCACCACGACCACGAGTGCCGCGGTGAAAAACAAACCACCGGTCGCCTGCCGCCATTCAGTCCGCGCCAGAGCAATCGGCAACTCTCCGTCTCGCGCGATCATGTAGCAAACATTTGCCGACCCAAAGAGCGTCGCGTTTATCGCCGATGCCGTCGAAAACAGGGCGGCAATTGCAATAAGCCTGAAACCTAATTCACCGAGGAAAGGCTTTGCTGCTTCCGCGAGCGCATAGTCCTTTGCCCGTTCGATCTCCGCGCTCGACAGGTTGCCCGTCACCGTGATCGAGACCGCGAGGTAAAGCGCGATCACGAGAACCACGGCGATATAAAGCGAACGAGGAAGCATCGTTCGCGGGTCGCGCATGTCACCGGCGGCGTTCGTGATGAGGCCGAATCCTTCGTAGCCGATGAAGAGCACGCCCGCGCCGAACAGAATGGATTGAGCCCCCGGCCACAATTCTGGCGACAGATTATCCGGTTTGACGAACCAAAGCCCGGTGGCGGAGAACATGACGAGAATTGCCACCTTGATGGCAACGATCACCGTCTCTCCTTGGCCCATGATCTTGGCTCCGAATGCGTTCACCACAGTCACGAGCACCACCGAGCCGATCGCCAGCGATTTGAGGAGCAACCCTGACGGCGTGTCCGTTATGAACGTCGCCGCGTAGCTGCCGAATGCCGTCGCGTAGAGGGCAAGGGAGATGATGTAGCCCACCCACATGAAGAGGTTGAGACCCCCCGCAAAAACGCCGTCGCCGAAACTCTGAACCAGGAAGTTCACGGCTCCGCCCGCCGATGGAAACGTGGATCCGAGCTTCGCATACGAGTAGGTGGAAAGGAGCGCGACCATCCCACCGATTGCGAACGCGAGCCACATGGCGTTTCCGGCAGCCTCGGCGACAACTCCAAGGATCGAGAAGATGCCAGCCCCTACCATGCCGCCAATGCCGATCGACACCGCAGCAGCCAGCCCAATCTGCCCCGCGGACGATGGTGCGGACTTTGATGCCGGCTGACTCATATGAGAGCTGCCGAAATCAGGAGAAGCGCACATGGATTGTCCGTCACCCATTGCCACGATCGCGATCTCATTCCCGTATCCGCCCGCTGCTGTCCGATTCCCGATTTAGGTTTAACAACGCGAGCTGTTCGCCTTGCAACAATTCGCTTCATTTTCCGCAATAAAGATCATCCGCCATGTGAGTTGGCCTAGACGACACCCGGCGGCCTCCCAATGCCCCAACCAAAAGGTGCCGGAACCCAAACAACCACGAAGACGTTCCGCGACGTGTTTGGCCTCGGACCGATGCACCGCCCATGAACAACGGCAGCTCTCTTTGGCTCTATCCCCTCATCTTGACCGCCGGCGCACTACAGGCGTGGGGACCTCCGATGAACAACACGCTGAGACAAGCGCTGGTCAATCCGTGGCTGGCAAGCTTCGTGTCCTTCATCCCGGTAGCGGCATTCCTCGGTTGCCTCTTTCTTTGTTTACCCGCGCCGTTACCCGACGCGAAAGATCTGGCGGAGATGCCCTGGTGGGCACCGCTCGGAGGCATCATTGGGGCGTTCGCCGTTATTGCCGGATTGCTGTTCGTGAAAGATGTCGGGGCTGGAGCATTTGCAGGTCTTACCATCACCGCCAACATTCTGATGTCGCTGATCATCGACAAATTTGGGATGTTTGGAATGGCTCAGAAAGACTTGAGCGGCGGCCGCATGATCGGCGCCGCCCTGATGGTGGCAGGCATTGGATTGATTTCGAAATTTTAATCGCTGGGGGAGTCGCCGCTCGGATCAACGCTTCCGAAATTCAGATACGAACTTCATTAGAGGAGTGACTATGAAACACGATGATGCGCATGTGCAAACGAGCGGAACCGTCACCGACATCTTTGGTCATCGCTTTGTCCTGGAAACCAAAGAAGGCAAAGTCCTCGCCGACATCGGCCCTAAAGCAGTCGACAAAGTTTCTCTCAAGACTGGGATGAAGGTCGATATTGAGGGCGAGCGCAAGCCGAGCGAGATCAAGGTTGTTCGCATCTCCATCAGCGAGGCGGAGCCGATTTCAACCCAACATGACGATAAACATTTCGACACAGAGTGGACTGCGGATCGCGCCAAAGCTCTTGCCGAGGCCGAAGGCTATTCGATCATTGGTGAGATGGAGGCCAAGAAGAAGCACTTTGAAGCCAAAGCTAATAAGGGTTCGCATAAACTCGAAATCCACATTCACCGGGACGGCGTCCGCGAGCACTGAAGTCTCGCTTAGAGAAGGTCCGTGAATGCGGGCTTTCTCATTTACCGGCTGCCTCACCTGCGAGTTGGGTGAGCGCGTCCCAAAAGATATCGATATCCTCGATTGTTGTCCGGTGGTTGACGATTGCGCATCGGACGACACTTTCGCCCTCGAGGGTCGTCCACGACGGCGCCGCGATTCCCGAAAGCTGGAGCTTGGTCACAACCGCACGAACCGTCTCCGGGTCCGCATTACGAATACCAAAGCACACGATATTCAACGCCACCGGCGCCTTCAGCACAAACTGATCCGAACTCTCGACAAGGTCTGCGAGATAGCGCGCCAGTGCGCAATTACCTTCGATGGATGCACCTATGCGATGCGTCCCGAAAGCCGCCAGCGTCAGCCACGTTTTCAGCGCGCGGCATCCGCGCGATAGATCGACACCGAGGTCGCATGGCCAAGTATCGCCCGCGGCCAAGCCTTCGTTCGAACGCTGAAGATACGCCGCAGGTTGAGCGAAAGCGCGCTTATGCGCTTCAGCATCCTTCACCAGCAGGAAACCCGCGTCGTAAGGCACGTGCCCCCACTTGTGAAAGTCGAGAGCGATCGAATCCGATTTTTCGAGCCCAGAGAAGTTCCGCTTCATTTTGGGCGATAGCATCGCCAGGGCGCCGATAGCGCCATCGACGTGGAACCACAGCCGGTGACGTTCGGCAATCGCCGCGATCTCCTCCAGCGGATCAATTGCGCCGGTATTGACTGTGCCAGCGGTACCTACGACCAGGAACGGCTGTGCGCCGATCTGCTCGTCGGCGACGATAGCGCGTTCGAGCTGATCGCCACGCATGCGCCGAAACTCATCGACAGGGATTTGCCTCAGATGAACCGATCCTATGCCCGAGAGTTGCAGCGCCTGAGCAATGCACGAATGCGCCTCCGACGAGGCGTAGGCGAGCAGCGGGCGATCAGCATGCACCAAGCCGCGTTCGCGGGACTCGACGCCCAGAGCTTCCGTTTTAGCGATGATGGCCGCCAGGAAGTTCGCCATGGACGAGCCGGTCACGAAGATCCCGCTGGCGCACGCGGGATAGCCAAATGCTTGCCCCATCCACTTTACGACTTGGCGTTCTATCGCGAGCCCGATGTGGTTTCGGCCTCCGCAATTGAGATCGAGCCCCGCCGCGATGAGTTCTCCGATGACGCCGACTGGTGTTCCAGCGCCGTGCACCCACCCCATGAAGCGGGGATGCAAATTACCGGTCGCGAATGGGACGACGTAGTCGCGGATGCCCGCCAAGAGTTCGTCGATATCCCCAGCATCAGTCGGCAGCTCTTGTGTAAAGTAGGAGAGCGCATCTGGGGTCGGCGGCTGCCAAACAGGCTGACCCCGGATCCCCTCGACATGACTCAGGACAAGATCCAAAGCCGCGTGCGCCTGCTCCCTGAACTGAACCCAATTGGCGGGATCGAGAGACGTTGCCTCGACTGTTTCGCTCGACTCAGCTGGCGTCACTGAGTGCAAGCCCCTGGTGGATTTGTTGCCACTTCTCGAACAAGGTATCGAGTTGGCTGACAAGGGGAGCCATGGCCGCTGGAAGGCCATCCCCAAGCGCGAGACGCTCTGAAACGGCGATGACGTGCGGAGCGGACAAAGCCACGCGCAAGACAGCCCTATTAGCGACACGCACCGGCTGGCCCACGTGGCAAACGGCTCCGGCAGCCTGACGCAATTGCTCCTGCACGGCTTTGGCTCGGACCATTGATGACTGTTCCTCGCTCGTCACGCTCAAATTCACAATGGCGCGACTTTCAAGATGGCACCCATCATCGTCGGGGTGAATGAAAAATCCATCCTCTCCGAACGCGCGCTTTCGGATGGCATCGACGAATTCGCGTTTGATCTGAGCCGCCATCGTCGGGGGAATCGCGTTGAACCTCTGGAGATTTGCCAATCCCGCCTGCCAACGAAGGCCAAGACCGATATTCATCTCCGTCGTGAAATCGATCTTCAATTCATCCCGCAGTGATGGGCACCAGTCCTGGGCCGCGGTGTAATCAAGAAGTCCAGGGGGAAAACTCGCTCCGCGTAATTGCGCGACGATATCGTCTGGAAGCAGCAGCGCGCCTGCGAAAGGCGGGGCAGCGAAGAACTTCGATACGGTCACAAGAACGATGAAGCCGTTGGCAAGATCGTCACGCAAATCGTCGATCTCACCGCGCAGCTGGCAGGCATCGATCATAACTCTAACGCGACCCGGCGCGAGTGAAGCGGCGTACTTTGCCGCGTCTCGCGTAACGCCGGTTAAACCCGTCTTCGAGGTGTCGAGCACGTGAACGACGACATCGCGCCCCTTTTTGAGTTCGCCTTCGACCGTCGCGATCATATCGGCGTCGATATCGACTGCAGCGCGTTGGCGGCCCGCTTCATCACGGATCGCAATCGCGCGCGCTTCGATACGCTCCGCAGCAAGACCTGCAATTTCCTCTCCGGGCTGGACAGCAAGACCAAGCGCAGTGATGTCGGAAAAATGCCGGCCTGCGGCTGCCTGGGGAACGCCATTACCTGTTTCGTCGGGAGCGACGAAAACATTCGTCAGCGGTCTCGGCGAAAGAGCCGATACGATTCCAAGACCGAGCAACTCCGCGTCCGTTCCCGACGATGCAAGAATCGTCCGCGCGCCTGCGCATCCCAACGCAGCTGCAATATGCTGGTGGAGCTGATTGAACCAGACGTCGTAGGTCACGGCACCTGCGGCCGCTGGATTGATCAGCCGCGAAAGCGATTGCGTGGCTGCCGCGAATGCCAAAGCAGACGGACTGCTGGCAGTGGATGAGGAAAAGCTGATCTCGTCCTCGGCAGGGCGTGTGAGAGTGCCATAGCGATTTCGGCCACTCACGCTATCGAGCCAGATGCGTTTATCGCCTCCGCTCGCCATCAGAATGGCGGGAGATGCCGACGCTGCCGCGGCGAGCTTCTGCTGCGATTTCACTGTTGATCGAGCCTTGGCGTCCCGTGTCGGCATGGACTCGTCAGCCAAGCTCCCCGGCCATGGCGGCACTGGCGACGTGCCGTTCCTGCGCCATCGAACCGGTGCGAGCTATGCGTTGGCGCAAAGCCTGTTCGAAGCCCGCGAACAGCCGCGCCATGGCCAGCTTCTTGTAAGGAAATACGATCTCGCTATCCATCGAATGAACGATCATCGCTACGTCTGCCTCGAACAGCAATAGCCGGCCGTCCGGCAGCTCCGCGCAATCGATCGCAAAATAGTCGAGGCCGAGTTTGCGATAGAGCGCCTCGAACGCGCGCGCATGGCGTACCGCAAACTTCTTGTCGAAGTCGCCCATCCAAGCGGCTTCTTCCGCGCGCCGATCTTCATGCTCGGCCATGCCGGCGCTCAGGTAATGGACCATCCAATGATCCGACACCGCGAGATGACTTGCATAGGCTTTGCCGTCGATGAACGCGATGCGCTGCTTCCGGAATCTGCCGTCGGCACCGCTGTAATCGACGAATGGCGCCACATAGAACTCGGGGTCGCTATGTCGCTCCAAATAGCTCTCGAGTTCCGCTGGCGAGGAAATCTTCTCCAATCCACCACCAGCATGCGTCCCAACCGGCCGGATGATGATCGGCCAGTGCATAAGATCTCTATTCTGCTGCAGATCAGAAATTTGCGACAGGAGATCGGAAGCAGACTGCCTCCTCGTAGCTGGAGCAAGTATCGATGGCTCATCCTCGAAAGCATCCGAAACGCCATCGCGTGACAACGCCATAATGCGATGTGGCGCATTGTTGAGGATTGGCCCATCCCAGTCCGCGAGCAAATACTCCAGATGCTGCAATATATCAGCGTTTTCCTCAGATTCCCCGATGCCGACGAAAGCGACGTCATGCTCGGGCACATCACTGAGATCTCTCAGCTGTGGATCTACGAAATGGAGCAGAATGTTCGCGTCGGAGCGCTCGAGCAGAAACTCGATTGGCGTGTTGGCCATAAAATCTCCGGCCACGACGAAGACCAGGACCGTCGGCCCTGTGCCCGCACCATTTCGAATGTGAAATGTACGGGTAAGTTCTAGCGCGGCTCTTTGCGACAGAGCGGCCTTTTCCGGCTGCCTCAAGGTGTAGAGGATCGTGGCGAGATCGAAGAATGCTCCTGCATCCTGCAGGTTTTCCGAAACGCGCTTCATCAAGGCTTCCCAGGTAGGACCGATGTCCCGGCCTTCATAAAGGGCTCGGACGATTACGGCCTTGCCCAGCACCCGCGGATGCGATTCAGCCTCGAACACGCGAGCGGTAGCGCTTTGCATTCATCCCTCTTGATCGACCGGAAAGCCACGCAAATCGGGTCCGGAATGTCCCCCCACATTCACCCGCGCCGCCTTACGCCAGTCTGACGTCAGCGCGTTCGTATTCCGACGACGGACAAATCGACCTCAGATGTAACGACACCCACCCGACCACCACCGGCGGAGCCCGGCCCGATGCAAAGGCGGTCAGCGCCTTCTCGCAATCCCGCGTGGCCTCACCAACCACACCTCAAAACGGGCGACGGACAAAATGACGCGAATAAAATCGGGAATTGCCAATTTCAAAACAGCGAATCCGGAAATGAGAACCCATTCTATTTAATCCAATTTTTAGGGTTAACTCTCACAAAGAGATAAAGGATCTTTTCTCCGGGGATAATCGGAATGTTTCTTCGTACTCTGCGCTTTCGGATTCCCGCGGCAATTGTGGGATTGGGGCTTTTTAGCGCTGCTGTCATCGGAGTAATTGGCTGGTCGCAGGCACGGACCGCCCTGACGAACGCCGCATCCGATCGATTGATGTTAGCCGCGCAATCACGAAAAACAAGCCTGGAACTTGTGGCCGATAAGCTGCGTGGAGACATGCTGTTCATCGCTGGTCACAAGGAGATCATGACGAATATCGAGGATCTCTCGGACACGCTCGCTTCTCCCGACGACACGCAGAAGAATATCTCCTATTTTACCAACGGGCCGGAGTCCGATCGAATGCAGTTGGACGGAGCCTCGTCCGGCACGATGTACGGCCTGCGTCATTCGAAGATCCATCCGATAGCCCTCGCGCTGATAAATCAGGCCGGATATGACGATGTCATATTGATCGACCGAAATGACCGCGTTGTCTATACGGCCCGCAAAGGAAGTGATTTCGCCGGTAAAGTCGGAGAAGCCGGAACAGATCCGCAATTGGCGAAAATACTCCTACTATTGAAGTCTGCAAAAAAGGGCGAGGCGGTATTCCTCGACTTTGCTTCATCTACGAAGAGCCAACCGACTGCATTCGTTGGCACGCCAATATTCAAGAAAGCCAACGTCGCCATGGACTCGGCCCAGGGCGAAGAGCAGGTTGGTTTCGCGATCATAGAAATTTCGCCCTCCGTGCTCGACCGTGTGTTTGGCGCGCGCGATGGCCTTGGCAAAACCGGCGAAACGTTCGCAATCGGCAACGATGGCATCGTAAGAACGAATGCGCCGTTGGCGACTGTTAAGACCGCCGGCAAGCCGAGCTCGGTGATGGGAATCTCGGCCAACGGCGATCAGAACGACCGCCTGTCGGGACACACCGGCGTCGTCTTCCTCGGTGCGCCCTGGAACATTTATGCTCAGCAGAGTTCAGACGAAGCCCTGGCAGCTGTGGCGAACATGAGCCGCTCGATGGCGATTGCGGGTATCTGCATCGTCGTTCTCCAATTGCTCATCGGCGGCTTCGTCGCGCTCAGCATCACTCGTCCGTTGAACAAATTGAAGGACAGCATGCGCCGCCTCGCTGACGGCGACCTCGACACCCCGGTCGAAGGCGCCTCCCGTGGCGACGAGATCGGCGCGATGGCGTCAGCCGTTCAGGTCTTCAAGGACAATGGCCGCAAAGCCCGCGACCTCGAACTCAGCGCCGAGCTGGAACGTCAGCAGCGGGAAATTGAGAAAGAAGCCGAGCGAGCCCACCGAGAAGCGGAAAAGGAAACCGAGCGGCAGTCACGAGAGACCGAGCGTGAGCTTGCTCAAGCGGCCCGCGACGCGGAGAAAGCCGCGGAAGCTCAGGCTATCACCCAGACAATTCAATCGCTTGGGAAAGGTCTTGATGAACTCGCGAGCGGGAATCTGGCTTACCGCATCCATACTGCCTTCCGGTCGGAATTCGAGCAGCTCCGCCACGACTTCAACTCGGCCGTCGGCAAGCTCTCGCTCGTTCTGAAAAACGTGTCGGATAGCTCCCACACCATCAAATCGAGCGGCGGCGAAATTGCCGACGCCTCGCAAGAATTGGCCACCCGCACCGAGCACCAGGCCGCAAACCTTCAGGAGGCCTCCAGCCGCCTCGACGAGATCACGACGACGGTCAACGCTACGGCAACCGACGTGAAGAGCGCGAGCGAGATCGCCGGCACGGCGCGACGGGAAGCCGAGGGCGGCGGCCAGATCGTCCGCTCGGCGGTCTCCGCCATGAACGACATCGAGATGTCATCGACCCAGATTCAAACGATTGTGGGTGTCATCGACGAGATCGCTTTCCAGACGAACCTTCTTGCTCTCAACGCTGGTGTCGAAGCCGCGCGAGCAGGTGATGCAGGCAGAGGCTTTGCGGTCGTCGCCTCCGAGGTCCGCGCCTTGGCCCAGCGCTCGGCCGAAGCTGCCCGAGAAATCAAACACCTCATCAGCAATTCCAGCGAACTGGTCGCACGCGGCGTCAAGCTCGTGGGCGAAACGGGCCAGTCGCTGAATTCGATCGTCAACAGTGTCGGAAAAATCGCTTCGATTATTTCCGATATCTCGACGCGCACCCAAGGTCAGGCGGCAAGCCTACAGGTTGCCAATACGATGGTTTCCGAGCTGGATAAGGCCACGGTCCAGAACACCGCCATGGCTGAAGAGGCCACCGCGGTAAGCCATGGCCTCGCCGAAGAGGCTGAACGGCTCGTGCACCTTGTAAGCCAATTCAGCCTCGAGCCATCGATGCAAGCTCGCAGCGCGAACTCGATGGAGACAAAACTCCAGGCCGCCTAGGCAGAATGAAAAGGCGCCGGCTTTCGCGGAGTTATTGCGAGATGCTCGCCCACGCACCCACAGGCAGCCCGACGAAGTCGACGAAACGCGTATCCTCGAAATACGTGACGTAGACGGCCTCATCACGAAGGTACGCCGACGAAAGCACGGCGGCCATGGCCGTAAACGCCCTGGGATCCGTGCTTTCCTCGGTCTTGAGGTCCATCGGTCCAGCGTCCGTCTCCAAAACGAACTCAAGTTCCGCCGAGCTGGCGAACACGCCCCAGCTCTTGATTTTGCCGACAGCCGATTTCGTCATGGTCTGGTTCGTCATGGCACTCTCCGACTGTTCGCTGCGATATCATTTGAATAACTTCATGGCGTCGTCCGCCAGAACACCGCCCGTAATCGTGATCGGCGCGAACGGCGCATGAGCCGCAACGTCCTCTGCGGACAGCGAGATCTGATCGAGCTTGCTAGCGATCTGCTTTACCGACGCCGCAAACACGAGACGGGAGATTCCGCACCAGATGATCGCCCCCATGCACATGCAGCAAGGCTCTCCCGAAGTGTAGAGCGTCGTTCCCTTGAACGCGTCTGGGCCATGCGAAGCGGAAAACGCACGAATAGCGACCATCTCTCCATGGGCAGTGGGATCATGGTCTACGCCGGTACGATTGTGACCGCTTGCGAGAACATCGCCGTCTTTGACAATCACCGCGCCGAACGGGAATGCCGCCTCCGCGGCCTCCTTGAGCGCCAACTTCATGAATTTTTCGTCGTCCGGTAGAACAGTCCCCATTCGCGCATCGGCAGACTGCGGGAGGGCTATGGCCGATGCGACAAGCGTCATGCCGCCTTTCAGCACTGTTCTGCGGTGCATTACTAATCCCTCCTCATGGGTTTGACCCGGCCCCGTCCATTGGGCACGCCCGGTGAGTATTCCGCACCTACACGGCAATGGGAATACAAAGGCGATCGAAAGCAATTGATCATCGCGGGCCGGACATTTGGAAGCGCCCGGCTGATTGGCTTGGATGTTGCTGCGACTACCCGCTAATCATCAGAGGAGGGCAACCTTCCAGACCAGCCCGCCGCTCCCATACCTTCCCTTCCATTCTCGTTGGACCTCGATGCTGACCAACCTTCAGATCAATTCTCGGCGCCTATGGGATAGCCTGATGGACACCGCCAAGTTCGGCGGCACCGATCGAGGCGGGATCAAGCGGCTGACGCTGACAGACGAGGACAAACAGGTCCGCGACTGGTTCAAAGCTCAATGCGAAGCCTTGGGATGCACCGTCAGCGTCGACGAGGTCGGCAACATGTTCGCCACAAGACCGGGGCGCAACGCCAACCTTCCACCGATCGCCATGGGCTCGCATCTCGATACGCAACCGACCGGCGGCAAGTTTGACGGCATTCTGGGTGTGCTCGCAGGGCTCGAGGTGCTCCGCACGCTGCACGAGCATGAATACGAAACGAACGCTCCGATCGAGGTCGTCAACTGGACGAATGAGGAAGGATCCCGCTTTCCGCCAGCCATGCTCGCCTCAGGCGTGTTCGCCGGCATCTTCCCACCGGAATATGCCTACGCGCAGACCGACCGGGAGGGCACGACGTTCCTGTCCGAGTTGGAGCGCATCGGCTACCGCGGATCGATGAAATCCGGGGACCATCAGCTCTCGGCCATGTTCGAGCTTCATATCGAACAAGGCCCCATCCTCGAAGACGAAAAGAAGAGCATCGGAATCGTCACGGGCGTGCAGGGCATGCGGTGGTATGAGATCAACATCACCGGACAAGACGCGCATACAGGCGCAACGCCTATGTATCTCCGCCGGAACGCATTGCTTGGCGCCGCGCGCATCATAGAAGCGGTCGACGCAATCGGACAGCAGCATCAGCCCGGCGTGGCGACGGTCGGGCTCATTGAAAATAAGCCGAACAGTCGGAACGTTGTCCCAGGCGAAGTCTTCCTCACCGTCGACCTACGCCATCCCGACGAGACCGCTCTCGACAAGATGGAAGCAGAATTGCGCGCGGCGCTGAAGACTATCCTGCCGCCTCTCAAACTGACGTACGACGAGAAGAAGATCTGGGCGTCCGCCGCCGTGAATTTCGCGCCAGAGTTGATCGCATGCGTGAGAAGCGCGGCGGCGAAATCCGGCTTCCCCATGCGCGATATGGTTTCCGGCGCCGGACATGACGCGGCCTACATCGCTCGCGTCGCGCCGACCACAATGATCTTCGTGCCCTGCGAGGGCGGCCTCAGCCACAACGAAGCGGAATCGACTAAGCCAGAGGAATGCGCGGCCGGGGCACAAGTGTTGCTCGACGCGGTGCTTGCGTACGATCAGTCCCTCGCGGGCCACACCTGACATTCCAATACGCACGTGCGAAACGACGCACCTGCGCCGAGAACTCTGCTTCTCGTCAGCTCTATCACCGCGATAGGCTGAAACTATTGATGTTGCGACATTTATCCAGATTTTCTATCGCCGGCGCATCCTATATTGCACCGCAAACGAAATCAGTTCGCAAACACCGACCAGGAAACGCGATGTCTCTCATCAATACCGCAATCAAGCCGTTCAAAGCTCAGGCCTACAAGCAGGGCAAATTCATCGAAGTCACCGAAGCCGACATCAAAGGCAAATGGGCGATCTTCTTCTTCTACCCCGCTGACTTCACTTTCGTATGCCCGACCGAACTTGGCGATCTCGCGGACCATTATGCCGAGTTGCAGAAGCTTGGTGTCGAAGTCTTCTCTGTCTCGACCGACACGCACTTCACGCATAAGGCATGGCACGACAGCTCAGAGACGATCGGCAAGATCAAATACGCGATGATCGGCGATCCGACGGGCGCGATCACGCGCAATTTCGAGGTCATGCGCGAAGGCGAAGGATTGGCCGACCGCGGCACCTTCGTCGTGGATCCCGCAGGTATCATCCAGGCCATGGAAGTAACCGCGGAAGGCATCGGCCGCAACGCGGCAGATCTGCTTCGCAAGGTCAAGGCTGCTCAGTACGTCGCTGCGCATCCGGGTGAGGTGTGCCCCGCGAAGTGGGAAGAGGGGCAGAAGACGCTCGCCCCCTCGTTGCAACTCGTCGGCAAGATCTAAAACCGCCCAGTAGGCCTCATCTCGGCCCGAGGTGAGGCCACCCGGATCACATCCACCGAAGACTTTCGACAGGACACCTTCATGCTCGACGCTGCTCTCAAATCTCAGCTCAAGGTTTATCTGGAGAAAGTGGTTCGTCCGATCGAAATTCGGGCTGCGGTCGACGCGAGCGCAAAATCCGCCGAGATGGTAGGCCTCCTGGCAGAGATCGCGAAGCTCTCCGACAAGATCACTCTCGTGGAGGAAAGCAGCAGCCGCGAACGCACGCCGTCATTCTCACTGGCCAGTCCGGGGCATGATATCTCTCTGCGTTTCGCCGGCATCCCGCTCGGTCACGAGTTCACGTCCCTGGTGCTTGCGCTTTTGCAGGTTGGCGGACATCCACCTCGTGTCGAGCAAGCGATTATCGATCAGATCCGAGATCTCGAAGGCGACTTCAGCTTCGAAACCTATTTCTCGCTTTCTTGTCAGAACTGCCCCGACGTCGTTCAGGCACTCAATCTGATGGCCGTCATCAACCCGCGCATCAAGCACGTGGCCATCGACGGCGGCGTGTTTCCGCAGGAGGTCGAGGCGCGCCAGATCATGTCGGTGCCCGCGATTTATTTGAACGGCGAGGTCTTTGGCCAAGGTCGCATGGATGTCGAGCAGATCCTTGCAAGGCTCGACACCGGCGCAGCAACTCGCGCGGCTGCAAAGATTCAAGGCCAGGCGCCATTCGACGTTCTCGTCGTCGGAGGTGGCCCGGCCGGCGCAGCCGCCGCCGTATACGCTGCCAGAAAGGGTATTCGCACCGGGATCGTTTCGGAGCGCTTCGGCGGACAAGTCCTTGATACCGCCAGCATCGAGAACTTCATTTCCGTCCGTCACACAGAAGGACCGCAGCTCGCGGCCGCGCTGGAAGAGCACGTCAAGGAATACGACGTCGAGATCATGAACCTGCAACGAGCGGAGAAACTCACCCGCAAGGGAGACTTTCTCGAACTCGCGCTTGCGAGCGGCGCGTTATTGAAATCGAAGTCGATCATTCTGACGACGGGAGCGCGCTGGCGTCAGCTAGGTGTTCGCGGTGAGCAGGAATACCGGAACAAGGGCGTGACCTACTGCCCCCATTGTGACGGCCCGTTATTCAAGGGCAAACGGGTCGCCGTGATTGGCGGAGGCAATTCCGGCGTCGAGGCTGCCATAGATCTTGCGGGCGTCGTCGAACACGTGACCCTCATCGAACTCGACTTCAAACTTCGCGCTGACGACGTCCTACAGCGCAAGCTGCGAAGCCTGGCCAACGTCGACGTCCTCACTGGCGTCAAGACAACGGAAGTCGAAGGCGATGGCCAAAAGGTCATTGGCCTCGTCTACGAAACCCGCGCCAACGGCGAGAAGCACACGCTTCCAGTCAGCGGCATATTTGTTCAAATCGGCCTGCTGCCGAACACCGAATGGCTGAAGGGTACGCTCGAGTTGACCGCACACGGCGAAATCGTCGTTGATGCGCATGCCCGCACCTCGATGCCTGGCGTGTTCGCGGCCGGCGACTGCACGACCACGCCATACAAGCAAATCGTCATCGCACTTGGCGAAGGCGCCAAAGCCTCGCTTGCGGCCTTTGACCACCTTATCCGCACCTCGGCGCCGGACGAAAACGAGGCCGAAGCTGCCTAACTGGATTGCGGCTCAAGGAATCGCATGACACTTCGCGAGCTCGAATATTTGGTCGCGCTTGCGAAGTACCGTCATTTCGGACGCGCGGCGGAAGCTTGCCAGGTCAGCCAGCCGACGCTATCCGCGCAGATCAAAAAACTTGAAGAAGAACTCGGGGTGGCGCTGGTCGAGCGAGACTCGCGCGGCGTCTTACTAACCTCCTACGGGCTCGAGGCAGCGGCGCGGGCGCGCCACATTCTGCACGAGATCACGGAACTCAAGGATAGCGTTCGTCAGAACAAGCACCCCGAGTCTGGGACGATCCGCCTCGGAATTTTCCCGACGCTCGGGCCTTACTTTTTACCGCATATCGTCCCGCCGACGCGCAAGCGCTTCCCGGATCTGGAACTGCTTCTCGTCGAGGAAAAGAGTTCTCATCTGCTCGCCCGGCTTCGCGACGGTGAGATCGACGCTGCCATACTCGCGCTGCCTGTCGGCGACAGCCAGCTGCGCACCGAATTCCTATTCGAAGAGCGTTTTCTCCTCGCCGTTCCAGAACGCCACGTCTTCGGGCGGCGCGCGGCCATCCAGATAAGCGAGCTGATCGACCATGACCTCATGCTCCTTGAGGATGGTCACTGCCTTCGCGATCAAGCGCTCGAGGTCTGCAGGTTTGCGGGCGCAGGCGAGCGGTCGTCCTTCCGTGCCACCAGCCTCGAAACGCTGAGGCAGATGGTAAGTGCCGAAGTGGGAATGACCCTGCTTCCCGAGTTGGCGACACTGAACCAGAATCCGTCCTCGGGCGGCGTCCGGATCCTGGGCTTCAGCGACTCCGAACCCAGCCGCCAGATTGCGCTGTGCTGGCGCAAAAGCTCGGCACGCGAACCCCTATTCTTAAGCTTGGCTGAGCTGTTTCAAGCCTGTGCTGCCCAGGTCCTGCGGCGTCCCGCTGAGGGGAAGCTGGCCTCCTAGGGGGATTACGCGTGCTTCCATGCCACACCCGCACAGTTTTAGCATAACGAACAGTGCGCGCCCGATTTCTGTCTCCGGTGACTCGATTTAGTGTTGCTCTCGGCAACTCAGTCTGGGGAGATCTGCCGATGATCGAATGGGCAAATCGGGAATTGTCGACCCTCGAGGGTCAGCTGGCGTTCTGGAAGGGTGGCGTCGCGCGCGTCTTCAACGGCCCCGCTTCCGATGACGAAATAACTGAAGCTGTGATTGCTACTTTGGAAAAGCATGTCGCCGACTGGCGTGCGCTGATGACCGACCACAATATTCCTGTTCAGAAAATGCTGGTTCAGGACAGCTGAAGTCCGCGGGCAATCTGTCCCCCATCGCGGCGATCGAAAAGTCGAATCTAGAAAGGGCCCGGCTTGGGGGGTAAGCCGGGCCCTGACTATGAAAGCGGCGCTTTTTGGTGGGGTGAGGGACGGCGCACGCTTCCTACAGAGCGGACCCGCCTAACGTGAGAGACCATGCCGATAGGGCCATGGGTCCGCTTGGCAAACAATGTTTGCGCCTCTTAACTTGGTGAAGCCACTCAGCCCGGCGACCTAAGTCAACAGCCCCGGCATAGTCCGGATGGCCTATGGCACCCAAACGGCCTAGGACCCCCACGCTCATCGGAGAACGACCCTGACAGGACTTTAAGAATTCCGCCCTTGCTATCTGCCGCCATTCGGTTCGAGGGTGACCGGGGCGGACATCGAAGTAAGCGGGATCCGATGCGTCGTGTTTCGTTAAAAGTCTTGATTGCAGCGGCGATCTCTGTCGTCTCCCTTCTTCTCACGATCGCGGTTTCGTACGTCATCGGACGAGATGCGGTCAGCCGGCTAGAGCAGGAAATCGGCCAGTCGTTGGCGCTCTTGGCCGACGAGATGCAGGACAAGCTCGACCGCGCTATGTTTGAGCGCCTGCAATCACTCGACAACATGGCGGCTCTCGGGAGGATTTTGCAGAAGGCCGATTCCCCCGAATCCCTTCGCACGTCACTCGAACGATTTCAGAGCGCTTACGCCGATTATTCCTGGATCGGGTTCGCCAATAAGGACGGGAAAATCTTAAGTGCGACCGGCGGCGAATACGAAGGTCAGGCCGTAAGGAACCAGGATTGGTTCAAGGAAGGACTGAAGGACGCCTACGTCGGTGACGTTCGCCTGCCGAAAGCTAGGCAAGTCCCGCGGCTGCCACACGCCAACAACGGCGCCTCGGACTTCATCGATCTTGCCGTTCCGGTCTCGGACGGAAAAGAGACGATGGGCGTTATGGGCGCCACTTTGAGTTCGGACTGGGCCGAAGAAGTCCGCGATACGCTTCTCGGCAGTATGAAAGAGGCAATACCTGCGGACGTCATCGTTCTTAACGAGGCGCGCCAAGTCCTGTTTGGTCCAGATAATATCGCTGGTCAGACCTTAGATCTTCCAAGCATACGCGCGGCGCGACCCGGCAATGCGAGCTTCGCGGTCGAGCGCTGGCCGGATGGAAAATCCTACGTCACCGGCTTCTCCAAAAGTGACGGCTACCGCTCTTACTCCGGCCTGAATTGGATCGTGCTCGTCCGCGAAAATCAGCGACAGGCTTTCGCCCCGGTCCGTAGCCTGCAAAAAAATATTCTCATCTCAGGCGGCATCTTTGCAGCGATCGCCGCGCTGTTGGCGTGGATTCTGGCTGGAAAGCTCTCAAGCCCGTTGCTTCAACTCGCGGACGTTGCCGAACGCCTTCGCCGCGGGCAGCAACTCGAATTTCCGCAAGTGCGTGGATATCAAGAGGCGAGAGTCCTGTCTGAATCGCTTCGTTCTCTCGTCAAGGAACTCGACGCACAGCGGGCGTCGCTCGCTGCCGCCAATCAATCCCTCGAAAGTCAGGTGCGCGAACGCACGCAACGGCTCGCGGAGCAGAATGTCGGCCTGGAACGCGCGAAGGCAGCTGCAGAGAGCGCTACGGAAGCGAAGTCGCGATTCCTCGCCGCCGCGAGCCACGATCTCCGGCAGCCCTTGCACGCACTGACATTGTTCGCGCGGGCACTGTCAAGACGCGTCAACGGCAACGAAGCGACGACACTCGTCGCCCAAATGGAAGAAGGTTTGCGCGGGCTCAAAGGCATGTTCGACGCGCTCCTGAATGTCTCTCGTCTCGACGCGAAGCTCATCGAGCCGACGACAACGGCTGTGTCGATCGCCGAGATCATTGAGCGCATCTCGGTGGGCTCGCGCGTCGAAGCGGAACAGAACGGTCTCAAGTTTTTGAGCTACACCCGCGACTGGGTCGTCCTCACCGATGCGGCTCTGCTTGAAACGATCATCCGGAATTTTGTTTCGAACGCGTTGAAGTTCACCAAGCGCGGCGGCGTTATCCTGGCGGCACGATATCGTAACGGACGCCGCGTGATCGACGTTTGTGATACGGGTCCCGGTCTTTCGGCAGACCGCCGCGAGCAAATTTTCGAAGAGTTCTCCCGCGCCGATCAGCGCGCATATGGCGTCAATGATGGCCTTGGTCTCGGATTGTCGATCGCTCGGCGATACGCCGAGCTGCTCGACATGGAGATCGTGGTCACCTCTCGTCCGGGATTTGGCTCGAGGTTCAGCATTGTCCTGCCAGAGAAGGCTTTTGTTGCGCAAATGCCGAGACCCGCGCCCATGCGACAACTAGAGACAACCGTCAGGGGCGTCCGCGTGCTGATCCTGGATGATGATCCATTAATCGTCTCTGCACTGACACAGGATCTCGAGGATCGCGGCAACGTCGCGTTCGGCTATCAGAATGCAGCTGAAGCCGAGACGGCGCTAGACCACGGTCTGGTTATCGATGCGGCTGTCCTTGACTATGATCTTAGAGGATTAGAGTCCGGTCTTGAATTTATCAAACGGATGGCTGCAAAGTCGGGAAGTGAGATTCCCTGCGTTCTGCTATCAGGCGGCACTGATTCCGCGACGCTGGCTGTTCTTGCAAAATCTGGACGGCCGTGGCTTACGAAACCCGCCGATCCCGAGCTTATCGCTGCAACGCTCGGTGCCATATTGAAAGATCACAAAGCTGTAAGGTTCGGCGCTGACGCGGACTTCGGAGCAAATGTAAATGCCGGCTAATCTAGAGAAACCCATGGCGAATAATCAGCACGAAACGGTTCTCGTCGCAGACGATCACGGTCTCTATCGCTCAGGATTTGGCTTCCTCCTGCGCGACCGTATGGGCTTTCGCTCAGTTATCGAAGCGGCGACGTTCGACGCGGCGCTTGATCGACTAGCAGAGACACCGAACGTCGAACTCGCGCTGTTCGATCTTGCCATGCCTGGTATCTCGGGTCCTGAAGGCCTCAGCGTCGTAAAAGAAACTTATCCTGGCATTCGAGTTGCGATCGTGTCCGGCTCCGAAGAGCGAACCGACGTGGTCAAGGCTGTCGCGATGGGCCTGAATGGCTACGTACCCAAATCCCTGGGCGATGATGAAATTGTCGGCGCGCTGCAGGATATTCTCGACGGTCGCGTTTTCGTTCCACGCTTCATGACATCAGGCGCGAATGCCCCGCCCGCACGCGCTTCCGCTCCAGAGCAGCCGAACCCGAGCAAGGGGGACCCCGGCGGTGGAGCCACCTACAAATCCATTTCACCGCGCCAGCGCGATGTCCTGGACTGCGTCCGCCGGGGCCTTTCGAATAAAGAGATCGCGAGGGAGTTGGAAATCGCCGAAGGCACGGTGAAAATCCATCTCGCCGCTCTCTTTTCGCATTTCGGCGCTCGCAATCGCACCGAGCTCGCAACCCGGAGCTGATCGCTCCGGCACCTTCCCCGGCCGGTTTCAGCGTTCCGCTGGACCGAGCCTGTGAACGAGCCATCGCTGCAGAATGTCCGGATCGAACGGCTTACCGATCACCGGGAACGGTGAAGTGGCAGCCGCATAGTCGGAATGTCCGGTCATGATAATTGTCGGCACGGCATGACCGATGGTCGCTGCAATGGCCAATGCGTCCCGAGCACCACGCATTTGACCGTCGATCTCGATATCGGTGATGATCGCTGCCACCTGACCGAGACGATGGCCCAGGGTGCGCACCGCCTCACGCGACGAACGCGCGGCGACACAGGAATAGCCCCAATCGTCGATCAGCATCGTCAGGGCCATCGATGAGCGGTAGTCGTCCTCGATGACAACAATCAAAGGACGCGCAGACACTGCCGCAGCCAGCGGGGCACGACTCGCCGCCATCGCTGGACTTGGGGTCGTCATCGCTGCCTCCTGGTTCGTTGAACTCAAGCAGCAATGTGGGAGGTTTCGCGGCCGGCTCGCCATTCAGCGGGAGGCCATAGGCTTGTCGGTCTAGGCGTTGAAGGCACGCGCCAAAGTGCTGAAAATTGTCAACAAGATCAGCTGAAAGCGCCGCATGGATGGTGGCACGACATATGGTAACTTGAGGCCAGAAAAGCCTCAAATGTGAGCGGACACAAGCTGTGGCAGATACGGTGAAGATCGGCACGGTTTCGGCGCGGCGACGGTCGCGCTGGTACAATCCACGATCGATCGGCCGCTCGTTGGTGCTTCATCCCCGAGTGATTATCGGGGCGATCGTCGGCATCGCGGCGCTCTTTCTCCTGCCGTCGTCCGTTCATGGCGCGGTTCGTGAGGCGCTGGCATGGTGCGCGGGCGGAGCGGTCTATCTCGCGATGACGATCAGAACGATGATCGGCTGTCGATCCGACAAAATCCGGACGCGGGCCGCGCGCCAGGACGACAGCGGAGTCGTGATTCTGGTCGTGGTACTCACCGCCATGTTCTCGAGCTTCGCTGCAATATTCGGCCTTCTTGGAGCGGCCAAAGCGGCTTCCAACGAAGGCAAGCTACTGTTCGTAGGCCTTGCAGCCTTGACGATCGTAATTTCCTGGCTGGTAACTCAGGTCGCATTCACCTTACACTACGCACACGAGTACTACGCTCCGGAACCTTCGCCGGATGACAAGAAGTCGGCCCCGCCTCCCGCCCTCGCATTTCCGAACGATTTGACGCCAGATTATTGGGACTTTTTCTATTTTGCGACGTCGTTCGGCGCGGCGTCCCAAACCTCCGACGTGATGATCAACAGCAAAGAGCTGCGCCGGCTGACCACCCTGCACGCCATCGTCTCGTTCTTCTTCAACACGATGGTCCTGGCGTTGACCATCAATTTGGCGGCCAGCTTGGCATCCTGACCAGGTTGTAGGCGTCAGCGCTTTCTCACAAAAACGGTTCCCGCCGAATACCCAGCGCCGAATGAGCAGATGAGTCCCGTTTCGCCCGGCGCGAAATCACTGTTGGAAGAATGAAACGCGATGATCGAGCCCGCAGAACTCGTATTCGCGAAGGCGTCCAGAATAATCACGTTCTCCTCGGCTGTCGGCGCGCGGTCGAGCACGCGACGCCCGATCATATCGTTCATGTTGATATTTGCCTGATGCAGCCAGAGACGCTTTAAGCCCCTCGGATCGACCCCGATGTCTTCGGCATGATCGACGATCATCTCGATCACCATTGGAACGACCTCGCGAAAAACTTTTCGTCCTTCTTGGACGAAGAGCTTGTCCGGCGCGCCAATTCCCTCCGGCGCGCACCGGTTGAGGAATCCGAAATTGTTGCGGATGTTGTTCGAGAACTCGGTCTTGAGACGCGTTCCAAGAATCGCCCAGCCGCCGCTAGCGAGCGTCTCTTCCGTGACGACGACGGCAGTCGCGACATCGCCAAAAATAAAGTGGCTGTCGCGGTCGCGAAAGTTGAGATGCCCCGAGCAGATTTCCGGATTGACGACGAGCACACCTCGAACCGAGCCGCCCAACACAAAATCGGCGGCCGTCTTGATGCCAAACGTCGCCGACGAACACGCTACATTCATGTCGAACGCAAAGCCGGAAATCCCGAGTGCGTTTTGCACTTCTATGGCAATCGCGGGATAGGGGCGCTGCATGTTCGACGCGGCGCAGATCACGGCACCGATCTCGACAATGTCGCCGCCCCACGCGGCGAGGGCATCCCTGGCGGCCAATACCGCCATTTCTGCCAATACTGACAATTCGGCGTTCGATCGTTCCGGAATGTTGGGCCGCATCACGGCCGGATCGAGAATGCCCGACTTGTTGACCACGTACCTCGACTTGATGCCAGAAGCCTTCTCGATGAATTCCGCCGATGAGGGTTGGAGCGGGGTAAGCTCGCCCCGTGCAATGGCGGCCGCGTTCTCGGCATTGAAATTCGCGACGTAAGCGTTGAACGCAGAAACGAGTTCATCGTTCGAGATGCTTTCCGGCGGCACATAGAGTCCGGTGGCGGCAATTATGGGCTGTGGCACGAGCGTTTCCATTCTAAGGCGTTTATCCGCCCTTGGATGGCTCCCATAGCGCAGCTTCAGGCCGCCGCCAATCAGACCCGCCAATGGGGACCGATGGGCGCCCTCTGCCATCCTGTTCCATGGGGAACTCTGCGAGCAAAATCAGGGCGCAACAGCCATGTTGCTGTAGCGAGCGTAACAGCTGCCTTGAACCAAAAACCTGATGGTCGTCTCCGGGCAACGAGGAGACGACGCCATGTCAGGCAACATCACGACGCTGACGAATTCTTCTAACAGCACGTTCCGCATCGCGGGCGGCAAGACCGGCGTCCTCCTCATTCACGGCCTGTGCGGCACCCCGGCAGAAATGCGCTTTGTCGCCACCGGCCTCGCCCGCGCCGGCTACACCGTCCATTGCCCAACACTCGCCGGCCACGGCGGCGGTCGCGCCGAGGTCGTGAAGACGACGTGGCAGGACTGGTACCGCAGTGCCGAAGTCGCTTTGGACGAGCTTCGCAAGGAGTGCGATACCGTAATTGTGGGTGGCCTCTGCCTTGGCAGCATCATCGGCCTGCACCTCGCCGCTAATCATCCGGACAAAATTCAGGGTGTTGCGCTCTTCTCTCCCACGCTTTGGATCGATGGCTGGGCTATGCCGTGGTACACGAAGCTGTTCTCGCTTGTCCGCACTCGTTGGATCGCGAACCTGATGCAGTTTCCTGACGCGGAGTCGCTTGGCATCAAATGCCCACGTGTTCGCGAATTTGTGCGCGCGGCGCTGGCCTGCTCAGATGGCTCTGACCTCGGGACTGTCGGCACGCCCGGCGCGATGGTTCTTGAGCACCGCCGGCTCACTGTCGCAGTGCGGCGGCTGCTCGGCAAGGTTCGCCAGCCCACGCTCATCATTCACTCGCGCGAAGATGACTATGCGAGCTTAGAGAATGCCGCGTATCTGCAGGCAAAACTCGCCGCGCCGGTTGATCTTTGCGTCCTCGACGACAGCTACCACATGATCACGCTCGACAAGCAGCGGCACGTGGTTGTCGAACGTACGTGCGCGTTCATCGGCCGATTTGCGAAGGACGGAAGAATGGCCACCCCGAAAATCGGTGCGAACTCGATGCCCGTCGGAGCGGCTTAAAAGGAGAGACGGCGGCAAAAAACGAACGATCGCTGCGCCGGCGTCACATCCCGATTCAGCGCGGCTACGCACGGATTGCCGAGCTCTAGAGAGCCCGAGAGCCGTTGAAGCGCAGCCGCGTCAGGAAGCTCCGGATACGCAAAACCTTATTCCGGAACCCTCGCGAAACTAACCGGAAATGGTTGCTACAATGCAAACATCCGGAAATATCGTAAAGGCGCAGCACGAAGTTAAGTGTCCCTTAAATTGTCCGGCCTGCGAAGCAGCCAGTACATCATCGGCACCGTAATCGCGTGAGGAAGGATTTTGAGCGCGAGGAAAAAGAAGGAATTCGATAGTCCCGGCACGATAACGCGATTACCGAACAAAAAGCCGCGGTAAGCGCTGCGCGCCACGCTCTTCGCACTCATGGGCGGCAGAACATAGCGATAGAGCGATCGTCCGGCACCCATCTCCTCGTGGAATGCAGTGTCGATCGGTCCGGGCAGAAGAGCCGACACGCGCACGCCCATGCCCGACACTTCGCTTGCGATCGCTTCCGTCAGGGAGACGACATAAGCTTTGCTGGCGTAGTAAGCTGCCTGATTGGGACCCGGCACGCACGCACCGAGCGAGGCGACGTTCATTACGCCGCCGCGGGCCCGCGCCAACATGTCGGGCAGAGCCGCTCGCGTCAGCCGCGTCAATGCCTCGACGTTAATCGCGAGAAGGCGAGATAAGTCGACGTCCGAATGACCAACATATGTGCCCGCTAGCCCGAAGCCGGCGTTATTGACAAGCACATCGAGATAAAGCCCAGCACGCTTGACGTCCGCCGATATGACATCAAACGCATTGGGTTCAGCGACGTCGCACACGACAGTAACAACTTCAGACCCCGTCGCGGCCCCCAGTTCCCGAGCGGCTTCATCCAATCGCACCGCGTTGCGCGCGACGATAACGACGCGGTGCCCACCCTCGAGAAAGCGTTGTGCCAGCGCTAAGCCGATACCTCGCGAGCCACCCGTAATGACGACCGCGGGCGCAAGGCCCGCGACGTTGAGCATTGCCTTCCGTACGGTCGCCTCATCGGTGGAGAAACGCCACGGCTTGAAGAACCGCCAAGCCGTTCTCTTTTCCTCCATTCCCGAGATGCATCCACTGAAGTTTGCCTCCGCGGAAGGTAGGGAAGAGAGACGAAGGCCGCAAGGCACTTGAGAACAAGCGCTGGCCTATAACCGGATCACGCCGCCTTCGTCGGAGCAGTCATTACCCCGCTGCGAAATCGAGGCTGCAGCTTCTGCAGCAAATAATCGAGCGAGATCGGACCAGGTCCCGCGACGGCTAGCCAGCCGAAGAGGGCCATGTATGACACTTCCTCGAAGCCCGCGAGCGTTTCGAAAGAATCGACTTGGTCCAACTTCGCGCTGATGATTGCAACGATCATCACGACGACCAGCGGTACAGCAGCAATTCTTGTAAAAAGCCCGACCAGAAGAAAAAGACCGCCGAAGAATTCAATGCCGGAAACGAAAGGCGTCATGATTTCCGGAAATGGAATGCCCCACGATTCGAAGTTCTTTGTGATCTGCGGCAGGGCGTGCAGCTTTTCCCATCCACTCCACATGAATACCCAGCCGACGACGATGCGCGCAAATAGCGGCGGCAGCCAGCTAAAATAGCGCGACAGCGATTCTGGAACGTCTATCAACCAGTGCGTTAAAAACTTCATGGCCTGAACCCTCAGCTCGATTAAGGCGGTTGGTTCCGCCCGACTGATGGGTTGTTACGACCCGACCGAGCGTTGGGTTACAGCACAAATGGAATAATTCAGGCACTCAGCTATCTCCAGAGCCTCGGCCGAACTTTTTTTTCTCATTGGCAGAAACGTCTTCGGCGAAGCGTCCGTAACCTCCATCGTGGCCGGCTTGCCGACCACAGACGATGCGTGGAAACAAAACCGATTAAAGGGAACATACCATGAAGATCAGCGTACGGTCCGGTTCGGCCCTCGCCGCAGCTGCGGCGTCCCTCATGCTTGCAAACGCCGTTGTTTCGAGCGTGGCATATGCCGACGAAGCCATGGGCCACTGCGTTGGCGCCAACGCCTGCAAGGGTCAGAGCGCCTGCAAGAGCGCCTCGAACGCTTGTAAGGGCCAGAACGCCTGCAAGGGTCAGGGCTTTACCGAGACGACGAAGGAAGGCTGCGCGACGGGCCACTTCGAACCCGCGAAGTAAGCACGCCCAGTAAAAAACGCCGCTCTTCGCGGCGTTTTTTCGCTTCGCGGTGACGCAACTGAACAAAGCCCAATTCCATACCGAAGGCGCTATCGATGTCTCTTAAATCTCTCACCCAAATCGGCTTGGCGGCAGCAATAATAATGTCCACGGCTTTGGGTGCATCGGCGTCCGAGCGCAAGGTTTTTGACGAGAAAAGCTTTGCCGCCGCTCAAGCTCAGGGCAAGCCCGTTCTCGTTGACGTTTCTGCAAGTTGGTGTCCGACATGCCAGGCTCAAAAGCCGATCATCGACAAGGTTTCTGCGGATCCGCGATTCAAGGACCTCACAATCTTTGAAGTCGACTTCGACAGCCGCAAAGATGTCCTCCGCAAATTCGACGCCCGCGTACAAAGCACCCTCATCGTCTTCAAGGGCGGCAAGGAGACCGGCCGCTCAGTCGGTAGCACCAGCGAACAAGCGATAGCTGACCTGCTCGATAAGGCTCTTTGAGGAGGGCTGAATGCTTGCATCGATTGGCTTGGCATTCATTGCGGGGATTCTTTCCGTGCTCTCTCCGTGCGTGCTGCCGCTCATCCCCATAGTGATGGCGACAGCCTCGTCGGCCCACCGCTACGGCCCCCTCGCACTGGCAGCCGGCGTCGCGCTATCGTTCGTCGCCTTCAGCATGTTCATCGCCACCATCGGATTCGCTATCGGACTGGACGGAACG
This sequence comes from Hyphomicrobium sp., assembly GCF_003987855.1. Taxonomy (GTDB): domain Bacteria; phylum Pseudomonadota; class Alphaproteobacteria; order Rhizobiales; family Hyphomicrobiaceae; genus Hyphomicrobium_B. Next base: position 92,132 of record NZ_RXIZ01000004.1, read on the forward strand.
GTCTTCCGCTTCGTCGCCGCGGCGCTGCTGGTGGTGATCGGCGCGATATTGCTCGTGCCTGTTTTGCAGGAGCGCTTTGCTATCGCCGCAGGTCCGATTTCGAGCTGGGCCGACCAGACGTTTGGAAGCCAAACGGGGCCCGGTATCCTAGGTCAGTTCGGCGTGGGGCTTGTTCTCGGCGCCGTTTGGAGCCCCTGCGTTGGTCCGACGCTTGGAGCTGCTTCGCTGCTTGCGGCACAAGGCAAAGATCTCGAACAGGTGGGGCTTACCCTGTTGGCATTCGGCTTGGGAGCCGCCATGCCGCTGCTGCTGCTTGGAACGCTCTCGCGCGAGATTCTCAACCGCTGGCGTGATAGGCTGACCTCCGCCGGATCCACCGGTAAATATCTGCTCGGCGGCATGCTGGTCGCCACCGGATTCGCGATCCTGACCGGCCTCGATAAGGCGCTCGAAGCGAAAATCGTGGCAGCGTCGCCGGCCTGGTTGACGGAATTGACGACACGGTTCTGAGAAGAGGAATTCCTATGTTCGCGGAAGCACCGAGAGAAAGCGAAGCCGGCCGCCCAAAGGCGAATGACAAGCCGCGCTATCTCGGCTTTGGCTTGGGACTGCGCGCCCAGCACTACTCCGACATTTTAAATGGCGACCCCGACATCGATTGGTTCGAGGTCATCTCGGAAAATTACATGGTCCCCGGAGGTCAGCCGCTGCGCATTCTCGACCAGATACGTGCGCGCTATCCCATCGTCATGCACGGCGTCTCTCTATCGATTGCATCGACCGCGCCGTTCGACATCAACTATCTCAAGCAGTTGAAGGCTCTCGCCGACCGCACGGAACCGGTATTCGTCTCCGATCACCTGTGCTGGACGGGCGTTCACGGCATCAATCTTCACGATCTGTTGCCCTTTCCCTACACGCCGGAAGCTCTTGAGCATGTGGTTGCTCGCATCCATCACGTACAGGATCATCTCAAGCGGCCGTTGGCGCTCGAGAACGTATCGAGCTACGTTCAATTCAGACATTCCGAAATGCCGGAATGGGAGTTCATCTCTGAGATGGCGAAGCGCACCGGCTGCTGGCTCGTGTTTGATGTCAACAATGTCTATGTGAGCGCCTTCAATCACGAGTATGACCCGTATGAGTTCATCGCAGGCATTCCAGCTGACCGGGTCGTTCAATTTCACCTTGCCGGTCATGAGCACAACATGACCCACATCATCGATACGCACGACGCGCTCGTCTGTGACGAAGTTTGGACGCTTTATGAAGCGGCATTGAAACACTTCGGTCCTGTATCGACCATCATCGAACGCGATGACGACATTCCGCCGTTACCGGTGATGCTGGAAGAACTGGGAAAAGCGCGCCACCTCGCTGAAAATGCGTTTGCGGCGGCCGCCGCGCGGCACGATTGAGGCCCTCAGTGTCGCCGGTCGAAGTCAAACACGCGCGAGAGGCTGAAAGCTCGAAGCCCTCTTTAAGCGAGCTGCAGGACGCATTTCAGCGTGCCATCATGCTTGGCGACGACGCCGTCTTGCATAATCTGCTGGACAATTCACGCACCGACCGAAACGTGCTTTTCGGCGTTTACCGTCACGCGTATGTCTCACGCCTCGTGGAGGTCGTGCGTAACGACCATCCATTCCTCCATCGCTATTTGGCCGATAAGAAGTTCGACGAGTTGGCGCGTTCCTACGTTGCGGCGCGTCCGTCGCGAAGCCAGAACGCCCGCTGGTTCTCCCACGGCCTGCCAGAATTCATCGAGGAAGCGTATCCAAATGCAATACATATCGCGGAATTGGCCGGGCTAGAGCGTGCCTTGAGCGACGCCTTCGACGCGCCTGATGTGCCACCACTTGAGATGGCCGATCTTGCGGCCGTTCCGGTTGAAAGCTGGGCCGATCTCATTCTGGAGCCGCATCCTTCCGCCCGGCACCTTGCCCTCAAAACGAACGCTCATGCCCTGTGGCTGGCGCTGAAGAACGACGAGACGCCGCCGCCGGTTGAGAGCTATCCCGTCGCAGAAAATATCCTGACGTGGCGAGACGGCTCGACACCAAAAGTCCGCCGCATGTCGGGCGAAGAAGCCATGATGTGGAAAGAAGCGATAAACAGCGTTCCATTCGGGGCGCTATGCGAGCTTGTTTCGATTTATGACGATCCCGAGACGGCGCCCCTTCGGGCGGCCCAGCATCTTCAGACCTGGATCACGTCCGGACTTCTCGCCAAATCGGCAAGCGCCTAGAGCCGCGCCCTACACAAACCAAAATCTTCCGCTTTCTCACCCAACCTTATAAAGGTCGCTGCGGGCACAACAGGTTCAAACGCTAGAAACGGCCGAGAGGCGTTTCTCGGCGTGGGGATTTATCGACGGGTGGGACAAGTGAAGTTTGCGGGGCTCTCGTTATCGAACGCGGGAATTGGGCCGGTGCTGCGCCGCATCGCGGCCGCGATCGTGACCCTATTGATGCTGACAATCGGCCCGAGCGTTCCCGCGGCCGTCAAAACTACCGACGACGCGGAAGCCGCACAGCGCCCGCCCGTCATCATGCCGATCTTTTTCACCTCCAAAAGCGACGATTGCTATGACAGCGGCATCGTGACCGCGATCAAACGCATCGCGACGCTTTCGCAAAACTACGTCAACCGTACGGGCGGTATCGCCGGCAGGCAGCTCCTCATCAACCTGCTCGATGACAAGCGCGATCCACAACGTGCAACGGCAAACCTCGCGACCGCAATCGGCGATCCACAAACGATAGCGATGGCCGGCTTCACAAGCTCAAACCGTGCCAAAACCGCCTTCGATGCAAACGGCAAGGATCTCAAAGCCGCAAACATCCCTTTCATCTCGGACATTTCGGTCGCCAAGATCATCGCCGATTATCCCTCCGTTTTCACGACGAGACCGTCGGAAGACGAGGAGCGAATGCCGGTCATCGCCGAATTCGTCAAGGAAATGAAATTCGAACGCGTGGCTTTCGTCGGCCTGCAAGACAATGTCGCGAGCGGAAATCTGGGCGACGCTCTGAAGAGAGTTCTCGCGCCGAATGCGATAATCGCCGACCATCGCTTGGTCTTGAAGGACGACAAGCTAGATCCCGCCGCCATTTCAGCGATGACGGATGATCTAAAAGCAAAGAATGCCGACATCGTCTTTATCGCCATAGGCAATGATCGCCGCAACGATGTCCTCAATCAGTTCAAGTCGGCAGGCTTCACACCGCCCGTCTTTGTCAACGGCCGCATTGACAATCTGGTCTCGAAGTCCGGCGGAGCGATGTATCCCAACGATGTCTATCAGCTCGCCTGGGACGGCTTTCCCGATGTTTACAGCGAGCGTCTTCGTGACCTTCTTCTGACCTCGATCCATCCCGAATATTGGGTCTTTCAAGGAGAAAAGAACGATGCGGCGCCGGGCTGGAAGGACGGCACCTGCAAAGTGCGCGACGACGACGTTCCGCCCAATCCGCTGGATGACGAGAACATGCGCGCGCTGCAGACCGGCATGCGCTACGCCGACATGATCCGGCTCGTCGCCGAAGCAGCCCGGTCCGCACCCGCTGCCGCGAGTGTCCCAGACCTGCGAGAGTTTATCGTCAATGAACTCAACACCACCTATGCCGCTGGCAAGGGCATGTTCAAGGGCCGCTTTGGCGACTGGTCATTCCGGCCAACCTCACGCGCGGCAGCTACGGCACCGCTGCTCGTCGTGCTTCCGCGAGGCATCGGCCACCCGCAGCTCGCACCGATGCAGTTTCTTCGCCTCCGCAACGATGCCATGCGCAGGATCGATACGCTCTATGCCGACATAGACCTGATCCGCGCTGACCGTATTGACGACAACGATCAGACGTTTCTCGCCGACTTTTATATTTCCATGAACGACAGGAGCGGTGCATCGATCGACCAGATCGAATTCTCCAACGCTTACCTCGATCCTGGCTCAAATAGCCGCCAAATCACGATCACGCCGATCCATGATGGCGGCAAGAGCGACGCGTATCCCGATCACATGAAGATCTATCAAGTGACGGGCAAGTTCCTCTATTCGCCCAACCTCAGGAACTATCCATTCGATACGCAGCGATTCTCGATCGACATTCAGCCCAAGCACGGCTCGGCGGCCTTTATCGTGCAACCTCCGCCGAGAAACTTGCGCGATAAGTCGGTTACCGTGGACGGCTGGGATCCGAAGGATCAATACGTCAGCTATGACGAGGATTTCGTGCGCACGGTCGACGCTCACACGCTCGAACCCAGCGTCGTTCCATTTTATAAGGCGAGCTTCGTCTGGCTCATGAAGCGGCAGACCACTGACTACTTCCTTCGCGTTGTCGTTCCTCTGGCCTTCATTTTGTTCATCGCCTATCTCTCGATCTTCATCTCGACCCATCACTTCGAAGCGATCGTGACGATCCAGGTGACCGCGCTGCTCTCGGCTGTCGCTCTTTATCTCGCGCTGCCAAAACTCGACGCGAACATCGAGACGCTCTCAGATCGACTGTTCCTGTTCACATATTTGGTCTTAAGCATCATCATCGCGATTACCATCGCCCGCGTGAACCGACGCATCGAGCCGATCGGCTGGCTCAAAAAATCACTCGCGTTGTTGCACATCGCGATCGTGCCGCTGATGGTCGGACTGATGTCTTACTACGTCTATCAAGCGATGACAGCGTGAGACTCACGCCGCTATTAGGTCGGTGCGGATGGAATCAAGAAGCTTTGTAAAGGCCGCCACCGCAGGATTGCGAAATTGCGCGGATCCATCGCGACCGCTCAAGGCCGCAACCAGATCCCATTGAATGCCCGGTTTCCGCAGCTTCACCATCCCAATCTTGGGCGAAGTCGCGGCCGCCGCTCGCGCGCACGCGAACGTCTTCGGCACCAATGCGATCCCGAATCCTCGGGCGACGAGATCGAGAAGCACCTGGACGTCGCCAACCTCGAGAACCGTCCGGCGCGGAACATTGGCAGCAGCGAACGCCCGGTCGACAATCCTTCTCGTCCCTTTATCGGGTTGGAAATCTACGAATGTTTCCTCAGCGAGGCTTTCGATAGACACGCACTGCTGCCCCTCAAGCGCATGTCCGACCGGGTGGGCGATGACCAACGGATCTGACGCGATAGGAATCGTGACGATCTCTTTGCTTTTTTCGTAAAGAGGAAAGAAGGCGAGATCGACATTTCCTTCCTTCACCGTCTCCATGAGCTTTGTCGCGGTCCCATGGCAAAGTTTGATCTCGACGGAAGGATGAAGCTTGTGGAACTCACCCAACAGCAGCGGCAGATCGAAGAAAGCATTGACGCTTCCACAGGTCCCGATGCTTAGCGTCCCCCGCTCAAGCCCGGTGATCGCCGCCACGGCGCGACGCGCGTCTTTCACGCCGGCGATTATTGCTTGTGCCTTCTCGAACAGCACGCGGCCTGCGACCGTAAGCTCGACACGTCGGGTGGTGCGGACGAACAAGGCCGCACCCATCTCTTGCTCCAGCGCACGAATGGACGCTGAAAGCCCTGACTGAACGATATTCATTTTCTTGGCCGCGCGGGTGAAGTGCTGCTCCTCCGCGGCGGCCACGAAATGCTCAAGCTGTTTGAGGTCCATGCTCAATCACCGGATGGAATTAATCTACATTACAGCTTAATAGCATTCGAACATACTATTGGACAGATTGAACCTTGTCTCGCAAATCTTTCTTGCGAACTTGGGGGAAGAGTTTGGCGCGACGAGGCGTGAACCTTGACGTGCGCTTTGGTCGCTACGGGTAATGGCTCGCGCGATAAACGGATGTTCGTCGGACCGTGCGTTATCCGGCGGGGCGGTAGCCGGCATTATTCCGAGCCGGCGTCTGGTGGAGAATTCGGTACATGGCTGCACTCGTACGCATCGCGCTGCGGCTGCCGTACACGTTCGTCGTGCTTGCGTTGCTCATCCTGCTGACCGGCGGACTGGCAGCCTTTCGTACGCCGATCGATATCTTTCCCGATATCCGAATCCCCGTAATCGCCACCGTCTGGCAATACACCGGCCTGCCCCCCGATGAACTCGCAGGCCGTATCGTCACGCCGTTCGAGCGCGCTTTAACAACGACCGTCAACGACATCGAGCACATCGAAGCCAATTCCTTTAATGGCATCGGCGTCGTCAAAATCTTCTTCCAACCGTCGGTCGACATCAGCGTTGCAAACGCGCAGGTCACCGCGATCGCCCAGACCCTACTGAAGCAGATGCCGCCCGGCGCAACGCCGCCGCTCATCCTGAATTACAGTGCCTCCACCGTGCCGATTTTGCAGCTGGCGCTCGGCGGGGACGGCCTGACCGAACAGAACCTGTCCGATCTGGGCATGAACATGGTGCGCGTGCGCCTCGTGACCGTGCCAGGCGCCGCCATACCGTACCCATACGGCGGCAAAACGCGACAAATCCAAATCGACCTCGACACCACTGCATTGCATGCCAAAGGCCTGTCAGCTCAAGACGTGCAGAACGCATTTGCGGCTCAGAACCTGATCAATCCGATCGGCACGCAAAAGATTGGCGCCACTGAATATACGATGCAGCTCAACAATGCTCCGTCCGACCTGGATGCATTGGGCGACCTGCCGATAAAGGCGGTCAACGGCGCGATGGTCTACATCCGCGATGTGGCCCACGTCCGCGACGGCAACCCGCCGCAGCAGAACATCGTGCACGTCAATGGCAACAGGTCTGTTCTTCTTTCTGTGCTGAAGAACGGCGCCGTCTCGACCCTCGATATCATTCAGGGCATCAAGGACAAGGTCGATGAGATCAAGCCCGGCCTGCCTGACGCGCTGACGATCTCGTTTCTCGGAGACCAGTCGATCTTCGTCCGCGCCGCTGTTCAGAACGTTATCCACGAAGGCGTTCTCGCCGCCGCCCTGACGAGCGTCATGATCTTGCTCTTTCTCGGCAGCATGCGATCGACGATCATCATAGCGACCTCCATTCCGCTTGCCGTGCTGTCCTCCATCGCCATGCTCTCGGCGATCGGCGAGACGCTGAACATCATGACCCTGGGTGGCTTGGCGCTCGCCGTTGGCATCTTGGTGGATGAAGCGACGGTCACGATCGAAAATATCAACTACCATCTGGAACAGGGCAAGGACGTCGAAACGGCAATTCTCGACGGCGCCGATCAGATCGCCACGCCGGCGTTCGTCTCGATGCTCTGCATCTGTATCGTCTTCGTGCCGATGTTCTTCTTGAACGGCGTCGCCCGGTTCCTATTCGTGCCGATGGCTGAAGCCGTGATGTTCGCGATGGTATCATCCTTCATCCTGTCCCGAACCCTCGTTCCGACGATGGCAAAGTTCCTGCTGAAGCCGCACGATCATGAGGCCCATCAAAGGCCGACGCGCAATCCGTTCGTGATGTTTCAGCGTGGGTTCGAACTTGGCTTTGAGAAGTTTCGCGTCGCCTATCGTAGTCTGCTCGAAGGCGCCCTTCACCATCGGCCGACCGTGCTGATCGTGTCGTTCGCGTTTATCGCCGCGTCCGCTTGCCTCGCGCCGTATCTCGGTCGCAACTTCTTTCCTGCCGTCGACTCCGGCCAGATCTTGATGCACGTCCGTTTGGCGATAGGAACGCGGGTCGAGGAAAGCGCTCACGAATTCGCGCGCATCCAGGAAGCGATCCGCGACGTCATCGCGCCGCAGGATCTGGAAGCGATGGTCGACAACATCGGCTTGCCGATCAGCGGCATCAACACCGCCTATAACAATACCGGCACGATCGGACCGCAGGACGGTGATATTCAGATCGCCCTCAATCACGGGCATCGGCCCACGGCCGAATATGTCCGCGAACTTCGCGATGAACTGCCGAAGCGTTTTCCAGGCGCGACCTTCGCGTTTCTACCCGCGGATATCGTCAGTCAAATTCTGAACTTCGGCGCTCCGACGCCAATCGACCTGCAGATTCGCGGCCCAAATCTCGACGGCGCCTTCGACTACGCGCAAAAGATTTTACGGCAGATCAAGCTTATCCCGGGCGTCGCCGATGCACGAATCCAGCAATCGCGCAGCAGCCCAAGCTTTAAGGTCAACGTCGACCGCTCTCGCGCTCAGTATGTCGGCGTGACCGAGAAGGACGTTACGCAAAGCCTTGCGACGAGCCTCGCCGGCACCAGTCAGGTCAACCCGACGTACTGGCTCAACCCGAAAAACGGCGTGACCTACCCGATCGTTATACAAACACCGCAGTACGGTCTCGACTCGCTGACGTCGCTGCAAAACCTGCCGATCACCGCGAGTGGCGCGGCGACGCCTCAGATCTTGGGCGCAGTAGCTAATTTTGACCGCGGCACCATGAACGCCGTCGTATCTCAATACGACATCCAGTCGATGGTACAGATTTTGACGACGACGGAAGGCCGCGACATCGGCGCGGTGGCGGCCGACATCCAAAAGATCGTGGACGCCACCAAGCATGATCTTCCCAAAGGCGCCACTGCGGTGCTCTTGGGCCAAGTAAAGACGATGAATAGCGCCTATGCCGGAATGTTGTACGGCCTGCTCGGCGCGATCGTGCTTATATACCTGCTCATCGTCGTCAATTTCCAATCCTGGGGCGACCCGCTCGTGATCATCATGGCGCTGCCCTCGGCGCTCATCGGCATCATTTGGATGCTCTTCCTAACCGGCACGACACTGTCGGTTCCTGCCCTGACCGGCGCCATCATGTGCATGGGCGTTGCCACGGCGAACGCCGTCCTTGTGGTGAGCTTCGCACGCGAGCGACTAGACGATCACGGCGACCCGATTCTGGCCGCGCTCGAATCGGGTTTTGTACGAATTCGCCCCGTTCTGATGACCGCACTTGCCATGGTCATCGGTATGGCACCGATGGCCCTTGGGCTCGGCGAGGGCGGCGAACAGAACGCGCCGCTTGGCCGCGCCGTGATAGGCGGCCTTCTCTTCGCAACCGCCGCAACGCTTTTCCTGGTACCCGTCATCTTCAGCTTGATGCATAAGCGCAGGGCTGCGAACTCATCGTCGCCGCGAGGCGCCATCCCCGGTGGAGAATTCCATGCAGCCTGATTCTCCCCTCAAGCCGCCGCGGCGCTCGCGCTGGAGGATGCCGCTGGCGACTGCAATTTTCATCGCTGCGGCAGCTGGCGTCGCCTTCCTGGGAATTGAGAGCCGCGAACAGAGCGTCGCCCAGTTGAAGGACAAGGCTGCTGAACGCGCCGTGCCGACGGTCGCGGTAGCCCCACCTGCCGTCGAGCAGAGTGTTGGCGTGCTCGATCTCCCTGGACGGCTCGATGCCTTTTACCAGGCAGCGTTGTTCGCACGCGTGAACGGCTATGTTACGTCTCGCAATGCCGACATAGGCTCACGCGTGAAAGCTGGCGACGTCCTGGCAACGATCGACGCCCCGGATCTCGATCAACAGCTGTCTCAGGCCGAGTCAGATTTGAACAATGCGAAGGCGAACGCCGCCCTCGCCGACGTCACGAACCAGCGATATCAGGCGCTGCTGCCGAGCAGCTACGTCACGCATCAGGCGGCCGACGAAAAGAAAGCCGACCTCGACGCCAAGAACGCGCTCGTGAAGTCGGGCCAAGCAAACGTCGATCGCCTCAAGGCGCTGAGCGAATATAAACGCATCGTCGCGCCATTCGATGGTATCGTCACGGTCCGCAACACCGATGTCGGCAACCTGATCAATACGGGAAGTTCGACCGGCGCCGAGATGTTTGTCGTCGCCGACGTGCACAAGCTCCGCCTTTACGTGAATGTACCGCAAACCTACGTCCCCATGATCCCGAAGGGCACAGTCGGCATACTCACCGTGCCCGAGCGGCCGGGCAAGAAATACGAAGCGAAGGTGGAGGCCTCGTCGGGTGCAGTCGACGTCGCCTCTGGTACGACCCGCATGCAGCTGATCGTCGACAATGCAGCCGGCGAGCTGATGCCGGGCGCCTATGCCAGCGTGCATCTCACCGTCGGCAACAAACACGACGTCCTGGTTATTCCTTCAAGCGCCATCATTTTCGACAAGGCGGGCCTGCGTGTTGCCACGGTCGGAACGGATTCCAAAATAGCACTTAAGCCGATCACTATCGGGCGCGACCGCGGCGCGACAGTCGAAATCGCGTCGGGGCTATCTCCGGAAGACCGCATCATCGAAAGTCCGCCGGATGGCATTTCGAACGGCGACAAGGTCAATGTGAAGGAAAAGCCGAACCCGGCCAACGCACCGTCGACGTCGGTTGGTCCGCCAAAGCCAAACAAGGGCTAACCGCGCATATTCGTCGGGGAACAGCCCCCTCGCTCCGCGCGTTCCTCTGCCGAACAGCGGAAGGATGATACTCCCATGAGGACAGTGGCCCCTATTACAGCCGCGATTGCAGCGCTTTCCCTCGCCCTCGCTATTCCTGCATTCGCTGATCCTTTGCCTACCGGACACGAGCCAAGCGATGCGCACGGCATCGAGCCCGGTAAAGTTGGCCCTGGCAGCGAGAAAAATTCTCAAGTCTCGCCCACGTCGCCATCAATCCCGATCGATAAACAGCCGCCGCCGGAGATCCCGGCAAACGCGGGCGCTGGTACGGGTGAAAAAGGCAGTGGACCCGAAGCGACGTCTCCACCGCACAACCCGACGCCGGGCGTCCAGTAATCGAGCTACCGCTCTCCGATCAGCTTACAGCTAATATCTACCTGCCCGGCTAAAGCGGCATCTCCTTGATAGATGCCGCAGTCGAGCAGGTTTTCTTGAAACACTTTGCGGCTCGTATAGACGTTGATGAGAAGCATGGGCCGCCCCTCCTTCGTCTTCCGAAGCTCGCTCTCGGGAATCGAAATACCACCAAGGTTGACCGAGTTGGTACCGTTGGCGAGGTCCAGCGTCTCGTTCGCTAACCCGATCTCCCCGTCATCTCCTGCTCCCACTCCAGAAGCGGCAGTCCCGTAGTAAGATGCGGAGACCCGGACCGTCTCACCGGAGGATGTCAACTTGTTCGCCGCGGCGGACGACAGGGAAACTTGAACGACATACTTGGGCAAGACGCGAACACCGTCTGAAGCTGAGGTACTATCTCCCCCGCCGGTGCGCACCGGATTCGGTGAACAGCCTTGATGCGCTTCGACATCTCTGATCCGCTGAACGTCAGCTTCTTCCGCCGCGCTGAGTTTGCCGTAGGGCGGGAAGCAACCTTTTCCGAACAAAGCAACCGCTTCACTGGTTTCGAAGCAGTAACCTTTGTTTGCGAAGATCGCATTGCGCGCTTGCCAGAGTGCCCCGCAAAGGTCGGCTGCCCGAGTTTCGGGCGCGCTTGCGAAAACGCCGAGCACTCCGGCGAGCAACGTCACGATGCTGTTCGTCTTCACCCGCATTTGGTGCATGGCGTTTTCCTCATACTCCGACCGGCTGATCCCGGCACGAAGCCAAGCTACCGCCAACCAATAGCGTAGGTTTTGATTAAAACGGAACGAGCTTGACGCAACTGCATTTGCCAAAGCGCGAGTTCCCCGTTGCACTCACGGCCATCGCGGGCGACTGATCAAGAAAGCAACCAACTCGAGGCAACACATGTCGAAGCTTTTACGCGCCGCTGGCCTGATGTTCGGACTTGCCGCGCTCATCCCAGCAGCGCAGGCCCACTCCTGGCATCATCACCGGTACGAGAAACAATTCCGGCTGGGGTACCACCGGGCAGGTCCACCCCATGGCTATCGCTTCGGATTTTACACCTACGCCGGCGATCCCTTCGCGCGCGACGACTATTTCGACGGTAGGTATTGCTATTATCTGCATCGCCGCGACTTCTGCCGCGGTCCCCGCCCGATAGAGTGGTTGCGCTAAGAATTCTGGAGGGCGCCGGCTGAGCCGGCCCCTCTTTCTACCGGGCATGTCTTAAAGTCAGACGCCGCTATCAGCCCGCGGGCACGCAAATCTGGCGCGGACGCATATCCCAGCCGTTATCGTAGTAGCAGTAGGCGACGGGGTAGGCCGGATACGCCGGAACTGGAACCGGGTACATCCGATAACGCGGCAGCGCATAGTAGCTGCCGGCCGGATAAAATCCGTATGCCGGATAGAAGCCCCAGCCGTCGCGATAGGCGCGCCGGACATACTTGGGACAACCCCAAAAACTCGGAGGACTGTAGCCGTACGGATCGAAACCGCAGCGGCGGCGGAATGTTGCATCGGCAGCGGAAGAGAGGACCGCCAGGCTCAACGCACCAGCAATACAAGCAACGAGGAACTTGAAAACAGACACGGGACGTCTCCCAAAGCACTCCTGACCTCAACGGCCGGAGCGACTTTACGAGACAAGTCCTAATTTCTTGGAACGGGCCGAAGGTACGGTGAACAAATCTTTACCGGCCCCTTCGCCCGCTAGTTAACGGGCCCGCCCGCGGGCTTCAAATTGATTTGGTCGGCGATCGCTTTCATCTGCGCGAGCGATTTCTCGTCGATAGCGAGAAGTTTCGGCAGCCGCGCTTCCATCTTAGCCTTGAGATCCGCGGAGCACCCGGCGGGAATGGCGGCCAGCGCCTTCACGACTTCCTCTTTCGCTTTCTTTTCGACGTCCGCCCTGTCGACGGACGTGTCGACACACTCATACAGACTCGCGACCAACGGCGTGGTCTGCTTGTAAAACTTCTCGAGTTTATCCGCTTCGGCATTGAACCCGCACCGGCGCGCCAACTCGATTTGCTGGAATTGGTCGGCAACCTGCGACTGCATCAAAAGTGAGGTGCAGCCAAATCCCGATGCGATGCCGGGCAGCTGCCGGCACATTCCGATGCGCGCGTTGGACTTCTCGATCTCGTTCATTGTGCATTCGGCATTTGCCTCGCCAGCACAAACAGACAGACCGAGGACCAAAATTGAAATCAGGCGAAGGTTCACGTCGTGCCGCTCCCCAGCAAAAATGACCGCCAAACGTATCAGAGAGAATGTGGCAGACTAGGTTCGCGGAAAGCAATTGTGACCTTATGCGCCGCGCATTTTGCCCCGCAAATACTGGAGTATTGGCGCCTCTCGTGTGCACCACTGAATTTTTCCTGAAGGTGTTACGGCGCGGTCACGTTTTGCCTCCCCGCCAAATGGTAGCCTCATTCCGAATCTGACGTTTCGAGTAGCGCGGGGATCTGCACAAAACTCAACACGACGGCGCGTTACGCCGCCTCTTCCCCGTATCGTACAAAGAACGAAAAGTCGGGAGCAACGCGGAGGGCTTTTTCTTCAGGGAGAAGCCAGCATGCGAAAATACAAAGTCGTGGTGTGGTGCGAGGTCTGCGGGCTCAATCACGAGGGCTGCTTCGGCGGCGGCACCGAAACGATCGGCAGCTCATACGAGACATGGGAAGACGCGCACAAGACGGCCGCCGAATATTGCGGCGACCATCCTTACAGCTATCGCGTCGAAGAAGACGACGAATATTGATCGGCGCGGTATCGAAGGCCGTCGCGGATGAACGTCGTCCGCGAGCGCGCTGAAACGCGTGATTTGTTACGTCGTCTGACATGCTTTGTGAATTGTTCATGACACTAGCATTAGCTATCCGTTCCGGTCTCAGCGGGAAGAGTGTCGCTGCCGGTCAGGTCGGATTAGCGGGACCGAAACCGTTCGGCGCGAGGGCGGCATGATCCTGTAGGCCCTGCCAGTCACATGGCAGGGCCTTCCCGCTGATAGAGATCAGATTTTCGCCCAGACTTGGCTCACGGCGCGACTTCAAAGGCGCCTGCCCCACGCAAATCCTTTGACAGCCAAACTCAATTGACAGATCGTCGGGCTGCGCTGGACGGGGCCGGACGATGTCTGGAGTGTCTCATGCGTAAGGTATTCTTCGCTAACTACTTTTTGGCCGCCGCGCTGGCCGGGTTCGGGTATTCAAGTTCCGCGTCTGTGGCGTCTGCCGCGGGCTTCAAAGAGCCACTTCCCAAAGTGGAGAGCGCGGTAAAAAACGTCAATCATCGCCGCCGCTACTGGTGGCCCGATGGCTATTACCCCTATTATCCGTACGCTGCCTACGCGCCCTATTACTACGTCGCGCCGCCGATCGCCTACGCTCCCCCGGTCGTCTACTATCCCGGTCCGCGCTATTACCCCGGACCTGCCGTTTATGGACCGCGGATTTATGTCGGCAGACCATACCGCGACTACTACGACGGCTGGTAAGCGACCGTCGCCTAAAGCTGCAATCGCCACGATTGTTTATTGCGCGATTGCCTTAGTGACACCGCGCCTCAGCCGCTAGCTCCGACCCCGCGATGAGGTTGGACGCCGGTCGAATATCGAGATCGACTCCCGGTCTTCAGCGCAGCCAGAGACCTAGCGTGTGGGCTCGGTATTTCCCGTTCCATCATTCACCGACGAAAAAAAAGCGTTGGGATGCAGTACGGCAATGTCGCCAATGTCCTTCGCGCGTTGTCGGGGGCGGGGCAGGTGACGGTGCGGCCAACAAAGTCTGGAACAGTGATCAAGTTGGCCGCTTAACATCAGATGTGGCGAAACAACAAGATTGGGGGGAAACATTCATCTTCCCCGATCTAACTTGTACTTGTCACATTTGAGGCGCTGAATGGCCCTGTCGCTTACAGCAGAATATGTATCTCGTAGCGCTGTGCTTGGCCGCTTCAAGGCGGTGACGAACGGAATGATTTGCATTCTGTCAAAGGGCGGTAGCCCAAGGGGAGTGGTGGAAACACCGCTCCTCTTTCTTTTCATTGTCTATCTTTGCAGCGTCGGTAGCCGTAGTGCCAGTAACAGCGCGGTCGATGGTGGACCCGCGCACGGTCACGTTCACTTGCGAATAAAACAGGTGGAGGCGGGTTATTATAGCCGCCTGTATTGCTGACACCGTTTGGATGGTGCGCATATGCCGTGCCTGCACCAGCTACCAAAGCAAGAACGGCAATCACGGCTGCTGAAATTTTTCTCATAGTTTCGGCTCTGATCGGTTGTTTTCCAATCGTACGCATCAAAATGCTGTTCGGATCAGTTCGCTGATACATAACTTGATGCGTTCGAGTTACACCGGTCAGCGTTTTCTAATGTGCGGCGCACCTAATCTTGTCGGGCCTCTCAAGTAGGGATTTGCTCAAGAACGTCGCTCGGCTCCGATCTCAAACCCCGGCATCGAGCGACGCCCAACAGGATGCACTTCCGCATTCTGTCCTGCAAAAGCCGGGACCGGTAGCTTCACACCTGCCGGTCTTTTCTTTGCCGCTCACCGGAGGTTGCTGTCCGCTTAGTCGTCGTGAGCGACGACTGTCCAAGCCTCATCACTCGCGATCCGTCAGCTTCTTGCCGTTCGCGTTCTTCCCAGTCTTCCACATTCGAACGATGTCGTGTGGAGACGCGTCGTGAAAATAGGCAGCCGATGGCATGCCGTCTCGGTCTTCGCGTTGCGCCTTCCACTGGTCCGCGAGCGCCTTCGCGCCTTCAGGCGTAATCCGCGACATGGCCATGCTCCCGTTTGTTCGAGCGGCAAGCATCAGTGTTTTGCGCGATTTCAAGAAGCGTCGAACGTGAGGGGGTTCGAACGGCTAATATACCAGGGTGCCAGGAACCGAATTTTGAAGCGCAATTGCGCCATGCCCGAACCACGGGCCGCTGCATATAATTATCTGATTTTATTGGATGGTGCCGCTTGAGTGACTCGAACACTCGACCCCGTCATTACGAATGACGTGCTCTACCGGCTGAGCTAAAGCGGCATTGTCCGGTGGAGGGTAAACCTCCAGGAAGGCGCGAGGGATACTCTGGGCGGGGCCGAATTGCAAGCGCCTGCATTTTCAAAATGCCTGAGGGTCCGCCGTGGGCTGAAAGGCGCTCGGGGCGCTTCCAGCTTGCGCTAATTGACGGCGCGATAGGTTCTCCGTGCGACAGGTTGTTCAAGTTCGGGCTCGACGGGATCCGTTCCGGGATCGTCGGGGGCCCGCGGCGTAATAAATACATTCTTCTCTCCGCTCGAAGGAGAGGTTCGGTTTCTCGCGCGCGACGGCTCGGGCCGGGTCGTCTCGGCGGATTTGGGGGCGACGCTGCTGACTGCGACCGGGTGCGCAGCCACCGCACCGTTTATGGGTGCCGAATCCTTCGCGCCCTTTGAACCACCTGGTGTGACAGGAACCGTGACAGGCTCTGCGGTGATCACCTCAGGCTCGGGTTCAAGCTCCGCTTGCGCCGAAGGTACTGCGGCCGGCTCATCGTAAGACCCCGCATGCGTGGTCGCATCTGCTTCGGGAGTCACGGTGGCGGTCGGTGCAGGCGAATGGCTCGGCGCGATCGCAATCAGTTCGTTAATGTTAGCCGCGAGGATCTCGCCGCCTTCCCGCGTTTCAACCGGCACCCGCCACTGGAAGGCGTCGAGACGTCCATCGACAGGCGACGTCGCCTCCCAATGATCCGAAATGACGCCGTCGGCCATCCACACAGGATCGCGCGCGGCGCTCATCGCGCGCGCCAGCCACTCGCGAACGCGTCCGGTTTCTCCGTTCTCGCCAGCCTCTACGCGGGCCATCAGCAGAGCCACGCGCTGCGTAAGGCGGTCGGTCAGAAGAGGCTCAAGGGCGCGCCGTGCCTCATCGAACATTCGAGCTTCGATCGCCGTGGTGGCAACCGCGATCGGGCTTTCGATGGAATGAGGATTGAGCGCCGCCAACTGACGCACGCGGTCCAGCCGATCTCGCGTGCTGTCGCCAACCCGCGCGTGAGCGTAAACAGCGGCAAGGTCGGGATGCGGCGACTTCGTCCACGTCTTCTGCAGCACTTTAGCCGCTTTCGATGTGGCGCCGCGCGACGCCAGAATCCGCCCGGCGACCACCGCTGCCGGAACAAGATCAGGCGCCAGCCCATGCGCTTCCTGCGCCCAAGCGAGAGCCTTATCGGGCGCGTCCTCTTCGGATTCTATTGCTTTGGCAGTCAGCAGGACGGCCCGTTTCCGATCGCTGGCGGCCTTGGCCATGTGACCGCTCTTGCGTGCATAATCGAGCGTCGCCAGCGCCCCGCTCCAGTCCTTTTGTTTGCACTGCTCATCAAACAGCGCATTCGAAGACCATCCGAGCTTCGGATTGGATTTAAGCGCGCGCGCCGCGAACTGACGGGCAGCCTCGCTCGCCCCCTCGCGCTGTGCCTCAAGGAAGAGGCCACGAAGTCCGAGCTGCTCGGTATCCGGGGAAGCCAGCATGGCTTCGTAGATGCGCCGCGCCGCAGCGCGATCGCCGGATAGCTCCGCCGATTGCGCTCTTAACAGGTGGGTCAGCGGCTCGTGGGGAAGAGCCTTGCGTGCTTGCAGCGCGTACCGCGAAGCGAGCGTGCTGTCGCCCGAGCCGATCGCGATGAGACCGCTCGATAGCGCGTCGAAGCCCTTGCGCTGACGCTGACGCATCAGGCGGTGACCGATGGTGGCTGGGCCATTCCAAAGCGCACGGAGGAGCGACCAGACGAAGACGACCAGCGCTGCGGCAACCGCAAGCATGACGACGGCACGAAACACGGATGTTTCGATGTCGTAGCCTTGCCAGACGATCTGCAGCGTTCCCGGCCGGTCCGCAAGCCACGCCAAGCCGGACGCGATGAGGGCGATCGTTAGAAGATAGACGACGAGGCGCACCATGACGCTGACCCTTTGACCGGAATTTATGGCGACGGCTTTGTCGATTGCGGAGACACTCCGGCAATAGACGACTTGAGCTGGGTGTCGAGATTTGCGAGCGCAGCATCGACGCTCACCCGTGCGGAGACTTTGTCAAGGAACGGCCGGGCAACGTCCTGGCCTTTCGGCGAGAGATCTTTTGCTTCTTCCAGCACGTCTGTCAGTCGGCCGTCGGCGAGTGCCGTCTGCATGCGACCGACGACAGCTTCCGCGCTCTTGTCATCCGCCTTCAGGTCGATGCGCCGCACGCGTACGACCGATTTGGCTCCCGCCCACAGCCGGTCGACGACACTGGCGTCCGCCGGCTCGGTATCGGCATCAATGATCTTATCGGCGACAGCACGAAAATCTTTGGTGAGCTCGGCCATTGACGGCACACCGCTCTCTTGCAGCTTTTCGAGCGCCGACAAATCGAACTGCGAACCCGCAACCTTCTTCACGTCGGCCAGCTGGCTTGAGAAGTTCTGCCCGCTGTCGAGCGCCCGACGCAAGTTCTGCAATTCGAGCGCCAACACGACACGCTGCGCGCTTTGAGCCCGCGCCGCATCTCCGGCGACCACCTGTTGAACACTTTTTTCCAGCGCCGACGTTTTGTCCGATAGCGGCTGCACGGCGGCAGTTATGTCGCCCGGCTTCGCCGCAGCAGTTCGCAGTCCATCAAGTTCGGTCTTGAGGCTCGCGATCTGATCCTGCTCAATCTTCAGGTCGGCCGCGACGCGATCCGTCGCCGACTTGATGGAAGCGATCTGTTCCTGGACCCGGGCCCCGTCGGTCTTTAAGCCCGCCACATCCTTGTCGATGCGTTGCGTACCGGAGCGGGCGGCCTCGCTTGCCTCAGCCGCTGATTGTATTCGCGCTTCGACATCCTTGGTGACGCTCGAGCGCAGTTCGGTGAGCTGCGTTGCAAGACTCGTTTCAAGATCGGAAACCTTGCCGGTCAGCGCCGCGATCTGCTCAATGCGCGTGGCATTGGGATCGTTCACGCCGGCATCCGCCATAGCTTTCAGGCGATCCTCCATCTTGCCGAGCCTCTCGATCAACTGAGGCGTGCCAGCATCGGATGCGGCTGAGGCCAGCGCCGCTTTTGTTTCGGCGACTAGGCGAGCCTGACCCTCGATGAGACTCGGGATTTTTTGGGTCGCATTCTCTAGGTCGGCGATACGCGATTGCAATCCGCTGATGTCCGTAGGCGGCGGAGCCGCTTTCTCGTTCTTCTCGACGGCAGTGACCCGTTGAGCGAGATTCGAGATCTTCTCCTCGGCGCCGTTCTGCATCTCCAGTTCGGGCAGGGCCCAAACGATGGCGCCAAATGCCAGTGCACCACCTACGACGCCTGCCGCCAAATGACTGAGAAAGCCACCGCGTTTCGAGACTGACACCGCCGGCGCCTCCGTATCTGCCGCGTAGCCTTGGGCCGTCGCGCCTGAACCAGTCTTGCTCGCTTTGGTCGGACCAGGCTGCGCGCCGGATCCAGATCCAGCGTTGGCTTGCTCGCTATCGTCAGCATACGTCCGCGCTGCTGCCGGCCGGGGAACGTCCGCGCTCGCGCCACCTGAAGACGCCGCATTACCTTTCGAGGGAGCCGCACTGATCTCGGTCGCTTTCAGGTCGATGGTGGCGTAGGGCTTTTTGCCAGCCCCTGAACCAGAAACTGAACCCTTTTTCTCGTCTGCCATCGGCGCCTAAGCCTCCTTAACGAACTCGCGTGTGCCCCCAAAGCCCGGTTCAAGATCGGGATTTTTGGACAGAAATCTATCTTCTTGAGAGCGCCCGGCCAGTGGGGGGAACCGGCCGTCAGCGCTTTGTTACTCCGCTTTTGGACTTCCCGCGAGACGTTTTACGACCGCAAGCATTTCCTCGATATTTGGACGTGCCGGAACCAAGACTTTACTGTCTTTTGCCGCCTCTCCCAAGGCCTCGCGGACGCGCTCCGACATACAGACATAGGTTAGTCCGGTCGATTGCAACGTTGGCGACAACCCGGCGACCAATCGAGCCCAAATTCGAGCGGTGCGTGGCGACATCAGTGTGACGATATCGATGCCACGGCTTTGAAGCGCTTTGATGACCTCAGCCGGTAGTGTCTGACACGCTATTGCGCGATAGGCGGGCACTGCAACGATGTTAACGCCTGTCCCTGACAGCGCCGCTTCCAAGTCATACGCCAGAAGATCGCCGGTCAGATGCACGAGGCTTCGCTCGGTACTTCCCGCCGACATAAGGATTGGGACGAGATCTTCGCCGGTCCCTCCGCCCTCGATGACCTTCCCAAAGCCCATCGACCGTGCCACGGCCGCCGTGCCGGGCCCGACTGCAAAAAGAGTGAGATGGGTCGCGGTATCCATGGCCGGCGATGCTGCGAGAGCCGCCAACGCATTCCGGCTCGTCGCGATAACGCCGGTTGCCCCCGCCAGTGCCTGCGCTCCGATTTCGAGGAGTGCGATCTCCATCAACGGCGCGAGCATCACCTGACAACCAAGTTCCTCCAAGCGCGTCTTGAGCGGCTCGGCGTCCTGGAGAGGGCGCGTGAGCAGGACGTGCATCAGAGATTTGGACGGACGAGGATCGCGGCGTCCGCTTGGCTCAGGATCTCATCGGCGGCCGAAAGACCAATTTCGTAAGCGTCATCCACGCTCCCGGAGCGAGCGGCTTCATAGCATCTCAACCCGTCCGGCGAGAGCAGTTCGCCTCGGAAATGCAGCTTCCCATCTTCGACAACGCCGTGCCCGGCGATCGGAGTTCGACAAGAGCCTTCGAGGCGAGCGAGGAACGCCCGTTCCGCTGCAACCGCCCACGCGGTGCGCGCGTCGTTCAAAGGCGCGATAGCGGCAACGCTCGTCTGATCATCTTCGCGAATTTCAAGCCCAATCACACCTTGGGCAACAGCGGGCAACATGTGCTCCATCGCGACCGGCGACGTGATGCGGTCACTGAGACCCAAGCGATTGAGGCCTGCAACGGCGAGAAATGTCGCTTCCGCAACCCCCTCCTCGAGCTTCCGCAAACGCGTCTGAACATTGCCGCGAAATTCAATCACGGTGAGGTCGGGACGCGCGTGTAGCGCTTGGGCTTTCCGGCGCAACGACGAGGTCCCGACGATCGCGTTTTTCGGCAACGAGGAAAAGTCTTTATGCCGGAGCGATATGAACGCGTCGCGGGCGTCCTCCCGCGGCAGCAGGGCACCGATGACGAGACCGTCGGGAAGAACGGTCTGCACGTCCTTCATCGAATGCACGGCCAAATCGACCTCGTTGGCGAGGAGGGCTTCTTCGATTTCCTTTGTGAAAAGCCCCTTGCCGCCGATTTCAGAGAGCGGCCGATCAAGCACGCGGTCACCCGTCGTCTTGATAACGTGAATGGTGACGGCATCGTCGCTCAAGCCGTGGGCGGCCCTGAGCCGATCCTTGACTTCATGTGCCTGGGCAAGGGCTAAAGGCGAACCTCGGGTCCCGATGCGAATGCGGGTCGCTTGCAAAAAGGTTTCTCCGGATGCTAGGCGGGGCGCTCGGGCCCGGATACCGATACTTCGGGCGACAGTAATGCTCCAAAGATGCGAGGATTCCAACCTCGCACCGACAAGTTCCTGAACAGATGGCAGAGACTTCGGATTCCGCGCCCCATTCCGCGCTCGTTCTTGGCATTGAGACAAGCTGCGACGAGACGGCGGCAGCCGTGGTCGCGCGGGACGACACCGGGCGCGGCCGAATTCTGTCTAATGTGGTCCTTTCCCAATTCGACAAGCACGCGCTCTATGGCGGCGTCGTCCCAGAAATAGCGGCGCGCGCCCACACGGAAAGCCTCGACCGTCTGGTTAAAGCGGCGCTCGAAGGGGCGGACGTCGGGCTCGACGATTTGTCAGGTGTCGCTGCCGCAACCGGCCCCGGCCTGATTGGCGGCCTCATTGTCGGGGCAACCACCGCGAAGGCCCTCGCGCTTGCCGCAAGAAAACCGTTCCTAGCCGTAAACCATCTCGAGGCTCATGCGCTGACCGTGGGGCTGACCGACCAGTTGCGCCCGCCGTATCTCATGCTCCTTGTGTCTGGCGGTCACACCCAACTGCTGCTCGTCGAAGCGGTCGGCCGCTATCGGCGCCTTGCAACCACGATCGACGATGCCCTGGGCGAGGCCTTCGACAAAACTGCGAAGCTCCTTGGATTGCCAATGCCAGGCGGCCCCGCCGTCGAAAAATGGGCTTTGGCCGGCAACGGCACGCGCTTTCCCCTTCCGCGTCCAATGAAGGGCAGGGAGGACCCGCACTTTTCATTCGCGGGATTGAAAACGGCAGTCAGGCATGCGGCCATGCATGAAGCGCCGCTCTCGGAAAAAACAATTGCTGATCTCTGCGCGTCTTTCCAGGCCGCCGTCTGCGACAGCGTCAGCGATCGCGTCCGCCATGCCATGCGCGCCGTCATCACAAATTTCCCAGACAAGGCACATCGCCCGTTCGTCGTTGCAGGAGGGGTCGCCGCGAATAAGGCGTTGCGCCAAACCCTTGTAGAAGTTGCCAACGAATACGACTTTTCCTTCCATGCTCCGCCGCTAGAACTCTGCGGGGATAATGGCGTAATGATCGCGTGGGCCGGGGCGGAGCGACTTTCTCAAGGGAAATCAGACATGCTAGATGCGCCAGCAAGACCACGGTGGCCGCTGGATAGCGATGCGCCCAAAGCCATCGGAGCAGGAGTCAAAGCCTAGCGCACGGTAGTCGCATCGACGTGCTAGGTTGATGGTCAGTTGTCATCGGGGGCGACGTTGCAAATTCGTTCGGTCAGTGTTGTCGGTGGCGGCGCGTGGGGAACCGCACTTGCTCAGACATTATCCCATGGGGGCACTCCCGTGACACTCTGGGCGCGCGAGCCTGAGGTCGTCGAAGATATCAACGCACGCCACGTCAATCGAACGTTCCTGCCTGGCATCGACCTCAATCCAGAGGTCCGCGCAACCTCGGAGTTGCCAGCGGTCGCCAATGCCGATGCCATCCTCGCCGTGGTACCGGCTCAGCATTTGCGCGAGACGATGACGAAGCTGGGGAGGGTCGTCGCGGCCAACACCCCCGTCATTATTTGCGCAAAGGGCATCGAACAGTCGACGAACCGGTTCATGGGCGACGTTCTGGAAGACGTCGCTCCCCACCTGCTACGTGTTGTATTGTCCGGCCCAAGCTTCGCGGCCGACGTGGCGCGAGGCCTTCCGTCCGCACTAACGCTGGCCTGCCGGAATGAAACGGTGGGCCGCGCCCTCGCCGCCGCGCTATCGTCGCGTCAGATGCGGCTCTATTGGACAAGCGATGTGCTCGGTACCGAACTGGGCGGCGCCGTCAAGAACGTGCTCGCCATCGCCGCGGGTATCGTTGAAGGTCGAGGCCTTGGCGCGAGTGCCCATGCAGCCATCGTAACCCGTGGCTTCGCCGAGCTTCGCCGCTTTGGTGAAGCTATGGGAGCAAGACCTGAAACGCTGCTCGGACTATCAGGACTTGGAGATTTGATCCTCACGTGCGGCAGCCCCCAATCGCGCAACATGTCGCTTGGGCGCGCCCTCGGCGAAGGACGAAGCCTCGCTGAGATCTTGGGCGCACGTTCCGCTGTGACGGAGGGCGTTTTCACCTCCAAAGCGCTCGTAAAACTCGCTCATGAACGCGGCGTTGATATGCCGATCGCGGAAGCCGTCAACGGCATCATCGAGGGACGGCTTCTTGTCGACGAAGCGATCACGGCCCTGATGCAGCGGCCTTTGAAAGCTGAAGATTGAGCGCACTTCGGTCGACCTTCCAAACCCGATAGATCGAATGCGCATTTCCAAGCTGGACCGGAACAAGATAGGCGGGCGCGTGTCCGTTCACCAGGTCCGTTCGAAACGTGCCGACGGTTGAAGACAGAGGCGTCTCATCGAGGCCTGGGCAGATCACCACATAATCTACGTGCTGAGCTTTCAACACCCCAGCCGCGGCTGCGGGACCCGGCGCGGAGAAGATCGCATCATTCGCGATGATCGCATTCGGAATGCGATGATACGGCGCAGAGAGAACGCGGTGATGCGTGAGACCGGCGATATACGCGCCCATATCGATATGCGACGCGAAAAGTCCTGGTGGCAGATCGGCAAGATCGCGGATGTGTTCAGGCGCCGAGCATGCACCCGCATCCATGATTTGCGTCTCGCTGAGCACTTGCGGTTTTCCGAAAGCGCGATCGATCTGCCCGGAAATGAGCACCAGGAACGATTGGCTGACGAGAACAACAGCTGTGGCTCGTACCGTAGTCGCGCTGATATTCCCGGTCGCTCCGAGACGGCTTATTGCAATGGCGACCGGCACCACCGCGAGACATCCTGCGTAGGAGATGTATTTCATCTGCCAGCAAGCTAGGACGACAAAGACGGCGAGCGCCGCAAGAAGAAACACATCGGCCGGACGTCTCGCCTTCCGCACTTCTGCCCATTGAGTTGCAAGCGCGATTAGAAAGGTTGCAAGGAGCGCCAATGGGTCTTTCAGCTGCCCATCGAACAGGCGGCTGAAAATGCTCTGAGCCTCCGCGACCTTGTCCAGCCATATCGGTTTTAATGCCGGAGGAAGCTGACCCATGGGGCCAGCCAGGCACTTAGGCTCCAAGGCACCGAACGCAACCACTCCCGCTGCCGAGAAAAGAGCGATGATCGCGATGCGCGCCGCCATCGGCCAGTTCTGGCCCGGTCCCGCAGTGACGGCCAATGCCGCTGCACCGGCCGTGATCAACACGACCATGTTGAGCGAGATCGCATCGCAATGAATGTCCATCCATCGCGCGGGCGAGATCGTCGCCAAAAAAGAAAGATCGAAAACGGCAGCGAGCGCTAAAGCGAATGCCGCGGCCGGTTTGCTCATCGACTTATCGACGAGGGACCATACCGCCGCCAAGACGCCGAGAGCCACCGCGGGAGCCAAGGCTTCGTATCCGACCGCGAAAGCAAGACCGGTCAAAGCCCCTGCCAATACCCATTGCGTTGTGCGTTGAGGGCCAGACCACATGAGCAGCGCGGCTGAAACAGTCGCTGCGATCATCACGTTATGATGGTCAATGCGCCCGACCGAAAACTGGTACCAGTCGCACGGCGCAAGAACCACCAGCGCCAATGCGATGCACGCGGCGAGCTTGCCGGCGACGGCTTGAACGCAGCGGTAGATGGCGGCAAGCAAGCAACTGAGCACGAGTAACGGCCAGACTATGTGTGTCACCCGCTCGGCATCTTCGACCGGCATAAAGATGCTGAAAAGCTTGATCAACAGAACGAGCGGTAGATCGATCAGCCGCGACCAATGCGAGAGCATGCCGCCGTCACCGCCCATCTTGAGCGTCGTCGTATCGAACCAGTGCCCGTATGCGATAAGCTCGCGCACTTGGATAAGGCGCGTCAGATCGTCGGAATCGCCGATATTGCCGTAGATCCCGCCGCCAGAGGTAAAAGAACTCTTTACGCCGATGTACGCCAGCGCCAGCCCGCACCACACCCATCCGGGCGCGTCGTGGATAAGCGACACGACGCTCTTCGAGCTTGAAGTTCGAACCGCCGCCGAAATCATCTGCCAACCCCGAAAAAATCAGAGCATTAGCGCAACGGCGTTAGAAGAGCGTAAAGCGTGATCAGCCGGACCAGCGGGGAACGGGCCAGCTATTTCTTCCAATTCGTCGCAAATGTCAGCCTTTGTTTACCCACCCAACATAGGCTGCGGATGAGCGCATCTCGCCTTCGAAAGCGAGGATGCCTTTAAGCGTTCGTAAGCGTTTGTAAGTGTAGGCGTACCCCATGTCGCACAGCGAAGTGTTCGTCATCGGCGCAGGCCCCGCCGGCCTCACCGCATCATACCTTCTGACCAAAGAGGGTGTGTCGACCACCGTGATCGAAGCTGATGCGAACTACGTCGGCGGCATCAGCCGGACGGTCAATTACAAGGATTTCCTCTTCGACATCGGCGGCCATCGCTTTTTCTCGAAGTCGAAAGAGGTTGTGGATCTCTGGAAAGAGATTTTACCGCAGGATTTCATCACCCGTCCGCGCATGAGCCGCATCTACTATGACGGCAAGTACTACTCCTATCCCTTGAAGGCGTTCGAAGCGCTCGGCAACCTCGGTGTTGTTGAAAGCGCCATGTGCGTACTTTCCTTCATGTACAAGCAGGCATTTCCGAACGAAAAGCCGGAAACGTTTCACGATTGGGTCGCCAACCAATTCGGCGAACGCCTGTTCTCGATTTTCTTCAAGACCTACACGGAAAAAGTCTGGGGCATGAGTTGCGACGAGATTTCGGCCGACTGGGCCGCGCAACGCATTAAAGGCCTCGATCTTTGGTCGGCGATGGCGAACGCGCTGCGCAATTCCGTGAAGCCCAAAGGCTTCAAGGATGGCACCGCCGCCAACGATGGCGAAGTGATCAAGACACTGATTGAGAGCTTCGAGTACCCGCGCAAGGGTCCAGGTATGATGTGGGACGCCGCCGCGGCGAAAACCCGCGCGCAGGGCGGAAAAATCCTGATGGGAACCGCTTTGTCGAGTCTCAGCTATGATGCGAAGCAGAACCTTTGGACGATCAAAGCAAGCACGCCCTCGGGCGACCTATCCACGCACACCGCGCGCCATGTGATCTCCTCAGCGCCTATTCGCGAACTGATGAACGCCTTCGTCCATCAGCCCGCTAGCCTGAGCGCCGCCGACAACCTCCGCTATCGCGACTTCATCACCGTAGCTCTGGTCGTCAACAAGCCAGACCTCTTCCCCGACAATTGGATTTACATCCACGAACCGAGCGTCAAGGTCGGCCGTATCCAGAATTTCCGTTCCTGGTCGCCAGAGATGGTGCCGGACACCAGCTTCGCGTGCCTCGGGCTCGAATATTTCTGCTTCGAGGGCGACGGCCTCTGGACTGCCAGCGACGAAGAACTGCTCGCCCTGGCCCGCAAAGAACTCGCAACGATCGGGCTTGCTTCAGAAGAAGAATGCGTCGACGGCTGCGTTGTCCGCCAGAAGAAGGCGTATCCGGTTTACGACGACGGCTATAAGCGCAACGTCGAAATGATCCGGGCGGAGCTTGCCGAAAAATATCCGACCCTCCATTTGGTCGGACGCAACGGCATGCACAAGTACAACAACCAAGACCATGCCATGATGACGTCGATGCTGACCGTCAAGAACATCCTCGCCGGAGAGATGATCTACGACATCTGGAACGTCAACGAAGACGCGGAATATCACGAGGCCGGCGGCTCCGGCGCAGAAGAAGCGCTCAAAAGCGTTCGCATGGTCCCGGCGAAGCTTCGCAAGGCGAGCTAGTTCATGGCAATGGCGGCGGTGAAGCTCGATGCCGAAACTACGCATGAACGAAGCCTGCAGGCTCCGTCGCGCTTCATTCCGCAGCTGACGCGCTATTTTACGGTCAGCGTCATCGCCTTGGCGTTGGACATGGGAGTCTTCACTGCACTCTGTGCCGCCCACGCCGATGCGCCCATAGCTGGCGCGGTCGGATATGCGTTCGGCATGATCGGTAGTTATGTGCTCTCTTCCACGTTCGTCTTCGACGTCGAACATTCGCGGAAATCTTCTCCACGCCGCGTATTGGAATTCATTTGTTCTGGATTGCTCGGATTGATCCTAACCACGGCCGTCATCTCGGTCCTGACAACAGACTTCGCGTTGTCTCCGCTCGCCGCTAAGTCGGCAGCGGTGGCCGTTAGCTTCCTGGTCGTCTTCTTGATGCGCCGGTGGATCGTGTTCGCTCCAGCACCGACGAACAATTAATCTGACTGTCGTTTACCTAATAGCAGGAACTCGACCCTAAGTATCAATTCAAGACGGCTCTTTGAGCCGGCTTCAAAAGATTTCCCAGTTGTCTCGCGTCTGGACCTCCGTGCTTTGCATAGCGCGGAGGTTCTGTTTTTTGCGTGCTTGAGATCGATGGCGTTCCGAGCTAGGCACATCCGGTAGCCGCGGAAATACACCCCATGCAAACTTGGCTGTTCAAATCCGAGCCTGACGTTTTCTCATGGAGCGATCTTGTCGCACGTGGTCCCAAGGGCGAGGCATGGGATGGTGTCCGCAACTTCCAAGCGCGCAATAACATGCGCGCGATGAAGATTGGCGACCTCGGCTTTTTCTATCATTCCAACGAGGGAAAAGAGATCGTCGGCATCATGCGTGTTATCGCGACCGCGCACCCAGAAGCGAAGGACGATACAGGTAAATGGGAGTGCGTCGACGTTGCTGCGGTCACGCCCGTTCCGAAGCCCGTTACGCTCGACGCGGCAAAGGCCAACCCGAAATTATCCGGCATGGTGTTGGTGAATAACTCGCGCTTGTCCGTGCAGCCCGTCGCGGCTTCGGAATGGAAGGAAATTTGCCGATTGGGCGGCGTCGACTTGAAAAAGCTCAAGGTCTCATGACATCCGGCAAGCTCGATCCTTCCGACACGCGCGCCGCCGAACGCTTCATCCTCGAAAATACCAAGCCCCTTGCACCACCCCTCGTGCCCGAGATCACGCTTCGGCTCGCGGAAGAATCTCTGCCGATTTGGCAGAAGACGGAAGATGAACTCGGCGAACTCAACGTACCACCACCCTATTGGGCGTTTGCCTGGGCGGGCGGTCAAGCAGTGAGCCGCTACATGCTGGATAACCCCGGCATCTGCCGCGATCAGGCAGTGCTCGACCTGGGCTGTGGCTCTGGCATGTCCGCAATCGCCGCGGCAATGTCTGGAGCCACTCGTGTCACGGCGGCCGACATCGACCAGCTTGCCCTCGCGGCTTGCACGCTGAACGCCGCGTCCAACGGCGTGGCTCTCGAAACGACAAGCCGCGATCTCCTGTCCTCCCCACCGCCCAATGGCGCCGTCATCATCGTGGGTGACCTCTTTTACGAGCGGCAACTCGCGGACCGGGTCCTCCGCTTTATTGCCACCGCGAAAGAGGCGGGCTGTTCGGTCTACATTGGCGATCCTCGGCGTAGTTACTTTCCCGAAGGAAAATTTACGCCGCTGGCCGAATACCAGGTACCGGTTACGCGGGAGCTGGAGGATTACGAGATCAAGCGGACCACGGTCTGGCGGGCCTGACGGCTCCCCCGATCCTGCGGTATTGATCTCGATCATTCCCCCGCCAAATGCAGGCCATCCACCATCGGGCATGTTGTGGAGGCGCGTTCGGCGCAGCATAATGGACGAAATGGCCGCGTTCAGACGGCCAAACGGAGGTGCGCTCGATGTCGGATAAAACCTATGCCGTTCCCCCTGCGTGGGCGGAGCGTGCTCACGTGAATGCTCAGTCTTATGATGAGATCTACCAGCGCTCGGTCCGCGAGCCGGAAAAGTTCTGGGCGGAAGCCGGAAAACGGCTGCACTGGATTTCGCCCTATACGCGCGCCAAGAACACGAGCTTCGCGCCCGGCAACGTCGACATCCGCTGGTTCGAAGACGGAACGCTGAACGTTTCCGCGAACTGCATCGATCGCCACGTCGAAGAGCGCGGTGACAAAGTCGCGATCATTTGGGAAGGCGACAATCCCAGCGAAAGCGAACAGATCACCTATCGGCAGCTGCACGAACGGGTTCAGCGCTTCGCCAACGTCCTCAAGAAGCATGGCGTCAAAAAGGGCGATCGCGTCACGATCTATTTGCCGATGATCCCCGAGGCGGCCTACGCCATGTTGGCCTGCACCCGCATCGGCGCCATCCACTCGATCGTCTTCGGCGGGTTCTCTCCCGATAGCCTGCAGAACCGTATTGAAGACGCGGGTTCGAAGTTCATCATCACCGCTGACGAAGGGGTGCGCGGCGGCAAGCCCGTAGCTCTCAAGAAAAACGCCGACGCCGCGCTCGCGAAATGCGCAGGCGATGAGAAGGTGCTTGTCGTTCGCCGCACAGGCAATCCCGTTCCCTGGACGCCAGGCCGCGATTTCTGGCTTCACGAAGAACTCATAACCGTGCCCGCCGAATGCGAGCCGGAAGAGATGCGGGCGGAAGATCCACTCTTCATTCTTTACACATCCGGTTCGACGGGAAAACCGAAAGGCGTCGTACACACGACAGGCGGTTATCTCGTTTACGCCTCTATGACCCACCAATACGTCTTCGACTGCCGCGACGACGACGTCTATTGGTGCACCGCCGACGTGGGTTGGGTAACGGGACACAGCTACATCGTCTACGGTCCGCTGGCCAACGGCGCGACGACACTGATGTTCGAAGGCATCCCGACATATCCATCCGCGTCGCGCTTCTGGGACGTCGTCGACAAATGGAAGGTGTCGATTTTCTATACCGCTCCGACCGCTATCCGCTCGCTCATGGGCGCGGGCGACTCGCTGGTCAAAAAATCGAGCCGCGCCTCGCTCCGTCTGTTGGGCTCGGTCGGCGAACCGATCAATCCGGAAGCCTGGGAATGGTATCACAACGTCGTTGGCGAAGGTCGCTGCCCGATCGTCGACACATGGTGGCAGACGGAAACAGGCGGCATCCTGATCTCACCGCTTCCCGGCGCCACGACGTTGAAACCCGGTTCGGCGACCAAGCCGTTCTTCGGCGTGCAGCCCGCGCTCGTCGATGACAAAGGCAAGATCCTCGAGGGCGATACGCAAGGCAACTTGGTGATTCTCGACAGCTGGCCAGGTCAATCTCGCACGGTCTATGGCGATCACGACCGCTTCGTTCAGACCTACTTTTCGGCGTACCCAGGCATGTATTTCACCGGCGACGGCTGTCGTCGCGACGCCGACGGCTATTACTGGATCACCGGGCGCGTCGATGACGTGATCAACGTCTCCGGTCACAGAATGGGTACG
Organism: Hyphomicrobium sp.; assembly: GCF_003987855.1. GTDB lineage: Bacteria > Pseudomonadota > Alphaproteobacteria > Rhizobiales > Hyphomicrobiaceae > Hyphomicrobium_B. The sequence continues at coordinate 122,570 of NZ_RXIZ01000004.1, forward strand.
GCGGAGGTCGAGAGCGCTCTTGTCTCCCATCCTAAGGTCGCCGAAGCCGCAGTGGTCGGCTATCCGCACGACCTCAAGGGCCAAGGCATCTATTGCTACGTGACATTGAACTCTGGCGAAGATGGCAGTGACGCCTTGAAAAAGGATCTCGTCGCTCACGTCAGACGGGAAATCGGGCCGATCGCTTCGCCCGATCTGATCCAGTTCTCGCCCGGTTTGCCCAAGACCCGTTCCGGCAAGATCATGCGCCGTATCCTTCGCAAGATCGCCGAAGACGATTTTGGCAGCCTGGGTGATACGTCTACCCTCGCGGATCCCGCGGTGGTGGACGATCTGATCACCAACCGGCAGAACCGGCGAGCGATCTAAGGATCAGCGATCTCTGCTGGCAACGGCGCCGACAATATCGGCCGGCGCCGTTCCTGCCGTATATGTCGCGGGCACGGAGATTTCGCTGACGCCGCTAAGGCGGCTAACCGTCATCGCCACGACTCCCTTTGCGGTGACGGTGACTGAGGGAACCGTCCGATCGATGACAATCGCCGGCGTCTCGATTGTCCCAACTTGACGAGCGAACACCGAACTCTTGTCGAATTGGGACAACCCGAGTGTCCTGATTTGGTCATCCGACAGGCGACGGTCGTCAAGCGCGCGGAGCGCGACTTCCGAAGCACTACGCACGCCTTGATCGAGGCCCTCGCGCATGTTCACGACCCGCGCAAAATCGACCGCAGCGCCCGCTGCCAAGAGAAGGGCGATGGTCATCGCCACAAAGATACCTGTCGCTGAAAAGCGTTCATCACACCAGAAAGGCGCTTGAGTCAGCGTTCGCCGCTTGAGCATCCGTCCCTCCATGAAACACCCCGTTTCCTGTGAGAGACGCCATGCAACTCGGATGCCGAAAGCGTGTCATTCCGATGACCGAAAATCCGGCGAAAGATCTCCAGGTCCCTCGCGGGCTAGTCTAGAAATCGGACGTCAGCCCGCCCTTTTCCCAGTCGCCAAATCGAGTTGGTTCGGGTCCATCGCGTCCACCAACTTCAGTCGGTCGCACCGATTTATCGTTAAGGCGCTTCCGCCTCGCCTCAGCTTCCGCCAGTGCCCGTTGCGCTTCGGGCGTCAGAGCGCGCGCTTCCCCGGGTCCCGCAGTATCGTCGCTCATCATCCGATAGCATTCCGCAGCGATAAGAAGTCAGGGCTGAATTTTCGCCCCTCACCTTTATGATCTTTCAGGACACCATATATACGCGGCTGTAAGGTAGGTTGCCAGATGACGGACCACGTGTCGCGAGTACGCCCATGCCTCTGAACTATCTCAAAACAGCGATGCTCCTGGCATTGCTTACCGGCATTTTCCTCGTGCTCGGCGCTCTCGTCGGCGGCAAGACGGGCTTGGTGTTCGCGTTCTTCATCGCCCTCGCGATGAACGCGTTCAGCCTATGGAAATCCGATAGCGTTGTCCTTCACATGTTCAACGCCCACGAAGTAACGGATGCGACCGCGCCGGAACTGGTCGGCATCGTCCGCGACTTGGCGCGGCAGGCGGACCTGCCGATGCCCCGCGTCTACGTCATGAATAATCCGCAACCGAACGCGTTCGCGACAGGCCGCAGTCCTTCGCACGCTGCTGTTTGCGCCTCCACCGGTTTGCTCGATGCGCTCAACGCCCAAGAGGTCGCAGGCGTGATGGCCCACGAGCTTGCACACATCAAGAACCGTGACACGCTGACAATGGCTGTCGCCGCCACGATCGGCGGCGCGGTCTCTATGTTCGCGCAATATATGCAGTTCGGTATGCTGTTTGGCGGCAACCGTGACGGTGACCGCGGCGGGCTCGGCATTATCGGCACACTGGCTGCCGTCATAGTAGCGCCGTTGGCGGCTGGCCTCGTACAGATGGCGATCAGCCGTTCGCGGGAGTATCAGGCTGATCGCATGGGTGCGATGGTATGCGGCAATCCGATCTGGCTTGCGTCCGCACTTCGCAAGATCGATAGATCCGCACGACAGATCCCCAACGAAGAGGCCGAAGCCGTGCCGGCAGCAGCGCACATGTTCATTATCAATCCGCTGAACGGCCACGGCGTCGACAACCTTTTCTCCACCCACCCGAACGTCGAGAACCGCATCGCAGCTCTTGAAGCGCTAGCCCGCGAGATGAGCGTGAGCGGTGGGAGCATGGATCAACAGATGCCATCTCGGTCGAGCAGCGCACCGGGCGAAGTCTGGATTGGCGGACGAAATTACACGAAGCCCCCGAGCCCCTGGGGCTGATGTGCAAGACCATCGAAACCCGGTGAGATCCTCACCCCGGTCAGCCAAGTCCAATTCGAAAACTTCTGCTCCAGGCAAGCGGCCAGCGGGGCGGCGTCCCGTACCCGTGATCGAAGGGCTTAAGACCCGCGATGTGGCCGTCTCAGCCCTTTACACCGTGCTTGTCGAGCACCGGCCGTTCGACGACGCATTTGCGCGCGCTGCGGCGTCGAGAGATCTGCCGGCTCGCGACCGAGCGTTTGCTCGGCTTATTGCGACCACGGCGCTGCGATATCGCGGAGCGCTTCAGGCGGTCCTAAGCACCTATATCGCCAAGCCCTTGCCGGAGCGCATGGGCCGCCTCGACGAAATCCTTCTCGCCGCAGCGGCACAGCTTCTCCTGCTCGGCACCCCGCCGCACGCGGCGATCTCCTTGGCCGTCGACCAGTGCCGCGCAGACACGGCCGCAAAGCGATTTGCCAATCTTGCAAATGCCGTCCTTCGTCGTGTCAGCGAAAGCGGCCAGGGCCGGTTTGCGGATCTCGACAACGTCGCGTTGACGTTCCCGGGCTGGATACTCTCCCGCTGGACCGAAACCTACGGCGCAGGCGCTGCACGTCAGATCGCGCGCGCATCTCTTGTCGAACCCGCGCTCGATCTAACTGTAAAATCGAACCCCGAAGAATGGGCGTCGCGCATCGGTGCGGTGGTCCTGCCAACAGGCTCTATCCGATGCGCCGAGGCCGGGCGCGTCGATGAATTGCCGGGCTTTGTCGAAGGCGCTTGGTGGGTGCAAGACGCAGCCGCGGCGATTCCAGTGAAGATGCTGGGCGACGTCCGCGGGCTCTCCGTCGTGGATCTCTGCGCCGCGCCCGGCGGGAAGACCGCCCAACTCGCAGCCGCAGGCGCCGATGTCACTGCGGTCGATAAATCAGCCGGCCGGCTTTCACGCCTGAGCGAGAATCTGGCTCGCCTTAGCCTCACCGCCAGGACCGTCGTTTCGGATGCGCTGACATTCCGCCCCGAAACTCAATACGATGCCGTCCTGCTCGATGCACCCTGCACCGCGACCGGCACCATCCGCCGTCATCCCGATATACTTTATTTGAAGCGCCCTGAGGACGTCGCCGCACTGGCCGCCCTTCAGAAAAACCTACTTGAGAGTGCAGCCGAACTTTTAAAGCCGGGCGGCGTCCTGGTTTACTGCACCTGCTCGCTTGAACCGGAAGAAGGCGAGAGGCAAGTCTCGGCTTTCCTGGATCGTCATCAAGACTTCACGCGCCGTCCGATCATGCTGGACCAAGATACTGTCCCCATGTCCTGGCGCACACCCGAGGGCGATCTGCGTACCCTGCCAAGCCATTTCGCCGATCTGCCCGAGGGACTTCGAGGTCTTGATGGCTTTTTTGCCGCTTCACTTGTGAAGTCCTGTTGAGCGAACGGGCTATGGCGGGAGCTTGCCTTGTTTTGGCGCGTCTCGACCGCTAGTCATCCTGTAATGGCGGCATGCCGAAGGATGGGGAACTGGGCTTGAGCCTCAATGTCTCGGAACGGCTAAAAATTCGCTCGCTCTCCGTCGAACGATTGCGACGTCGCGCCGTGACGCTTACGCTATCGTCTCCGCTACTGCGCTGGCGCTACGCCGGCAACGGCGCCGATCAAATCCTCATCGTTCCGCAGGAATTGCGTGCTGCCGATCCGAGCTTTTGGACCGAGGTGGCTCACGGGCATTTCGGCCTCGCTTCGCAGATTGCCGATCTCAAGGGCGCATCCGCGTTCCGCATCACGCCGCCAAGCGTCGCGTGGGAACGCGAATTGCATGGCTTCGGCTGGCTGCGCCATCTCGCAGCGACCGAAGAACCCGAAGCCGCAGCCGTGGCCCGAGAGCTGGTTCTCGAATGGATCTCGCTCAAGAAGATTTCACAGGGTATCGCCTACGAGCCGGACGTCATCGGCCGCCGACTGATCTCCTGGATTTCGCAAGCCAACATGCTGCTGGATGAGCTCGATGCCCGCTCCTACACGCAGATCATGTCGAGCATCGGCCAGCAGATCGTCGCGTTGCGCACGACATGGCGCAATGCTCCCGACGGCGTGCCACGGATGGTTTGCCTGATCGCGCTCGTCCTCTCTGGGCTTTCCGTTTCCGGACACGACAAACAATTGAAAGAAGCCGAGGGCGCGCTCGTTGCCGAGTTGAAGCGGCAAATCCTCGACGATGGCGGTCATATCAGTCGTAGCGCAAGCGTACTGTCCGATCTTGTTCTCGATCTTCTCCCGCTCGGTCAATGTTTCGGCTCGCGAGCCCTGGCCGCGCCCGAGGAGATCAACATCGCGATCCGCAAATCCCTGAGTTTCCTTCGCTACATGCGCCTTGGCGATGGCATGCTGGCCCGCTTCAATGGTGTCAGCACGGGATCTCCAGCCGCGCTTGCGACTGTGCTCGGATACGCGAACGATGATCTCGACGTTATGCCAGCGGCCGAGGCCTCTCGCTATACGCGGCTGGAGCGCGGCCGGACGATCGTGATCGCCGACGTTGGCTCTCCGCCTCCGTTGGAGCTTTCGACGGAAGCGCAGGCTGGCGCTCTTTCCTTCGAAATGACGGTTCGTCAGTACCTGATGCTGGCGAACGGAGGCTTCCCTGGCCCTGCCGATCACGATTGGGATTCTGTCGCTCGTGCAACGGCCAGTCACAACACCCTCTGCCTAGCGGAAACCTCTTCATCGCGTTTGATCCGTCACGACCAGCTCGAAACGATGGTCGACGGCTTGCCTATCCGCGGGCCCGATACCGTCACGGCCGAATTCAACGATAGCGCGGCGCACGCCGAGTTGACCGCCGCCCACGACGGCTATCTCAAGCGCTTCGGATTGATCCACGGCCGCAAGCTCGTGCTGTCAACCGACGGCGAAAAGTTGGAGGGTGTCGACACCCTGGAGCCGCCCAAGGGTACCCTGCGTTTGAAGCAGGACCTTCCCTTCGCCATTCATTTCCACCTGCATCCTGACTGCCGCTGTCGCTCTGCCGGAACCGGGATCTGCCGGATCACACTTCCCGACGGACAGACGTGGCTCTTCACGTCCAACGAAGAGGCGCAACTGTCCATCGAAGAGAGCCTTTACTTCGTCGATAGCGCCGGACCACGGCCGAGCCTTCAGATCGTGTTGCGCGGGACCACCTTCGGCCAGACATCGGTTCAATGGTCGATCAGCGCTGAAAAGCCCGAAAAGGCTGAGATCCAGAGGCTTCCGGGCTAAGCGCGCGTCAGAATCGCGCGTTGCTGCCCTCGCGGGATGGCCACGGCGGATTGAGCATGATAACGGCCACAGCAAGAAAGCTGGGGTGAATATGGCTGACCAAAAAATCCGTCGCGCATTGCTCTCCGTCTCGGACAAGACGGGGCTAATCGATTTCGCATCCGCGCTTAAAGGCTACGGAATTGAGCTTGTGTCGACCGGGGGAACGGCCGCTGCTCTGAAGCAGGCCGGCCTGTCCGTCATGGATGTCTCCGAGCTGACCGGCTTTCCCGAGATGATGGATGGACGGGTAAAAACCCTGCATCCGAAAGTCCATGGCGGTCTTCTCGCCATCCGCGGCAACGACGTTCACGACAGCGCGGCCCGCGAGCACGGCATCCTGCCGATCGACCTTCTCGTCGTGAATCTCTACCCCTTTGAGGAAACCGTCGCTAAAGGCGCCTCATATGATGATTGCGTAGAGAATATCGATGTCGGCGGTCCCGCAATGATCCGGGGCGCGGCGAAGAATCACGACAGCGTCACCGTCGTCGTCGAGCCCTCCGATTACGAGCGCGTTCTGGCGGAACTCGCGTCGAACAATGCAGCGACGACGCTGGCCACGCGCAAATCCCTGGCCGCCAAAGCGTTCGCACGAACTGCGGCCTATGATGCGGCAATCAGCAATTGGTTTGCGCGCGAACTTCACACCTCCGCTCCGGAGTGGAGAGCATTCGGCGGTCATTTGGGCCAGGCGCTGCGCTACGGCGAAAATGCGCATCAGACGGCTGCGCTTTATCTAACCGCCGATGCGCGCGTCGGCGTTGCCACCGCCAAGCAACTCCAAGGCAAAGAACTCTCGTACAACAACATCAACGATACCGATGCAGCCTTTGAACTCGTCTCCGAGTTCGATCCCAAAGCACCCGCGGTCGCCATCATCAAGCACGCCAATCCCTGTGGCGTGGCCGTCAACGTCTCCCTGGCCGAAGCCTATCGTCAGGCCCTCGCCTGTGATCCCGTGAGCGCGTTCGGCGGTATCATTGCTTTGAACCGGACAATCGACGCCGCAACCGCGGAGGAGATGACGAAGATCTTCACCGAAGTTGTCATTGCTCCTGACGCGACGGACCAGGCCAAGGCAATTTTCGCAACCAAGAAGAACCTGCGTCTCCTGCTGACGTGCGGTCTCGCCGATTCGCGCGCCTCTGGGCTGAATTTCAAATCCGTCGCCGGAGGTTTTCTTGTGCAATCGCGCGACGCCAGCAACGCCGATGATCTCGACCTGAAGATCGTCACCAAGCGAGCACCGACGGAAGCGGAGCTGAAGGATTTGCGCTTCGCCTTCAAGGTGGCGAAGCATGTCAAATCCAATGCGATCGTCTACGCCAAGAACGAAGCGACGGTTGGCGTCGGCGCCGGACAGATGAGCCGCGTCGAATCTTCCCGCATCGCCGCCTGGAAAGCCGCAGAAGCAGCCAAAGCTTTAGGACGCGACAAGTCACTCACAATAGGCTCGGTCGTCGCTTCCGACGCCTTCTTTCCGTTCGCCGATGGCTTGATCACCGCAGCCGAAGCAGGAGTTACTGCGGTCATTCAGCCGGGCGGATCAATGCGAGACGAAGACGTGATCAAAGCCGCTGACGAGCGCGGTCTGGCCATGGTCTTCACCGGCGTTCGCCATTTCCGGCACTGAGAACCTTGAGCGGCCGCGTTACGAAGCGGACCGCGTGCGCACGAACAACATCATGACCACGCCTATTGCCAGGAACGCCAGAATGGCTCCCATGCCCATGCGCTGACTACCGGTCTCCTGCGTAATGAGCGCCACGCAGAACGGTGCAAGAAACGCCGTGACCTTACCGGAGAAGGCAAACAGACCAAAAAATTGCGTGATCTTATCGGCCGGCGCAAGCCGCGCGAGCAAGGACCGGCTCGCGGCCTGCACAGGCGCCGACACGACGCCGACGAGAATAGCGAAGGCCAGGAATACCTGCTCTCCGGGCGACGAGAAGGGTTTCGAGCCGACGACCTTTTCGACGACCTCCGTCGTGAAAAAAACGTGCGTCTTGTCGACGGAAAGAATTCCGACAGCTCCGACGATGAGCGCCAGAAGCGCGAGGATGATCACGGTCTTCGGCCCGATCGTATCGTCGAGCCAACCGCCGAAAAGCGCGCCGAACGCACCGACGAGCGTGAGAATGATACCGAACATGCCCAGTTCCAGTGGCCCCCAGCCGAACACGGATGCTCCGTAAATTCCACCGAAGGCAAAAATTGCCGACAGCCCGTCGGTGTAGAGCATTCTTGCTAGCATGAAGACCAAGAGGCTCGGCATCGACGGCAGCGACCTGATCGTATCCCATAGCTCCGCTACCGCAGATCGATCCGGATGGGTTGTCGATGCCCGATGCCGGTCGGGTACGAAAAGGAAGAACGGGATGATGAAGATCACAAACCAGATGGCCGCAAACGGCCCGGTGATACGGTCGCCTTCATGCGCAACGCCATTGAGCTTCAACAGCGGATCGAGCCCAAGGAGTGTCTTGGCCTCCCCGGGGATCGGAACCAGCAGACCGGCAACGAGAGCGAGGCTCACAAGCCCACCGAAATAGCCAACGGCCCACCCTGTGCCGGAAAGCCGCCCAAGTTCCTGCTTTGGCACGAGACCGGTCATGATTGCATTCGAGAAGACCGCCATCAGCTCCGCCGCCAAGGTCGCTGCGATGAACCCGCCAAGCACGATCAGGATCGTCGTCAAGTTGGCATCTGGAACGCCAAGCCAGAGGGTCGTGAGGCCTGCGAGAAAGACAAGCGACAGGCAGGCCATCCACGGCTTGCGCGAACCCCGACCATCGGCTGCGGCGCCCAGCAGCGGACTGAGAATGGCAATGAGCAGCCCCGCGATTGCGGCGGCATATCCCCATAGAGACTGACCGCAGGCCGCTTTCTCGCTTCCCTCCGCAATCATCGAGCCGCAGACCGAATTTTGCACGACGGCATTGGCGAAGTATGGCCCGAACAGAAAAGTCTGAACGAGCGTGTAGTGCGGCTGCACCGACCAATCGAAGAGCATCCACGATACGCGGGCTCGTAGCGGTGCGCGACCGCAAGCTCCATCGCTGGCCGCGGCTGACGCGTTTCCCTCGCCGAGTTCCAACGTCGACATGGCTTTCCCCCGTTTGACCGCGTTTACCGGTCAGTTCATCAGCTTCGTAAGACGATAAGATGATCGGGCAGCTCGTTGGGATCGACAGCACCCGGGGGAAAGTGCCGCGCTAGGTGTTCGCCAATGCGAGCGATGGCGCGCTCGAAACCTTCGACCGTATGCCCAGCGCTGATCTCCGCGGTGAAATCATCGACGATCTTCTGCCACGTGCCCTTCTCAACCAATGCGTCGATACCGCTATCCGCTATGATTTCGACCCGTTGCTCCGCCACCGAGACAAAAATGAGAACGCCTGTGCGACCGGTCGTCGTGTGCAGATTCTGGGCCAGGAACTGCTCACTCGCCCGCCGCCGCGTGTTCGCACGAAGGATGGCCTTCGGCACCAGCGACATGCGCACCTTCGGATGCCATGAAACTGCCAGAAGCCCCAGAAACACGAGCAGTTGGATCAGGAAGATCAACTGCACGTTCATCCAGGTGAAGTGAATGAGCGGCCACGGGATGATGAGCGCAAGCAGCGCCGCCCACATGAATGGGATGTGCTGATAGCGGCTGCTTTGATCGGCGACGACCGCGACGATCTCGCCGGACGTGCCCCGCTCGGCCTGCGTTATCGCAGCGGAAACACGCTCCGCATCTTTTGCGCTGATGAAGCTCATGTCCCGGTGTCACCTGCCTGCATTGCTGACTTCATAGCTACCAGCTTCCCGAGGCGCCGCCACCGCCGAAGTCGCCGCCGCCACCGGACCACCCTCCGCCGCCGCTGTCACTGCTGCCGCTCGACCAGCCGCCACCACCCCAATCGCTCGATCCTCCCGGAATGACGACAACCCCGCCGCGCCGCCGTGGACCGCCCGGCCCGCCGGCGCGCATCGCTTGCGCGTTTCGGTAATTGATCCAGATGATGAATGCGAAGATGAGGAGGAAAAGGATGATGTGAATGATCACCGTCGGATCGTTCTCCGGAGTTCGTGGTCCCCCTGCCCGCCGCTTCACCGCTTCCGCATCGCCGAGCAGCACGGTCTTGATATCGCGCACGCCATCCTTGATGCCGCCTGCATAATCGCCCCGCCGAAATTTCGGCAGGATGGCATTCTGAATGATCAGTGCCGACATGGTGTCGGTCATGAAGGGCTCGAGACGGCGTCCCACCTCGATCCGAACTTTGCGATCGTTCGGCGCCACGATTAAAAGGATGCCGTTGTCCTTGCCTTTTTGGCCGATGCCCCACTTGCGCGCGAGGCCGATGCCGTAGTCTTCGATGGAATACCCCTGCAGGGATTTCACCGTCACCACGGCAATCTGGTCCGTCGAGGTTTGTTCGAGCGACGCAAGATCGGCCGCGATGTCGGTCTTCTCGGCAGGCGTCAACAAACCCGCTTCATCGGTGATGCGTCCCTGAAGCTCGGGATAGGCGGGATCTGCCTTGGCAACCCCGCCAATCACCACGCAGATGAAAGCCAGAAAAAACGCGAAAAAGCGCAGCAAAGTTTGCACCTCGCTGCGCGGTGTAGAGAACCGAGCGGCGTTTGACGCGCCAAGCATCGGAGAAACTCCTGCCAGGATCAAGGCCGTGCTCAGGGCTTGCTGAAGTCGACCTTCGGAACCTTCTGCTCCTCGGGCGAGATGTCGAAGGTCGCCATGTCTTTCGCCTGCGGATAGAGCGCCATCTTCCATAGGCGACCCGGGAATGTATTGATCTCGGTGTTGTAAGCCTGGACCGCTGAAATGTAATCGCGACGCGCAATGGCAATGCGGTTTTCGGTGCCTGCAAGCTCGCTCTGGAGAGCCAGGAAGTTCTGTCCCGACTTGATGTCCGGATAGCGCTCGACCACCGCCATCAACCGCCCGAGCGCGCCAGAGAGCGTGGCCTGCGCATCCTGAAATTTCTTCATCGCATCAGGATTGGTCAGGATATCCGCGGGCAACTGCACGTTCGTTGTCTGCTCGCGCGCCTTGGTAACTTCCGTGAGCACACTCTTTTCCTGGTCGGCGAAACCTTTCACCGTCTCCACAAGATTGGGAATGAGATCCGAACGCCGCTTGTACTGGTTCAGGACCTCGCTCCAGGCGGCTTTCGCTTGCTGCTCCCTCGTCGGGATCGTGTTGACCCCGCAGCCCGCCAGCGACAGCGCCGCGGCTATGGCCGCGAGGAACATCATTGGACGGACGAAGAGCTTGGACGTTGTTGCGATCATGACGCGTATGCACCCTCGTGGCTGAACCAGACATCTTGCTAGACGGGAGCGGCCCCCAAAGGCCAGCCCTTGAACGATCCGTGCTATGATTTTCTTTTCGCCCGTTCAAGCGACGACGAAGTATTCCCGGGACTGGCACACACGAATTGGCCCGGCTGATCTGCTCTGCCGGATCGCGGCCGACCTCCCATGCCGGCTCCATTTCGAGACATTAGCCGCAAGTTTCTTAGCTTGATCTCGATCATCTGCTTACGCGTCCCAGATATGCGTAGATGTCAGCGAATTCTTGGAAACGGCGTTCATTACTCCCAAGTTATGTTTCGCCGGCAGTCGCAGAAAATAAGCGATACGGTTCTGATGGAGCTCAACATGAACAAATGGAAAAAAGCGCTTGCCGGAGCCGCCGCGGCGGTTGCCGCCCTTGGCTTCTCGGCGGTCGCAGAAGCCGGTCATCATGGCGGTGGCTTCCATGGAGGCGGCGGCTTCCACGGCGGTGGTTTTCACGGCGGATGGCACGGCGGTGGCGGCTGGCATGGGGGCGGTGGCTGGCGAGGCGGCCACTACGCCTACGGCGGTCATGGCTGGCACGGCCGCGGATGGCATGGCCATCGCGGCTGGCGCTATTATGGATGGGGACCAGGATTTTATTACGGTGGTCCTTACTATGCGTACTGGGGTGACTACGACGACGGCTACCTTTGTGACGATTACTATTATCGCCGGCGCCATCCCTACTGCTACTACTGAGATACGCGATGCCGGCCCCTCGCGGGGCCGGTTTTTCGTTCGAGTCCCGGCATCCTCAAAGCGCGTTATTGGCGCTGCCCCAATGCTCGCTGAGAAAACGAGCCGGATTGAGAACTGAGATGTCGAGATGGATCGGCGCGGCTGCCATGACGGCTGGAATACTGAAGATCAGGACCACCAGGAGCCCGCAGACGAGCGACGCTTGAAGAAACTGCACGAAGCGTTTCAAGAGAGTTGCACCCTTTCAAAGCCCAGCCCGGTGCATTTATCCTCCCTCTCGATGGCTTGGCGGAGTCCGAACCGAGTCGCCCCCGCGAAAGAAATACGGCGCCACCTGGGCGCCGTACCTGAGGCTTACCAGTAGCGGCAGTGGCGATAGCCATGGCGCCACCAGCAGTGGCGATGACGCCAATGACGCCAGTAGACGTGCTGCGCCGCCGGCGACTGTTCAGAGATGAGCTTAAGCGAATGAACATCACCGCTCACGGTCGCTGCGTTGGCGAGGCCAGCGCCGAGAACCATGAGCGTAGCGGCGAGCACCGCTCTCAAAGTCATTTTCATGAAGTATCTCCCCTGTTCGAGCGTCGTTTTGACGCCAAGTGAGGGGGCTAGCTATAATCGTGAGGAAACGGGCCTCGTCCATACGGTTTGGTAAAGCGCAGGCCTGCGCCCTAATATTCCGGCCGAGTGTTACTTGAGAGGTTCGTGCTGGCAGGCTCCACGTTGGGAAAGCCCGAAAGCATGATTTCAGGAGGTATGGCTGAAATCTTATGTGCCTGGAGCGGGCGAAGGGATTCGAACCCTCGACCCCGACCTTGGCAAGGTCGTGCTCTACCCCTGAGCTACACCCGCATGTCCAGATGCTTACGCCGCCTTGCGGCGGCGGAAGACCCGCCTTATGGCGCAAGTGCTCGACCAATGCAAGCCCTGTCTCAAGGCAGCAAAACCGGGCGTCCGGCACCATATATCGTGGCCCTAGCTACGGCTGGAGTACGGTGTGGATCAAAACCCAGTCGGAGAGTGTTTCAGCCAATGCCCGCGACCCGCGACCAACTATTCTCGACCCTGGCGGATCTTAAAATCGAGACGCAGACCATCGACCATCCAGCGGTGTTCACCGTGGCCGAAAGCGAAGACGTCAAGATCGACCTTCCCGGAGCGCATACGAAGAATTTGTTTCTGAAGGACGACAAAGGCGCACTTTTCCTCGTCGTCGCCAATACCGAGACGCGCGTTGACCTCAAGGCGCTATCGAAGCGATTGGGCGCCGGACGGTTCTCTTTCGGCAAGCCCGAGTTATTGATGGAAGCACTTGGCGTGACACCCGGCGCGGTGACCGCATTTTCCGCCATGAATGACACCAACAATCGTGTGAAGATCATCTTCGACGAAGCATTGATGACGGAAGACACGATCAACTGTCATCCGCTTGAAAATACGGCGACCACAAACATTGCACGCGACGATCTTTTGCGGTTCATTCGCGCCACCGGCCATGAACCCCGCGTCATGGTGTTGACGCAGCCTGAGGTCTGAGCGGGAGGAGATTGGCTCAAATGGAATTTGGCGCAAAAGGCACAGAGTTCGGCGCTCCCGGTGCCGCCGAGATGATCAAGGACGCCACGACGGCGACTTTCAAGGCGGACGTTATCGAAGCGTCTAAATCCGTGCCCGTGATCGTCGATTTCTGGGCGGCTTGGTGCGGCCCGTGCAAGCAGCTCACGCCCGTGATCGAGAAGGTCGTGCGCAGTTACGGTGGCAAGGTTCGTCTCGTCAAAGTGAACGTCGACGAAAACCAGGCGATCTCCGCCCAGCTTCGTATCCAATCGCTGCCGACGGTCTACGCGTTTCGCGATGGGCAGCCGATCGACGGCTTTGTCGGCGTCCAGCCGGAGAGCGCGGTCAAATCGTTCATCGATCGGCTCGTCGCCGATGACGCCGAGATCAGCATCGCCGACATTCTGAAAACCGGCGAAGAGTTGCTTGAACAGAACGATCTCCAGGGCGCCGCCGAAGTCTTTGCGAGCGTGCTCCAGGAAGATCGCACCAATGCCGAGGCACTAGCGGGCCTCGCCTCCTGCTACATGAAGAGCGGTGATGTCGAACGAGCCGGCCAGACCCTGGAGTTGGTGCCTCCGGATAAACGGGAACTTCCGGTGGTCAAAAGCGTCGAAGCCGCGATCCTCCTGGCTCAAAAAGGCGCCGATACCAGCGAATTGGCGCAACTGAGACAGCGCGTCGCGCAGAACCCTCAGGATTACCAGGCAACGCTAGACCTCGCCGTCGGACTGGGGGCTACAGGCGATCGGCAGGATGCCCTTGAACTTCTTCTTGATCTCGTCAGGATGGATCGCAAATGGAACGATGAGGCTGCGCGTAAGCAGCTCCTGCAGCTTTTCGACGCCTGGGGCCCGAAAGAGCCGCTAGTCGCCGAGGGGCGCCGCAGGCTATCATCGATCCTGTTCAGTTGATCTTACCGTTGTCTCGCGGAGACGATCGCTCTTGACGCTCACGGACCGCTACCGCCGCCCTGCGGACCTACCATCGAGGATCCCGGTCTTTCCGCTCCGCGGCGCCATCCTGCTGCCGCGTGCGACCCTGCCTCTCAATATCTTCGAGCCGCGCTATCTCGAGATGATCGACAACGTGATGTCGGGAGCGCGGATCATCGGCATCCTGCAACCGCTTCTCTCCAGCGATGACGAACAGGAAAGCCCGACGGAAAAATCCGCGGAGTTGCGCGCCGTGGGATGCGTCGGCCGGGTGACGTCTTATCAGGAACTCGACGATGGCCGCCTGATCATAACGCTGACAGGAATCACCCGCTTCCAGTGCGTCGGCGAAGCCGAAAGCGAAATGCCCTATCGCATCATGAGCGTCAGCTACGACAAGTTCGCGAGCGACTTGACGGAGGGCCTCGGCGAAGAAATGGTCGACCGGCCAAACTTGCTGCGTGTCCTGCGAACCTATCTCGAAGCCAATCGCCTCAAAACAGACTGGTCGACGATCCAGCGTGCTTCGAACGAGTTTCTAATCAATGCACTTTCGGTGATGTGCCCGTATGGGCCTGAAGAGAAGCAGGCTCTTCTCGAAGCGAAGGACCTCAGGTCCCGAGCCGAAGTCCTCGTCGCCCTTGCCGAGATCGACTTAGCGTCGAACGGCAGCAGTGGCACCACGCTGCAGTAACGGGCGGGAGCAAGCGGTGACCGAGGACATCGACGATACCCCGGCTGAGGACGCGACCGCGGTCGATCCGAAGTTGCTTGAGCTTCTGGTCTGCCCGTTCACAAAGACTCGGCTCGTCTACGATGCGGGCTCGCGCGAACTGTTGAGCAAAGCAGCTGGGCTCGCGTTCCCCATTCGCCATGGCGTACCCCTCATGATCGAGGAAGCCGCGCGAAAACTGACCGACGCGGATCTGCGCCGCCTGTAGTCGCCGAGGTGCGCAACATTTCAGACAAACGTGCACAGCGCCATCGTCTGGCGTCAGAGTCGCGCTTAACCAAGTCTCTTTAGACTCCGTAAAAGTACATTGGCCGACTGTCGCCCCGGGATTTGAGGGGCACGATGTTGTTAGGAAGAAAGACCAGCGCGCAGCCTGTTGCGACCGGTCATGACCGGGCGTCGCCAGATCAACGCGGCATGGGAAAAGTCACCAGACGGGCTATTGCGGCATTCGCTGCTGCAATCGGACTGCTGCTCGCATGTGTCGGCATCGCGCGAACCGGAGCCACCATCGATGCGGGAGTCGTTGTCGCGGTAGTTGGCGCAGCTCTGGCGGCCGCTGGAGTGAATTCCTTATTCCAGCGACCAAGCGCGAGGGGAGCCGATATCTCGACAAAAAGCCCCGCGGGTTATGGGATCGACGCCAGCATCGAGAACCTGAGAGATGCTCAATGGCGATTGGCCGACAGCGCCGCGCGCTATCGCCAGCTTCTCGATGCGCAAGCCGATTTCATCGTCCGCTATTCGCGTGAGGGCCGCGTGGTGTTTGCCAACACCGCATTCCTGGAAGCATTCCGTCTCCCCCTTGAGGAGGTGCTCGGTTCGCCATTCCGGCCCCGGGCAACACGGACCGAAACAACCGCCGGTTCGCCCGGCTCGCCCCGAAGAATTCTCGAGCTTCTCCCGATGTATAAGGGCAAGCGCTGGATTGCGTGGGACGAAACGGAAGTAATGACGCCCGAGGGCCGAATTGAACTCCAGCGCGTCGGACGCGACGTTACTTTGGACCGCGAAATCGGCGAGCAACTCCGCGCAGCGAGGGAAAGTGCAGAAACGGCCAGCCGAGAGAAATCGCGATTTCTCGCTGCTATGAGCCACGAGATACGTACGCCGATGAACGGTATCATTGGTATGATAAGCCTTCTGCGCGATACCGAACTTGATGCCGAACAGAGAAACCTCGCTCGCGTCGCCGACGATTCCGCCCGGGCCTTGATGGGCCTTCTCGACGGCATTCTCGACTTCTCGAAAATCGAAGCCGGCAAGCTCGAACTTGCAAGCGAAGTTTTTTCGCTGCGGGACTGCATCGCCCAGATGATGCAATTGATGGCGCCAGAGGCGGCCGCCAAAAATCTATCGTTCACCTCTTCGGTTTCTGAGAAGCTTCCCGAGTGGGTGCAGGGCGATAAAATGCGGCTCCGGCAGATCATCCTCAACCTGCTCTCGAACGCGATCAAATTCACCGATGCAGGCAGCGTCGCACTTCGAATAGACCTCGCAGACAGCCAAACGACAGCCGCCGGCGTTGCGCGCGTAGCGATCGAAGTCTCCGATTCAGGCATTGGCTTTTCGCCGGAGGCAGCATGCCTGCTTTTCGAAGAGTTCGAACAGGATCTGACCGCCGAGCATCGGAGCCGCGGCGGTGCGGGGCTCGGTCTCGCAATCTCGAAGCGGCTAGCCCAAGCCATGTCGGGCGAGCTTGTAGCCTCCGCAAGTGGTCCTCATAGAGGTGCTGTGTTTACCGCCATGCTGGAACTCCGGGTCGCCTCTGCGCCGAAGCATATCTCCGCCGAGCGAGCGGGCTCTCTTCCAAGCGATGCGGGAGAAACAGCGCGGCGACGGACCGGCGTTCCGAGGTTCAGTGCGCTGGTGGCCGAGGACAATCAGATCAGCGCCCTCCTGGCAACTAAGATCATCGAGCGGGCAGGCGGGCAGGCAACCGTGGTGCCAAACGGCAGATCCGCGATAACGGCAATATGGGAAACGCTAGAACGCAAGCGCCCCGCCTTCGACCTCATCCTTATGGATCTGCTGATGCCCGAGATCGATGGGCTGACAGCCACCAAGTCGATAAAGGCCCTCTTTGCCCGACGTCCGGATTCCAGCATGGCCTGCCCGCCGATCATTGCACTGACGGCAAACGCCTTCGCTGAGGATCGTGAACGCTGCCTGGCGGCGGGAATGGATGATTACCTCTCCAAGCCCTTTGAGCCGGACCAATTGCACGAGCTTCTGCTACGCTGGACGGCGCACCGAGTGGGGGCCGCGCCGCCCGCTGCCTGACGTTTGGATCTAAAAACTGTCACGGAATCGTGGTAGCCGCGTGCTTTGGAGCTCTGTTGGGATTTCCATCGATGTGGCAGGCAATCGCGGACCGCAGCAAACGTAAAGCAGGGGGACTGGGAAAGCTCCCGGCCGGCTTGGCGGCTTTCGAGGCGCTACGGGCGCCGGGTCGTCGGCTGAAAGCCATGACGCGCGAAATCGAGCCGAAAGTCTACGGTCGCGTAGGCAATCTCGAAGTGCGCTTGGCACGCACATGGTCCGAGATCAAACTCGCTCAGCGGCTGCGCTACCAGGTCTTCTTCGAAGAGATGTCCGCGGTCCCGAGCCGCCTCGCCCAATTTCGCCGTCGCGACGAAGACGCCTACGACGCCCTTTGCGATCACCTCCTCGTTGTCGATCTCGACAAAACCAAGCCGGGCCGACCAGGCAGGCCGGAGCGGCCCGCGGTCATCGGCACCTACCGCATCCTTCGCCAGGAAGTTGCTGAGCGCGGTCCAGGTTTCTATTCGGCCAGCGAGTACGACATTGCCCCTCTCTTGAAGCGCAAAGCTTCAACGCTCAGGTTCATGGAACTTGGCCGTTCGTGCGTGTTGGCCCCATACCGCAGCAAGCGCTCTGTCGAACTGCTCTGGCATGGACTTTGGACTTACGTTCGCGAAAACCGCATCGACGTCATGATCGGCTGCGCCAGCTTCGAAGGCGTCGATCTCGACGAACACAAAATGGCGCTGAGCTATCTGCACCATAAAGCGCTTGCGCCTGAGGAATGGCGCTGTCGGGCCCGCGAGCCGTTTGGCGTATCAATGGATTTGATGCCCCCCTCGGAGATTGATCAGAAGGCGGCGTTGAAGGCCATGCCTCCCTTGATCAAAGCCTATTTGCGCCTTGGCGCCTACTTCGGCGAGGGCGCCGTGATCGACAGGCAGTTCGGCACGACGGACGTGCTGGTGATCATGCCCGTCGCCAACATCGATCCCCGCTATTTTGAGCACTATGGCGCGCCCGCCGAAACGAAGAGCCGTATCGCCGTCGACGCTTAAGCGATCTTCTTTTATTCGCGGCCGGCGCCGTAGGCGGCGAGCGCCGCCATATTCACGATGTCTGCGTCGGTCGCTCCGAACGTGCAGATTTGCACCGGATGCGAAAGCCCCACGACGATCGGACCGATGAGCGTTGCGCCTCCCAATTCCTTGATCATCTTGGTGGAGATCGAGGCAGCGTGGAATGCCGGCATCACCAGCACATTCGCCGTGTCCGATAGACGGCAGAATGGATAATGTTCCATCAGCCGCCGGTTGAGCGCGACATCGGCCGCCATATCACCATCGTACTCGAAGTCGACGAGCCGCTCATCGAGGAGCCGCACCGCCTGACGCACCTGCTCGGAGCGCTCGCTTTTCGGCTGCCCGAACGTCGAATAGGCGAGCAGCGCCACGCGCGGCTCAATGCCGAATGCCCGCGCTGCCCGCGCGGCCTCAACTGCGATATTCGCCAGCTGTTCGCCCGTCGGAAGATCGTGAATGCTGGTATCGGCGATGAGCACCGCCCGGCCGCGGCTCAAAAGCAAAGAAACACCGATCACGTGGCGACCCGGCTTCTCGTCCAGAACGCGATGCACATCGGAATAGACGCTCGTCCAATTGCGCGTCACGCCCGAGACCAGTGCGTCGGCATAGCCGTGCGCCACCATCAATGCCCCGAATACATTTCGCTCGTTGGTCACCAGCCGTTCGCAATCCCGCTTCAGGTATCCGCGCCGCTGTAGGCGCGAATAAAGGAACTCTGAAAATTCCTCCAGGAACGGCGACTCGCTCGTATCGATCAGCTCGAACTCTGGACGCAACGGAATGCCGAGTTCGCGGAAATGATCGGCGACGACCTTCTTGCGGCCGATCAAGATCGGCTGACCGAACCCCTGCTGATAGAATGTATTCGCGGCACGAATGACGGCCGGCTCCTCGCCTTCGGCGAAGACAACGCGCTTCGGATCGTTGCGGACGGCGTCGAAAGTCGACTGCAGCCACCCCGCAACAGGATCGAGGCGAGCCGTCAGCCTCGCGACGTAACCTTCCATATCGACGATCGGATTGCGAGCAACGCCGGAGTCCATCGCGGCCTTGGCGACCGCCGATGAAACGTGCGGCAAGAGACGCGGGTCGAACGGCGCGGGGATAATGTAGCCGGGGCCGAAGGTCGGGCGTTCGCCAAGAAAGGCCGCCGCCACCTGATCGGGAACTTCCGCGCGCGCGAGCGCCGCGATCGCTTCCGCTGCGGCGATCTTCATCGCGTCGTTGATCGTGGTGGCGTGAACGTCGAGCGCTCCGCGGAAAATGAAGGGAAAGCAAAGAACGTTGTTGATCTGGTTTGGATAGTCCGATCGCCCGGTCGCCATCACCGCATCCGGGCGAACGGCCTTCACGTCTTCCGGCGTGATTTCCGGATCGGGATTTGCCATCGCGAAGATAAGTGGCCTCGGCCCCATCTGCGCAACCATCTCCCGCGACAGCACGCCGGCGGCGGACAGACCGAGGAAGATATCCGCGCCCCCGATGACCTCGGCAAGTGTCCGCGCGTTGGTCTTCTGCGCGAACGGCGCCTTGTAGGGGTCCATCAGCTCCTTGCGGCCTTCATACACAACGCCCTTGATGTCGCTGACGTAGATGTTTTCGCGCTTGATCCCGATTTTTACGAGCAGGTTGAGGCACGCGAGCGCCGCCGCACCCGCCCCCGCGCACACGAGCTTGACCTCGCCGATGTCCTTCTCGACGACGCGCAATCCATTGAGGACACCAGCCGCAACAACGATCGCGGTGCCGTGCTGATCATCGTGAAAAACGGGGATGTCCAGTAGCCCCTTCAGCGTTTCCTCGATGACGAAGCAATCCGGAGATTTGATATCCTCCAGATTGATCCCGCCAAAGGACGGCCCCAGATAGCGGACCGAATTGATAAACGCGTCAGGATCAGGCGTATCGACGAGCAGGTCTATTGCGTCGATGTCTGCAAATCGCTTGAAGAGCGCCGCCTTGCCTTCCATCACCGGCTTGGCCGCGAGCGCCCCGAGATTGCCGAGCCCAAGGATCGCCGTCCCGTTCGACACCACGGCCACGAAATTGCCCTTGCTCGTATAAACATAGGCGTCCCGGGGATTTTCCGCGATCGCCTGAACCGGAATGGCCACACCCGGAGAATAGGCGAGCGCCAGGTCGCGCTGAGTCGTCAAAGGCTTCGTCGGCGTGATTTCGAGCTTGCCGGGTTTGCCATTGGCATGAAAAGCAAGCGCTTCTTGAGCCGTCACGTGGGCTGCGCGGTGGAGGGATGGCATGTTGCTGACCGTTCAGGATACGTGTGCTCAGGCTGTGATTCCAAACCACACATCAGGGGATAAGGGCCGGCACGATAGGTTGCGAGAGCCGGGACGGCAACCTATGCATATCCGGCGCTGGTGAGGGGACGACGAGGCGCTCCAGATCGCATCATCCTTAAGGCCGAACGGGGCAATTTGAAACGCAATCTCTTGATGTCTAGATCCGACGAGCTGCGCAAGGGCAGGGTAGCCAAGCCGGAGCCCACCGCTCCGGCCGAAGTGTCGCACGACGGCGACGCTCCCTCAGCGATCGTCGAAGCGACCCCGTCGATGGCGCAATATCTCGAAATCAAGGCGGCAAATCCGGATAGCCTTCTTTGGTACCGGATGGGCGACTTCTATGAGCTCTTTTTCCAGGATGCGGTAACCGCCTCCGAAGCCCTGTCCATCGTCCTCACGAAGCGCGGCAAGCACAAAGGCGAGGACATCCCGATGTGCGGCGTACCCGTGCATCGCGCCGACGAATACCTCCAGCGCCTGATTAAGCAAGGCCATCGCGTCGCTGTTTGTGAACAGCTTGAGGACCCGGCTGAAGCGCGAAAGCGCGGTGCCAAAGCAGTCGTGAAACGCGACGTCGTTCGCCTTGTCACGCCCGGCACGCTCACCGAAGAAGCATTACTGGACGCCAAAGCCCGCAATTTTCTCACTGCCGTGTTTCTTGCGACCCCTGCCGAGATTGACCTCTCATCGTCTCAGTCGCGCGTTGCCCTCGCGTCTGTCGACATCTCAACAGGCGAGTTCGAGTTGTCGGAGCTCGCCGGCGCTGATCTGTCAGGCGAATTGATCCGCTTATCTTCGAGCGAAGTGCTCGCTGCGGATAATCTTCTCGGCAATGAGACTTTCGTGCGGGCGGTGGAATATTCCGGCGGCAAGACGACGCCCGTTCCGTCAGCTTACTTCGATCAAACGTCCGGCGCGCGCGATCTGAAGGCGTGCCTTGGCGTCGCCGACCTTTCGGGCTTCGGCACGTTCACACGCGGCGAACTTTCAGCCGCCGCCGCAGTGCTGAAGTACATCGACCTCACGCAAATGGGTCGAAAGCCGCTGCTTCGCGCTCCGCGCCGCGCGGGCGGTGGGTCGCTCTTTATCGATGCGGCCAGCCGCGCGAGCCTGGAACTCGTCAAGTCGACGTCGGGCGACAAGTCATCAACTCTTCTTGCCGCCATTGATAGGACGGTGACCGGCGCAGGCGCACGCGAGCTCCAGGCGCGCATTTCGAGCCCGCTTATCGCGCCGGCCGCGATCGAAGCCCGTTTGGACGCCATCGCTTGCCTTCTCGATAATCGCGGCCTGATGGACGATATGCGCTTCTGCCTGCGGGGAACGCCGGACCTCGCTCGCGCGCTCCCAAGGCTTACCTTCGGGCGTGGCGGGCCGCGCGATCTGGCCTCTGTGCGCGACGCTGTCGAAGCGGCCGGCGATGCGGCTCGCATGTTGAAGAGCGTCAGCCAGCCCCTACCGCTTCCGCCCGAGTTGCAATCGGTTTGCGAGCGCCTTGAAAGCGTACCGCAGAGCCTCGCGACAGCCCTCAAGAGCGCGCTCGTTGATGATCCCCCGCTCCTGCGCCGCGAAGGCGGCTTCATTCGCGAAGGCTTCAATCCCGATCTCGATGCGGCACGCGCAATGCGTAACGACAGCCGCCGCGTGATGGCCGAACTCGAGGCCCGCTATATCGAGGAAACCGGCGTCAAAACGCTGCGGGTCCGCCACAACAACATCCTGGGTTTCTTCATTGAGGTCACGCAGCTCAACGCCAAGCCCCTGCTCTCTCCACCGCTGTCGGAACGCTTCCGCCACCGTCAGACGATGGCCAACGCGGTTCGCTTCGCAACGGCCGAACTCCTGGAGACCGAAGGCCAGATCGCCTCGGCAAACGAACGCGCGCTGAATCTCGAACAAGAGATATTCACCACGCTGACAGAGGAGATTGCCGCCGCCACAGAGGCTTTGACCGCGGCTGCGGCAGCACTCGCCGAACTTGACGTCTATACGAGCCTCGCATCGCTTGCCCTCGAGCAAGGCTATGTCCGCCCAATCATCGATGATGCCGCGGTGTTCGAAATCCGGGGCGGTCGCCACCCTGTCGTCCAGCAGGCGCTTGGGCGGCAAGCTGCCGGACCGTTCATCGAAAATGACTGCGTTCTTGGCCGCGGCCCGTCCTCAGGCACAGCTGCACAAGAAGATGGCCTGCCGGATGCCCGCATCTGGCTCGTCACGGGCCCGAACATGGCGGGTAAATCCACGTTTCTTCGGCAGAATGCGCTGATTGCGGTGATGGCGCAGATGGGATCCTACGTGCCCGCTCGTTCTGCCCATATCGGCGTGGTCGATCGCTTGTTTTCGCGAGTCGGCGCCTCCGACGACTTGGCACGCGGCCGTTCGACCTTCATGGTCGAGATGGTGGAAACCGCGGCCATCCTCAATCAGGCGACGGAGCGATCGCTGGTCATTCTCGATGAGATCGGCCGGGGCACCGCTACCTTCGACGGTCTCTCGATCGCCTGGGCGACTGTTGAGTACCTGCATGGAGTAACCAAAGCGCGCGCGTTGTTCGCCACCCATTACCACGAACTGACGGCACTCGCCCGCCGGCTCGACGGCATCGCCAACGTCACTATGGAGGTGGCCGAATGGCAGGATAGCATCGTTTTCCTGCACAAAGTTAAGGCTGGAGCCGCCGACCGCTCCTATGGCATTCAGGTCGCGAAGCTCGCCGGCCTGCCTGAACCGGTCGTCGATCGGGCCCGCCAAGTGCTTGCCCGCCTCGAAAAGGCCGATCGCCGACCCAAGGCTGGCGACGAAAGTATCGATGATCTGCCGCTGTTCTCCGCAGCGCGGCCGAGAGGCGCATCGGCCACAGAGTCTCCTTCAGTCGTTGAAAAGCTGCTTCGAGATATGCATCCTGACGATCTCTCGCCGAAGGCAGCGCTCGAGAAGCTTTATGAACTCAAGGCTCTGGCCGAAAATCTGAAGAAGATGAAGCCTTGAACGACGAAACAGAGAACGTCCTTACACCGCCGCCCTACTTCGATCGCCTCGCAGCCCGCCGCGAGCTGACCGCGCTGTTCAACGAGAGCAACGCCACGCCCGCTGACGCTCGCCCAAAGGTGCTCGAAAGCCTGAAGTCGTTGGTCAAGACAGCGCGCGCGTCGGCACGCACGGCGCTCGACGTTGATGGCAATGGCCGTCGTTGCGCAGCGGGCCTCAGCCTCTTCCAGGACGAACTCATACGCCTGATCTACGATTACACCGTTGCGCACGTCTATCGAGCGACCAACCCGTCAGACGCAGAGCGCATGGCGATCGTCGCAACCGGCGGCTATGGCCGGGGTCTCTTGGCGCCGGGCTCGGACATCGATCTTCTCTTCCTGCTCCCCTACAAGCAGACGCCATGGGGAGAGAGCGTCGCCGAATACATGCTCTATCTGCTTTGGGATCTCGGGTTCAAAGTCGGCCACGCCACCCGCACCGTCGATCAATGCGTCAAGCTCGGCTACGCCGACATTACGATTCGCACGGCCCTTCTCGATTCTCGCCTCATTCTGGGCGATACCCAGCTGTTCGCCGAGTTCGAAGATCGCTTTCGGTCTGAAGTCGTCGCCGGCACCGCGCGTCAATTCATCGATGCCAAAATGGCCGAACGAGACGATCGCACGCGACGCGCCGGCGAAAGCCGCTACAAGGTCGAACCCAATATAAAGGATGGCAAGGGCGGTCTGCGCGACCTGCATACATTGCAGTGGCTGTCGAAATACATCTTCAATCAGGAAGTGGGTGCGGCGGCGGTCGAGGCCGGCATCTTCACGCCTGAGGAAGTTCAGACCTTCCGGAGGTGTGAGGACTTTCTCTGGCGCGTTCGCTGCTTCCTGCATTTCATGACGGGTCGCGCCGAGGAAGTGCTGTCGTTCGAAGTCCAGCCGGCGATGGCGAAAAACCTTGGCTATACGTCACGCGAAGGCCTGCGCGCCGTCGAGCGCTTCATGAAGCATTACTTCCTCATCGCCAAGGACGTCGGCGATCTGACGACGATTCTCTGCGGCGCTCTCGAGATGCAGCAGCTCAAGACGTCGCCGGGCTACAAGCGTCTGCTCAGTCCATTGAGCTGGAAGACGCGGCGCGAAGTGCGGGAGAAGACGGATTTCCGCATCGATAACGATCGTTTGAACGTCACCGACGCGCAGGTCTTTGCACGCGACCCCGTGAACCTGATCCGCTTTTTCGCGCAGGCCGCCAACACCGGCGCCTACCTGCATCCGGACGCCATTCGCTTGCTGCGCAGCTCGCTCCGCCTCATCGACGACAAGCTTCGCCACGACCCGGAAGCCAATGCCATCTTCCTTTCACTACTTACGGCGAAAGGAAACCCGGAAGCCTCGCTTCGTCACATGAACGACGCAGGCGTGCTCGGCCGCTTTATTCCGGAATTCGGTCGCATCGTCGCGATGATGCAGTTCAACATGTATCATCACTACACGGTCGATGAGCATCTCCTGCGTACTCTCGGGAATATCGTTGCCATTGAGCGCGGCGATCTCGCTTCCGAACTGCCGCTGTCGACAGCCATCTTCTCGTCGATCCAGAATCGACGGGCATTGCTCGTCGCAGCCTTCATTCACGATATCGGCAAGGGACGAAAGGAAAGTCACTCGCTGGTCGGTGCGCGCATCGCTCGCAAGCTTTGTCCGCGTCTCGGCATGACGCCGGCCGAAACAGAACTCGTCGCGTGGCTGATTGAAGAACATCTGACGATGAGCAATTTCGCCCACTCGCGCGACATCTCCGATCCCGACACCATTCGCGCCTTCGCCAATATCGTGCAAAGCCCGGAGCGTCTGAAGCTGCTGCTCCTCCTCACCTGCGCGGATATCCGAGCTGTCGGTCCGGGCGTGTGGAATGGCTGGAAAGGCCAGCTTCTGCGTACGCTCTATCACGAAACCGAACCGCTCGTAGCCGGCGGACACACACAGGTCGCGCGCGATGAGCGCATCGATAACGCTCAGGCGGCGCTGCGTCAGGCCCTCTCCGACTGGCCCGAAGATCGCATCGACGCCTTCATCGAGCGCCACTATCCCAACTACTGGCTTCGCACCGATCTCGCGACGCAACTCGTTCACGCGAACGTCGTGAACGAAGCCATGAATTCGCGCGCGAAGTTCGCAACCAACGTCAAGACGGATCAATTTACGGCCATCACCGAACTAACGGTCTTCGCGCCGAACCACGCGCGCCTGCTATCGCTCTTTGCAGGAGCTTGCGCGGCTGCCGGCGCCAACATCGCCGGCGCACACATCACGACCACGCGTGACGGCTATGCACTCGACACGTTCCTGCTCAACCGCGAATTTGCCAACGATGACGACGAGCTTCGTCGCGCACGGCGCATCACCGACACCATCGAGCGACTGCTGAACGGCAAGGAGCAGATTGCGGCGCTGCTCAAAAAGCGGCGCGTCGGGACGCGCGGTGTCGAGGCGTTCATCGTTGAGCCCGAGATCGTCATCAATAACGCACTGTCGGATCGCCTCACCGTCCTGGAAGTTTCCGGCCGAGACCGCCCCGGCCTCCTTTATGAGTTGACGTCAGCCCTTTCCGATCTGTCGCTCGACATCACCTCCGCACACGTGACGACGTTTGGAGAAAAGGCCGTCGACGTTTTCTACGTCACGGATCTCGTCGGCAAACAGATCGTCAACGAGACGCGTCAGGCCACACTGCGTTCGCGCCTGCAATCGATCTTGGACCCCGGGCGGCCTAAGGCGACCCCCGAAGCGGTCCGCGCATGATGAAATAGGCGTTCCTCACAAATTGGTATGGAAAACGGCGCCAAATCGAGTTCGCCGCGCCGTGACATCGCGGCCACGACCCACAAGACAGGCAAGAGCGACATCAAATTGCCGGATGTGTGCGGCCTCAACCCGGTCTATGAGGGCAATCTATTTCTGGGTCGAAATGCGAGCCGCAACCCGTCCATCCAATGAAGCTTTATAAATCATTCGCCACCGTCGGTGGTTTGACGCTGCTGAGCCGCGTGTTCGGCTTCATGCGCGATATCTTGATCGCCGCGACATTGGGGTCCGGGTGGGTCGCCGACGCCTTCGTTGTCGCATTTCGCTTTCCCAATCTGTTTCGCCGGCTCTTTGGCGAAGGCGCCTTCAATTCCGCGTTTGTCCCTATTTTCGCGAAGAAGCTTGAAGGCGATGGCCCCGAAGCGGCGCGTAAGTTCGCCGAAGACGCGATGGCCGGCCTGCTTTTCATCTTGTTGATCGTGACCATAGTCGCCGAACTAGCAATGCCGTTCCTGATGTACGGCCTCGCTCCGGGATTCGACGTCGTTCCGCAGAAGTTTGATCTGTCCGTTCTGCTGACGCGCATAACGATGCCCTACCTGCTCTGCATGTCGATCGTCGCGCTCATGTCGGGCGCGCTGAATTCGGTGGGCCGGTTTGCCGAAAGCGCCTCTGTCTCGATCGTCCTCAACGGCGTGATGATGATCGCGACGCTGATCTCGATGTGGATTGGCTACAAGGCCGAGCCAGAAGCGGGCATCATCCAGGCCTGGGCCGTCTTCGTCGCCGGCTTTCTGCAGCTTTTGCTGCTGATGTGGGGCATGCGTCGCGCTGGAATGCACCTTGGCATTCGCCGGCCGAGATGGACGCCCGATGTTCGTCACCTAGTGCGGCTCGGCGTGCCGGGCGTGATTTCCGGCGGCGTGACCCAGCTCAACATCGCCATCGGGACCATCATCGCATCGCTCCAACCTGGAGCTGTCTCGCACTTGTATTATGCCGATCGTGTTTATGAGCTCCCGCTCGCCATAGTCGGCATTGCTGTAGGCATTGTCTTACTGCCCGACGTCGCCCGCCAACTTCGCGCCGGCAATACGGCAGCGGTCATGGATAGCCAAAATCGCTCGCTCGAATTTGCACTGCTGCTGACGATCCCCGCGGCGCTGGCGCTTGCCGTGATCCCGACGGATATCGTGCGTGTTCTATTCGAGCGCGGCGCTTTCGGTCCGGCCGACACGCACGTCACCGCATCTGTCCTTGCGATGTTCGCGCTCGGACTTCCCGCCTTCGTGATGATCAAGGTGTTTTCCCCGGCCTACTACGCCCGCGAAGACACCAAAACACCGATGCGCTACGCCACGATCAGCCTAACCGCCAACACAGCAGGCTCGATCGGCCTCTTCTTCCTGCTTCGGCATATGGGAATGATGCCCCAGCTTGGCATCGCAATCGCCACCGCGCTCGGCGGTTGGCTCAACGCCTATCTGCTGTGGGCGACCTTGAGCAAGCAAGGCGACTTTGTTGCCGACAGTCGCCTGAAGCGGAACATTCCTCTGATCCTGCTGGCGAGCGCCGCGATGGTCGCCGCTTTGTTGGCAACAAGCCACGTGCTCTCACCCTATTACGATCACCATAGCGGCTTCTTCATCAAGGCTTCGATCCTGGGTCTCGAGATCGGCGTGGGCTTGACTGTATTTACCGTACTCATCCTGCTGACCGGCGTCATGAGCTTGGGCCAACTCGGCAGGTTGACCCGCCGACAACGGTAACGCCGGGGCTGCGGCCCTCCGGACTTGCGCCGCGGCCTTTCGCACGCGATAAGGCCGCAAATCTTTCCAACACGGACAGTCCAATGAAAATCACGCCACGCGTTTTTTCCGGCATGCAGCCGACCGGCAGCCTGCATCTCGGCAACTATCTTGGCGCGATGGTGAACTGGATCAAGATGCAGGATACGCACGAGTGCATCTACTGCGTCGTCGACCTTCACGCGATCACGGTCGCCCAGGACCCTGCCGAACTCCGCACCGCGATCCGCCAGGTCACGGCCGCTTATATCGCCGCTGGCCTTGACCCGAAGAAGAGCATTCTCTTCAATCAGAGCCAGGTTTCAGCCCACGCCGAACTTGCCTGGATCTTCAACTGTGTCGCACGGCTTGGCTGGTTGAACCGCATGACCCAATTCAAGGAAAAAGCCGGCAAGGACCGCGAGCAGGCGTCCGTGGGGCTGTACGCCTATCCGAACTTGATGGCTGCGGACATCCTGGCCTATCGCGCGACGCACGTGCCCGTCGGCGAGGACCAGAAACAGCACCTCGAACTCGCGCGCGACATCGCTCAGAAGTTCAACAATGATTTTGCCGCCTCGATCGTCGCCAACGGCTTTGAAGACGGAATCTTCTTCCCCCAGCCGGAGCCCGTCATCACCGGCTCATCGACGCGCGTCATGAGCCTACGCGACGGCACGAAGAAGATGTCCAAATCCGATCCGTCCGATCTTTCCCGCATCAACATGACGGATGATGCCGACACGATCGCCAAGAAAGTGCAGAAAGCCAAGACTGATCCCGAGCCTCTCCCAGGCGACGAGAAAGGCTTCGAGGGCCGTCCTGAAGCTGAAAACTTGATCGGCATCTACGCCACCATCGTCGATAAGCCCGTCGAGGCGGTTCTTGCCGAGTTTGGCGGGCAGCAGTTTTCAGCCTTCAAGAAAGTGCTGGCCGACGCGCTCGTCGCCCGCATCGA
This sequence comes from Hyphomicrobium sp., assembly GCF_003987855.1. Lineage (GTDB taxonomy): Bacteria > Pseudomonadota > Alphaproteobacteria > Rhizobiales > Hyphomicrobiaceae > Hyphomicrobium_B. The sequence goes on from NZ_RXIZ01000004.1 coordinate 151,583, forward strand.
GCCGATCGCGAACGAGATCAAGCGGCTCTCGTCGGACCCCGCCGAGATCGACCGTATCCTCGGTGATGGTTCTGCGCGGGCGCGGGAGATCGCCTCGCCGATCATGGATAAGGTGAAGGACATCGTCGGCTTTATCCGCAGCTGATCGGGCGCAAACGAAATACGGGTTGCATCCGCCAGCCACCGCTTGCGGCCATTGCGAGCGCGCCCGCGGAATGGCAGCATCGTCTCCCATGAAGCCACGACGCTCATTCGAAGAAGGCCATCGCCGCAAGTTCCTGATCGTCGTGGACGAGAGTCAGGAAGTTGAGAGCGCACTCTACTATGCCGCAAGCCGGGTCCAGCGCTCATCAGGCCTCATCGTCATGCTCTACGTGATCGAGCCGAGCGAGCTTCAGAACTGGGCTGGCGTACGCCAGGTGCAGATCGAGGAAGAGACGACCAAAGCAAAGGCGCTGTTCCGACTTTTCCGCCGCAAGCTCGGCCATGCGGGTTTTGAGGTCGTCGAAACCGAAGACGTCATCCGCGAGGGGCGCACGGGCGAAGAAGTTAATAAGCTGATCGCCGAAGACGAGGACATCGCCATCCTCGTTCTCGGCGCTTCGAACGACGCAGCCGGCCCCGGACCACTGGTGGCTTCACTCGCCACGGCAAGGGCATCCGGAGGTTTTGCTGTACCCGTGACCGTCGTGCCTGGCCAACTATCCCTCGCTGAAATCAAGGCACTGGCCTAAATTGCCTCACGATTAGTACATGGCCCGCTCCTCGACATGGCGGGGACGAGAACCTATATCTGAGGCCTCCTGATCACCCCAGCGCGGGCGGTGCGCGCCAAGCACCGAGCACGAAGTGAGGCACCATGTTCATTCAGACGGAAGCGACGCCCAATCCGGCAACGCTGAAGTTCATCCCCGGGCGCGATGTTCTCGCTGACGGCACGGCCGACTTCCGCTCGAAGACGGACGCAGCCGTTTCCCCGCTCGCGACCCGCCTATTTGCTATCGACGGTGTCGATGGCGTGTTTCTGGGGTCCGACTTCATCTCCGTGACCAAGGGCGACATCGAGTGGCAGCACCTGAAGCCGATGATCCTTGGCGCCATCATGGATCATTACATGTCCGGCGCGCCTGCCACGGGCGCGGAAGATGCCAACGATGTCGCGACAGAAAGCTACGATCCCGGAGATGAATCGATCGTCGCGACGATCAAGGAGCTTCTTGAGACACGCGTCCGCCCGGCTGTTGCGCAGGACGGCGGCGACATCACCTTTGCGAGCTTCCGCGATGGCGTGGTCTATCTCCACATGCGGGGCGCCTGCTCTGGCTGCCCGAGTTCGACGGCCACGCTTCGCCACGGCATCGAGAATCTGCTGAAGCACTTCCTCCCCGAAGTGCAGGCGGTCCAGGCGGCGTGACGTAGATTTCCCACCTTTGAACCCCGCCTCGGCGGGGTTCTTCGTTTCTGGGCTCAAACATCATGGAAGCCGAAATGAACCAGCCTCTCGATCAAGCCGCGCTCGACCAGTTATTCGATAAGGCCCGCACCAACAACAAATGGCAGCCACGAGAGGTGCCAGACACGCTGCTGAAGCAGATCGTGGAGCATATGAGGTGGGGCCCGACGAGCGCCAACTGCTCGCCGGCGCGGATCGTGTTCGTCAAATCGGCGGAAGCGAAGGCGCGGCTGAAGCCCCACCTCAGCGCCGGCAATGTCGAAAAGACAATGGCGGCCCCCGCCACGGCAATCATCGGCTACGACCTGAATTTCTACGAGTACCTGCCCCGGCTCTATCCGCCGGCCGATGCAAAGAGCTGGTTTGTTGGCAAGAAGGCGCACGCCGACACGACGGCCTTCCGCAACGGCAGCCTCCAAGGAGGTTATTTCATTTTGGCGGCAAGGGCCCTTGGTCTGGATTGTGGCCCGATGTCTGGCTTCGACAACGCTGCCGTCGACGCTGAATTCTTTGCGGGCACTGAGATTAGGTCCAATTTCCTGTGCAATTTGGGTTTTGGTGACCCGGAAGGGGTTTATCCGCGTTCGCCACGATTTAGCTTCGACGAAATGGCTACGATCGTTTAAAAGCTGCGCCCGGAATGAATATTCTTTCTTTCGACACCTGTTTCGACGCTTGTTCAGTAGCTGCGGGCCGCGGACTGCGTTCGCTTACGCCGAGCATATCGTTCGCGTACGAACCGATGCAGAAAGGTCATGCCGAACGCCTCATGCCCATGATTGAGGCTGTGATGGCCGAGGTTGGTCTCGAGTTTACAGCTCTCGACCGGATAGCAGTCACCTTTGGTCCAGGAACGTTCACGGGTACGCGCATTTCGGTATCGGCCGCCCGCGCCTTTGCGCTCGCAACGGGAGCCGAATTCGTCGCGCTCTCGAGCTTGAGGCTGATGGCGATGAGCGCTCGTATTCCGGCCGCGCCCACTCCGTTGGTTGCGATCGCCACCGATGCGCGGCGGGACGAAGTCTATCTTGAGGTCTTTGACCGGCATACGCTGAGAACGGTCGTTCCGCCTCAATGCCTCCCCATCGCTGACGCCGCCCGTATGCTGGGCTCGGGCCCAATCGTCATTGCGGGGTCGGGAGGCCCTGCGCTTGCCGCCGCCGCAAAGATGGAAGGCGTCGACGCCGAGGCAATTCTCCCTGACCTTTTGCCCGATGCCCTCAATGTGCTGTTTCCAGCATGCGAAATGGCTGTGACCGACACGTTGCGGCCGCTTTACCTGCGCGCGCCCGATGCCAAGCCGCCCCCTCCAAGTCCCTTCATCGGAGCCGGCGCATGACGAATGTCACGCCGTTCCGGAACGTAAAGCACGCGAGCATGCTCTGGGCCTCCCCTGACCGCGCGGAAGAGATCGCGGCACTCCATGCAAAATTATTCAGTCCCGCCTGGGACGCCGCTGCCATCCAATCCTTCCTCGAACATCCCGCCGCGACATCCCTGATCGCTGTCGCCGGTGGACAAAAGAAGACCGTCATCGGCTTCTTGATCGGACAGCTCGCCGCCGACGAAGCAGAAATCTTATCGATTGGCGTTTCGCCCGATTGGCAGCGTGTAGGCCTCGCAACCGGCTTGCTGGAAGGCTTGACGCGGGCCGCTCGCCGAGGCGACGCAAAGCGGATCTTTCTGGAAGTTGCAGAGGACAACACAGCGGGGCTCGCGCTCTACCGCAAGCTGGGATTCACCGAGGCCGGCCGCCGAAAACGCTACTATGAGCGGCCGGGAAGCGCTGCCGTTGACGCGCTGACCCTTGTTCTCGACCTCGATTTGCCGAACCAGGCCGGCTGATATGGACGCGGAGCCTTGTCACTGCCTATAAGGCCGCCATACTCGGGCGACGCGAAATCGTCCTCAGCAAAGCTTCATCGTCATGACCGCACCTTCGGGGAAATCCGAAACATCCATCGAAATGCGATGCGCGGAGTGCGGCCTCAGGATGACCGGGCAAAGACGCGTTATCGCGCAGGTTCTGTCGGCCGCGAAAGACCATCCGGATGTCGACGAAGTCCACCGCCGCGCCCACGCAGTCGATTCCCGGATTTCTCTTTCGACGGTCTATCGAACGCTCAAGCTTTTCTCTGAGAAAGGCATCCTGGAGCGGCACGATTTCGGCCATGGTCGCGGCCGATATGAACCCGCGCCAAGAGAACATCACGATCATCTGGTCGATATCGAAACCGGTCGCGTGATCGAGTTCTCGAATTCGGATATCGAAGCGCTGCAGGAGCGGGTCGCCAAGGATCTCGGGTTCGAACTCGTCGGGCATCGGCTAGAACTTTACGGCGTGCCGTTGACGAAGAAGAGATCTTCCGGCCGGAAAGGCTGATTGACACGATGGCAAACGGATCGCTTCGCGCTTCGGCGGTTCTGGCAGGCTTCTTCGCCTTCACTCTGCCATTGATGCCGGTCCAGGCGCTGCTGCTGAAGACCGCGCAGAAATCCGCCCGCCGGTTTCCGAACTGGTACCACAAGAATGTGTGCCGAATTCTGGGCATCACGCTGAAGATCGAGGGCCAGGTTGTCGAGAACAAGCCGGTGCTGCTTGTTTGCAATCACACATCTTGGCTCGACATCCCGGTGCTTTCGGCCCTGGCGCCGGTGTCTTTTGTTGCCAAGCTCGAGGTTGGAAGCTGGCCGTTCGTATCCGCGCTCGCGCGTCTTCAGCGCTCCGTTTTCGTCGATCGCACGCGGCGGCACGCGACCGGCGAGGCCGCCACCGCGATCACCTCACGTTTGAAGCAAGGCGACACGATCGTTCTATTCGCTGAAGGCACATCGAGCGACGGCAATCGCGTGCTGCCGTTCAAGACCTCTCTGTTCGGCGCTGTCGCGAGCCAGGATGGAGCAGCCAGGACCGATATCGTCGTACAGACGGCAGCCGTCGTCTACACGCACGTCCGGGGCGTCCCTTTGACCCGTGCCGATCGCCCGCGCATCGGCTGGTACGGCGACATGGAAATGACGTCTCACGCCTGGGGCGTTCTGCGCTCCGGCCCGATCACCGTCACGATCAAAGTTGATCCGCCCGTGCCGTTGTCCGAGTTCAAGGACCGCAAGGATCTAGCCCTCAGGACCGAACGCGCTGTCCGCACCGCTGTGCTCGGCATTTTGCGCGGACGCCCCGGCGATCCGAGGCTCGTCCCCGTTGAGCCAAGCCCCGAAGTTCGCCGCCAGAAAGTCGCCGTGGCCCTCGCCCGCAGCGAGAAATGGACATAAAAGCCACATTCTGTGCTATGCGCATGCCGGCAAAATGCCTTGAGCGAAACCCCTTATTTGACCGGCCGAGACGACGTGCAGCGCCCGAGTACCAAAAGCTATTTCCTGAAGACGTTCGGCTGCCAGATGAACGTCTACGACAGCGAGCGTATGACCGAGTCGCTGACGCGCGACGGCTACAGCGAAACGGCCGAAATAGCCGACGCCGACCTTGTCATCCTCAATACCTGCCACATTCGCGAGAAAGCCGCTGAAAAGGTCTATTCGGACCTAGGGCGCATCCGCGACATGAAAGATGCTCGCAAACGCGACGGCAAGGATACCGTGATCGCCGTAACGGGTTGTGTCGCTCAGGCGGAAGGACGCGAGATCACGACTCGGCAGCCCGCTGTTGATCTCGTAATCGGACCGCAAAGCTATCACCGCCTGCCGGAGCTGATCGCCCGTGTGGGAAACACGCGTGAGCGCATCGTCGAAACAGAGTTTCCTGGTGACGAAAAATTCGATCGCATGAGCGCGCCGCGGCGCGTGGTTTCCCCATCCGCATTTCTCACGGTCCAGGAAGGCTGCGATAAGTTTTGCACTTTTTGCGTCGTTCCATATACGCGCGGCGCTGAGTTCTCGCGCCCGCTTGCAAAGATTGAAAACGAAGCGCGGGAGCTGATTGCGGCCGGTGCGCGCGAATTGGTTTTGCTCGGCCAGAACGTCAATGCCTACCACGGTGAAGGCCACAGCGGACGTTCGATCGGACTTGCCGAATTGATCCGCAGATTGGCCGATATCGATGGCCTTGAGCGCATCCGCTATACGACGAGCCACCCGCGCGACATGGACGACGATTTAATCGCCGCCCACGGCGAAGTCCCGCAGTTGATGCCATTCCTGCACCTGCCGATCCAATCGGGATCGGATCGCATGCTCGCAGCTATGAACCGCAAGCATAAGACGGGAGAGTACATCGATATTATCGATCGCATTCGAAGTGCGCGACCTGATATCGCCCTGTCGAGTGATTTCATTGTCGGCTTCCCGGGAGAGACCGCAGACGAGGCCGAAGACACCCTCAAACTGGTGGCGGCCGTGGGTTTTGCTCAGGCATATTCTTTCAAATACAGCCCGCGCCCCGGCACCCCGGCCTCATCGCTAGGTGACCAAGTCCCTGATGAGGTGAAATCCGAGCGCCTCCAGCGTCTACAAGCCCTCCTCGAAGACCAGCAGACTGAATTCAATCAGCGAAGCCTGGGCGCCACGGTGCCCGTCCTTTTCGAGCGCAAAGGCCGCCAGCCAGGTGAGTTCGTCGGCCGCACTCCCCATCTACAGCTTGTACATGCAGTTGCGGATGGCGATATTGTTGGGCGGACGATGGGCGTGACCGTTACGGAAGCCCGTCGCGCCAGCCTGTCCGGTGTCATCGCGTCGGCATAAAGGAGCGATAATGGCTCGCGTCGGTTTGTTGTGCGTTAACCACGCCGAGCGGTCCCGAACCTTCAACTGCGTGATAACGTGACTAGACGGTCGATTCGCTTTTGAACGCTACGGGTAGAAAAACCGCAAGCAAGGGAGTGTCAGGATTGGCAGCATTCCGCGGGTCTTCCGCGTCGGCATCTCGGCGGCCTTCCAAGGCCGAGCTTGAAACCGCTCGCGTCGTTGTACCCTTCGAAGACAATCGGCTGCTCACGCAGCTGCTTGGGGAATACGATAGCCACCTGGCCCTCATAGAAGACCGATTGGGCATTGATGCCCACGCCCACGGCAACGTGGTAATCCTGACTGGCCCGGCTGCTGCCTGCGATATCGCAAGAAACGTGCTCGAACGACTCTACGCTCGCATTCGCAAGGGCGAGGCGGTCGGCGCCGGCGACATCGATGGGCTGATCCGACACGCTCGGGCGGAAGGCACGGTTGCCGAGGGCCAAGCGCAGATCGCCACCCGGCGCAAAGTCGTCAAAGCGCGCACGCCGACCCAAAGCGAGTACATGCGGGCCATCCAAAAACACGACCTCGTGTTTGGCGTCGGCCCCGCCGGTACCGGCAAGACTTATATTGCCGTTGCTTTCGCCGCCCATTGCCTGGAGCGCGGCGTTGTCGAGCGCATCATCCTTTCCCGCCCGGCCGTCGAGGCTGGCGAGCGGCTCGGTTTCTTGCCGGGCGATATGCGCGACAAGGTCGATCCTTACCTCCGACCGCTGTATGACGCCCTTTACGACGTCCTGCCGCCGGAAAAGGTCGAGCGTGACATCGAAACCGGCGTCATCGAAGTTGCGCCTCTGGCCTTCATGCGCGGACGAACGCTGTCGAACGCTTTCGTCATCCTCGACGAAGCTCAGAATACGACGTCGATGCAAATGAAGATGTTTTTGACCCGCATCGGCGAAGGCTCGAAAATGATCGTGACGGGAGACCCCTCCCAGGTCGACCTCCCGCTCGGCACGAAGTCCGGACTGGTCGAGGCGGTCGATCTTCTGGCGAACGTCGATGACATTTCGATCATCCACTTCGCAGCAGCTGACATCGTCCGACGCGATCTGGTCGCCAAGATCGTCGATGCCTACGAGAAGCCGAAGTAGTCTATGCCGGCTTCCCCCCAGGCGACGGCTTCGACCTTCGAAGTTGAGATCATCGAAGACGACGGCGAATGGCCGGACGTTGCCGCCCTCGCCACTTTGATCGATCGCGCGGCGCTCGCAGCCGTTGACGCCGCCAATGGGCCGGTTCCCGGCCATGTCTCGGTGGCGCTTTCCTCCGACGCCGTTGTGACAGATCTCAACGGCCGCTTCCGTGGGAAACCCAAGCCCACGAACGTCCTGTCCTTCCCCGCCGGCCCCGGGTCACCTGGAGGTCAGATCGGCGATATTATTCTGGGTTTTGAGACCGTGAAACGCGAGGCGGTCGAGCAGGACATCTCCCTCGATCACCACGTGCAGCATTTGGTCGTCCATGGCGTACTGCACCTTTTGGGCTATGATCATGAGGCCAAGGCTGATGCGGAGCGCATGGAAGCTCTTGAAATAGAAATACTTTCCAAATTAGGCATAGCAAATCCCTACACGGGCGAGCTGGAAACCGGTACAAGTAGCTGACCGGGTTTCAACCCAAAGCCATGACTGACAACGCACATACCAAGACAGTGTCCGACACCTTCGCAGACGACCCACGGTCGTACGGCACGCTCAACTGGCTTCAGGCGCTTGGCGCCAAGCTCGGGCTCGTCGTACCCCAAAATGTTCGCGACGCCCTCGAGGGCGCGCTGAAAACCGGCAGCACCGATAATTTCACCGACGCCGAACGCAAGATGCTGGAGCGCCTGCTCCAGTTCGGCTCGAGCCGCGTCGCCTCCCTGATGGTGCCGCGCGCCGACATCACCGCGCTCGATGAGAACGAGCCGATTTCCGAGCTGCTCCAGACGTTCAATGAAGCAGGAGTTTCGCGTATTCCACTGTTCCGGGAAACGCTCGACGATCCACGCGGCATGATCCACATTAAGGATGTGCTGCGTTGGCTCATGACTGAAGCGACCGGCCAACCGCTGAAAAGCGCGAAGGTCGATCCTGACGCCGAACCGCCTGCGGCAAACCTCTTCGACTTGCGCTCCATCGATCTCAATAAACCGATCACCACCGTGAAGATCAGGCGGCAGATCCTGTATGTGCCGCCTTCGATGCCTGCCGTCGACCTTCTCATCCGCATGCAGACGACACGCATTCATATGGCGCTGGTTGTCGATGAATATGGTGGCACCGACGGCCTCGTCACCATCGAAGATTTGATCGAGCAAGTCGTCGGCAATATCGAAGACGAACACGACGACGATGATGAGACAAACATCATCCTCGACCCCAAACTCGGCATCGTCGCTGTTGCGCGCACGCCAATCGAGGAGCTGGAGAAGCACCTCGGCGTCAAGCTCGTGCCAGATGACGAAGAGACCGAGGTGGATACAATCGGCGGCCTTATCTTCTCCATGCTCGGGCGCGTTCCCGCCCGCGGTGAGTTGATACGTCACCCGACCGGCGTCGAATTCGAAGTGCTCGATGCCGATCCGCGTCGCGTGAAGAAGCTGAAGGTTCACCCGCCTCGCCCGCCCGCGACCAACACCAAGACGTTGCCTGAAGCGCCGAAGGCGTGATGGACGCGGCATCACCCAGCGCGCAAATGAACCCCGCGCTTCTCGCCCGCATTCGCGGAGCCGTTATGGAGCTGCGCGGTTGGCGGCGAGCGCTTGTAGCGATTGGCGCCGGCGGCTTGTCGGCCTTGGCATTCGCGCCGATGTTCGCTGCGCCGGTTCTATTCATAACGCTCCCGGTCTTCGTTTGGCTGCTCGACGGCAGCCCGACATGGCGGCGCGCCTTCAGCGCCGGCTGGCTCTTTGGCTTCGGCTACTTCTTCTGCAATCTCTTCTGGATCGGCGAAGCCTTCCTCGTCGAAGCCGACAAGTTTGCGTGGCTGCTGCCGTTTGCCATCACCCTCTTGCCAGCGGGGCTTGCCCTCTTCTGGGGCATAGGGGCCGCCGCCGCGCATGGGCTTTGGACGAACGGCTTCTCGCGCGTTTTTGTATTCGCGATCGTGTTATCGACCGTTGAATGGCTGCGCGGCCATATCCTCACCGGCTTTCCATGGGATTTGCCGGGCTACGCTTTGACGTATCCGTTGCCATTGATGCAGAGCGCCGCGCTCGTTGGAGCCTACGGCCTCACGGCAATCGCGCTCGTCGTATTTCCAGCCCCGCTTGTCTTCATTGGCGACACGCCGGGCAGGCCAACGATCCGCAGAATGATCGACGGTATCCTTCTCGCTGCCGCACCGATCAGCCTCATGTTTGCCTATGGCAACTGGCGGCTCCAGGAACCGCAGGAGTTTGTGCCGGGGGTGAAGCTGCGCATCGTGCAGCCCAGCGTACCTCAGCGCGAAAAGTGGCTGCCTGAGTTTCAGCGTCGGATCTTTGACGATCACGTCGCCCTGTCGCTGACAAGTCCTTCGGGAGAAAAGGATTCGCTGGCGGGCATCACGCACGTCATATGGCCGGAAGCGGCAATGCCGTTCTTTCCACTTGAAGCCCCGGTCGCGCTGGACATCCTGGCCAACGTCATCCCCGCAGGCACCACGCTGATCACCGGAGCGCTTCGCCACGATCCAGTGCTTGCGCCCGGTGCTCCGCCTACAGAGACGACGCGAACGCTGAACAGCATCCTCGTGCTCGACGAGCACGCTCGGCCGGTTGCGACGTACGACAAAACGCATCTCGTGCCGTTCGGCGAGTATATGCCCTACGAGAAAACGCTCTCATCCATCGGCATCGAAAAGCTGACGCACGGTCGGGGCTCGTTCGCCACCGGACCAGAGCCGCGTCCATTGATGCATATTCCCGGTCTGCCCCCCGCGCTTGGCCTCGTTTGCTACGAGGCTCTCTTTCCCGGCAACGTGGTCCAAGGGCGCGACCGCCCAGGCGTGATTATCAATGTGACCAACGATGGCTGGTTCGGAGAATCCACTGGGCCGTTCCAACATTTCCATCAAGCCCGCGTCCGCGCAGTGGAAGAGGGCGTACCGATCGTCAGAGCCGCCAACAACGGCATTTCTGGCGTCGTCGACCCGTTCGGACGGATACTTAAATCGCTCGGACTTGACGTCCGTGGCGAGGTGGACAGTCTCTTGCCAAAAGCCATAACACCACCACCCTATTCCCGCTTCGGCGACTGGATGCTGGCCGGAATTCTCCTCGCGTTCGGCGCCCTTGCTGCAGTCTTCCGGAAAAACGCACGTTAATCAAAGTCTTGAAGTCAACTTGTCGCGGCGGCTGTCGGACATTGACGCTTTGCGCGCGCGCACCTAGGAAGTGCAGACGCGTAATCCCTGGAACTGCTGGCTGTACGAGTGATGGTGGACAACATATCGATCGAAGACGAGTCGAGCGAAGAAGCTCCCAAGGGATCTCGGCGCGCCAATCCCATGGATGTTCACGTCGGCTCCCGCGTCCGCTTACGGCGTATGCTGCTTGGCATGAGCCAGGAAAAGCTAGGTGAGCACCTGGGGCTGACCTTCCAGCAGGTTCAGAAATACGAAAAGGGCGTCAATCGAATCGGCGCCAGCCGTCTCTTCGATCTCGCCAAGGTACTCGGCGTCCCCGTACAATTTTTCTACGATGAAGCCCCGTTGGGCGTGCAAGGCGCCGGCGCAGCGATGCCGGGCTTCGCCGAACAGCCCGACGAGAGCTACGTCGTGGATTTCCTCGGCACGCGCGAAGGCCTTGAGCTGAATAAGGCATTCGCCCGCGTAACCGATCCGAAGGTGCGCCGGTCGATCGTCGATCTCGTCCGCGCCCTGGCCGGGGAAGAAAACTGATCTTTTCAGTTCTGTGACAACGACGGTATTCGTTTGCTTTAGCGGAAGGGTCGCTAGGTCGCGGATCAATTCCGGTATCTGGGCGCGCCGTCGCTTGACCGAATCCAACAAGATTGCGACAAACCGGCGCTTTTCATCGGGCGCGGTGTCGTCGAACCCGCATAAAAATCATCGGCAAACCCGGACCAAGTTTTCCAACATTGGGGGCCAACGTGGCACGCAAGTCCTTCTTATTCACGAGTGAATCGGTCTCCGAGGGTCATCCCGACAAGGTTTGCGACCGGATCTCCGATGAAGTCGTCGACGCTTTCTATCGTGAAGGCACCAAGGAAGGTCTGGACCCTTGGAACATCCGCGCCGCTTGCGAGACGTTGGCAACGACCAACCGAGTGGTGATCGCCGGTGAATCACGCGGCCCAAAAGGCGTCACCGTTGCCGCCATTGAAGACCTGACCCGCAAAGCCATCAAAGACATCGGTTACGAGCAGGAAGGTTTCCATTGGGCCAACTGCAATATCGAAGTCCTTTTGCACTCGCAGTCCGCCGACATCGCTGCGGGCGTCGATGCCAAGCAGCCTAGCAATCAGGAAGAAGGCGCGGGCGACCAGGGGATCATGTTCGGCTACGCCTGCAATGAAACTCCGGAGCTGATGCCGGCACCGATTTTCTATGCTCACAAGATCCTTTTCGATTTGGCCACCGCCCGCAAAGCCAAGCAGGGCGATGCAGCAAAACTTGGCCCCGACGCCAAGAGCCAGGTCACCGTCCGCTACGAGAACGGCAAGCCCGTCGGCGTGACGCAGATCGTTGTTTCCCACCAGCACATCGTTGAAGATCTGAGCTCGCGCCAGGTCCGCGATATCGTCGAGCCGTACGTCCGCAACGCACTTCCCGATGGCTGGATCGGCAAGGATTGCGTCTGGCACATCAATCCGACAGGAAAGTTCTTCATTGGCGGTCCCGATGGCGACACCGGCCTCACCGGACGCAAGATCATCGTCGATACCTACGGCGGCGCAGCTCCTCACGGCGGCGGCGCGTTCTCGGGCAAGGACCCGACCAAGGTCGATCGTTCGGCCGCATACGCGGCGCGTTATCTCGCAAAAAACGTCGTGGCTTCCGGCATAGCTGATCGCTGCACGATTCAGTTGTCGTACGCCATTGGCGTCGCCAAGCCGCTGTCGATCTACGTCGACACCTATGGCACGGGCAAAGTCGATGAAGCGGCCATCGAGAAAGCACTCGGAGACGTGATGGATCTGACCCCGCGCGGAATCCGTAGCCACCTCGATCTCAACAGGCCGATCTACGCGCGCACGTCGGCCTACGGCCATTTCGGGCGTCCCGCAGACAATGAAGGCGGCTTCTCGTGGGAGAAGACGGACCTCGCGCCCAAGATCGTCAAGGCGGTCGCTTGATCTCCCTGCCTATTGCAAACCCGTAGAACGGTCGCGAAAGCGGCCGTTTTCGTTTTAAGAAAACGCTTGATGTCTGAGCGGGACCACGAACTGAGATCTTACGGACGCCGCCGTGGCCGCAAGCCGAGCGCGCGGCAGTCCCAGTTGCTGGTCGAGGATCTTCCTCGCCTCACCTTCGATCCTGCAACGCCGCCTCAAGGCTATAGACAGACCTGGCTTGAGATCGGTTTTGGTGGCGGGGAGCATTTATTATGGCAGGCCCGGCAAAATCCCGACGTCGCTCTTATCGGCTGCGAACCCTTCGAAGACGGAGTCATCAAAGTCCTGACGGCGGTGACCACCGAGGAATTGAAGAATATTCGCCTGCACATGGGTGACGCGCGCGAAATCGTTCGTGCGATTGCGCCGGCCAGCATCGACCGCACCTTCATCCTGTTCCCCGATCCGTGGCCGAAACGCAAACATCGCAAACGACGTCTGGTTAATGCGACCTTGCTTGCGCTGCTCGCCCGTGTAATGCGACCGGGAGCCGAGCTGCGCATCGGGACCGACAGCGGCGACTATGCCCGCACGATGCTTGAGGCGTTCGCGCTTGAGCCGCGCTTCAGATGGACAGCAGCAAGCCCGGAAGACTGGCGCATCCGGCCGGCGGACTGGCCGGAGACCCGCTACGATGCCAAGGCCGTCCGCGAGGGGCGGCCGCGCTATTATTTCCGATTTCTGCGCATCTAGCGGGTGCTAAGCCTTGCGTAAGAGGCGAAACTCGCCTATTTAGCTCTTATTCCAATAACACGACGTACTTGATTGGGTGGACCGAAAGGCCCGCTCCGAACGGACTTTAGGCATAGGAACGCCATTGCAAGAAACGATCGCCAGCGATCAGGCTTCGTCCGCGAGCGAAAGCGCCGATACCGCGCGCTTCATTCGTGAGACCGGTGTTGCGGCCGACATAGCCGCCATCGTCGAGCCCGTGCTTGGCGATCTCGGCTTCCGCCTCGTCCGCGTGAAAATTCAAGGCGACGGTCGCGATCGCATCGTGCAGCTGATGGCGGAACGTCCCGATGGCTCAATCACAGTCGATGACTGCGAGATCATTTCCAAAGGGATCTCCCCTGTTCTCGACGTTGCCGATCCGATTTCCGGGGCTTACCGCCTCGAAGTCTCGTCGCCAGGCATCGACCGTCCCCTGGTGCGCCCGAGCGATTTTGAAGATTGGGCAGGCCACGAGGCAAAGATCGAACTGAAAGAGCCGATTGACGGCCGCAAGCGTTTCAAAGGCGTGCTTGAAGGCTTCGAAGACGGCGAAGTACGCATCAAAGCCGACACCGGAGAGCATGGCGTGCAGCACCTGGGTCTGCCCGTTCACCTGATTTCCGATGCCAAACTCGTTCTCACCGACGAGCTTATTCGCGAAGCACTTCAACGCGCCAAAGAGCGCCATTCCACGCGGCCCGGCGACGGCGCCGAACTCGACGAAGACGATCTGGAGGATTGACCCCATGGCCATGGCAGGCATCAGTGCCAACCGGCTCGAGCTTCTGCAAATCGCAGATGCCGTCGCGCGCGAAAAGACGATCGACAAAAAGATCGTGATCGAAGCGATGGAAGACGCGATCCAGAAGGCCGCCAAGTCGCGCTATGGAGCGGAAAATGACATCCGCTGCGAAATCGATCCGAAGACCGGCGAAGCCAAGCTGACGCGCGTGCTCGCTGTTGTCGAGGAGGTCGAGAACGACGCAACGCAAATCAACGTCGAAGACGCCAAGAAGCGCAATCCGGATGCGAACGTCGGCGATATGATCGCCGAGACGTTGCCGCCTCTCGAGTTTGGCCGTGTCGCCGCTCAGAATGCGAAGCAGGTTATCGTCCAGAAGGTGCGCGAGGCCGAACGCGACCGCCAGTTCTCCGAGTATAAAGACCGCATGGGTGACGTCATCAACGGCACCGTGAAGCGCGTCGAGTACGGTAACGTCATCGTCGATCTGGGCCGCGCGGAAGGCATCATCCGTCGCGATGAAATGATCCCGCGCGAGAACGTTCGCCTTGGCGATCGCATCCGCGCCTATATCTACGAAGTCCGCCGCGAGCAGCGCGGCCCGCAAATCTTCCTGACGCGCGCCCGCCCCGAGTTCATGTCGATGCTCTTCCGCTCGGAAGTGCCCGAAATCTACGATGGCGTCGTCGAGATCAAGTCGGTCGCCCGCGATCCGGGCAGCCGCGCCAAGATCGCGGTTATTTCTAAGGATTCTTCGATCGACCCCGTCGGTGCCTGCGTCGGTATGCGGGGCGCGCGCGTCCAGGCGGTCGTCAACGAACTGCAAGGCGAGAAGGTCGATATCATCCAGTGGAACCCGGATGCCGCGAGCTTCATCGTCAACGCCCTCGCGCCTGCGGAGGTCACGAAGGTCGTTCTCGACGAAGATTCAAACCGCATTGAAGTGGTCGTTCCGGAAGCCCAGCTCTCGCTGGCGATCGGCCGCCGCGGCCAGAACGTCCGCCTCGCGTCACAGCTGACCGGCTGGGACATCGACATTCTCACGGAACAAGAAGAGAGCGAGCGCCGCCAGAAGGAATTCGCCGAGCGCACTCAGCTGCTGATGGATTCGCTCGACGTCGACGAAGTCATTGCGCAGCTTCTCGTTACCGAAGGCTTCGCGACGATCGAAGAAGTCGCTTACGTCGATCTTGCTGAAATCGCCCACATCGAAGGCTTCGACGAGAACACCGCCGAGCAGATCCAGAGCCGCGCCCGGGAGTTCCTGGAGCAGCAGGAAGCCGAGCGCGACGCCAAGCGTCGTGAGTTGGGCGTGGCCGACGACATGGCCGAAATCCCCGGCATGACGACGGCGATGATGGTCGCTCTCGGTGAGAACGGTGTCAAAACCGTCGAAGACTTCGCCGACTGCGCCACCGACGAGCTTGTCGGCTGGACCGAGCGCAAGAAGGAGAAGGACTCCGAGGCCGTCCGTCACAAGGGCTACCTTGACGGTTTCGAGCTGTCGCGCACCGACGTCGAGAACATGATTATGGCCGCCCGCGTTCAGGCGGGCTGGATCAAGGCAGAAGATCTCGAAAAGCCTGCAGAGGGTGAACCTGAAGCAGCCGATGCCGATGGCGTCGGCGCCGAAGGCTAACGGAAATGTTTGGAAAGGCGACCGACGCGCGTGATGGCAAAGCGGCAAGATCAGGCATCGCTGGGGAGCACGGATTCGACATCCGATGCCGCACCCGAGCGCATGTGCGCGGTCACGCGTGAAAGCGGTGACGCTCGCGATCTGATCCGCTTTGTGCTGTCGCCGGACGGGATCGTCGTTCCGGATCTCGAGCGCAAGCTTCCTGGCCGTGGCGTTTGGGTTGGTTGCAGCAGAATGCTTGTTGAAAAGGCCATTCGGACGCAGGCCTTCTCAAAAAGCTTAAAGACTAAGGCTGATGCGCCCGCAGACCTTGCAGAACGCGTCGATAACCTTATCCTTAAGCGGACAACTGGAGCCCTGTCTCTGGCCAACAAGGCTGGGCTTGCAGTGGCTGGTTTCGAAAAGGTTTTCGCCGCTCTCGAAAAGGGACCGGTGCGTGTCGTTCTCCACGGCGCTGATGCAGCGGCCGACGGGCGATCGAAAATTGATCGAAAATACAAGGCAATTCAAGCCGACCGGGGCCAACCGGCCGCAATCGTCGATGTTCTGACGATTGCGCAAATGAGCTTGGCCATTGGGCGCGGAAGTGTGGTACATGCTGCGCTCACACCCGGAGGACTGTCGGATCGGTTTCTGGAGGAAGCGGAGCGTCTTGCGCGCTACCGGCACTCCACTATTGAAGCCGCCCCTGGTGGCGGCGAACGAATTTCTGATTTTCTAGCTGAAGGCTAACGGATAACGCATGACGGATTCGAACGACCAGACCGATAAGACCATCCGGGTCGGAGCGCGAAAGCCGCTATCGCTGCAGCGTACGGTCGAGTCTGGCCACGTGAGGCAGAATTTCAGCCACGGACGGTCCAAGTCCGTCGTCGTCGAGAAGAAGAAGACGCGTAGACTTGGGAACGAAGGCGACGCCCCACCTGCCGCCGCAACCCCGGTAACGGTCGAGAAGACACCACAGCCCTCTCGCATTCCGCCGCCGCCGCAGAACCAATCCTCAAGCTCGGATCGCTCCGCCGGTCGCGTTCTCTCCAACGAGGAGCGCGCCGCCCGCGAGCGCGCGCTCGCCGCTGCCCGTGCTGAGGATACGACGCGCACGCCAGAACCTGAGCCTGTGCGTTTCGAGCCGATCGCACGACCGCCTGAGCCGCAACCGCGCGCCGAGGAAAAATCCCGCGTTGAACAGGCCGCGCCGGCTCCAGCCGCACAAGCAGCGCCCGCCGCCCAAGCGCCGGCATCAGCAGCAGCCCCGGCGGTCGCTCCGCAGCCAGCTGCCGCGCCTCCACAGTCGCAGCCAGTATCTCGCGATCGCGATCATGCGCCTCAACGCGAAGGTCGCCGTGACGGCGGCCGCGAAGGTGGGCGCGAAAGTGGCCATGGGTCGCCCGCACGCGGCGACAGTGGCCGGCCATCGTTCCAACGCGGCCCGCGCCCGTCCGGCAACACGGCTTTCATGCCGCGCGAAGCTGGACGTCCCCGGGAAATCGAACTTCCTCTTCCCGCCCGTCGCGGAGCGTCGCCAACTCCCGCTGACTCAACGACCATCGAAAAGCCGAGCCGGCCCGTACGTCCCGCAGTGGCACGTGAGCAGGTCGAGGATGATGACGTCCGCAAGCGTGGTCCCGGTGGCGTCAAAGTTCCGCGCCCGGCCGTAAAGACCCCCGACGACGGCCGCCAGCGTCAGAAGCTGACGATCACCAACTTCGATCGTGAAGCCCAAGTTCGCTCGCTTGCTTCGCTGAAGCGCAAGCGCGAGAAGGAAAAGCTGAAGGCCATGGGCATTCAGCAGCCGCGCGAGAAGATTGCGCGCGAGGTCGTTATTCCTGAGGCCATCACGATTCAGGAACTGTCGAACCGTATGGCCGAGCGCGCCGTCGATCTCATCAAGTACCTGATGCAGCAAGGCGCGATGCATAAGATCACCGATGTCCTCGATGCGGACACCGCCGAGCTGATCGTCCAGGAATTTGGCCACACCTCGAAACGTGTGTCGGAATCGGACGTCGAAATCGGCTTCGTCGGCGATAAGGATGCGGACGATTCTGCGCTGGAATCGCGTGCGCCGGTCGTCACGATCATGGGTCACGTCGACCATGGCAAGACATCGTTGCTCGATGCCATACGTCAGGCGAACGTCGTTTCAGGTGAGGCCGGTGGCATCACGCAGCATATCGGCGCCTATCAGGTGACGGCGAAGGACGGCAGCAAGATCACCTTCATCGACACGCCAGGCCACGAAGCCTTCACGGCTATGCGTGCGCGCGGCGCCAAGGTGACGGACATTGTCGTGCTCGTTGTCGCGGCCGACGACGGCGTCATGCCGCAAACGGTCGAAGCCATCAATCACGCGAAGTCGGCGAATGTGCCGATCATCGTTGCGATCAATAAGATCGACAAGCCGCAAGCCGAACCGAATCGTGTGCGCACTGAACTCCTCTCGCACGAGATTGTCGTGGAAAGCATGGGCGGTGACACGCTCGAGGTTCCGGTTTCGGCTTTGAAGCACACGAACCTCGATAAACTTCTCGAGGCGATCCACCTGCAGGCCGAAATCCTCGACCTCAAGGCCAATCCGGTCCGCACAGCTGAAGGCGTCGTCATCGAAGCCAAACTGGAACGGGGCCGTGGTCCGGTGGGCACTGTGCTCGTCCAACGCGGCACGCTGCACGTCGGCGATATCATCGTGGCCGGCATGGCCTGGGGTCGGGTCCGCGCCCTGCTCGATGATCGCGGAGCCCAAATCCAATCGGCTGGTCCATCAGTTCCCGCCGAAGTCTTGGGCTTTGACTCAGCTCCGGAAGCCGGTGATCAGTTCGCCGTCGTCGAGAATGAAGCACGCGCTCGCGAGCTGACCGATTATCGCGTCAGGAAGCGTCGCGAGACGCTGGGATCCGCCGGCACGAAGAGCACGCTCGAGCAGATGATGCAGCAGCTCAAGGATGCGGGCCGCAAGGAATTCCCGCTTGTCGTCAAAGGCGACGTGCAGGGTTCTGTTGAAGCAATCGCCGGCGCCTTGAAGAAGGTCGGCAACGATGAGGTCGAAGCCCGTCTCGTTCACTCGGGCGTGGGCGGCATCACCGAGTCCGATATCGCTCTTGCAGCCGCTTCGAGAGCTGTTGTGATCGGGTTCAACGTCCGTGCCAACGCCCAGGCCAAACAGGCCGCGGACGCGCAGGGAGTCGAGATCCGCTATTACAACATCATCTACGATCTCGTGGATGAAGTGAAAGCGGCGATGTCCGGCCTTCTTGCGCCGACCAAGCGCGAGGTGTTCCTCGGCTATGCATCGATCAAGCAGGTCTTCAACATTTCGAAGGTCGGCAAGGTCGCCGGTTGCGTCGTCACGGAAGGCAAGGTCGAGCGCGGCGCCAAGGTGCGTCTGCTCCGCGACAACGTCGTGATCCACGAAGGCACGCTTTCGATCCTCAAGCGCTTCAAGGATGACGTGAAGGAAGTTGTCGCCGGTCAGGAATGCGGTATGTCCTTTGCGAACTATCAGGACATCCGAGAGAACGACCAGATCGAATGCTTCCAGGTTGAGACGATCGCTCGTTCGCTCTAATCCATTTGCACATGGCCCTGCGCGACTCTCGCCGCGCAGGGATTTCGTTGCGGTGGGAGTTCCTCCGTCGGCTGAGCCGGCCCCACCCGCAGTAATCAATCGCATGAAAGAGGCCGCGCGCGGTCCCATCCCGCGGCGGAAGAGAAATGGCAAAGAAACCAGCCCATTCGGGCGTCAAGGGCCCGTCGCAACGCATGTTGCGCGTCGGTGAACTCATTCGGCACAAGCTCTCCGAGATGCTATCGCGTGGCGATGTGCACGATGATGTGCTTGCATCGCACGTGATCACCATTCCAGAGGTGCGTCTTTCACCGGACCTGAAATTGGCAACTGTCTACGTCATGCCGCTCGGCGGCAGCGACGTTAAACCGGTCATTGAAGCGCTCACGCGGAACCGGAAATACCTCCGCGCTGAAGTCGCTCACACTCTGAACTTGCGCTACGCACCCGATCTTCGTTTTCGCGAGGATGAAACGTTCGAAGAGGCAACCCGCATCGACCGGCTGCTCGACAGTGACCGGGTTCGTCAGGATACGCAGAAGAAATAAGAGACATGGCACGACGCAAAAAAGGCAACGCCGTTCACGGCTGGCTTATTCTCGACAAGCCGATCAACATGACGTCTACGCAAGCCGTAGGCGCGGTGCGGCGTGCATTCAACGCGCAAAAAGCCGGCCACTCCGGCACGCTTGATCCTCTCGCAACGGGCATCCTGCCGATCGCCCTCGGCGAAGCCACGAAAACGGTTTCGTTCGCGGTCGAGGGTGAGAAAGCCTATCGCTTCACGGTTCGTTGGGGCGCTGAAACCGAAACGGATGATACGGAAGGCGCCGTCAGCAAATCGAGCGACAAGCGTCCTGCCCGCGCCGAGATCGAAGCGCTTCTGCCGCGCTTTCATGGCGAGATCATGCAGGTTCCTCCCGCCTATTCGGCGATCAAAATCGACGGCGCCCGCGCCTACGATCTCGCCCGCGATGGCGAGACGGTCGTTCTCGAGCCGCGACCCGTCGTGATCGAAAGCCTGAAGCTCGTCGATATGCCCGATGAGGCAACGAGCGTCTTCGAGGCGCGATGCGGCAAGGGAACGTATGTCCGCGCGATCGCACGCGACCTCGGCCGCCTGATCGGCTGCTATGGCCATGTCATCGCCCTTCGCCGCACTGAAGTGGGACCATTCGATGAAGCCCGCGCCATCAGCATGGATGCGCTGCTTGCGGCTGCGCAGTCCGACGACCCGGAAGCGATTGCCAAGTTGCTGCTCCCGGTCGAAGCCGCCCTCGCGGATCTACCGGAACTGCTCGTTTCGCAGAGCGACGCCGCAACGCTTGCTCGCGGACAAACGGTCCTCATTCGCGGGCGCGACGCCCCGATCCTGACCGGCCCTGCCTATGCGACTTCGAAGGGCCGTCTGATCGCCCTCGGAGAACTGGCGAAGGGGGCTCTGCACCCCACCCGCGTCTTCAATCTCGGCCCATAGCTGGAGCAGCCAACCAACTATATGAATTTAAACGATAATATACGCTCGAAATCTGCCTCGCCTTTGCAGCGGGTTCGTGTATAAGTAGCGCACCCGCGCGGGCTCGTTCCCGCGCGGCTTTCATTTGCGACCCCGCTGGACGACATCCCGGCTGCGGCCGCGCTATCTCAAACTCCAATTCGAAAGGAGCATTCGATGTCGCAGATTGCACCTCACCGTCGTGAGGCAAAGACCGCTGTTATCAAGGACAACGCGACCAAATCCAACGACACCGGCTCGCCGGAAGTCCAGATCGCCGTGTTGACCCACCGCATCAACGAACTGACCGAACACTTCAAGACCCACAAGAAAGACAATCACTCTCGTCGTGGTCTTCTGAAGATGGTCAGCCAGCGTCGTCAGCTCCTTGACTACGTCAAGGCGAAGGACAACGGCCGCTACCAGAAGATCATCGAGAAGAACGGCATCCGCCGCTAGTCGCGCGCTGAGATCCGCGCTCAAGACAGGACGGCCCTCAATGGCCAGTCACTCTCATCTGATCAAGACGAACAACGTCGGCGCCGCCGTGGCGCCGGCGCCAAGTGTGCTCACTCGGCACGAGGCCGCTTGAGCTGACCGACCGAAAAGAAAAAGCGAAAACGAAAGATCCAACATGTTTGACATCCATCGCGTCGAAATTGACTGGGGTGGCCGCAAGCTGAAGCTCGAAACGGGCCGCTATGCACGCCAGGCCGACGCTGCCGTCTTGGCGCAGTACGGCGACACAACGGTGCTTGCGACCGTCGTCGGCGCCCGCTCGGCGAAACCCGGCATCGACTTCTTCCCCCTTACCGTGAATTACCAGGAACGCACCTACGCTGCCGGCAAGATCCCCGGCGGGTATTTCAAGCGCGAAGGCCGTCCCAGCGAGAAGGAAACGCTGGTATCGCGTCTCATCGACCGCCCGATCCGCCCCCTGTTCGTCGAAGGCTTCAAGAACGAAACGCAGGTCGTAGTAACCGTTCTCTCGCACGACCTTGAAAACGATCCTGACATCCTGGGCATGGTCGCAGCGTCCGCAGCGCTGACCCTTTCGGGACTGCCCTTCCTTGGACCCATCGGCGCGGCTCGCGTTGGTCTCATCGGCGGCGAGTTCGTGCTCAATCCGATGGTCGACGAGATGGCGGAGACGTCGTTGGATCTCGTTGTCGCCGGCACCACCGACGCGGTGATGATGGTCGAATCGGAAGCCAAGGAGCTACCCGAATCGCAAATGCTCGAGGCCGTTATGTTCGGCCACAAGCACATGCAGCCCGTCATTCAGGCGATCATCAAGCTCGCCGAAACGGCAGCAAAAGAGCCTTGGGACATCAAGATCGCCGATAAGGCGAAGTACGCTGCCGATGTCAAAAAGGTCGCGGAAAAGACCCTGAAAGAAGCCTTTTCGACGAAAGAGAAAGGCAAGCGCCAGGATCTCGTCAGCGCCGCGAAGAAGGCCATCACCGAAGGTGTCCAGCTCGCAGAGGATACGCCGGATGAGAAGGTTCTTCTGACAGACGCATTCAAATCACTCGAGATGGACATCATGCGCGGCGACGTCCTCAAGACGAAGCGGCGTATCGATGGCCGCGACTTGAAGACGGTTCGTCCGATCCTCTCGGAAGTGCACGTCCTGCCGCGGACGCACGGTTCGGCGCTGTTCACGCGCGGAGAAACCCAGGCGCTTGTCGTCGCCACGTTGGGTACAGGCGAGGATGAGCAGTTCGTAGACAGCCTCGAAGGCACCAAGAAAGAGCGCTTCCTGCTGCACTATAATTTCCCGCCCTACTCGGTCGGCGAAGTCGGCCGCATGGGCTCGCCCGGCCGCCGCGAAATCGGCCATGGCAAGCTCGCTTGGCGCGCTATCCACCCGATGCTGCCCTCGCAGGAAGAGTTCCCCTATACGCTCCGCGTCGTCTCGGAAATCACCGAGTCGAACGGCTCCTCTTCGATGGCGACGGTCTGCGGCTCTTCGCTGGCTCTGATGGATGCCGGCGTTCCGTTGAAGTCTCCGGTCGCTGGCATCGCGATGGGCTTGATCAAGGAAGGCGACGACTTCGTTGTTCTGTCCGACATTCTCGGCGACGAAGACCATCTGGGCGACATGGACTTCAAGGTGGCAGGCACCGAGAAGGGCGTCACCTCGTTGCAGATGGACATCAAGATCACGGGCATCACCGAGGAGATCATGCGCGTTGCTCTCGAGCAGGCGCACGAAGGCCGTATTCACATTCTCGGCGAAATGTCGAAGGCCCTCACCGGCGCTCGCAGCGAGCTCGGCGAGTTTGCCCCGCGCATCGAAACGATCAAGATCCCGGTCGACAAGATCCGCGAGGTGATCGGTTCGGGCGGCTCCGTCATTCGCGAGATCGTCGCCGAATCCGGCGCCAAGATCGACATCGAGGACGACGGCACCGTGAAGATCGCCTCGGCCAACCGCGAGTCGATCGAGAAGGCTCTGGGGCGCATCCGCGGGATAACCTCGGAACCCGAGATCGGCCATATCTACAAAGGCAAGGTCGTCAAGATCATGGAGTTCGGCGCCTTCGTGAACTTCTTCGGCTCCAAGGACGGCTTGGTTCATATCTCGCAACTGTCGCAAGGCCGGCCTGAAACCGTTGGCGAAGTCGTGAAGGAAGGCCAGGAAGTCTACGTCAAGCTTCTGGGCTTCGACGATCGCGGCAAGACCCGCCTGTCGATGAAGATTGTCGATCAGACGACCGGTCAGGAAATTCCGCGCGCTGAAGGCGAGCCGGAAGAAGTTTTCGAGAGCCGTCCGCCGCGGCGTGAAGGCGGACGTGGCGGCGACCGCGGGCGCGATCGCGGGCCGCGTCGCGAACGAGGCTGATCCGTCCTAACATTCAAAAACGAAAAAGCCGCCGGAACCCGCAGTCCGGCGGCTTTTTTGCCCGCATTCACATGCGTGACCGAGGTACCCGGTCACGCCATGAATGAGAATCAGAACCAGCGGCAGCGGCGAATGCCCCAGCTGTTTGTCCAGCACTTGCGCGCGGTGCATTGAACGCGGCCAACGCCCGGAACGTGCCGATGATAGCCATTGAGGCCACGACGGCATGTCCGATGCCATCCATGTGTCTTTTCAACGCTCGACTGCGCAGCGCCGACGTCCTTGAGCGCGCCGAGCGATCCCGCCGTGGTCGCCATGCCAGCCGACCCGGCCAGCAGCATCCCCGCTGCCAATGTCGCCGCCGCAAATGTCAGTTTCTTGATCATCTGGTTTTCTCCCCTTTGCCCGCCGGCACGTATCGCGATTGACGCTAGCAGCGACCTCTCTTCTGAGACAATGGAAGGATGCGAAAATCCAAACGAAAGCCTTGCAGCGTTGCAGCTACGCTTCAGGCACTCTCGAACGACGGCACGTCCGGCCAGAAAACACGCGCTTTTTCGCTGACATCGCGGTGATCGCCTGTTGTCAGCAACGTGAGCTTGCCGTGCTCACCAGCGTTCAGATAGTTCGCTCGCCGCGCGAGATAATCTTCGAAGCTGTCTGCGACCACTTCGGGCTGGGAAAGTATCCGCGTGAATGGCGGCAAATATTTCCGGAACAGATGTTCGACCAGCGGAAAGTGCGTGCATCCGAGAATAGCGCGGTGCGGCGGCATGTTGCCGGTGTTTGCTAGCATCGACTCGACGCCCTCTCGAACGAGCACGTCGAGCTCACCTTCAGGCCGCTTGTTCTCGATCGCGCCCGCAAGTTCGGAACAGATCTGCTGCACGACCGTGACCTTGGGGCAGCGCTTGCGGATTTCTTCAGGATAGACGCCCGACGCGATGGTCCGTGTCGTGCCGAAGACCGCTATCGTGTCGGTATTGTACTTTTGAGGATATTGCGGTGACGTCACCGCCCAAGGTGTCTGAGTCGCGCCCTCGACCGTCGGAGCGACGATGCCGAGCACATTGTGTGCGCCTGCCCATCTGCTCTGCGGAAGCCAATCCTGCTGAAGCCTCCGCAGCGCCACCGCAGTCGCGGTGTTGCAGCCCAGAAGCGCAAGCTTCGCTCCGCGTGAGAAAAGTTCCTCCACGCAATCTCGCGTGTAGTCGATCACCTCTTCGGACGGCTTATTACCGTAAGGGACGTGCGCGTGATCGGCGATATAAACGAAGTCGACGGTCTGGAAACGCGCGACGAGTGCGCGAAGTACCGTCAGTCCGCCCAGCCCTGAATCAAACACTCCGATCATGGCCGGAGTGTTTGCGGCTTCGAATTGAGATCGTCAACGCCTAAGCCGTGTCACTCCGCAGCAGCCGACGGAGACGCGCTCGGCGCCTTCGGCTTACCTTCGGTGTCCTGCTCCTTGAGGCTCTGGAGCGAGGGCATCGACACGGTATTATAACCGCAGTCGACGAAGTGGACTTCGCCAGTAACAGCGCCCGACAACGGCGAAAGCAGATAAAGCGCCGAGCCCGCGACTTCATCGAGCGTTGGCGTGCGCTGCAGCGGCGAGTGATCGCGCTGGAAGTTAAAGATGACTCGCGCATCCGACACACCCGCCCCCGACAGCGTGCGCATGGGACCAGCAGAGAGCGCGTTGATGCGGACACCCTGAGGACCAAGGTCTGCAGCGAGGTACCGAACCGACGCCTCGAGCGCAGCCTTCGCCACGCCCATGACGTTGTAAGACGGCACCCAGCGCGTCGCGCCACCATAAGACAGCGTGATGAGCGATCCACCGTTCGGCATCAGTGCCGAGGCCCGCTTCGCGATTTCCGTAAACGAGAAGCACGAGATCACCATCGAGTTGATGAAGTTTTCGCGCGTCGTGTCGGCGTAGCGGCCAGCCAGCTCCTTGGGATCCGAGTAGGCGAGAGCGTGCACAACGAAATCGAGCCCACCCCATTCCGATTTGATGCGCTCGAAAACGCGGTCCACACTTGCGAGATCAAGCACGTTGCATTCTTCGATGATTTTCGAGCCGATCGATTCCGCCAAGGGAACGGCACGGCGGCCGAACGCGCCGCCCTGATAGGTGAACGCCAGTTCAGCGCCCTGGCCGTGAAGAACACGCGAGATGCCCCACGCGATCGAACGATCGTTCGCAACGCCCATCACAAGGCCCCGCTTGCCAGCCATGATCGGACCAGGCTTAGCGATATCGAAGTCGGTCATAGGAAGCCTCGTTTTGTCACCAAAGGTACGCCCGCGTACATCAAACCAACCTGCACCGCGCTTGTATACTCTCATCACTCTCAACCGTTCGCCGCTGCGCAGTCCTAGCGGCGACCAGGAAAGCTTCAGTTAATCAGGCATCATGCCGGCAGAATATGAGAGTGGCATTGGTGCCGCCGAATCCGAAGCTGTTCGACATCACACAGTTAAGCTTAGCGTTGTCGATGCGACTGCGAGCGATTGGCACATCGGCGAATGCAGGGTCAAGCTCCTCGATGTTGGCGCTTTCGGCAATAAAGCCGTTGTTCATCATGAGAAGCGAGAAGATCGCCTCCTGAACGCCAATAGCGCCCAGCGAGTGCCCCGTTAACGATTTTGTGGCGGAAATCGCGGGGATTTTGCTCCCGAAGACCGAACGGATGGCTTCGATTTCCTTGACGTCGCCGACGGGCGTCCCGGTACCGTGCGGATTGATATAATCGACCGGCGGCAATCCCTTTCCGTTGAAGCCCTTGAGCGCCAGCCGCATGCAACGCTCGGCGCCTTCGCCCGAGGGAGCGACCATATCAAAGCCGTCGGACGTCGCAGCGTAACCGGTCAGTTCGCCATAGATCTTCGCGCCTCGTGCCTTCGCGCGTTCGAGTTCTTCCAGCACGACGACGCCCGCGCCGCCCGCGATGACAAACCCATCGCGGCTCTTGTCGAAGGGCCGGCTCGCCCGTTCCGGAGTTTCGTTGAAGTGCGTCGACATCGCGCCCATGGCGTCGAATAGGTCGGAAAGCGTCCAGTCGAGCTCTTCGCAACCGCCCGCGAACATGACGTCCTGCTTGCCCCACTGGATCATTTCGGCGGCATTGCCGATGCAGTGGGAACTCGTCGCGCATGCCGACGCGATGGAATAGTTAACGCCCTTGATTTGGAAAGCTGTGGCGAGCGCCGCGGATGGACCTGAGCACATGGCCTTTGGTACTTCGAAGGGCCCGACTTTCTTGGGGCTCCCCGATCGGATCGTCGTTTCCGCCGCATCGACGATGGCGCGCGTCGAGGGGCCTCCAGAGCCGACGATGATGCCGGTGCGCTCATTGACCACGTCCGAGGGTTCAAGCCCTGCATCGCGGATCGCCTGGTCCATCGCGATCCAGTTCCAGCCGACACCTGCGCCCATGAAGCGCTTGGGCTTGCGCGGCACCATGCTCTCCCATTCGAGCTGAGGTGCGCCATGAACTTGGCACTTGAATCCAAGCTCGGCGTATTTCTCGGCGCGAGAAATGCCGGACTTTGCTTCCCTTAATGAAGCCAGAACTTCCTGGGTGCTGTTCCCGATCGAGGACACCACACCCATTCCAGTCACAACTACGCGCCGCATGCGCTCCTTCACTCCTGCGGTTCCTGCCGCCGCTCGCCTGACAAGCCGGGCCTTTTCGAAGAAAAAAGGCTTAAGTGCCTTCGCTCGACTTGAGTAGGACCCTTAAGTCCTTGGCTGTGTATATCACTTCGCCGTCGGCTTTCAGAGTTCCGTCCGCCTCGGCGAGCTTGAGTTTGCGAGCGATCACTCGCTTGATATCTATGACGTATTCGAGATGCCTGACATCCGGCGTCACTTCGCGCGTGAACTTGACTTCGCCGACGCCCGAAGCGCGCCCCTGGCCCGTAAGTCCGAGCCAGCCCAGAAAAAAGCCGGTCAACTGCCACAGCGCATCAAGCCCGAGGCATCCGGGCATGACCGGGTCGCCTTTGAAATGGCAGGCAAACACCCAATCGAGGCGCTCATTCCCCGCGACCTTAAGCTCGGCCACGATCTGACCCTTGCCGTGCGCGCCGCCGGTATCCGAGATGGACGAGATGCGGTCCACCATCAACATTGGCGGCAGAGGTAATTGCGCATTCCCCGGACCGAACAATTCGCCGCGGCCGCAGGCCAGCAGATCATCGAATTCGTAGCTAGAACGGCGTTCCGCCATGTATCCCCTCGTCTCATGGCCGATAGTGTGGTGTTCGTGCACGATTGGCTCCGGCCGTCCAAGTTCCGCGGGTCCTAACACACGGCTAAGCCCGCGCCTAGCGTGGCAAACCCGTGCGTGTAACAGGCCATTTCGCGCCGTCAAAGTCCGATTTTGCCCTAAGTTGCGGGTTTTCGTGCAAGTGACTATACTTCAATCGAGCGCGCGTTGAATCGGACCAGATATCGTCCGCCCAACGTGGGGATCCCAACACTGTTCTGCAAACGGAAATGTCCGAGAAATCTCCGCTAGCTACCGGTTCAGAAGCCACGACGAGCACTTCCGACCTTTTGCGGAAAGCTGGTCTGCGCCCGACGCGTCAACGCATGACGCTTGGCCGCTTGCTGTTTGAGGGCGGCGACCGCCACGTCACCGCGGAGCAGCTTCACGCCGAAGTTGCCGGCTGCGGAGAGCATGTCTCGCTTGCAACAGTTTACAACACGCTGCACCAGTTCAAACGGGCAGGCTTGGTGCGCGAATTGGCGATCGAAGGCTCGAAGGCCTACTTCGACACCAACACGTCCAACCACAATCACTTCCTGCTCGAGCCGAACGGCGTGCTGATGGACATCCCGAGCGATTGCATCTCAGTCGAGGGTTTGCCGGAGCCGCCCGCAGGCATGAAGATCACGCACGTGGACGTCGTCGTTCGACTTGCGAAGATCTGACGCGGCGCCCTCACTTCGCGCTACTTGAACGTCTCACCCTCGTACACACCCCAGAGCTTCTTCTGCTCGACGAAACCGCTGTACTGATCGACCGTCACGCGACACCAGCGTCCGTCGCATGAATGCAGATCGGCGATGACGCCAGCTTCCACCTTCGCCACGACGCCCGAGCGTTCGCTATCGCCGGCCATGATCGGAACGAGGGGCGGCGGAGAACCTGACTTCCGCTCCCAGGGCAATACGAGCCCCGTCCGGCGCCCTGACAGCAGCGATTGCAGGACCCAGCCCGTGGCGCCCTCGGCGTCGCGAACTTGCCGCCACGTCTCGAATTCCTTGATGACCTCTACCGGCAGCCCGGCCCGCCGATAGACCCAGCCGGTCGGATAATCCGTGCCAGGGCCATTCCTGAGGTTCACCCGGTCGGATTTCAAGCTGACGAAGCGTGGCACGGGTAAGCCGCTGCCGGTTACCGCTGGCGCGTCATCGGCCATCCCCGGCTCGATGATTGTCAACCCGAGTACGGCGGCTAGAAAACAAGATGCGGCAAGGCGAATTGAAACCCGTCCAAACAGGCCGCGTTCAATGCTGGTGGCGCTCAAATCAGCCATCTTGGAATGCTGGTAACCCCCGCCCGGCAGGCAACGCCCGCAAAATGTCGCCCAAGGTTCGGGCGACAGCTATTTCATTTCAGGACTTTGTCTTAGCAAAGGCCATCTGATAGACACGGGGCCGCACTTTCTCAAGCGGCCGAATTCAAGAGCCACGCGCGCCGCGTATTTCAAGCAACGGGAAGCGAATGCCGACGTCCCAGAAGAAACCCATTGTCGTTGTCACCCGCAAACTTCCCGACGTCGTCGAGACGCGGATGTGCGAGCTTTTCGATACGCGCCTTAACGTCGATGACAAACCGATGAGCCAGGCACAGCTCGTCGAGGCCATTAAGATCGCCGACGTCCTGGTTCCGACCGTCACCGATCGCATCGACCGCGCTGTATTGACTCAGGCGGGCCCCAACCTGCGCCTCATTGCGAACTTCGGCACCGGAGTCGACAACGTCGATCTCGACACCGCCCGCAACCGAGGCATCCTGGTGACGAATACACCCGGCGTTCTCACCGAAGACACCGCCGACATGACGATGGCGCTGATCCTCGCGGTGCCGCGGCGCCTCGCAGAGGGTGCTGCCTACATGCGCGACCCCGAAAACAAATGGTCCGGCTGGTCGCCGACTTGGATGCTGGGTCACCGCATCTACGGTAAGCGGTTGGGAATCGTGGGCATGGGTCGCATCGGCCAAGCGGTCGCGCGGCGCGCAAAAGCATTCGGCTTGCAGATCCATTATCACAACCGCCGCCGCGTCCTCGAAGAGGTCGAAGAAGAACTCGAGGCCACCTTCTGGGAAAGCCTCGATCAGATGCTGACGCGCATGGATATCGTTTCGGTCAATTGCCCCCACACGCCGGCAACGTTCCACTTGCTGTCCGCGCGTCGGCTGAAGCTTTTGAAACCGTCAGCTTACCTGGTGAACACCGCCCGTGGCGAAGTCGTCGACGAGAACGAGTTGGTTCGACTTCTCGAGTCAGGCTCCATCGCCGGCGCCGGGCTCGACGTCTTCGAACACGAACCCGCAGTGAATCCGCGGCTCCTTGCCTCCGAACGCGTCGTCGCCTTGCCTCACATGAGTTCCGCCACCATCGAAGGTCGCGTGGACATGGGTGAAAAGGTCATCATCAACATCAAGGCCTTCGCCGACGGCCACGCCCCGCCCGATCGCGTTCACCCCGCGATGCTCTAGGAGATATATCCGCGGCAGGATCAGACAGCGCCTGCTGCGAATGCCTCGTTCCAGAGTTGAATGACGATCGCGAGATAGAAGACGAACGTCGCGACATAACCGCTCGCAAGCCAAAATGTTTGGCTCCCTGTCAGCGGCGTCGGCATCTGCTGGGCGTTCACCTTCGCGAACAGAACGCCCGGAGCGATCGCGAGGATGATGATCATCAAAAGGACATCACGAAACACAGCCG
Organism: Hyphomicrobium sp.; assembly: GCF_003987855.1. GTDB lineage: Bacteria > Pseudomonadota > Alphaproteobacteria > Rhizobiales > Hyphomicrobiaceae > Hyphomicrobium_B. Next base: position 182,083 of record NZ_RXIZ01000004.1, read on the forward strand.
CGAGGACCAGTCCAAAGAGCAGCATGGCTCCATGAATGGCGCGCGTCAGGCGGACGGGCAAACGCGCGGTCAAAGCCTGCAGAACGCGTCCACCATCGAGCGGCAGGATCGGAAGCAGATTGAGGCCGTTCACCGCCGCGCTCATCAGCGCGAGATCCGACATGAACTGATCCTGCTGCTGTACCGATAGCCAGACGAACAGGGCCGTCGTGAGCATGCTGGCTGCTGGCCCCATCAGCGCCACGAAGCCACGCACAGCTTCGCTGCTGCCGAAATTCTGGCCGACGGCCACGCCTCCGAAGAACGGGATGAAGTAGATCCCTCGCACAGGAATGCCTACCAAGCGCATGGCGATCACATGTCCAAGTTCGTGCAGCAGCACGACGATGAGCAGCATGACCGCGATCGAGACGTCGAAGATCGCCGCAAAACTCGCGAACGTCAGCGCTCCTGTCAGAAAGGCGTTGCGGACCTGATCGCTCCAGTCGCGACCCCGCCCCGCCCGTGTTTCCGCCGTACGCTTGAGGCTATAGAGGCTGCGCAGCAAGGTGAGCGGCATCAGGAGACGCGTTGAAAATTTGGTGTGGGTGAGCTCGCAGCTCTCGGTGATGATCGATCTCTGATCGTCCCCAGAAACCGCAACCGCGCCGATGTATTCGCTACCGAAATGATAGATCGGATCGCATTCTTCAGGCAGGAGCCGGAGCGTCAATGCCTCGCCCGGCGTTTCCGCAATCACCTGGTAGGCAAATCGGAGGTGCCGGCCACCGTAGATGCAGGTGCCGGTGAAAACACCCGGCCGCTCCGGATCCGGATCCGTGTCGAGTTCCATCGGCGGCGGCCCTTCGAGCTTGATCTTGTTCGCCGAAACGACCGCCCAAATGACCGACTTGGGCGCATCGACCGCACGCGAAATTTGATAGCTACGCCGTGTGATACCCGTCGCGAGGTCGACCGGCACACGCAGCAACTCAGTTATCAGGAAGAAGATATTTTGTAGAATTGTCGGCATTCCCGGCGACCTTGCGATTGACGTATTCGCATATGGCGCAAGGGCGCCGGTTTTTGGGTCACCCGTGTGACAGGTTATTCAGCCGCGCAAGCGGGACCGGCGATGGAACCATGTGCCGAAAGGTCGAGGATGGTCGGTTTGCGTCCCGAAAGCGGATTGTCCGGGTCCCACGAAATGCTCACGTTTTCAAAACGCGCCGCCAGTGCATCGTAGATCAGAAGCCGTCCCGCCAGGCTCTCGCCCAGGCCCAAGATTTCCTTGATCACCTCGGTTGCCTGCAGCGTTCCGACGACGCCGGCGACCGGTCCGAGAACGCCGACTTCTTCGCAGTTGGCGACAAGTCCAGCTGGCGGTGGCTCAGGGAAAATACATCGAAGCGTGGGATACGGATTTCCTTCCGGGTCTCGTTCGTGCGGCTTGAACGTTGAAATGTACCCGTCGAAAGAGCCAAGCGTTGCATAAACCAGAGGTCGCTTCGCGAAGTAACAAGCATCGGCGACGAGATATCGGGTCGCGAAATTGTCTGAGCCGTCAGCAACAACGTCGTAACGCGAAATGAGCGCGAGCGCGTTCGACGCATTGATGCGCTCCGCATGGACTTCGACTTCGACCAAAGGATTGATGCGACGAACGCCGTCCTGGGCGCTTTCGGCTTTAAGCCGGTCAGCATCTTCGGTCCGATGCAGGATCTGACGCTGTAAATTGTCGATCGAGACCCGGTCATCATCGACGACGCCTATCGTGCCGACACCTGCCGCCGCCAGATACGTGATGACCGGCGAGCCAAGCCCGCCGGCGCCGATGACCAATACGCGCGCGGCCTTCAGCTTTTGCTGGCCCGGCGCGCCGACGTCACGCAAGACGAGATGGCGCTTGTACCGCTGCACCTCTTCCGCCGTGAGTGACGCCATCTAGTCCTCGAAGATAGTTAGCTGCGTGGCTGCGGTTCGACGAAGAGTTCGCTGCTATAGTAACGCTCGGCGGATGACGGGGCAAACGTCACGATCGTCTTGCCTGCAAACTCGGGCCTTTCCGCAACCGTAATAGCCGCAGCGACGTTGGCGCCGGTGGAAATGCCGCCCGGAATACCTTCGACCTTTGCAACGGTTCGCGAAACTTCGAACGCAGTATCGCTCGACACGGTCACGACCTCATCGATGAGACCCTTATCGAGGATGCTGGGAATGAACCCGGCGCCGATGCCCTGAATCTTATGCGGGCCGCGCGGCTGCCCTGACAGGATTGCGCTCGTTGTAGGTTCGACGGCAAAAATCTTGAGGCCAGGAATGCGCTTCTTCAGAGCCCTGCCGACACCGGTCAGCGTGCCACCTGTGCCCACACCGATGACGAGTGCGTCCACTTTGCCCTTGGTATCGTTGTAAATCTCTTCCGCGGTCGTCTTTTCGTGCACCAGCGGGTTCGCCGGATTGTCGAACTGCCCGGGAATGACTGCGTCCGGCAGCGTTTTTGCGATCTCTTCCGCGCGCGCGACCGCCGCCGGCATTCCGCCCGGACCTGGCGTCAATTCCAATTCAGCGCCGAGATGCGACAGGATTTTTCGGCGCTCGATCGACATAGTCTCCGGCATCACGAGAATGAGACGGTATCCGCGAGCCGCTGCGACGAACGCCAGACCAATGCCGGTATTTCCCGACGTCGGCTCAATCAGAACCGTCTTGCCCGGCTTGATCCGGCCTTCTGCTTCGAGCACGTCGATCATCGCCACGCCGATGCGATCTTTGACGGAAGACAACGGATTGAAGAATTCCAGCTTGAGCAGGATGTCCGCCTTGAGCTTGGCGGCTTCCTTGATCTTCGACAGGCGTACAAGCGGCGTATGACCGATGGTTTCGGTGATGCTGTCGTAGACACGACCGCGCCCCCAGCTCTTCGTTGCTTCGAGGGTCTTGATCTCAAGCGTCTCTGTCATGGCCTGTCTCGGGGTTGCGTTGGCGCTTGTATGCGCCGACTAAAGATGGGGTTGTTTCTCGCAGGTTCGAGGGGCGTCCTCAAGGGGCGAGAGGGGCGCATAGAGGCCCATAAGCATTGCATTTTTTGTGCTTAAAGGACCATTCAGCGCTTCTTCGCCGGGGATTTTGTTTTCGTCTTCCGCGAAACGCTCGCAACGGATTTCCCCGCCTCGGTGGAGGCTTGGGAAGGCGTCTCCCCAATGCCCGTCGAGCCGAAACCGCCCTTGCCCCGCTTCGTTGGAGCGATCTTCTTCGTCTCACGCAATTTAACCCGGGTGACTGGGGCCACGATCATTTGAGCGATGCGTTCGCCTCTCGCGATGACGAACGGCTCGTTGCCGTGATTAATCAGGATCACCGAGACTTCGCCGCGATAATCTGCATCGATCGTCCCCGGACTGTTGAGAACGGTGACGCCGTGCTTGATCGCGAGGCCCGAACGCGGCCGGACTTGCGCTTCCATCTTCTTGGGAATTTCAAAAATATATCCCGTCGGTATGAGGGCGCGCGCACCCGGTAAGATCGTAACGCTCGTTTCGGCTGCGATTGCAGCCACAAGATCAAAACCCGCAGCAGCGTCGGTTTGATACGCGGGAAGCGGTAGCCCCTCCGCATGCGGCAGGCGCATCACCTTCATCTTCATTCTGCCGCTGTCCTTTTGGCATGAAGCTCTGTTGCAGCGCGCTCCATGATCTTGCGCGCGACCTTCGCCTTGCTCATTTCCGGCCAGCTCTCCACACCGGCAGCCGAGATGACATGGACGGTATTGTTCTCACCTCCCATGACCCCTGATGAGGGCGAGACATCGTTGGCGATGATCCAGTCGGCTCGCTTCGACTTGAGCTTCTTTTTCGCATGCGCCAGGACGTCCTGCGTTTCAGCGGCAAAACCGATGACGAGACTTGGCCGCGCCGGTCCGGGCTGGGCAATCGACTTGAGAATATCGGTATTTTCAATAAGAGCGAGGGCAGGGGCGGCCTTCCCTTCGGTCTTCTTTATCTTTTCCAATTCCGGCGAAGCGACGCGCCAATCCGCGACCGCCGCCGCAAACACCGCAATGTCCGCAGGAAGCGAAGCGCGCACCGCCTCGAGCATTTCCGCCGCCGTCTTGATTCTCACGATGTCGACGCCGTGCGGCTCGGGCAGGGAAACAGGGCCGGAAATGAGCGTCACGCGCGCGCCGAGATCACGCGCGGCAACGGCAAGTTCGAAACCCTGTTTGCCCGACGAGCGATTGGCGAGGTAGCGGATAGGATCGATGGGTTCGTGCGTCGGCCCGCTGGTCACGATCACATGACGGCCGGCAAGAAGGCCGCCCTTCTCTTTGCCTTCGTCGAGCACGGTTTCGATGGCCGCAATTAATTGCGGAACCTCGACCAAGCGACCCGGACCTGCCTCGCCTCTCTCCGCCATTTCGCCAGCCGCTGGCCCTACGAACTCAATCCCGTCTTTTTGCAATTGCGTCACGTTTCGGCGCGTCGCCGCATTGAGCCACATCGCCGGGTTCATCGCCGGTGCAACGAGCACTGGATTTTTCGTGGCGAGCAAAACCGCCGTCGCGAGATCGTCGGCATGACCACCTGCCATTCTGGCAAGAAGGTCTGCCGTCGCCGGTGCAACAATGATGATGTCGTTATCGCGCGCAAGCCGGATGTGGCCGATCTCGCGTTCGTCATCGAGATCGAAAAGGTCCGTGAGCACGCGCTCGTTCGTCAGCGCGCCAACGGAAAGTGGCGTCACGAACTGGTGTGCGGCCTTCGTCATGATGGCGCGCACGCTGTGTCCGCGCTCCCTGAGGCGACGGATCAGCTCAAGACATTTGTAGGCGGCAATGCCGCCTCCGATGATCAGAAGAATGCGTTTTGCGCTTGCCACGACCTTCCGTCCGCTGTGCAGTCGAACCAAGCCAGCATTTTATCACAAGCCTCGTCCGCGTGAGTTAAGCCCGACATCTCGGAGGCGCGTACGAAAAGATGCACAGGCAATCCCAGGCTCCTTGCGGGACCAAACCCTCCCACCTCTTTTGCTGGCCAAAATTCGATCCAAAAGACCGATTAGGTGGCGGCCTCATCCCAAGGCATCTGGGTAAATTGATCACCGATTAGGCATTCCGAAAATGGAAATTATTTATGTCGCGCGGTGACTTGACGCAGAAGTCGCAATGGTACATGGTGCCGCCACTTGCGAGGTTCGGGACCGGTCGCAAGGCAAAAAACGAATAAAGGTCCAAGTCTAGGGACGAAACCATTGGGGTGGCGCGCTCAGCGAGCCACCCCATTCCATTTTGACCGCCTCGCTGGCCGTCAGGCAGCCTCCCAGACGGTGAGGCGCCCGAGTCAACCGTAATGCTCTCTGCCTTGATCGGAACGCGTTTCTGACGCCATTAGCGCGCGTTCAGTCAAAACGGGGAGCACGAAGAGTTTGCGAATGGGTCTGGGGGATATCGCAGGCGCCAGCCGGCCGTCCGGCCGCCTGCTGCTGGGGAGCCTGCTGATCTGGCTGATCCTGGTCGTGGCGCTTCCGCTGTCGGCTTTGACGCTCAATTTCTTTCAGGTTGGCGGCATTCGACTGGGCTTTTGGATCGCGGCACAGGGCGCCATCGTCGGGCTTGTCGCGTTGGTCGCCTTCTACGCTTGGCGGGCAGGCGGCACATCCTCCAACGAAGGCATCGGCCCAGCTTTGGGCTTCGCCGGCGAAACCGTCGGCGCGGTCGTCATTCTCGGCTTCACAGGCTACATCGCGGCGATGGGCTACGACGGCCTCGCCTTGCCGCTTGGAATGGTGGCCGGCGTTGCGCTGCTCGCCATCCTTGTCGCCCCACGTTTCGTTCTCTACCCCGTCCAATCGGTGAGCGGCTTCTTTGCAATCCGCTACGGTGGAGACCTCGCCCGGCGGCTCGCCTTTCTCATTGCCTTCGCCGCAACGACGCTTCTGCTAGCCGCAGATATCCGCGCCGGATCGATAGCGCTTCAGAGTCTGACAAACCTCGGGTTCCCGCAGACGGTTCTTTCTCTCACGCTCGCGATCACGGCTGCCTGGCTCGTCAGCACGGTCGTAAGCGCGAAGAAAATACACGGACTGGGGTTCGTTGCCATTTGCGGTGGTCTGCTCGTGACACTGGTCGGCTTCTCGCTCTACGCCACCGGTTCGGTCATGCCCCATCTCTCGCTGGGATCGGCCGTGCAGAGCCAAGCAAATCTCAATCAAATGCTGATCGTCAATCGCCTGTCTGACGTCAAATCATTGACCCCGATGGCATCGCCCTTCCTACAGCTATCGATGAAGAATTTTGCCGGCCTCCTTCTGGCGGTGGCGCTTGGCATCGTCGCTGCTCCCCACCTTCTCGGTCGTCATATTTCTCAATCGGCGGTCGCGCCGGGCGCCGCGGTCAAGCGCTCGACGATCGCACTTGTCGCCATCGCGCTCGTGATTGCCAGTTTGCCGCCGCTGGCCGTCTACAGCCGCGTCGGCTTCGAACAGACCATGTCGAAAGGCATCGAGATCGCGGCGATCCCGCAATCGTTTGCAGAAGCGAGTGCTCTGGGTTGGGTAAAGGTTTGCGATAAGAATTCCGACGTGACCGCCGATCTCGCGGGCGCCTGTCAAAAAGCGTCTGGCCAGCGCGGCTTCCTCCGCCTTCAGGACCTCGCGTTCACGACCGATGGCTTTGTTGTCGCCGCACCAAAGATCTCTGGGCTGGATCCCTGGCTTGAATATCCCATTCTGCTTGGCGCGGTGCTCGCAACCATCCTCGCTGGCAACGCTCTGGTTTCGGCCATCACCGTCGCTGACGGCGAAGTGCGCCATGGCCGTAGCGAACAGGCGCCGAAATTCGACTTCCGCGCGGCAACCGCCGGAGGTCTGCTCATCGTGGGAGGCGCACTCGTCGCGATCTTCTCAATCATCGGAACGGCGCTGCTGGCCGCTGAAGGCTTCGCGATCCTTGCTGCAGGCCTCTTCCCTGCGCTTGTGCTGGGCCTCCACTGGCGGCACATGAATAGGGCCGGGGCCATTGCCGCAATGAGCGTCGGCACGATCATCACCGGTGCTTACCTTTTGGGCGTTCACTTTTGGCCCATCGAACTCTTCACACTCTCCGGAAGTTTTTCTGACGCACCGCCTCAAGCCGCCAAGCACTTAGCCGATCTGCAAGCGGCGCTCGCGTCGGCGACAACCCCGGAGGCTCAGGCCGCGGCTCGAGCCGCCCTTATCAGCAACGTCACGGCGATCGCCAATTGGGGCGGCCTGAAACCGGCGGCAATCACGCTGATCTCCGTACCGGCCGGCTTCATCGCCGGTTTGATCTTCAGTTTGCTGTTTCGCTCTCGCAAGTCGCCCGCGTCCGCACAAACGTGATCCTTCGCACTGCGCCGCGAGTCGCCTAGACTCAAATGACGGCGAACGTTGCGGAGCCATTCCCGTCATGGCGGATGAAATCTACGATCTGCTTGTAATCGGCGGCGGCATCAACGGCGCTGGTATTGCGGCGGACGCCTCCGCGCGCGGACTATCGGTGTTGCTCGCCGAGGCCGGAGATCTCGGCGGCGCAACCTCGTGGTGCAGCTCCAAGCTCATCCATGGCGGGCTACGATATCTGGAGCATTTCGAGTTTCGTCTCGTACGCGAAGCGCTCGCCGAGCGCGAGGTGCTGCTGGCCAAAGCACCTCATATTGTCCATCCCCTGCATTTCATTCTGCCGCAAATTTCTGGAATGCGCTCGCCGCTGATGATGCGCGCAGGCCTCTTCCTTTATGATCATCTCGCCGCGCGAAAGTCGCTTGGCGCATCGCACGCGATCGATCTCCGCCACGATCCGGCGGGCATTCCCCTGGTGCCCGAAATTATGTCCGGCTTCACGTACTGGGATTGCGCGGTCGACGACGCCCGCCTTGTCATCCTAAACGCGATAGCGGCGCGCGAATCTGGTGCGCACATTCTGACACGCACGCCGGTGACGTCACTCGCGATCGAAAACAATCTTTGGATCGCGACACTCGGCGCCGGACGCAAGTTCGCGGCCAGAGCCGTTGTCAACGCGGCCGGTCCTTGGGTTGCCGAAGTTGCGAAACTCGCGCCGATTGACGCGACTAAGCCAATCTCGGTCAGGCTCGTCAAGGGCAGCCACATCGTCGTGCCGCGGATCAGCGGTGCCGATGACGCTTACACATTCCAGAACGGCGATGGCCGCGTCGTCTTCGCGCTGCCGTTTGAAAAATCCTTCACACTGATTGGAACGACGGAAGAACCCATAACCGGCGATCCCGGAGAAGTTGCCGTCACGCGTGCAGAAGAAGACTACCTCATCGAGGCCGTAAGCCGCTTCTTTCGTTCCGCGCCAACACGAGAGTCGATCGATTGGAGGTTCGCGGGCGTTCGCCCACTCGTCGAAGACGGCAGCAGCAGCGCCACCGAAGTCAGCCGCGACTACCAGCTCGAACTCCGCGCCGACAATTATCCGCCGATCCTTCACGTCATCGGCGGCAAGATCACCACCTATCGCAAGCTAGCGGAAGCAGCCTTGGCTCAATTCTCACCGTTCTTTCCTCGCATGCAACGGAGTTCCACGGCGGCAACACCACTCCCTGGCGGTGATCTCGGCGGCCTTTCGTTCGAAACCTGGCTTGAGGATTTCATACGTGCGCACTCTACGTTCGCACCGGCATTCCTACGTAGCATCGCACGCCGCTATGGCTCTCGTGCGAGCGCGATCATCGCGGGCGCGCGGTCGCAATCCGATCTCGGCGAAAACTTTGGTGCTGATCTCACCGCGTGCGAGGTGTCGTATCTGAAATCGGAAGAATGGGCACAAACCGCCGATGACGTTCTTTGGCGCCGAACAAAGACGGCGTTGCATCTCGCCCCGGATGATCGAGCCAGGGCCGCCGATCGGATCGGCGCCTGGCTCGAGCGATCCTAAATCCGCCTTGGCTTACATGAGCCGTCGGCGCGACGCCCGAAGCGCGCACGTGGCCGGGCAGATCGACTCCGCGCAAAGCATCTGGTTCGTCTTCCGCAGCGCAGCCGCGAGCGCCTGTGCGCCGTTGAGAGTGTCGCCAATGTCGTCCGACCCGATGAGTGCCGCCGCCGACGCCGTTAGCGCCTGCCGCTCGTCGTGCTGACACGCAGCGATGATGGAGATCGCCAAGCATTCATCGCGGCAGAAACTGCGGCAGCCGACGGGTGAGATCTCGATATCCCGTTGCGCATTGGCTTTGACCGCGCGCACAAACTTCGAAAGATCAAGAAGCAGCGTCTTGGCATTCTCAGGTCCGAGCATGCCCGAGAACGTGTTCCACGCGTCTTCCCAGCACTTGATGTCGCCGGTCGATAATCCGGCAAGCCAGCAGCGAAATCCAACGGCAACCAATCGCTCAGGCGCGCGCGCTGGCAACGGCACGACCTTGGCGGAACGCGTGAGCTGGCCTGAGGAAGACGCGGGTCCGGTATTAGCCATTGTGCGAGACCTCCAACGCGATGTCCTCGCCGCTGGCGCACATGCCGATGCCAATCGTGAAATAGAGATGTCGCTGAGCGCTAATGTTAGCGCGAAGAGAAAGACCCATTGTCCGCTCCAATATTCGAGGTTCAAGGCCCCGGTATCGGTTTCCGCCGCGAGCGCGGCGCATGGCACCGCGATGATGCCGTGGAATGAGCTAACGCGACCTGAGGGACCCGGTCAACCATTTGTAGGTCGCGCGTCGCACATTAGAATTTTTATAATTTTCAAGTAGCTACGGCGAACGGCAGAGACGCGCGGCGCCTCACTTAAATCGGCGCGTGAAGTCGCTGAAGAGGATGGAAATTGCAGTGCCCGTCTTCGCCGAACTCTCGATGTGAATCTCCGCACCCATGTCACGAACGAGCGCTTCGACGAGCGGCAAGCCGATGCCGTGCCCGCGCATCCAAGAGTTATCGAGATTGTCTGGGTGAGCTTGGTCACGTGGCAAGCTGCCGTCCTTCATGCCCGGTCCGTTGTCTCGAACCAAAAGCAATACTCGACCATCCGCGACGTGCCCGGTCGATACGCGTACCGAGCCTCCCTTCGGCGTAAATTTGATGGCGTTGGTGAGGAGGTTGAGCAGTACCTGACGCACGGCAGTCGGGTTGGCTACGACGTGCGATGCGGACGCTTCCCCAACGCAGGAGAGTTCCAAACCGCATGACTCCGCGAGCGCCTGCATACTCGACACGGTGCGCTCCACGATGGCGTGCAGATCGAGCGCGATGAGCTTCAATCCCGGCTCGGCCGGCCGCCCGCGGTCGGCGAGCAGCGCGGTAATGAGATCGAGAGCGTGTGCCGCGCTCTCGTGGATATCGGCGGCGTAGCTTAGGTAGCGCGCGTTGTGCATCTGGCCCAGCCGCTCGTCGCGCATGATTTCAGATGCGGCGGCAATGGCGGTCAGAGGCGTCTTCAGTTCGTGCGCGAGCTTCGCCAGATACTCCGCGTCAAGGCTGGGAGCGGGCTTCTCCGGCTCCGGCATTGCCGCAATGTCGTGCGCTGGATGCGCTTTGTGGGGCGCGCTTGCCGCGGCCATCCCATTGAGACGGGGCGTAGCGGCAGCGGTGGGTTGACCATCATCGACAGAGTCTATGATCAACAGCAGCGCTCGGGATTTCTGACCATACGCCCGGGACACCCTTGCCTTTACCCGCCTCAGCCGGCCGCTGTTCCAAAACAGCAGGGTCTCGACATCGCTCTTTCCCGGACCACTGGAGGAGATCTGCCTGAGCTTGACGACCGCAGGCATCCCCGGATCGAGCGCGATCGGAAATGTCGCGTAAGCGAAAAGGCCAAGAGCCTTTCCGCCAGGGGCGTTGGCGGAGAGAATTTCCGCTGCGTCAGGGTCGACGACGATGGCAGGCTCAGTCGCCGACAATTCGGCGATCGGCGTCGTCCCGTTGTCTTCCGGCAGCGCTGATTTAGCGGCGACCGCCATCGTGAAAGCTCGCCCGTTCCAACGGCTTATTCGCAAGGCCTCACGCAGATCTACGTGATTTGCGGCCAACCAGAACGAGAAAGGCGAGATTTTCCACTGGGATAATCGGCCAGCGGCCCCCCAAATCCGAATGAGGAGGCGTTCGCCAAAAAAGGACGCGTTCCCACACTCAGGAGTGGAAACGAGGTCAGTCCAGAGCTAGGCCGCGTTGGCCAGTCCGGCTTCGCGCAACTTCCCGGGGTCACGCTCGCCGCGATCGGCGAGGTCGTAAACTCTCTCGATGATATCATCGACCGGAATGTTGAGAGATTTTTGCTGAGCTTCCTCGATGATGCTGTCGATCAGACGCTGCAGTTCATCGAGCTCTTCTGAGCTATAATGGCAGAGTGTCATGGTAGTCCGTTTTCCCCCGAAAACAGTCCGTGTCTCCCCTAGCACCTCCAACGTCAGACAGGAAGTTCAGTTCCGACTGTCGGAAAAATGTAATGTTGCGGATGCCAGACCACCCGGAAAACCGCCGGCACCGCTCAAAGAGCCATAAGTCACGCTTGACCCCTGCGCCGGGCTGTGATGGAACCAGCGCTCGCGAGCACCCTCGGGGCTCCAAATCGGGATTTTTCGAGGTCCGGCGCTTGGGTAATTTGCACGCGCAAGGCCGGCCGCTCTAAGATTATCCCAAGCCGAATTCGGCCTGTGCCGCCTTAGCTCAGTTGGTTAGAGCGCTAGATTGTGGATCTAGAGGTCCCCGGTTCAACTCTGGGAGGCGGTACCAATACAATCAGTAGCTTACTTGGATTGCTCGTTCCGCACGCCTCCTAAACTTCCCACTTCCTACCATCTCCCTACCATGGTTGCACACTTGGAGCGCTCTGCCCCGAGCCCTCGCTTGCGCTCGGGGATCTTCGCTAAGGCACACAGGCCGAATTCGGCTTGGGATACGTGCAAGCAAGGGAGACACGCGCCCTTTCAATCATGCTCCATTCTGGAAAGAGAGACGGGGGGTAGCGTATGGGGGGCACCGGGGGATGCCTATGCCTCGCCTCGCCCAGAATGACCCCTCAAAAATTACGCTACAAAATTTCAGCAGACTGAGAATCAGAATAGGACTCCCGCTGTTTGTGAAGACAAGTCGCGGAGTTATTTTATGCCGATTACTATTTCAGACGTGATGATAGCCGCCAGCACATTGGCTAGTCCGGTGATCGCTCTAACAGTCCAGAGAGTAATGGATGATCGCCGCATAAAGAAAGATCGCCAACTCGCTGTCTTTCGGACTCTCATGGCTACACGAGCAACTAACTTAGCACCCGATCACGTAGCAGCCGTGAACGCTGTGCCTATCGACTTCTACGGCAACAAGGACATTCTGGATAAGTGGCAGGAGTACTACGATCACCTTTCTAGAGAAGACCTTAGCATGGAGGCTTGGGCACTCCGACGAATAGACCTGATGAACTCGTTGCTCTCCTCGATAGGCCGATATCTCAATTACAAGTTTAGCCCCTCAGACATTCAGAAGATTTATTATCCCAAAGGCCACGGTTCGATTGAGAAGGCTCAAACCACTGTGCTCGATAAGTTGGCAAGCTTCTTGTCGGGAGACACCGCAGTGAAGATGGAAGTGACTAAACTTCCGGGCACGGGTGAGTGATAATGAGTGCGTGCGGATATTAGAATCTTAATCGATTGCGTGATGGGGAGGAATGACTGGTGACGAATGCCAGCTCCGCAACAAGACGATGTTTCGTGATCTCACCTATTGGTGATCCCGGCTCGCCATTTCGATTGCACGCCGACATGGTGTTGGAATCAATTATCCGGCCCTCTCTTCCTGAATTAGAAGTGCAGCGAGCGGATGAATTCGGGGGTCCTGAGATGATCTCGGACAAGATGATTGAAGCTATCACGACCTGCGAGCTAGCTGTCGCGGACCTGTCCTTCCTCAACCCCAACGTTTTTTATGAGGTTGGATTAAGGCACATGTCCGAAAAGCCGGTAATTCACATCTGTTCGGAAGGTACGAAGCTTCCTTTCGATACTTACGGAGTAGGCACCATCTTCTTTGATGTATTGAATTATCACAGCCACTTAGCAGCTCGCAAGAAAATCAAAGAAGCGGCATCAAAGGTCCTAGCTACTGGATACAAGGTCAGCAACCCAGTCACGCAAGCTCGCGGATCAATGGCGTTGGCAAAAAGCGCAGACCCGCGGGACGTGCTAATGTCTAACCTGTTAAAGGAAGTGGAGGAGCTGAAGCGCGAGATTAGAAGTGAATCTCGAGAAGCGAGAAGGAGGTCAAGAGTATCTGACCTCTTGGCAGCGTCAGCTAATTCCGATGTGCCCTCATGGGTTCAACTATCCAAGCCAGCGTGGTCAATCGACACACCAGACAAGAGATGGCCCACGCGCAAAACGGATCCTGAGTTAGCACCTAAGAAGCCAGATGAACCCTCAGACTGACGCAAACATGGTCGTAAACCCAATGATGTAGATGATGTAGCTGAAAACCCTAACTTTCTTGAAGTCGATCTCACGTAGAGAGAAAAGGTTTTTTGCTACATCATCTACATTTTAATCCCTTCAATCCAGGCCCGCGAGTATGTCCTCCGCCGAGGTGATCCCCACTTGAGGGTAGATCGTCCTTTGTCTTTGCACGTCCTTCTCGAACGGGATCTGAATCTGCCTGCCCTCAAAATTTGAAGAGAGCGACTTTAATCGCCTATTCAAAAACACCACTCCTTTTGGCTTCCGATGCTTGATTAGCCCTCGCTCGACGCACGCATCTATGAAGTACTTGAGCGGGGCCGGTTCCTCCTTTTGGGAGACGCACCATTGCAAGTAATCATCGTGGGCCTCCGAGCACCCTAGGCTTTCCTGCATTGTCTCCTCGAGCCTGTCGTTGATGTAACGGCTGACCACATCCATATCCGTGCGGTAAGACTCGGTGGCCTCCACACATGACCTTGGCAGTTCCCCTAAAGTGTCCTCGCTGAGGTACTCCCTCGCTCCCTCTGCCAACCATGCAAAGATACCTTCCCGCTCCTCTCGCAATAAGCGATCTTTCAGGCCGGGCATCTTGGCCTTGCCTTCAATCTTGGCCTTGAACGGTATGACCACTATTCGCCTCCAGAATCCGTGCGAGGCATCTTTGGCTCCTGGCAAGTGATTGGCTTGAAACCAGAGTTTGTGAGAAGGCCTAAATTCAAAGGTCGACTTGTGGAGCTTCGTTCCAGTCAGTGTGTCACCACCTGTGATCTTCTTGATCAAAGCTTCATTCCATCGCTTACTGCTGCCAGTCTCGCTGGCTGTAGCGAATCGCATCCCCTTCAATAGCCCGACAGCTTCTAAGCTCCGAGCATTGGACTTGTCGCTATCGAGAAAGCTGCTGAATTCGGCTGTTCTTCCGTAATCTCCGAGAATGTCTAAGATCGTCTCGACCAGCGTTGTTTTACCGTTCGATCCCAATCCATACATGAGGAACAGCTTGTGCTCTTTGGTATACCCGGTAAGCGAGTAGCCGAGCGCTCTTTTGAGGTAGCGGATTAAGTCAGCATCCCCGATAAAAATCTCATTGAGAAACTTCTCCCATCTTGGACACGTAGCCTGAGGTCGGTAATCGGTTGTCGTCATCTTTGTGAACCGTTGCTCCTCATTGTGTTGAGATAGCTCGCCGGTTCGAAGATTGAGAACACCGTTCCTACAGTTGATCAGCTCCGGGTCCGTATCGAAATCCCTGACACTGACGTTAAGTCGGTGTTTTAGGATTCCCAGCATCGGATCAATCTTCGCCTTATTCTGCGAACGTTGAGCGTGCCGTGTAAGCTCGAACTGGCCTCGCTTATTGGTGCAGTCTCTGGCTTCGTTATAAATGCGCTTCATAGATTCTTCTGCGCATTTTTGGATAGCCTTCAGAGCATCGTTTGATGTCCAGTGCCGGCCGTCCCAAACAATCCAGTGTCCTTCCTCCTGTACGTAGCTAAAGCCTGTCGGAAAGTTCTTTTGAAACCGATCAGCGTTGCCGATGTCAGTGAGATCGAACTCTATACCGTATTCATCGAGGTGACTCTCATAGCCACTCTTGTTTTTGTTAGCGTCAGACATTGTTTCTATAAATTACTCCTTTAATGATCCAGTCATACGCGGCAGCATAAGCTTCGTGCACACTGGAGTAAGTTTGGTTTGTGATGATTGGAGTGAGTGAGGGGCTGTCATTTATGACGTAACCCCCGCACCCATCCCTGACGATCCAGAACTCAGTGCCCCGGACCACCTTTCGCAAAAGAGATGTAGCCATCAGACAAACAGCTCATCACTTTTGCACGAAAACCCCGATACAAGTTTGAGGTTCTCTCGCCTCAGGTTGAGAGAATTTCCATCCCGATAGCGAATCTTCTCTCCCGGCCTGCAATCCATGATCAGCCGAGCGATTGATATGTTTCGATTGTTCTTCGCTCCTTTGGTGTAAACATAGCCAACTCCTTGGCTGCCAAAGTTGAGCGTCCAGCTCATCGAAACTCCCCGTTCTACGAGTGCGCTTAAATCTTCGAGGTCGATGGCGCACTCGCCGTGCTTTCCGTTAGGGCCAAGAGGGACGAAAGCAACAACGCTCCCGTCCTGTAGGCGTGATATCCGATGCGATCGCTTACTCATCGGAGTTGCCTTTCGGCAAACCCGTAGCGTCAACCGAACCCTTGCGCGCACGTCCTTTGACGCCACCAAGCGACACGTTCACTTCTTGGTCGGGATTTGCCTTATCGAACTCTAAGCGCTCGAAGTAAGCAGCGATGGATTTCCCCACCTCAGGAACCGAGGTCCAGCATCCCGATAGCTCATCAGGAAGTTTCCCTTTGTCCCACACCAAGCGATAGAAGCTGTGGCTAGGGTCTTTGGTGATCTGAAACTCTCGCTTGTTCGCAGGGAAATAGATCGTGGCGTTGCATCCACGTTCGAACGCGTCGGAGGTCAGCCCACCTTGCAGGTTGCGAACATGGAACGTGAACTTGTCGCCGTCTTTAAATACGATGCTCATTAGCGATTACCCCTCTTAGTGAGGTGATCGATATTGACGAATGCAGCCTTACCCGGCTTGTCCATCACCACGCCAGGAGCACCATGACCGGGAGCGTATTCAGTCCGCGTCTTCGCTTGGCGAGCGGGAACCTGAGTCATCCCATCGGGACCCACGACCCAGCGCATACCGGGCTGAAGCACTGTTTCGTGCAAGTTGGGACGTGCGGGCTGGACCGTTGACGAGCGAACGGGAGCTTGCTCAAAGCTCTGCCCCTCGTATTTGCTCTGGTATGCCTTCACCTGCTCAAGCAAGAAGTCTTCAAGCGACGGCTTGTCGAGATCAGAGAAGCTTGTCCCTTCCGACGATGGATTATCGAACGCACGCGTCAGAGCGTTTTCCTGAGCGACGTAGCGGCCAGTCTCCTGATCCCGAGGTTGATCGGGGTTCGGATTGTAGGGCTGCTTAGCTCGCTTCTCATCAACTAGGATTTGGTTCGCCCATTTCAGAGCTTGATCCTGAAAGTCGGATGATGCTGAGCGAACGCCATCGAGCATTCGCCTAGCCGCGTTGCGAGCGTCTTCATTCCAGGCCCTATGTTCAGCAGCATTCAACTCATTTACGTTGCGGATTTTCAGATTGAACTGATTAGGATCGTTCAAGTTGTATTTGTTCTTCGGCAAAGGTTTTATCCTCTCTTGTTGTTATTGTTAGTAACGATGCTGGGCGGCCTGAGCTTTGGTCAGCGCTCAGAACACACCCGCCCGCACCATGGCCAGCGGGTGACTCTTCCCGGACAGCCAATTCTGTAACCGAGCGATTTGTTGATTACCTCAAAATCGCTCAAAATAACTATTTAATATCAATGGTCTAGCTTGGTGGCTTTACGGGGTGTGCCCAATTCCCTTGCCCCCCTTGATTTGGCCAGTTTCCGCTTCTCAATTTTGAAGGTCTGAAGTGGTGCTTCAGGAGGCGGATTGGCGGCCAATCGCCTTAGCCACTTTCGCCACTGAGAAGGGGTTCGGCCACTCATGCCTAAGCCCTCACAAATCGAGTTCAGCAAGACAACTGCCGTTCCATCAGACACTAAGAAGTCGTAGGTGGCGGGCTTACGCGCGCCCTCTCCAGCGGAGACCGCGGGGCTCAATTGACCAACAATTTTGTATTTGATGGCTTTGTGCCAGACGTACTGGTCTTCCAGTTCAGTAGGAGCGATGCTTCTTTGAGTATCGATCTCCTCCGCGATGCACGGGCTGCCTTCGGCGGCAACTTCTTCTAAATCCCCTTCTTCGAGGGGTTCTTTCAAACTCATCTACTAATCGTTGTCCTTTCTTCTGTTGTTATATTTTGCTCCCGAACAGGTCGAGAAGGTCTCGTATTTTTCGGTTGCGGCGTTTCTTGCCCTCAGTAGAGATCGGAGCGGTTGGCTTCATCGCTTCCTCAGCCTTAGCGAAACCTCTTCGTTGAGCATTCAAGCTTGGACTATCTCTCATCTGATCCCAGAAACTTCGATGTTCCTCCCAGGCTGGCTGGGTCGCATCAGGTTGAACAATCTCATCTGAGAGGATGCCGCCACTTCCACGGGGATCGGACCTGCTAGTTGGCTGAGCGACAAGTTGCCGAATATCAGCAATGATTTCTTCGGTAGTGCCCCTAAGCCGTTTCCGCTTAGCAAGCGGATCTTTCTCAGAAAACTCGCCTTCTTTGGTGCTGCCAACGCGATAGAAATCCTTCGACGTGCTTTCGAGATTAGTACGTCTTAGATTGAGCGGGTTGCCGTCTCTAAAGCTGAATTGTAAGCGCCCGCTGTTCTTTATTGCAGCCAACAAGCGATGGACATACTTCACTTGCCCATCAAGCTTCACCGCAACATAGCCGTTGTTTAGGAACCAGTTTGGCCGAACGCCATATTGCTCAAGTGAGTCCAGATCCTCTTTGAAGAGGATTGCGAATTTGCCCGCAGCTTTTCCGCCTAGTGGGATAGCTGCCAGCGTCTCGTCATTCTCGGTGAAAAGTTCAATTGGTCTATTTTTCATCTCCTCCGTTCCTTCCATATGTATATGTTATACTATAAAAAGGTATAAGTCAACTAAATTAGTAAACTACCCTTTCCAGGTTTTCCGGAATTGGAAATCGACTCGAAATTTTGCGCAGCAATTGTCGGTGCTTGCGCTTTCCAAGGATGCGGAATTCACTCCGAACTGGAGTAATGCGGAGTCCTGTTATTCCATCGTATTTCAGAAGTCGTACGCTACAATGGTATTCTGCGAAGCCAGTATCCGACGCGAAGGCTTTTACGCGAAGACTTGTATCGCAATCCATTTTAAATGTAGCTACAAGAACAATTGCATGAGCGCGAAATCCGCTCCGTTTGCCGCTCTTGGCCAGCACGCTGCTGGATCACATTCCACGGCCCGACCCAACCACAGGTCGTTTAGGGTGCGCCTGCCCCGCACACCAGAACTTGGACAGCACATTCAGCTTCGCGCCGAACGCCTATCGCTCAATGCGGCAACCACGATCCGAATCCGTGATGCGAAACCACGAACAAGGCAGGTTATACGGTAGGCCGTCCTACCTAGAAGCAGGAGACTCAATTCAGCGCGTGGGAATCCACAAGGGTATTTCGCTCAATTAAGCCTGATTCGAGCCTTATGCCCGATGCAAATTTCGGTCAAGCGCAAATACGCACCAATTGCGAATTTTTCATTCTTGAGAATTGAACGATAGAATATCCGATTGCTCTCGTTCTCTGCGCATATCCGAAAGTATCAATTCGTTTATGTAGCCAGCCCAATCGATAAGAGCTTGCCGTCTCTCCTCGACGTATTCGAAATGCTGGTAGATCCCGACAAGGCCACCAACATCTTTGCCGCTGGTGTGATTGAGTACCCGCTCGACAATGTGAGGCGGCACCTTCAAGGCGGCCATGCCTGTAGCCGCGGTTCGCCTGAGATCGTGTATCGTCCAACGTTGAACGTCCGAGCCGCCCTTCAAGCTCTCAAGTTTCTTATCAAGAGCTATGCGCGCTTTCGAAAAGCCGCTGATTGCAATCTCTTCAAGTTCACCCTCAGCATTGGTCCTCTTCGAAGTGGTGAAAACGAACTTGTCTCCCGCCTTCTGCTTTAGCGAGTACAGGATATCGATTGCCCAGCCCGATAAGTGGACGAGATGCTCTCGCCCGTTCTTGGTCTTGCTCGAAGGAATCTTCCATTCTCGCTTTTTGAGATCGACATCGCGCCACTCCATTGTCGCTACCTCATCCCGTCGCTGCGCGGTGAGTAGACACAGGCGATAAAATGGTCCCCACGGATAAGGAAGCGAACAGGCGGCACACCACACCGCTACCAGCTCTTGATCGTTCAGCACCCTGTCTCGCGACTTCACCTTTCTCGGTTGAGACAGCTCCGCCATTGGGGAGACGGTGATGGCCTCACGTTCGACGCACCACAAGAGAAAGGGCCTCAACGCTGCAAACATCATGCGGGCAACTGAAGGTGACCTCACTTCCTTGTTTTCGATCAGTCTCCGTATCTGTGATTTCGTAATGTTGCGAACCGGCGTATTCGGGCCCAGAACCGGGATAATCTCAACACGGCCTAGTCGCTCGACCCCGTGCCAATAGTCCGTTCCCTTGAGCCGCTTAGACTTCCCACGCGCTCGAGAAATGGACAGCCACGTACCCCATAGATCTGCGAGCTTCCCGTCCCGATAAGCTGCGATATCAGCTTGACGTGTCGCACGTGTCTTATCGTTCGGATTGTTCCCGTTCCGAATGTCTTCGATCGTGCTCCGCGCCTTGCCTCTCGCCTCCTGCGGGCCGAGCAAGCTGAGATCCCCAAGCGTCGTCCAGATAACCTTAGCTTCGCTGCCACCCTTGCCCAGGCGCTTCTTCAAAAGCCATGTCGATTTGCTTTGGCCGACGCGTAACCCAAGGCCCTTAATCTCCTCATCCCAAATGATGACTTCGCGCTTCCGCGAAAGTGCGAGTGCAGCCCGGGCTTTTTTGACCAAGCTCTCCACGTTCCGATTTGTTATCCGCTCGCCCACGGCGCGCCTCACATATTCATTTTAACTTATTGATCTAACTTGATTTTATGGGAAACTATATGTAGAGCGGTAGCACGTAACCAGCGTTAAATCATTGAAAAGCCTGACACAATTTGGTTCTAATCGCCGGTTTAACGCCGCAAAGCATGGCAACTATGCTGGTAGGAAATTACGCAATCCTACCACCTTCCTACCAGATAAGCAACGAATCAGACGTAAACTGATGAAGTCGTGGAATACGAAATCACCAAATAGAACACTGATTGCATTGAATCATTTTGAGTCTATGCAGCGCAGGCGCGGGAGTGTAAAAGTACGGAGCGCTAGATTGTGGATCTAGAGGTCCCCGGTTCAACTCTGGGAGGCGGTACCATCATCACCACAACATTTGGTATGTTCAAAGGGCGATAGGACGGGCATGGCCTCCGAAGAACCCAATCCGCCGAAAGCCAAGCACGACCTTACCTCGCGTCGCGCGTTCTTGCTGGCGGCCTATATCTTCGTCCTCGTGATCCTGGCGCGGCTCTATTGGCCGGGCTGGCCGTTCCCCGACAAACCCCGGCCCTCCGCGTCCTCCACCGCGGCTCCGTCCAATTCGCCGGTACCTCAGAACTAGACGAAACGCGGTCGAGCCGCTCAATCCTCCCGGACCAGCGACATTCTACTTGATGCGCTGCTTTTCAAGTTTCCGCGCCAGTGTTCGCCGGTGCATGCCGAGCCGGCGCGCAGCTTCCGAGATGTTGAAGTTCGTTTCGACCAGCGTCTGATGGATGTGCTCCCACTCGACTGTTTTGATCGACGTCGGCCGCTGCGTGAGCGCGACACCCGCGTCGCCTTCGGAACGCCCGAAAGCTTCCTCGATATCATCCGAACTCGACGGCTTCACGAGGTAGTGGCGAGCGCCGAGCTTGATCGCTTCGACGGCGGTTGCGATGCTTGCGAAGCCGGTAAGAACAACGATGATCGTCTCTGGATCTTTTTCGTGCAGCGCCTCGACGCAAACCAGTCCGGATGCACCAGCGAGCTTCAAATCGACGACAGCGTAGCCAGGCGCTTCACGCTCTAAGATTTCGTCCAGCTCTTGCGGGCCCGCCGCATGAAAGACGTTGTAGCCGCGCTTCTCGAACGATCGCTTGAGCGTTGCAGCGAAGGCGGCGTCGTCTTCGACGATAACCAGCGTTCGACCGCTATCCTCCATCAACACGGGCTCCGAGTGCGAAAGCCGAGAGCGGCAGCTTTAGATCTACAGACGCCCCGCCCTGAGACTGGTTGGTCGCAGAAACACTGCCGCCGAGCTTGCGTACCACATTGACGACAAGGAACAACCCAAGTCCGCCGCCAACGCGTCCCTTGCTCGACTGATAGGGCTTGCCAAAATGCTGAAGCATCTGCGGGTCAAAGCCCGACCCGCGATCGGAGACGCGCAGACTGAGATTATCTTTTTCCCGCGCCAAGTAAACGCCGACCCAATCGGAAGACGAATCGTACGCGTTGTCGAGCACGTTGAAGATGATTTGTTTCAAGCTCGAGTCCGAAACGATAGGCACGTCCGCGCCGAAATCATTTTTGAACTCGAAAGTTACCGGCGCACGCGCGGCACGCCACTCCTCGAGAAGCTCTTCGAAAAACGTTTTGACCGTTGTGACGCGCGGCGCCTCACCACGAGCTTCGCCGGCTGTCAGCAGAACTCCCGTCAGGATCGCCTTGCACCGCTTCACCGCTGCCTGCATTTCCTCGACCTCGTGCAGTAGCTCGGCATTGGATGCAATGGTTGGCACACGACGCCAATCGCCGAGGATGACGGAAAGCGAGGAAAGTGGCGTGCCAAGTTCATGCGCGGCTCCCGAAGCAAGGAGGCCCATTCGGACAATGTGGTCTTCCTCAGCCGCATGCTGCTTCAAAGCCGCAAGGCGAGCGTCCTGTTCGCGGACGTTGCGCGTGATGCGCGTCAGGAAGAAGAACAGCAAGAGCGCATCGAGGACGAAGCAGATGAGCATGCCGATCACGTGCAGCGCAAAGAGATCGAATTCTCCGGGAGGAATCCGGAGCGGCACATAAGCCCGCGTCAGAAGCGCGAAGCTCGCGCACGTCGCGACAAGCACCGCCAATGTCATCCGAACATCGAGCAGCACGGCCGCAAGTGTCACTTGCAGTAGAAATAGAAATGCGAACGGGTTCGTCACGCCGCCGCTAAAGTAGAGTTGACCTGAAAGGGCGAGTACATCGAGGAGCAGCGCGACGAGCAATCCCCGATCGTCCGCGCCATGGCCTTCCCGAAGCCAGATCAGACTAATAAGATTGAGCACGACCAGTGCTCCTGCGACGAGCCCCATGGGGATGAGGGGCAGCTCGACACCCAACACGCTGTGAACGAAGGCGATCGTCGCAATCTGGCCGGCAACTGCGATCCAGCGAAGCTGGATGAGCAGCCACATATTCTTGACGCCAGCCGTATCAGGCTGCCCACCCCGCAGGACCACGGGATCGGCTGATGCGCCGGGATGGATGTCCGGTCCGCTCGCCATAAGCGGTTTGATCCTAATTCGTGCCGGATCTCGCGTGCCAATCGCGTCGAAGACGGATTTCTTCTCCGGCGAAGCGAATGAAACCCACCGCGACCATTATGGCGAGTCCGAACCAAGTCAACGAATAGACGAGATGGTTGTTCGGGAAATTGACGACCGTTAGCCCGCCCACAGGGTACCCGCCGGCATTCGGCGTTGCATCGGCGTCGATGAAGTAGGGTGCATAATCGTCGAGGCCACGCTTGATGGCGATCGCGTCCACATCCCGCGAGAACCAGCGATCTGCTGAGATGTCATTGGTGCGCATAAACGCGCCTTTGGGTTCACTCAATCGCAACAGGCCCGTAACCGTCGTGTCGCCGCTGATGTCGCTGGCTGCGCGGGAACCCGGGTCCTTCTTGTCCGGGGGAACGAAGCCGCGATTGATGAGCACGGTGAAGCCTTGGCTCGTCTTCAGCGGTGTCAAAAGCCAGTAGCCTGCGCCCTTGTCCGTCACCGCTGTGACGAATGTCTCGCGATCGTTGAGATAGCGGCCCGAGGCCGTGACGCGCTGATACTCACTGCTTTTCGCATCAATCGCCGGCCATGCGTCTCGCCCGGGAGCCGCCACCGCAGGCGCATGGATACGCGCGTCGACGCGCGCGATGAGATCGAGCTTCCAGGCCCGGCGTTCGATCTGCCAGATGCCCAGTGACGCAAATCCAGCCACGCCGGCTATCGCCATGAGCGTGATGAAGGCGACCGAAAGCCACGAACGCGGCACCCGTTCTTGGGAACCGATGCTTACGCTCCCTGCTAATCCCCCGCGCTCCTTGGCGTCGGAGGTCACGGCAGCTGGCTCGGGTCCATCGGCATCATGTTGGTGTTGAGATGATACATGACCCAGAGCGAACCCGTCAGCGTGATCACCACCATGACGACGGTGAAGATCAGCGCCATCAGCGTCCAGCCGCCTTCGGAACTTGGCGTCATGTGCAGGAAGTAGATCATGTGCACGACGATCTGCACGGCACCGATAGCCAGGATCGCCACTGCGGTCGCGGTCTTACTGTCGAGCGCACCAGACATGACGAGCCAGAACGGAATTGCCGTCAAGATCACCGACAGCACGAAGCCGGTCATATACCCTTTGAAAGTCGATACGGGATGGCCGTCGCCGTGCCCGTGAACATCGTCGTGACCGGTCTTCGGAGCAATCGCGTGGCTGGTGTGCGAATCCGTGCTCATCGCAGCACTCCCATGAGATAGACGAACGTAAAGACGCCGATCCAGACGACATCGAGGAAGTGCCAGAACATGCTGAGGCACAGAAGCCGGCGCTTGTTGGCATCTGTCAGCCCGAACATCCGCACCTGCACGATCAAGGTGATCATCCAGATGATGCCGAACGTGACGTGAAGTCCGTGCGTACCGACGAGCGTGAAGAACGATGACAGGAAGGCGCTCCGCTTTGGCGTCGCCCCTTCCAGGATCATGTGCGTGAATTCGAACAGCTCGATGCCAAGGAAGGCCGCGCCGAATAGCCCCGTGATGGCCAGCCAGAGCAGCATCGGTGAAACCCGGTTCTTCTGCATCTCGAGCACCGCGAAGCCGTAGGTGATCGATGACAGCAGCAGCATCGTTGTGTTGAGCGCGACAAGCGGCAGATCGAATAGGTCCTTCGGCGACGGACCCGCCGCGAAGCTCCCGCCCAGCACGCCGTATGTCGCGAACAGCACAGCAAAGACGAGGCAGTCGCTCATCAGGTAGAGCCAGAACCCGAGTTGAGTGCTGCCACCCTCCGCGTGCTCGTGCTCGTCGGTCACGTAGAAGACCGGTTGTTCATTTGCCGACCCGGCTTCCGCCGCGGACGCATCCGCCGTCACTGACGCCATGTCCTATGCACCTGCCGATTGAAGAAGAGCCGTACGCTCCCGCTCGGTTTCAACGACCTGCTGCGCAGGAATGCTGAAGCCGCGATTGTAGTTGAAGGTGTGTCCGATCGCCGTCGCGATGAGCGACACGAACCCGAGCGCCGCCAGCCACCAAATGTACCAGATCAGCGCAAAGCCGGTGACGAAGCAGATCCCGGCCAGGATGATGCCCGCGCTAGTATTCTTCGGCATGTGGATCGGCTTGAAGCCGGAGAGCGGCCGCTTGTAGCCATGCTCCTTCATATCCCACCACGCGTCATGATCGTAGACGACTGGGGTGAAAGCGAAGTTGTAGACCGGAGGCGGCGATGATGTCGACCACTCGAGGGTACGCGCATTCCACGGGTCTCCGGTGACGTCGCGAAGCTTTTCGCGATTCTTGATGCTGACCGCGATTTGCACGAGGAACGATCCAATTCCGAGCGCGATCAGGAGAGCGCCGAACGCTGCCACGACGAAATAGATTTGCAGCGAAGGATCGTCGAACACGCGCAAGCGCCGGGTTACGCCCATCAAGCCCAGAGCGTAAAGAGGCATGAAGGCGAAGTAGAAGCCCGAGACCCAGAACCAGAACGACATCTTCCCCCAGAACGGATCAAGCCGGAACCCAATGGCCTTGGGGAACCAGTACGTGATGCCGGCGAACATACCGAACACCACGCCGCCGATAATGACGTTGTGGAAGTGAGCGATCAGGAACAAGCTGTTGTGAAGCACGAAATCGGCTGGCGGCACGGCGAGCAGCACGCCTGTCATACCGCCGATCACGAACGTCAGCATGAACGCCACCGTCCACATCATCGGCAGCTCGAACCGGATGCGCCCACGATACATCGTGAACAGCCAGTTGAAGAGCTTGGCGCCCGTCGGGATCGAGATGATCATCGTCGTGATGCCGAAGAACGAATTGACGCTGGCGCCCGAGCCCATCGTGAAGAAGTGGTGCAGCCACACGAGGTAAGACAGGATCGTGATAACGACCGTCGCGTAGACCATCGACGTATAGCCGAAGAGACGTTTCCCGCAGAATGTCGCGGTGACTTCCGAGAAGACGCCGAACGCCGGCAGCACGAGGATGTAGACCTCGGGGTGACCCCAGATCCAGATGAGGTTCACGTACATCATCGGATTGCCGCCGAAGTCGTTCGTGAAGAAGTTGGTGCCGACGTAACGGTCGAGCGACAGCAGCACGAGGACGCCGGTGAGCACGGGGAAAGCTGCAACGATCAGAATGTTCGTGCAGAGCGACGTCCACGTGAAGACGGGCATTTTCATCATCGTCATGCCCGGCGCGCGCATCTTGACGATGGTAGCGATCAGGTTCACGCCCGATAACAGGGTGCCTACGCCCGCGATCTGCAGCGCCCATATGTAATAATCGACCCCGACATCTGGACTGTACGCGTAATTTGAAAGCGGCGGATAGGCGAGCCAGCCCGTGCGTGCGAACTCGCCGACGAAGAGCGATGCCATCACCAGGATCGCGCCGGACACGGTCATCCAGAAGCTGAAGTTGTTGAGGAATGGGAACGCCACGTCGCGCGCGCCGATTTGGAGCGGCACGACGAAGTTCATCAGCCCCGTGACGAGCGGCATGGCGACGAAGAAGATCATGATCACGCCGTGGGCCGTGAAGATCTGATCGAAGTGATGCGCCGGCAGATAGCCCTCGTTGCCGTTGAAGGCGATGGCCTGCTGCGCGCGCATCATGATGGCGTCGGCGAAGCCCCGCAGAAGCATGACGAGGCCGAGCACGATGTACATGACGCCGATCCGCTTGTGATCGACGCTCGTAAACCACTCGTGCCAGAGATAGCCCCAGAGCTTGAAATAGGTGATTGCACCGACGACCACCGCACCGCCGATCAAGACGGCGATGAACGTCGCGAGCAGGATCGGCTCGTGATACGGGATCGACTCAAGCGACAGCCGTCCGAAGATCGCTTTCTGAAGATCAAAGTTTTCGAACATTTCTGGAATTCGTCCCGGTCAGGAGTGGTGCCGTTCAGGAGTTTGAGGGCTTAGGCGCGAACGATTGGAACATCGAGGGCCGTGGCAGCCCCGCTCCAAGCAGCGGCGTCGCGCTGATCGGGGTGACCTCGGCAGCTTGCACGTCCATTCCCATTGGCGCCGCCTTCGTGCAAACGCTCGCCACATAGGACTTCTTCACCATCGGGTCAGAACCCCGTCGCGCCGACTTGTCGTACTCGATGTCTTGCACGTTGTAGGCACCCGCGAGACCGAGCCCACCTTTCGCATCGATGGCCGCCATCTCGTGCGTGCACATCTTTCCAGGTTGGACGCACATATTGAGGATCAGATGAAAGATCTGCGGGTCGATGCTCGCATATTTCTTGACGGGCACAGCCTCGCTGGGACGCTCAAGATCCAGATATTCCGTGCGGCCGAGAGTGCTGCCGCCGGAAGCCTTGACGTCCGCAACCCACTTGTCGAAACCGGCTTGGTCGGCTCCGATGAAGTTGAAGCGCATTTCCGAGAAACCGCTACCGCTGTAGTTGGCCGAAAATCCCTTGAAGGTTCCTGGCTTGTTGATGACGGCGTGAAGCTGCGTTTGCATGCCGGGCATCGCATAGACCATTCCCGCGAGCGCCGGCACGTAGAAGGCGTTCATCACCGATGATGCCGTGATCTTGAAGTTGATCGGCTGATCGAGAGGCGCCGCCATCTCGTTGACGGTCGCGATCCCGTAATCGGGATAAATGAAGAGCCACTTCCAATCGAGCGCGACAACCTGAACATTGAGCGGCTTCTTTATCTCCGCCGCGGTCGCGCCCGGAGTCGTCCGCGAAATCGGGCGGTACGGATCCAGCATGTGGGTCGCCATCCAGGTTACGGCACCGAGGCAGATGATGATGAGCAGCGGAGCCGACCAGATGATCAATTCGAGATGGGTCGAATGCGCCCAGTCGGGATCGTACTGCGCCGACGTGTTGGACTGGCGGTAATGCCATGCGAAAAATGCGGTGAGTGCCATCACCGGCAGGATGATCAACAGCATCAGAATGGTGGAGATGACCACCAGGTCTCGCTGCTGAACCGCGATGTCGCCAGCGGGGTTCAAGACGACCGCGTTGCAGCCGCCCAGCACGGCAAGAAGCGGCAGAAGGGCGATAATGCGAAATCGTTTCAAGGCAGTTCGCGTCCCATCGACAGAGCTTCCATTTCCGCTAACGGCGTGAAGAATGCAGCGACATTGGACAATTTGCCCAACGCCAGTTGGCCGCAGGAAGAGCTGGCTCGTTAGCACTCCCGACACGCGATTTTTATTGCACCTGCCGGAGGCCAAATTCCTTAAAAACTGCAAACGATTTAATCGCCGCTCGCTCGATTATTGGTCTTTCGGATGGCCTTGATGAACTTGACCCTCCCGGATCATCGGGTCAGAAGCAGCCCTTGCAGTCGGTTCGATACAGAACAATCTAGCCTGCAGGCCAGGTTGTTAGCCGCGATTGCCGATGAAGATCGACCACAAGACAGGGCAGAAATTACTCAAGGCTGCCATGCGCGAGCGGCTTGCGCCGGGTAAGTACGACGTGTTCGCGTGGGCTGAGAATGGGGAGCTACAAACCGTTACGGTCCGATGGAAATCCTACACGTCCCGGGGCGTCGACATCGAATCTGGCGCGGATAACGAGTTGTCTATGAATGCCGCCGAGCTTCCGAACGGTGTCGCCCGCCACGCCGCATATTATCTCGGGTCGTTTCGTGTCGACCGGACGGAACGGGAAGACACCTAGCCGGGCTCGCCCGCCCGGCCCCAATCCCTAATCAGATTTCGTCGTCTCGGCGCGTAGACCTCTTCAGCGCCTCGTCGAGCGCGCGCTCACGAAGTTCCGGGTGACTGGAGATGGAAACCCTATGCATCTGCCAAGCGGCGAGCAAACGCTCCATGAGCATCAGATCTTCTGCCGCGACGAGAGACGGTCGGGCCTTGGCCGCGTCTCTCAGCTCGTGCGCCTGACGCTGAATGTCGGCGATGTGCTGATCGGTTTCTGCAAGCTGCTGGTCTATAGTTGACATGGCGAAGCCTCCGCGCGGTAGACAAATGTCCTACCGTTGCGGAAGGCCGGAGTTGCAGCCAGTTTTAAAGTTCTGCCTCGGCCGGACGGCTTAGGCCGCGCGCGGCGACAGCTGCCGGAGCTCGGTGACGAGAGTATCCGCCATGCGCTTGGCCTCGTCGTCCTTCGCTGCTGCGAGTTCCGCTTCGGCGGTCTTCAACTCTTGCGCAATGGTCGCCGCCGACAGTTCGTCGACGTCATACGCCTTCTCGGCGAGTACCGTGAGCCGGGAAGGATCAACGTCCGCGAAGCCTGATTTGACGAAGAGACGCTTGCGAATTCCTGCGGCCGCGACGTCGAGCACGCCCGGACGGAGCGTCGAGATCACCGGCACGTGCCCGGCAAGCACCGTGAAGTCGCCATCGCTGCCCGGCACCACAACCTGATCGGCATCGATCGTCATCAACACCCGTTCCGGAGAGACGAGTTCAAACCTGAATGTGCCTGCCATGATGACTTCCGACCCTTCGAAGGCGTTCGATTTCGTGAGGCGTTTCTTTGATTAAGCTTGGCGCGGCTCTTCTTCGCCGTCTTCTTCCGCGCCAGCTTTGGCCCTCACTTCTTCCGGCGTCTGCAGCTTGGTTCCGCAGAACGGACAGAAGAAGAGCGGGTGATCAACGAGCCCGGGCTCGTCTTCCTCAAGATCGACAAGCCCGACAGTCATATAGATGACCTCGTCGGGCCCGACGGTGATGAGGGGCTCGAAGTCGCCGCCCTCGAGAGCTTCCTTGAGCTCCTCGCAGCAGCTCCCAAACGTCTTAGTGGCTTCCGCCATCAACTTCTTCTCCTGGCGGTGTGATCGAACGGAACTTCCGTTCGACAACGCTCAGCCTGTTGTTACGCAGCTTCCGCGAGCTTCTCTGCCTTCGCGATCGCTTCCTCGATTGTCCCAACCATATAGAACGCCGGCTCGGGAAGGTGGTCGTACTCACCGTCGCAGAGACCCTTGAATGCCTTGATGGTGTCTGCCAGCGGCACGAGCTTGCCGGGCGAGCCCGTGAAAACTTCGGCAACATGGAACGGTTGCGACATGAAGCGCTCAATCTTGCGCGCGCGCGCTACCGTCAGCTTGTCCTCTTCCGAAAGCTCGTCCATGCCGAGGATGGCGATGATGTCCTGCAGCGACTTGTACTTCTGCAAGATCGCCTGGACCTTACGAGCGACCGCGTAGTGCTCCTCGCCAACGACGCGCGGATCGAGCATGCGCGACGTCGAGTCGAGCGGATCGACCGCCGGATAGATGCCCTTTTCAGCGATCGAACGCGAAAGAACGGTGGTGGCGTCAAGGTGAGCAAACGACGTCGCCGGAGCGGGGTCGGTCAAGTCGTCGGCCGGAACGTAGATGGCCTGCACCGAGGTGATCGAACCCTTCTGGGTGGTCGTGATGCGCTCTTGCAGGGCGCCCATGTCCGTCGCAAGCGTCGGCTGATAACCGACGGCCGAAGGAATACGTCCAAGAAGCGCCGACACTTCCGAGCCCGCCTGCGTGAAGCGGAAGATGTTGTCGACGAAGAACAGCACGTCCTGACCTTGGTCGCGGAAATGCTCGGCGACTGTCAGACCGGAGAGAGCGACGCGCGCGCGCGCGCCCGGCGGCTCGTTCATCTGTCCGTAAACGAGGGCGCATTTCGAACCGGCAGCCGACCCGTTGTTCTTCTTGGGGTCCTTGTTCACGTTCGATTCGATCATCTCGTAATAGAGATCGTTGCCCTCACGCGTGCGTTCGCCGACGCCGGCAAACACCGAATAACCGCCATGCGCCTTGGCGACGTTGTTGATCAATTCCATGATCAAAACGGTCTTGCCGACGCCCGCGCCGCCGAACAGGCCGATCTTGCCGCCCTTCGCGTAAGGCGCGAGCAGATCGACGACCTTGATGCCCGTGACAAGGATCTGCGCTTCCGTCGCCTGATCTTCGAACGTCGGTGACGGTTGATGGATGGCGCGAACCGAATTCGTCTTGATCGGACCTGCTTCATCGACCGGTTCGCCGATGACGTTCATGATCCGGCCGAGAGTCTCATCGCCCACTGGAACCGAGATCGGAGCGCCCATGTCGACGACCTTCTGGCCGCGAACAAGACCCTCCGTCGAATCCATGGCAATCGTGCGCACGGTGTTCTCGCCGAGATGCTGCGCGACTTCGAGGACGAGGCGGTTGCCGTTATTCGTCGTCTCGAGCGCGTTCAAGATTTCCGGCAGCTTGTCCTCAAATTGGACGTCGACGACGGCGCCCGTGACCTGGTGAATCTTCCCTACATTCTGAGTCATTTTTTTCTCCAGCGGAATTGGTTAGGCGACCGACAGCGTCACCGGGATGTTGTTGCGCGTCGCCTTGGAATACGGGCAGATCTGATGAGCGTCTTCGATTAAGGCCTGCAGCTTGTCCTTGTCCGCTCCGGGGATCGCGAGCGTCAGATGCGCTTTGAGCCCGAAGCTCGTTGCGTCCTTGTCGAGTTCCACTTCGCAGGTGACTTTCGCGGCCGGTCCGTCGAGTCCATGCTTCTTTGCGAGCAGCAGAACGGCTTGACCGAAGCAGGACGACCAGCCCAAAGCGAAGAGTTGCTCAGGGTTATGACCTTCACCCGAACCACCAAGATCTTTCGGTAACGCCATCGCCAAGGCGAGCTTGCCATCCTCGAGGACGGCCCGGCCATCCCGGCCGCCTTTCGTCGTCGCACGCGTTACATAAGCCATGACCTAACCTCCGGATCAGAGCGCTTCCGCGCCCGAGATGATCTCGATGAGTTCCTTCGTGATGTTCGCTTGGCGCTGACGGTTGTACTTGATCGTCAGCTTGTTGATCATGTCGCCCGCGTTGCGCGTCGCGTTGTCCATGGCCGTCATCTGGGCACCATAGAACGACGCCGAGTTCTCCAGCAGGCCGCGGAAGATCTGGGTCGAGATGTTGCGCGATAGCAGGAAGCCAAGAACCTCTTCCTCGCTGGGCTCATATTCGTAGAGAGCCCCATCGCTTTTGCTCTCGGCCTGCGTCCCACTCACCGTCGCCGGGATGAGCTGCAGCGCCGTCGGCTTTTGAGCGATGACCGACTTGAATTCCGAGAAGTAGAGCGTCGCCACATCGAACTCGCCCGCCTCGAACATCTCGAGCACGCGGCTCGCAACGCCTTCGGCGTGCGCAAAAGTCAGCTGCCGGACGCCCTGGAAATCCTTACGTTCGACGATGTTCCGGCCAAGATCGCGCCGCAGGTTTTCCGCGCCCTTACGGCCGACGGCCATGATCTTCACGGTCTTGCCGGCCGCGATTAGCCGGTTCGCATCCGAACGCGCGAGTTTGGCGATGTTCGAGTTGAAACCACCGCAAAGACCGCGTTCGGAGGTCATCACGATCAGGAGATGAACCTGATCCTTGCCGTTGCCGACCAGAAGCGGCGAAGCCCCAGCTTTGTCGGTGACCTTTGAAGCCAGGCTACCGAGCACCGCCGCCATCCGCTCCGCGTACGGGCGGGCAGCCGTAGCGGCCTCCTGCGCGCGGCGCAACTTCGCTGCGGCGACCATCTGCATGGCCTTCGTAATCTTCCGCGTCGCCTTCACCGAGGCGATGCGGTTGCGCATATCTTTTAAGCTCGCCATCGGGCGTTCTCCTCAAGGAACCCGATTAAGCTGCGAAGCCCTTGGCGAACTTATCGAGGAACTCGACGAGCTTCTTTTCCGAGTCGGCCGAAAGGGCCTTCTCCTTGGCGATCGTCTCGAGAAGCGTCTTCTCGGCGCGAAGGCCTGCCAGGACGCCCTGCTCGAACTTGCCAACGGCCGAGACCGGAATGCTGTCGAGATAGCCGCGCGTACCGGCGAAGATCACCGCAACCTGCTCTTCCATCTTCAGCGGCGAGAACTGCGGCTGCTTCAGCAGTTCCGTCAGCCGCGAG
Organism: Hyphomicrobium sp.; assembly: GCF_003987855.1. Taxonomy (GTDB): domain Bacteria; phylum Pseudomonadota; class Alphaproteobacteria; order Rhizobiales; family Hyphomicrobiaceae; genus Hyphomicrobium_B. Next base: position 214,464 of record NZ_RXIZ01000004.1, read on the forward strand.
CCGCGCGCCAGAAGCTTTTGCGTCGCCGCGTCGAGGTCCGAGCCGAACTGCGCGAACGCCGCCATTTCGCGATACTGCGCAAGCTCGCCTTTGATCTTGCCGGCAACCTGCTTCATCGCCTTCGTCTGAGCCGACGAGCCGACGCGCGACACCGAGAGACCGACGTTCACCGCCGGGCGGATGCCTTGATAAAAAAGATCCGACTCAAGGAAGATCTGGCCGTCGGTGATCGAGATCACGTTCGTCGGAATGTACGCCGACACGTCGTTCGCCTGAGTTTCGATGACGGGAAGCGCCGTCAACGAGCCTTTTCCAGCCGCATCGCCCATCTTGGCCGCGCGCTCAAGCAAGCGAGAGTGAAGGTAGAAAACGTCGCCGGGATAAGCTTCGCGGCCCGGCGGACGGCGAAGCAGCAGCGACATCTGACGATAAGCGACGGCCTGCTTCGAAAGGTCGTCGTAAGCGATCACGGCATGCATGCCGTTGTCGCGGAAATATTCACCCATCGTGCAGCCCGTGAAGGGCGCAAGGTACTGCATCGGAGCGGGATCGGAAGCCGTAGCGGCAACGACAATCGAATATTCCAGTGCGCCACGCTCTTCGAGAACCTTGACGAACTGCGCGACCGTGGAGCGCTTCTGACCAACGGCGACATACACGCAGTAGAGTTTCGCGCTTTCGTCGGTGCCCTGGTTGGCCGGCTTCTGGTTGAGGAAGGTGTCGAGAATGACGGCGGTCTTGCCGGTCTGGCGGTCGCCGATGACGAGTTCGCGCTGTCCGCGGCCGATCGGAATGAGAGCGTCGATGGCTTTGAGGCCCGTCGCCATCGGTTCGTGAACCGACTTGCGCGGCAGGATGCCGGGCGCCTTGACGTCGACGCGCATCTTCTTATCGAACTTGATCGGGCCTTTGCCGTCGATCGGGTTGCCGAGACCATCGACGACACGTCCGAGGAGCCCCTTGCCGACCGGAACTTCCACGATGGCGCCGGTCCGCTTGACGGTGTCGCCTTCCTTGATCGTGCGGTCGTCGCCGAAAATAACGACGCCGACGTTATCGGCTTCGAGGTTCAGCGCCATGCCCCGGATGCCGCCGGGGAACTCGACCATTTCGCCGGCCTGAACATTGTCGAGACCGTAAACGCGCGCAATGCCGTCACCGACTGACAGCACCTGACCGATCTCTGAAACCTCAGCTTCCTTGCCGAAGTTTTTGATCTGATCCTTGAGGATCGAAGAAATTTCTGCGGCCCGGATTTCCATTGAGACCTCTTCCCTGGTCGTTTCCATTTGTCGGAGCCTGGATCGGCTCCTTATTCCAATTTGTTAAACCGAACCTCGCGCTGCGCATCGGCCAGATGCCGCTGCCGAACGCCAGGCCTTTCAAGTTCATGCGCCGCTCAGAACCGTCTTCATGCTCTGAAGCTTGGTCTTCAGCGAGGAGTCAATCATCCGGCTGCCGACCTTGACGATCAGCCCGCCGAGAATGCTGGGATCGACGCGCGATTGCAGCGCCACTTCCTTGCCGACGGAGGATTTGAGCGTGTCCTTCAAAGCCGCGATCTGCTCATCATTGAGCGGGAATGCGCTCGTCACGTCTGCCGTGATCTCGCCACGCGCCTTGGCGGCGAGCGAACGGTAGGCCTTGATCATGTCCTGGACGACGAACAGCCGCCGATTGGCCGTGACAAGCTTCAGGAAATTGGCGGTGAGCCCGCCGATGCCGGCCCTGTCGAGAATGACCGCGATCGCCTTCGCCTGATCGTCCGCCGCGATCACGGGGCTGCGCACGAGACGCACCAGATCCGGGCTCTCATCGAGCAAAGCCTGAAAATTTTTGAGATCGCCCTCGATCCCTTCGACGTTCGAGCTTTCGCTTGCCAGCTCGAATAAGGCCGACGCGTACCGTCCAGCCACCCCACCAACGCTTGTATCGTCCGTCGCCACGTCGCTCTCACCTCGCGCCTTCAGGCGCATAGAGGGCAGGGCACGTAACGGCCCGATATTGCGCCCGCTCCAAGGAAAAGGCCTTTGACAAAAAAGAGCGCACGGGGCCGGAACCCACCAGCCGCCCCCTTCTAAAGCCGGGCTGTCCTTAACATGCGCTCCCAATGGCTTCAACCGTTCGCCAAGAGGGCGCGTTGCCGCATAATGAGGCGGCCTGCTGCCCGCATTTTTGGGCTTTCCGCTTATTTCGGACTGAACGTCGCCCACTTGCGTGAATGGCAGGTGGAATGCCCGTTCAAACTGCGTTCAGGCTGGACCAGGTACAAACAGCACATTGGCTCGAGGGCACGGCCCACCTGCAAGTTCACGTCCCTGCACTTCACGTCCCAGGACTAAGGCCCGCTCCGGCGGGCCTATTTTTTAGCTGTCAAAGCGCGTCCCGCATGATGATCGGAAACCGCCACGGCAGGACGAACACCAAATCAAACCCCACGTCATGCGCTTGATATTGCGGATTGCGCGCCAGCCAGAGGTCCGCGGCGCGCCGAACGCGACGGCGCATCGTCAGCGTGATCGCGTCCTCGGCATCTTCAGTGGTCTGCCGCCGCTTCACCTCGATGAAGGCAACCCTTTTCTTGCGGATCGCGATCAGATCGATCTCTCCGACGGGCGTTTTGAAGCGTCGGCCGAGAATGCGGTGACCGGTCATCATGTAAACTGCCGCAACAATCGTCTCGGCCGTCAGCCCGCTTCGATGCCGGCGTCGCCGCTCGAGCCGCTGCCGGAAGTCGTCGTTGACATTCGAATTCATTCCCGTCCGCCCCGTGCTTTCAATCCAAGCCCGTAAACCCTGGACTTTGGAACCCCTAACTCATCAGCGAGGGCCTTCGCCGCGTCCTTGAGGCTCATCCCCTCCATGGCGACGGACAGGCGCTTCTCGATAACATCGTCGCTCACCGGAGCAGCCTGCTCCGGCCCAATGACGATGACAACCTCACCCTTGAGCCCGTCCCCGGCAGTCGCCTCGGCAAGTTCGCCCAACGAGCCGCGAAGGACTTCTTCGTGCAGCTTCGTCAATTCGCGCGCCACCACCGCCTGCCTCACCCCGAGCTGGCCCGCCATGTCGGAAATCGCTTCGCCGAGCCGATGCGGGGCTTCGTAAAAGACGAGACTTCCAGGAATTTGCGACAGTTCGGCCAGCCTCGACCGCCGCGCCGCCTGTTTCGCAGGCAAAAACCCTGCAAAAAAGAACGCGTCCGTGGGTAAGCCACTGATCGTCAGCCCAGAGAGGAGCGCGGATGCTCCCGGAATAGCGAAGACGGGGATCCCCTCGGCCGCTGCCGCCCGAACAAGCTTGAACCCGGGATCCGAAAGCAAGGGCGTACCGGCATCCGAAATAATGGCTATGCGCCGATCCGACTTAAGCTCCGCCAGCGCCCGCTCGCCTTCGCGCTCTTCATTATGGTCGTGAAACGGCCGTGTCCGCGCAGAGATAGAATAATGCTGCAGCAGCTTCGCCGAATGCCGGGTATCTTCGCAATATATGACATCCGCGCGCGCCAAAACCGAAAGCGCCCTTAGCGAAATATCTCCGAGATTGCCGATTGGCGTCGCCACGAGATAGAGCCCCGGAGAAAGCGGTTCCTCCAAAAGGGCAGAAAGAGTCGCCTGCGCTCGCGCTGCTATCCCATGTGATGCTGGTGCGCGAGAATCGCCGCTAGAGGATGGTCCGTCGTCGGCCACGAGTTGATGCCTGCTTCCGGAAAAGGTGCATGAGCACCACTCTTATCAATCCGGGTGGATCGCCGAAAGCGTTTGCGGCGAATGATCTTAAGCGGCGATTGCCCCACCGTAAGGCATCGAAAGGACCGGCTGAGCAGTGCCGAATACATGAATTGTTGAGCGCCGGCGCACGCGACCGCCCATATCCATAACGGCCGATAACTCATCGATCACGGAGGAAAGGGCGTACTGAGCCAAGTCGAGCTGCTGGGTTGCAGAAACATGGCAGCGCGCCGCTTCCTCGGCGCGAGAAGCGGCACCCATCACGATGTCGGTCAGGTAGGCCCATTGCTCCGAAAGCGTCAAACGCCGTGGCTCGGCGCGTCGCGCCGGCAAGGGATCGGCTGGCGCACTCACGAAGTTCGCAACAATGAATTGCCGCGCGATTGCATATCCACCCAAAATCGCGGAGCGCGCCCTGCCTGCCAGATTGTTGAATGTATCTGCCATAAGAACAGAATCCGGTGGATTGCTTAGAGAATGATTAAAGTTGGAGTGATTTGGGGAAACTTACAAGCGACCTGAAATACAAATTTCGAAATATATTGAATTCGAGAGGAAAAATGATTCCCCGAAATAAAATTCCGCAGGCTAATTTGTAATTCCGATTTTTCTCAGAATTCAGTTGTAATTACGCGAAGAGACCGATCGCTACCACCCGCTGATATCCGCACCATCCCAATTTACCAACGAGAATGAAACGACGCGTCATCCTTCAAAGATGACGCGCCGGATATCATCAGCCGTCGCACCTTCATCGCGAAGAGCGCGGATACCCATGTCCTGATTGGACTTCGAAAGCTTTCTCCCGTCCGCCCACCGAATGACGCGATGATGTGAGTAGACGGGCTCGGGGAGATCGAGAAGCTCCTGCAGAAGCCGCTGCAAATCGGTGGCCGCGAGAAGATCCTGTCCGCGCGTAACGTGCGTCACGCCCTGCCGTGCATCATCGACGACGACCGACAAATGATAGCTCGCGGGAACTTCTTTGCGCACGATGACGGCATCGCCCCATCGTTCCGGCCGGGCAGTGATCGTTTGCTGGCCTCCCTCCTCGTCGACCTCCACAAACGTCAACGGCTTGTCTCCGCGCTTCGCCTTCAGCGCTTGCATCGCGCCTTCCATATTGAGCCGCAGGGCGGGCGATTCACCAGCCGCCATTCGCTCTCCAACAGCCTCTGCAGAAGCGCCGCGCCAAATACCAGGATAAAGCGGCGAGCCATCGGGATCGACGTTTTCCGGATCGGCAGCCGTCATGATTTCTTTGCGGCTTGCGAAACAAGGATAAAGCAAGCCCATCCCTATCAGCCGGTCGGCGGCGGCAAGATATTCGGAAAAATGCTCAGACTGCACGAGCACCGGTTCTTCCCAAGTCAACCCGAGCCAGTCGAGATCTTCGAAAATGGCCGTTACGAATTCCGGGCGCCTCCGTTCAAGATCGATATCCTCGATGCGAAGAAGAAAGCGTCCACCATTTTTGCGCGCCGTGTCGTGCGCGATGATCGCGGACAGGGCATGCCCGACGTGGAGCAGACCGTTCGGCGACGGCGCGAACCGTGTAACAGAAGACATCACGCGCACGCCCTTTCGCGGCTCCCTCGCCGAACGCACGAAGCAACGGGATCGGCCTGCAAACAATCGCAGGCAACAAACTCGATTTTATCCTGAAACATGGGCCTCTATATCTGGAAGATCTGCTGAAAAGCAGCGTGGGACGATCGCCGGGCTTCTAAGGAAAATCAGCCAACGAACTTACCAGCGAAAAGATCGCGACGAACACCAAAACTTCGAGCGGAACGATTCCAGCAAACTTTGTCATTTTCTACGCACCTGTTTCGCGCCTAGGCGTTCAGAGGATAAGATCCACTGCGAAATGGCAGAGCCAAATCCCTTTGGAGCAAGACGTTTGCCTCCTAAGCGACATGCGACAGTAAAGACCGAACGACAGCTTCGAGCAGCAGCGGAAACGCTTGCGCAGCAATGCCGAGTTATGTCGCGGATATTGAAAAGGACGGGCCTCCCTGAAGCGCGGGATTTTCCCGCCGATTTTTCCGGCCTGGCAAAAGTCATCGTCGGCCAGCAGCTATCAGCTCAAAGTGCCGCTGCGATCTGGGCGCGCCTGGCGGCGGCCATCGCGCCGTTGACGGCGGAAACTTTGGCGGCCGCAAGCGACGTCCGGCTCCAGTCGCTTGGGCTCTCGACCGGCAAAATACGAACCCTTCGCGCTCTCTCACGTGCCGTGTTGGAGGACGGGCTCGATTTCGAGCACCTCGCCCGGGCAGAAAATGAGACCATCGTCGAGCGCCTGACCGCGATCCACGGCATCGGACCATGGACGGCCGATATCTTTCTCCTGTTTTGCTTGCGGCGGCGCGATGCGTTCGCGCCCGGCGACCTCGCGCTGCAACTCGCCGTTCAGCATCACTTCAAGCTCGAGCGGCGTCCGACTGCCGAAGAGCTTGCCCGAATCGCTGAACGCTGGCGTCCGGCCCGGGCGGTTGCAGCTCGCCTCTTATGGGCCGATTACGCCGAAGCCCGCCGCGCTCTCCTGGGGAAAGCCAAAAAGGCACTCGCGCAAAAAACAGCCAAGGCACTGGATTAAAATAAAAAAATTCGTTCCGCGACAGATAGGTTCATATGCTTCACAGAACTGATACGCGCGGCTAGTATCCCGGCGTCCTAGTGGGGCCAAGACGCGATTCGACGGATCGAAACCTCGAGGTTTGCGCGACTGTGAATGCTCACGTGACAATACCGGACAATTGTCCGGCCCTTGTGCTGAACGCCGACTTCCGGCCGCTCAGTTACTATCCGCTGTCTCTGTGGAGTTGGCAGGATACGGTGAAGGCTGTCTTCCTCGACCGCGTGAATATCGTTTCCGAATACGAACGCTACGTTCGAAGCCCATCTTTCGAGCTTAAGCTCCCGAGTGTCGTTTCACTCAAGACCTACGTGAAGCCCGCTCTTTACCCGGCGTTCACCCGGTTCAACGTGTTCCTCCGCGATCGGTTTTCGTGCCAGTACTGCGGCGACAAGAACGATCTGACGTTCGATCATCTCATCCCGAGATCTCGCGGCGGCCAGACGCGGTGGGACAACGTCGTCACTGCCTGCGCTCCTTGCAATCTCAAGAAGGGCGGGCTGATGCCGCGCGCAGCGGGGATGTTCCCCGCGCACGAACCTTACCGGCCCACCGTATTCGAGCTGCATCGCAACGGTCGGCTATTCCCGCCGAACTACCTGCACGAGAGCTGGCTCGACTATCTCTATTGGGACACCGAACTCGAGCCCTAGTCCAAGCAACCGCGGCTTAGGCTGCTTGCTTGATCGGGTGAGCACAGAGCTCAGCGGCGACCAGGTCAACGACCCGTTCCCAATTCGCGCCGTCCTCCGGCCGAAGTCCGAAAGCAACGAGCGCGTCGCGCGGCGCGCCACCGTCGCGGAAGATCTTCGCGCACTGCTCGCGGCTAACCGCGACAGCTTGATGCCACTGAATGGGACTGAGGTGTTCTGGTACCGAGGGGGTCATGTCATCGCACTCCGAGGAAAACATCTGTTCGGGGAACGATCTCAAAGGCTTCCAAGTTTCCAAACTTAGGCGGCAGACACACAGAGCGCTGTGACATCACTACGCGAGACCGTGTCACATGATGTCTCGATTGAGGGCTAACTCTAATCACGCTCCGTGCGTCTGCCAGCTCGTTGGAAAGCCTGTGCTCTCCGAAATCCTTTTGTCCAACCCGTTACACGACTGACGCCAACGCAACAGAACGCTTACTTCACCGCGCCTTCGCGAGAGCTGCTGCGACGATGGCATTCCGCACCACATCGCCAGCTACATCACCGATCGGGCGCCAATCTCCTCCTTCATCCTCCATCTGACCGCCCGTGTGATCTTCGTGAGGAGTATGGGCGAACCGCAAGGACATACGCTTGCACGAGCTTGTCGACGCAGTTCGCCTGAGGTTTTGGAACGTCCCGGACAACACCTCTTTCGGGGTCTGTCCGCACTCAAACTCAACGCTACGCAACCGACTCGTACGAAACGCAACAACGCCACGCTTACTCAAACTTTTGGCGGAACGGGCAGCCGGCGAAGGACCGGTTTCACGCATCCGAAGCATCGCACTCGAAAAACTCAACGCGTACACCAAGGGAATGCTCCCAACGCTCGAACCGTTATCCACACATTCGCAGAGCCCGTGTGTCCCGCGAACGAAGCAAGAATAGCCGTCACATTCAGGCAACGCGAAGGCGCGATTCAGGCTGAGCGGTGATATTCACAGCGCCGCTGACTTGACAGTATCACGCGTGCAACGAAATCAACGTTTTCGCGAAATTCGAAATTTGTGGACAGGCTCGGCGATCGCTTCAGACGGCCGCCCGGCTCCGGGCTGTCGCTGAGGAAGCCGCCGCGAATGACAATGCCATCAGAAAGGCGGACGCGACGACATTCCAACCGGCAAACGAGATTCCGAGGAAGCGCAAGGCCGCTTCATCGCATTTGATGACCTTGATGTTCTTGATGTCATTCAAGAGATTACCTGCGGATGATGTCAGGGACTCTCCGCCGCCGCAGGTCGTCGGCCCAGGCCAGAACTTCCACTCAGCGCCGGCGTGGTAGATCCCTAGTCCCGTGTTCGCAAGAAACGCCAGCGCGACAAGGAAGAACAGGGCAGCCGCGACCCGATGGTATCCCCCCGCCGTCAAAATCAACGCCACGAAAAGCAGTGGGATGCCGGCATAGTAGGCATAGCGCTCGATCAGGCACAGCATACAGGGCACGTAGCCCCCGATGTACTGAAACCCCAGCGCCGTTAGAATCGTGAAGATGGCGAAGAACAACGCCAGCGCTCCGAGCTTGTAGTCCGATCCCTCTGAGATCCGCTCCGTGAACGCCATGATCGTTGATCCAACTCAGAATACATACCGCACGGCGAGAAAGCCGCCGACCAGCAGGACGAGAAACGCCGTCGTCACGAGACCAAGTCGCTTCTCGATAAAAGCGCGGATCGGCTCGCCGAAGAAATATAGCAATCCCGCAACCAGATAGAAGCGCATCGCCCTGGCAACGATGCTCGCGCCGAGGAACGCCAGCAAGTTCATTTTGCCGACGCCCGCCGCGATGGTCACGACTTTGTATGGGATCGGCGTCATGCCTTTGATGATGACGGCCGGAACGCCATACTCTTGAACGAACGTCATGAAGCTGTCGAGCGCGTGCTCCCGGCCATAGAATTTGAGAATTGGCAGACCGACCGCATCGTAAAGATAATAGCCGATCGCATAGCCAAGCAGACCGCCGATGACCGATGCCACGGTCGCAATGGTCGCGAACCACCAAGCCTTCTGACGATCACTGAGGATCATCGGAATCAGCATCACGTCCGGCGGAATCGGAAAGAACGAACTCTCGGCGAAGGAAACCCCGGCAAGCGCCCACGGGGCCTCCCTGCTGGCCGCCGTGCGCATTGTCCAATCGTAAAGTCCCCGAAGCATGGGTCGTGCTTACCCGGCGACCTTGAGATTGTCCATGCGGTCCGTCTGCTCGAAGCTGTCCGAAATTTTTGCGACAACCGCGTTAAGCACAAGGCGCCCTTTCGGGGTCACCCGAATGCGCGACACCGAATTGTAAGGCGTCGCGGGGCTGAGACCAGGGCCGAGGCAAGCGGAAATCTCATCGAGTTCGTTGCGTCGCCAATTCACGTCCGTCGTCCGTCGCGCCGGAGTAAGGCGTTCGAGCAGACCAAGGCGTGTCAAATCTTCCAGCACGACCGGCGAGGGACGAACGCCTCCGAGCAGAGCCAGCCGCGCGAGATCAACGCCCTCACTGAGCCTAAGCCCCATCAGCAGCAATTCGTCGGCCTGCTCGCCGTCAGACAACGTTGCCAATTCGATGATGCCGTGGCCATCATTCTCGACGCGCGCAAGCCACGCTTCCGGATTACGCTCGATGATCGTCGCCTCGCGGCAACCGCCGGCGATGATACGGCCATGCGCGCCCGGTCCGACACCCGCATACTCACCGTACCGCCAATAGAGAAGATTATGCTGGCTCTCCTGACCCGGCCGGGCGTAGTTCGACACCTCATACGCCTGTAGGCCATGTCTCGCCGTCGTCTCTTCGGTGATCTCGTAGAGAGCGCTCGCGTCGTAATCGTCCGGAACGATGAGTTTGCCCGCTGCCTGTAGCGCGGCGTACGGCGTGTCGGGCTCGATCGTCAGCTGATAGAGCGACAGATGATCGCCCGCCAGCGCAAGCGCTTCGGCCAACTCACGACGCCACTCGTCCGCCGACTGTCCGGGTCGCGCATAGATCAGGTCGAACGAAAACCGTTCGAACGTGCTGCGCGCGATCGCAATCGCGGCCTTGGCCTCTTCGACGCTGTGAATCCGACCGAGCTTGCGAAGCTCGTCATCGCGTAGCGATTGCACGCCGATTGAAACGCGATTGACGCCAGCATCGCGAAATCCGCGGAAGCGACTTGCTTCGACGCTCCCCGGATTAGCCTCGAGCGTGATCTCAGCGTCACGCGCGATACTCCAGCGCTTGGCGATGTGATCGAGGATACCCGCGACTGTCGAAGGCTGCATGAGCGATGGCGTGCCGCCGCCGAAGAAAACGCTCGTCGCGCTGCGCGATCCGATCCGGTCAGCGAGCCAGTCGATCTCGCGTTTGTAGGCAAATAGGAAGCGCGCTTCGTCCCAGCCCTTGTGGCGCACATGACTGTTGAAATCGCAATAGGGGCACTTCTGCGCACAGAAAGGCCAATGCACGTAGACGCCGAAGGTGGTGCTGTCCTCAGTCATTCGTGCTCGCAGCCAGCATGGCTTTCGTCAGTTGCCGCCAGGCAGGCTCATCGCTTGATGGCGTTCGCTGAAGCTCGCGCGCAAGCGCGTCGAGATAAGATTCAAGCGTTCCGTTCCGCCATTCGCTCCCATGCGCCGCAAGGTCGTCCTTCAAACGCGAGACGAACGTCGCTGCCTCCACGCGCGTCGAAAGGCTCGCCGCCGCCGCCGCGAACGCCTCGACATCACGTCCCGAGTTCGCTTGCGCGACCGGCGATGCCGCGATGCCGTCGAGCATCGACGCCTTAAAGGCGGCGAATGCGCGTGTTCGATGGGAGATCGCGTACTTGTCGCGAGGCTCCATCTCTCCGAAGGTTCGCGTATCGCCGTCCGGCACGAACATCGGATCGTATCCGAAACCGTTGCCGCCCCGTGCCGGCCAAACGAGATGGCCAAAGACCTTGCCTTCGAAGATCCGGCTCTCGCCGCCGGGCCACGCGAGGCACAGCACGGAGATGAAGTTGGCGCGCGGGCCTTCGGCCGTCCAACCCTGGCGCGCGGTGATTTCGTCGGCGACCTTTTTCATGGCAATACCGAAGTCTTTGCCCGGTCCCGCCCAGCGCGCAGAATAGATACCCGGCGCGCCATCAAGGCATTCGACTTCAAGCCCCGAGTCGTCCGCCAGCGCCGGCAGGCCCGAACCTTCTGCCGCGGCAACCGCCTTGAGGCGGGCGTTTCCCGCAAACGTCGGCTCTGTTTCTTCCGGCTCGGCAAGCCCCAGCTCGCCCACGGATACCGCATCAAGCCCGTAGGGCTGAATGAGCTGGTTGATCTCCCAAACTTTCCCCGGGTTATGGCTCGCAACGACGAGCTTCATGCCTCGCGACAGCTGCATCACGCCAATCCCCAGATGCGCGCCTCGGCAAATTCCAGGCAGTTGCCCGCCGGATCGCGGAAGTAGATCGACCGCCCACCGCGCGGCCATTCGACTTCGGCT
>NZ_RXIZ01000004.1:226027-261708 GCF_003987855.1 Hyphomicrobium sp.
GCATTTGCGGTCCATAGCGATAGAAGATGTGGCGCCCCGAGGCCGTCGCAAAAGGCTCAAGCCCGAGAACGCGACGGTAAAAGTCTTCAGCCGCTCCGAGATCGTGGGCATAAAGAACTGTTTCAAGAATGCCGTGCGGCTTCGGCGGCTCGTTCAGATCGACGCCCACAAAAACAATCCTAAGCTGAAAACACCCAGAACGCTGCGGACACCGTGAAGCATGCCCCAGCGCTCTATAAGCGAACGCGTCTCCTCATTTGCAAGTTCGATAGGCGTCTCTTCCAATTTCCGGTTTACCGGCATGATGGCAAAAATTGTAAAGGGCCAGTTCGCGAGCAGCGCCGCCCCGCCCGCGAGCCAGATGACGTGGTCAGTCACCATCCACTCCAACGCGCCTAGAATGAACCCAATGATGGCGAGCGATGCCTGCATGAGGAAGCCGCGCTGATAGCTCGGCTTCCATTCCGCGAGCATCCAAGGATCATCGAGTGAAAGCCGCGCCGGTTGTTCCGCCCAATTGATGTAGATCGCCGCCCCCGTGAAGAGAGCGGCGACGGCAAGGGCGAAAGGTCCGAACATGGCGAGCATCCTTTGCTCAGGCTCAGGCGACCGTCAGTTTCTGCAGCTGCACGAGTTCGCCTATTCCCTTCTTGGCGAGCGCCATGAGATCCGTGAAGCGCTCTTCAGTGAACGGCGTGGTCTCCGCCGTCCCCTGAATTTCAACGATGCCGCCAGATCCTGTCATGACGAAGTTCGAATCCGCATCCGCGTTGCTGTCCTCTGCATAATCGAGGTCGAGCACCGGCTCGCCTTTGTAGAGACCGCATGAAACGGCGGCGACGTGATCGCGCAGCACCGCGTCCTTCACCATGTCGCGCATTTTCATCCATTGGATGCAATCGTGCAGAGCCACCCACGCGCCGGTGATCGAAGCCGTCCGCGTCCCCCCATCGGCCTGGATCACATCGCAGTCCACGGTGATCTGGCGTTCGCCAAGCTTCGTGAGATCGACCACCGCCCGCAGCGCGCGCCCGACGAGCCGCTGGATTTCCTGGGTTCGGCCGGACGGATGCCCACTCGTGACCTCCCGCCGCGACCGGTCATGGGTTGAGCGCGGCAGCATGGCGTATTCGGCCGTAACCCATCCCCGGCCCTGCCCTTTCAGCCATTGTGGTAGGCGTTCTTCCAGGCTCGCCGTACAAAGGACATGGGTGTCGCCGAATTTGATGAGGCAGGAGCCTTCGGCATATTTGGAAACGGCGCGCTCGATCGAGACACGGCGCAACTCGTCTGGCTTGCGTTTGGAAGGTCGCATGAGTTCCCTGAACTGTTGATAGTGCGGCCGCGACCCTAATGAAGGGCCCCCAGGCCTTCAACCGGAAACCAGGACAAGTAATGAACGTCGCTTGCGATATTTGACGTGAGCGCCTGTCATTCATAGATTTTGCTGGTGAACACAGAAGAGCAAATCGTGGCGGCAACCCTCCTCGACGGCAAAACCCAGCTGCAAAAGCTTAACGAGCGCTCGCGGACCATCCTGCGACGGATCGTTGAGAGCTATTTGGCGACCGGCGAGCCCGTGGGCTCCCGCAACCTGTCGCGCGCCCTGCCGATCGCCCTTTCGCCCGCCTCTATCCGCAACGTGATGTCGGATCTTGAGCAGTTGGGCTTGATCGTCGCCCCTCATACGTCCGCCGGACGCCTGCCGACCCAGCTCGGCCTCCGGCTGTTCGTCGACGGACTTTTGGAGGTGGGCGACATCACGCCCGAAGAGCGCCGGCAGATCGAGGCTCAGATTGCTTTCCGGCGCGAGAAGTCGGTCGACCAGCTCTTGAGCGAGGCCGGCGAGTTGATGTCCGGCCTCTCCCACTGCGCCGGCGTCGTCCTCGCCGAGAAGCAGGTCGCGCGGCTGCGGCATATCGAATTCGTGCCTCTGGAGCCGGGCCGGGGGCTCGTTATTCTGGTCGATGAAGACCAGAACGTCGAAAACCGCATCATCAACCTGCCCGACGGCTTGCCCCCCTCCGCGCTCCAGGAGGCCTCGAACTACCTCAATACCCATTTGCGCGGGATGACGCTCGCCGAAGCGAAGGCCGAAATCGAAAAGTCGCTGAGCGTCGCGAAGGCCGAACTCGATCAGCTGACCCAAAAGGTCATCAAGGCTGGCTTGGCCGAGTGGTCGGGTGTGGCGGACGATCGCAAGAGCCTCATCGTGCGCGGGCAAAGCAATCTTCTCAAGGACGTAACGGCCGCCGAAGATCTTGAGCGCATCCGCCAGCTCTTTGACGCGTTCGAATCCAAGCAGGACATCGTCGAGTTGCTTGGCGCATCCGATTCGGCCGAGGGCGTGCGCATCTTCATTGGCTCGGAAAACAAGCTTTTCTCGCTCTCCGGCTCATCCTTGATTGTTGCTCCGTTTCGAGACCAGACCCGCCACGTGGTGGGCGTCCTGGGGGTGATCGGGCCAACCCGTCTTAATTATGCGCGGATTATTCCCATGGTCGATTATACCGCCAAGCTCATGAGCCGGCTGATCGGCTGAAACGGTAAACATCCCGAAAGTGTACTGACAAGGGTGCGCTGCGGCGCGAACGTTTGAAGCGCCTTGATTTTTAACGCCTAGCGGCCGATATCCCGGCACCGGTATTTTCAATAGCTAATGCAGCGAAGAGAACAATGAGCGACGACAAGAAGCCCCTCGATCAAAACGCCCAAGCGACGTCTGCCGCTACGGCTTCCGAAGCCGGGGAGGTGGGCGTCGAGCAGTTGAAGGCAATGATCGCCGCTTTGCAGGCGGACGTCGACAAGAAAGCGGCAGAGCTGGCGGGCAAACAGGATCAGTACCTTCGCGCCGTAGCCGAGACGGAGAACGTCCGCCGCCGGCTGGAAAAGGAAAAGGAAGACACTGCGAAATACGCCATCAGCCGGTTCGCCAAGGACATGCTGACGATCGGCGATAACTTCCAGCGCGTGATCGCGGCGGTACCGAAAGAGGCAGTTGAAGCCGACCCGGCACTGAAGACCCTGTTGGATGGGGTTACGCTTGCTGAGCGCGATTACAAGACCGCACTGGAACGTCATGGGGTACGCATCATCGACCCGGCCGGTCAGCCGTTTAACCCGCATCACCATCAAGCTGTGATGGAGCAGGATAACCCGGGCGTTCCGTCCGGTACGGTGCTGCAGGTCTATCAGGTCGGGTATATGATCGACGATCGCAATCTGCGCCCCGCCATGGTCGTCGTCTCGCGCGGCGGCCCCAAGGCAGGGAAGTCTGATGAGCCGAGCTCCGACTTCCCAGGTGAGCCGCTGACGGACTGATCCGGCGCAGGAGAACTCCACCTGCGACCTCATCGCCAGCATTAGGACAATGCAAACCAAGCCTGGCAAAGAAGACTGGGCATGATCATAAACAAGCCCTTCAATGCAGAAAAAGGCTTGCAAATCCGCTATGTTGTGTCCCCCGGCGGAGGACGAGGAACATGCAATCGAACGGCGATAAAGTTGATCTTCGGAGGGGATAAGAAGCGTTGCACGCCCAAATCAGGCCCCTATATAACCGTCGGTCACACAATTGAAATCCTGGGGACCGGTGCCTCTGACCTCTCGTTGGGAGGCACGTTGGATGCCAAACAGGGTCCACCCGGTCTGCCGCAACTGAGAAGGATTGACACTTATGGCTAAAGTTATCGGTATTGACCTCGGCACGACCAACTCGTGCGTCGCGGTCATGGATGGTGGCAAACCGAAAGTCCTCGAAAACTCCGAGGGCGCCAATACCACCCCATCTATTGTTGCATTTACCGCCGACGACGAGCGTCTCGTCGGCCTGCCGGCCAAACGCCAGGCGGTTACGAACCCCACCAACACCTTCTTCGCCATCAAGCGACTTATCGGCCGCCGGTTCGATGATCCCGAAGTCCAGAAGGACTTGAAGCTCGTCCCGTACAAGATCGTGAAGGGTACCAACGGCGACGCCTGGGTCGAAAGCCACGGCAAGCAGTATTCGCCGCAGCAGATCTCCGCTTTCATTCTCCAGAAGATGAAAGAGACGGCCGAAGCCAAGCTCGGTGAGAAGGTCACGCAGGCCGTCATCACAGTCCCGGCCTACTTCAACGACGCCCAGCGCCAGGCCACCAAAGACGCCGGCAAGATCGCGGGCCTTGAAGTTCTGCGCATCATCAACGAGCCGACGGCAGCCGCGCTCGCCTACGGCCTCGACAAGAAGAAGGACGCCAAGACGATCGCGGTCTACGACCTCGGCGGCGGCACCTTCGACGTTTCGATCCTCGAAATCGGTGACGGCGTCTTCGAAGTGAAGTCGACGAACGGCGACACGCACCTTGGTGGCGAAGACTTCGACATGGTCCTCGTCAGCTACTTGGCCGATGAGTTCAAGAAGGAGCAGGGTATCGACCTTCGCTCCGACAAGCTCGCGCTTCAGCGCCTGAAGGAAGCTGCCGAGAAGGCCAAGATCGAACTCTCGAGCGCGCCGCAGACCGAGATCAATCTGCCGTTCATCACGGCCGACGCGACCGGCCCGAAGCATCTCACGATGAAGCTGACGCGCGCCAAGCTCGAAAGCCTTGTCGAAGGCCTGATCAACCGCACGAAGGGCCCTTGCGAAAAGGCTCTGAAGGACGCCGGCCTCAAGGCAGCCGAGATCGACGAAGTTGTTCTCGTCGGCGGCATGACGCGCATGCCGAAGGTGCAGGAAGTCGTGAAGCAGCTCTTCGGCAAGGAGCCGCACAAGGGCGTCAACCCGGATGAAGTCGTCGCCGTTGGCGCGGCGATTCAGGGCGGCGTTCTGCAGGGTGAGGTCAAAGACGTTCTCCTGCTCGACGTCACGCCACTGTCGCTCGGCATCGAAACGTTGGGTGGCGTCTTCACCCGTCTGATCGATCGCAACACGACGATCCCGACGAAGAAGAGCCAGACCTTCTCCACCGCCGAAGACAGCCAGAACGCCGTGACCATCCGGGTCTTCCAGGGTGAGCGCGAGATGGCTGCCGACAACAAGCTGCTCGGCCAGTTCGACCTCGTGGGTATTCCGCCCGCGCCGCGCGGCGTGCCGCAGATCGAAGTCACATTCGACATCGACGCCAACGGCATCGTCCACGTGTCGGCAAAGGACAAGGCAACGGGCAAGGAGCAGTCGATCCGCATCCAGGCCTCTGGTGGTCTCTCCGACGCCGACATCGAGAAGATGGTCAAGGACGCCGAAGCTCATGCTGCCGAAGACAAGAAGCGGCGCGAGCTGGTCGAGGTTCGCAACCAGACCGAAGCTCTCGTTCACGGCACCGAGAAATCGCTTGCCGAGAACAGCTCGATCCCGGCCGTCGCCGCGATCAAGGGCGACGTCGAGGCTGCGATCACGGCTGCTCGCGAAGCCATCGCTGGTGAAGACGTAGAAGCCATTCGTTCGGCTTCGACCGCGCTGACCCAGGTCGCCATGAAGATCGGCGAAGCGGTCTACACCGCCAAGGGCGGCGCTGAAGGCGTCGACGGTGGTGAGGCCTCAGCCGAGAAGTCTTCAAGCGGCGATGATGTCGTCGACGCGGACTTCGAAGAAGTCAAAGACGACCGTAAGAAATCGGCTTAAGAGTCGAACACTGAATCGCCCTCTCGCCGCGGTGGCGTGACCCGTTTCCGGGCCGCCACTTCCGGAGAGAGGGCGAAAAGTTGAGATAACCGCTTGTTATCGATGCGACTTTCACCGCCCTGCAGCATGTCATTCAACGGGTCATAGAACAGCGCACCATGGCTAAGCGCGATTATTATGAAATACTGGGCGTCAAGCGTGTCGCCACCGATATTGAAATCAAGACCGCCTACCGAGCCCTTGCCAAGGAATACCATCCCGACCGCAACGCCGGAGACAAAGAGGCGGAGCGCCGCTTCAAGGAACTCAACGAGGCCTACGAGGCGCTGAAAGATCCCCAGAAGCGCGCCGCCTACGATCAGTTCGGACATGCCGCGTTCGAAGGCGGCATGGGCGGACGAGGCGGCCCCGGCTTCGGGCCGGACTTCGCGTCGTCGATGTCCGACATCTTCGACGACCTCTTCGGCGAGTTTATGGGCGGCCGGCGAGGCGGCGGCCAGGGCCGGTCACGCTCGGGCCGCGAAGCTGGCGCCGACCTTCGCTACAATCTCGAAATCACGCTGACTGAAGCCTACACCGGCAAGACCGCGCAGATCCGCGTCCCGGCGAGCGTCAAGTGCGAAACATGCTCGGGCACCGGCGCCAAGCCCGGCACCAAGGCCAAGACCTGCACGACCTGCGGCGGCGTAGGCAAGGTGAGAGCGAGCCAGGGCTTCTTCACCATCGAGCGGACCTGCCCGCATTGCCAGGGCCGCGGTGAAATGATCGAAGATCCGTGTGTGGATTGCGCCGGATCGGGCCGCGTCCAAAAGGAGCGCACGCTCTCCGTCAACATTCCGGCGGGTGTCGAGGACGGGACGCGTATTCGCCTCGCGGGCGAGGGTGAAGCGGGGCTCCGTGGCGGCGCGCCAGGCGACCTTTACATCTTCCTCTCCATCAAGGCGCACGAGTTCTTTCAGCGCGACGGAGCCGACATCTTCTGCAAGGTGCCGATCTCCATGACGACGGCCGCTCTCGGCGGACAGATCGACGTTCCGACACTCGAAGGCACGACGACGCGCGTGAAGATCCCCGAGGGGACCGAGAGCCGCAAGCAGTTCCGTCTGCGCGGTAAAGGCATGCCGGTGCTTCGCGCCAAGGTCTCAGGCGACATGTACATCGAGGTCGATGTCGAGACGCCAAAGAACCTCACGCGCAAGCAGCGCGAACTGCTGGAAGAGTTCGAGCGCGCAAGCCACAAGGAAACGAGCCCGGAGAGCGCCGGGTTCTTTTCTCGCGTCAAAGAATTCTTCGAGGGCAAGAGCGGCTGACACGCCGCTCGGCTCCTGAAGCGGCGAGCCTTGCCATCCCGATGAAAGGGGCTAGGGTCCGGCTCGAAAACCGCATCTCTTCCCTATCCGGATCACCCCTGAGATGACCGACGCCAAAGCGCAGGAACCGCGCCTTCTCTTCTTCGCCGGCAGTGCACGCCGCGCCTCGTTCAACAAGCGCGTTGCACGTCTAGGCGCGATGATCGCCGAGACGAACGGCATACCGGCCACCTTCGCCGATCTCGCCGATTATTCCATGCCGATCTACGACGGTGATCTTGAAGCCGCATCGGGCCAACCCGACAACGCCCACAAGCTGAAAAACCTGATGATGGCGCACACCGGCGTCTTCATCATGAGCCCGGAATACAACGCTTCGTTCACGCCGCTTCTGAAGAATACGCTCGATTGGATCAGCCACATCCGCGACGACGGAGAAGCCCCGCTCGAAGTCTTCCGCACGCGCGTATTCGCCTTGGGCGCCGCCTCGAACGGCGGGACGGGCGGGCTACGCGGGCTGTCCCAACTTCGGCTGATGCTGGAACTTGGAACCGGCGCGCTTGTTCTACCGAACCAATTCCTTTTGCCTCGCGCCGCCGACGCCTTCGACGAGCACGGCCACTTCAAGAACAAGGACCAGACGGAGCAGTTCAAGACTGTCATTCAGATGCTCGCCCGCGCCGCACGCGTGCTGCACGGCTAAGGAGGACAACGCGATGATTGACGCCGCCACCCGCGACAAGCTCATCGTCGCCCTCGATCTCTCGTCCTATGACGATGCGCGGGCGCTCGTTGATCGCCTCGGCAATACCGTCAGCTTCTACAAGATCGGTTTGGAGCTGCTGTTCTCCGACGGCCTCGATCTCGCACGCGAGTTGAAAAACGACGGCAAACGCGTGTTCTTAGATTTGAAGTTCCTCGACATCGGCAACACCGTCGAGCGCGCAGTCGCCAACGCCGCCGCTCTCGACATCGACTTCACGACTGTCCACGGTCACGACACCAAGACATTGAAGGCCGCCGTCAAGGGACGCGCCGGCTCGAACCTGAAGCTGCTTGCCGTCACGGTGCTGACCAGCCTCGATCAGTTCGATCTCGATGAGCAGGGTATCGCGGCGACGCCGGCCGGGCTGGTGGTTGGCCGCGCGCGCATGGCAGAAATGGCGGGTTTCGATGGCGTCATCGCCTCGGGCCAGGAAGCCGCCGCTGTTCGCGCGGAAACGGGTCCTGACTTCCTCATCGTCACACCGGGCATCCGGCTAGCCGGAGCCGATGCCGGCGATCAGACCCGCGTCACGACGCCCGAGGAGGCGATCGGTTTCGGCGCCAATCACATCGTCGTCGGCCGGCCGATCAATGCCGCCAAAGACCCGAAGGCCGCTGCCGAAGCGTTCCTGGAGCACATCGCGAGCGCAAGGTAAGTTGCTTTTCCCATCAACGCCTTGCCACATCATCGCCCACCTCTCACCACGTCACGCGCATAGTCGCCGTTTACCTCCCCTTAACCGTCTCTGGCGAAGAACTGGGCGGTCCATGATGATGTTGTGCGGGGTTCAGGGACGGTATGCGTTGGCTTCGATATTTGGCGCTGCAGATGCGTCTGCTCGCGACGGTTATCGCCATTGCCGGCCGGCTCACAGCGCCGGTGCTCGCTGACGAGAAGGCCGCTGAAAAGCCCCTTCCTTCCGCCGTCGAAGCCGCCCTCATCCTGAAAGACATCGATCCCGGCGCGCCGGTCTACATTCGCGTCTTCAAGGAAGAATCCGAACTCGAGGTCTGGAAGGCGCGCGAGGACGGCCGGTACGCGCTCATCAAGACGTTCCCCGTCTGCAATTGGGGCGGCACGCTCGGCCCCAAGCAAACGACAGGCGATCTCATGTCGCCCGAAGGGTTTTACAGCGTCACCGCCGGACGGCTGAACCCCGACAGCAAATACCATCTCGCCTTCAACATCGGATATCCGAACGCTCTTGATCGCGCCCTCGGCCGCACGGGCAGCGCCATCATGGTGCACGGCGATTGCCGAAGCGTCGGCTGTTTCGCCATGTCCAATCAGGGCATCGAAGAGATTTACGCGTTCGTCCGGGATTCGCTTGCTGCCGGTGAGACGTCCGTTCCGGTTCACGTTTTCCCGTTCCGCATGAACGCCGCCAACATGAAGCGGCACGCCGACAATCCGGCGCGAACTACGTGGGGGCCGCTCAAGGAAGCCTATGACGACTTCACCCGCACGCGCGAGCCGCCCGAGATCGGCATGTGCGGCAGGCGCTACGTCGTCAACTCATTGAGCCCTGTCGGCGACGACCCGAACGCCGCCTGCCCCACATTGATCGGCAAGCGGCTGGCGCCGCTGTCGCCGCGCTCCAAGAAGCGCCTCGTCAAGACCGACCCGAGCCTCGAAGCTCAAGGGCAAAAATTAAAGGGCGTCGAAGTCTCGACCACGAACTGGGAGAGCTATCTTCTAGGAACGACCCTCAGCCCGGGCGGCGTGAAGCCCGCCCCGAGCAAGCAGTCGATCGCGACCAGCAGCGACGCTTCTCTCGGCGCGGTCCAATCCATCGTTAAATAATGGGTTCGATCATCTTTGGCCCCCATGGGTTGCCGAAGGTAGGCCGCTCCGGCTATGGCTCCTCGACCGAAATCAACGCTGTGCGTTCAAGGAAGAAGCCAATGCCCAAGGGATACGTCATCGCCCACGCCACCGTCACCGACCCAGAGAAGTGGGCCCAGTACGTGGCGAAATCCAAGATCGCTCTCGACAAGTACGAAGGAAAGCCGATCGTGCGCGGCGGCAAGAGCGAGGTCATGGAAGGCAACGGCACGACTCGCAACGTTGTGCTCGAGTTTCCGAGCTACGATCACGCGCGCGGCTACGCGACGTCGCCTGAATACGCCGAGGCAAAAGCGCTGCGGCAGGGCGCTGGCTCGATAGACATTACAATCGTCGAAGGCGTCTGAAAGCACTTCACCGCCAATGTCGTCCTCGGGCTCGTCCCGAGGATCCATCGGGCCGTCACCTCACAGAAACGGATCTCCCGCTTGAGCGGGAGATGACAACCCAATGGCTCATTTTCCAGCGAGTGACGGACGGCCGCCGTGGCGAGCACTCGTGCTCACGCTCTTTCCGGAGATGTTTCCAGGCCCGCTCGGCGTTTCGCTTCTCGGCCAGGCGCACGAGGCCGGACTGTGGTCGCTCGAGACTTTGCAGATCCGCGATTTCGGCCTTGGCCGCCATCGCCAGGTCGACGACACGCCCGCGGGCGGTGGCGCGGGTATGGTCCTGCGCGCCGACGTCCTTGGCCCCGCACTCGATCATGCGCGCACGAAATCGCCCGACTCTCCTCTGATCTATCTCTCGCCACGGGGCGCCCCTCTGACCCAGGCGGTCGCGCGCGACCTTGCACTTGGGCCCGGCGTGACACTACTCGCCGGCCGCTTCGAAGGCATCGACCAGCGCGTCATCGACGAAAAGGGCCTTCGTGAGATTTCGATCGGCGACTACGTTTTGGCAGGCGGCGAACTTCCGGCCATGGTTTTGATCGAGGCCTGCGTGCGGCTTATCCCGGGTGTTCTTGGCGCGTCCGAAAGCCTGGCCAGCGAGAGCTTCGAAACCGGGCTGCTCGAATACCCGCAATATACAAAGCCTCGTGAATGGCAGGGACGGTCGATCCCCGACATCCTGCTGTCCGGCGACCACAAGAAAATCGAGGAATGGCGGCGCCGTCAGGCCGAAGACCTGACGGCCGCACGTCGCCCGGATCTTATGGGCCCCACCCCGCGGCGAAAGTGAGCCTGTCCGGCCGCTTCGCCTTTCCATGGTCAGGATTTCCTGGGCAAATACGGCGGGGGAAGATTCGCGAACGTGTTCAATGCCGCGAAGCAGCCTCTCGGCATGTCGACACGGCCAACGAGAGACGCGATGGGAAACGCCAGAAATCTGCTGCTGTGCCAAGTGCTGGGAATTTCAGCCGCGTTGGTGGTAGCCTCGCCGGCATTGGCCGATCCCACTCTGCCCGCTCCCGCCGCAGCTCAGCCGGTGCCTGCTGACGCCGCGCCGACCCCGTCGGCACCTCAAGCAACTCAGACCGCAGCGCCCGAGGCAGCCATCGCACCGCAGGTGCAAGATGACGCCGTCCTGATGGTCGCGCGCTCGAAGATTGCCGCCGAACCAGCCGCCGAAAACGAACGCGACCAAAAAGACCAAAAGGCGCTCGTCGACTTCTACGCCGCCCGCCACGGCGACGCGCTCTGGGTAACCGCCTCGGGACTGAAGCCCGAAGCCAAGGCGCTCGCCGCCGAGATCGCCAACGCCGGCAACTACGCGCTCGACGTTTCGCGCTTCAAGCTCCCGGCGCTGGCCGAAGGCGCGTTGACCGCAACCGATACCGATGCGCTTGCCGAAGCGGAACTGATGTATTCGAAGGCCGCGCTTCTCTACGCCCGCGACGCACGCGGCGGCCGTATTCCGGATCCGTCCGAGCAGCTGACGACGAACCTCGATCGCCGTCCGCAATGGATCGAACCGAAAGTCGTGATCGAAGGGCTCGCCGCGACCCACGAGCCCGACGCTTACCTTCGCAGCCTCCAGCCGCAGCAGCCGCAGTTCGAAAAGCTGCGGCAGATTTATCTGACGATGCTGCCGAAAGACGGCAAAGGCCCCTTGGGCCCCGCCGCCAAGCGCATCCGCGCCAACATGGAAGAATGGCGCTGGATGTGGCCCAACATGGGCGATTTCTACGTTTTCAATAATGTCCCCGAGTTCATGCAGTACGTCTACAAGGACGGCAAAATCGTTCGCTCGGAGAAGATCGTCGCGGGCCTCGTCGACAAGCAGACGACGATCTTTTCGCGGCCGCTGAAATTCGTCGTGCTGCGGCCGGCTTGGCGCGTGCCGGAAAGCATCATGGTCAACGAGCTATGGCCGAACCTCATTCGCGGCGGCGGCATGATGACGAAGTACGGTCTGCAGATCCGCACCAAGGACGGCCGCAACGTCGACTACCGCAGCATTGATTGGCGATCGAGCGATATCCGCAATTTCGAAGTCGTACAGCCGCCGGGCCGCAGCAGCGTGCTTGGGCACGTCAAGTTCTCGTTTCCGAGTCAGCACACGATCTTCATGCACGACACGCCCGACAAGTGGATGTTCAAGCCCGCCACGCGCGCCTTGAGCCACGGCTGCCTGCGCGTCTGGAAGCCGATGGAATTGGCGAAGATGGTGCTCGAAGAAGACAAAGGCTGGGATTCCGCCAAGGTCGACGAACTGGACCGCTCCGGTCCGCTCAACAACGAAGTGCCGATCACCAAGGAAATCCCGATCCACATCGTCTACTTCACCGCCTGGGTGACGGATGACGGCAAGCTCAAGACCTTTGGCGATATCTATGGCCACGAACGCCGGATCACGCAGGCTCTCGACGGCCAGTGGAGCAAGATCAACAAGGGCCGTGACCACCTCGCGCCCGTCGAGCCCGACTTCAATCCTGAAGCGCTTGCCTCGGCCCGCGGCCGCACACCGGATGACGATTTCAATCAGTCTCCGAGCCAGAAGAATGCCGGTCTGACCGACTTCATCGGCAGCGCCCTCGGCTTAAGCAACTGAGCGAGCTTGGCTTTCAGACCGAACGCCTGATGCAGGACCATTAGGGCGTACACGAACTGAGCAGTGGATAACTTCTCACAGCCTGGGGACTTAGGCACGGCAACGTGGTCAGTTGCTTGTGCAAGAAAGTTGGGTCCTCAATTTGAGAAAGTGAGTAATCGTCATGGCTCAGAATGAGAAAACATCTGCGCGTGTAAGTTCGATAGCGTCTCGCGCCCTATCGAACCCTCAATCCGTAAGTGCTGATGAGATCAAAGAGCTTGCAGCATCAGTTCTGTCGCAGTCTCCCGATCCTCAGAGATCGCAACAAAACGCTCAGAACCAGCAAAACCAACCGAGCCAGCAGCATCAGGGACAGCAAAAGCGCTAGTATCTGTATTGCCGTCCACGCTGGCAATTTCGACCAGTCTTTCAATCGAAAGAACGCAGCGAGTGGGTATCGTCATGATCCCGCTCGCCTGTGCTTTTTCAGGCTGATCGAGGTCGCCGACGTTCTGGCAGACGACTTTGACGTCCGCCGTATCCTTGACGAGCCACCCGACGGTCGCGACTTCAACGGGACGCGCGTCCGGTAGCGCTGCAAGATAGCGCCACTGCCCGCACGGCTGCCGGCTGTCGAGCCACCGGATGATGACGAGCGGACAGTCGCTCATTCCCCGCCTCCAGAAGTGATTCGACCAGATGATAGCAGACGATGAAGCGAGCTTTGGCGGATGCGCCCGAAGAGCTGTGGGATCGTGGCGCGATGACCGCAGCCCCAGGCCAATGTTGCAGGTCCTCCCGCGCGGAAGGCCCACCGCATTTTTCGCCGCAGCCGCCCGGGCCCGCTCTCGACAAACCAGGGCACTTCGGCTATCACGCCGCCAACAACAATTCCCCTCAAACGGGTTGCCCATCCGGGCTTGCACGAACGGTTGCGGCGCATCGCGCCAAGCCGATCCTCTGCGTCATCAAAAAAAACGAAATGGAATCAACAAGATGAACATTATCCAGCAGCTCGAGCGCGAGCAGATGGACGCTGTCCTCGCAAAGCGAGGCGTCCCCGAATTTGGCCCCGGCGACACCGTCAAAGTGATGGTCAAGGTCATCGAGTCAGCCGACGCCGACCCCAAGGACAAGAAAAAGAACGTCGTCAAAGAGCCGACTGTCCGCTTCCAGGCCTATGAAGGCGTTGTGATTGCCCGTTCGGGCGCCGGCCTCAACGAGAACTTCACGGTCCGCAAGATCTCTTACGGCGAAGGCGTGGAGCGCGTTTTCCCGGTCTATTCGCCTTTTATTGCCGAGATCGAAGTCCTCCGCCGCGGCAAGGTTCGCCGTGCGAAACTGTACTATCTGCGCGGCCGTCGCGGTAAAGCTGCCCGCATCTTCGAGCGTACCGACGCCCGCGCCCGCCGCTTGAACGCCGCCTGGAAGGGCTTCAAGAAGCCGAAGGGCGAGGCTGAGGATCTGACGCAGATCAAGGGGATCGACATCGATCTGCAGACCCGCCTGAAGCATCTCAACTGCTACAAGATCGAGCAGATCGCCAACCTCTCGGACGACGACATCGCCAACCTCGATGAATCGCTGAACCTGAAGGGTGCGATCGAGAAGCAGGATTGGGTGGGCCAGGCGCAGCGCCTTCTGGCCGAACTCACCGCCGGCGAAGTTCCCGCCGAAGACGCGAAGTAATCACGGGCTGCCTGCCGCAGCTTCAGTAAATGCCAAAGCGCCGGATCTTCCCGGCGCTTTTCATTTGAATCGCCGCGACCCTGCCGCGTATTTTGCAGAAACGATTTTCGCACTAAATATATGGACGGTAGCGCGTCCCGCCGTGGAGTCTCATGTCCAACATCGAAGTGTCCAAGACAGCAAGCCGCGACGGCAAGATTCCGCTGCACGGCCCGGAGGCTTTCGCTGCGATGCGGAAAGCCGGGCGGTTGGCGGCCGAGGCGCTCGACATGCTCGTGCCGATCGTCCAGCCCGGCGTGACCACCTCCGAGATCGACGACCGCGTCCTGAAATTCGCGCTCGATAACGGTGCAATCCCCGCAACCTTGAACTATCGCGGTTACCGCTACGCGACGTGCACTTCGATCAACCATGTCGTCTGCCACGGCATGCCGAACGATAAGCCGCTCCGCTCCGGCGACATCGTCAACATCGACGTGACGCTGATCGTCGATGGCTGGCACGGCGACACGAGCCGCATGTATTCGGTGGGCGATGTTTCGCGCCGGGCCGAACGGCTGATGTCGGTCACCTATGAATCCCTGATGCGCGGCATCGCCGCCGTGAAGCCCGGCAACACCACCGGCGATATCGGCGCCGCGATCCAATCCTTCGCCGAAAGCGAGCGCTGCAGCGTCGTCCGCGACTTCTGCGGCCACGGTCTCGGCCGCGTCTTCCACGACCGCCCGAACATTCTGCACTACGGCGAACCGGGCGAAGGCACGGTGCTCGAACCGGGAATGCTTTTCACGATCGAGCCGATGATCAACCTCGGCAAACCGCACGTGAAGATCCTGGCCGACGGCTGGACCGCCGTAACCCGCGACCGCGAGCTGTCGGCGCAGTTTGAACATGCCGTAGGCGTGACCGAGACAGGCTGCGAAATCTTCACGGTCTCGCCCGCCGGCTATCACTTCCCGCCCTACGATATTCGCGCGGCAGCATAGCGGAGACGTTCGAATGTCGCGTTCCGGGGGGGCTCGCGACAAGACAAGTGCCGAGGAACAGTCGGCGCTTTTCACTCCTGTCTCCGAGACGACGAAGAAAGAGCCCGACGACAGACACGGCCACCGCCAACGTCTGCGCGAGCGCTTCCAGAACGGCGGCGCCGAAGCAGTGCCGGACTACGAACTGCTCGAGATGATCCTGTTTCGCGCCTTTCCGAGGATCGACACCAAGCCGATCGCCAAGAAGCTCCTCACAAAGTTTGGCTCATTCGCCGATGTGATCCTGGCTCCCGCCGAAAGACTGAAGGAAGTCGAAGGCGTCGGCGACCGCGCAGTCGAAGAGCTGAAGCTCATCAAGGCCGCCGCCGAACGATTGACGAAGGGCGAGATTAAAGCACGCTCGGCGTTGACGTCCTGGAGCGGCGTTCTCGACTATTTGCGCTTGGCGCAGGGCTTTGAGACGCGTGAGCAGTTCCGCATCCTGTTCCTCGACAAGAAGAACCAGCTCATTGCCGACGAAGTGCAAGGACACGGCACCGTCGACCACACGCCGGTCTACGTTCGCGAGGTCGTCAAGCGCGCGCTCGAACTCTCCGCGACCGCGATCATCCTCGTGCACAATCATCCCTCCGGCGACCCGACGCCGTCGCGCGCCGACATCGATATGACGAAGCAGATCATCGAGGCATCGCGGCCGCTCGGCGTCACCGTGCACGATCACGTCATCGTCGGCCGCAACGGCCACGCAAGTCTGAAGGCGCTGCGGCTGATTTAATCGGCAGCGGAGCGGTCGATCGCGGAGTTGTCGCGCGTATCGCGCATCGTCGCATACACGATGAGAGAGACGGCGATGCATGCCGAGACGTACCAGTAGAAATACGTTTCATGCCCGGCTTGCTTCAGCCAGAGCGCGATCCACTCTGCCGTGCCGCCAAAGGCCGCGACCGTCAAGGCGTACGGCAAGCCAACGCCCAGCGCGCGAATCGATGTCGGGAAAAGTTCAGCCTTCACCACGGCGTTGATCGCCGTGTAGCATGACACGATCGCAAGGCCGGCGATGACCAGAAGGAACGCCTCCCACGGATCGCGGACGCGTTCGATCGCGGTCAGGATCGGCACCGTCGTCAGCGCACCAAGGACGCCGAACGTCACCAGCACCGGCCGTCGTCCGACCACATCCGACACGGCCCCGACGATCGGCTGCAGGATCATGTAAACGAAAAGCGCCGACGCCGAGATCAGGGTCGCCGTGTCTTTCGAAAAACCGGCGGTATTAGCGAGAAACTTCTGCATGTAGGTGGTGTAGGTGTAGAACGCGAGCGTACCGCCCATCGTGAGACCAATCACGATCAGGACCTCACGTGGGTGACGCAGCAGTTCGGCAATCGAGCCTTCGTGATGCTTGGCGCGCACGAACGATTCCGTCTCGTAAAGGTCGCGGCGCATGACGAACGCGATGAGCGCAAGACAAGCTCCAATGGCGAACGGAATGCGCCAGCCCCACGCGTCGAGTTCGGCCGGCGTCAGCACGACCTTCTGCAGCAGGATGAGCACCAGCATGGCCGTCAGCTGTCCGCCGATCAGGGTCACGTATTGGAAGCTCGAATAGAAGCCGCGATGGCGCGCGGTCGCCATTTCGGAAAGATAGGTCGCGCTCGTCCCGTATTCGCCGCCGAGACTCAAACCCTGGATCATGCGCGCGAGGAGCAAAAGGATTGGCGCTGCGACCCCAATGGTCGCGTAGACCGGCGTCACCGCGATCAGCGCCGAGCCGAAACACATCAGCAGCACCGACGCTGTCAGAGACACACGCCGGCCATGCCGGTCCGCCATCCGCCCGAACAGCCAAGCTCCGATCGGACGCATGAGGAATCCGACCGCGAAAATCGCAGCTGTGTTCAACAGTTGCGCGGTCTGATTGCCTTCGGGAAAAAACGCCTTGGCGAAGTAGAGCGAGAACGCCGCGTAAACGTAGAAATCGTACCACTCGACCAGATTGCCCGACGATCCGACGAGGATGGCTTTGATTCGCTCAGCGAGGCTTAACCCCGGCTGGGCATTGGCGTTTTGCAAGCGGCGCCCCCTTCGTTTTTAGCGAGCCTAGCATGTCCCGCGCCCGTCTGCCGCACATCCCGCACGAAACGAATGGCCCCTTCCCGCCGACATTGACGATTCGGGAGCCTCACCCCTAATTAGCAGGCCCTGACCCGCAGGCTGCGGGCGGAGAAGAGATCCATGACCAAATTACCCCATCACGCGAAGGTTATCGTTCTGGGCTCAGGCCCGGCGGGCTACACGGCCGCGATTTATACCGCGCGCGCCATGCTTGCGCCGACACTCATCCAGGGCACGCAGCCCGGTGGCCAGCTGACGATCACGACGGACGTCGAGAACTATCCGGGCTTCGCCGATCCGATCCAGGGCCCCTGGCTGATGGAGCAGATGCTGGCGCAGGCTGAGCACGTCGGCACGCACATCGTGATGGACCACATCAACAAGGTCGATCTTCGCGTTCGACCCTTTCGCCTCGAGGGTGACAGCGGCGACACCTACACGTGCGACGCGCTCATCATCGCCACGGGCGCGCAAGCGCGATGGCTGGGCCTTCCCTCCGAAGAGCACTTCAAGGGTCATGGCGTCTCCGCCTGCGCCACCTGCGACGGCTTCTTCTACAAGGGCAAGGATGTCGTCGTGATCGGCGGCGGTAACACGGCCGTCGAAGAAGCGCTGTTCCTCACCAACTTCGCGAAAAAGGTGACGCTGGTCCATCGCCGCGATTTCCTGCGCGCGGAAAAAATTCTGCAAGAGCGGCTGTTCAAGAACCCCAAGATCGACGTGATCTGGGATAGCGTCGTGGAAGAAGTTATCGGCGCACATGCGCCCAAGTCGGTTACCGGTGTCGTGCTGAAGAACCTCAAGACCGGCATGACGTCCGAACTGCAAACCGACGGCTTCTTCGTCGCGATCGGCCACGCGCCGGCGACCGAGCTGTTCAAGGGCCAGCTCGAGACGACGCCTTCAGGCTATTTGATCACCGCACCGGACTCGACCGCAACCGCCATCCCCGGGGTCTTCGCCGCCGGTGATGTGAAGGACGAAGTCTTCCGCCAGGCAGTCACCGCCGCCGGCATGGGGTGCATGGCCGCGCTCGAGGCCGAGCGTTACCTTGCCGCGGTCGAGGACGAGGCCATCGCGGCCGAATAATCGGCATTCATCCCGCCGGCAGATGCGATCAATCTGTGGACGGCGCGCGACAAGATCGCCTCCGTCCCATTTCCCTATTGCCTGTCTGCCATGCTCGCGCTGCAATGCGTCCAGCGCATAGCTTGCGCCACAGCAAACCTGGCGAGCCAAGATGATGGATTGGGACAAGCTCAGGATTTTTCACGCGGCGGCGGAGGCTGGCAGCTTCACGCACGCTGGCGAGCAGCTGCACATGAGTCAGTCTGCCGTGAGCCGGCAGATCTCCGCGCTCGAAGCCAATCTCCGGGTGACGCTCTTCCATCGCCATGCCCGCGGGCTTGTCCTCACCGAACAGGGCGAACTCCTCAATCGCACCGTCGCGGAAGTTTTTGCCAAGCTGCAGACGGCCGAGACGCTCCTTTCGGATTCGACGTCGAAGCCGTCGGGCGAACTCCGCATCACAGCGCCGATCGGCTTCGGCACGGTCTGGCTGACCCCACGCCTCAGAGAGTTCGGCGAGCTATATCCCGATATCCGCGTCGAGCTGATCCTCAACGACGATCAGGTCGACATCGGCATGCGCGCTGCCGACGCCGCGATCTGGACGCGTGAGCCCGAGCAGGCCGATCTTATCCGACGGCCATTGTTCGAAAGCCGGGTCCGGGCCTTTGCGTCCGCGCCATACATTCGCAAATATGGAACGCCGAAGACGCTGGCCGACCTCGATCAGCATCGCATCATCGGCTACACCGGACCGTCCGCTCAGCACCTCGACGCCATGTCGTGGATCGAGACGGCCGGGCGCGACAATGGCCATCCGCGCGATACGGCGCTGCGCGTCAACAGCGTCGTCGCCATTAATTATGCGATCCGGGCGGGCATCGGCATCGGCATGATCCCCGATTACCTGGCCGACGAATTGAACGACCTCGTTCCGGTCCTGACCGAGATCGAGCAGCCCTCGCTCAACATGGTGTACGCCTATCCTGAAGAGCTCAAATCCTCCAAGAAGGTGCAGCTGCTACGCGATTTCCTGCTCTCGAAGATTGCCAAAAATAGAGGTTCTTGAAGGGCATTTTCGGCTTGCGCGGCCCCGGGCGCACCACCAGCTAACAGGCAGTAGGCGGAGGGGCGGACGGTTTGTTTGCCACCACCGTCCGTCATTCCGTATCAAATGCCAGACTCCCCTCAACTGCCGGGCTGTTCGCAGCCCGGCTTTTTGATGATAGCAGCTGCGACGCACTCTGATTTGCGGAATTGGGCGTCTGACGCTATCTAACCCGTTCATCCCGAACCCGCCGTTCCAAAAGGCTCGCGAAAGTCATGGCTAAGACGCTTTACGATAAAATTTTCGACGATCACTTGGTTGAGCAATCGCCGGACGGAACGAGCCTTCTTTACATCGACCGCCATCTTGTCCACGAGGTGACGAGCCCCCAGGCTTTCGAAGGCCTGCGCATGGCCGGCCGCAAGGTGCGTGCCCCTGAGAAAACGCTGGCCGTCGTCGATCACAACGTGCCGACCACCGATCGCAGCAAGGGCATCGCCGACGAGCAAAGCCGCGTGCAGGTCGAGACGCTGGCGACCAACGCGCGCGACTTCGGCATCGAGTACTTCAACGAACGCGACAAGCGCCAAGGCATCGTCCACGTCGTGGGTCCCGAGCAGGGCTTCACGCTCCCCGGCACGACGATCGTCTGCGGCGACAGCCATACCTCGACGCACGGCGCGTTCGGTGCGCTGGCTCACGGCATCGGCACCTCTGAGGTCGAGCACGTACTCGCCACGCAGACCCTGATCCAGAAGAAAGCCAAGAACATGCGCGTGACGGTCGATGGCGTCGCGCCGAAGGGCGTTGGCGCCAAGGACATCGTGCTGGCGATCATCGGCGAGATCGGCACCGCTGGCGGCACGGGTTCCGTCATCGAGTACGCGGGCGAAGCCATCCGCGCGCTGTCGATGGAAGGCCGCATGACGGTCTGCAATATGTCGATCGAAGGCGGCGCGCGCGCCGGCATGATCGCGCCAGACGAAAAAACGTTCGCCTTCATCAAGGATCGTCCCAAGGCACCGAAAGGCATGGCCTGGGACATGGCGATGAAATACTGGGAAACCCTGAGCACCGACGAAGGCGCGCACTTCGACCGCGAGGTTCGACTCGACGCCGCGAAGCTGCCGCCGATCGTCTCCTGGGGCACGAGCCCCGAGGACGTGACGGCGATCACCAGCGCCGTTCCGAACCCGGCCGATGTGCACGACGAGAACAAGCGCGCGTCCATGCAGCGCGCGCTCGAATACATGGGCCTGACGCCCGGCACGAAGATGACCGACATCCCGCTGGACGTCGTCTGGATCGGTTCCTGCACCAACGGCCGCATCGAAGACCTTCGCGCCGTCGCCAAAGTCGTCGACGGCAAGAAGATCTCTTCCCGCTTGGCCTACGCGATGATCGTTCCGGGCTCGGGCCTCGTGAAAGAGCAGGCGGAGGCCGAAGGTCTAGACAAGATCTTCAAGGAAGCTGGCTTCGAATGGCGTGAGCCCGGCTGCTCGATGTGCCTCGGCATGAACCCCGACCAGCTGAAGCCCGGCCAGCGCTGCGCCTCGACCTCGAATCGCAACTTCGAAGGTCGTCAGGGCTACAAGGGCCGCACGCATCTGGTCTCGCCGATCATGGCCGCTGCTGCCGCACTCGAAGGCCACTTCGTCGACGTTCGCGACTGGCAGGTGTAACGCTACACCTGACCACTCCTCGTCATGGCCGGGTCAAGCCCGGCCATGGAGTGAAGTCGGACAAAGGGATGCGCAGGATATGGCCGACGACGTAACAGCTTCCGTTCAATCGCAGTTCGGACGCGCCGCAGCCGACTACGCGACGTCCTCGGTTCACGCTCAGGGCGAAAGTCTCGCCCGCATCGTTGAGCTGACGGCACCGCAGAAGACCTGGGAAGCGCTCGACGTTGCGACCGGCGCCGGACACACGGCGGCGATCTTCGCGCCGCACGTCGCCAGCATGATCGCAAGCGACATCACCGACGAGATGCTTCAGGAAGCGGCCAAGCTCGCCAACGCACGCCGCATCTCCAACATTTTGACGGCGAAGGCTGCCGCCGATGCGCTGCCGTTTCCGGATCAAAGCTTCGATCTCGTCTGCTGCCGCCTCGCTGCCCACCACTTTCCGGATTTGCACGCGTTCGTCCGCGAGGTTCGCCGCGTACTGAAAGTGGGCGGCCGCTTCGCCCTCGTCGATAACGTCGCTCCTGACGCGGAACGGCTGCCCGGCGAGAGCGCGACGGCCATCGACGCCGCTATCGCCGACTACAACGGTTTCGAAAAACTTCGCGATCCGAGCCACGGCTTCGCGCCGCCGCCCCAAGTCTGGATCGATCTGCTGCAATCCAACGGTTTCAAGATCGCCGCCCACGAGCAGATCGAGAAGGAACTGGAGTTCACGCCCTGGGTGACGCGCATGCGGTGCACGCCTGAGGTGATCAGCGAACTGGAAACGATCCTGCGCGACGGTCCAGCTCCGCTACGAACGTTCCTGAAGCCCCGCCGCGATGATGCCGGTGCGCTGCACTTCACGTTGCAGGAGCTTCTGATCGTCGCCGACAGGCAGAGCTGAATTATTCGCCCTATCTATTTCGCGCCGCACCACTTATCTCCTCGGCTCAACCCTAGAGGAGCCCGCGATGCCGACCGACTGGAGTACCGCAACGGCCCCGACCCTCGCCGATTTCGAGGCGCTCGCGCAAAGCGCGTGGAACAAGCTGCCATCTGAATTCCGCACCATGGCGGGCGATGTCGTCATTCGCATCGAAGACTTCGCCGGCGACGATCTGCTCGATGAGCTGGACATCGAAGACCCCTTTGAACTGACCGGACTATATCAGGGTGTAAGCCTCGATCGGAAAAGCGTGAGCGAGGGCACGCGCGAACCGGACATGGTCTTTCTCTACCGTCGCGCCATTCTCGATGAATGGGCAGCGGGTGACGAAGAACTCGGGCACTTGATCGCACACGTGCTGATCCACGAAATAGGGCATCATTTTGGCTTTTCCGACGATGACATGGAGAACATCGAAGCCACCGTCGGCGATTGAGCGATGAAAGCGTGGCCTGAAGTCACATCGGCTTAACTCACTTCGTGTCACAACACAGCTCAGCTTGAGCCCAACGCCGTTTCAGGCCATGTTGTAGCGGCCAAGCTATGCAGGGGCGGGGAAATGTCTGAAAGAATGAGCGCATGAGCGTACGGCGATTCGTTTCCGGTTTCGTCTTGAGCGTTGGCTTGGGCCTAACGCTATCTTTCGCAACACCGGCATTCGCGCAGGATACGTCGGCGCCCATTCGCGACGGCATCCCGACAGCGGAGCAGTATGTCTCCACGGTCGGCGGCGATGCGCACATCGTACCGCCCGGACAATTCATGCTGGACGGTCGCCCGCAATATTGCGGCGCGCGCCCAACCGTCATCGACAACAAGCTCGATGATTACGGCGCCGCATACCCGGGCTTCCTCATCATGAACCCACGCCTGCTCGATAAGGTCTCGACACCGGTCAAGCAATGGATCTACGGCCATGAGTGCGGCCATCAGTTCCGCGGTCCGGACGAGGAAACCGCCGACTGCTTTTCCGTCCAGCGCGGCCGCCGGCAGGGCTGGCTGAAGCCCGAAGGCCTGGACGAGATCTGCACGTTCATTACGCCTGCCAAAGGCGACAGCATGCACTTCTCGGGCTCGTATCGTTGCGAGTACATGCGCAAGTGCTACGAAGACCCGAATATCCGCTGACGCTGCCGATTTGGCTGTGGCGGCCGGCTCCGCGAATCGGAGCCGCCACGGCCCATTAAAAATGCAAAAAAAGTAATCCCCGCCTTCCGGCGCCGCCTTACACTCAGATCCGAATGACCGAAGGATCTGCCATGCGGCTTGCCGATTACGTCCAGCGCCTCTCCGACCTCGCCCGCACGGTTAACCGCTGGCTCGCCCTCGCGGCCAAGCTCGACGGCTTGGGGCGCGAGAAGGTCGCGCTCTACGCCGAGGAAGTCGCAGCCACGTTGGCCCGCGCCGCCACAAACCTCGGAACCTTGGAAACCGCCCCGAACGACCGGATTGCGCTGATATCGGCCACCCGCGAGCTCGGCCGCATATCGGGCTACGTCGAAACCATCGTCGCGACGCTCGAACACCATCTTGACGGGCACAAGCGCGCTGGCGTTAAACGGCGGCTAGAACATCTGAAGCCCTTCGATCTCGAAGCCGCCATCCGGGAGTTCGGCGCTTTCCGGCACGCCCGGCGGCTTGCCGCGGCGGAAGGTTATTTCCGGGCGCTGGCAGACACGTTGCGGGCCTGAACAGGAGACAAGAACAATGGAAAAATTCACGGTCCTGACCGGCGTCGCGGCCCCGCTGCCGATCCGCAACGTCGACACCGACATGATCATTCCCAAGCAGTTCCTGAAAACGATCAAACGGACCGGGCTCGGCAAATCGCTTTTCTATGAAATGCGCTACGACCCTGCGACCGGGAATGAGATTGCCGACTTCGTTTTGAACAAACCGCAGTACCGCAACGCGACGATCCTCGTCGCCGGCGACAATTTCGGCTGCGGCTCCTCTCGCGAGCACGCGCCGTGGGCGTTGCTCGACTTCGGCATCCGCTGCGTTATAGCCACGGATTTCGCCGACATCTTCTACAACAACTGCTTCCAGAACGGCATCCTGCCGATCAAGCTGCCGCAGAGCGATGTCGACAAGCTGATGGATGATGCCAACCGCGGCGCCAACGCGACAATTACGGTCGATCTCGAAAAGCAGGAAATCCGCGGACCCGATGGCGGCGTCATCAAGTTCGATATCGACCCGTTCCGCAAGCACTGCCTCTTGAACGGCCTCGACAACATCGGCCTGACGCTCGAGAAGGGTAGCGCCATTTCGTCGTTCGAAAAGGAAACGTCCGCCTCGCGGCCCTGGTTGTAGGCTTATCCCTCCATGGCCGCCCTTGAGGCCATGGAGTGAATTGAAGAAGGCACGGAGAAGGACCGGACAATGGCCAAAGCAATTCACATGATGATCCGCGTGCTCGACGAAGCGCGCTCAGTCAAGTTCTACGAAGCCTGCTTCGGCCTGAAAGTTTCCGAGCGTCGTGATTGGCCGGACTTCACGCTCATTTATCTGAAGAACGACGAGAACGACTTCGAGGTCGAATTGACGGTCAACAAAGGCCGCACGGAGCCCTATGACCTCGGCAATGGCTACGGCCACATCGCCTTCGCGGTGGACGATCTCGAATCAACGCGCGCGAAGATCACAGCTGCCGGCTACCAGCCGAAGGACATCAAGAACATGACGCACGACGGCAAGCCGTTCGGCACGTTCTTCTTCATCGAGGATCCCGACGGCTACAAGATCGAAGTTCTGCAGCGCGGCGGCCGCTTCCAGTAAAATGCGAGACGCGTGATGGTTGATGACGATTTCAAATTCGACGCGGGCACGATGGGGCGCTTGGCGGGCGCCCTGTCCTTTGTCGTCGGCGCCGATCACGAGGCGACGAAAGCCCTGAAGACCGCCGCCGAAACGGGCACCGCGAAAGACATCAAAGCGGCGCGCACGCAGTTCCTTCGCTTGAAGCCCGGCGACCGCCGAGCCGCGTTGACGATGCTGAACGACTAGGCTCGGTCACGGCCGGACTGAGAACCTTACTTAAAACCGCGAACCGCGCGTCGAGACGAGCGCGCCGGTCAATGCATCGGCAAAATCGCGGCGCTCCTCGTCGGTGAGGAACTGCCCGAAACGAATCTGATGCCCCTGAGCTGACAGCCAGAGCGATGTCCGCCCATCGGGCCGGTCGACTTGGCAGCTCACCCGCGCCCAATAAGGATTGCATTCGAACGCGACGCTCTTCCCTGACGGATAGACGTGCGTCAGCGTCAACAGCTCGGGCGTCAGATGCACCGTCTCGAACTCACGACCGGCGCGGTAATTGAGTTTGAACGCGCCATAGATCAACGCCACGTCGAGACCGAAAAAGCCGAATACCGGCCAAGCGCCCATCAGAAAGAACACCATGCCTACGATGAAGCTCACTAGGCTGATCAAAACCATCATGATGACGAACCCGCTGGGCGCCAGCGAGCGGTGGGGGTGAAGCACGAATTGTGCATCTTTCACGGATTGCATTTCGGTCGGTTTATCGCTCATCTCTCTGATCGCACCCGACTGGATCGCGCGCTTGGGCTCACCGCCCCATCGAACCCGGAGCTCTGATGTCCAAAACGTCTTCGGATGTACGTCATACAAGCATCGGCAGTTCCGCTTCAAAACGCAAGACCGCAAAGCCTGCCGCGAAAGTCGCCAAGAAGGCACGGAAATCCGCTTTGCTGAGCGAAGCGGAAATTCGTGAGGTTTTTCGGCGCTTTCACGCGGCGAACCCGGAGCCTAAGGGCGAACTCGAACACATCAATCCTTATACTCTGTTGGTCGCGGTCGTGCTCTCGGCCCAGGCGACGGACGCCGGGGTCAATAAGGCGACCCGCGCGCTCTTCAAGGTCGCCGATACGCCTGAAAAGATGCTGAAGCTCGGGGAAGAGAAGCTGCGCGACCACGTCAAGACCATCGGTCTTTATCGCGCCAAGGCGAAAAACGTCATCGGACTCTCCCAGCGCTTGATCGAGGACTACGACGGTGTCGTTCCCTCTGACCGAGACGCCCTGGAATCGCTGCCGGGCGTCGGCCGCAAGACGGCGAACGTGGTGATGAACATCGCCTTTCATCAGCCGACGATGGCCGTCGATACGCACGTGTTCCGCGTCGCCAATCGCGTCGGGCTATCACGCGGACAGACACCTTTGGCCGTCGAGGAAGATCTGATGCATGTCGTGCCGAAGGAATACGCGATGCACGCGCATCATTGGCTGATCCTGCACGGGCGCTATGTTTGCAAGGCGCGCAAGCCCGAATGCTGGCGCTGCCTCATCAACGACATCTGCCGGTATCCGGATAAAACGCCGGCGCCCTGACGTCCTTCTCCCTTGGGAGAAGGTGGCCGAAGGCCGGATGAGGGGGCGGTCCCCCTCACCCTAACCCTATCCGCAAGGGGAGAGGTGATTCTTCTAATCGAGCCGCATCGCGAGACCTGCGTCTTCCATGTACGCTTTCGCTTCGGGAATCGTGTGCGTACCGAAGTGAAAGATCGAGGCCGCCAGCACGGCGCTTGCGTGCCCCTCTTTCACGCCGTCGACCAGGTGCTGCAGCGTGCCGACCCCGCCCGACGCAATGACCGGGATCGTCACGGCGTCCGAAATCGCGCGCGTCAAGCCGACGTCGAAGCCTGCTTTCGTCCCGTCGCGGTCCATCGACGTCAGAAGGATCTCGCCGGCGCCCAAGGCCGCGACCTCACGGGCGTATTCGATCGCATCGATGCCTGTCGGCTTGCGACCGCCGTGCGTGAAGATTTCCCATCGCGGCGGTTGGCCGTCGGCCGACACCTTCTTGGCGTCGATCGCGACAACGATGCACTGCGCCCCGAACTTCTCGCTCGCCTCCTTGACGAAAGCGCGGTTCTCAACGGCCGCCGTGTTGATCGACACCTTGTCGGCACCCGCTTCGAGCAGCTTACGGATGTCGTCGACCGTCCGCACGCCGCCGCCGACCGTGAGCGGCATGAAGCAGCGGTTGGCCGTCCGCTCGACCACATCGAAGATCGTGTCGCGATTCTCGTGGCTCGCCGTGATGTCGAGAAAGCAAAGCTCGTCCGCGCCGGCGGCATCGTAGGCGGCGGCCGCCTCGACTGGATCGCCCGCGTCGATCAAGTCGACGAAGTTAACGCCTTTGACGACCCTGCCGTCTTTGACGTCGAGGCATGGAATGATGCGGACTTTCAGCATATTTGCAGACGCGGCTTCTCTGAGACCAAGCGCTCCCCTATCACGGCGCATCCGGAACCGTCGAGAGTATTAAGGATCGCGACAGGGAACTCTCATCCGGTTTCGGAGTTGAAGTCGTCTAGCGGGACTACGCAGACAAATTTGAAGGGAAGCTTCCATCCATGGTCGACGAATTCGCCCCCAAGAACCTCCGGGCCCGGTTGGCGGCCATCCAGGATCGCATTTCAGCGGCCCGTTCCCAGCTCGAAACGCACGGCATCATTGGCGATCAGGCTGACGCCCTGACCAACTTCATCGATCAGCACGATAACATCCGTGGCTCGCTCGACACCGAAGGGACCATCACGGAGCTTCAGCACAGCAAGGCCTCCGCTCAAACGGATGCTCTGGAATCAGCGCTGCATAAGTGGCTCGAGGGTGTGGAAAGCAAGTTCGAGCATCCCCACCATCGCGAGCCGAATATCTCGGTCTGATTGGTTGAGGCTCGTCATCCTCGCAACGTGCAAGGATGACGGCTCACCTACTGCCCGCGCTCGCGCAGCGCCGCAAATTTGATGTCGGGGAAGCGCTCGGTTTTGTACTTCAGCATCCATGCGCTTTCCGACAAAAACACCAGCGCCCCATCGCGATCGGTCGCGATCTCGCCGCGATGCGCGTTGACGAACTTCTGAAGTTCCGCCGGATCATCCGCCGAAATCCAACGCGCCAATTCGAACGGCGATTGCTCCAGCGAGACAGGAACGCTGTACTCGTTCGCAACGCGTGACTGCAGCACTTCGAATTGCAGCTGCCCGACGACGCCTAGGATTTGCCGGCCACCGGCGATCGGCGTGAACACCTGCACGATCCCTTCTTCGGCGAGATCGTCCAGCGCGCGATTGAGCTGCTTGGCCTTCATCGCATCTTGAATGACGACGCGGCGCAGAAGCTCCGGCGCAAAGTTCGGGATGCCGGTGAACTTCAAGGCTTCCTTCTCCGTCAGCGTGTCGCCGACGCGAAGCGTGCCGTGATTTGGCACGCCGATGATATCGCCCGCCCAGGCTTCGTCCGCCGTCTCGCGGCCCTGGCCGAAGAAAAACGTCGGCGATGACACCGTCATTGGTTTGTTGTCGCGCACGTGAAGAAGCTTCATGCCGCGCTTGAACCGGCCCGAGCACAAACGCATGAAGGCGATGCGGTCGCGATGGTTCGGATCCATGTTGGCCTGGACCTTGAAGATGAAGCCCGTGACCTGCTCTTCGCCCGGCGCGACGACGCGCTGCGTCCCATCGCGCGGCAGCGGACCCGGAGCCCAGGCCGCAAGCGCATCGAGCAGCTGTTCGACTCCGAAATTTTTGAGCGCGCTGCCGAAGAAGACCGGCGACAAGTGCCCCTCGCGAAACGCCTCGAGATCGAACGTCGGCAGAGCGCCCTGCGCGAGTTCGACCCCTTCGATGGTCTTTTCCGCGATGCGTTCGTCGATCCCTTCGATCCGCCGCAAGCCTTCGAACGTATCGAGCGGCTGCGAATGCCCGTATGAGGCGCCCCGCTCACTGCTCTCGGGCAGCAGGATCTTGTTGCCGACAAGATCGAGCACGCCGCGAAAATCGACGCCCATGCCAACGGGCCACGCCATTGGCACGAGATCGAGCGCCAAGTCGGCCGCGATCTGATCGAGCAGCGTCAGCGGATCCTCCGCCTCGCGGTCGATCTTGTTGATGAACGTGATGATCGGAATATCGCGCAGGCGGCAAACCTCGAACAGCTTCCGCGTCTGGCTTTCGATCCCCTTCGCCGCGTCCATCACCATCACGGCGGCGTCGACCGCCGACAGCGTGCGATAGGTATCTTCGCTGAAGTCTGAGTGGCCCGGCGTGTCGAGAAGATTATAGACGATGCCGTTGCGCTCGAACGTCATCACCGACGACGTCACCGAGATGCCGCGCTGCTGCTCGATCTGCATCCAGTCCGAACGCGTGCGCCGCCGCTCGCCGCGCGCCTTCACCGCGCCCGCCATCTGAATGGCTCCCCCGAACAGGAGAAGCTTTTCCGTCAGCGTCGTTTTACCCGCGTCAGGGTGCGAGATGATCGCGAATGTGCGCCGCCGCGCGATCTCGGGCGGCAGCGAGGGATCGACCCCCGCGCCTTGCGTCATGACGTTCAAAGTCTAGGCCTCAATCAATTGCACTTGGCTCGGCTCGAGCCAGATCTGATGATAGTCTGCGGGCTTGCCGAACACCTCGCCGACGTGCAGCTCCACGAGCCCGTCATCGAACTTGATGATGGGAAACGTCTTGCCCACACAGCTCTTGAACAGCTTCAGCAGCATCTTGTTGTCTCCAGGCACCCCATCCGGAACACCCAGGACGCGCACTCTGTCGCCAATGTTCATGCCGTCTCCAGAAGTTCGAGCGCCTGCTTCGCATCGAGTCGCCCATCATAGAGCGCGCGGCCCGTGATGGCGCCTTCGAGCATGCGATATTCTGGTTTCATCAGGTCGCGCACATCCTCGATCGACGCAAGACCTCCCGACGCGATCACGGGGATGCCGGTGGCCTTCGCGAGATCGGCGGTCGCGGGCAGATTGAGGCCTTTGAGAACACCGTCCCGTTCGATGTCGGTGTAGATGATGGCAGCGACACCCGCGTCCTCGAAGCGTTTGGCGAGGTCGATCGCCGAAAGCTCCGACGTTTCCGCCCAGCCTTCGACGGCCACCTTGCCGCCCTTGGCGTCGATGCCGACCGCGACGCGTCCCGGGAATCGCTTGGCTGCGTCCTTCACCAAGGCCGGGTCGCGCACCGCCACCGTTCCGAGGATGACGCGGCGAATACCCTTGTCGAGCCAGGTCTCGATGGTCGCGAGATCCCGGATTCCCCCGCCCAGCTGCGCCGGCATCTTGATCGCCTTCAGGATCGCTTCGACCGCCGCCGCGTTGACCGGCTTACCGGCGAACGCGCCGTTGAGATCGACGATGTGCAGGTACTTGAAGCCCTGGCGCTCAAAACTCGCAGCCTGCGCCGCTGGATCGTCGTTGAACACCGTCGCGGCGTCCATCTCGCCGAGCTTCAGCCGGACGCACTGGCCGTCCTTGAGGTCAATGGCAGGAAATAGGATCAATCGTCGTCTCTCTTACGGATGTGCGGCGAACTCCCTCTCCTCTTGGAGAGAGGGTCGGGGTGAGGGGCGTGCCCCTCATCCGGCCTGCGACCAGCTTCTACCCAAGGGGGAGAAAGATCTTGGCGGCCATCAGATTGCTATCTTGGGTTTCTATGTTTCCCGTGCGATCAATCGCGGATCGCGCGCTACGTCAAGCCCGGCCCTGCGCCTGACGCACGGCGGCCGGATTGGCAAAGCCATGTCGCAGGGCAAAATTGTAGAGTTCCTATGGCCACCGCGTTTCTCGTCGAACCTCCGCCAGCCGTCGCCCGGCGCCCTCTGACCGAGGAGGACGCCATCGACATCTGGATTGCCCGCTGGCTCAGGATCCGCCCCACGGACCTGCAGCGCCGTTATGCGTGCGATCCGCGCCGCCTCTATGAAATCTGGGAGGAAGTCCGCTTCCCCGGCACGCGCGCGCAGGCGCTGGCCGAGTTCCAGCGCCGCTTTCCGGGGCTTGAGCCGCGCTTTGATCCCGGACCGCACCGTCGCGTCCCGACGGCGCCGCATCCCGGGCAATTGAGCCTGTTTTCAGATAAGTGAGCGCCTCAAAGGTCCGGCGCTCTTAGAACCCGAAGAACTTCCGCCGCAGAGCGTCCTCGTAGTCCTTCTTCGCGGCCTTCACCTTCGACCGCAACTCGTCTTCGGCGAAATGCGCGGCTTCCCATTGGTCCACCTCGGCAACCGAATGGTTGACCGACGCCAGCTCTTCTTCCCGCTTGATTGCCGCGATCCACTGCTCGACGAGCGCCTTGTAGGCGCTCTGCAGCTGATCCAGTTCCGAGACGTTGTCGTCCATCTCACATCTCCCGCAAGGCTTCGGGACGGTGTCTAGCGGCTCTGCGTGACCCGCCGACGACAAACCCGCGCAACATCAGGCCAAAGGCCGACGCTGGAGAGTTGCATAATCATCCGCAGCCCAGAACGTCGAAGAACATTTTTGGAACAAACACTGGACAGACGGATAGAGTCGTGGCATGTTCTCCCTATGTTCACGACGCCCTAAATGAGGCGCCAAACCGGGTCAGAGTAGTGCGTTCGACCCTCTCGAATAACCTTAGGAGAGCCCCCCATGCGCACCTATCTGATCTCTTACGACCTCGCCCATCCGACCCGCAATCAGCACGTCCTCGCCCAGACCATCATGGGCATCGGCGACAAGTGGGCACGGCCTCTCTCGAACACCTGGTACGTGATGTCCGAGCGCGAGGAAGTCGAACTCGAAGCCGACCTCAGGGCACTCCTCGCAGAAGACGACGGTCTCCTCATCCAGGCGACCAAGCGTGATGCGGCGATGACCAACACGTCGCTACGCTGGTTCCGTCAGCGGCGCCCGGGTCTCGACCTCGCCCCGGATGGCAACATCATCGCTTTCCCGCTACCTGCGACGCCGGCAGCCGAGCCGATGGAGCCCGAACTGCCCTTCGCCAAGGCGGGCTGAAATCGCGACGAATTCCGGTCTTTGGGCGGGGCGGGTTTCTCCCCCCTGCCGTTCCCAAAGGGCTCGTCCCGTCCAAAGCCCGATGCTGGAGCTCCGGGGATCACGACTGACCTGTACCCTCAGCGGTCATGATCCCCGGCTCCTTTTTTGAAGTGGCGTACTGCGTTTCCTTTGTTCCGCTCCCCCAGCGCCTCTCCCCCGGATCAGCGTCATGAAAACCTTCCTTCTCCATCAGACCCCCAAATCCGCCAACCAGGACACCTGGACGGTGACGTTCTCGCTTCCCTACATCGCCACCGAATATGCTCCCGCCGGTAACGGCGTCTGGTACGTCCGAAGCTGGCTCGGCGCCGAGCAGATCAAGCGCCGTCTCGCTATCCTGTTCGATCATCCCGATGAGCTGATCGTGCATGAATTGGGACGTGCCGACTTGGCCGGCACCGCCAAGCTCAAATGGCTCGAAGGACGCCTCGAAGACGACGACATGGATGCCTCATGGCACGTGCCGCGCGGCGTCTGGACGGTCATTCAGTCCGCGGTCGGCACG
The DNA here is from genome assembly GCF_003987855.1 of Hyphomicrobium sp. Taxonomy (GTDB): domain Bacteria; phylum Pseudomonadota; class Alphaproteobacteria; order Rhizobiales; family Hyphomicrobiaceae; genus Hyphomicrobium_B. Next base: position 258,391 of record NZ_RXIZ01000004.1, read on the forward strand.
CTCGCCCGCTGACTCCATCTGACGGCAAGCCATCAAGCCCCGCGTCATGGCCGCTCCTGAGAGCGGCCATCGACGTCTGCGATGGCACGCGGCCGGCCCGAGGCTTCGCGCGCGGCCGCGTTACGGCGTCCACTTCAAGAAATTGGCGATGAGCTTCAGCCCGAGCTTCTGGCTCTTTTCCGGGTGAAACTGCGTGCCTGCGATGTTGCCGTCGCCGACGATCGCCGTAATCGGGCCGCCGTAATCCGTCTCAGCCACGACGACCCGTCGCTCGGTGGGCGTCATCGCGAACGAATGCACGAAGTAGGCGTGCCACCCATCGGGTCCTGTCGGGATCCCATCAAGCAGCGCGTGCGGGGTGACAACGTCGAGCGTGTTCCAGCCCATGTGCGGGATCTTGAGAGCCGGATCCTTCGGCTCGATCGCGCGCACCTCGCCCTTGATCCAGCCGAGCCCCGGCGTCTCGACGAATTCGAGCCCGCGTTCGGATAGAAGCTGCATGCCGACGCAAATGCCGAGAAAGGGCCGCCCCTTGTGACGCACGGTCTCTTCCAGTGCCGCGATTAATCCAGGGACGCGCTCGAGCCCGTGCTTGCAATCGCCATAGGCACCAACCCCCGGCAGCACGATCCGGTCAGCGGAGAGAACATCCTCGGGCCTTGGACTGACGATGATCTTCGCATCAGCCGAGCTGTCGCGCGCCGCGCTCTCGAACGCCTTCGCCGCCGAGTGCAGGTTACCTGACCCGTAATCGATGATGACGACGCTTTGCATGGGAGAGCAGGCCTCGGGCGAATTGGCAGTTGGATATCGGTGCGCGCATCCAATGCCGGAAGCCGGGCTGATTGTCACCCCGGCGGGCGCATGGTCGTCCCGCGCTTATTTGCGCCGGCAGGGAAAACGCCAGAACGGCGCCTGACCGTTAGGCGCTGGCGCCGAATGGCCAAAAGCGCGATCCGCGCTGCGGAGGCATGCCCTGCCCCCTCTCGTCGCTCGCGATCACGGGCTGCTGCGGCAGCCAGCTCTCGAAGAACCTTCGCTCGCATTCGGCCATGGTGCGGCCATTGACGACGCCGAGCATCTGCCAGCCCTTTTGATCCAGCATCCAGCGTTTGAACGTCGAAATCTCGAGCCCGAGATAGATGTTGAGCGCCAGAAAGAGGATACCCGACAATTCCGGGCTGACCTTCAGCGACTGGAGCAAATACGCGAGCAGTCCCGTGCCGGCGAGGTACGCGATCGCCATGAGCCAAAGCCCATTGGCGATGAACCCGAGCGGCGGACAGATCGCGGTCAGCCAGGAAAAGCCATCCTTCACGAATTCCAGCTCCACGCCACGGTCGACACGGTCGGAATCCGCTTCCGGTGGTTCGTGAACGGTATAGGTCGCCACAGACCTCAACTCCTCGCTACGTCTGAACCGTCGAAAGCCCAGGCCAATCTAAAGGCTGCCCTTCGTCGAGGGAATGCGGCCTGCCTGCCGCGGATCGACCGCGATCGCAGCCTTGAGCGCGCGCGCCAGCCCCTTATAGCAGGTCTCGGCGATATGGTGATTGTTCTCGCCGTAGAGGTTTTCGACGTGCAGCGTGATGCCGGCGTTCTGTGCAAACGCCTGAAACCACTCGCGAAAAAGCTCAGTGTCCATCTCGCCGAGCTTCGGCCGGGTGAATTCGACCTTCCAGACCAGGAACGGCCGCCCCGACACGTCGAGCGCGACCCGCGTCAGCGTCTCGTCCATCGGCAGATGAACGTCGGCATAGCGCACGATCCCGGCCTTGTCTTCGAGCGCTTTGGCGATCGCCTGCCCGACAACGATGCCCGTGTCTTCGGCCGTGTGGTGATAATCGATGTGCAGGTCGCCCTTCGCCCGGAGCGTGATGTTGATCAGCGAATGACGGGCGAGCTGCTCCAGCATGTGATCGAGGAAGCCGATGCCCGTCGCGATATCGTAAGCGCCGGTGCCATCAAGATCGACGGTCGCGGAGATCTCGGTCTCCTTGGTCTTGCGCGTGATCGTCGCCTGCCGCTTCACGTGAATCCCTCTCCAATTTTGCCTTGGCGGCCGGCTCCCGGAACGGGAGTAGCCAGGGCCCACATAAAAGCCCTTACCCGCGGCGCTGCGAGCGTTTATCAGCTTCAGGCGCCCAGGGCCAAGGGGCCCGACCTTGCATCTTCACTCCAAAAGCTTAACTGACGCGATACATATGACGCATCCGAGCCAAAATGCCGGCGACTCCAGCTGGCACGCCACCACCATCCTGACGGTCCGCAAGGGCGGCAAAGTTGTAGTGGCCGGCGACGGCCAGGTCAGCCTTGGCCAAACGGTCATCAAATCGAATGCCCGGAAAGTCCGCCGGCTCGGCAAGGGCGACGTGATCGGCGGCTTTGCTGGCGCCACGGCCGACGCATTCACCCTGTTTGAGCGGCTCGAAGCCAAGCTCGAGCAATATCCCGGTCAGCTCACCCGCGCCGCCGTGGAACTCGCCAAGGATTGGCGGACCGATCGCTTCCTGCGCCGGCTCGAAGCCATGATGATCGTTGCCGACGCCACGACCACCCTGGTTCTGACCGGTACCGGCGACGTACTCGAACCGGAAAACGCCATCGCCGGCATCGGCTCCGGTGGCAACTACGCCCTCGCCGCCGCCCGCGCACTGATCGACCAGCCCCTCGAAGCCGAGGCGATCGCCCGCAAGGCCATGTCCATTGCCGCCGAGATTTGCGTCTATACGAACGCCAACATTGTCGTCGAAAGCCTCGACGCCAAAGGCACGTGACGCGAAGCGAGGACGGACATGGCCAACGGATTACCCAATGATGATCTGAAAGCGGCCGTCGACGCCGGCGTGATCGATGCCGCGCAAGCCGAAAAGCTGCGCGCCATGCGCCAGGCTCCGGCGCCGCTCGGACCCGACGGCGAGCCGAACGTCCTCGCGGACGAAGAACGCTTCCGCTTCTTGAATGGCTTTAACGACATCTTCCTGACGATCGGCGTGCTGCTCGTTGCGGGCGCGTTTTTAAGCGTCACGTCCACCGGCCTCTTCGGCATAAGCTGGTTTGGGACTCTCGCCGTAGCCGCAGCGACCTTTTGGGTTTTGAGCGAGATCCTCGTCGGCCGCCTGCGCGCCGTGCTGCCCGGCTTGGTTCTGTCTCTGCTGTTCGTCGCCTTCGCGGCCTCCGCCGTGGTCGTCCAACTGCATTGGGACAATCTGAAAACATCGAACTGGGACGTCGCCTCCGAACTCACCTTCTGGCGAAATCCCACGCTCGTCTTCGGCTTGCCGGCGTTGATCGCGGCGCTCATCTACTACATTCGTT
>NZ_RXIZ01000004.1:261758-360862 GCF_003987855.1 Hyphomicrobium sp.
CTTTCGCGATCCCAAGCGCATTACGCGTTTTTCCGATTGCGCCTTTTGGCTGCATCTCGTCGCCGCCGCGTTGATCGTTTCGCCGATGATCACGTTCATCAAGGAAACGACGAACGGCCCGATGGCATCCATGGCCATTCTCCTGACCGTTCTCGGCCTGGGGCTCTTCGCGCTCGCGATTGACCGGCGTGCCCTGCTGGTCTCGTCACTGACCTACTTCTGCGCGGCCGTATACAGCCTTCTGAGCGGAAGCGTGGAACTGCCCCATAGCGGCAATCTTCCATCGTCCTTTACGTTGACGCTCGCTCTCGTCGGCGGCTTCGTCCTGATCCTTGGTGTCTTCTGGCACCCGCTGCGCAACCGGCTTTTGCCGGTTCTCAATGCGACACCCCTCGGTCCCTACCTTCCCCAAGCGAGACAATGACCAACTTCTCCCCGCGTGAAATCGTATCCGAACTCGATCGCTATATTGTCGGCCAGGGCGACGCCAAACGCGCCGTCGCCATCGCCTTGCGCAACCGTTGGCGCCGCCAGCAATTGACCGGTGAACTGCGTGACGAAGTCCTGCCGAAAAACATTCTGATGATCGGCCCGACCGGCGTCGGCAAAACCGAAATCTCGCGCCGCCTCGCAAAACTTGCAGGCGCGCCGTTCCTCAAAGTCGAAGCAACGAAGTTTACCGAGGTCGGCTACGTCGGCCGCGACGTCGAAAGCATTATCCGCGATCTCGTTGAGGTCGGCATGGGCCTTGTCAAAGAGTCAAAACGTCAAGGCGTGCGCGCGAAAGCCGAAAAAGCCGCCGAAGAGCGCGTGCTTGATGCACTTGTCGGCTCCAACGCATCTCCATCCACGCGCGACAGTTTCCGCAAGAAGTTGCGCAACAACGAATTGAACGACAAGGAAATCGAGATCCTCGTCGCCGATACGGGCTCCCCCATCCCGACATTCGACATGCCCGGCGGCTCGATGGCAACGATCAACATCGGCGAGATGCTGGGTAAGGCGCTTGGCCAGCGGACGAAGTCGCGGCGCGTCAACGTCAAGGACAGCTTTGAAATTCTCATCGCCGAGGAAAGCGACAAGCTGATTGATAGCGATCAGATCTCCGGCGAAGCGATTGCTGCCGTCGAAAACAATGGCATCGTCTTCCTCGATGAGATCGACAAGATTTCATCACGCGGCGACGGCACGCGCGGCGGCGCCGATGTGTCTCGCGAAGGCGTGCAGCGGGACCTCCTGCCGTTGATCGAAGGCACGACCGTCGCGACGAAATACGGGCCGGTGAAAACCGACCACATTCTCTTCATCGCTTCGGGCGCGTTCCACGTTTCAAAACCCTCCGACTTGCTGCCCGAGCTGCAAGGCCGCTTGCCGATCCGCGTCGAACTCAACGCTTTGACGCGAGATGACATGAAGCGCATTCTGACCGAGCCGCAGGCGAGCCTCATCAAACAATACATCGCGCTGATGGAAACCGAGGGCCTGACGCTCGAATTTCGTCCCGATGCCATCGACGCGCTGGCCGACGCCGCGGTCGAGGTGAACTCGACCGTCGAGAACATCGGCGCGCGGCGCCTACAGACGGTACTGGAGCGCGTGCTCGACGAAGTGTCGTTCGAGGCCTCCGACAAAAGCGGCGCGACCGTCGTGGTCGACGGTTCCTACGTCACCTCCCGGGTCGGCCAGCTCTCCAAGAACGCCGATCTGAGCCGATTTATTCTATAGTTCGCCATTCCGGCATTAGCTGCCGCGACCGGCGCGACGATGCCAGGACAATGGGCCCGCTATCCACGAACCGCGAACGCCTGTAAAAGAGGCCGCTTCCGAAGCTCAAAGCCATTTTTTGATTATGACCGCCGCGCCCTTAGTTAAGATCGACACCGACGCATCCGCCGCGAAGCCCTCGCTCGCGGGACTGACGCGCGACGGCTTGAAGCTTGCGCTCGCTGCCGCCGGCGTCCCCGAAAAGCAATTGCGCATGCGCGTCGGCCAGCTGTGGAGCTGGCTGTACGTTCGCGGCGTCACGAGCTTCGAAGACATGACGGACGTTTCGAAGGATCTGCGCCGTCAGCTAAGCGAGCTCTATTCGCTCGATCGTCCCGAAATCGTGTCCGAGCAGATCTCTATCGATGGCACGCGCAAGTGGCTCCTGCGCTTGCCCAAGCGCAGTCATGAAGCCCGCCCGCCCGAGATCGAGACGGTCTACATTCCCGAAAGCGATCGCGGGACGCTCTGCATTTCGAGTCAGGTCGGCTGCACGCTGAATTGCTCGTTCTGCCACACCGGCACCCAGCGCCTGGTCCGCAACCTCGAAGCCCAAGAGATCGTCGGCCAGATCATGCTGGCGCGCGACCGCATCGGCGACTGGCCCGGAGCCAAGGGACCGGAGGATGGCCGCCTGCTTCCCAACGCCGAGCGCAAGATCACCAACGTCGTCCTCATGGGCATGGGCGAGCCGCTCTACAATTTCGACAACGTCAAAGCCGCGATGGAGGTCGCTTCCGACGGCGACGGCCTGTCGTTATCCAAGCGCCGCATTACGCTTTCGACTTCGGGCGTCGTCCCTGAGATCCCGCGATGGGGCGAGGAAGCCGACACCATGCTTGCGATCTCGCTGCACGCCACGAACGACGCGCTGCGCGACGAGCTGGTGCCGATCAACAAGAAGTACCCGATCGCCGAGCTGATGGAGGCCTGCCGCAACTATCCCGGCCTCTCGAATGCCCGCCGCATCACCTTCGAATACGTGATGCTGAAAGGCGTGAACGACAGCCTTGCCGAGGCACGCGCGCTCGTTCGGCTGCTCGCTGGAATTCCTGCGAAAATCAATCTGATACCATTCAATCCCTGGCCCGGCACACGCTATGAGTGCTCCGATTGGGAAACGATCGAGCGCTTCGCCGACGTCGTGAACCGCGCCGGTTATGCGAGCCCGGTGCGCACCCCGCGCGGCCGGGACATTCTCGCGGCCTGCGGTCAGCTCAGGTCGGAAAGCCAGCGGCTCTCCGCGAAAGAACGCACTACGACGGCAGCCAACTAGCGCTGCCGCCATTGGACCGGTTCGTTATTCCTGTTGAGCCCCAACCCCAGCCCTATATAGACTTCGCGCCGAAGGGTGGACTTGGGGCGTAGATCTCGTGCTTGGCTTCGTTCGCACATTGGCGCGTATCGTCTTTGGCTGGGCAGTTGCGAGCCTCGCTGCCGGACTGGTCACCGTGCTGTTCGTCGACATCGACGTGCTCGCCGGACCCTTGGACCGGCTTCCCAAGACACTCAGCGAAACGTTCGACCTTGCGCTTCTGGCTGCCACGCACATCGCCATCTTCGCCTCGGTGTTCGTTTTGATCACGGCGGTGATCAGCGAATGGTTTTCCATCCGCACGCTGGCGTTCTACCTTCTGGTCGGCATCGCGATCGCTTTCCTGGGCTTTAGCGTGCAGTACGCGAGCGAGGTCGCCGGCCAGCCAACCATTCTCAACAACTACGCCGTCAAGGCCTTCATGACCGTCGGCTTTGCAGGCGGCTTCGTTTACTGGCTCTCCGCCGGACAGTTCGCGGGGCGGGCTCCCCAACCCGAGAATCATTTGCTCGCTGCGTCGGCCTCGGGAACGGCGCGCGAGAATGACGAGGAATCGAGCGAGGTCGTCATCACTCGGCCGCCAAATCCGGATGAGCGTCCGCGGTGGCGGATGCCAGCACTCGAACGGCTGAGATTTGCCAACCGCACCTCCCGCGCCGATCCCGACGCTGCTGATGGCGATGACCCGAGCACCCGGGCCGATTGAACCCGAATACCTTCGCAACCTCTCGATATCGTGATTAACCAAAAAGCCCCGGATGAATGTCCGCTGTTGCTGCGTCGCAACAAACGCGCTATATAATGTCGCAGGACCCCCGAGGGATATCACCGTTGTTCGATTGTGCCCTGCATTTCCGCTTTCTGCAGAAAGCGACGGAAGCGATGTTCGAGATGGGCCAGGCCTCCGTGGCCGCCGCTCTTGCCTGCCAGAAGCGGGCCTTGGAAGACCTCTCGACGCCAACGCCTGAACCCGAGCCGCAGCCAAATCCGATGATGTGGTTCAGCGAATGGTTCGCCCCGGCGCCGCCGAAAGTGGCGCCCCAGCAGCCCGACTTGATGCAGTCGTGGATGGCCATGGCGAGCGCGTGTTCGCAGGCATATTGGCCAAATCCTCAAGCGCGATCGGTGCCGGCTCTGCCGATGAACCCGATGTTTGCCGGCGCCGCGATTCCCTCCTTCTGGGGAATGTCGCCCTGGACGATGTATCAGGGCCCGATGGTGGCGATGATGCTGTCCTACGGCGTGCCCTACGCCGTCGCTGCCCCGACCGCCCGCGCCAGCACATCGGCGATGGACGCGGCGGACGCCGCCTGCTCCCAGTGGCGATTGGTGTTCGGAAGTCCCGAAGGCCAGCGCAGCCTCGCGCGCAACGTAACGGCGCCTGACTACTGGCCGAAATACCTTCACTGAAAACAAGAAAGCCGCCGCTCTCGCGACGGCTTCTGAAAATCAGTCAGCGCCCGACGCGCCTGAGGTGTCAGCTGGCGGTGCTGCGTCGCCCCCGGCCGGAGCAGCCGCAGCTGCTGCTGCCGGAGCTTCTTCAGCCGGAGCAGCCGCCGGTTTCGGTTTCGCCTTCTTCGCTGCAGTCTTGGCTTTCTTGGCTGGCTTTGCGGTTTCCGTGCCGGTCGTCGTGGCTGCAGCCGTGGTTGTGGTACCGGTCGTAGCACCGGCCGCAGGTTTCGCGGCCGCCCCATTGGCTGCCCAAGGCAAAACTTCAGCCCCACCGGCACCCGTGGCACCCTTCGCGTCAGCAGCCTTATTGGCCTTCTGCGCCTTCTCTTCTTCTTTCTTCAGAATAGCGAGAGACCGGCACCGCGCCTTCGTTTCTTTGCCGGCGTCGTTCGTACCGGCCGAAACCCAGATGCAGGCGGTGTTCGTTCCGCATGCCTCTTCCGTCAGATTGAGACAGGATGCCTTGGCCGTTTTCGCTTTCTTCGCTGCAGGCTTGGCTGCCGGAGCACCGGAAGCGGCAGCACCATCTGCAGGCGGCGCCTCCGCAACGGCATTGGCGGGCACGGCAGCCTTCGCTGCCTTCTTCGTTTTCTCGTGCTTCTTGACGGGAGCTGGCGGAGCTTCGGCTGTGGCTGGCGCCGGAGCCGCAGCTTCAGGAGCAGCCGGCGCGGCCGAATCCGTCGGATGCGATGTCGGATCTTCTGACTGCGCCTGCGCTGGCGAATCATCCGGAGGAACGGTGACGGTTAATTCTTCGGCAGCGAGTGGAACCGCCAAAATCCCGCTCAAAAGCCCGAGCCATAAGAACTTTCCGGCAATGCGAATCGATCTGCTCACGACCGTCCCCCCTGCGTTAGCTTCGAAACCCATTAGCAGCTTCCAATTGGCCGAAACACCGCAAACACCGATGTCATGCCTTTTTTATGTTCACGAATCGAGTGCAATGCAGAATTGCGCGTGAAAGACATCCTGCATGTCGGCAAAGCGCCGTAACGCCTTGATCGCGGTCAGTAACAGAACGAAACGAATCTCACGACTTTGATGCTTTGTGCGCGACGGCCCACGCCAGCGCCTGATCCAGTCGATCGTCACCCCAGAAGAGCTCGCCGTCTTCCGTCGTGAAGCTCGGCGCACCGAAAATCCCGCGCGCGATCGCTTCGTCCGTGTTGTCCCGCAGAGCCGTCTTTGTCTCAACGTCAGCAGCGCGTTCGCGCATCGCATCGGGATCGAGCCCGGCGGAAACCAAGCAGTCCGTCAACACGGCGTCATCAAAGACGTCCAAGCCCCTGCCGAAAGCGGCGGCGTAAACAGCGCGCGTGAATGCTGCCGTGCCGCCTTCCGCCTTGGCCGCGATCGCAAGTCGCGCCGCCTTGAGTCCATTGGCCGGAAAAGTTTCCGGCATCTTGAAAGAAAGTCCGCGGCTCTCCGCGATGCGCGCGATATCGCGCTGCATGTAGCGTCCCTTCGCCGGGTAGAGATTGAAGGGCGATGTTGTCCAGCCATGCGCCTTGAAGATCGGGCCAAGCAGAAACGGCCGCCATTCGATATCGACGCCGGCGCGCGCCGCGTCTTCCTCGATGCGCATGGCGCTGAGGTAGGAATAGGTCGAGGCGAACTCGTACCAGAAGTCGATGCGGGGTTTCATGCCCTCTCTCATATTCACCAAACGTCAGCTGTACTTGCGACAAGTCGTGTTCTTGTGTCCACCGCCCTTGCGGCAAACGCCGCCGACCCTATAGTGCCGCGCGTTTTCTCACCTTCGCACAATCCTCAAGAGCCGAAAGAGCCAGACCGCCCATGAGCGCCGCGCCCAAGTCCGTGAAGAAAGTTGTCCTCGCCTATTCGGGCGGCCTCGACACCTCCATCATCCTGAAGTGGCTGCAGGAGACCTATGGCGCCGAGGTTGTGACGTTCACGGCCGATCTCGGCCAGGGCGAAGAGCTCGAGCCCGCCCGCCAGAAGGCGCTGATGCTCGGGATCAAGCCCGAAAACATCTTCGTCGAAGATCTGCGCGAGAAATTCGTCCGCGACTTCGTCTTTCCGATGTTTCGCGCGAACACGGTCTACGAGGGCGTCTATCTTCTCGGCACTTCGATCGCGCGCCCACTGATCGCTCAAAAGCAGATCGAGATCGCCAAGAAAGTCGGTGCCGACGCCGTCTGCCACGGCGCCACGGGCAAGGGCAACGATCAGGTGCGCTTCGAACTCGGCTATTACGCGCTTGAACCCGGAATAAAGATCATCGCGCCTTGGCGTGAGTGGTCCTTCAAAGGCCGCGAGGAACTTTTGAAGTTCGCCCGCGACCATCAGATCCCAGTCGCCAAGGACAAGGAAGGCGAATCGCCGTTCTCGGTCGACGCCAACCTTTTGCATTCTTCTTCAGAAGGCAAAGTGCTGGAAGACCCCGCCAAGAAGCCGCCGGAGGTCGTCTATCAGCGCACCATCTCGCCGATGGCTGCGCCCGATAAGGTCACGACCATCAAGATCGGCTTCAAAAAAGGTGATGCCGTATCGATCGACGGCAAGGCGCTTTCCCCCGCGACCCTTCTAAAGGCTCTGAACGATCTCGGCCGCGACAACGGCATCGGCCGCATCGATCTCGTCGAGAACCGCTTTGTCGGCATGAAATCACGCGGCGTCTACGAAACGCCCGGTGGCACGATCCTGCTCGCCGCCCACCGCGCCATCGAAAGCCTGACGCTCGACCGTGGCGCCGCGCATCTGAAAGATGAGATCATGCCGCGCTACGCCGAGCTGATCTATAATGGCTTCTGGTTCTCGCCCGAGCGTGAGATGCTGCAGGCTCTGATCGACAAGAGCCAGGAAAGCGTCGAAGGCGAAGTGACGCTCGAGCTCTACAAGGGCAACGTCATCCCGGTCGGCCGCGAAAGCGCCAAGTCGCTCTATTCGTCGACCCTCGTGACCTTCGAAGACGACAAGGGCGCCTACGACCAGAAGGATGCGCAAGGCTTCATCAAGCTCAACGCGCTCCGCCTGCGAACACTTGGGCGGCGCAACCAGAGTTGATCAGGATCGGCACCGCGCCGGAATGTGGAGGCCAACATGATCGTCATCACGAGAAACGGCGAGACGACGGTACTCACCGGCTGGCGCGAGTGGCTTTTCAAGATCGTCGTCTTCATGGCGGCGATCTTGCTGTTCGGCGTGATCGCCTTCGTCATGTTCGGTCTTGCCATCACGATCGGCGCGGTTGCGCTGGTCGTCATTCCCGCCGTCATCATCGTGGCATTGATCGGCTCGCTCTTCGGCCGGCGCGTCTGACGCGTCACGATGGTAAATTTCACGCCGGCCGAAGCCCATTTTTCACCCGCGTGGCTGCTTCGGTCTTGACGCAAGGGTCGCCATCCCCGACATCGCGGCTCTTGGCACTGCTCGCTTCACCATTCGATTGACGAGGATTTGAATTATGACAGTTGCGGCGAACGCCTCGCCGGTGGTGACACCTGCCGAATGGGCGCCTCAGAAGGCGATTTGGACCGCATGGCCCGCCGATCCCAACGAATGGAACGGCGATCTCGAAACGCCGCGCCGCGACGTCGCGGCTCTCATCCGCGCTTTGTGCATCGCCGGCAACAACGTCCGCCTGCTCGTCAACGGTGATGAGGCGAAAGCCTCCGCCGCCGCTGCCCTCAGCGACATCGCCGAACTCATTCCGGCAAAATATGGTGACATCTGGTTGCGCGATACTGGGCCGATCTTCGCGTATACCGGCGATGACAAGATCGCGCTGAGGTTCAAGACGAACAGCTGGGGCGGCAAGTACGATCTTCCCGACGATGCCACGGTGGGCGACGAAGTCGCGCGCCTGTCGGATGCGACGGTGCGCCGTTTCGATTTCGTGCTCGAAGGCGGCGCAGTCGACCATGACGGCGAAGGGACGATCCTCGCCACACAGCAGACGCTGCTCAATCCCAACCGCAACGGCTGGAGCAAGGAGGCAGCCGAGGCCGCACTTGCTGAGGCATTCGGCGCCAAGAAGGTCATCTGGATCGACGAAGGCCTCAAGAATGACCACACCGATGGCCACATCGACAACATCGCGCGCTTCGTTGCGCCGGGCCGCGTTGTTTGTCAGGCGCCAGCCGGGGCTGATGACCCCAACGCCGAGATCCTTGATGCCATTGCCGCGTCTCTCGCGAAAGCGACGGATGCCGCCGGCCGCACCATCGAGGTCATCCGTATTCCCGGCGTCGGTCTTTATCGCAACGCCCTTGGGGAAATCTCTCCCGCATCCCACATGAATTTCATCATCGCGAACGATGTTGTCGTCGTTCCGATTTATGGCACTGCTACCGAGGCCGACGCGCTTTCAGCGCTGCAAGCTGTTTTCCCCACCCGCGCAGTTGTCGGCGTCTCTTCCCGAGGCCTGCTGGGCTGCGGTGAAGCCGGCGGCGGATCGTTTCACTGCATCACGCAACAGGAGCCTCTCTAAATGGCGCGACGTTCGATCACCGTCGGGAGCATTCAGACCTCCTACGGTCCCGACCTCGAAACCAATATCGCCAAGACGGAAACTTTCATCCGCGAGGCGGCGGGCCGGGGCGCGGAAGTCATTCTGCCCTCGGAATTGTTCGAAGGCATTTACTTCTGCACCAGGCAGGATCCGAAATGGTTCGAGACCGCGCGCCCCGTGATGGAGCATCCATGCGTCCTCCGCCTGCGTGAACTTGCAAAATCGCTCGGCGTCGTCATCCCCATTTCCTTCTTCGAGAAGGATGGACCGCGCTACTACAACAGCATCGCCATTGCCGACGCTGACGGCGAAATCCTCGGCGTCTACCGCAAGAGCCATATTCCGGATGGCCCGGGCTATCAGGAGAAATATTATTTCCGCCCTGGCGACACGGGCTTCAGAACCTGGAGCACGAAGCACGGCAAGATTGGCGTCGGTATCTGCTGGGATCAATGGTATCCGGAAACCGCCCGCGCCATGGTGCTCCAGGGTGCGGAAGTTCTCTTCTATCCGACCGCCATTGGCTCCGAACCCTACGACGCGAGCCTCGACACGCATCTTCAATGGCAGCGCGCAATGCAGGGCCACGCTGTCTCCAACGCCGTCCCGATCGTCGCTGCCAACCGCATCGGCCTCGAGGACAACGCCGGCGTGAAGCAGAAGTTTTACGGCCACTCCTTTATCAGCGACCATCGCGGCGAGCTGGTGCAAAAATTCGATGCTGAAGACGAGGGCGTGCTCGTCCACACCTTCGATCTCGACCTTATCGAGAGCTATCGCGCCGATTGGGGCTTCTTCCGCGATCGCCGCACCGACCTCTACGCCAAGAGCATCATTTAATTCGTCACGATTGACGCGACGTCTGTGCAGCGCCGGCCTCAGCCGGCGCTACGCATTCGTGCAATGCTCACGTGGTCCAAAATCAACACACCCAGCGATTATCAATAAATCGTAATATTTCCGCTTGTTCTTCGTTATAGCCCAACGAATATATCGCCACAAAAGGCACCGGGGGGTGCCGGAGTGTGGGGGTAAGAAAAGTGCGTAAGCGTTCCGTCGCTGCGATTGCGGTCGTGTGTCTATCGTTCACGGGTTCCAAGTTTTTGCGGGCACAGGAGGCGCCGACGCCAGGAGGCAACGTGACGGCCGACGAGGCGAGCGTTCTGCCGCCAGTGGTCGTGAACTCTCCAAATCAGCCGGTGTCGGCCACGAAGCGAAAGCCTCAAGCACAGACCGTATCTCAACCGACCGGCGGCAATGGACAAGCCGGATCGAGCAAAGCAGCAGGCTCCGGAGGCGCGCCTGCGATCGCGACGGGCGTCTTCACGCTCGGCCAGCTCGACATGATTGGCGGATCGACCATCACCAGCGAGGCTATGTGGACGTTCAATAAGCAGTCGCTCGGCCAAGCCGCAAACTTGCTGCCCGGCGTTTCGTGGTCAAGCACAGGCTCACCACAAGCCAACTCCAGCGGCTCGCGCAATGAAGGCGATATCTTCGTTCGCGGATTCAATCGCTTTCAGGTTCCGCTCTCGATCGACGGCGTCAGGGTTTACCTTCCCGCCGACAACCGGATCGACATGAATCGCGCCGAAGTTCAGGTCGCGAAAGGCTACGTATCCGTCCTGAATGGGCCGGGCGGCGAAGGCGGCGCAATCAATCTTGTCTCGCGCAAGCCGACGAAGGAAATAGAAATCGAGGGTCGTGCCGGCGTTATCGTCAATGGCGACGTCGACGATCTGAATTCCTGGAACGCATATGCGTTCGCCGGCACGCGCCAGAAGGGCTATTACGCACAAATTTCAGGTACGATCGTCGACCAGGACCATTTCAATCTGTCGCACGATTTCACGCCTGCAGGCCCCGGCACCCTCGGCTACAGCAACGGCGTGGCCCAGGGCTTTCCCTACGAAAACGGCGGCGATCGCGACCACTCGGACTTTAGGGATTGGCGCATAAACACCAAGGTCGGCATCACGCCGAACGCCACTGACGAATATAGCATCAACTATACAAATCAGCAGAGCGAGAAGGATGCGCCGCTCCACGTCGACCGCCAGATCGTTCAAGGATACTTCAACGGCAATCAGGTTCGATATTGGCAATGGCCCGATTGGAATACCTCGAGCCTCTCGTGGTTATCGAAAACGAAGCTCGGCGACGCCTCATATATCAAGACAAACATCTATTATAATACGTTCGACAACACGATCTCATTCTATCCCAACGCGACGTACACCAACCAGACCGCCGACAGTCCATATGAAGATTATTCATACGGCGGCTTTGTCGAGATGGGCACCGACTTGATCCCGATGAACACGCTGAAGGGATCAATTCATTACCGCAAGGACGTGCACGCCGAACACAGCGTCAACTACAGCTACGCAACCTCGCCCCCGGCCGTAACGGAGAATGGCTACAAGCGTCAGGCTGAGGACGTATGGTCGTTCGCCGTCGAAAATACCTTTCACGCCACCAGCAGCCTCGACCTCGTTGCCGGCGTCAGCTTCGATACGAACCAAGTCTTGGAAAACGTTGCGAACGGTGTCGAGGCCGGCACGTCAAAGCCCAACGCCAACGCATGGAACTGGCAGACCGCAGCGATCTATCGCTACAGCCCGACAGGATCTGTCCACGCCGACGTCTCAAGCCGAACGCGCTTCCCGACATTGTTCGAGCGTTACAGCACCCGCTTCGACGCCAAGGATCCCGATCCAAACGTCGCCCCCGAGCGTGCCACCAACTACGAAATTGGCATCGGAGATACGGTGTTTCGTAATGTCCGCATGTCCTCTGCCGTCTTCTATTCCGACGTCGAACACAGCATCCAAAACGCTTTCACGGCGGCCAATGCAAAGACCTCTATCGTTGGCGTCAGCCCGGACGGCCACTACTACGGCGTCGAGTTTTCGGCCGATTGGGACGTCACGCGGACGCTGCGATTCGGAGGAAATTATACCTACACCGAGCGAGATCTGGATTTTGTGGGCGCAGCAGCTGATCTGCCCGCTGGAACGTCGGCATCAGTACGAAATGCCGTCGCCGCAACTCAGCTCGAAGGCGTGCCGCGTCACAAAGGGTTTATCTACTTGGCGTGGAAAGTGACCGACAAACTGACGTTCACGCCAAACGTCGAGCTTGCATCCGACCGCGTATCGCTGGTCACGAGCTGCGCCTCGACGCTAGTCCCAAGCGGCGGCGCCAGTGCAACGCCAATCAGCTCATCAAACGGCAACTGCGGCAAAGCGCCGAACCCCGGCGCCAAGCAACTCCCGAGCTACGTTAATCTCGGCGCCTACGCGCTTGTCAATTTTCAGGCCGAATACGCATTCAATGATAATGCATCCATTGCAATTGGAGGCAGCAATCTGCTTGATGAAAATTATTCACTGGCAGACGGCTTTCCCGAGCCAGGGCGCCAATTCTTTGCTAACTTGCGAGCTCGCTTCTGAGAGGAAGGACTAGGAATGAAGATTAGCGCGAGAAACGTGCTCAAAGGAAAAATTGTCGACGTCGTGAAAGGCGCGACGACGGCTCACGTGCGCATCGACGTCGGCGGCACCATCGTGACGGCTTCGATCACCAACGAAGCCGTCGCCGACCTAGGTCTTGAAAAAGGCATGTCGGCGTCCGCCGTCATCAAGGCCTCTGATGTCATGGTTGCGGTGGACTGACATGAATAACGCACGTTGGATTTCCGCGCTGGCATGCGCCGCAGCGCTCGCGATCTCCTCGCAGGCCTTCGCTGCAGAAACGGGCGGCTGCCAGAGTTTCTCTTGGTCGATCGCGACCGAGTTGAAATGGATGAAAGCGGCGGACAGCCAGGCGGCTGCCTCCGGGGCCAAGCTTCCTCAGCCACCTGAAAAGGCCATCACCCTGGCGCTTGAACCCATGAGCGCCGTTTCCTTTCCTGTCGCGCCGACCGGCAAGCGCAAGCTGGAAGGCGAAGCGCATGGCGGCATCGTGACCTTCGACAGCCCGAGCAGCGCGCCGGGCTCCTATCAGGTTTCGATGGATGTTCCGGGCTGGGTCGACGTCGTTCAGGATGGCAAGGCGCTGAAGCCGACAGCCCACAGCGGCAAGTCCGACTGCGACGGCGTCCGCAAGAGCGTTCGCTTCACGCTGGATCCCGGCCCGTTTACGCTTGAATTCAGCAATATCAAAAACGACAAGATGAAGTTCACGGTCAAACAGGCGGACTAGCGCTTGACAGCCTCAGCCCTCGGCCTATTGGCACCCCATGAACTTTTTCGCTGATACGCCGAGGCTGGAGCTGTTCCGGCTCGCCGGCATTCCGATCAAGATCGACATCACCTTTATTCTGGTGCCGATCTTTCTTTTCGACGTCCTGCAGCAATCGCCTAACACCTTCGCCATCCTGACCGCCGGCATTTTTCTTTCGGTTTTGCTGCATGAGATCGGCCATGCAACGCTCGCGCGGCTCTTTCGGGTGCCGGTCGGCGAAATCCTCGTCGGCGGATTTTACGGCTATGCGCGCATGCTCCGGGCCGCGCCCTCCGCCTTCGCCAGCATCGTAATCCTCTTCGCCGGGCCGCTGACGAATGGCCTGATTTTTCTGCTCTGTTGGTACGTGCTTGGCTGGCCGGAAGTCGGCTGGACCGGCCGCTTTGGACCGATCGATCCCTTGCCCGCGATCGCCGGCAGCCCGTGGGGCATCTATGCCATCTTCACGCTCGCCCGCATCAATCTCGCGATGCTGGTTTTCAATTTACTTCCCGCGTTTCCGCTCGACGGTGGCCGCATCTATCGCGACATGCTGGGCGCGATCATCCCGCGCCCCACCGCCGTTCGCGCCATCGCCATACTGGGCGTCGTCATTGGCCTGTGGAGTGCCTACGTCGGGTTCAGGGGCAGCATTGTTCTGCTCCTCATCGGCGCGCAGATCGCGATCATGAACTGGGCGATCTTCAAACAACCCGCTGAAGCCGAAGATCGCTAGCCCGACGATTGCAAATTTGCCGCTTCTCCGTGCATATCTGGCGCCGCCTTACCGACCTTGCCGGGAGCCCCGATGACCCGCGTCTCCGTCAATCGCACGCTTGCGCGCCTTTATTGGCTGCTGTCGCTCGTGCTGCTTCTGTTGCTGGCGTCGAAGTTTGCCAATGACATTCCCGGCATCCCGCCGTTCGTCATCTCCGCCGCCAACAACTTCTATGATTTCATGCGCGACATGTCCCTGCTGATCGCCACCGGCGGCGTCGCCTACATCTCCAACATCTATCAGAAGCGGTCGAACTTCGTCGAAAGCCTGGAAGAGGAATGGCGCAACATCGTGCGCACGAAATCGGTGCTGCTGTCGACCTGCGAGAAACCGTATCTCGCCACCGACGACTATCTTGCCGCCTATTACAGGGTGAGTGAGACGATCGACACCATGCGCATCGTCTATCGCAACGCCGGCGAGACCGATGGCCTCGTCGGGCTCTACCCCTACGCGCCGCTGCATGACATGCGCCGCGCCATCCAGACCTTGGATCCGCGCGTGGCATCCGACGTTACGAAGGAGAAGAAGGCGCTCGTCCGGGACGCCATACTGCAATCGTTCTACGCGCTCCGCGAAACGTTCCTCGAAGAACTGGATCTCGAAGAGCCGCAGCATCCCCTGCTTATTGCTGGCAGCCGCCGTCTAAAAACGCCGGGCGCGGCCGTCTCCGCGCGCGTCATGGAGGAATACCAGCGCAAGAAGCTCGATCGCGACGCTTCTCCACGCCCCGATATCGACGTCTTTCTGACGAAGCTTCGTTCGGCGGAGGAAGGTGAGGCAGGGAAAGCGCCCGTCCCCGGCCGGTAATCGGCACCGCCATGCTGTTTTGAAACAATTTCCGTGCCAGTCTGTGGCTCCAAGGCCTTTTTGACGGTTAAGCCGCACCTTATATGACGCGAGCCGCCTAGCGGGCCGCCGTGCCGTCATGCTACGTGCGAGCCAATATTGCGCCGCGCTGGCCAAGCCCGCGGCGCTTCCCATAACTTTCAGGTTGCAAATGGCACTTCGCAATATCGCGATCATCGCGCACGTCGACCATGGCAAGACGACACTCGTCGACGAGCTTCTGAAGCAGTCCGGCTCCTTCCGCGACAATCAGAAGGTGGCCGAGCGCGCCATGGATTCCAATGATCTCGAGCGCGAACGCGGCATCACCATTCTGGCGAAGTGCACGAGCGTCGAGTGGAAGGGCACCCGCATCAATATCGTCGATACGCCAGGCCACGCCGACTTCGGTGGCGAGGTCGAGCGCATCCTGAACATGGTCGACGGCGTCATCGTCTTGGTCGACGCCTCGGAAGGCCCGCTGCCGCAGACCAAATTCGTCGTATCGAAAGCCTTGAAGCGCGGCCTCCGGCCAATCGTCGCCATCAACAAGATCGATCGCCCCGACGAGCGCCACACCGACGTCTTGAACGAAGTCTTCGATCTCTTCGCCAATCTCGACGCCACCGATGAGCAGCTCGACTTTCCGATCCTATACGGCTCAGGCCGCAATGGTTGGATGGCGCGCGATCCGTCAGGTCCGCAGGAAAATCTCGGACCGATGTTCGATCTGATCCTTGAACACGTACCGCCGCCGGCCGTCGACGATGGTCCGTTCCGCATGCTGGCGACGACGCTCGACGCCGATCCGTTCCTTGGGCGCATTCTGACCGGCCGCGTGACCGCGGGCACCGTCAAGCCGAACCAAGCACTGAAGGCGCTCGATCGCGACGGCAAAGTTCTGGAGAACTTCCGCGTCCAGAAGGTTCTGGCCTTCCACGGCCTCGAACGCGTTCCCGTCGAATCCGCTGGCGCCGGCGACATCATCGCGCTCGCCGGCATGAGCGAAGCCAACGTTGCCGATACGCTCGCAGACCCCTCTGTCGAGGAGCCGCTTCCCGCCCAGCCTGTCGATCCGCCGACCCTGTCGATGACGTTCCGCATCAACGATGGCCCCTTCGCCGGCCAAGAAGGCGACAAGGTTCAAAGCCGCGTCATTCGCGATCGTCTCTTGAAGGAAGCCGAGCGCAACATCGCCATCCGCGTCAGCGAAAACGAGGATCGCGACAGCTTTTCCGTTTCAGGTCGCGGCGAACTTCAGCTCGCGATCCTGATCGAAAATATGCGCCGCGAAGGCTTCGAATTGACGGTTTCACGCCCCAAGGTCGTGTTCGAAACGGACGCGGAAACCGGCCAGCGCATGGAGCCGATCGAAGAAGTCATCATCGACGTCGATGACGGCTACACCGGCGTCGTCGTGCAGAAGCTTTCAGAACGCAAGGGTGATCTCCTCGAGATGCGCCCCTCGGGCGGCGGGCGCACGCGCATGGTGTTCCACGTGCCGACGCGCGGGCTGCTGGGCTACCAGTCGGAGCTTCTCTCCGACACGCGCGGCACCGGCATCATGAACAAGCTGTTCCATTCGTATAAGCCGTTCAAGGGTGAGATCGCGGGCCGCCGCACCGGCGTTCTGATTTCAAACAGCCCAGGCGAAGCCGTTGCCTACGCGATCTTCAATTTGCAGGATCGCGGGCCCTTCATGATCAACCCGCAGGATCGGGTCTACGAAGGCATGATCGTGGGCGAGCATTCGCGCGACAACGATCTTGAGGTCAATGTCATCAAGGGCAAGAAGCTCACCAACGTCCGCGCGTCCGGCAAGGACGACGCCGTGCTGCTGACGCCGCCGATGCGCCTCACGCTAGAAAAAGCCATGAGCTACATAACCGACGAAGAGTTGGTCGAGGTGACGCCGAAATCGATCCGCCTTCGCAAGCGCTATCTCGATCCCAACGAGCGCAAGCGCCAGAGCCGCAAGAGCGAGGCTGAACGCGCCGGCTGAGTAACAACGTTTCATCTCCTTGTGAATTCGGCCCGTCGGGAAAAAATCCCGGGTTGAACCTGACGTTTTCCGTTCACAAATGGTGTGGGTCAAGAACACGTCATAGGAGAGACCTGATGAAACGTTTTGCCGTTGCCGCCTGCGCCGTCTTTGCGATGTCGCTTCCAGCCTTTGCTGATGCGCCATTGAGCGAGGAAGAAATGAAGAGCGCGACGTCTGCAGCATCGGCACTCGGGTGCGAAGGCGGCAAGTGGGAAAAGGAAACCGAAGGCACCGGCGTCTTCGAGCTTGACGATGCAAAATGCAAGAACGGCTCGTATGACCTGAAGTTCGACAAGGACTTCAAGCTGCTCAACATGAGCGCGGACTGACAATCGCGGATTTGACCGATGCGGATGAGCCTTTTGGCTCGTCCGCTTTTTGCTCACTATCCTTCCCTCACTCTCCGGTTTGACTTACGCTCTGGGCTTTGGTTTCTCTTGGCCGGGCCAAATCCATTGCACGTGTATGGCCGCTGGTAGGCCGTCACTGAATGCTCCGACTCTCCCGATCTGTTGCTGAAGACCATAAGTCACGGGGATGCCCGTGATCGCGTGGCCCGACAACATCAAGCCAACGCCCGCGTTCGAGCGCGCGGCAGCCTTCATGAAAGAAGAGTCGGGCAATCTCTTCGTGACCGGCCGGGCCGGAACCGGCAAGTCGACGCTTCTTAAAGCCCTGCGCGATGCCTATGAGGATCGCATGGTGGTCCTCGCCCCCACAGGGCTTGCGGCAATCAACATCGGCGGCCAGACGATCCACTCGTTTTTCGGCTTCCCCCCAAGGCTCATTCAGAGGGACGACATCCGCCGCAGCCGCAATGGCCGCGTGATGCGCAAGCTTGAATTCGTTGTCATTGATGAAGCCTCGATGGTGCGTTCGGATATGATGTGGGCGATCGATCAGTCGCTTCGCGTCAATCGCGGACGCCCGCGCGAACCCTTCGGTGGCGCCCGCCTGCTGCTGTTCGCGGATCTGCATCAACTGCCGCCGGTCATTCAGGAACCGGAGGTCCTGGCCCATCTTACTGAAGAGCACGGCAGCCCCTTCTTTTTCTCGATCGGCGCGCTGCGCGAAGGCTCAGGCACCGCGCTGCTCGAGCTTGAGCAGATATTCCGGCAAACCGACAATGAGCTCATCAACGTGCTCAATGCGGTTCGCGACGGCAACGTCACCGAGGACGACCTCGCGTTCATCAACAAACGCGTCAGTCCCATTCGTACGCTGTCCGAAGGCGAGCCGTACGTCATCCTGACGACGACCAACGCGGCCGCCAAGCGCATCAACACGGCTTATCTCGAAGCGCTTCCTGGCAAAGGCTCTCGCTTTGACGCCAACATAACAGGTGAGTTCACGGCGAACGTCCAACCGGCGGAAAGCGCGCTGGAACTGAAGGCCGGCGCCAAAGTCATGATGCTCAGGAACGACCCGGACCGCCGCTGGGTCAATGGCACCATCGCCCGCGTTTCCCGGCTGACCGAGAAGCAGGTCTTCGTCGAAGTCTCCGGCAAAGAGTACGAGGTTGAGCAGGTCGCCTGGGAACATCGCCGCTACGCCTTCGATCAAGCCCAAGAGAAGATCGTCGAGACCGTCGCGGGCACGTTCAAGCAGTTCCCTCTGCGGCTCGCTTGGGCGCTCACGATCCATAAGGCCCAGGGCCTCACCCTCGACAAGGTGTATATCGACCTGGGTTCCGGCACATTCGCCCACGGGCAAACCTATGTGGCCCTCTCCCGGTGCCGGACCCTGGAGGGATTGGCGCTCGCGCGGCCGCTGACCCGCCGCGACATAATGTTCGATCCGAATGCGGTCGGTTATCGCGATGTTTTCTCAAAACTTTGAGTACTGACGCGTGCAGTGCACACCAAGTCTATTTCGCAAGTGCGAACAATTGGATAGCGAAAGGCCTACCCACCCTAGACCTTGGCCTGTCACATTCGGGGCATAAGGACGCGATGAAAAAACCAATTGTCGCGATCTTGCGCGTGCGCAGCAAAAACTTATTGCAACGCACCATTCAATTGCTTATATTTCACGCACTGGCATTGCCCCATCGGGCACCAGACGCACCATTCGAAATTTCATTTAAGCAGACACTGATAATCCAGGAGTGACCCCCATGACCGACGCCTTTACGCGACAAGTCCAAGACTTCACCAAGCAGGCTCAAGAGATGTTCACGGCCGGCAAGGACGCTAAGGTTCCGGAGAACCTCTCGGCATTCGCAGAAGACGCGATCGCGAAGTCGCGCGACGCTTACCACAAGCTGACGTCCTTCGCGAAGGACAATGCTAAGGTCGCCGAGGAAGTGTTGCTGACGACCCAGGCTGGCGCCAAGTCGATCGGCGAGAAGATCGTTGCCAATACGCTTGCGAACACCGAAGCGGCATTCGAAGCTGCTCAGGCGATGGCTCGCGCCCGCACCTTCCCCGAGATCGCACGCCTCCAGGCGAACTACTGGCAGCAGCAGTTCGCTGTCGCCGGCTCGCAGTCTAAGGAGCTGTTCGAGCTTTCCAGCAAAGTGACGAAGCAGGCTCTTGAAACGGTCGGCTCGGCAACGACCAAGTCGTTCGAGCAGCTGAAGACCGTCGGCTAATATCCAATGACGAATGCAGCGTGTGCATACTGCATGCGTCGAGTGGGGCACGTCACTTGAAGTTCTAGGCGCGGAACGTGTGTTCCGCGCCTTTTTTTATTTTCTCCCGCCGCACCGACTCTGATGCGTTTTCTTCCGCTTCGGGTTAGAGTGAAGTTATGTTGAACCAGAGCCTCAAGGTTTCTGTCCGCAACGCTCGTCCTGCAGACGCCTCCGTCCTCGCCGAGATTTTCCGCGATTCCTGGCGGCAGGCCTACACCGGCATCCTCCCTTCACTCTATCTGGAACGTGAGATCCTGCGTCGCGACGCGAGCTGGTGGCGCCGTGCCGTAGCGGCAGAGCGCAACCTGTTGGTCGTCCTCCATGGCGAGACCATCGCCGGTTACGCCACGTGCGGTCGTGCCCGGGGCGGCGGTCGCGATAGCGGCGAAATTTACGAAATCTATCTCGCGCCGCCCTACCAGGGTCTCGGCATGGGCGAGCATTTGTTCGAGGCGTGCCGTGCGACCTTGGACGCGCTCGACCTTGAGCGTCTGATCGTCTGGGCCCTCGAGGAGAACGAGAAGGCGCACGCCTTCTACCGGCAGTGCGGAGGCCGGGCCACCCGCCGCTCCTGCGTGCGCCTCGGCAAGGGTATGAACTCGCGGATCGCCTTCGAGTGGTGAACTGGGCCGGGGCCCGCCACAGCCCTTGACGGTCCAAATCGTTAACTCTGGATGTGCGACCTAAGATCGGTTGTGCGCTCCCGTCTTTCGCGGCAAGGGTGGCGCCCAAAGCAAAACGATATGACTTGAGGTTGCTCTCCAATGCGTCTCGACGCCATTCTGCCCGGCAAGAACCCGCCTGAAGACATCAATGTCGTGATTGAAGTCCCGGTCGGCGGCGAGCCGATCAAATACGAAATGGATAAGGCTTCGGGCGCTCTCTACGTCGACCGCTTCCTCTACACGCCGATGCGCTATCCGGGGAATTACGGCTTTGTTCCCCATACGCTCTCGACGGACGGCGATCCGATCGACGTTCTCGTCTGCAATACGCGCGCGATCTTTCCCGGCGCGGTTATCAACTGCCGCCCGGTCGGGGTCCTGGTGATGGAAGACGACGGCGGCGGCGACGAAAAGATCATCGCCGTTCCATCGAGCAAGCTCACCAAGCGCTACGAGTCGGTCAAGACCTACACCGACCTGCCCAAGATTTCGGTTGAGCAGATCGAGCACTTTTTTGCCCACTACAAGGATCTCGAGCCGGGCAAGTGGGTGAAGATCGACCACTGGGGCCATGCCGACGAAGCACGCGACTTGATCGTGAAGGCCTTGGCGCGTGCGAAAGCGCCCGCCTGATCGTTGATAGGCATCAGCAAACAGGATCTTTGTCCCGCGCAGCGGCGATTTTCGCCGGCATCCTCTTTACGCTCGTGTGACGGCGTTGCTATATCGGCCCGCCGACTGGCAACGTCGATCCGACCGGAGATGTCATGAAGATCGCCATTATGGGCGCGGCTGGCCGAATGGGCCGCGAACTGATTTGCGCGATCGCGGCCGACCCCGATTGCAGCATCAGTGGCGCGACCGAAACCGCAGGCTCCCCCGTGCTCGGCAAAGACATCGGCACGCTCGCCGGCCTCGACCCGATCGGCATCGCGGTTTCCGATGATGCACCTGCTGTTATCGCTGCCGCCGACGCCATCGTCGATTTCACGGTCCCCAAAGCCAGTATCGAATTCGCCCGGCTGGCGGCGAAATCGGGAACTGCTGCGATCATCGGCACGACCGGTTTTGAGGCTGGCACCGAGGCTGCGATCGCCGAAGCCGCGAAATCAACCGCCATCGTCAAGGCCGGAAACATGAGCCTCGGCGTCAACCTCCTGTTGGCTCTGACGCGCCAGGCTGCGGCCGCATTGGGGAACGACTTCGATATCGAAATCGTTGAAATGCATCACCGCATGAAGGTCGACGCGCCCTCCGGCACGGCTTTGATGCTGGGCGAGGCTGCCGCATCGGGCCGAGGCCTTGCCCTGAAGGATCACGCCGTCCGCGTTCGTGATGGCGTTACCGGGCCCCGCAATCGGGGCGATATCGGTTTCGCAACGTTGCGCGGTGGGACGGTTGTAGGCGACCACACAGTCATTTTTGCGGGAGAGGGCGAACGCATCGAACTGACCCATCGCGCGACCGACCGTGGAATTTTCGCTCGAGGTGCGGTGAAAGCCGCGCTTTGGACAAAAGGCCGTGCACCAGGTCTTTACGATATGACGGATGTATTAGGCATTAGGGTTTAAAGAAGAGCCGCAAAACGGCTGGTGACGTCTAGACGGGAAACATGACCGACGCTCTGACGGACAATATCCTGGTGCTCGTGCGGCACGGCGAGAGTGAGTGGAACAAGCTCAATCTCTTCACCGGTTGGCGCAATCCCGATCTGACCGAAAAAGGCGTCATCGAAGCCCGCGTGGCTGGGCGGATGATACGCGATCATCGCGTGAAATTCGACATCGCCTTCACCAGCGCATTAAAGCGCGCCCAGCGCACGCTGGACATCATCCTATCCGAGCTCGGTCAGCCCGACGTGCCAATCATTCGCGACGCCGCACTCAATGAGCGCGATTACGGCGCGTTGTCGGGCCTGAACAAGGACGAGGCCCGCAAGAAGTGGGGCGAGTCGCAAGTTCAGAAGTGGCGCCGCTCTTACGACATCGCGCCTCCTGAAGGCGAAAGTCTGAAAGATACGCTGGCCCGCGTTCGCCCCTATTACGACAAGGCGATCTGGCCCCAGATTACCGCCAGCAAAAACGTGATCATTGCCGCGCACGGCAATTCCCTTCGCGCGCTCGTCATGATCCTTGAAAACCTCGACAAGGACGAAATCCTCGAGAGAGAGCTTGCCACCGGCGCCCCCATTCTGTACCGCCTCGGCGCGGATGGACGCGCGATCGATCGCAAGGATCTTCTGCCCGCCCGATCGCTCGCCGCGCCGCCCGAAGACCATATCATGTGAACAGCCGCATACGTTCAGTCGGGGGATCATCGCATGGCGCTGGAAGAACTCGCTGCCGATCGCGAGAATATGAAATCGCGCGATAAGCTCATCGGCATTTATGTAGGCATCCTCGCAGTCATCCTGGCGATCTGCAGTTTGGGCGGCAGCAATGCCCAACAGGATGCCCTTCAGCAGAACATCGCGGCATCCAACGACTGGTCGTTCTTCCAGGCCAAGAACGCGCGCCGTCAGTCCTTGCGCCTGCATGCCGAAAACTTCGAAACGATGCTTTTGGCGCAGCCGTCCATGCCGGACGATGTGAAAAAGTCCATCCAGGAAAAAATTGCCGCCTACAAAGCGCAGGACAAGCAGCTGACGAGCGATCCCAAGAGTGGCGAAGGTCTCGACGAGCTTTTCGCGAAGGGCAAGGCGCTCGAAGCCTCACGCGACCAGGCATTGGCGAAAAACCCGTATTTCGATTACGGCCAGGCGCTTTTGCAGATCGCAATCGTTCTCGCTTCGGTTGCCCTGATTTCCGGCGGCAACATGCTGCTCTACGTCAGCTTCGTCTTGGGCGGTCTTGGCACGCTCTCGACCTTCGGCGGTTTTACGCTCGCTTTTCCGCTGCCGGGATTCCTGTCCTAACTTACTTCACATCGGCACTGACGACGTTCGTCGCGATGATCCCACCGTCACGAACGAGCGCGACGCGCCCGTCGTAATGTCCTGTCGGCCAAGGATCGTGGCTGCGTTTCTTGCCGACGAAAGCCACGAACGTTGCCTTGTCCCGATCGACGGGATCGCTCGTTTCGTCGAACAGCTCGCCGCCCGGGCCAAGGGCGGTGAAATTGATGCGGTCGCCCTTCTTGAGATTGATGAACCGACCGTAGAGCACGAAGCCTTCAGACGTCGCGTTGAGAGCGACGATGTCCTGATCATCAGCTTCGAGCGCATTGACGTCCGGCGGCCCGCCCGCGAAGCCCGCACCAATCACCTCTCCATTGCGGTAGGGAAAAGCGGCGGCGACTTCTGGCTCCCAAAGCCCCGGGCCTTTCGCATTCGGGTCGCACGAACCCTGAGGCGCGTCGGGCAGAAACGGATCGACGATCTTGCCATTGTGGCGGACGCTCAGATGCACTTGCGCAAAATCCGCGGTGCCGGAATAGCCTGCTTCACCGAGCTGCGCGCCACGCTTGACCGATTGCCCCTTGCTGACGCGAACGCTGCCTTTACGCAAATGGCAGTATTGCGTTTCCCACCCATCCGCATGCTCCAGGATTACGCCATTGCCGCACTCGCGGCCGGAGACATCCTGCGGCTTCGCCGCCTTGAAGAAAACGTCGGTCACGCCATCACGTACCGCCTTCACCGTTCCATCGGCGGATGCGATGACCGCAAACGGCGTCTTCGTGGCGGCAGCGGCCGACAGCAGACGGAAGTCGACGCCGCTGTGCTTGTCGTAGGTCGCCGTCCCGCACATGTAGTCTTTGGCGCCCCGGCCCGGATCGTCATCGACATAGGTCTGGATGAAGCAGGTCTTGTGCGGCTGGCAGACGAGCGGCATCGAAAGCTGCGGACGCTCTTGCGCAAGCGCATGGGGCGACAGCCATACGCCAAGGCCCAGCACTGAAAGCAAAATTGCCGGCGATGGCCCCCTTGGTTGCATAGAACGCCTCTGCGCTATAGTGCCGTTTTCAGGCGCGGGGTGCTTGCCCGCCGCCGAGCCAAACGCTAGCACTCCCACCGACCGAATTCCCGAACAGTTGAGCAAGGATTGTTAACCGATGACGACGCACACCCTCCTCCTTCTTCCAGGCGATGGCATCGGCGTCGAAACCATCGCGGAGGTCGAGCGGCTTATCGCGTTCTTCAATGCCAAGAGCAACGCGGTCCAGTTCACGACTGAGCGCGATCTCGTCGGCGGCGCTGCCTACGACGCGCATGGCGTCTCCATCACCGAAGAGGCGATGGCGAAGGCTCAGAACGCCGACGCCGTGATCTTCGGCGCGGTCGGCGGACCGAAGTGGGCGGAAGTCCCCTATCAACATCGCCCCGAAGCGGGTCTGCTACGCTTGCGCAAGGATCTTGGCCTCTTTGCCAATCTTCGCCCCGCGATCTGCTATCCGGCCCTTGCCGATGCATCGAGCTTGAAGCGCGAACTTGTCGAGGGCCTCGACATCATGATCGTGCGCGAGCTGACGGGCGGCGTCTACTTCGGCGAACCGAAGGAAATCGTCACGCTCGAAAACGGTGAACGTCGCGCCGTCGATACGCAGGTCTACACCACCCACGAAGTCGAACGGATCACCAAGGTGGCTTTCGACCTCGCGCGCAAGCGTCGAAACCTCGTCCACTCGGCCGAGAAGCACAACGTCATGCGTACCGGCGTGCTCTGGAAGCAGGTGACGACGGAAGTCCACAAAACCTACGCGCCCGACGTAAAGCTCGAGCATATCCTCGCCGACAACTGCGCCATGCAGCTGATCCGCAATCCCAAGCAGTTCGACGTGATCGTCACCGATAACCTGTTCGGCGATGTCCTGTCGGACGAAGCTGCGATGATGACGGGGTCGCTCGGCATGTTGCCGTCCGCCTCTTTGGGTGCTCCTGATCCCAAGACAGGCCGCCGCAAGGCGCTCTACGAGCCGGTGCACGGCTCCGCGCCGGATATTGCCGGCCAGGGCCTTGCCAATCCGATCGCGACGATCGCGTCGTTCGCTATGGCCCTGCGCTATTCCTTCGATCTTGGGAAGGAAGCAGATTTCGTCGAACAGGCGATCGCCAAGGTGCTCGATAAAGGTCTGCGCACCGGCGACATCATGCAACCGGGCATGACGAAGGTCGGCACCGGCGAGATGGGCAAAGCCATCGAAACCGAGCTCAAAACCCTCGCAGCTTAGGGATCGGCATCCTCGAACGAGAACGGCAGCCGCGCTGGCGGCCGGCTCCCCGCAGGGAAGTCGCCAGCGCCATCAGACAGACGGCTCGTCCTTGCAGGCGCTCGGCTGTCCTTGGATGGCGCCGCGCGCCGTCCATCGCGGCTTGCCGCCTTCGGGCCCTGGAACCGCCTGCTCGGTACGTGAGACGAAGTAGAATTCATAGCAGTTCGTATCGACGCGCATGACACGGTAACAGCCGCCGGTTTCGTCGAAGTCATAGATGGTGCACAGGGAGCCCTGCGTGATCGACCAGTGGCCGCCAAGCGTCATTCCCCGCTCGACGTAGCTCAGGCGACCGTTGCTGCCGTAATGCTCGCTAAACGCCTTCCCGCTCGCATAACGCCCTTCGATGGTGGCATTTGAGAAGCGCTGCAACTCCGCATCGTTCAGCCACGCCGATATGGCGGCCGATCGCGGCATAGGGCCCGCCAGGCTGAAAGCGGTCACTGCGGCTGCGAGGATCAGAAGCTTTTGCAAGAAACGCACGTCACCTCAGCCCTTCGCGGCGGTTTCGATCATCGGATTATGCTTCCAATAGTGGGGCGCCTTCGCGGCCGTCTCCAGAACCTTCTGTAACGGGCTGACGCTTAAGATCGGGGTAAGAGCGCGGATCCCTCCAACTCTCGGCACCAGCGGCCTTGACGCGCCTTGAAACTCGCGCCCGAGCCGCGTATGTGAACGCCCAGCGAACAGACGCTGCGTCCAGGCGTGATTCTGGCGCAAAACCCGCAATTTCAAGGACCTGAAAACTCATGGGCTACAAGGTCGCCATTGTCGGCGCCACCGGCAACGTTGGCCGCGAGATGCTGAACGTGCTCGCCGAGCGGAAATTTCCGATCAGCGAGCTTTACGCCCTTGCTTCGCGCCGCTCGATTGGAACCGAAGTTTCGTTCGGTGACTCGGTCATCAAATGCCGCGACCTTGAGAACTTCGACTTCGCGGGCGTCGACTTCTGCTTGATGTCGGCAGGCTCCACCGTTTCGAAAGAGTGGTCGCCGCGGATCGGCGCACAGGGCGCGATCGTGATCGATAACTCGTCCTGCTGGCGCTACGACCAGGACGTGCCGCTCATCGTGCCGGAAGTGAACAGCCACGCAATCCGCGGTTTCACGAAAAAGAACATCATCGCCAACCCGAACTGCTCCACCGCTCAGCTTGTGGTGGCGCTAAAACCTCTGCATGACGCGGCGACGATCACCCGTGTCGTGGTCTCGACCTATCAATCCGTCTCGGGCGCCGGCAAGGACGCCATGGACGAGCTCTGGCAGCAGACCAAAGGTAAGTACGTTCCGGGCCAGGAACTCGAACCGAGGAAGTTCCCGAAGCAGATCGCCTTCAACTGCATTCCTCACATCGACGTCTTCATGGAAGACGGCTACACCAAAGAGGAATGGAAGATGCTGGCCGAGACGAAGAAGATCTTGGATCCCAAGATCAAGCTGACGGCGACGTGCGTCCGCGTGCCCGTCTTCGTCGGTCACTCGGAGGCCGTCAACATCGAGTTCGCCAAGCCGATTACGCCGGAGGAAGCACGCGACATCCTGCGCGCCTCACCAGGCATCATGGTAATCGATAAGCGCGAGCCTGGCGGCTACATCACGCCGGTTGAAGCGGCCGGCGAATACGCGACGTTCGTCTCCCGTATCCGCGAGGACGCGACCGTCGAAAATGGCCTGACGATGTGGATCGTCTCCGACAATCTTCTGAAAGGCGCCGCGCTCAACGCCGTGCAGATCGCCGAGACGATCGTCAATCAGCGGTTGCTGCCGCAAAAGGCGGCGTGATCCGCCCTTTATCGCAAGCTTGAAAAAAAGAAGCGCCGGCAAGTCACTTGCCGGCGTTTTCTTTTTCCCTGATCTTGTTGAGTGTTTGCACGATCGAGCTGAGGTCCTGCAGAAAGCGGTCGCGCTGCTGCGCCGGCAGGCTCGACAGGATGCGCTCATCGACGCGGCGCGCCATCGGATCGTGTGTCTTGAGCACCCTCGCGCCTTCTTCCGTCAACTTGACGGCGTAGGCCCGCGCGTCATCGCGC
The DNA here is from genome assembly GCF_003987855.1 of Hyphomicrobium sp. GTDB lineage: Bacteria > Pseudomonadota > Alphaproteobacteria > Rhizobiales > Hyphomicrobiaceae > Hyphomicrobium_B. Next base: position 289,181 of record NZ_RXIZ01000004.1, read on the forward strand.
GTGCGGCGGCGCTGAAGCAAGCCCTTCTTGAGCATCCGCCGGACGACGTCGGCAAGCGTCGACCGATCGATGCCGGTCATCTCGACGAGCTGCGTCTGATTGAGCCCTTCGTTCTGCGCGACGGTCAGGAGAATCGCAAACTGCCGCGGCGTGAGATCGTCAGAACCTAACTCGACCTGGAAGATTTCCGCTGCACATTGCCCCGCCCTGTGCAGCAAATGCAAAGGCGACCGTTCGAGACGGTTGCCTGCAGTTTCTCGTGCCATTCAATGCCCCACCGGTCTTGTCGCGCGGAACGCCAGAGTTGCTCGGCGCGTGAACAAAACCACTCATCTTTCGAATACTGAACAAGAAACACTACGCGTGGCCGCGCGTCCAGCAAAATTGCAGAAGCCATTGCAAATTAGAACGATTCCTAGCGTGCGCCGCAAAAGCCTGCACGCTGCGCGCAGTGTCGATCAGTCGACCCGCGGACCGCTGTCAGCTGCACCGGACGCATCGTATTTTTTTAAAATGCCGATTTGCGCCATCGCAAACACGAACGTCAGCGGCATGATGCCGAAGACTTTGAAAGTTACCCAGGTGTCGGTCGAGAAGGCGCGCCACACCACTTCGTTCAACACGGCCAGCACGAAGAAAAATAGCGCCCAGCGGATCGTCAGCACGCGCCAGCCGTCTTCTGTCAAATGCATGACGTCGCCGAACACGATCTTCAGGAAAAGTTTCCCGAACATCAGACCGGCAAGCAATATCGCTCCGAACAGACCGTTTACGATCGTCGGCTTCAATTTGATGAAATGATCGTCCTGCAGATAGATCGTGAGACCGCCGAACACTAAAACGAATATTCCCGTGACGAGGGGCATGGTCGCGACCCGCCCAAGCAAGAAATGCGACGCGATCAGCGACACCACCGTCGCCGCCATGAACGCCGCCGTACCGGCAAAAATTCCATAGTGGCTGTTGGTGATGAAAAACACGAGCAGCGGTCCAAGCTCGATCATCAACTTTATGATCTGCTTGCGATCGAGGTGCGGACCTTCGCTGGCGTTCGACAGCTTGTTCTGCTCGGACATGGCTTTGGTCCTTATTCGTGCGCAGGATCGGGCAGCCGATACTTTTGCATCAATCGCGTGAGCACCCAGGCATAAAGCCCCGACACCGGAAGCACAATCGCGACCTTGAACAGGATCCAGACATTAACGCCGCTCATTTCATGACCGAAGATCTGATAGAGGTGATCCTCGACGTAAACTCTGCGCACGTATTCGTTGGCAGCAGCCGTCAGAAAGAAGAAAAGCGCAAAGCTCCAGGTGAACTTGTTCCAGCCTTCATCCGTGTAGCGGAAGGTCTTCTCGAAGACGTACTGGAAGAAGTTGTGCTTCACGAACAATCCGCCGATCAGAAAGATGCCGAACAGCGCATTGAAGATCGTCACCTTGATCTGCACCCACATCGGATCGCCGGTGATGATCGTGAGCGTGGCGAATGCCACCGTCACGCTCGATGCGATAAGCGGAAAGATCGGCGGCCGGTGGAACATGTAGAACATCACCCCGATCGCCATCATGGTCGTGATGATCAGCGCCCACGTGCCGGCGTTGATGCCGAGTACGGCATTGACGATGAACATCGTGACGAGCGGTCCGAACTCGCTCAGAATATTGATCGTCTGCTCGGCATTGAAGGGAAACCAGCTCTTTCGGGCTGGCGCGGCAGAAGCATTGCGAATGTTCACGTCTTGCGTCATTAGGCGATTCCGTTCCCCCAAGGCTTATTTTCCGGCGATGGCATGCGCGAACTCTGCGGCCGAAAAAGGCTGCAAGTCGTCCGCGCTTTCACCAACGCCGACGGCGTGAACCGGCAAACCGAATTTGGCTGCGATCGCGACAAGGATGCCGCCACGCGCCGTTCCGTCGAGTTTCGTCATGACCAACCCTGTTACGCCTGCACGGTCGCGAAAGACCTCGACTTGCTGAAGTGCGTTTTGACCCGTCGTCGCATCGAGCACAAGGACAACGTCGTGCGGCGCACTCGGATCGAGTTTCTTTAGAACGCGCGTAACTTTCTCGAGTTCTTCCATCAACACTTGCTTATTTTGAAGACGGCCCGCCGTGTCGAGCAAAAGCACATCCGCGCCCGATGCTTGCGCCTGTTTCAAGGCGTCAAACGCAAGGCCTGCCGAATCGCCTCCGACATCACGCGCGATAACCGGACACCCCGTTCGTTCGCCCCAAACCTTCAACTGGTCGATGGCGGCCGCGCGAAACGTATCGCCGGCGGCCAGCAAAACCGATTTGCCTTCGGATCTGAATTTTGTCGCCAGCTTGCCGATTGTGGTCGTCTTGCCGGTACCGTTGACGCCCACCATCATGATGACGTGCGGCTTATGCGACGCCTTTATGACAAGCGGCTTGGCGACAGGTGTAAGAACCCGCTCCACCTCGGTTGCGAGAACGTCGCGCACCTCGTCACCGGAGATGCCCTTTTCGAAGCGACCTTTGCCGATTGCCGCAGTGATGCGGCTCGTCGTTTCCAAGCCGAGGTCGGATTGGATCAGAAGATCCTCAAGATCATCGATCGTCTCGGCGTCGAGTTTTCGCTTCGAGAAAAGATCGGTAATTCCCGTTGTCAGCTTGGATGAGGTTTTGCCAAGCCCCGATTTCAGCCGCTGAAACCAGTTCGCCTTCGCTGGAATGGGTTCGGCCACGGCCTTCGGGTTTTCATCGGGCAGCAGGACTTCAACCTTGGCCTCTGGCTGCGCCTCGGTTGCAACCTCTTCCGGCTGCGGCTGCGATCCACCCTTGAAGAACCGGCCGAACAGTCCCTTGCCTTTGTCTTTCTGCTCGCTCACGCCGAGGCCTCACCGACGAGATGCTGCTGATCGGCGCCGGTGATCCGGGTCCGGATGATGGCTCCGGCCGCACCGGGCTTGTCGCCTTGGAAGACCACTTCGGCAAAATGCGGCGTGCGTCCTTTGCCGGCGCCTTCGATGAGCACGTCGACGACGCGGCCCGGCTGAGACTGAAGGTAAGAAGAGAGCACTGAACTTCCTTTTTCACGCAGCCTTGCCGCGCGTTCCTTGATGGTCGTGCCGGAGAGTTGCGGCATCCGCGCAGCCGGTGTCCCGCGCCGCGCCGAAAATGGAAAAACGTGCAGATACGTCAGGCCGCACTCATCGACGATACGATAAGAATTCTCGAACATCGCCTCGGTTTCCGTCGGAAATCCTGCGATGAGGTCAGCGCCGAAGACGACATCCGGGCGGATCTTTCGGGTTTGCTCGCAAAAGGAGATGGCGTCGGCGCGCAAGTGACGGCGTTTCATGCGCTTCAACGTCAAGTCGTCGCCCGCCTGCAACGACAGATGCAGATGCGGCATCAGGCGTTCCTCGTCACGAAGCGCAACCATCAGATCCTGGTCGGCTTCAACCTGATCGATCGACGAAAGACGCAGGCGTTTGAGCTCTGGCACGTGCTTCAGCACTTGGCGGACGAGCTTCCCAAGCGTTGCGGCTCCTGGAAGATCGCGGCCATACGACGTTATGTCGACGCCGGTCAAAACGATCTCGGCATAACCTTTTTCGACGAGCGCTCTGACTTGCGTGACGATCTCGCCGGCAGCAACCGATCGCGAAGGGCCACGCCCGAAGGGGATGATGCAAAACGTGCAACGATGATCGCAGCCATTCTGAATTTGCACATAAGCGCGGGTGCGCGATCCGAAACCGTCGATCAAATGCAGCGCCGATTCCCGCACGCTCATGATGTCGTTGACCTGAACGCGCGCGCCGGTTTCGAGAGACAATCCCGCGAACGTTTCCGCCTTGGTCTTTTCATCGTTTCCTACGACGTGATCGACTTCCGGCATCTCGGCGAAGCGCTCGGGCTCGATCTGCGCCGCGCATCCCGTCACGATGATCCTCGCTTCGGGCTGCTCGCGACGAAGCCGGCGAACGGTTTGCGCGGCCTGCCGCACGGCTTCGTTTGTTACGGCGCACGTGTTGACGATGATCGCATTGTCGAGCCCAGCCGCGCGCGCGTGACGGCGCATGACCTCGGACTCATACGTATTGAGCCGGCAGCCGAGCGTGATCACTTGGGGTTCGGACATGAAACGCAATCGTCTCTTTTCTGAAAACGTCCGGATGGCCGCACGTCGTGTTCGGCCTGCGCGACTAGACGGACACCTTGGTCAACTTGGAAAAATCGATGGCCCCTTCGTACTCGAACTCCACAGGGCCCGTCATGAGGATGCGATTGTTCTCCGCCCATTGGATATCGAGAGCGCCGCCGGGCAGCGTGACCGCCACTTGGCGACCGGTGAGCTTCTTGCGTGCCGCGCAAACGGCTGCCGCGCACGCTGCCGAGCCGCAGGCGAGCGTCAGGCCTGCGCCGCGCTCCCAGGTACGAAGCAGGATCGATGCGTCCGACGTCACCTGCGCCAGCGAGATGTTCGCGCGCTCCGGAAAGATCGGATGATTTTCAAGCAACGGCCCGAATCGGCCAAGGTCGTAGGCCTCCACGTCGTCGACCCAAAACACGGCATGGGGATTGCCGACATTGACGACGGATGGCGAATGCAAGACGGGATTATCGATCGGTCCGACTTGCAGCTCGATCGCACGAGTGTCGCGGAATTCCTCCGCCAGCGGAATTTCCTGCCAGCCGAACTTTGGTTCGCCCATGTCGACCGTGATCGAAGCCTGATCCCGGACGATGGTTCCGAGAACACCAGCACGCGTTTCAACGAGGAACCGGTCTTTGGCGCCGCCCTCCGACAGGAACCACCCGACGCACCGCATACCGTTGCCGCACGCGCCGGCTTCCGATCCGTCCGCGTTGTAAATGCGCACATAGGACAGGGTCCCGCTCGTGCGCGGCGCGTGAAGAACCATCATCTGATCGAACCGCGAAATCCGGTCCGCGGCGACAGCTGCAACCTCCTCCGGGGTGAACGTCTTGGCGCTGTTACGCAAATCGACGACAACGATCTCGTTGCCGAGGCCGTTCATCTTAAGAAAAGGGAGGGTCGCCGCCGTGTTCATGGTGGCCTATATGGCGAGATCCGGTGCAAATGACAATTCCGAACGCTAATACTGGGGCGGACCTCGCGGCACAGGGGGCAGAAACATTTCACCCCTTGTCCTCCCGCGGGAACAAACTTTCTTTCCCGGCCGTTAGGAAGCTTCGAAAACCACCAAGTTGTTCTCTCCCCGCGTCGTTTTCTTTCCCGAGATCCCGATGACGCACTCCGACTACAACGCCCTCCTCTTCCGCATTGCTCTCGCCCGTGCCCGCCCCTGCTATTGCTATGGGTGCATCTGCCTGACCCCAGATGAGCGCGCCTATGAACGCCGCGTCTTCCGATTGGCGAGGGCCTGGAGCAAGGCTCTGAAGCGCGCGGAGAAAAAAGCGAACCATCCGACCGCCCGCTAGCCCGGCCTCGGGTGTGTGTCGGCCGAGCACTGCCCGTCCAAATTCCCGCGCCCGATCTTGCGACGCCGGCGAAATCGGCGCACAGGTTGCTCGTGGTTAGGGTGTTGGGGGCATCTTTCCGAATGATGAGGATCCTGCGCGGCGCTGCAGCGGCTTGCCTTGGCGGCCTGATCGCGCTTGCCGCCGCAAGCTCCGGCGCCGCCGCCGGGGATATGCTCTACGCCTTGAAGATCGGCGCCCTCGCGCATGACGTTCCCGGACTTTGGAGCGGCTTCCAAGTCGAGAAGAACGCCGTCGACATCAATATCGAAGCTCAATTCAACGCCGCGCTCGCTTTGCCGTGGGGCGCGATCCGGCCCGTGATCGGCGGCTCGATCAATACGCGCGGCCAAACGAGCGACGGTTATATCGACGCGCGTTGGCAGGGCGATTGCCCATCGGGGCTGTTCTTCGGCATCGGTCTCGGCGCCGCCATTCACGATGGCGAAATCGGCGGCCCCGGATCCGATCCCGATCGCAAATGGCTGGGCTCCCGCGTGCTCTTCCACATCCCGATGGAAGTGGGCTACCACCTCGATGCCCACAACGACATCTCGGTCTATTTCGAGCACATGTCGAACGCCTACACCCAGACGTACAACGAGGGAATGGACCGCATCGGCGTCAGATACGGCTACCGGTTCTGAGAGCGGCGGTCCGCGGCGCCCACGCTCTACTCGGCCGCGATCGGTTCCTCGTCGTCCACCCGCTGATCTTCGATACCTGGTAGATCGAAGCCATCGATCTCTTTCAGCGCTTTGCCGGCGATGCCCTGAAGGTCGCCGATCATCCCTGCGGTTGCGTCGAGTACGATCGTGATCTGCGCCTCACGCTTGGCCCAGATCTTCATCATGGCTTTGCGTTCTTTGTCGAGGTCCGCGCGCATTTCGGTGAATTTTTCGACGATCGCGCCGACGCGCCGGCGAAAATGCGGACCCGTCAGATACTCGTAGACGAGCTCCATTTTGGTCTGTTGACCTTCGCCCGCGACGCGTACAGTCGCGACTTCGATGAGGAACTGACGCAAGGCCAGCGCGACCGGGATGGCGCAACGAAATTCCGAAACCCAAACGCCATCGACACTATCGAATGTGTGGACGCCTTTCGGTAGCGCGGTCGAGACGATGATCGACACGTCGGCCTTCGCACGTCTCTGGTCTTCCTTGAGTTTCGCGATCCAATCTCCGCCCCAGGCTTTCGTTCTTTTGCTCTCCCACAGGATCGTTCCGCACGACGCCCCCGACGGGCCGACGACCCGTTGAATGAGATCGCCACCGAATTCGCCTTTCCCGACGGGCTCGAACGCGTCGAACGGGAACTTGGCCCGCAGCATGTTCTCAAGCTCCAGTTCCAGCACCTCACCCTGGAGCTGTTGCGAACCCTGCTCGGCCTTGCGCTTCAACTCCTCGATTTGCCGCTGCATGCCGGCGATCTGCTCTTCCTTCTCCTTGACGCGCAGACCCAGCGCTTCCTCGGCTTCCTGCTTGGCCTTGACACGTTCGCCATCGAGGCCCGCGGTAATGCGCGTTTGAATCGTCAATTCCATCGCGCGCCGCTCGTCGTCGAGCTTTCTCTCTTTCTCCACGAACTCGGCTTGCGCCTTCTGCGCGTCTGCGAGCTTCTGATTGCGCTCTTGCAGAATCTCCTGAAGCTCGGACAGCTCTTTGGACTTTGCGTTGATCTCGTCTGCCGCGCGAAGCTTCGCCTTCGCGGCCTCTTCGCCGGCAATGCGTTGGCGCTCGGCGGCAAGCTTCTGGGCGACAATATCTTCAAGTGAAGACCGCGCTTTCTCCAAAGCGCTTGCCTGCTCCCGGATCGCGGCTTCCTTCGCTGCGATCTCACGGTCCTTCTGTACCGCAGCTGCCTCGAACTGGCGCTTGGTCTGCGCGATAAGCGGCGCCGCCAGCGACTCCGTAAGAGGAATGCGCGTCTGGCAGCTGGGGCAAGTGATTGTTGGCTCGGTCAAAACTCAAATCCCTCTGAACGCATCAGATAAGTCTATGTTCTCTTTTTGTTCTCGTCAAGCCCGCGTTTGAGCGTGATCCTTGTGCGAGTCGCGGATCGAGCTGAAGCGCCGAAACGCATCCAGGCCGATTCTGCCGTTGACAGCAGGGACCTGCTCCCCCATACCCACCCCATTCCGACGGCCTGATCTCAGAGCCGCCGCCCTGCACATGGCCTTTTCTCGCGAATGGGTCCGGGAGGCAGGGGGGTTAACATCCGGCAGCGCGTAGCGCCCCCGGGTGCGTTTTGTGTTTTGCACTTGCAGGAGACGAGCGGCGACATCACTTCGACGAGCGCAGCGAGGCGAACGGCCAAGGGCCGCCAACACGTTGCGCCGCCCCCGCGTAGGCGGGAGCGAAGCGACCTAACCGCGACCGCAACATATGTTTCAATCGCTCACAGAACGCCTCTCCGGCGTCCTCGATAAGCTCACCCGCCGCGGCGCTCTGACCGAGAGCGACGTCAGCGAGGCGATGCGCGAGGTCCGCCGCGCCCTTCTCGAAGCCGACGTCGCCCTCGACGTCGTGAAAGACTTCACCGAGAAGGTGAAGGCGAAGGCCATTGGTGCTGAGGTGCTGCGCTCGGTCACTCCCGGGCAGATGGTCGTCAAGATCGTCAACGATGAACTCGTCTCGACGCTGGGATCGACCGCCGAGCCGATCGATCTTCATGCGGCCCCTCCCGTCGGCATCCTGATGGTCGGCCTGCAGGGCTCGGGCAAAACGACGACGACGGCCAAGATTGCGTATCGGCTCACGAACCGCGAGCGCAAGAAGGTCCTGATGGCCTCGCTCGACACGCGCCGTCCCGCTGCGCAAGAACAGCTGCGCGTGCTTGGCGAGCAAACCGGCGTTGCAACACTTCCGATCATCGCCGGACAGAACCCGCTTCAGATCGCACGTCGCGCCGAAGACGCAGCCAAACTCGGCGGCTTCGATGTCGTGATCTACGATACCGCTGGCCGCGTCACCGTCGACGAAGAGTTGATGGACGAGGTCCGCGATGTCAAAGCCGCGATCCATCCGCACGAAGTTCTGCTCGTTGCCGACGCGCTCACCGGCCAGGACGCCGTCAACACCGCGAAAGCCTTTGATGGCCGCATAGGCGTCACCGGCATCGTATTGACGCGCGCGGACGGTGATGGCCGCGGCGGCGCGGCGCTGTCGATGCGTGCCGTCACCGGCAAGCCGATCAAGCTCATCGGCGTCGGCGAAAAGTGGGACGCGCTGGAGGATTTCCATCCCGGCCGTATCGCTTCGCGCATTCTTGGCATGGGCGACGTCGTCTCGCTCGTCGAGAAGGCCGCGCAAACGATCGACGTCGAAAAGGCGACCAAGATCGCCGAGAAGATGAAGAAGGGGTCGTTCGACCTCGAAGACTTGTCCGACCAGCTTGCGCAAATGCAGAAGCTCGGCGGCATGGGCGGCGTGCTCGGCATGCTTCCCGGCGTCGCCAAGATCAAAGGCCAGATCAACGAGGCCGGTCTCGACAAGAGCCTTGTCCATCAGCGCGCGATCATCTCGTCGATGACGCCAAAAGAGCGCCGCAACCCGAAGATCCTCGATGCCAAGAGGAAGCGCCGCATCGCTGCGGGCTCCGGCACGAAACCCGAGGACATCAACAAGCTGATCAAAATGCACCGCCAGATGGCGGACATGATGAAGTCCATGGGCCGCAATGGCGGGCTGATGAACAAGTTCCTCGGCCGCACGGGCGCCGGTCCTTCGGAAGCTGAATTGCAGTCGATGCAGGCTGAGCTCGCGAAGCTTGATCCCAAGGCGCTCGAACAGCTTCCGGCCGAACTCAAGGAACAACTCGCCAGCGGCGTCCAGCCATCAACGCCCGGATCTGGCGGAATGCCCAATCTGCCACCCGGGTTCGGGCGCGGCTTGCCCGGTTTGGGCGGCGGGCTTCCAAAAGGATTGCCGGGCCTTGGCGGCGGAATGCCGAAGTTCCCGGGTATCCCCGGAAAGAAACGATAATCTTCAACCAAGTTCACACGATTTGATCAGGAGAAGAAAAGCATGTCGGTGAAAATTCGTTTGTCGCGCGGTGGCGCGAAGAAGCGTCCCTACTACTACGTCGTCGTCGCTCACGGCACCAGCCCGCGCGATGGCCGCTATATCGAGCAGATCGGCACCTTTGACCCGATGCTGAAGAAGGACGATCCGAACCGCGTGAAGCTCGTCGAAGACCGCGTCAAGCATTGGCTCGGCGTAGGCGCCCAGCCCACCGATCGTGTTCTCCGCCTGCTCGACGGCAAGGGGCTTGCGAAGCGCACGGCTCAGAACAACCCGGAGAAGGCAAAGCCGAAGAAGAAGGCTCAGGAGCGCGCCGCCGCCGCCGCCGAAAAAGCCGCCAAGGCTGCCGAAGCCGCCCAGGGCGAGCAGGCCTGATACTCGCGAACTTCGCGGTTTCAAAAGCCTTCCGGGCGATGCCCGGAAGGCTTTTTTGTTGCAGATCCGACTGGCCCGACTTTTGGACGTATTCGACTTTCGATAGTTAATCGGATCTTTAGGTGCGAAAGTGAACCAAAGAATATGTTCAGAAGGTCTCTTCGAGGTCGTGCGCGTGCACTCGACCCGGATCGCGCCTGCAACCAGTCGACTCATTTTGGCATGCCGCGGCGACCGCCTGCTGGGAGCAGACCAAACGGGCCGGGTCTACATGGGGCGGCTGCTGCCGCAACGCCTACCCACCACCCGCAAGCTTGTCTTGCAGGGGACCTACGACATCCCGCTGCGCTGCCGGCCCCTTCGCGACATCCGCAACCGCGCGAGCTTCCGCCTGCCGATCAGCGGCGAAATTGATCCTTTGGCACGCTTTCAACACACCAGCGTCTGGGTCGGCAGCCGAAGGATCGATATCGAGATTAGTTATCTCGGCCCCTTGCCCGCCTGACCGTTGCACGGCATCAAGGCCGCCATGTCGACTGAAAACAAACCACGCCGGATCCTCGTCGGGGAGTTCGCAGGCGCCCACGGCATTCGTGGCGACGTCCTGGTCAGAAGCTATACCGAAACACCGGACGCCATCGCGAGCTATGGACCGCTCACCGATGCGTCGGGACAGAAAAGCTTCACGCTGCGCGTCGTCCGCGTCACCAGCAAGGGCATCGTCGCGCGCGTCGCCGGCATCACCGATCGCAACGGCGCCGAACCTCTCCGCGGCACGAAGCTGTACGTGGATCGAGCCAAGCTTCCCTCGACCGGCGCAGCTGAATTCTATTACGCCGATCTGATCGGTCTGCGGGCCATAGCCGAAGACGGCAGTCCGATTGGCGAGATTGTCTCGGTGCAGAATTTCGGCGCGGGCGATCTTCTCGAACTGAAACCCCTCGAAGGCGAGACCGAATTCATCCCCTTCGAAAATCGCTGGGTACCAACGGTTGATCTCGACCAGCGCCAAGTCGTGATCGTCCGGCCGAAAGCCGCCGAAGAAGACGATGACGAAGATGCTCCGGATAGCGAAGCAGCAGGCTCCTAAACGGCTTCGCCGCGCGCGAGCTTCGGTAAATCGCCGGTAACACCAGCGGCTTCCGATATGATCATATCTTTCAGGCTGGGTATGCGATCGAGCACGCCCAGCGCCGCTCCGCGGCCAGCGCGCAACACCATGCTGTCGGCCGAGAACGCACGATTGAGGCCATCGTAGAGCGACGCTGACATCGTGGAATCAAAACGCCGCCAGCGTTGGTAACGCTCCAGATGCGTGCCGTTGCCGAGATCGAGCCCGATGCGTCCTGCATCCGCCAATACTTCGACCATGGCAGCCGCATCCCGGAAGGCGAGATTGACGCCTTGTCCCGCGATGGGGTGTACGCCGTGAGCAGCGTCGCCCACGAGCGCGAAGCGAGGCGAGATCAGCCGCCGCGGCACGCGTAGGTCGAGCGGCCATGACTGTCGCGGCCCATCGAGCGCAATGGCGCCGAAACGGCCGCCGATCCGAAGATCGAGTTCGCTGAGAAACCCGGCATCGTCCAGTGCCGCCATACGGGCGGCTTCTTCCTTGCCGGCGCTCCACGTGATGCACGCGCAATTAGCCGTGAGCGGCAGAATGGCGAATGGCCCACCCGGCAAAAAATGTTGGATGGCGACGCCGTTGTGGGGCTCTTCGAATTTCACTCGGGCGACAATGCCCGTTTGCGGGTAGCCCCAGCCGATGGTTCGAATTCCGGCCGCATCGCGCAGCTTTGATTGCCGTCCATCGGCGGCGATGGTGAGCGCCGCGCTGACGATCGTTCCATCGCGGAGCGTCAGTTCGCTCGCATTGTCGTCCCAATGCGCATGTTCGATTTCGCCCGGCGTGAACCAAGTCACGGCAGGGTCCGTCGCCACGGATTGATAAAGCGCGCTGGCGAGCACCGACGCCGGCACGATGTAGGCCGCAGGCCATCCATCCGGAGTTCTGGCATCGTAGGTGACGAGAGCCGGGCGAAAGGCATCGTTGACGCGCGAGTCGGAGATCTCGATCGACGTGACGGTCTCCGCATCATCGCGAATTCGATCCCAGACGCCGAGGCCGGCGAGGATCTTTTGAGTTCCCGCCCAAATCGCGAAAGCGCGGCTATCGTCGCTGTGTTCTGTTGCCGGCTGCGCTTTATCGACGATCGCAATGCGCACGTCGGGGCCCAAAGCCTGCGCCAATCCGCGCGCGACCGCCAGTCCCGCGAAACTGCCGCCGACAATAGCGACGTCAAAATTCAGTTTTGCCATGTCCGCTCGCTATCCGCCGCTACGCGATATGCTTCACCTGCTCGTCATTGCAACATACAACGTCGTCACGAGCGGGCCTCTCGGCGCGCTGCTTAGCATAGACGCGAAAGTCCGCCATGACAGCTTCCCTCCAATCTTACCCGGCCCTTGAAGGCCTTCTCCGGACGCTGACGCTGGAGCGGTTGGAGGACAACCTTTTCCGCGGGCCGCGTGCAAGCGAGGGCTGGCAGCGTGTATATGGCGGGCTTGTCTTGGGTCAGGCCCTCGTTGCCGCAGCATCAACGGTTGACGCCGCCCATCCGATCCACTCGCTTCATGGTTACTTTTTGCTGGCTGGCGATCCCGAACGCGAGATCGTCTACGACGTCGAGCGCATCCGCGATGGCGGCAGCTTCACGACCCGGCGCGTTCGCGCGGTCCAGCACGGACGCGCCATTTTCTCGATGAGCGCCTCGTTTCACAAGCAGGAGGAGGGCTTCGAGCACCAAGACCCGATGCCCGACGTCCCGGAACCGGAATCGCTGCCGACGGCCCGGGAGGTTCTAGATGCCGCTACCGCAGAACTACCCGAAAGCATGCGCGCCTATTGGCGCCGCGAGCGGCCGATCGATGTCCGGATTGTTGACCCCACGAGATATGTGAGCCGCGAGCCCAAGCTTGCCCGCCAGTCGATCTGGCTGCGGTCGAATGGCCCTCTCGACAGTGAGAGCCCCTACATCCACCAGGCCGTTCTCGCCTACGCCTCGGATTTCACGCTGTTGGACACAGCGCTCGTAGCCCACGGCAAGCTTTTGTTCGACTCCGACATCCAGCTGGCGAGCCTCGACCACGCCATGTGGTTTCACCGCCCGTTCCGCGCCGACGATTGGCTGCTCTACACCCAAGACAGCCCGAGCGCGTCCGGAGCACGCGCCTACTGTCGAGGTGCCGTCTATGACCGGCATGGCCGCCTTGTAGCATCCACCGTTCAGGAAGGTCTGATGCGTCCGCGCGAAACCGCATTCCTGCTCAAGTAATAAGCATTTTCTCCGAAATGCACAATTTTCATGCTTATTTTGTAGGCTAGCGCCGCATAAATTTCATTCAACCGTAAACTTTTCGTTGCCTTTTCAACGCGTTGAGCACGCGTTTCCAAACTGGCACGCGTCTTGACTCCTATGACGCGAAGTTTGTGTCCCGGCGTGGGGTCGCAAGCTGTTTGTCGAGCACCCGGTTCAGCCGGTCCAAATAGAAAAGGGGGCCCTATGAAGCTCATTACCGCGGTAATCAAGCCTTTCAAGCTCGAGGAGGTTCGCTCCGCGCTGACCGACCTCGGCCTTCAGGGCATGACCGTCACTGAAGTGAAAGGCTATGGCCGTCAGAAGGGCCATACCGAAATCTACCGCGGCGCAGAATACGCCGTGAGCTTTCTGCCCAAGATCAAGATCGAAGTCGTCGTTCCTGGAGCTCAGGTCGATAAGGCGCTCGCTGCGATCCAGCGCGCAGCCAAAACCGGTCAGATCGGCGACGGAAAAATCTTCGTTTCGCCCATCGAGCACACGGTCCGCATCCGCACCGGCGAGTCGGACGACGACGCGCTCTAGGCTCACAAGCATCGCATTTTTAAATTTATCAGGGAGCACTCACATGGAGTTTAGAAAAGTAGCGCGATACGCAGGGGTCTTGGGGGCCCTCGGCGCGATTGCGCTTTTCGTTGAACCGGCGCTCGCCCAGCAGGCAGCAACAGCTCCTGCCGCGCCTCCGCCGCCGGTTCCTAACAAAGGCGACTCCGCCTTCATGTACATCGCCTCGGTCCTCGTGCTTATGATGACCGTTCCTGGCCTAGCGCTGTTCTACGGCGGCCTTGTCCGCACCAAGAACATGCTGTCGATGTTCATGCAGGTGTTCGCAACGCTCTGCCTCGTCGCGATCCTTTGGGTTCTCTACGGCTACTCGATGGCATTCACCAACGGTGGCTCTCTCAATGATTTCGTCGGTGGCTTCTCGAAGGCCTTTCTCAAGGGTGTCGACTCGACCACGCTGGCCGCAACGTTCTCCAACGGCGTGTACATCCCTGAATACACCTACATCATCTTCCAGATGACGTTCGCGTGCATCACGCCGGCGCTTATCCTTGGCGCCGTCGCCGAGCGACTGAAGTTCTCGGCTATGCTTGTGTTCATGGCTCTCTGGGCTACGTTCATCTACTTCCCGATCGCGCATATGGTCTGGTACTGGGGCGGTCCGGATGCATTCGGCAACGCTGCGAAGGCGCTCGCTGCCGCAACGGGCGATGCCAAGGCACAGGCTCAGGCCGCATACGACGCGGTGATGGCTGACGCCGGCATCTCGTTCAAGTGGGGCGCGCTCGACTTCGCCGGTGGCACCGTCGTTCACATCAACGCTGGTATCGCAGGTCTTGTCGGTGCGCTGATCCTCGGACCGCGCATTGGCTACGGCAAAGAGCCGATGCCTCCGCACTCGCTCGTCAACTGCATGATCGGCGCTGCTCTCCTGTGGGTAGGCTGGTTTGGCTTCAACGTTGGCTCCAACCTTGAGGTCAACCAGTTTGCCGGCGTTCCCTTCATCAACACCTTCATTGCGACCTGCGCCGCCGGTCTCTCGTGGGTGATCGTTGAATGGATCATCAAGGGCAAGCCTTCCGCGCTCGGCATGGCATCCGGTGTTGTCGCCGGTCTCGTCGCGATCACGCCTGCCTGCGGTTTCGCAGGTGTTATGGGCTCGATCGTGCTCGGCCTCGTCGTCAGCCCGATCTGCTTCTTCTTCTGCTCGGCAATCAAGGGTGCTCTGGGCTACGACGACAGCCTCGATGTCTTCGGTGTCCACTGCGTCGGCGGTATCGTCGGAGCTCTGGGTACTGGTCTCCTGGTCAATCCCGCATGGGGTGGCGCCGGTATCGCCGACTACACGTCGAAGCCGGGCGAGTTGGTTGCTGGCACCTACGACATGGCCACGCAGATGATCTCGCAGGCCAAGGCCGTCGGCATGACGCTTGTCTGGAGCGGCATCGGCTCTGCAATTCTCTTCAAGCTGGTGGATATCATCATTGGTCTCCGTCCGTCGGAAGAGAAAGAGCGTGAAGGCCTCGACATCACCGACCACGGCGAAAGCGCCTATCACTACTAAGACGAATTTCCCGCGGCTCACTTTCGAGGCCGCGGGATCTCACTTCATCTCCCGAGCACGCGTCTCCACCTAGACGTGCTCCACTTGGGCCCGGCGCATCCGTCGGGCCCTTTTTATTTTCCTAGAGAACGACGAGTTCGCAGCGCTTCGGCAGCAGCGCGATCAGACGGCGCAGGTCGCGTTCGCGCAGAGCGATGCAGCCTTCAGTCGGAGCGAAGTCGGGACGCGCAATGTGCATGAAGATGGCGCTACCGCGATTGCGGACACGCGGCACGTCGTTATAGGCGAGCACCACGACGACGTCGTAAAGCCCGTCGCCTCGCCAGAGACGCTCCGCGCTCGCCGGATACGGCAGTTTGACAGGCCGGTTGTAGTTGCGATCACACGGACTATCGCACCATCCGTCATTGCGCCGAATGGCGCGCGTCTTGAGTACGCTAAGCGGCGGCTTCACACCGGAGCGGACCATGATTTGCCGCACGGGAAAGCGCCCCAGCGGCGTCGCGCCGTCGCCCTCGCGCTTCAAAGCCCGCATCCCCGACCGCCCGAGCGCACATGGCAGCCGAAGGGCTCCCATTTGGACATGCCCCCGGCGCGCGGCCCGCGACAGCGCTTTAACGACGATCTGCGCGCTGGATGCCTGGCCTCCCCTCGATCCGGTCCTCAAAGGAACAGCCCTTCCCATCACCCGTTTACGCCCAGAGCCTTTGTTCGCGGCGCGCACGATGCTACTGTCCCGGGCTAAAACAAGGCAAGAAACTGGAGCTCCGTTAATGAGCACGGCCCGGAAGGTCCTTCTCGTCGATGACGATGAGGATTTGCGATCATCATTGAAAGATCAGTTGGTCCTGCACGACGAATTCGAGGTTTCCGAAGCCGGAACGGCAAGCAAGGGGATCGAAGCCGCCAAGACGGGCCGGTTCGACCTCGTCGTCTTCGACGTTGGCCTGCCCGATATGGACGGTCGCGAAGCCGTGAAGCTGTTGCGAAAGTCCGGCTTCAAGACGCCGATCGTCATGCTGACCGGCAATACATCCGACGCCGATCAGATCTTGGGGCTCGATGCCGGCGCCAACGATTACGTTCTCAAGCCGTTCAAGTTTGCTGTTTTGCTGGCCCGCATTCGCGCTCAACTCCGCCAGCATGAGCAAAGCGAAGATGCCGTGTTCGCTATCGGCAACTACACCTTCAAACCGGCCTCGAAGCTGTTGATCGACGAAGCCGGAAGCAAGATCCGCCTCACCGAGAAGGAAACTTCGATTCTAAAATACCTCTATCGCTCCGGCGATAAGGTCGTCTCCCGAGACGTCCTGCTGCACGAGGTCTGGGGCTACAATGCCGGCGTCACCACTCACACGCTCGAAACGCACATCTACCGGTTGCGACAAAAGATCGAGAAAGACCCCTCCAATGCCGAGCTGCTGATCACCGAGAGCGGCGGCTACAAGCTCGCGCCCTGAGGCATCCGGGCGTTTTCACGTGAATCTCTCGTTTGAGAGTTGTTCACCAGCGATCCACAGCGGGTTGCCGGGCGGGGGCAAAGGCATGTTCCTGATTCTCCAGCGAGTCAGATATCTAAACTCCGTTCGCCCATTCGTGCGAGTTCACGGCGAACCAGTGCCTCGCGTGCGTAGAACACCTGGAGTTTCGAATTGGCGATTGATGCTCTGGTCAGACCGCTACTGGCTTTGCCACTGTTCCGCGGACTGTCCCCGCTTCAGCTGACCGAGATCGTCCGCCGCGCCGAACGCATTATTTTTCGGCCGGGCGATGCACTCGTGGTTGAAAACGAGGAGGCTGATGCGGCCGTGGTCATCATCTCCGGCCCGTGCGTTCGCATCGACGATGTCGGCGATCGCACCACGAGATCGCGTGGAGAGGTCGTCCCAGAAGGTTCGATGCTCGCCGAACTTGCGATGCTGATCGACTTCGTCCACACGACCACAGTCATCGCACAGGGGCCGGTGAAAGCTCTGCGACTGACGCGCGAAAGAATGCGCGAGCTAATGGACGAGGATCCGGCTCTTGCTGAGCATTTCAGCGCCTGTATTTTCAACAGACTAAAACTGTTGGCGGATGAGCTAAAAAGTATTGATAGCCTGATCGGTGACGCTAGGATCCCGGCTCAAATTTCGGCGCCTGTCGGCAACACGTCAGCGGCGCAGACGATCTGAATTTCGCCTTGAGCGCGTTCCAACTTTCGAAGCTTTGGGTACCCCCAGAAACAAGGGCGCCCAGTTCCGGGGGGAGGAACTGGGCGCTATGCGCTTGTCGCGCTCGGCACCGGGAGGGAAGCCGGTACCAGAGGCGGCGTCTTCGGCTAGACGGGGGGCACTACCGAATACAGGGTGACGCCACCTGCATGCAGATGACTTAAGCCCAAGATGCTAAAATTCAATAGGGCTTCCGCGACTACTTCACGAAAATGTGAACATTTACCCAAACTTATCCACAGGATGGGTATTGCATCGCGTCAAAAGGGCAACAGACTGATTTGCCGAGCAAAACGCCTCTACGGAGAGGCGTTTTTGGGCCAAAGTGGTTGAATTTTAAACAAATTTCCGTCGAGGTCATCCGATTTGATGAGTTGTGAAAGCTCGATTCGGGTGTCCTGGCCCTGGGCGTCGGTGGTCACCCATTCTTTCAGTTCGAGCGCCGGCTTGGTCGAGAGGAACAGCTTGATGCGGCCGGGCGAATTGGGATCTTTGTCCTCAAGCGTCAGCACGATCAGGTCCTCGGACTGCTGGACCTCCATGATCTTGGCATCGCGAATGAGATTAACGTCGTTGCGCAGAAGCAGCCGGAACGGCGTCTGATCGAGCGAAACGCGATCCTCATTGTTGAGGTCGTGATCCTGAATCGCGAGGTTCTGCCCGTCGGAGACGATGACCTGCTTTGACGGCAGGGCGTAGTCGAAGCGGAACCGGCCCGGTCGCTTGACCATGAATTTGCCCTTCATCTTCTTGTTGTCGGCGTCGATCTGCACGAACGACCCCTTCAGACTTTGAAGAGATTGGAAATAGGCGCTGACCTGATCGACGAGCTTTGTCTGACGCGCATCGAGCGTGATGCCGTCTGGGCTATTTGCCGGCGCGACTTCACTGCTCCAGCCGTTGACCGCTGCCTTCTTGGCAGGCTGTGGATTGACGAGGGTATTCGTCGGACCGTCCGGATCTTGCGCCGCGGCCACTCCACAAAACGCTGCGGAAAGCGCCGTCGCAACGGCAGCCCCGCGCAAAAAATCTTTCATGCTTTGTCCCATTCGTGGCCCCCCACAGCCCCGAAGCCCCATCTCAAGGGGGCTCTGCACGCGAATTACGGTTTCAACAAAGATTGCGTCCAGAACTAGGCGACGAACCGTGAATACGCCTGTGTGGGTAGAGCGAACGCAACCTCACTGGCAAGCGGCGCAACGGCCCGCTCCACGATTTTCTGAATTATCGCCGATCAAACAGCGCCATCAGGCCGCAGCATCCGAGCCGCCGCTACGCCCCATCAGGATTTCACGCTTCCCGACCGAGTTGGCAGCCGAAATCAAGCCTTCTCGTTCCATGCGCTCGATCAGATCCGCCGCGCGATTGTAGCCGATCGACAGACGGCGCTGAATGTAGCTTGTCGACGCCTTTCCATCGCGAAGAACGATAGCAACGGCGCGATCATAAAGATCATCATCGCTCGCTTCGCGAATCCCGGTCGCAACCTCGCCGTATTGCGGACCATCGGTAATGCCGTCGACATACTTGGGAGCAGCTTCGCGACGCAAAGCGTCGGCGAAGGCGACGACCTCTTCATCTGACACGAACGCACCATGGACGCGCACGAGCTGCCCGGCGCCCGTCGAATAGAGCATGTCGCCTTGACCGAGCAATTGTTCCGCGCCCTGCTCATTCAAGATCGTCCGGCTATCGATCTTCGATGTCACCTTGAACGAAATGCGCGTCGGGAAATTCGCCTTGATGGTGCCCGTGATGATATCGACCGACGGCCGTTGCGTCGCCATGATGAGATGGATGCCCGCTGCCCGCGCCATCTGCGCCAGACGTTGCACGGATGCTTCGACCTCGCGGCCGGCGACGATCATGAGATCGGCGAACTCGTCAACGATGATGACGATGCGCGGCAACGGCTCAAGATCCATCTGCTGCGTTTCGAAACGCGCCGCGCCGGCCTTGTCGAAGCCAGTTTGCACCGTCCGGGACAGCATTTCGCCCCGCTTCTTGGCGTTGCGCACCCGGTTGTTGAAGACGTCGATATTGCGCACCGACAGCGCGGCCATGCGCTTGTAGCGCTCTTCCATCTCGCGCACCGCCCAGTTGAGAGCGGCGACCGCCTTGTGCGGATCGGTGATGACAGGCGTGAGCAGATGCGGAATGTCATTGTAAACTGACAACTCCAGCATCTTCGGATCAATCATCAGCACGCGACAGTCGTCGGGCGAATGACGATAGAGCAGCGACAGCACCATTGCATTGATGCCAACCGACTTGCCCGAGCCGGTCGTGCCGGCAACGAGCAGATGCGGCATGCGCGCAAGATCGGCAACCACGGGATCGCCGCTGATCGACTTGCCGAGGCCGAGGGGCAGCCCGGTCGCATCCGACTTGAAGGCATCGGCTTCGAGAATCTCGCGCAACAAGACGGTTTCGCGCCGCGCGTTGGGAAGTTCGAGGCCAATAGCGTTACGCCCCGGAACCACCGCAGCGCGCACACTGGCGACGCTCATCGAGCGCGCGATGTCTTCGGCCAGGCCAATCACGCGCGAAGACTTCGTCCCGCGAGACGGTTCGAGTTCGTAAAGCGTGACGACCGGGCCGGGCCGGATATCTTTCACTTCGCCCTTGATGCCGAAATCGGCCAGCACATCTTCGAGCAGCCGCGCATTGCCGCGCATGACCGTCTGCGAGAGTTCGGGCCGCGGCTTCTGCGTGCTCGGCCGCTTGAGCATGTTGAGCGACGGACGCTTCCAAACCGGCACCGCGCGCGTCCGCGCCATGCTTGCGAGCAAGCCGTTACTCGTAATGGGCTTTACGTCTATCGGCTCTTCCGCGTCCTCTTGCACGACGGGTCTCTGCCTCGGCGCTGGCATCGGCATCTCAAGATCAGCGTCATCATCGCGCAACTGAGCAGCGAGACCGGAGGCGGGCGCAAATCGTTTGGCGATCGCCCGGCTCGATTCGGTCGTTTCATCGAGATCGAGTTCATGCTCGATGCCGTCCAGATCGTCATGCTCAAGGGAACGGGGAGTGCGCGTTTCTGGAGCTTTAAGCGATTGTTTGTCAGCCACCGCCGCGGCTTCGTCCGTACCTTGAGGACGCGATCGCGCCATCCGCTCGGGATTGAGGTCCAGCGTCGGCGTTGTGTCGCCAGCAAAAGCGTCCAGGGAACGATAGGTTTGAGCCTCGGACGCCTCGCCGGTATTTCGCTTGAACCAGCCTCTGCGCATGCGTTCCGCGCCGTCGGCAAGCGATGAGCGCAATGTCGCCGCGTCTTCGAGACGCCGCTTGCTGGACGCATAGCGAAGCCCCGAACTCAGCGAGCGCAGAAATCCCATCATCACCGTCTCGGCCTCGAAGCCGATGGCCTTGCCGCACGTCTGCACCGCCGCTGCCAGCAGCACGACACCTGCCGCAACGGGTGCGCGTTCCTCGTTCAGCATCGAAAAGAGCTTCAGCGCCAGGTGATAGACGCCGTCGCCAAGCAACCCGCCATACCCGTGGCGCAGAGGCCAGCCTCCGAGCACCGGGAGCGCCGAAATGGCGCCAGTCAGCGCTAAGACCGACAGGGGATAAAAACCAAGCTTCAAGCGGCCATTGGGAACACGCTCCGAGCGGAGCATGTCGATACCCCAGACTACCGGCGCGATAAGCGCGAGCACGGCACCGAAGCCCAGCATCTGAAAGAGAAGATCCGAGACGATTGCGCCGACTGGGCCAGCGTAGTTATGCGTGGGAGCTGTCGTCGTGTGCGTCAGGCTCGGGTCGAGAGCCGACCAGGAAACGAGACTGATCCAGAGGAACGCGGTTGAGCCAAGCAGAAGGGCTCCGCCAAAGCGGCCCATCCAGCTTAAAAGCCTATCCTCCAAAGATTGCGGCAGCAGCCGCTGAGGATCGATTCCTCGCGTATCCAGCGACATCGGAGCGAACGTACTCTTTAACGCAGCACGGAACTCGTGCGTTCGAGCGCTTCCTGAATCGTCTGGGCGTCCTGCACCATGGCGACGCGAACATAGTCCGCGCCGGGATTGGTCCCGTCTCGTCCCGTCTGAGCCAAAAAGCTACCGGGAATAACCTTGACGCCTGCGCGTTGCCATAAGGTTACCGCCGCCTGAGCACCCCCGCCGAATTGACTCATATCGAGCCAGAGACAGAACCCCCCCGCGGGCCGGATATAGCCGTAGCGGTCACCTAAAACTCTGTCTGCAATAAGAAATTTTTCGCGGTAGGCCTCTCGCGAGCGTTCGACGTGACCTTCGTCTCGCCAAATCGCGGCCGAGGCATGTTGCACAGGCAACGGCACAGTCGGCGCGCACATGTTGCGAACTTCACCATAGGCTTCGATGAAGCTGGCGTCACCCGCACAAAATCCAGACCGCAACCCCGGAAGGTTCGACCGCTTCGACAGCGAGTTGAAGACGATGAGATTGCGGAACCGGTCCGGCGTTGCTGCGGCGACCTCCAGCCCCCCGATCGGCGCCGCCTCCGTGTAAATCTCCGAGTAACACTCGTCGAGGAACAGCATGAAGTCGTGCGCCCGCGCGAGCTCCAGCGCTCTCAGAATATAATTGCGATCCGCCACCGTGCCCTGTGGGTTCGACGGCGAGTTGATGAACAGGGCGACCGTTCGCGCCAGCAGCGCTTGGTCTTGTGCGATCTCATCGAGATCGGGAAGAAAACCTGTAGCCCTCGTCGCGTTCAGATAGACCGGCTCGGCACCAACCGCGATCGCGCCGGCCACATACGCCGAGTAATAGGGGTTGCACATGAGAATTGCGGGCTGGCCTTGAACCTCTTTTCGGCCCACGGCAGGCAAGCACGCGAAGAACAAGCCCTCGCGCGACCCGCTCAGCATCAAGACTTCGCGTTCCGCGTCGACGCTCGCCCGAGGCAACGAATACCGCCGCGTCAACCATTCAGCGATCGCGTTTCGCGCATCTTCGGCGCCACGGATCGGCGGGTACTTGCCATAGAGCGCCGTGGCCTGGTTGAGCTTCTCTTGTATGAAGTCCGGCATCGCCTCGCGCGGCTCACCGATCGTCAACTCGATCGGCCGCTCATGCCCAGGCGGGACACCGGCAAGAAGCTTGCGGAGCTGAGTGAAGGGAGACGAAATCGCGCCGGACGTTAGCGAAGAAAGTGGGTGAGCCATCAGCGGACAATCGATTCTTGGTCTGCGCGGCTATCGCATGCCCTGGCCGCTGAGGGAAGGGCGGAAAAGTGCCGTCACGACCTCACGTTTGACAGGCTCTTTGAAGCCGGGGCACCGAAAATTCGGTGGAACTCCCGCGAAAAGTGAGGCTGATCGTAGTAACCGGCCGCGTGTGCGGCAGCCGTAAGATTTGTCCCTCGCACCACCTCCGCGACAGCCGTCCTCATCCGTCGCCACGCTGAATAGCGATTGTAGGACACGCCGACATGCTCCCTGAAGAGATGCTGGAAACGAGACACGGATAGCTCTGATGCGATCGCTGCCGACGAAACCCTAGGCGGCAAGGCACTCGTGCCCTCGTATTCGGCCCCGTGACCGGCAGTCATGCCCTGGAGCGCCGCGCGAATTCGGCGATCGAGGACGCGGCTGCATTGCCTTTGCGCAAAGCGAACGAGATCGGTCACGGCCTCGCCAGCCCAGCATGCGCTTGCGGAATCTTCATAGATCGCCCGGATCGATCGGCGTTCCAGAAAGGCGCCGACAACCGCGCCACTCAATTCCGATGTATCGCGAAGAAGCGATCCGAGACCTTCCGCCCCGATCTCATCCGGCTCGACATAAATGACGGACAACGGCTGCCCGCGCGCATCGAACTCATACGCCGTTCCCGCGCGAATGATCGCCGCTCGGCAGGAAAGCCAATCGCTGTCCTTCAGGCGGAGAGAGAACTCGTCATAGACACCGGCAAGAAGCACAGTCGCACTGTGCGTGTGAAGAGCATTGCGGCCGAGACAACCTGCAAACAGCATTCGCTTATCGCCGACATGCCACAACGGCCTGAGCTGCCGATCGTGTACCGCAGCAGAATCGTACAAGCCTGTTTCTCCCATAACGCCTAGCGTTCGGCATTCCGATAGTCTTGCCTAGGATGCCGCCATGCTCAAGATAGCAAAACCAGAATTCGAATCTCGCGGACAGATCTCCGCCGTATCGATAGACCGGCGGAATCTCCTCGCGACCAGCCTCGCGCTGACGCTTCTGCCCGCCATGACATTGACCGCGGCTTCGCCGGTCAACGCGTCCGCGCCGCAGCTTGGCGGCTGGCAGCCAAAATTCTACCGCTTCAAGCTCGGTGGTTTCGAAATCACGACGATCTCCGATTCCGAAGCCTTCATAGACGGCCCGTTTCCCATCATCGGCCAGAACGCAAGCGAATCCGACGTGCGCGGCCTGATGCGCGACAATCTCCTACCGGAGACCAGATATCAGCCGGGATTCTCGCCGACCCTCGTCAACACCGGCAAGGAAATCGTGTTGTTCGACACTGGCAACGGCGAAAGCGGGTTCATTCCGCGGCCGAACGGCGGCTGGCTCGCCGCCCAGCTCGGCCCTGCTGGCTTCAAGCCGGAAGATATCGACATTGTTGTGCTATCGCACGGGCACCCTGACCATGTCGCTGGCATCATCGAACGCGGGAAGCCTCTCTTCCCAAATGCGCGATATGTCATCAGCGGCATCGAGCATGACTACTGGTCACCCGAAGGCAAATTCACCGGCGATGTCGAAAAGCTCGCGAGCGTTTACCGCGCCAACACGAAACCCGTCATCGCGAAGTTCTCGTTCATCAAACCTGGCGATGACGTTGTGACGGGAATACGCGCCATCGAAGCCTATGGGCACACCCCGGGCCACCTTGCGTTCAATATCGAGAGCCAGGGCAAATCGATTTTATTCTGGGGCGATTGCGCCCATCATCAAGTCGCATCTCTTGCGCACCCGGAATGGCATTGCATCTTCGACATCGACAAGCCAAAGGGCGTCGAAACACGCCGCCGCGTCTACGACATGACCGCAACGGATCGCATGCCCGTGATCGGTTATCACATGCCGTTTCCCTCGATCGGATACGTCGAAAGAAATGGTCCTGGCAGTTACCGCTGGCTCCCGCACTCCTACCAGCTCAACCTATGACGAATGCCGGTTGCCGTTATTCCGGCAGATGCGTCACGGCTTCGATGTTGTGACCGTCCGGATCGAGGACGAATCCGCCGTAGTAGTTCTCGTGATAGTGCGGGCGAAGCCCTGGTGGCCCGTTATCCTTGCCGCCCGCTGCCAGCGCCGCATCGTAAAACGCCTTTACCTCGTCGCGGTTCTGCGCAGCGAACGCCACGTGCAGGCGGCCTTTCAGCGCCGAACCGGTGCCGATCCAGAACTGTGGCCTCTGCCTCCCGAACCCGGCATAGCCGTCGCTATCTTCTTCCGAGAACTTCACTTCCTTGAGCAGCTTGATGCCGAGGGGCGCCAGTGCCTTCGTGTAGAACTCAAGCGACCGCACATAATCTGTGACGGGAAAACCTATGTGATCGAGAATATCCAGCACGGTCGCTCCTGCTTTTCTGATGCGATCGAACCGGCTGCCTCAGACCCGGCGTTCGACCATGAGTTTCTTGAGTTCGGCGATGGCTTTGGCGGGCGACAGCCCCTTCGGACATGCCTTCGCGCAGTTCATGATCGTATGGCAGCGGTAGAGACGAAACGGATCTTCGAGATTGTCGAGACGTTCACCCGTTGCTTCGTCACGGCTGTCGTTCACCCAGCGGTAGGCCTGCAGCAGAATCGCAGGGCCGAGATAACGATCAGAATTCCACCAGTAGCTCGGGCACGATGCCGAGCAGCAAGCACACAGAATGCATTCGTAAAGCCCATCGAGCTTTTCGCGGTCTTCGCGCGACTGGCGCCATTCTTTCGGCGGCGTCGGCGTATCGGTCTTGAGCCACGGTTCGATCGAGCGGTGCTGCGCGTAAAAGTTCGTCAAATCCGGCACGAGATCCTTGACGACCTCCATGTGCGGCAGCGGATAGATCTTGACCGGCCCGCTCACCTCTTCGATGCCCTTCAAGCACGCGAGCGTATTCGTGCCGTCGATGTTCATCGAACAGGAACCGCAAATGCCTTCCCGGCACGAACGGCGAAAGGTCAGCGTCGGGTCGATCTCGTTCTTGATCTTGATCAGGGCGTCCAGAACCATCGGTCCGCACTGCTTCTGATCGATATGGTACGTGTCGATGCGAGGATTGCGACCGTCGTCAGGATTCCAGCGATAGACGCGGAATTCTTTCCAGTCCCCATCGCGCCCTGGCTGATTCCAGGTCTTGCCCTCGGAGATCTTCGAGTTCTTCGGAAGTGTGAGCTGAACCATGAAAGTGCGGGGCCCCGCCATCGAAAATGCTGCGGGCATGACAGAAGCTTGAACATGCCCGCGTGTCAACGAAATGCGGGCCAAAACTATGCGGTTCTTTGGCCCTAACCGGCCTTCTGATGCCTCTTCAGCTCCCGGACGAGTGCGACGAGCTTATCGGCTATTTCGCCGCCGGTATCGACGGCGACCCTAAGCGGCACCCGCGATTGGATGATCTCGTTCAGCCTTTCCTGCTGCTCGCCGAAACCGAAGAAGATCTCTTCCGGCGCCTCGATATCGCCGTCCTCGACCGCCGTCATGACATCGAACGCGTTCTGCGTTGCCAGCACCAGCATCGAAGCGATGTCGTTCATGAGTTGCAGGTAGAGCTTCTGCGCATCCGCGCGGATGCGCTGCCCGTGCACCCCGAACTTGAGCGGCGCTGCGGCCTGTCCGCCGCCTCCAGCGAACACGCGCGGGTGCTTTTGAAAGCGCTTGAAGATCTCGGCGAGGCCCATGCAGCACGTTTCGAGGTCGCGCAGCGCCGCCCCGGTCTTGCGCTTCGTACGCGTTCGCGCCGCCAACTTCTCCTGCCCCGACCAATTGATGGCCGCAATTGACGCAATGGCGCCGAGCGCCGCAAGCGCAGGCAGCACGGCCGCGAATGGATCCGGCGGCATGCGCGTGTCGGTATCGTCGCTGTCGTCGGTGCCGATCTTGGTCACGGATTGGTGCGCCTTCGCCGATGAAGGCCGCACCTTAGGCGAGTTCGCATGACGGCGCTATTTCTACTCGCGA
This sequence comes from Hyphomicrobium sp., assembly GCF_003987855.1. Lineage (GTDB taxonomy): Bacteria > Pseudomonadota > Alphaproteobacteria > Rhizobiales > Hyphomicrobiaceae > Hyphomicrobium_B. The sequence goes on from NZ_RXIZ01000004.1 coordinate 315,844, forward strand.
TGGCGAGAACGCCTCAATAGACGCGCGCCTTGGGCTCGATGTACTTGACCTCGTTGGTCATCGTTTTCGTATGCACGGGACGATCGTCGAGCGTCACCGACTTGGTGCCATAGTCGGCCCACGCAAGCGTATGCTTCATCCAATTGACATCATCTCGCTTAGGAAAATCTTCGCGTGCATGCGCGCCGCGGCTTTCCTGACGATTTTCTGCGCCGACCACCGTCACGGCGGCCTGTGCGATCAAGTTGTCGAACTCGAGTGTCTCGACAAGATCGGAATTCCAGACGAGCGAGCGATCTGTGACCGAAATATCCGCAGCATCGCGCCAGACCTGTTTGATCTTATCGACGCCTTCCTTCAGCACTGGACCGTCACGAAACACCGCGCAGTTGGATTGCATGATCTTCTGCATGCGCAGACGCAGCGCGGCGGTCGGCGTCGATCCCTTGGCGTAGCGGAAACGATCGAGTCGCGCGACAGCCGATTCGTGAGCGTCTTTGGGTAAATCTGGTTGCGAGCCGCCCTGCTCGATCGTCTCGGCGCAGCGCAAGCCAGCCGCGCGTCCGAACACCACGAGATCGATGAGCGAGTTTGACCCTAGTCGATTGGCGCCGTGGACTGAAACGCAGGCCGCTTCGCCAATGGCCATCAGGCCCGGAACGACATGATCGGGATCGCCATTCTTCTTGGTCAGCACTTCGCCATGATAGTTCGTCGGAATGCCGCCCATGTTGTAGTGAACCGTCGGCAGCACCGGAATTGGTTGGCGGCGCAGATCGACACCGGCAAACACCTTCGCGTTCTCGGTGATGCCCGGCAGCCGTTCCGCCAGGATCTTCGGATCGAGATGATCGAGATGGAGATAGATGTGGTCGGCGTCCGGGCCGACACCGCGACCTTCCCGGATTTCGATCGTCATCGAACGCGACACGACATCGCGCGAGGCAAGATCCTTCGCATGCGGCGCGTAGCGTTCCATGAAGCGCTCGCCCTTCGAGTTGGTCAGGTATCCGCCTTCGCCGCGTGCACCTTCGGTAATCAGCACACCCGCGCCGTAGATCCCGGTGGGGTGAAACTGCACGAACTCCATATCCTGCAGCGGCAGCCCGGCGCGCAGAACCATGGCATTGCCGTCGCCAGTGCAGGTGTGGGCCGATGTGCATGAGAAATAGGTGCGGCCGTATCCACCTGTCGCCAGAATGGTCTTCTTGGCGCGGAACCGATGCAAGGTGCCGTCATCAAGATTGAGCGCAATGATGCCGCGGCACGCGCCATCCTGGTCCATGATCAAATCGAGCGCGAAGTATTCGATGAAGAATTCCGCCGAGTGGCGCAGCGATTGACCATACAGCGTGTGGAGCATGGCGTGCCCCGTGCGATCGGCCGCCGCGCATGTCCGTTGCGCCGGAGGACCTTCGCCGTAGTCCGTCGTCATGCCGCCGAACGGACGCTGATAGATCTTGCCGTCCTCCGTTCGCGAAAACGGCACGCCGTAATGTTCGAGCTCGTACACCGCCGCCGGCGCATTGCGACAAAGATATTCGATAGCATCTTGATCGCCGAGCCAGTCCGAACCTTTGACGGTGTCGTACATGTGCCAGCGCCAGTCGTCGCGACCCATATTGCCCAGCGCAGCCGCAACGCCACCCTGCGCCGCTACGGTATGTGAGCGCGTCGGAAAGACCTTCGTCACGCACGCGGTCTTAAGGCCCGCTTCCGCGCAGCCGAGTGTGGCGCGAAGCCCCGCTCCGCCTGCTCCGACGACGACGACATCATAGACATGGTCATGCAGTGGGTAGGCTTTTCCGACCTGCGAGGGCGCCACGTTGATGCCGTTGGCCTTGCCGTTCACTTGTGACATGGGGCTCAGGCTCCAAAACCCAATTTCAATATCGAGAACACGCTCGCGAGCGCGACGGCGATGGCAAAGAAGGTGTTGAGGATCAGCAGCCCGAACTTCAGCCCTTCGCCATGCACGTAGTCTTCAATGATGACCTGCATGCCGATCCGCATATGGATCGTCGCTGACACCATCAGCGCCAACAGCGGCAATGCGATCAACGGATGCGCGAGTTTCTGTTTCACGGCCGTGTAGTCCGCGCCGACCAGAGACGCGATCAGCCAAACCAGGAAGATCACGAGAAACGCATTGGCGATCGCAGTCAGACGTTGCCGCCAGAAATGGTCGGCGCCTTCCTTGGCCGATCCGAGGTACCGAACTTTCTTCAGAGGTGTCCGCATGGTCGTCATCAGGCGGCTCCCATCGCGACAGAGATCCAGATGATGGCGGTCAGCGAAAGCGATGCGACCAGCGTGCCCCAGGAGAGAATGTCGATCGATCGTAGATCGTAGCCGTACCCGGTATCCCAGATGAGGTGACGGATACCGCCGACCATATGGTGCATCAGCACCCAAGTGAATCCGAACAGGACGAGCTCGCCGAACCAGTTTCCGCACCAGCTCAGAAAGTGGTTGTAGGCGTCAGGACCCGAAGCGGCTGCGACCAGCCACCAGGCCAGCAGCGCCGATCCCAAATAAAGCGCGGCGCCGGTGATGCGATGAAAGATCGACATCACCATGTTGATCAAGGGCGAATAGATTTGAAGGTGGGGTGAAAGCGGCCGCTGAGGGCGCACACCGCGGCCAGATGTGACTGCCATCGGACGTCCTTCTTTATTGTTTGATGCGAATGTGTAGCGTTTCGCTGCAGACGCGGCAATTCGCCAAATGCCACAGCGACGCGCACCCGCGATGAACTGGCTTCAGACCTTCAGGCACCCGCGCTTTCGCCAAAAGCACAATCAGCAGCCGTCCCGGGCCTGTTCGCCCCAACGCGAACCTACTTGGCTTTGATCACCCCGCAGGCGATCCGCTTCACCCCGCCACCTTCCGGGTCGGTCTGATAGTCGTCGGCCGTGTCATAGATCACGAGCGCCGAACCATCGGCATCAAACAGCGAATCGTCGGTATCCTTGTTGAGGTGCAGATAGGTCGTAACCAGCTCGGCTCGCGCCGTACCATCCGGACCCGCGACGACGTTCGGAAGATCGCCGGCCATCGGGCCTTCCTCGTTGAAGAAGCCGTGTTTGGCGCCCAACGGATTATAGATGCCGCCTGCGGAGGTCAGATCGCCTTCACACTTGCCCACCTCGTGTACGTGAAAGCCGTGGGCACCCGGCGGCAATCCTTTGAGATCGAATTTCAGGATAACGCCGGCGGCAACGTCGGTCAGCGTAACGGTGCCCGCATCCTTGCCGTCCGCGAGTTTGATATCGGCCGTCGCCGTTTCCCCCGCTGCCTGCGCGGTCGCGGCAGCTGAAAAAAGCAACAGCCCCAGCGCCACACCGCCAAACGATCCGAGTTTCCGCGCCATGACTGCCATGCGACGTGCTCCTCTGGGTTCCTGTTCCGGCAGAGTGCCGATAAGGCCTCAGCGGGGCAGCACAAGCCACGTATCGAGATCGAGGACAACCCCCTCCGCATACTCGCCCGTCGGAGTCTTGAGCGGGAGTGACGCGCAATCCTGGTTTTTGACACCGACGAGGCGAACCCGGAGCGCGCCGACGTCCTTTCGACCGGGAATCTCCGCTTTCTCGAGGACCTCGGACCAAGCGTAGATTGTGTCGCCCGCAAACGTCGGCGCGACGTGCCGCCCGCCGTTGATCGCGGCGAGATGAAACGCATTGCCGAACCCGTTGTAGGACAACGCCCGCACCAGCGAAATGACGACACCACCGTACACGATCCGCTTGCCGAACCGGCCCTTGGATTCGGTGTGCAGATTGAAATGCACTTTCGCGGTATTTTGATAGAGGCGCGTCGCGATCTGATGCTCGGCCTCTTCCAGGGTCATCCCGTCGACATGGTCGATCTTCTCGCCGGGCTCATAATCGCCCCAGCGGTGTTTCGAACCAGAGAGATCGAAATCATACTGGCTGACGTCGATTGGCGGCACCGCCTGTGCGAGCACCTCCGGCTCGACCCTTTCCGGTAGCTTCGGAACGACCGCCTCGGGCGACGGCGAACTCTTCGCGCGCTTGCGAACCATCACCCACCGGCAATATTCGAGAACGACTTCACCATTCTGATTGCGTCCCGTCGAGCGCACATAGACGGTGCCAGTCTCGCCGTTGGAGTTTTCTTTGAGGCCGATCACCTCGGAAGTCGCGGTCAGCGTGTCACCGGGATAAACGGGCTTCAAAAAGCGGCAATCGGCGTATCCGAGATTGGCGATCGCATTGAGCGAGATTTCCGGCGTCGTCTTTCCGAACACCACATGAAAAGTCAGGAGATCATCGAGCGGCGCCCGAGGGTAGCCGATGGCTTTCGCAAACGTATCTGCCGACTGGACTGCGAACCGCGAACCGTAGAGCGACGTATAGAGCGCCACGTCGCCATCGGTTACGGTGCGCGGCGTCGGGTGGTGAATGACCTGGCCGTACGTGAAGTCTTCAAAGAAATTGCCAGCGTTCGTCTTGGTTCCGGCCATCGATCCCGCCCTATGTTCTGAGAGGCCCGGCATCACCAGGCTCGGCTTTTCTTGTTCTTTTCGGGATGTCGGAACCCGACCGCAACAACTTTCCCGATCGCCAAGACGCGATCAAGGGCCGCAGAAGCCCGCGCCGTTTACTAAAACCACGGCTCCTCGACTTTCGATCGAGCGTTGATCGCATCCGCTATGGCTGCCACCCGTTTTGCCATGACGAGGTGCAGGCGCTCGACCATCCGTCCTTCGACTGTGATGACCCCCTTGCGCGCATTCTCCGGCTCGTCGAATGCCTTGATGACTTTCTGCGCCCAAGAAATTTCATCGATCGTCGGCGAGAACACCTCGTTGCAGGGAATGACCTGCGACGGGTGGATGAGCGTCTTGCCGTCCATTCCGAGCGTGCGGCCATGCTCGCATTCGGCTCGAAAACCGGACTCGTCCTTGAAATCGTTGTAGACGCCGTCGATGACGTCGAGCCCATAAGCGCGGGCGGCGACGAGCGTCATCGCGAGCCAAGGAACCACGGCGAACCTGTTCCGGCTTGCCAGTGCTCGGCTTTCTTTCAGCAGGTCGTTGGTGCCCAGAACGAAGCAGACCAGACGGTTGTCCTGATCAGGCGCGCAGGCTGCGATTTCCTTGGCGTTGATGATGCCCATGGGAGTTTCTATCATCGCCCAAAGGCGGATGCGCGGATCGGCGTCGGCGGCCTTGACGACCTTCGCGGTGCCTGTGACGTCGCCGGAATTGGACACCTTCGGCACGAGGATGGCATCGGGCACGGCTGCGATCGCCGCGTGAAGATCCGCCATGCCCCACGGCGTTTCGATCGGGTTGACCCGCAGAACGACCTCGCGCGAGCCAAACCCGCGCTCGTGAATCGCCGCGGTCGCCTGGGCGCGCGCTTTCTCTTTGTTTGCCGGCGCGACAGAGTCTTCCAGGTCGATGATGATCGAGTCCGCGGGCAGACCTTTAGCTTTTTCGAGTGCCCGGTCGTTGTCTCCGGGCAAATAGAGAACGCTGCGCCTTGGTCGCATGGCCATCGCACCGGCTCCCCTGCAATCGGGTTGGATTTTGCAACGCAACATGCACGTTTGCAACATCGACCGCGACTAAACTTTCGAATAAATCCCAGCTTCCCGGCGCGGCTCTGAGCCGGGCTGACCCTGCTGCCTGGCCGACGGACCCAATGCGCCGACTTTTGATGATTTCCTCCTATGTCGCGAACGACCCTGTCGGCCTGACCGCAACGATACCCCCGCTGTTGGCCGCGGGTATCGACGTGGTTGGGCTGCCGACGGTCGTCCTGTCGAACCATCCGGTTCGCGCTCACATCGCCGGCATCACGCTCGACCCACGGCTCCTGAGCGACATGGTCCGCGCTCTGGAAGACAATGGCTGGCTGGCCTCGTTCGACGCAATCTTCTCAGGCTATCTGCCATCGATGCAGCACGTGGAGGTCGTCGCCGCAGCGGTGAAGCGCCTGCGTACGATCAGGTCTGAGATTACCTACGTGTGCGATCCGATCTTCGGCGACGATCCAGGCGGCCTCTATATCGATGAACGTTCGGCTCACGGCATTCGCGATCTGCTTTTGCCGCTCGCCAACGTCCTAACACCCAACCGTTTCGAGTTGTCGTGGCTCTCGGGTATCGATGTTCGATCTCCTGCCGACGCGCGAGCGGCAATCGCCCGGCTGGGGCGGCCCATCGTCGCTGGCACGTCAATTCCGGACGGACCGGATGTTCTGGCGACGGTACTTGCCGCGCAAGGCGATGCCTTCATCGGCCGCGTCGACAAATGGAGCAACGTTCCCCATGGCACGGGCGACGTCTTCGCCGGCTGCCTCACTGCAAAGCTCATGCACGGAGAATCCCCGCAGAATGCGCTGGCATATGCTTTGGCGGGTGTCCGAAGCGCGCTTGAGGCCAGCCGGGGTATCGATCACTTGCTGCCAAGCTTCGTCGACTGGAGAAGGGACATTGAGCCAGTGAGCGTATCGCCCCTGACATGATCGGACCGCATTTTTGTTTGGCTTGCTGCATCGTCGATGAGCCTGCATATCTGACCTGGCAAATTCGACAGGAGCAGACGCAGGAATGAAGCCCGAATCCAGTACCGAAGGCATAAGCCGGGAAGTTCTTGCCAGTCTCGTTCTACTTGCCGCCGCTGTCCTTGCGCTAGTGCTCGCGAACTCGCCGCTGCACGACGCGTATGAACGCTTTCTCGCGACCAATGTTCAACTGGGTGTCGCACCTTTCGCGCTGACGAAAGAAATCCATCACTGGATCAACGACGGGCTGATGGTGATTTTCTTTCTGGTGGTCGGTCTCGAGATCAAACGCGAAGTTATCCGAGGCGCTCTTTCAAAACCCGCGGCGGCGATGCTGCCGATTGTGGGCGCCATTGGCGGCATGGTTGTGCCAGCCTTGATCTACGCGAGCGTGAACTGGAGTAACCCCGAAGCGTTGCGCGGTTGGGCTATTCCCGCCGCAACGGATATTGCCTTCGCGGTTGGCGTGGTCGCGCTCTTGGGGCGACGCGTACCGCCGACGTTGAAGGTTTTCCTGCTCGCCCTCGCGATCATCGATGACCTAGGCGCCATTCTGATCATCGCCTTCTTCTACACCTCGGAGCTGTCGTACCAGGCGCTCGGGCTAGCAACCGCAGGCGTAGGTGCGTTGGCCCTGCTGAACTATTTCAACGTCATGCGCACGTTGCCATACCTCGTGGTCGGCGCCTTCGTTTGGCTCTGCGTGCTGAAGTCAGGCGTCCACGCCACCGTCGCCGGCGTGATAACTGCGCTAATGATCCCGCTGTCGAGCCCCAAGAAGGGGGTCGACGGCCCGCTTCCAGCGCTTGAGCACGCCCTGAGCCCGTTCGTGAGCTTCATCATCATGCCCGTTTTCGCGCTCGCCAACGCCGGGCTATCGTTTAGCGGCATGTCGACGAATGACATGCTGTCGCAAATCCCGATTGGCATCGCGTTGGGCCTTTTCCTCGGCAAGGCCCTCGGCATATACGGCGCAGTAAGGGGTCTGATTGCCAGCGGCCTCGGAGACATGCCTCACGGCGCATCGCGGCGACAGCTGTTCGGGACCGCGATCCTCGGAGGTATCGGCTTTACGATGAGTTTGTTCATCGGCCAGTTGGCATTTCCCGATCCCGACACGACCGCCGAGGTTCGCCTTGGCGTCATCATCGGTTCGCTGCTTTCTGCCGTCGCAGGCTACGTGGTTTTGGTCACAAGTCAGGGAGGCCCGGCATCCGGGTTTGAAAAACAACAATGAGCAGTTTCCCCGAAACATTGGCCGATCGTTACCGCCGTTTTCGGTCTCGCCATTTCGTCCCCAATGCCGACCAATATGAAGAACTGGCGACGCACGGACAAAGTCCCGAGACGATGATCATTTCCTGCTCGGACAGTCGCGTCGATCCCGAGACGATTTTTAGCGCCATGCCGGGCGAACTGTTCGTCGTCCGCAACGTCGCCAATCTCGTGCCCCCCTACGAAGTCAGCGGCAAATATCATGGCGTCAGCGCCGCGATGGAATTTGCGGTGCTGAACCTGCGCGTCAAAAATCTGATCGTCATGGGCCATTCGGGTTGCGGTGGCATCAAGGCTGCGCTCGACCAGAACGCCGCCATTCAAACGGATGCGCACTTCATTTCGAAGTGGATGTCGATGCTCGATGATGCGCGGCTCTCGGTCCTGGCCTCGCACCAAGTCAGCCCCGCCAATGTTCGGCAGGAAGCCTTGGAAAAGGAAGCGATCAAACAATCGATCGGCAATCTGCGTACGTTCCCGTTCATCCAGGAACAGGAGGAAAAGGGCCGCTTGTCGCTGCACGGCGCACACTTCGACATCGCGTCGGGCACGCTGACGGTCCTCAACCACTCGCGCGGCCAATTCTTCAAGCTTTAGGAGATGCGCCGGGGCTGCTGGCCTCGGCCTTCGCCTTCGCGATGATCGGCAGAAGCTTCGTTTCGAGCGAAGCCGGTGTGATGGGGCCGACGTGCTTATAGATCACGTCGCCCTTCCCATTGACGATGAAGGTCTCGGGTGTCCCATAAACCCCCCAATCGATCGCAGCCCGCCCATCGGCGTCCGTTCCAACCGCGGTGAACGGATTGCCGTAGCGGCCTAGAAAACGACGGGCTGCCGCCGGCTGATCCTTGTAATTGATCCCATAGATATCGACTCCCGAAGCCGCTTTGAGCTGTTCGAGCATCGGATGTTCGTCGACGCAGGGAACGCACCACGACGCCCAGTAATTCACGACGGATATTTTGCCCTTGGCGAGATCGGCGGACGTGAACCCCGCCTCAGGCGTGCCCTGCGCCTGCTCCAATCCCTCGACAGGCGGGAACGTCGTCTGCGGTACCGGCTTGCCGACGAGCGTCGATGGCAGCAACGACGGATCGCCGGAACGCAGCGCCATTGCGAAGAAGCCGGCGATGACGACGAAGATCACGACCGGCAGGAGACGGAGTAAGTTGGATCGAGCTTGAGCCACGTGCATTGCTTTCAGTTCGAAGAGCGCCGTTTGACACCCTGGCGTTCCAGCGCATCGAGATCGGCGCGTTGCCTCCACCCATCAGCGATGAGCCACATGATGAGCCCGATCACCGTCACGGTGACGGCGGCGTAGGACAACCATATGAAGGCTGCGTGCGGGCCAAGATCCATCTCGTTCACTCCGCTGCACCTTGCGCCGCCGAAGCGCCAAATCGATCGCGGCCGGCAACCGCCTGCGCCCGCAATGCCTTCACGCGGCGGCGCAGGATCTCGTTACGCATCGCCTTCAGATGCATGGCGAAGAACATCAGCGTGAACGCCAACGCCATGATGAGAAGCGGCAGCCGCATGCTTGGATCGACAGTCGATGTGAAATCGGTCGAGGGCTGGTGCAGCGTGTTCCACCAGTCGACCGAGAATTTGATGATCGGCAACAGGGAAACGCCAACCAGCGCCAGCACAGCCGTGAGTTTCGCCGCCGCGCCTTCATCTTCCAGCGCCGAGCGCAACGCAATGAGCCCCAGATAGAGAAAGAACAGCAGCAGCACCGACGTGAGCCGAGCGTCCCAAACCCAATAGGTCCCCCACATCGGCTTGCCCCAGAGCGAACCTGTGAGAAGCGCCAAAAACGTGAAAGCTGCGCCAAGCGGCGCTGCCGCCTTGGCCGAAACGTCAGCCAGCGGGTGCCGGAATACGAGGAGACCAAAGCTTGATAGCGCGATGAGCCCGTAGATCATCATCGACAGCCAAGCGCACGGCACATGGATGTACATAATGCGCACAGTCTCGCCCTGCTGGTAATCCGCCGGAGACGCAAGAAACGCCAGATAAAGCCCGTAAACCAAAAGGATAACGGTCGCCCACGAGATCCACGGCAGCAGGCGCGCGGAAAGCTCCATGAAGCGCGTGGGGTTTGCGAGGCGTTGTGTCAGGGTCTGCATGGGCGGGATTTAAGCCTTTAAGCCAACCGGTGCAATGAAGCTTGAAGTTACCATTTATTGAAGCTGTACGCGGAGCGCCGCTGCAGCTGCCACCGGCCCGAGAACGACTGTCACGAGCGATATCGCAGCCAGGATGAGAAACGACGCTCCAAGCCCTCCGGGTCCCGCACCCGCGCTGACCGCCGAAATTCCGAAGATCAGCGTCGGAACGTAAAGCGGCAGCACAATCAGGGCCAGAAGAAGTCCACCGCGGCGCGTTTTCATGGTCAATGCGGCACCCACCGCGCCGAGAAAGCTGACGGCCGGCGTCCCCAGCAATGTCGTGGCGACAAGTATGGGATACGCATTGAGATCCAGGTTGAGGAGAATGCCGAGGATCGGCGCCAGAACCGCCAGCGGAATGCCCGTCGTGATCCAATGCGCCAGCGCCTTGGCAGCACTCACGAGTTCCAGCGGCAGAGGCCCCGTCGCGAGCACGTCGAGCGTCCCGTCCTCATAATCGGCTTCAAAGATGCGATTGAGCGAAAGCAGCGCTGCCAGGAGCAGCGCGATCCACAACACGCCCGCCGCAATTCGCGCCAGAAGATTGAGGTCCGGCCCGAGCCCGAGCGGCATCAGCGACACGACGACGAGAAAGAAGCCCAGCGCGGTGCCGATGGCTCCACCTTCACGAACCGCCAGTCGCAGGTCGCGCAGGATCAGCGCCCAAAAGCTTTTCACGCGGCCACCTTCAATGCGCTCAAATCAAGTGTACGCGCGCGGTCGAGGGCCAGCGGCAGATGCGTCGCGACGACCGCCATCCCGCCTTTTCCAGTATGGGCATTGATCGCGGCGACCAGCCGCTCCGACGATGCCGCATCCAGTGACGCCGTCGGCTCATCAAGGAGCCACAGCGGCCGATGCGCAACGAGCAATCGCGCAAGTCCAAGGCGGCGCTTCTGACCGGCTGACAGATAGGCGGCGGGAAATTCGGCCAGGTCTTCAAGGCCGAAGTGCTGGAGCGCCGCCTGGATACGAGCAGAAGACTGTCCGCCGGTCTCAAGGTAAGAATTCCAGAACGTCGCGTTCTCAAAGACCGTCAGGCTCGCCTTCACCGCATTGGCGTGTCCGACGGCATGCGCCTGCTCCGCAACAGAGAGCTCCGGATCGCCGCCGTCGAGTTTGATCGATCCGCGAAAGGGTTGGATGAATCCGGCAAGCGTCCGAAGCAACGTCGTCTTGCCGATGCCGTTCGCTCCGGTCAGCACCAAAGCCTCACCTTGCCTGACGGCGAACGACAACCCTTCGATGACCCGGCGCGCCCCGCGATCTATGACCAAGTCTTCAGCAATGAGCTGCACAGTGATCGGATTCCATGATGCCGGATTGAGCAAAGGCGGGGCATTTTGGCCGACCCCACGATTGGTGTTTTCTTTTTTCACTGGTTATATAAAAGGCACGTTGTATCCTTCGCTAGCGCAAAAGCGAGGGGGTCGCGCGGCCCACACCGATGTGCCGCGGGGCATCCTCGATCCGCCGGCACTCCGGCGGCGCAGCCCTTCGTCTTAATCTTTCGGAGGCCTGATCTTGAGCGCCCTTACACCCGTTTCCGACGACAGCTTCAAGTGCAAGAAAACCCTCACGGTCGAGGGTAAGACGTACGTCTATTACGCGTTGCCCGACGCGGAGGCCAATGGCCTCAAAGGCATTTCCCGCCTTCCCTACTCGATGAAGGTCCTCCTCGAAAATCTCTTGCGCCACGAGGACGATCGCTCCGTCACCAAGGCCGACCTCGCGGCCATGGCCGAATGGCTCGACAACAAAGGCAAGACGGAAAAGGAAATCGGCTTCCGTCCCGCCCGCGTGCTGATGCAGGACTTCACCGGCGTTCCCGCTGTCGTCGATCTTGCGGCGATGCGCGACGGCATGACCAGACTCGGCGGCGATCCGACGAAGATCAACCCGCTCGTGCCCGTCGATCTCGTCATCGATCACTCCGTCATCGTCGACGAGTTCGGAACGCCCAAAGCCTTGGCCGACAACGTCGCCCTTGAATACGCGCGCAACGGCGAGCGCTATAACTTCCTGAAGTGGGGCCAGGGCGCATTCCAGAACTTCCGCGTCGTCCCGCCCGGCACCGGCATTTGCCACCAGGTCAACCTCGAATATCTGTCCCAGACCGTCTGGACCAACGAGATGGCCGACGGCTCGACGGTCGCGTATCCCGATACGCTCGTCGGCACCGACAGCCACACCACGATGGTCAACGGGCTTGCCGTCCTCGGCTGGGGCGTGGGCGGCATCGAGGCCGAAGCGGCAATGCTCGGGCAGCCGCAGTCGATGCTCATTCCCGAAGTGATAGGCTTCCGCCTTACCGGCAAGCTCAAGGAAGGCGTAACCGCGACCGATCTCGTGCTGACTGTTACGCAGATGCTTCGCAAGAAGGGCGTCGTCGGCAAGTTCGTCGAATTCTATGGGCCGGGCCTCGATTCGATGACGCTCGCCGACCGCGCGACGATCGCCAACATGGCACCGGAATACGGCGCGACCTGCGGGTTCTTCCCCGTCGACAAGGAAACGATCAATTACCTGACGATGTCGGGGCGCGACGCCCATCGCATCGCCCTCGTCGAAGCGTATTGCAAGGCCCAGGGCCTTTATCGCGAAACCGGTTCGCCCGATCCGGTCTTCACCGACACGCTCTCGCTCGACCTCGGCGAGGTGGTCCCATCGATGGCCGGTCCGAAACGTCCCGAAGGCCGCCTCGCGCTCACCGACATCAAGTCCGGCTTCGAAACAGCTCTCGCCGGCGAGTACAAAAAGCCTGACGAACTTTCGAAGCGCGTGCCCGTTGAAGGCAAGGATTTCGACATCGGTCACGGGGATGTTGTCATCGCCGCGATCACGAGCTGCACCAACACATCGAACCCGAGCGTGCTGATTGCCGCGGGCCTTCTGGCGCGCAACGCCGTCAATGCCGGCCTGACCAGCAAGCCTTGGGTGAAGACGTCGTTGGCACCCGGGTCGCAAGTTGTTGCGGCCTACCTCGCGGAAGCGGGCCTGCAGCCCTATCTCGACCAGATTGGCTTCAACCTCGTTGGCTTTGGCTGCACCACCTGCATCGGAAACTCTGGCCCGCTTGCGCCTGAGATTTCGAAAGCCATCAACGGCAATGGCATTGTCGCGGCGGCCGTTCTTTCCGGCAACCGTAACTTCGAGGGCCGCGTCAGCCCTGACGTCCAGGCGAACTATCTAGCTTCGCCCCCGCTCGTCGTTGCCTACGCACTGGCGGGTTCGGTGCAGAAGGACCTGACGAAAGAGCCGCTGGGCGAAGGCACGGACGGCAAGCCTGTCTTCCTGAAAGACATCTGGCCCACCACGCAGGAGATCCAGAAATTCATCGCCGAGAACATCACGCGCGCGATGTATCAGTCGCGCTACGCAGACGTGTTCAAAGGCGATGGCAATTGGCAGGGCATCGCGACAAGCGGCGGCCTGACCTACGGCTGGAACGGCTCCTCGACCTACGTCCAGAACCCGCCCTACTTCCAATCCATCGCCCGCGAAGCCAAACCCATCGGCGACATTGTCAACGCCCGTATCCTCGGCCTCTTCGGCGACAAGATCACGACCGACCACATCTCGCCCGCAGGCTCCATCAAGACCGCGAGCCCCGCTGGCAAATATCTGCTCGAACACGGCGTCCAGCCCGTCGACTTCAACCAGTACGGCACGCGCCGTGGCAACCATGAAGTCATGATGCGCGGTACGTTCGCCAACATCCGCATCAAGAACCACATGGTGAAAGATGCCAACGGCAACGTGAAGGAAGGCGGGCTGACGATCCATTACCCGTCGGGCAAGGAGATGCCGATCTATGACGCCGCCATGCAGTACGAAGCCGAGGGCGTTCCGCTCGTCGTCTTCGCTGGCATCGAATACGGCAACGGCTCGTCCCGCGACTGGGCGGCGAAAGGCACGAACCTCCTCGGCGTGCGCGCCGTAATCGCCCAATCTTTCGAGCGCATTCACCGCTCAAACCTCGTCGGCATGGGTGTCGCGCCGTTTGTCTTCACCGAGGGCGCCTCATGGGCTTCACTCGGCCTCAAGGGCGACGAACGCGTCACGATCCCAGGACTGGCCCAGGTGAAACCGCGCGAAGTGATGACGATCACCATCACCAAGCCCGACGGCACGACGCTGTCCGTTCCCGTTCTCTGCCGCATCGATACGCTGGATGAGATCGAGTACTTCAAGAACGGCGGCATCCTGCACTACGTGCTGCGGAACCTTGCCGCTTAAGAGCAGACCTTCTCCCCAGGGGAGAAGGTGGCCGAAGGCCGGATGAGGGGGAGGTCTGCCCCCTCAACCAATCCCCGACCGAACGGCCGGAGACGGTAACGAATTTCCTCACCCCAGCGAATTCCTTAACGCTCACCCGTTCGTGACAAGGCTTTCGCGCCTTTCACTTTTTGCTTTCGCGATCGGGCGCTAAATAGGTGAAGGCGGTCGGCGGCGCCAAGGCTGTGAGGCTTCAATTTCGATGCACTTTTTCAGATCTTTTCTGGCATCATTTGCGCTCGTCGCATTTGTGTTTCCCGCCGTCGCTCAGGAAGTGACTGTCGGCGAGCCGCCGAATACGCCCGTCAAGGGCGTCATCGAGCTCTTCACGAGCCAGGGCTGCTCGTCTTGCCCGCCCGCCGACACCCTGCTCAAGACCCTCTCGGATGATCCCTCGATCATCGCGCTCTCGCTTCCGGTCGACTACTGGAACTATCTCGGTTGGAAAGACACGTTTGCCTCACCGCGCAATACGGAACGGCAAAGGAATTATGCGCGAACCCGTGGCGATGGCGCGATCTACACGCCCCAGGCCGTCATCAATGGCCTGACGCCGGTCAACGGCTCGTCGAAAGAAGCGATCCAGAGCGCTATCGAGGAGACATCAAAAACGGGTGGCCCCGGCCAAGTCGCGGTCCGCTTCTGGCAGGAGCGTAACACGTTGAATTTCGCTCTCGGCGCCGAACAGCCGGGCCATCGGACGCGCGATGCCACGATCTGGCTCGGCGTCGTGCAGATGTCCGGCGTGGTCCCGGTAAAGGAAGGCGAGAACGCCGGCAAGACGCTGACCTATACCAACATCGTCCACGAGCTGATCCCAATCGGCATCTGGAAGGGCCAAGCGATGCAGGTGCAGCTGCCACGCGCCGCAATGATGCAGGCCGACGTCCAGAAGGTCGTCGTGCTCGTTCAAGAAGGCAAGAGCGGACCGATCATCGGCGCGACGATGGCAGGGCTCTGGTAGTTGCCTCGGCGAATCCCCTTCGGGGGAGTCGGCCGCCGAGGCGAGAGAGAGCTAAGCCGCTAAGCCGCGCTTCTTTAGCAAACCATCGATCTTCGGCGGACGTCCGCGGAACGCAACATAGGCAGCGTGGGGATCGCGCCGATTGCCAGCCGAATAGATGAATTCGTGCAGCTTCTTCGCCGTCGCCGGATGGAACACGTTGCCCGTCTCTTCGAATGCCGCGAAGGCATCCGCGTCCATAACTTCCGACCAGAGATAGCTGTAATAACCCGCCGCATAGCCCGACATGATGTGCATGAAGTGGGGCAGCCGATGGCGCATCACGATCTCCTTCGGCATTGCGATGCCCTGGAGCGTCGCGCGCTCGAACCGCTCGACGTCGGCGATCTCGGAAACGTCCGCAGAATAAAGCGCCATGTCGACCAACGCCGACGATGTGTATTCGACCGTTGCGAAACCCTGATTGAAATTCCGTGCCGCCGCCAGCCGCTGCCGTAACACCTTCGGCATGGGTTTGCCGGTCTTGTAATGCAGCGCGTGCTTCTCGAGCACCTCGGCCGTCGATAGCCAGTGTTCGTAAAGCTGCGAAGGCAGTTCGACGAAATCGCGCGTCACCGACGTCCCCGAGATCGAGGGGTACGTGACGTTCGACAAAAGCCCGTGCAGGCCGTGCCCGAATTCATGAAAGAGCGTCCGCGCATCGTCGAACGACAACAGCGCCGGCTCGCCGTCACCGCCTTTCGTGAAGTTCAGAACGTTGACGATGATCGGAGCTTGCCCCTTCCCGAGCTTGTGCTGCGAACGGAAGGACGACATCCAGGCACCTGAACGCTTCGTCGGCCGGGCGAAGTAATCGCCCATGAAGATCCCAACGTGCTGACCCTTCTTGTCCTGCACCTCCCAGACGCGCACCTCCGGGTGATAGCGCGGAAGATCCTTGCGCTCCTTGAACTTCAATCCGAAGAGACGCGTCGCCGTATCGAATGCGGCCGCGATCATGTGATCGAGTTCGAGATAGGGCTGCAGCTTCGACTCATCGAAGTCGTACTTCGCTTTACGAACCTTCTCGGAATAATACCGCCAATCCCACGGCATGATTTCCGAGTTGTCGCCCGCGTTCTGAGCCTCGGCTGCCAAGGCATCGCGTTCATCTTGCGCGCGTTGAACGGCCTTTTGCCAGACGGCACGAAGAAGTCCGTCAACGGCATCGGGAGTCTTCGCCATCGTATCCTGCAGACTGAACTCGGCGAACGACTTAAAGCCCATGAGCCGGGCGTATTCCCCGCGCAGCGCGACCGCTTCGGCCACGATCTGCCGGTTATCCGTTTCGCCCTCGCGCGCACCCCGGCTGACCCAAGCGTTGAAGGCCTGCTCTCTGAGATCGCGGCGGGCGGAATAGGTCAGGAAGCCTTCCACGCTCGAGCGCGCCAGCGTCACGAGCGCTTTCCCTGGTAGCCCGGCATCGGCGGCAGCACGCTCCGCACTTTCCTTGAACGTATCGGGAAGACCGGTGAGATCCGTCTCGCCTTCAAGCTCCAGCCGCCAGGATTGCTCGTCCTTGAGGACGTTTTGCATGAACTGGGTGACGAGCGTCGCAAGTCGCGCATTGATCTCCTTGATGCGCGATTTCTCTGCCGATGACAGACGCGCACCGGCGCGCACGAACTCAAGATGGTGCCGTTCCAGAACGCGAAGCTCTTCCTCATCGAGCTTTAGCGTCTCGCGTCGCTGATACAGGTCATCGACCCGCTTGAAGAGATGCTTGTCGAGAAGAATTTGCGTCTCGTGCGCCGCAAAGCGCGGAGCCATGTCGCGCGCGATTTCCTGCAGCGCGGGGGTGGAATCCGATCCTTCCAGATTCCAGAAAACCGACGCGACCCGAGAGAGCTGCCAGCCGCTTTTTTCCAGAGCGGCAATCGTATTGGCGAATGTCGGCTTCGCGGGGTTGCGGGCAATCTTTTCGATTTCCGCTTTGTGCTCGCGAAACGCGGCCTCCAGCGCCGGCTTGAAGTGCCGCGCTTCAATTTTTTCGAACGGCGGCATGGCGAAATCGCCATTCCACTTCGTCGTCAGCGGGTTGAGGCTAGGCTTGGAACGTGGCTTAGAGGTCGATTTGCGTTTCGCTATCATTTTGAGATCAATACCTGAATTCCCCTAACTGTAACATTGTATACCCGGGACTACGGCGTGCTCAAATGAAACCCTTGCAATACAAAAGACGGCAGGACCGGCCTTGCGGGGCCGATCCTGCCGGGACACCGCGTCCAGGGAGGAGAAGTTCGTCTCGGATGGGGACCGAGACGCAATCAGGGGAGAAGAGTTGCCTGAGAGTCCGACCTCGAAACTATGGCCCCGGGGGGCTGGGGGGCTATGTATCCAGAGCCGGTCATTTTTAACCGGACCCAAAGGCAACGGTTATCTCTATCGCGTTTTAATGCGGCAGATTGGGGCCTGAGCGGAGTCGCGATTTTGTCAGCGTCGCGGTATTTCCGTGCTGAGCGCCCAAGGCCGTTCATCCCATTCATTTTCGGCGCCACGAGAAGATTTTCCGCCCCTCTCTTGCTTTCCGCCGACGTTGGCGCGATCTTTAACGTATCAAAGATTGGACGGCGCCGTTTGAGCGAGACAACCGACCCCATAGTTTTCCGCCCGCGCTCCGCGGGCACGCTTGGACCCTCCGACGCCAATTCGGAGCCAAGCCGTCGAACCACTTTCGATCGCTACGAACTGACGGCCATTCTGGATCTTTACGGCCGCAAGGTCGCTTCCGGCGAATGGCGTGATTACGCCATCGATTTCCTCCGCGACAAGGCCGTGTTCTCCGTCTACCGCAAGGCCAGCGAGTATGCCCTCTACCGCATCGAGAAGGATCTCCGCCTGGCACGGAAGCAGGGCGCGTATAGCGTCATTGCCGCGGGCGGCCTGATCATGAAGCGCGGCCACGATTTGAAACGCGTGCTGAGCGTTCTCGAAGACCGCCCTGGCGTCGTCCGCTTCTGAGTTTTTCCTGCCGATTCCGGACGGTTCTCGGAACGCGAGTCGGAAGCGGCAATAAAAAAGGCCCCGTTTCCGGGGCCTTTTCTCAGGTTCCAGGCGACAAACCGTTAGTTGCTGCGGTTCATCATGCCCAGAATGTTCAGGATGTGAATGAAGAGCGTGATGAACGAGCCATAGAGCATGAAGGCACCGAACACCGACGAGCGCTTCAACTGAGCTTCGCCGCCGTACTGGGCGTTCTCGATGTACATCGACTTGATGGCCTGCGTCTCAAAGGCCGTCACGACCGAGAAGAGCAATACGACGACAGCCGAGATACCCATGCTGACGGTCTTGCTGGTGCCCGGATCGGTGATGAAAAAGTAGCTGCCGATCATCACAACGATGAGGCCAATCGAGGCCATGGAGAGGAAGCCGCTCCAGCCCGTCATGTCTTTCTTCGTCGTGTAGCCGATGAGGCTCGTTACCGCGAACATTGCGGCGGCGATGAAGAACGCCTGGCCGACGAGGCCGGCCATACCGGTTGAAACGTAAAGCGAGATCATCGGCGCGATCAATGCGCCCCAGAGAGCGCAATAGAGCCAGTAGGCGCCGTGGGCGACGACGTCACTGCCGCCGAAGAAAAGGCGCGGCGCAAACCAGCCAAGTCCAAGGACGGCCGCGAACACGACCCACTTCATCGGGCCAAGAGCGATCGCCGCCATAACCTGCGGGTTGGCCATGAGAAGCATGACAACGGTGGCCGTACCGGCAACGCCGAGCGCCATGTAGTTGTAGGTGCCGAGCATGAACGAGCGCAGCCCCTGGTCAATCGCGCCAGATGTCCGCGCGCTGCCGTACGGGCTATTCGGTCGCGAAAAAACTTCAGCCATGGTCCTCGTATCCTCGTGTTATCCGGCCAAACCGCCGGTTCTGCGTACCATATGACCCTGCGGTCAAACCCTTTCAAGATCCGGAAACAGAAAGCGGAATTCTTTTATTCTGAACGCAAAATAGTTACCGCCGGAGCTCTGAGGATACTCCAGGTTCCGATTCCGCCAAAGACCGCAATCATGACGCCGGCGACGGCGAGGGTGCTGAACACCGCGCCGAGCGAGAAAACGTAGTCCAACTCCATCACCCGGGTGACGGCCACCCATGCAATTGCACTCCCCAGCGCGATCGCGACAAGCGCCGCAATCGTCGCGAGTAGGGCATATTCCCAGGCGTGCGCCTTGAGAATTTGCCGCCGCCGGGCGCCGATCGTCTTAAGGATGACCGCTTCGAGAACTCGCCGGCGCTGGGCGGTAACAAGGGCCCCTGCGAGCACCAACGCCCCCGCGGTCAGAGTCACGCTGCCCGCCACCTGCACCGCGACCATCACTTTCGCGAAAATTTTGCTGAATTGATCGATGGCGTCCTTCACCCGGATCGCGCTGACGGACGGGTACGAGCGGCCGAGATCCCGAACCATCGCGGTTTCGACCTCGGACGCCGTGCCGTGCGGCAGGCGCACGGTCGCGAGTAGATTGTGCGGGGCCGCTCGAAGCGTGTTTGGCGAGAAAACCATGATGAAGTTGAGCGCGATGCTCTCCCACTTCACTTCGCGCAGGCTCGCGACCTTGGCGGTGATGTTGCGCCCGAGCACGTTGATGGTGACGGTGTCTCCGATCCCCAGCCCGAGCTTTTTCGCGATCTCGCCTTCGAATGAGACCAACGGCGGCCCCGAATAGTCCTTCGGCCACCAGGAACCAGCCGTGAGCGTCGACCCCTCTGGGATCGTCTCGGCGTAGCTGAGCCCGCGATCGCCGTTGAGCACCCATTGCGTATCGGCCGCAAACTTCATGTTCTCGACGGGAACGCCTTTGATATCGACGATCCGACCGCGCAACATCGGCGCATCGACGATGCTCGCGCCTTGCACGTCTTGCGTGATCTTCGCCTTCAGGCCGTCGAGATCGGACGGCGGGATATCGAGCAGAAAGTAATCCGGCGCTTCCGCTGGCAACCGATCCTGCAGATCGGACACGAGCGCCGCGTTCGCCAGCGCCACGACGACAAGCAGCGACAGCCCGGTACCAAGTGAAAGAACGACCGACCGCGTCAAGCCATCGGGCGACGCGATGTTGCGAAGCGCCAGCCCAAGCTCGGGACGGTTGGGACGCGGCAGTCGTTTCGCCAACCGCCCGATGACGCCGCCTAACCAGCCGAACACGGCGAGCATCACCACAAGTCCCGCGATCACATAAAGCGCAATGGAACGCGGCTCGGATGTCAGCACCGCTATTCCGACGAGGATCGCGGCGAGCACGGCCATCAACGCCAGGAGAGCGTTTCGCGGACGGCCGCCAGGTCCCCCGATGCTGTCGCGAAAGAGAACGGTCGCAGAGACGTTCTCCGCTCGCCCCAACGGCCAAAGCGCAAAGAGCAGCGCGACCACAGCGCCGTAGAGCGCCGCCAATCCAAGGCTCTGCGGCGACACGGACACGTTGATGCGAACAGGCAGGAGATCGCCGTAGAACTCGTCGATGATCGAGGGCACGGCGACGCCCAAGGCAAGACCGATGGTAATACCGACCGCGCTCATGACGATGAGCTGCACGAGGAAGATCCCCATGATCTGCGAGCCCGTGGCACCGATGCTGCGCAGCGTCGCTACGACCTTCATGCGCTTGTCGATGAAGGTGGAAACGGCATTCGCTATGCCGACGCCGCCCACCAGCAGTGATGCGAGGCCAATGAGAATGAGGAATTGCCGCAAGCGGTCGAGCGCGCGGCTGATCTGCGGTGACGGATCGAAACGATCGGAACCCGTATACCCGCCGAGCGCCAGCTTTTCGCCCGTGATCCGGCGCAACTCGCCGAGCGTCGCCCGGTCGGCCGCGCCCCCTTCAGGAAGTTTGATCGCATAGCGCCACCGGATCAGAGTTCCGGGTTTTACAAGGCCCGTCTTCTCAAGCGCATCGAGCGAGAGGAAAACGCGCGGGCCATAGGTCATCCTGTCGACGATGGCGTCCGGCTCGTTGTCCAGAATGCCCTTGACCGCTAAGTCCGCTTCACCGACGCGGAGGCGATCGCCAAGTTTGAGGCCCAGCCGATCAAGCAGCATCGCATCCGCAACGACGCCGTCGCCCGCGATTGCGTCGGCGAACGAGCCGCCGCCTTTCAGGGTCGCTGCACCCGACAACGGATAGGATCCGTCCACGCCTTTGAGTTCGGCGAGCGCCTGATCTGACCCATCGACGCGCCGGGCCATCGTCCGCATAGTCGCCGTTTCGCTCACGTGTCCGAGCGCGCGAAAGACGTCGAGGTCCTGAGGGGTCGCGCGGATATGCATTCGCGCAAAAGCCAGATCGCCGCCGAGGATCGTCTCGCCCTGCGTGGTCAGCCCCGATCGCAACGCATCCGCGAGCGCGCCGACCGCCGCGATCACCATCACGCCCAGCGCGAGGCACGCGACAAAAATGCGAAAGCCGTCGAAGCCGTTGCGCAATTCGCGCATGCCGAGGCGAACGATCGTCAGCACACCCGCCTTCCGCCGCGGAGTCGTGGTCTCCATTCCCGTCAGAAGGGTCACGAGGACACCGCGCGCATGGACGTATTCGTCTCCTCATCCGCCGCGATGAGCCCGTCCGCCATGCGGATCACGCGATCGGTCATTGCCGCGAGCTTGTTGTCGTGCGTAACGATAACCAGCGTTGCGTTTCGGCGTTTGCGAATGCCGAACAGCAGATCGATGATCTGCTTGCCGGTGCGGCCATCGAGATTGCCCGTCGGCTCGTCGGCGAAAAGAATGTTGGGCGAGCGGCTCAACGCCCGCGCGATTGCAACACGCTGTTGTTCGCCGCCCGAAAGCTCCGCCGGGAAATGGTCGACACGCGCGGTGAGACCGACTTCGGCGAGAAGGTCACGCGCCGTTTCGAAGGCTCGCGCCTCGCCGGCAAGCTCCATGGGCAAGGCAACGTTCTCCAGCGCCGTCATCGTCGGCACGAGGTGGAAGGACTGGAACACGATCCCCATCTCCGCGCCACGCAGGACCGCGAGGTCGTCTTCCGCCAACGGTCCAAGCTCGCGTCCCGCAATCGTGATCCGACCGCTCGTGGCGCGCTCGAGACCGGCCATGGTCATCAGAAGCGACGTCTTTCCGGATCCCGAAGGACCCACGATCGCAGCGCTTTGGCCATGTGGAAACGTAAGCGAAACGCCGCGAAGAATTTGCACTGGCCCAGCCCGGCTCGTCAGCGTCAGATGCACGTTATCGAGTTTGATGATCGGATCGCTCAATCTAAATTACCCTGCATTGGTCGTATCGGACTTGTGCCGTTCACATTGAGCCTCTACGTCAGCTGGTGGAATGTGTGATGTGTGGGGCCGAAAGATGAACGTAGCCTTTTCACGTGCCCCAGGCCTGACCGCAAAGGTCGCACTCCGTCTGATGGTCTTTGCCGGCTTGGTCGTATCGCTTCTTCATCCTTCAACCGCGGCTCCTATGCGTCCTGTCACCATCCTTGCGTTCGGCGACAGCCTGACGGCCGGCTACGGCGTCGCACCGAGCCAGTCGTTTCCCGCGCAGCTTCAGATGGCGCTTGAAGCGAAGGGACACAAGGTCACCGTGACGAATGCCGGCGTTTCCGGCGACACCACCTCGGGCGGCCTCGAACGCCTGGACTGGGCGCTCGATCCGAAACCCGACGCTGTGATTATCGAACTCGGCGCCAACGATGCGCTGCGCGGGATCGATCCGAAAGTGCCGCGCGCCAACCTCGATAAGATGCTTGCGAACCTGCAGGCCAAAGGCATTCCGGTCCTGCTGACGGGAATGAGGGCGCCAAACAATTGGGGCGGCGATTACACCAAAAACTTCGACGCCATGTACCCCGAGCTTGCAGCGAAATACGCCGTTCCGCTTTATCCGTTCTTTCTAGAAGGCGTGGCGCTCGACCCCTCGTTCACGCAGCCTGACGGCCTTCATCCGACGGGAAAGGGCGTCGCTGAGATCGTGAAGCGCATCCTGCCCGACGTCGAAGCACTCGTCGCCCGCGCGGAGCAGAGCCAAGCGGCTCAAAAAGGCGCGACGCCATAAGTTCATTCGCGAGGACATCACCATGCCGCGACTGTTCACAGCCATCGAGCTTCCTGAAGATACCTGCGATGAGCTCTATCGCCTGCGCATGCCGTTGCCCGGCGCGCGGTGGATCAAACCGGAGAGCTATCACATTACGTTGCGGTTCGCGGGCGACATCGCCAACAACGACGCGCGCGAGTTCGCCGACAACCTGTCGCGCATCGAGCCAGACGGATTTGAGTTGCGCTTGTCAGGCCTCGGCGTTTTTGGCGGCGATGATCCCCACACCCTTTGGGTCGGCGTCGAAACGACACCCGAGCTCGAAGAGCTAGCGCGTGAGCACGAGAAAGCCGCGCGCAATGCCGGATTGTCTCCAGATACTCGCGCGTTCAAACCGCACGTCACGCTCGCGCGCCTGAAGCATTCCAATGTCGAAGCCATCGCGCGCTATCTGTCGCGCTACAGCGGCTATCGCTCTGCGCCCTTCTTCGTTGGCCGAACGGTACTGATGTCCTCACGCCCCGGCGTTGGCGGCGGACCTTACGGCATCGAGGAACGCTTTCCGATGCGCGGAATGGGATTTCTCGCCGACGAAGGTGAAGCGGCCTGGTAGGCTCTTCAGCTCACCGTGATGATGATCTTGCCGGTCGCCTCGCGGCGTTCGAGGATGCCCAGCGCTTCACGAATTTGGTCGAGCGAATAGGTCCCGTGAATTCGTGGCTTGAGACGCCCCTCCGCCACCCAACTCAGGACTTTGGCCATGTTGGCTCGGTGCCCTGCCGGGTCTCGCTTGACCGCTTCGCCCCAGAAAACGCCAGCCATCTCGGCGCCGCGAAGCAACAGAAGATTGATCGGAATCTTCGGGATCTCGCCCGCTGCAAACCCGACGACGAGAAATCTACCTTCCCAGTTGAGCGCACGAACCAACGGCTCCGCCGCTTCTCCACCGATGCAGTCATAGACGACGTCCGCGCCGTCGCCGCCGGTGAGATTGCGAACTTCGGTTTTGAGATCGGCCCCGGGGAAAAGGATCACGTCATCCGATCCGGCATCGCGTGCGATCGCAGCCTTTTCTTCCGAGGAGACGACGGAAATGACGCGCACTCCCATGAGCTTGGCAATCTCGACGGCGGCTTGACCCGCGCCGCCGGCAGCGCCGGTCACCACGACGGTCTCGCCGGCTTTGACCTTGCCGCGATCGTTGAGACCGTGAATTGCCGTCCCATACGTCACGGAAAGCCCGGCAGCGACCTCCAGCGGCACACCTGCTGGGATAGGAATGAGGCTGCCGACATCGACCGCGATTTTTTCCGCAGCCCCGCCCCAGTTCACGTAAGCCATGACGGGCTGTTCCACGTGAATCCCGTGATCGTTCACACCGACGGTCTCGACGATCCCGGCAATCTCCGCGCCGGGAGAAAAAGGCAGTTCCGGTTTGAATTGATATTTGCCGCGGGTGATCAGCGTATCGGCGAAGTTGAGGCCGACTGCCGCAACCCTCACGACGGCTTGCCCGTCCCGCGCTACGGGGTCGGCCCGGGTCTCAACAACCAGGCCCGATGGCCCGTCAAGGCTCTTGCAAAGAGCTGCCTTCATATGTGACGTCCCACTCGCTGAAACCCCCTCTGACACACACGAGCGGACCAGAATGTCAAGAAAAGCGACCACATGGCCGCCGCACCCCAAGGGCTACTTCGCGATTGGCGCTGAACGCATGTCGAAGTCGCTGAATTTGGGAAATTTGATGCGCTCGGCACATGCTTTCGGAGCGGCGTTCACGTTCACGGTCGGCGCCACCTATAAAGCCATCGAGGCGCATGCCGACACGTCGAAAAGCCAGCTGCATCTCCCCCATTACAACTGGGCGACGCTCGATGACATGGCGCTGCCCGGCGGTTGCAAGCTCGTCGGCATCGAGCTGCTCGACGACGCGGTCGATCTTCCGAGCTTTCGTCATCCACTTCGCGCCGCCTATGTGCTCGGACCCGAGTTAGGCTCCCTCTCCGAACCCCTGATCGAGCGCTGTGACTATGTCGTCAAGATCCCGACAGCCTTTTGCGTCAATGTCGCCATGGCCGGCGCAATCGTGATGTATGACCGAATCAAATCGCTGGCGCGATTTGCCGATCGGCCGATCGGCGAGGGGGGCCCTTGAATGCGGAACGTGGGTAAGACGTTGTTCGCTATCTGCCTTGCCGCCGTCCATTCCGGCGCGGCGGCAGCTGACCAGATGACACGCGCCTACACCTCCGGCGATTGGTCTCTGATGACCGACGCGAACACCCCGCATCTTTTCTGCTTCGTGACGAGCGAGCCGAAATCGACCGCGCCGGCCGATGCCCAGCGCCAACCTCCCCGCGCCTACATTTCGGCGTGGCCCAAGGACGGCATTCGCGCCGAGGTTAGCTTCCGCATGGGGTTTCGCGTCAAGAAGAACGCACAGGCCCTGGCGACCGTGAGCCCAGCCGGATTTCGGCTATTTGCCTCCGGCGACCGCACCTACGTCTCGGATTCGACGCGCGAGCTGAAACTTGTCGAGGCCATGCGCAAGGGCACGACCATGACGGTTGCCGCCACCTCGGACGCGGGTGCCGCCGTAACCGACACCTACTCCCTCAACGGCATCGGCCAAGCACTCCAGAAGCTACAGGAAACCTGCTTCTGAAAAGCACTAGCCACGATTCTTTGAGCGCAGATGCACGTAGATCGCACCTTCACCACCATGCTGGATCGCTGCCGTCGTGAAGCTTACGACAATCGCCCGCAAATCCGGCTCCTCGAGCCAGCGCGGTACGTTGCGTTTCAACACCCCGCGTTCCCGATCCGCCTCCCCGACATGCGCCGCCGCTGAGTCCAACCCCTTGCCTTTGCCGGTGATGATGAGAACGTACCGGAGGCCGCGGCTTTGGCAGCTCATGAGAAAGCGGCGCAAAGCAACATGTGCTTCGTGCTGCCGCATGCCATGAAGGTCGACTCGGGCTTCGATGTCGACCCTGCCGCCCCTGATCTTGCGGACACTGTTGCGATCGAAAAGGGACAGCTCAGGCGGTGCCGAACGGGAAGCTTTTGGGGCAGGCTGCGCCTCGGCACGCGAAGCGGCCTTACTTTCTTTGCTGACCGCGCGTTCGGCGGCCGAAGGCCTTGATTTCGGACTGCCCGATTTCGCCAGGTCGCTGGCGGGATGAAACCGCCCTTTAGCGCGCTTCAGCGGCTCTATGCTCGCTGCGAGGTGCCGCCAGACGTCATGGTCGTCATCGCCGCCAGAACCGCTCTTCTTACCCCCGCTGTGGCCGTGCGGCTTCTTCACAGTCCGCTGCTCGCCGTTTTAGGATCGGGAAAGAACGAGTTCTCCGCGCCGCCGTCGATCGGCAGCAATGCGTAGAGGTGCCCGGGCTGCTTCGTAACACCCGCGAGACGCCCTGCATCATCACCCGAACCGAAGTAGATATCGCCGCGCTCGGTCCCTTTGATCGCCGAACCCACATCGTGCGCCACCATCAGGCGGCGAAATCCACCGGACTTCGTTGCGTGCGTGATTTTCGGCGCATCGACGAAGATCGGCGTTCCGATCGGATAATAGGTCGTGTCGATCGCGAGGCTGCGGCCAGCCTGCAAAGGAATGCAGCCGACGCCCATCGGCGCATTGGCCTCCGTGCCTGAAAGCTCCTTGAAGAAGACATAAGATTTATTCTTCCACAGCACTGGCTTGGCGCGATCTTTGTCGGTCTTGAGCCACTTCTTCAAAGACTTGAGCGACATCTCGTCAGCCGTCATCTGGCCTTCGTCGATCAGGACGCGACCCACCGACGTATAGGGATGGCCGTTCTTGCCGTCATAGGTGACGCGCACTTTCTCGCCGCTCGGCAATTGGATGCGGCCCGACCCCTGCACCTGCATGAAAAAGACGTCAACGGGATCCTTGAGGTACATGAGCTCGAGCCCCTGACCCTCAAGACCGCCTTGCTCGATGTCGGCGCGCGTCAGGTAAGGTTCGAGCCCTTTCGCCGTTTTGCGCTGATGCGTCAGTGAGCCGGACTTGGCCCCTCGCTCACTTTCCGCGACGACATTCACGAGGTCGGGCGGCCGCCGATAGATCGGAACCTTGTAAGTCTTGTCGGGAATTCGCGAGCCTTTGATCAATGGCTCGTAGTAGCCCGTGAGCAGACCTTCGGCATCACCGCCCGAAATGCGATGCGGACGAAAATTCGTTTCAAAGAACTGCCGCGCTTCACTTCTTGTGCGAACGCTCTTGGCTTTCGACATCGCGACGGCGCGCTCACAGACATCGATGAGAGCCTGCGGCGACCCAGCGCTGTCGTGCTTGGCCGGACGCACACCTGCCCGCAACACGGGTTTGCATGATGCAAGAAACGCTTTCCAGGCGGCCAGATGATCATCCTCGCTCCAACCGGCGAGATCGCTGAACGTCATCGGTTCGAATGTGACGACAGGGGGCGTCATGGCAGGCTGAGCTTTGTTCTGAATGTCGCTGGCAGCTGGCGCGCTCGCCGCTACCGCGCCGTTATCGCAGACCGCTGGGCTTAGAAAAAGCAGCATAAACAGAAGCAGCCCGCACGCACGGCGAGCTCGCAATATCTGTGGGTGATACGCACACTCGGTCAAAAGGCGCCCCCCGGTGCCCGACCCACGCTTGAACCCGACTTCCCTGCGTTGCGGTGTTCACCGCCCAGCAGAACAACACGTCCAGATTAACTGTCGCTTAATCGCGTCTCAATTTGGCGCCTGCGTGGCGACCAGACGCCAATTCGGGTTGCCGCGTGCCTTTGCCGACGAGATGTCGCGACTGAAGGTCCAGATATCGGTGACGTCCCTGATCCGCTGCGCGTCCCCGGAGATCACCTCTCCCGCCTTGTCGCGCGTCGCCGAAATGAGTTCGCTGACGAAACGAACGGTGACGAACGCGACGCCGGTCTTGACCTCGGCCTCCACGATCTCGGCTTTCTTGATGCCGACGAACTGCTGATCGATGATCTCGCCGCGGGCTTCACGTTCCGCGATCGCGGCGGAGAAGCCGTCGTAGACTTCCTTGCTCAAGAGATCCTTCAGCGCGCGCCGGTTGCCTTCTGCGAACGCGGAAACGATCATTTCGTACGCGCGCCCAGCGCCGGCGATGAAGGAGTCCGGGTCGAGTGTCGGATCGAGCTTGGCGATTTCAAGAAGGCCGGTCGTGACCGCTGGATCCTGGACTGGATAGGCACGAATGCGCGCTTCGATGTTTGGCGTAGCCACCTCCGCCGCGGGCGCTGGAGCGACAGGCTCGCGATCGCGCCGTGGCATCGAAATGACGTCTGCCGAAGCGGTTTCGGTGGCTGGACGCTGAGCCGCGTCCCGCTCGCGCGCTTTCAGGCGTTCAACGCGGTTTTCGTCCTCGTCCGTACGCTGGCCAAGCACGCTCCTGAGCTTGATGATCGCAGCCACGGCCACGACGAGTGCAATGAGCGTTATGAGATCGAATTGACCATTCATTCTAGGGGTCAGCGCCTCCGGTGAGATTGGGCATGCGTCGGCCGACGACCATCCACCCAAGCTAGGCATGTATCTAAGCCCGGGGACGGACGATTTGAAGAAGGCAGCTATATCACCTTAAGGTTGCCCCGTCTGCCGCCGATCTGGGAGTCTCGAAAAGCTCGGAAAGTAAGCTTCTGATGTGAATATAGTTGAAACGGCAGGTGTCCTTTCAGCAAGGCCGGTGGCTGCTGACGTACAACCGCGCTAAGGTGTCGCGAATGTTTGATGAGCTTTTATGTCCCAACCGGTGAAAATCGCCCTGATCCTCGCGCTGGCAGCCCTTCCGCTGCTGGAAATCGGGCTCCTGATCCGTCTTGGTCAGCTTCTGGGCATCTGGTGGCTTGCCGCCATTATCATCGGCACGGCGATCCTCGGCACCTACGTCATTCGCAGGGTCGGCCTACGCGTTTTCGAACGCGCGCTGTCTCGTCTCGGGTCAGACCGCGAGGGCTTCTCCCCGCTTTTTGACGGCTTTCTCCAAGTCCTCGCCGGCCTGCTTCTCATTTTTCCCGGTGTCATTGCTGACGCCTTCGGCCTCCTCCTGCTGATCCCGCAGGTTCGCGACATCGTGATCCGAACGGGTTTGTTGAAGCTCGTCACCCTGTTCCACTACCAGGCCGAAGTCAGCCGCGAGGCGTTTCGCGCGCAATCTGATGCGCCCTCGCCCACCGAGGACGACGGCATCGTGATCGAGGGCGAGTATGAGCGCGTGAGCGAGCGGCCGCTGTACCCTGGCAAGGCAGTGCAGCCTCGCCGTCACAGGTCATAACAGCTGCGGCCGATCCATTGCGCCGCCCTGAGCGACGTGCTAGCGACCGCCGCGACTTGGAAATTGAACATCGAACGATGTGAAGAGGACGTCATGGCCGAGCAGGGTAGCAATGGAAACGGCGCTGGAATGACGCCTCGCGCCGACGGCCAGATTCCGATCCAGGCCAAGATCGTCAATCAGTATATCAAGGACCTCTCATTCGAGAATCCGAACATCCATAAGCTGATTTCAGGCATCGGCGATCAACCCAACCTGCAGGTCGAAGTCAACGTCGGCGCTCAACGGATCGACGGCGATCTTTTCGAAACGGCGATCGACTTCAAGGCCACCGCCACCAACAAAATCGGCACGATCTACGTCCTCGAACTCGTCTATGCCGGCCTCTTGAAGATAGAAAGCATTCCGGAAGGTGCGCTTGAACCCTTCCTCCTGATCTCCGGCCCGTCGATGATCTTCCCCTTCCTGCGCCGGCTCGTATCCGACATCACGCGCGAAGGCGGCTTCCCGCCGCTGCTGCTTGATCCGATCGATTTCGGCGCGCTTTATATGCAGCGGCAGCGCCAGCGCCCATCGGCGCCGGGAAAAACGTTCGCTTAAGACCGGTTCACGCCGGGCTCTTGTTCCAGAAGCTGAGCCACAGCGCCGGCGTCTTCATCTTCTCGATGAAGGAGCGGTGCGCCTCGACTTCAGCTTCCCCGATGCGCGCTGGCAGCGGCTCAGAACGCAGCATCGGGTTGCTGCGTCCCGCACCGACCCGGATCGCTCCAGCCGATTTTACACTCGCTGACTGCAGGCCGAACGTTGCCTGCCGCTCGCCCAAGAGCTCAACGTAGACTTCCGCAAGCAACAGACTATCAACCAGCGCGCCATGTTTCGTGCGCTGGGAATTGTCGATCGCATAGCGCTTGCAAAGGGCGTCGAGGGTGTTGGGACCCGCCGGATGCCGCCGCCGCGCAATCGCGAGCGTATCGACGACGCGATCGAAACTGATCGCCTTTTCTCCCAGAAGTCCGAGTTCATGATTGAGAAACATGATGTCGAACTGGGCGTTGTGAATGACGAGGATGTCATTACCCAAAAAATCGAGCAGTTCGCGTGCGACGTCTTTGAACAACGGCTTGTCGAACAAAAACTCCGTTGAGATGCCGTGAATCTCCTGCGCTTCCCTCGGCACGTCGCGCTGCGGATTGATGAAGCGGTGAAACTCTCGACCAGTCGGAATCCGGTTGATCATCTCAATGCCGCCGACCTCGATCAGGCGATGTCCGGTCTTGGGATCAAGACCCGTGGTTTCCGTATCGAGAACAATTTCGCGCATCGCGTCCCTCGCGCCCCCCGGCGCAATTCTTCAGGCGCGCCAGAACTGTTCGTACGCGGTGGCGCTCAACGGCAGCAATCTAGTGATGATTATATCGATTTGGCTGTTGCAGCTTTCCACGGATCCGCTCGTGTCCACAACGAAATCCGCACGCGCGCGCTTTTCTGCTTCCGGCAATTGCCGCGCGACGACCGCCTCGAACTTCGCCTCCGTCATGCCGGCGCGCGCAAGCACACGCTGGCGCTGAACCTCGGCCGAAGCCGTGACGACCACAATGGCATCGACATGCGCGTCGCGTCCCACCTCCAGAAATAACGGAACCTCGAGAACGGCAATCGCCGCACCATGCGCATTTTCCGCCTGAAGGAAATGCCGCTCAGCCTCGTGCACGCGTGGATGCACGATTGCTTCAAGTTCCTTGAAACGATGAGGCGCGGCAATGAGCTGCTCCGATAGCTTCGTGCGATCGACGGCGCCACCAGTGCACGAACCGGGAAACGCCTTCTCGATCTCGTCCGCGAGCGGCCCGGCATACAGACGATGGACTTCGGCATCGGCATCGAAAACACCGATCCCGCGCGCGCGAAATCGCGCCGCCGCGGTCGATTTTCCCATACCGATCGACCCGGTCAAACCAACGACAAGCATCAAGCCTCGCGAATATTCTCAGCAACGAGGGCGTAGAGCTCGGAAGAAACCTCAGGCCGGACGCCGAACCATTTTTCAAATCCGGGAACAGCCTGATGGAGCAGCATGCCGAGACCGTCGACCCCCACCAATCCATGCGTGCGCGCGGACCTTAGAAGCGGAGTTTCCAACGGGACGTAAACGAGATCAGCAACAACCGGCCCTAACTTGGCTAATTTGAAGTCGATTTCGGGATCGCCTTTACCGTTCATGCCAATTATCGTCGTATTAACAATAACAGATGCTTGCGCGACGTGATCGTTCCGGACATCCCATGACCAAGCCGAGACTGCTGCACCGAAGTGCCGCGCGATCTCTTCAGCCCGCTCAATGGTGCGGTTGAACACGCGGATGTCATGGCATCCGCGATCAAGGAGGCCGTAGACGACGCCTCGCGCCGAGCCACCTGCTCCAAGCACGAGCGCAGCGCCATCGGTCTC
This sequence comes from Hyphomicrobium sp., assembly GCF_003987855.1. Classification (GTDB taxonomy): domain Bacteria; phylum Pseudomonadota; class Alphaproteobacteria; order Rhizobiales; family Hyphomicrobiaceae; genus Hyphomicrobium_B. The sequence continues at coordinate 347,861 of NZ_RXIZ01000004.1, forward strand.
TTTCCAGCGCGGCGCACACTGATCGAGATTAGCGATGAACCCGTACGTGTCGGTGTTTGCGCACGCAAGATCCTGTCCTTCGAACCAAAGCGTGTTCGCAGCCCCGACCGCAATAGCGGACTGAGACTTGATCACCGCCGCTGCAAAGGCCGCCTCCTTGTGCGGTACAGTGACGTTGCAGCCTGCAAATCCGCGGTCTTTCAGCGTCGCGAGAAAACCGCCGAGTTCTTCCGGCTTTACGGGTTCTTTCGTATAGGCCCCGTCGATTCCGTATTTTCGCAACCAATAGCCGTGGATGAGCGGCGAGCGCGAATGCGCAATCGGCCAGCCGATGACGCACGCCTTTGTCATGCTGTGATCATCTCTTCGTCCCGCAATCGCTCAAGCAGCGGCAGAAGGGGAATGCCAAGAATCGTGAAGTAATCGCCCTCGATTCTCTCGAACAGTTGCACCCCGGAGCCTTCGAATTCATAGCACCCGACGCTTCCGAGAACTCTGTCGCCCATCCGCTCCAGATAAGCTGCCAGGAACTCCTCCGAGAAGTCGCGGACGCTCATGCCGGCAGTCGCCGTGGTCTGCCAATGCACGTTGCCATTCCTCGCCAACGCAACAGCCGAGATGAGATCGTGCGTTCGCCCCCGCATCATGACGAGGTGTTCCCGCGCCTCGGCGATGCTTTCGGGCTTGGAAAAGATCTTGCCGCCGAGCAGAAGAACCTGATCCGCGCCGATGACGAGCGCATCCGGATGCTGCACGGAAACGACCCGCGCTTTTTCAGCGGCGAGGACGCTCGCAACATCGCTTCCCTCCGCCCCTTCAGTTTGCTCCAGGATCGCCGTCCGAATGGCAACTTCGTCGATTTCGGCTGGAATGACCTCGAAGGCGAGGCCAGCCGCTTGAAGCAATGATCTTCGTGCTTCGCTTCCTGAGGCGAGAACGAGACGCGTCATTTCAGGCATTGCGCGGGTCCGCCTCCGATCGCGTTCCCGATCTGCGATCTTGCAAGAGCTTCAGAATCATCGTTGCTGATTCCTCGATCGATCGCCGCGTAACGTCGATGATCGGCCAGCTATACTGCGCCGCGAGTTTTCGCGTGTAAGCGATTTCCGCCGAAATCGTATCCCGATCGACATAAGTTTCGAGGTCACGATCGGCCATCAGAATCGCTCGATTTCTACGGACATCGGCGATCCGGTCGACGTTGGCGATGAGACAGACGACAAACGCCGTATGCGGCTGCAGAAGCTGTTCGGGCAACGGCACCTGCGGCACGAGCGGCAAATTCGTCGTCTTGTATCCGCGTTGCGCGAGATAAAGCGATGTCGGAGTTTTCGACGTGCGCGAGATCCCGAGCAGCACGATATCCGCATCGCTGAGATTATCGGGCAGTCGGCCATCGTCGTGCGCCATCGTGAAATTCATGGCATCGATTCGCCGGAAATAATCGGCATCGAGCACATGCTGGCCCGCCACTGTCGGCGTTTGCGGCGCGCCGAGATAACTCTCGAACACTTTCATGATGGGTTGCAGCACCGCGAGACACGGAATCTTCAGCTGCTGGCAATGCGCTTCAAGCTCCGCGACGAGCGCTGTATTGACGATAGTGTAGAGCACGATCCCCGGCTCCTGCTCGATATCGGCGAGCACGCGCTTCAGCTGGCGCTGCGTCCGCACGAGCGGATGCACATGCTCGATAGCGCGAATGTTTTGATATTGGACCGTGGCAGCTTTTGCGATCGCGACCAGCGTCTCGCCCGTCGAATCCGAGACGAGGTGCATGTGAAAGAGACTGGGAAGCGTCATTGCGATCGTCTCATGAAAAGGTCCGCGGCGGCATGTTCAAAACTCAAAGGTTATCCCCCGACCCGGTTGGTCGGTCACGTGTTGAGAGAACAACCATCGCCTGACCCACGGCGATACCCACATCCGGGCAAAAGGGAAAGATGTTGTCCAGCAAATGGCCGTCCAAAGGAACAATCAGCCTCTACAGAGCCTCTCCAGGCCTTCTCCACACGTCGCTCTTTCGGGTTGGTGACGCATGCCGGCGGCAAGCCCTTGATTAATGGACGCCTTAACGATCCTATTGCGCCGTACGTCAGACAAACGCTAGGGCTCGTGCTACACGAACCTGAAGTGGGATACCTTGTGGACGGAGCGTGGACGATCAACCGATCCCCGCAAACCCCCGGGGTAAGAGTCAAAAAAATAAGCTTCAAGAAGTTTGTCTCATTTGAAGTGAAGGGAAGGAAAGCGGTGCAACTCACGACCGAACGGATCGAGAAGCGCTTCCTGCAGCCGTTTGCAGGCAAGGCCGTTGCACCCCCTCCGATCTGGCTGATGCGCCAGGCTGGCCGCTATCTCCCCGAGTACCGGAAGACACGCGCCGAGGCTGGCAGCTTTCTCGACCTGTGCTATTCGCCGAAACTCGCCGCGGAAGTCACCCTTCAGCCAATCCGGCGCTACGGCTTCGACGCTGCCATCCTGTTTTCCGATATCCTCGTGGTGCCCGATGCGCTGGGCCAAAGCGTTCGCTTTGCCGAAGGCGAAGGTCCGCGGCTGGACCCAATCAAATCGGTTGATGGCCTCTCCCGACTCGCCCTATCGAACACCAACGACAAATTTTCGCGTGTCTGCGAAACCGTCGAGCGGCTCAGTCAGGCGCTGCCGCGCGAAACAGCCCTGATCGGATTTTGTGGGGCACCTTGGACCGTCGCAACATACATGGCCGAGGGCAGGGGCTCGAGCGATCAGGCTGCGGCGCGGGAATGGGCCTACGCCGACCCGGAAGGTTTTGCGCAACTCATCGATATTTTGACCGAAGCGTCGATCGTCTACCTCTCCAAGCAAATTGATGCGGGCGCCAATGCCATTCAGATTTTCGACAGTTGGGCCGGCAGCCTTTCCGAGGATGAGTTCGCCCGCTGGGTCATCGCTCCCACGGCACGCATCGTGAGCGAAATCCGCAGTCGTCACGCCAGTATCCCCATTATCGGTTTTCCGCGTGGCGCTGCCGCTCTCCTCGAAACCTACATCCACGGGACGAGCGTTGATGGCGTCAGCTGCGATACATCCTGCCCGCTGAGCATCATGCAGAAAATTGCACAAAGCGGCAAAGCCGTGCAGGGCAATCTCGATCCGCTGCTGTTGGTCTCTGGCGGCGATGCGCTTGATCGGAGAACCGACGCCATTTGCCGAGCCATGGCGGGGCTACCCTTTGTGTTCAATCTGGGCCACGGCATCGTTCCGCAAACGTCGCCTGACAATGTGGCTCGGTTGGTCGAGCGCGTGCGCGTGAATCGGGCCTGACAAGATGGCAGACACACCCGTGAGCAAATCGCCCGCCTTTCGCGCTGGCGCTTCCCTTGTCATCACGGCGGCGGCCGCTGCAGCGCTGATTTTTGTGATGGGTGACGCCGCATATCTCTGGATCAAGGCGGTCCACGTCATTGCCGTCATCGCCTGGATGGCGGGGATGCTGTACCTGCCACGTCTCTTCGTTTATCACGCCGACACGCCGGTCGGTTCGCCTCAATCTGAGACTTTCAAGATAATGGAGGGGCGCCTTCTGAACTACATCACCACGCCTGCGATGGTGGTGACCTGGGTTCTGGGGTTGTGGCTCGCCTGGCGGTCCGGGTTCTGGACGGCGCCCTGGCTACACGCCAAATTCACGCTGGTGCTTGTGCTTTCCGGGTTGCATGGCTACCTGTCGGCGGCGACCCGCCGATTCCGTGAAGATCGAAACACGAAACCCGCGCGACACTGGCGCATTATCAATGAAGTTCCGACCGTGCTGATGATCGGCATTGTCATCCTCGTGGTTGTAAAGCCGTTTTGATACTTCCCTCGTCGCTGTCGATCTGCTATCTTCCATCGGTCCTCATAAGGATTTTGGCAGACGGCACGTTTCGACGTTTAAACGTCAACGCTCGCTGGGTTTCACGACGGGGCGCCCGCCTCGTCGCCGTTGTGCCAGGCTCATTCACCCCACCTCACCACCCGATACCGCTGTGATGCGGCACTTCGTGGAGTTCTATTTCAATGAAGCAAATGAAGCTCGAGGATTTGAAGCGGAAGTCTCCCGCCGAGCTCGTCACCTTCGCCGAAGAGGCGGGGGTAGAGAATGCCTCGACCCTGCGTAAGCAGGAATTGATGTTCGCGACGCTCAAGCAGCTCGCGACCCAAGAGACGGAAATTACCGCTACAGGCGTCGTCGAAGTTCTGCAGGACGGCTTCGGCTTCCTGCGCTCGCCGGAAGCGAACTATCTGCCGGGTCCCGACGACATCTACGTCTCGCCTTCGCAGATCCGCCGCTTCGCCCTGCGCACCGGCGACACGGTCGAAGGCCAGATCCGCTCACCCAAAGACGGTGAGCGCTACTTTGCTCTTCTGAAGGTCTCGAACATCAACTTCGAAGACCCCGAGAAAACCAAGCACAAGAGCCATTTCGACAACCTGACGCCGCTCTATCCGACGAAGTGGCTGAAACTTGAAATCGAAGACCCGACGATAAAGGACCTGTCGCCCCGCGTCATCGATATCGTCTCGCCTATCGGCAAAGGCCAGCGCGGATTGATCGTGGCGCCGCCGAGAACCGGCAAAACGGTTCTGCTTCAGAACATCGCACACTCGATCTCCGTCAATCATCCGGAATGCTACCTGATCGTTCTTCTGATCGACGAACGGCCGGAAGAAGTCACCGATATGCAGCGCTCTGTGAAAGGCGAGGTCATCTCCTCGACCTTCGACGAGCCGCCCTCACGCCACGTCCAGGTTTCGGAAATGGTGATCGAGAAGGCTAAGCGTCTCGTTGAGCATAAGAGGGACGTCATCATTCTTCTGGATTCGATCACGCGCTTGGGTCGTGCCTACAACACCGTCGTGCCGTCATCCGGCAAGGTTCTGACCGGCGGCGTCGATTCCAACGCGTTGCAACGGCCGAAGCGCTTCTTCGGCGCAGCCCGCAACATCGAGGAAGGCGGCTCACTGACCATCATCGCGACCGCCCTTGTGGATACCGGCTCGCGCATGGACGAAGTGATCTTCGAAGAGTTCAAGGGCACCGGCAACTCGGAAATCATCTTGGATCGCAAGGTCTCCGACAAGCGCGTCTTCCCGGCAATCGACGTATCGCGCTCGGGCACGCGTAAGGAAGACCTGCTCATTCCGAAGGATCAGCTCAAGAAAGTCTACGTGCTCCGCCGCATCCTCAATCCGATGGGCACGATGGACGGCATCGAGTTCCTTATCGACAAGCTGCGTTCGACCAAGACCAATGGCGAGTTCTTCCAGTCGATGAACACGTAACGGTCAAAAAGATTCACGTGAAAAAGGCCGCTCAAACGAGCGGCCTTTTGTCATTTCTGCGAATGTGGAGAGCCTATTCCGCCGCGTGCAGAACCTGGTCGCGCGCTTCCTGCGCCGGCGTCTTGGCTTTCGCCGCCGCCATCTGCTTGTAGCGCTCAGGCTCGCCTTTCCCCGGCACATAGACCCAAGGCAGGATCAGCTGCTCCCACAGGCTCTTCGGGAAGTTCGGCAATTCATCGACGCCCATATCCTTCGCCGTCACCTCGCGGCCGAGCTTCTCGGAGTAGGTGCCGAACATGCGATCCCAGATCGTCAGCAACAGGCCGAAGTTGCAGTCTCCCTCGGTGCCCCAGTTGACGTGGTGCATGTGGTGGATGCGGCCGATCGCGAAATGCTTCTGCAGCGGGCCAAGACGCGTATCGACGTTCGAATGCTGCACGATCAGCGTCACGGAGATGAGAAAGCCGAGCACGACCGCGACCGGCACCGGCATACCGATAATGACGAGCGGCATGTTGCCGACGATCATGTCGAGCGCTTGGTGCAGCGGATGGCGGATCACGCCATTGTAGCCATAGAGCCGCCCGACGCCGTGATGCACGGCATGCAGCCGCCAGAGCAGCGGCAGCCGATGGCTGAGGTAATGCATGAACATGAAGGCGAAGTCGGCGACGACGAACGCCATCAGCACTTGCGACCACATCGGCCACTGCGTCGGCCAGATGCCCTGGAACGGGAAGAGCCAGCAGATGACGGGAATGAGGAGGACGCCGTTGATCGCCCCCAACTCGTAGAGCGCGATGTGACCAGTGTTGGTCAGCATGTCGCCATGCTCGCCATGGTCATTCCATTCCGGGAAGACCGGCGCGATGCGCTCCGCCAGCAACGAAGTTGCATAAGCCGCGACGAGAAGCGGGAAAATTAGCGCGTACGCCCACGTCTTCCCCTCCGCGACGACCAGCTGACTGACCACCCAGTAGGCGGCGCCGGTGAGGCCGAGCATCATGAATGGGATGTAGCCGTAGCGAACGGCTTCTCTCAGAAATTTCATGGGGGGCTGCCTTTCTCCACACCCTGTATATCGCTCACAGGATACCTCAGCCAAGCGTTTGCTCCGTGAGACCTTTCAACGCGGTAAAAGTTGACAATCATCAATAATTTAGCCGCGCGCGATCAGAATTTCTTGGCGCAAAGATTCCGCCTTTTGCACCGGCGCTCCACAGACCGGTCCCGTACAGACATAAGCAGTTGATTCGCCGGTCGGCGCACCCTTCCCTGCCAACGGAGAGCCAGGGCTAAAGGATCCGGACGCCGACAGGAACTCCAAGGCTGCCGGGACGGAGAGGCTGTACAGCGCAGCGGCAAGGCTTGGATCGCCGCTGCCGATCACGGCAACTTGAACGGCCCGGCCGAGATCGAGGCCGGCGGCGATCAGCCCGCAATGCCCCGTCGGGGCGCGCGCCACAGCTCCCGAGAAGGAGGCTGCGAGTTCGTTGGCACGATCATCGTACCGCGCCTCCCCCGTCAGCGCGGCAAGCGCGATCAGGTTCGACAGGTGGATGGCGTTGGCGCTGGGCGTTGCATCGTCGGAAGCCGACTTCAGCCTGACGACCACGTCGCTCGTATCGTCGGCCGCGGTGAAGTAGCCGCCCCCTGCGTCATCGAGATAATGCCGATCAAGAACGTCGGCCCAACGCTTCGCATGCTCCAGATAGCTCTCGGAGAGGGTCGCCTGATAGAGGCGAAGCGCAGCCCAAATCATGTTGGCGTAGTCGGACGCCGTTGCAGGCGCCTTCGCCACGCCGCCGCGATACGAATGATAGAGGCGATCACCACCGGCCGAAAGCTTGGTCGTGACACACGTGAAGGCTCCCTCCGCAATCGTGCGCCACTCGGGCTCATCGAACACGCTGGAGGCCCGCGCCAGAGCCGCGATCATCAAGCCGTTCCAATCTGCGAGGATCTTGTCGTCCCATCCTGGACGGACGCGCGAAGATCTCCTCTCGAGCAGCTTTGTGCGCAGGTCGGATAGTCGTGCCTCTTCCGCTTCCGACAGGAGTGCTTGCGCGTCGAGGCGATTGAGAATGGTGTGCCCTTCGAAATTGCCCTCCGGCTTCACGCCATAGATGCGGGCAAAGAAAGCGGCATCCTCCGCGCCAAGAACCTCCGCGATCTCTTGCGCGCTCCAGACGTAGAACTTGCCTTCCTCTCCTTCGCTGTCCGCATCGAGAGACGCAGCGAAACCGCCCGCTTCTCCGATCATTTCGCGCTTCAGCCATTCAACGGTCTCGGCGATACGCACCTTGAACAACGGCGTCTTCGTCTCGCGCCACGCCTCGGTCATGAGATCGATCAGAAGTGCGTTGTCGTAGAGCATCTTTTCGAAGTGCGGCACGAGCCAGTATTCGTCGACAGAGTAGCGCGCAAACCCTCCGCCGAGATGATCGTAGATGCCGCCTTGGCAGATGTTCGTGAGCGTCGTGACGACCGCAGTTTTCGCCGCCTCGTCACCAAAACGAATGCCGCCGCGCCACAACAGCCAGAAGATGCTCCACTGCGGAAACTTCGGTGCGCCTGAAATCCCGCCGTGCTCGCGATCGACCGCGCGCGTGATCGCTTGAACGAGACTGCGCACGTCGGGACCTGCGACCGCGCCTCCAGTGCTTTGCGCTTCATCGCGCAGCGACGCGACGAGCGCCTCGGTGTTCTTGCGAACGTTTTCCGGCTGGTTCTGATACGCTTCGGCAATGCGCAGAAGCACCGCCGTGAACGATGGGCGGCCGTAGCGTGATTCACGTGGAAAGTACGTACCGCCCCAGAATGGTTTCGCCTCGCTATCGAGGAACATGGTCAGCGGCCAACCGCCTTGCTCTCCAAGACGATGAAGCGCGCCCATGTAGATCGCGTCGATATCCGGCCGCTCTTCGCGATCGACTTTGATGTTGACGAAGAGATCGTTCATCACCTGCGCGGTTTGAGCATCCTCGAAACTCTCGTGCGCCATGACGTGGCACCAGTGGCAGGCCGCGTAGCCAACGGAAAGAAGAATAGGCTTCCCGGTCCGCTTCGCCTCCGCCAGCGCTTCGGGTCCCCACGCCCACCAGTGAACCGGATTGTCCTGATGCTGAAGCAGATAAGGACTTGTCTCGTACTTCAGGCGATTTTCACTCATGCAGTCCGATTGCCGTTCGGGGGGATTTCCTGTCCGCCTTGCGACGGCGAGGATCTACGAGTACGCGAACCCTATGTCTGATGCTTCAACTATCTTCGCTCTATCGACGGCGCCTGGCCGGTCCGGGATCGCCGTCGTCCGCGTCTCCGGACCTGCGGCGCAGAATGTCATGACCCGGATGGTGGCGGCCGCGCCCACACCGCGGGTCGCGGCGTTTCGAACCATTCGTCACCCCGGAACGGGCGAAGCGATCGACCAGGCCGTCGTCGTTTGGTTCGCGGCGCCCCTGTCCGAAACAGGGGAAGATGTTGTTGAGTTCCAGACCCACGGCAGTCGCGCCGTCGTTTCGGCTCTGCTCTTAGCGATCGGCACTATTCCGGGATGCCGGTTGGCGGAACCGGGGGAATTCGCGAGACGAGGGTTCGAGAACGGCAAGCTCGATCTGGCCCAAATCGAAGGTCTGGCCGATCTCATCGAAGCGGAAACCGACGCCCAGCGCCGTCAGGCTCTTGCACAGGCTGGCGGCGCGCTATCCAAGCTCTACGAGGGCTGGCGGGCGCGCCTCATCGAAATCGCCGCGCTGACGGAAGCGGCCATAGACTTTTCCGACGAAGGCGACGTAGCCGCGTCATCATTCGAAGAGGCGAGAAGCCGAGCAGAGGCGCTCGCGAGAGAGATCTCCGCCCATCTCGACGACGGCCACCGCGGTGAGATCCTCCGAGACGGCTTCCGCGTCGCATTGCTGGGGGCGCCCAACGCGGGGAAGTCCTCGCTGCTGAACGCCCTCGCGCGACGCGAAGCTGCCATCGTCTCTGCTGAAGCCGGGACAACGCGCGACGTCATCGAAGTGCGCCTCGACCTTGGCGGACTTCCCGTGGTCGTGTCCGACACGGCCGGCATCCGTGAAGCGGCGAGCGAAGTCGAAAGAGAAGGCATTCGCCGCAGTCTCGCCGCTGCCGGCGAAGCCGACCTCGTCCTATGGCTGACGGAAAAAGCCGAAAAACCCGAGTCGATTCCGCCGCTTGGCTTTTCACGTGAAACAAGCCTTGTAATTCAGTCCAAGTCCGATCTTCCACATGAGTCGCAAAGCCTTGGAGCTGCCGATCTCGCCATTTCCGCGAAAACTGGCGCTGGCCTCGACCGCCTGATCGAGACGATCGCTGCCCGAGCGGAAAGGGCCGTCGGCACGCAGGCTGAGCCCGCTCTGACCCGCACGCGCCATCGCGAAGCCCTTGAAGGCGCCCTTTCGGACATCGGCGCCTTTCTCGTGGGCAGCCCCGCAGACCTGGAGTTGCGGGCCGAGGACGTGCGACGCGCCGCCCATGCGCTGGGGCGGATCACCGGCCGCGTCGACGTGGAGGACGTCCTGGACCAGGTCTTCAGCCGCTTCTGCATCGGCAAGTGAGTCCAAAAGGTTTCACGTGAAATGATTCTTTGGATTCGCAAGCCTGGATTTTTCTCCGTCCCGCCCAAACTCCCGATTCTGCGGCTTCCCGCCGGCTCGACGGAGGAGCGTCGGAAGCCGAAGTCATTCAAACCCGGCACGAAATGCGGTAGACCCGGCCAATGAAGCGATATGACGTCATCGTCGTGGGCGGCGGACACGCCGGAACCGAGGCCGCAGCTGCAGCCGCGCGGATGGGCGCGCGCACGGCGCTCGTGACCCACGCGTTCGCGACGATCGGTGAAATGTCCTGCAATCCGGCCATTGGCGGCCTTGGAAAAGGGCACCTGGTCCGCGAAATCGACGCTCTTGATGGCTTGATGGGGCGGGTAGCTGATGCCGCCGGCATCCAGTTCCGCCTGCTGAACCGCTCGAAGGGCCCGGCGGTCCATGGCCCCCGCACGCAAGCGGACCGCAAGCTCTATCGCGAGGCCATGCAGGCCGAAATCCGCGCGATTTCCAACCTTCAGGTCATCGAAGGTGGCGTCGAGGACCTGATCGTCGAAAATGGCAGGGTCGAAGGCGTTATCACGGCCGATGGGCAACCCCTGCGCGCTGGCGCCGTGGTTCTGACCACCGGCACCTTCCTCAACGGCCTGATCCACATGGGCGAACAGAAGATCCCCGCAGGCCGCGCGGGCGAAGCGCCAGCCCTGAAACTGTCGGATCGGCTTTATGCACTCGGCCTGAAGCTCGGGCGCCTGAAAACCGGCACGCCCGCCCGGCTCGACGGCAAGTCCATCGACTGGGTGGGACTGGAAATGCAGAAGGCCGACGATGATCCCGTCCCCTTCTCGTTTCTGACCGAGAAAATCGCCACGCCCCAGATCAGCTGCGGGATCACTTACACGACGCCGAACACCCACGAAATCATACGCGCCAATCTCCAACGATCGCCGATGTATTCCGGGCAGATCGAAAGTGTGGGCCCGCGCTACTGCCCTTCGATCGAAGACAAGATCGTTCGATTTGCCGGCCGCAGTTCGCACCAGATCTTTCTTGAGCCTGAGGGTCTGGACGACGATACGATCTATCCGAACGGCGTCTCGACCTCGTTGCCGGCCGACGTCCAGGAGGCGTTCCTGAGGACCATGCCGGGCCTCGAGCGCGTGATCATCAAGCGCCCGGGCTACGCCATCGAATACGATTATGTCGATCCGCGAGAACTTACGCCGGGGCTCGAAGTGAAACGGCTTCCAGGCCTATTCCTTGCCGGCCAAATCAACGGCACCACGGGCTATGAGGAGGCGGGCGCGCAAGGACTTCTAGCCGGCATCAACGCCACCCTGAAATCCGGAAATTTCCCAAGAGATTCATATACAACGGATTCACGTGAAACGGATTCTTCAGAAATGGATTCACGTGAAACGTTCAGCGTTTCGCGCACGGCGGGCTACCTCGGCGTCATGGTCGACGACCTCGTGACCCGAGGCGTGTCCGAGCCGTACCGGATGTTCACGTCCCGCGCCGAATTTCGCTTGAAACTTCGTGCCGACAACGCCGACCAGCGCCTGACGCCAGACGGGCTGCGCGTTGGGGTCGTCGGTTCCCACCGCGCGCAGAAATTCGTGGCAAAAGCTCGGGCTCTCGCCGATGGCCTCGACTTGTTGAACCAACTGTCCCTTACGCCGACCGAGGCGGCAAAGCACGGTCTCTCGGTCAATCGGGACGGCCGCCGCCGCTCGGCCTTCGATCTCTTGGCCTTCCCTGAAATCTCACTCGGGCACCTCAAGGCTGTCTGGCCCGAGATCGGGCGGCTTGAGCCGAAAATTGCCGCCCAGCTCGAAGTCGATGCCCGCTACGCCGCATATTTGAAGCGCCAGGATGAGGACGTCGCCCAGCTGAAGCGCGACGAGGCCGTCGGCATTCCCGACGACTTCGACTACGGGACGCTGCCGAGCCTTTCGGCCGAAATTCGCCAGAAGCTCACCCGGCATCGTCCCGCGACGATCGCCCAGGCGGGCCGTATCGAGGGCATGACGCCCGCCGCGCTTCTGACGCTACTCGCCCGCCTCAAGGCCGGAAAGCCCGCCAAGCCCGCGCGCAAGACCGCCTGATGGCCGTTACTAGCCGCATCGATACCCCAGCCGAATTTCAAGCCCGTTTCGGCGTCTCGGCCGAAACTTGCGACAAGCTGAAAACGTACGAGGCGCTGCTGAAGCGCTGGCAGAAGACCATCAATCTCGTAGCGCCGAGTACGCTCGATGACATTTGGCATCGCCACTTCGCCGACAGCGCCCAGCTCTGGCCCCTTGCGCCTCAGGCCGCCCGGACCTGGCTCGATCTGGGGTCCGGCGCGGGTTTCCCTGGGCTCGTCTCGGCGATTCTGGCTTCCGAAACAGGGACAAGCCGCCACATCCTGGTCGAGAGCGACAGCCGGAAAGCGGCGTTTTTACGGGAAGTCGCTCGCGAGACCGGCGCAGCTGTGGACATTCTGTGCATGAGGATCGAAAATCCCGAGACTCACGCTAAGGTAGGCGTGGCCGACTGCGTCACCGCGCGTGCTCTCGCCCCACTCTCCAGGCTGGTCGAGATCGCTGCGCCGTTTTTTGGGTCGTCTACGCAAGGGTTGTTCTTGAAGGGCCGCGATGTGGCGGCCGAGATCGAGAGCACGGCTCAGGACTGGCAATTTGCCTTTGAGCTGATTCCAAGCGTGACGGAAGAGAGCGGCCGAGTTGTGTTGCTCAATGCGTTGAAAGCGAAGGCGTCGAAACCCAGGACGGAGGGATAACCCGTGGCCGGCTACGTATCAGGCGCGGGCAGTGCAAACGCGGGCCCGCGTGTTGTTGCCATTGCCAACCAAAAAGGCGGTGTCGGCAAGACGACGACGGCGATCAATCTCGGCACCGCCTTGGCTGCCGTGGGCGAACGCGTCCTCGTGCTCGACCTTGATCCTCAGGGCAACGCTTCGACGGGGCTCGGCATCGATATCGAGCAACGCTTTCAGACCTCCTTCGACGTTCTGACGGGCGGCGCGGCGATCCTGGATACGGTTCTGAAAACCGCCGTGCCGAACCTTTTCGTCGTTCCGGCGAACAACGATCTCGTCGGCATCGATTCAATCCTGGCATCGGATCAG
>NZ_RXIZ01000014.1:0-115839 GCF_003987855.1 Hyphomicrobium sp.
ATCCGCAGGGCCACGTTGGCATCAGCGGATGGGCCTTTGAGCCCGTCCCGATTGCGAACCGCGCGAGTATCGAGGGCAGTGCGAAGTTGCGCGATTTCCTTTTCGCGCTGCTTGTTGAGCTGGACGGCTTCCTCCAGCGCTGCGGCCTGCTTTGCTCCGCTTGCCGCAAGCGTCTTTATTTCCCGGTCGCGGGTCGCGAGCAGTTTTCGCGTTTCCGCCAGACGCTGTTCGACCTTTGGAAGCCGGTCCAAAATGGCCTGTTCGAGAACGCGACGCGCATTCTCGTGCTCCTCCACGCTCATTTTTTGATCCGCTATGGATTCGGACAGTTCCTGAATCTTTGCGTCCCGGCGATTGACCTCGATGCGCTGACGCGCGGCCAACAAAGCCGCGTCTTCCAGGCGCGACTCGAGGCGATGCAGTTCCATCGCGAAATCCGCACGCAATCGGTCCTTATCGGCTCGGATTTCTTCCTCGGTGAGCGGCAGCGTCCGCTTCAAGCTTTCAGCGGTGAATCGCTCAACGCGCCGCCTGTATGCAGGCAGCAAAACAACAACAATAAGGGCCGCGATCAAGAAGCCCAGAGCAACGAGCATCGCGGCATACAGCGTGATCAAGAATACGCGTCCTGATGAAAAGCTTCGCGGCCCCCGCCGCACCGACGTAATTCCCTAAATCAGCAGAAACCTTCCTTTTTTCCTCCGATCTATGTCGACGTGACGCCTCCGCTGTCCAAGCGTCAGAACGGGTTCCAGGTTGGGTATCTCGTATACTTCAAATACCCGACGTTCGCACCCAGTCGTAAGCCAATACCAGCGCGAATCGGCGCCAGCGTAACATGGCCGGCCTTTTGTAGCTGAACACTTACGCCGCCGACGAGATAAGCGGTGCCTTCGACACCCCCGAAACGGTCGTAAATGTCTGAGGGATCACGGAGATCATAGACAAGCGTCATGACTTTAGAGCCGTCACCGCCGAAGTCGTAGCCAACCGATGGACCTTGCCAGTAGACCTTATATGAGCCGGCGTCCTTGGTGTAGAGGGTGCCCTCGCCATAAGACAAGCCCGCGAAAAATGCTCCGCCGGCATCCTGGCCAAGAATGTAGCCATTCGGGCGTCCTGCTTTTTGGAATGTCCACTCGATGGCCGAGGCCAATCCACCGCTCACTTTGCCGAAGAAGTTGTTGCCGGCACGAACGATCTCGTCTTCCGAATATTCTCCGCGTCGGGATGGCTGGTCGTCCGGAGGTGGGCCACCGCCATATCCGCCACCCTCTCGGCTGGCGCTTGGAGGAGGAGCATAGGGCGCACCATAGCCACCCGGATCGCTGTCAGGGCCGCGCCCGCCGGAATAGGGAACGTAGGGGTCGTCTCCGCGCGAAGGAGGCGCGGACTGGTATGTATTGCCGGACGGCGGCGGGCTGTAGGAATCGATGCCGCTCTGGCCGGAATAGGTATCCTGCGGGGGACGATAGGAGTCATCGGCAGCCTGAACCGTGGTTCCAGCAATCGAAATCCACGCAACAAGGCCAATCGCCGAAGCACAGCAAGCGCCTCGGAGCGCGATAGTTGGCATCCGCAAAATTCCCACGAGGCCGCGACGCATCGAGAGTTCCCTCTTTCGACTTCGCACCCGAGCAATGCCCAATCGTCTACGCGCTGTGCGCGAAGGCCACCCCACGACCGGAACTCAGGCGAATCCCAGCATACAGATTCGCCTGTATTCGTTGCTAAAGTATGGCCGCTTCGCGTTGCCTATGCGCCCGCTGCAGGCAATTCCGCAACGGCGCCGCGCCAAAGTGGCTCGCGGCCCCAGGCGACGAAATATGGGTTTTTGAACCCGCGATCGTAGTGGCCATAGGTCAACGGCGTACCGTCGAGGTTTGTGACCGACCCGCCCGCGGCCTCGAGGATCGCTTGGCCGGCGGCGGTATCCCATTCGTAGGTTTCGCCAAAACGGGCGTAGAGATCGCCCTCTCCGGCCGCGATAAGGCAAAACTTCATCGAAGAGCCAAGAGGCTTGGCGTCGCGGACCTTCAGAAACGCTAGAAGGTTCGTGCTTGCCGCCCCTGTGCCGCGACTGTTGAAGGCGACGAGTGACGCAGGATTCGGCTGTCGCGTGGTCAGCCGCTCGAAGCGAAGCTGCTCGAACGCTTCGCTACCCGAAGAGGGAAGATGAGCCACGTATGCGCCGTCGTTGCGCGTCACGAACAGCCGCTCGGATGGCGGCAGGTAAATCAGTCCGAACCGGGTCCGACCGTCCTCGACGTAACCAATATTGATCGAAAATTCTGGCTTGCCCCGAATAAATAGCCTGGTGCCGTCGAGCGCGTCGACGAGAAAGAAGCACTTGGCGTATTCGCAAATACCGCCGTTTGCGATCTGCTCCTCTGCCACCACGGGCACATCCGGCGCGACGCGGGCGAGAGCCGCGAGGATCACGTCTTCTGCTTCCTGATCTGCTGCAGTGACGGGCGAGCGGTCCGCCTTCTGCTGGAAGACGACACCACTCCTGAAGTGGCCCATCTCCAACCGCCCTGCTTCACGGACAGCTGGAAGCAATGCAGCTATCAGCGCATCGAAATTCGTCAGGTCGGCCAGCATCGATATTTCAAAACTCCGGTCTCGAATCACTTTTACGCGTCACTTGGCGGATATGTTGCCAACGCGCCCTTTTGCGCCGCGGCGAACCGTGGCGCACAAGACTCATGCATTCCATGAAAAACGGGGCCCAGAGAGCCCACCGGCTGCAAGACTTGGCAACCGTTATTCGGCGCATGTATCAGAGCCTAGGGCATTATCGCAAGCTGCCTTGATGTATTCGCGTCGCGCTGTCGCGCATGAGCAGCCGCTTTCCGGCCCATTTGATTTCGATGAAGGACCAGTGATGAGCCAGCGCGTCCCGCCGACAGACCTTGAACTTGCAGCGCTGATTTCGAGCAAAATTTGCCACGACATCATCAATCCCGTCGGCGCAATCGTAAACGGGTTGGAGATCCTGGACGAGGACGACGACCCGCAGGCGAAGAACTACGCGATGACCGTCATTCGCAATGTGACGGAACAGGCCTCCGCACGTTTAGAATTCGCACGGTTCGCCTTCGGTGCTGCCGGTTCGGCAGGAAGCGTGATCGATCTGACGACCGCTGAGAAAATATCGCGTGGTTTCATCAGCATCACTCAGGGGAAACATAAATTGATCTGGCGCGGGGCTCCTGGCCTCGTGGCCAAAGACAAAGTGAAACTTCTCTTAAATCTCATCGCATCGGCAGTCACAGCGCTTCCGCGCGGCGGTGAGATCGATGTTTCGATTGGCGGATCGTTCGAGCAGCCGACATTTCTCATTCGCTGCAAAGGCACTGGCGCGCGACCGCCGCAGTATCTGACCGATTTCGTGGCTGGCAATCCACTCGCGCTCGATGCCATCACCATCCAAGCCTACTACACTTGGCGCATAGCGCCGACCGCCGGTATGCGGCTCGAGATCCTGAAGGATGGAGCAGACATCCTA
Source organism: Hyphomicrobium sp. (assembly GCF_003987855.1). Taxonomy (GTDB): domain Bacteria; phylum Pseudomonadota; class Alphaproteobacteria; order Rhizobiales; family Hyphomicrobiaceae; genus Hyphomicrobium_B. Next base: position 3,512 of record NZ_RXIZ01000014.1, read on the forward strand.
CTTGTGGCCAAGCCCTCCAGCTGACATTGGCGCTCGCGCGCCATACGTCTTAAGCGGGCCTTAATAAATTGCGGGCAATTTTCAAAACATCGTTTTGAGCATTCGCTCAGCTCGCATGTGTAGGCGTCGCAATTCCGAGAAGCCCTTTAAATGCTTCATTGCTTTGTCATCGACGATTCCGAGATCATTCGAAAGTACGCCCGGCTGATCTTTGAAAGTGAAGGCTTTCGTGTCAGCGAAGCCGACGGGGCGGTTGCAGCATTAGAGCGTTTGCGGTCGGAGACGCCCGACTACATCCTGGTCGACTGGCGCATGCCAGATACCAACAGCCTGGAGCTGGTGGGCAAGATCCGGGCCCTACCGCTCAGTCAACGCCCTTACATCGTCTACGTCGTGACCGAGTATGACGCGTTTGAAATCCAGCGCGCGCTCGCGCACGGCGCCGATACGTACTTGTTGAAGCCGTACAATCGGCAGATCATCGAAGCGAAGTTGCAAGAAATTCGCGCCGCTGCGTAGTTCGCAACGGCGCGAAAATTTGCTGAGCCAAGTGATCTGTTACTGCGTGCCGCCATCTGTCGGAGACTGCGGCGTCGGAAAACCACCGGCGTCATCGCTCGACTTTGCCGACGGTACGTCGCTCGCTTCTTCGGCAGTTTTGTGAGCCTTATGCTTTGGCGCTGCTTCGCTCAGTGAGCCTGTCTCCACCGAGGACGAAGCTGCCTTTTTTGCCTTCGTTCCGAGAAGCGATTTGGGATCAGGAATCGATTGGGCAGCGGTCTTATGAGTAGGCGTTGCGGCCGGAGCATCGGAGTGGGCCGAAGCCTCCTTCACTGCCTTCTTCTTTCCCGGCTTCTCTTCAGCGGTATCAGCCGTCTTTTCTGGCTGAGCTTCTTCAGCGGCAGCTTGCTCCCCGCCTGGGAGCTTCGAGCCACCCCAGCATACCGTCGCTTCGGCCGTGCAGGTGTGTTCGTCGAATACGATGAAGTTCAGGAAGAGTTCGCATGAAACGCTCTTCTTACCGGTCTTGTAATCGCTGACGCCGCGCTCGGTCATTTTTGACGCGATCAGCTTATCGAGCAGACTCTTGGCGTCACTCGTCGGACCGTCTTTGCCGTAATCATTCACAGTGAAGCCGTACCGCTTGCACTCCGCATGCGCGGACACGCTCGCCGCGGCGGAAACTGTCGCGGCCAGGGCTAATGCGGCTACAAAGTTGACCGAGAAGCGCATAACGATAGTTCTCCCTCAAAGCCCACCCCTGGGATCAGGCTGTCTTTATATTGTCAGCACAATGGCGAGACGAGGGCGAGTGGCGCGCCTGCTACAGTTGACAGGTTTTTGGATTTGGCCGGCGTAAATCACAGAAATGCGAAAGGCCGCGACAACGCGCGGCCTCGGGCTGGTGACGAGAAAAACGCGCGGAGATCAGTGCATGTACGGAGAATTGCCGCCGTACAGACTGCCGACGCCCGAATCAAAAAAGAAGCTGTTATCGAACGGTCCGGCGATCGTTTGGTCACGAAAATCCGGCGGCCCCGGAGGCGCAGACCGTCTGCGTGACGGGGCGCCATAGGTGTTCACGGAATCGGACTTGTCGTAAGAATAGCCGCCCTTTTTGCGATGAAGGGAATAGCCATTGGGGCTTTCCTGGGCGGAAGACGGCAAGGTCAACCCGACGAGGCATAGCACCGCCACGCTGGCCGAAATCAATCTAGAGATCATCGCTTGGCCTTTCCGCCGCCATTCGTTTCGGGGCATGTATAGCGCAAAGTTACCCGAATTATCCTTGCTCCGGCTCAAGAAATGGTTACGCGCCACATTTCCGGCAAGCCTGTCACTTCTCGACAACTCATCCCCATTGAAGACGCCCGAAGAACGGCGGACGATCACGAAGCGTTCCCGGTGTGCTATCGGTTGTACGTCCATGCCCCATGAGGTTGCGGCCTCACGATGCTAATACCAGCCGGCACTCCCATCGTCCTTCCGAGGAGGACACATGGAATACATTCCTCTCCTTCTGCAGGTGGTCAGTGGCGCCCTCGGGGGGAATGTCGCTGGAAGCCTATTGAAGAGCCTCAGTTTGGGAATGCTTGGTAACACCATCACGGGCATCGTGGGTGGAGGCATCGGCAGTCTAATCGTTGACGAGGTCTTCTCCAGCGCGTCGGGGATGGGCGTCCTCAGTCCCATCGACGCCATGATCCAGATCCTCGGTGGCAGTTTGGGTGGTGCGGTGCTGGTGGCCGCCGTGAGCGCCTTCCGCAGCACAGCGGCAAAGTGAGGTGCCTCTATCGGCGCGACGATGAGGATTTCGGGCGATGCGCAACGAACTCTTATTGATAGGGGCTTGCTTCCCGATCGAAAGCAATCCGAGACAACAGAGATCTCACTAGCCCAGGTCAAAGACGTAAAACGTATTTATCGCCGCGACGGGTATCGCGACGTTACATTCCCCAGTCGCGTGAAGCGTCAGCCGGCCTTTTGCAGATCGACGGCTTTTGGTCCCTTGCCGCGTTTATCGGGCTCGGTTTCAAATGAAATTCGCATTCCCTCGTTGAGCTCGCCAATGCCGGAGCGCTCAACGGCTGTGACGTGCACGAACACATCATTGCCGCCGGCGTCGGGCTTGATGAAGCCGTAGCCCTTTTGAGAGTTGTAAAACTTCACGGTACCTGTCTGGCGCATGCATCGTCTCCTGGCAGCCCGGCCAACAACTGAAGCGAAAAGCTTCCTGTCGACAGCCGTGGCGGACCGCGGAGCCGGAATTCCAAAGCGCTTCCCTGCCGGATCGCACAACCACGCGCCGGGCTCGTAGAACGCGTCGGGAGCTCCCGTGCCGATGCCCGCCTTAGCGTGCGGCAATTTATCCGGTAAATGCTGAAAGCTTGCAAGGCGAAATGCTGCAAAGCAACGATGATGACACTATTGAACGCTGGTTCTTATCGCGAAGTGGCTTCCCGTGTCGGCCGCCAGCGCTTCTTTCAAGACGGGCATCAGAACTTCGAGCTCGCTCTTCAACACGAACGGCGGATTGAGAACGAGAACTCCGGACGCGGTAAGCCCAAGGCCTGGAAAGGACTTTGAAACGGCTAGGCGGACGTCGAGAAAATCGATGCCGGGCTTGTTCGTCGCGATGGCCACGAAGCGGTCCGCGGCTGCCTCATCTTTGATGGGATACCAGATCAGATACGTTCCGGTCGCGAAGCGCGCGAGAGCCTCGTCCAAGGCAGTCGCAAGATCCGCGAATTCGCTTTTCTCTTCAAACGGCGGGTCGATGAGCACGAGCCCCCGCCGTTCTTTGGGCGGCAAAAGCGATTTCACCGCGTGACGTGCGTCGATGTTGAGAACGGTCGTCGCTTTGGCGCGACGAAGCTCCAACTTGAGGCGCTGAAATTCTTCACTCGCAAGTTCATTGGCGACGAGGACGTCATCGTCTCGCATCAGGTGGCGCGCGATGACCGGACTGCCGGGATAGTAACGCAACTCATCTGAGTTCACTGCGCGCACGACGTCGAGGTAAGGCGCTAGCAGGCTGGTAACAGGCTCCTGCGTTTCTACTTCGAACAGGCGAGCGATGCCGTCGCGCCATTCGGCAGTTTTCGCCGCCTCGGCTCCCGTTAGATCGTAGAACCCCGCCCCCGCATGCGTGTCGATCACGCGAAACGGTTTTGGTTTTTGCCTCATGTACGTCAGCACACGTGCCAGCACGACGTGCTTTAATACGTCCGCGAAGTTTCCGGCGTGATAGTCGTGGTGGTAGTTCATTGCGGCGCAACCATGGGGAGCCTAAGCCTTCTGCTCCCACCGCCCGGACGGTGACTGCTGCCAATACGTGACCGAGCAACCCGCTGCCTTTGCCGCTTTCCATTGGTTTCGGGCCGACGCAACGGCGTCGGCATCGTTGCCGTCAAATACATAGACAAAGCGTTCCGCGCCGGAGAACTCTCGCGCCTCGGCGCCGTCGACCAAAAACCGTACGCCGGCGCCATTTGGCGTCTCATCCGTGAGGGTTAGGTAGATTGGCTGGGCGCTCGAGTGGCCTATTCGAGCGCCGCCGTGGGGAAGAAAGCTGTCCTCGGCATAGGTCCAAAGCGCTTGATCAAGCGCTTCCAAACGCTCTTCGTTTCCGACCTGCACAACGGCCCGCCAGCCGCGCGCGAGGGTCTTCTCCAGGAGGCTCGGCAGAACGCGCTCGAGCGGTTGGTGTTCGAGGTGATAGAAGAAGACGTCCATTCGTGTCGGATGGCCTAGAAGCCGGCGAAAAGCAAGATGATCCGCACCCCTTGACGCTTCGCCTAGGTCACCTATCTAACCCCATCCGGAGCGGCGCCAGTTTTCATCGGCTGTCGCCCGTGCGGGCGGTGAGCTTGGCGGCTTTGAGGTCTTCTCGCTGCTGTTGCTCCCGCCCGCTGCGATTTTTCCTACTTCTTCGCATACGGGTTTTCGCCCTTTCGCAAACTGAAGCGAATGGGGACGCCTGGGAGGTCGAACGTTTCTCGCAGAGAGTTCGTGAGATACTTCACGTAGGACTGAGGTAGCGCATCGGCACGCTGCGAAAAAGCGACGAATGTCGGCGGACGCGTTGAAGGTTGAGTGACGTAGCGGATCTTGATCCGCTTGCCGTGAACCGCTGGGGGCGAGTGGCGGCTCAGCGCTTCTTCGAGCCAGCGGTTGAGCTGCGGTGTCGATACGCGCCGGTTCCAGATGGCGTGGATCTTGGCGATCGCCGACATCAGTTGGTCGAGGCCACTCTCGGACCGAGCTGAGATGGCCACAAACGGAACGTTCGGCACTTGGGCCAAGCTCTCCGCGAGGGTCTTCTTCAGTTCACGCAGGGTTTTCTGCTTGTCTTCGACGAGGTCCCATTTGTTGACGGCGACCACGAGGGCGCGTCCCTCCTCCGCCACGCGGTGGCCGATCGTCAGATCCTGATGTTCGAAGGGGCGTTCAGCATCGATCAGCAGAACAACCACCTCAGCAAAGCGAATGGCGCGCACGGCATCGCTCGCGGACAGCTTTTCCGCCGTGTCCGTAATCTTCGCCTTCTTCCGCAATCCCGCGGTATCGAAAAGACGGATATGTTGGCCCTTCCATTCCAAATCCGTCGAAACGCTATCGCGCGTGAGCCCCGGCTCCGGGCCCGTGATCATGCGCTCCTCACCGAGCAATGCATTCACGAGCGTGGATTTGCCGGCGTTAGGACGTCCCACAATCGCGACACGCACAGGCTTCGTCCGAACGGGGACTTTCGGCGTCGGTTCGATCTCTGCGGGCGCGTCATCATCTCCCCGACGACGCTTTTTCGCAGCGGGTGGCGCTTTCAGGCCCAATGCAGCGCGAATGTCTTCGATCAGATCGCCGATACCTTCGCCGTGCTCGGCTGATATCGCAATCGGTGCTCCAAGGCCGAGCGAAAAAGCATCCAGGAGCCCGTCTGTACCCTTGTTGCCCTCGGCTTTATTTGCCACCAGCACGACGGGCTTGCCGGAGTTGCGGGCAATCCGAGCAAAGCTGCTATCGGCGGCCGTCACGCCCGCGCGCGCATCAATCACGAACAGGACGAGATCGGCGTCAGCGATCGCCTGCTCGGATTGTTTGCGCATGCGGTCAGCGATCGAGCCCCGCTCTGCTTCTTCCAAACCCGCCGTATCAACGAGGCGGACGTCCGTGCCAAAGAGATCAGCCGTTCCTTCGCGGCGATCGCGCGTCAAGCCGGGCAGGTCGGAGACGAGCGCGGCGCGCGTTCCGGTCAGACGGTTGAAAAGCGTCGATTTACCGACATTCGGCCGGCCGACAATTGCAACGACTGGAATTGGGTGAGGGCGTTCGACAGGGGACGTCAAGGAAGGACCGGGACATTGAAAGGGGATTTTGATGCCTCGCGCCATGGCGGAAGCCAATCATCCTCTAGCCCAATTCTCAGTTGAGAGCGATGAGTTTTGCTGAATCCGTCAGGACGAACATGCGGCCTTGGGCCACGATTGGCGGAATGAAGACGGTATCGCCCAGGCTCATCGTACCCGCGACCTTCCCGGTTAACGGATCAACGCTGATCACATTGCCATCGCTGGACACGAGCCAGAGGGTATTCGCAGCCATGACGGGTCCCGCGTAGTTCTTGGCCGCCGGTAGTTGGGTCAGCCAACGGGTTTTGCCGTCTACGCGCGACAAAGCCATTAGGCGACCTCCGGTGTCGACGACGAAAACGGAGTCGCCAGCCACGCACGGGGGTTCGGAACCCGGGATGCTCAACGACCAAAGCCGGTCGCCATTCTTTGCCTTCGTGGCAACCATGCGACCGGCATGGCCAATGGCGAAGACCACGCCATCGTCGATCGCCGGCCGAGCGACATCGCTCATGGAAGCGATCTGCGAAGTCTGCCGCGTGCGAGACAGGTTCTCTGTCCAAACTGTCGACCCATCCGACAGCTTAAATGCCATGATGTCTCCGGACGGATAGGGCACCACCACAACATCATCGTTTACCGCGGGACTCGTCGACGTCATCAGGCTCGCTGTCTGCGGCAAGCCACGCGCCGACCACATCTCGGAGCCATCAATCCCGCTTAAGCAGAAGAAGCGGCCGTCGATGGTGATCACGTACAGCCTGTCGCCAACGGCTGTCGGAGCGGCGCGCACGGGAATATCGAGGTTCTTCGTCCAGATGGGTTTGCCGGTCTGGGGATCCAGCGCCGCCACCACGCCGTACCCGTTTGCGACATACAGACGTCCGTTATCCGCGGCGAGCCCGCCGCCATAACCACCGAGCCCAACAGTCGTCTCGGGCTTGGTCGAGACTTTGAAGATGCTGCTTCCAGTCGGCGTGAAGGCGGAGACATTGGCCGCAGCGTCGAGGGTATAGATGCTGCCGTTGAAATAGATGGGACTGGCGGTGACCCGGCCTGTCTTCGACGTGCCTTCACCGGCACTCGCGCTCCAGAGCTGATGCAACGGGCCATTCAGAGCGAGGTTACCCGGTGCGTTGGTTGCAACTCCGCCCGGTTGCGACCAAGAATCGTTCGTTCTCGGCGAGGGTATGACGATCGGCGCCTTGGCATCGGCTAGGTTGGAGGACAGGCTTTCCGTCGTCTCAACGATAGGAATTCTGCGGCCAGGAAGCGGCGTCTGCTTTTCCTTGAACGGGTTCAGATCGCTGATCTTGGGCAGGCTCGGGCCTTCGCTGGCACATCCGCCAAGCCAAAAAACCGCGACCGCCAAAAGCGGCGCACCGAACCGGATCTGCCATCCCCCAATACTCAAACCCCGTTCTCCCTCACCGCTTAGCGGTCCTACTTTTTATCGGCGTTCGCGGCCCCACCCGCCTGAGGCTGCGCATCGTTCTTAGTTTGCTCCGGAGCCTTTGCGGGCTCAGGCGCCGGTGAATTCGGCGCTGGCGCCGTTGTCTCGGCGGCTGCCGGCGTAGTGACAGTCTTGGTGGGCTCCTTGGCTGCAGCCGGTGGCGTGTTTGCCGCCACCTGCGCGGCAGCCATTTCCCCCATTACGATCTTAACACGCTCCTGCTGGTCCTCGGACGTATTCGGATCGATCAACAGCGGTTCTAGATATTTCCGCGCATCGTCGTATTTCTTTGCCTTGTAAGCTGCGATGCCCAAGAGTTCCCGCGCACTCTTGGCGAATGGCGCGTCGTCGCCGATCAGCGGCGTCAAGCGATTCTCCATCTCAGCATAGTCCGCATCCGACATGCGCAACGAAGCGGCTTGCAGCTGCGCGAAGCTTTTCAACAACGGATCTGCCCCGCCCTGCTTGGCGAGCGAGTCATAAGTTGCAACCGCATCCGAAGTTTTGCCTGCTTTGGCTTCCGCTCCGGCGAGCCGGAGCTTGGCGAGAGCGGCGAAGCCGGCCTGACCATCGTCAGCGATCGACTTGAACGCCTTTTCGGCTTCATCCTTCTTCTTGTCGTCCGAGAGCGTTTCCGCAGCCGAAAATTGGGCGCCGCTCGCTTGCGCCGTCGAAAGTCGCCGCGTTTCGAGGAATTGATATCCGGCCACGCCAAGCACGACGAGCGTCGCAGCCCCCAAAATCAAGCCGTTGTAGCGCTTCCAGATTTTCTGGAGCTGCTCGCGGCGGAGCTCTTCTTCGACTTCGCGCAACAGGCTGTCGTTATCATCGGCCATTGACGTCTTAACCTCATTCAGTCGCCGGAATTCGGAACGAGGGATCTCCCACCGCCAACCCGGACGCCGGGCATAGATAACCGAGCGGGCGCTCCGGGCAAGCCCCGGCGGCAAGTTTCCCGCTCCAGATCGCGCCTAATCCTGACCCGGACGAGCTAAGTGCTCGGAGTCTTCGGCTTTTTCGTGGCCCGCACCGGTGTGATCGAGGCACGCTGCTCGGAGCTTTGCAATGCATAGGTATGCTCTGGAGCCGGGAAACGTCGGGCGCGTACCTCGTCAGCATAAGACGCGATCGCCCGGTCGATAGCCGCGCCGATCGCTCCGAATTTCTTCACGAATTTCGGAACATCGGGCGAAAGGCCGAGCATGTCTTCCATAACCAGGATTTGTCCGTCGCAACCGGCCGAGGCCCCGATGCCGATCGTGGGGATCGGGATCGCCTGCGTAATGCGCTCGGCGAGGGGCGCAGTGAGTGCTTCCAGGACGACCGCAAAGGCGCCAGCCTCGGCGACCACGCGGGCGTCCTCTTCGATGGCCGCCCATTGATCGACCGTGCGGCCTTGCGTTTTGAAGCCGCCAAGAACGTTCACGGACTGGGGCGTTAGGCCGATGTGCGCCATGACGGGAATGCCGCGATCGACAAGATAGCGGATCGTCTCCGCCATGCGTCGACCGCCCTCAAGCTTCACCGCACCGCAGTCGGTTTCCTTCATCACGCGCGCGGCGTTTCGGAATGCAACTGACGGGCTTTCTTCGTAAGTCGCGAAAGGCATGTCCACCACAACGAGCGCCTTTTTCGATCCGCGAACCACGGCCTGACCGTGCATGATCATTAGCTCGAGCGGGACGGGCACCGTCGTCTCGTAGCCGTGCATCACCATGCCCAGGCTGTCGCCGACGAGAAGAAAATCACAATGGTTGTCGGCGATCGCTGCCGTGTGGGCGTGGTACGACGTCAGCGCTACGATCGGCTCGCCGCCTTTGCGCATCGTGATATCGGGCGCCATCAGCCGGCGCTTCTTAACGTGAATGGACATTCTGCTCCGATCTGCACTTACCGGCAGAGGACATCCGGCCGAGCAACTTGTTGCTCAGACATGTGGGGCGAAAACGTTCACTCGTCACCCCACTGTGACTAAACAGAGTTTACGAAACAAACGGGATTTGCGCTACCGAAGTGGCGAGACAAACGCCGACTTCTTGGTAAATTTCTCCACTGGACGTCCACAGATATTTCTGTCCGAACGGCAGAAGCGTTGAAATGGCGCAACATGGCGGAGGTCGAATGCTAGGCATGAGGGGTACTTCATTGCGTGGCCGGAGGCGCCTCTGTTAGCCAATTTGTAGCTGATATTTTCTTGGGCCAACTTCGGCCCGAACATGTTGCTGCGACGAGTATCGCTGGTTTACGTCGGGGTGGGTTGCGTGCGTCGTTCAGAGAAAGCCAACGGCAGAGTTTCTCCGGCGTTTCGTTCAATCGCGGCAGTTGCCGCGCTGTTGACGGCCCTAACGCCACTCACCGCCCACGCAAAGCCCAGAAGCGGCATCCTAAAGCTCAAATCGCAGACACAGGCGGCGAGCGTCTCGCAGGCGAACGGACCGTTGCTCCTTGTCGTCTCAATCAAAAAGCAGCGAGTGCGCGTCTTTGACGTGAACGGCGAAATCGCCTCCTCGCGCATCTCATCGGGCAAGCCCGGACACGACACGCCTCAGGGCGTCTTCGCGATCCTGGAAAAGAACGTATACCATACGAGTAACATCTATTCCGGCGCGTCGATGCCCTATCAGGAGCGTATTACCTGGTCGGGGATCGCCTTCCATGCCGGCGACGTGCCTGGCTACCGGGCGTCACACGGGTGCATCCGGCTGCCCTATAGTTTCGCTCGAAAACTCTACGGCCTGACGAAGGTCGGGAACCGGGTGGTCGTGTCCTACGACGATCCCGACCCGATTGCCTTTGAGAGTCCAAAGCTTTTCAAGCCGCTGCCGCTCGAGGATGCGACGGCAATGGGCTCTGATCCGTCGCGCCCGCAGCTTATTGCGGTCAACGATCGGACGGACGACAACTCGACATCGGATGCGTCTCAAGGCTTACCCCGACTGATCGGGGTCTCCCCTGCCCTTTTGCGAGCCGTCGCCGACATGCCGAAAGATCCACGACGGCGACCGACGACGCGGACCGAAGCCGATCAGATGATCCAGGAGAAGCTCGATCGCTCTCGAGCTGCCGTCAAAACGGCGGAAGCGGCGCTCGCGGCTGCCGATGAAAAGACCAAGACGACGGCAAAAGACTTCACCGATGCAAGCCAGAAGTTCGAAGCGGCACGCCGCACGATCGAACCCCTTCGCGCTGCCTTGAGCGCTGCTGAAGCAAAACAGCAGAATGCGATGAAGGCCTTCGAGGGTTATATGTCGGGCGCTGATGAGGGCAAGCCCGGTGCGGCGGCCGACACCGTTGGCGACCGGGAAAGCGAACTCGAAGATGCGCTTCTCGATCTTACGATCGAAGCGGATAGAGCACGGGCAGATGCCGCGGCGCAGGAGATGAGTTTTGCGGAAGTCCAGGCCGCGTATTCCGCCGCTCAGAACGCGCGAGATTCGGCCATGGACGTCTTCAAGGACGCCCAGACGGATCTCGCCTCGGCGCAAGCGACTTTGACCGACGCCAACAAGGAAATGCGCTTGCGAGGCAAGCCGATTGCTGTTCTCGTTAGCCTTCGCACGCAGAGAATTTATATTCGACAGGGTTTTGAGCCGCTATTGGAAGCCCCGATCAACGTTGCGCCCCTCAAGCACAAAGTCGGAACTCATGTGTTCACGGCCATGCGCTACGGTTCGGATCCTAATTCGTTCGATTGGCGTCTCGTGAGCGCCCAGACGCCGATTGCCGGTCAGCCGTTGGACCAAGGCAAGAAGATGCGCAGGACGGCATCATCCCAGGGCCAATCACTGGACGTGCAGATGGCCACCGAGGCGCTCGACGCTTTCACGATACCTGACGACATCCTGCAGACGATTAGCGAGCTTGCGCGACCCGGCTCGTCGATGATCGTGTCAGACCGGGAGTTGCCTGCTCACGAGAATGGTAGCGGGACCGAGTTCGTGGTGCTGACGAGATAGACACAGAACACCGCTCGATTGACGTGATTGCACCGAGCGGACGATTGCCGGGTTCCGCATGAGTTGACTCAAGGCCGGATTCCTCTCATTCCCGGAACAACGGCAGCAGCGGGTACACCCACTTGCAAAAATACCAAAGCTTCAGGTTAGCGGCCGTTTGGGCACTTGCGCTCAGCTCATTCGCTCTGATTGGTTTTCTGCTACACAGAATGACGCCCCGCACTGAGCCGTGGACGTTCGCGATCTCCGTGCCCGAGGCGCCTGTGCGCGGCACGCTCGACCTGACGAAGGAGGTCATCACGCCCGCCGGGGAAACGTCTTTCGTTCACGGCGCGTCGAGCGTCGCGATGCAGGACGGAGGGCTGCTTACATTCTGGTACCGGGCGAAATATGAAGGCGCCAACGGGGCCGAACTCATATCGTCTCGCTTTGATGGCCAGCATTGGTCGCCGACGCAGGTCGTCACGAACAGCGCGCGCGTGAGCGGCGACATCGGCATTACGATCAAATCACTTGCCAACCCCGTCCCATTCCGCCGCTCCGACAGGGAGATCTGGCTGTTCTTTGCAGCATCGCGCCTCAGCGGGTGGGCGACCTGCGAGATTGGACTCATCCGCAGTCTCGATAATGGCGCTACCTGGGGACATGCTGAACGTGTCTATGCGTCTCCCTTCTTCAACATCTCGCATTTGACGAAGTCGACTCCCTTCCTCTTTTCCGACGGCCGCATCGGACTTCCAGTCTATGAAGAGATGAATCGGAAGTTCCCGGTATTGCTCGTGCTCGACGCGGACGGACGGGTCATAGACCGGCGGAGAATGGGTAACGGGGGCAAGGTTGGCTATCAGCCAATGATTGTCCCGACAGGACCGTCCACCGCGATCGCGTTCGTTCGGCGCCTCAAAAGTCGCAAGCCGAAGAGCATCCTCATTTCGCGCACCTCCGACGGCGGTCAGACATGGACGGTGCCCACCCCAATCGAGTTGCCGAACCCCGGCGGCCCAATATCCGCAATCCGTTACGATAGTTCGCGCATCTTGCTTGCATTCAATGATGACGCGCAAATCGAGCGCAACATCACGCTCGCGCTGACGGACCTTGAAGGAAAGACATACCGCCGGGTCGGTGTCGTCGCGTTGATGGATAGCGAGGACAGGAAACATACTGTCGCCTATCCCTTTCTCATCTCGTCGGCGCCGGGACAATTCGATGTCGTTTATTCGCGACCGATGAAAACGATCAATCACGTCAGGTTCTCGAGCGCGTGGGTCCAGGCCGGGGCGCAACCGCAAACGGCGACGCAATGAGCAACATGCTGGACGCCGTTTTGAACAGCACCAATGCGATACTTATCATCTTTGCAACATTCGCCGGGATTGCGAGCTTCTTCACGCGGGCTCCCATCGTGCGTCTCGCAGCGGGAATGATCGCGGTGCTCGCGGCACTCGTCCTTGGGATTTCCAGTCGCTCGATATTCGCATGGACCGTCTCTGCAGTTGAGCGACCCTCGTTTCCGGGCTTCATATTGCTCAGCGTGCTGGCTGTCTCAGCAGTCACCGGATTGCGCGTTACGAAAATCCCCGAGTTCCGCTTCGCAACGGCGGTTCTGGCATTTTCCGGCTTAGTGCTCTATCCGGCCGCTACCGGCTTTTTGAACAAAGACGCATATATCATCGGCTACAGCGGATATATTCTTCCGACGTGCACCGCTGTCGTCATAGGCATCGCCCTGTACCGCGGATACCTTGTATCCGCATTGGCCTTGAACGTCGGGATCGCATCGTTCCTGCTCGGGCTTGGCGTTAGCCGAAATCTTTGGGACTACCTGATGGATCCTGTGGCATGGATTATCGGATGCGGCACCTGGATAGCAATCGGCGGCGGCCTGCTGATGGCACGAACGAAGGCCGAGAAGACTTTGACGGCCGATCAGCCGAGTGCCGGTATCGGTGAAACCCCGATAAGCCACTGATGCCCGCCGAAGAGCAACGCAGCGTAAAGTCCGACGCCGATCACCACGACGAGCACATCATTCAGCGCGCCTGTCGGTTTGGCATCTCCTAGAGGCCCGGTTGTTCCGCGCTTCTTTACCGAAATCCGATCGTAGACGGCGAATGCAAGGAATGACCCGAAAAGAAGAAGCGCGGCGAGGTCGCCATTGGCTAGAAGATGCGCCAGCGCCCAAGTTTTGATCGCGATCAACATCGGATGACGGGTCGCAGTGCGGATTCGCGAGGGAATTACGGACGCCACGAACAGGATCATCGCGGGCAGCATCAAAGCGACGGCGATGTGGCGCGTCCAAACCGGGGGGTCCCAAAGGATGGGGTTCTTACCAGGGTGAAGCTGCAGCTTATGGAAGCCGAGGACAATAACGACGATGCCGGCCAACGAGAGCAATGAAAACAGGATTCGGTAAGGTGTGTCGCCGATGCGCTCTTTGAGCCCATCACGCAGTTCCGGCGCCGTCGGCAGCAGATGGATGCCGAGAAACAGTATCAAACCAACGATCAGCACCATCATGGAATGGATCTCCCCCTCTGATTGCTCGCTCGAATAGCATCATAGATGGGTCTTGAACAATCGCGCTCAAGCCTACGGAAGGTAGCCCTTGTCCAAATCGAGCGTCTGGCGAGCCAAGATCTTGTTCTCTGCATTTCTATGAAGGGCTGTCCACGAGAGGTGCGTTCCGCCTTCTTCTGAGGATGCAGAGCGCAATTCAACCGATATAAGATCGCTCGCGGCGCCATCGATCGGTGAAAGCAGCGGGAAATAAAGTTGCTCCCAGTGGGTGCGCGGCGACAGTGGACCCGTAGAGAAACCCACTGCTGCCGAAAGTTCGACCTTCCACCATGTGGCGAGTCCATGGATCGTCGCCGGGCGGGGCAATCTCCACTCTGCTTCGCCCCGTCGCTTCGACTTCGTCTCCGAGGTCAAATCGATCTCATCCCAAACCATGGAGCTGCGGCAGCCATCTAGAACTTCGTCGGGCTTCAGGGCGCGAACGTAGGCATTGTTAAGCGACATCGTCTGAGCGACCGACAAATCTAGTCCATGTCCGACGCGTTCCCAGGCGCGAAGCTCACTGTCGATGCGCGGTGAAACCACAGGGGCGACATATTGAATGATCCGGTTCGGAATAACCTTGCCACCGGGCTTCAAGAAGCGTTGGCGCGCGTCGGCGAGTGTGGTGATGATGTTTTCTTCCAGCGCGTAATTTCCCAACGTTTCAGAGACAATGATATCGACCGCCAATTTATCTCGAAACTCCGTCGAGTGGCACGGGATCAGATGGCAGCGCTTGGCCTTATTGGCTTTGAGGACAGCGCCGGCAACGGCTGCCACCTCGGCGGTTTCGAATAGAAAGACTTCCTTCGCACCGAGTTTCGAAGCCATCAATCCAAGCAGGCCCGTGCCGGCACCGATATCGGCCACCACTGATTTGCCCGGCACGATTGCAGCTTTCAGCGCCGAGAAGAACGCTTCGTTGCGAACATGATCGGCGATCAGCGTGCGGTGGTATTCGATGCGCATGGTCAGAGCTTCAGATAAGGGCCGCGGACCTGGTACAGCATCAACGCGGTGGCGATTGCGAGATTGAGCGAGTCGAGGGCACCTGCCATCGGAATTTTCACCAGCGTCGAGCAGACGGCAGCGGCCCCGCCAGACAGTCCCGGTCCTTCGCTTCCCATCACGATCAGCTCGCGTCCCTTATATTCCGTCTGTCGAAAATCTTCGCGCGCGTCGAGATGCGTGCCGATGACCTCGCCCGGCCACGCCTTGGCGAGACTGAAGAAGCTCTCCCGGTCGAGCTTCACGATCGGCACAGCGAAAATCGAACCCATGGTCGCGCGGATTGATTCCAGTGCATAGGGATCGCACGTGGTACCGACGAGAATGATTCCGGACAGACCTACGGCATCGGCTGTTCGAATGATGGTGCCTAGATTGCCTGGGTCGCGAATTTCTTCAAGCGCCAACCAGGTATCGGCGGCCGTAAGTTTCTCCAAATCCGGAGCCGCGGCGAAGCGCTGACGAAAAACGCCAAGCAAGGCTTGCGGATTGTCTTTTGAAGCGAGTTTCGCCAGGACGCCTTCAGAAACCTCAAGCACCTCCGAACCTGCTTCGAGAGCTGTTTTGACCAAGCCCCGCGCCACTCCACCGGCAGCCGCCCCAGCCTGGTAGACGAGAGTTTCCGGTATGAAGCCGTGGTCGCGTGCGGTCACGAGCAGCGACGTGCCCTCGGCGACGAATAGACCGGTCTCCTTACGGACCTTACGCATTTCGAGAGCGCGGATCGCCTTGATGCGGTCGTTCGTCAGGCTCGTGATGATCTTCGGCGCATTGACAGTTGGTTTCATGGCGACTGAGCCCAGCGCACGAAGAGAGACGTCGGGACCAGCGAGCCTGCGGCGGAGCGGATAGCAAGTTCGCCGCTGTCGAATGTTCCACCTCGATTTGCCAACGCTTCGCGCATCAGCTGGTCGAAAGCGAGAGCGGAGGCACGAATGGCGTAGATTGTCAGCACCATCGCCGCACTATCGGAGGCCAGCAGCTTTTCAAGATCCGTTAGAAGTGACGGCAGGTTCTGAAAAAGATCCCAGACTTCCCCTTCGGGTCCCCGGCCAAACTTCGGTGGGTCGACGAGAATGAGATGATAGGTTTTTCCTCGACGGACATCGCGGGCGGCAAACTTCGCCGCATCATCCAGGAGCCAGCGAATTTTTGCGGCGCTCAGCTTGGAAGCGTCCTGGTTTTCTTTTCCCCATTGGATCGCCTTCTTGGAGGCGTCGACATGCGTGACTTCCGCACCGGCTTTGGCCGCAAGCAGGGAAGCCGCGCCCGTATAGCCAAATAGGTTCAGGACCCGCGGCGTCTCGCCCTTCACCTGAGCCAATCGCTCGAGCATCCAACGCCAGTGCGGATCCTGCTCCGGAAACAGCCCCAGATGCCAAAGGCCCGCAAGCTTGCAGAGCATCGTGACGGATTGACCGTCCGCGCGCTCCTTCGAGAAAGGGAGCCTCACGGGCCAGGAATCCGGGACGGGCTTGTCGATACGCCATTTGCCCTTCTCGTCGTCCTCGCCGGATGCTGAGAACACTGCATTGGCCTTCGCCCATTCCGTTTTTGGCAGCTTGGGATGCCAAAGTGCCTGAGGTTCAGGGCGGTCGACAACGATCTTGCCGAACCGCTCAAGCTTCCGCCCGGCGCCGCAATCGAGCAGCGCGTAATCCGGAAAACCCTCAGACGTGACAAGGTGCAAATGATCTGGCGAAGGCATGCGCGGCGAACGTCTTCAACTGGATTGACGGCTCGCGCTTTAACACGACTGTCGTCCATGTCGAGAAAGCAAACGTCAGGCAGGAACTGGCGAAGGCGCGTCCGCCCCGCCACTCCCGAAATTCAGGCTGCCAGGCCAGCAATCGCGCCCTGAGCGGCGGCGATGGATTGCGCGCGCTGGTCGGCACCGAGGGCAACGCCCTCGGCACGCACAAAAGTTATGTCGGAGATGCCAAAAAACCCGAAAATGTTGCGAAGGTAGGTTTCCTGGTGATCGAGGAAGGCGATGGGTGTCTGCGGACCGTAAAAGCCGCCGCGCGAGGACGCGATCACTACCTTTTTGCCTCCCGCCAAGCCTTCAGCGCCTTTTTCGGAGTAACGGAAGGTCTTTCCGGCGACGGCAAGTCGATCAATCCAGGCCTTCAACTGGCTGGGAATGGCAAAGTTGTACATCGGAGCGCCGACGACCACGATATCTGCGTCGAGAAATTCCTGGAGAGCCGCTTGGCCGGCAGCAACATCCTGCTGGACATCGGCCGCTTCGGGAGCCGCGCCTTGGGCGGCAGCGAGATGGGCACCTGATAGATGACCAACCGGCGTAGTTGCCAGATCGCGATAAACCACTTGGAGGTCCGGATGCAGCCGCCGCTCGGCGGCGACAATTTCAGCCGAGAGCTGCCGGCTTACCGAGCCGGGTCCCAAGATGCTTGAATCAACATGCAAAAGTTTCATTTGTGGATCTCCATCCAATCGGTGGGCGGAGACTGGAGCGGACCATTTGACAGGTGAGCCTCAGCCAGTCACATTTTGTGACCAGCGCTAGATTGTTCACTGTCGAACGCGGCACAAGGAGGCACTTTTTTGGAAGTCGGTATCAAACGTGAAACCGAGAATTGCCGCGCCGTTTCCGATGTCCTGCAGCGCATCGGCGATAAGTGGACCGTCTACGTGGTGGGTCTGCTGTCGAACGGTCCAATGCGCTTCAACGAGATCCGCCGGGCGGTGGACGGCATTTCGCAACGAATGCTCACACTCACCTTGAGGGGCCTGGAGCGCGACGGGCTCGTAACGCGCACGGTTTATCCAACCATTCCGCCGCGCGTCGACTACGAGCTGACCGATCTCGGGCGGACGCTCATTTCGATACTCGCCCCGCTCGGCCGGTGGGCGTTGGATAACAAGTACACGGTCGCCGAGGCCCGGGCGCGATTCGACGCGAAGGCGAGCGACGGCTCGCAAGCGACCTCAGTCAAAGAGGCGCCCAAACGCCGACTGACGGCGCTGTGGCGAAGCGCGTAGATGTTTTCTCTTGCCTGCCAATGCGATGCGTTGATGCCACAGATGCCAAAAAAGTGGTATTCCGCCTAGATAGCTCCGCAAATCGGCGTTAGCCGACCATGTTATGGTGCGCGTTGTCAGACGTCCCGGAGGTTTTCATGTCTCTTTGCCGAGCCATCGTTGCTGCCGCCTTATTCTCGGCGGCTCTGGTATCGGGCGCGAGTGCGTTTGAGACGACTTCGATCGGCGGCGTGAACGCCGATGGGTCTGCGAAATATCAGGAGCCCGACGAGCTCGGCTCGTTGCAGACCCCGTCGTCGTCGCCCTTCGGGAACTTCAACTTCTCTGCCGGCACGACCCCAGATTCGGGATCGAACAGTGCCACGACAAACTGGCTGAACGGACCGGGTGCTCCGGGATTCGGCTTCACCGGTTCGCAAAGCACATCGGCTGAACCTGCCTCGCCATTCAACACGCCGATCTTGCGCGATCGAAACTGACGACCTGCACTTCACTTCCGGCAAATCGCGCATCGATGGCGGCGCCTGATCTCTATTCGAGATCCTGCACGGCCATCGCCTCGCCGCCACCCTTTATCCGTTGCGACAGTGCCGCCTCGATAAAGGGATCTATGTCGCCATCGAGGACGTCGTCAGGGCTCGTTGACTGCGCGCCGGTCCGCAAGTCTTTCACGAGCTGATAAGGCTGGAGGACGTAGGAGCGAATCTGGTGGCCCCAGCCGATATCTGTCTTTGCAGCTTGTTCGGCGCTGGCTTTTTCTTCGCGTCTCTTCAATTCCATCTCGTAGAGGCGAGCTTTGAGGCGCTTGAACGCGATATCTTTGTTCTGATGTTGCGAGCGCTGCTCCTGCGCAAAGATCACAATGCCGGAAGGCCTGTGCACCAGCCGAACGGCGGATTCCGTCCGGTTGACGTGCTGGCCGCCTGCACCTGATGCACGCGCGTAGGAAATGTCGACGTCGCCGGGGTTGACGTCGACGTCGATGGTGTCGTCGATCACGGGATAGACAGTAACGGATGCGAAGCTCGTGTGGCGCCGCGCGTTAGAATCATAAGGCGAGATGCGCACCAAGCGATGCACGCCGGCTTCCGTTTTTAGCCAGCCGTACGCGTTCTCGCCTTCTATTTCGAACGTCGCCGATTTAATGCCGGCTTCTTCGCCCGCGCTCTCGTCGATCAGCTTGACCTTATAGCCGCGCCGTTCCGCCCAGCGCACGTACATGCGTGCGAGCATCGATGCCCAGTCCTGGCTTTCGGTACCGCCCGCACCAGCGTGCACCTCGATGTAGGTGTTCATCGCGTCGGCTTCGCCAGAAAGCATGGCGTCGATCGAACGGCGTTGGGCTTCATGATCAATTCGTTCGAGCGCGGCCTCGCCTTCGTGCACGCTCGCCTCATCGCTTTCGGCCTCGCCGAGTTCGATCAGGGTCAGCGCATCTTCGTAGTCGCGCTGGAGACGTTTGAACTCAGAAACAGAGCGCTCGAGCGAATTGCGCTGGCGCATGACCTTTTGCGCGTTCTTCGCATCGGTCCAGAGATTGGGGTCTTCTGCTTTCGCGTTCAGCGAGGCGAGACGGTCTTCAGCCGTCTCCCAGTCAAAGAGACCTCCTCAGGAGGGCAAACGCCTCCTTGATGCCGTCCGAAAGTTTTTGCGCTTCAGCGCGCATGGGAACCTCCAAAGCCGGCAACGGCCAGCGAAGTCAGTCGGGAGAAAAGTAGGAGCGGACGTATAGTGAGGCCGGGCGCTCGTGTAAACGCACCCGACTTGCGGCGCGGCAATCGGCGCGCGCCTATCTACCAAAGTCCATTCGGCGACAGTGAACCGCTGTCAGGGCGGCTTGCCGGAGGAGCGGGACGCGCCACGCGATCGCCGGCTGGTGGTGCCGATGGGGGCGGCGTGGCGTCAGCCGTCGCGTTGATGCCGATCATCGCGTAAGCGTCATCTGGTTCCTCGTCAGGCTTGAAAGCTTCCATGATCGAGTTCGGATCGTCCGCCGAAGCGCGCAGGCCCGTCTTTAAATCCACGCGAACGAATTTGATTCCTGGTGGAACACGAAATGGAGCAGGAGGCGTATTCCCGAGAGCGTCCTGGATAAATTCCCCAAAGATCGGTGCGGCCACGGCGCCGCCCGTGTTGCCCTTACCGAGTGGCTTCGGCGTGTCGTAGCCCACGAAGACGCCAACCACCATGGTCGGCGTATAGCCAAGGAACCAAACGTCCTTCTCTTCGTTGGTGGTACCGGTTTTACCGGCGATCGGACGGTTGAGAGATTTGAGAACGCTTGCGGTGCCGCGCTGAACCACACCTTCCAGGATGTGCGTCATCTGATAGGCCGTAAGAGGATCGATGACCTGGCGGCGGCTATCCACGAGCTGAGGTTCTGTTTGGTTTGCCCACCTGTCGGCCATGCAGCCCATGCACTGGCGCTCATCGTGACGCCAGATCGTACGGCCATAACGATCCTGAATGCGGTCGATAAGAGTTGAAGTGACCTCCTTGCCGCCGTTGGCCAGCATGCAATAGGCGGTCGCCATGCGCAGAAGCGTGGTCTCACCGGCGCCCAGCGACATCGACAGGACGGGAAGTAGATCGTCGTAGATTCCAAAACGCTTCGCGTATTCGGTGATCACGGGCATGCCGAGATCTTGCGCGAGGCGAGCAGTCATCTGGTTTCGCGAATGCTCGATGCCGAAACGCAGCGTCTCGGGACCGGCTGTATCATCGGTCTCGTAGTTCTTGGGCTTCCAAACATCGAGGCCGGGACCCTGATCGATCTCGATAGGCGCATCGAGAATGATGGAAGTCGGCTTATATCCATTGTCGATCGCGGCCGAGTAGACGAACGGCTTGAACGATGAACCTGGCTGGCGCTTCGCCTGAATGACGCGATCGAACTGGCTTAGATCATAAGAGAAGCCGCCGGCCACGGCGAGCACGCGGCCTGTATATGGATCCATTGCCACGAGACCGCCGCCGATCTCGGGGACCTGCATCAAGGACCATGCGCCCTGAATGTTCGCCGGGTCCTTCGGCGAGACGTAGACCACATCGCCTGGCTTCAGGATGTCGGCAGTCGTCTTTGCGTCTACCTTCTTGCCGCCTGCCTTCTTGGCAGCCCACTTCATGTCATCAAGCGAAACTTCAACCGCCTCGCGATCCTTGACGAGCGTGGAATCCTGCTGGCGCGCGGGCTTGAAGCCGATAATGGCTTTGGCCTTCTGTGTTTCAAGAACGACGCCCAACCGCCACGGCGCGATGTCGGATGGGCTCGCAAGCTTACCAAGTGCGACGCCCCAATCGCCAGAGATATCGATGCGCGAAACCGGTCCGCGCCAGCCGAGACGGCGATCGAATTTTACCAGGCCGTCGGTCAATGCCTTGCGCGCATACTGCTGCAGCTGCGGGTCAAGCGTGGTGCGAACCGACAGGCCGCCGCCGTAGAGCTTGTCCTCGCCATACTTTCCAAGGAGCGTGCGGCGCACCTCCTCGGCAAAAAATTCAGCGGTTTCAATGTGAACGGTATTGGGACGAAGATTGACAGTGAGCGGCTTCTTTTTTGCCGCCTCTGCTTCTTCCTTCGTGATGTAACCGTTCTCCGCCATCTGGCCGATAATCCAATTTCGGCGCTCTGTGGCTTTCGCCTTCTGGCGGAACGGATGGTAGTTGTTCGGCCCCTTCGGAAGCGCGGCGAGATAAGCCGCTTCCTCGATATCGAGATCCTTGAGCTCCTTGTTGAAGTAGGTGAGCGACGCCGCGCCGACACCATAGGAGTTCATGCCAAGGAATATCTCGTTGAGATAGAGCTCAAGGATCCTATCTTTCGAATAGGCGCCCTCGATGCGGATCGCGAGGATAGCTTCCTTGATCTTGCGCTCAATCGAACGCTCATTCGTTAGCAGGAAGTTTTTGGCCACCTGCTGAGTGATCGTCGATGCGCCTTGCGTACGTCTGTTTGAACCGTGGATCTTGGACTCGACAGCGGTGAAGACTGCGCGAACAACGCCCTGCAGGTCGACGCCGCCATGTTCATAGAAGCGCCGATCCTCGGCTGAGAGGAAGGCGCCGATGACGCGCTTGGGCACATTGTTGATTGGAACAAAGATGCGGCGCTCGCGCGCGAACTCCGAGATCAACGAGCCATCGTGCGCATGAATGCGCGTCATTACGGGTGGTTCGTATTTCGACAGGCTTTCGTAATCGGGAAGATCACGCGATGCCTGCCAGATTAGAAATCCGGCGCCCGCAGAGCCCGCGATGAAAACAAGTACGAATGTGCCGAAGGCGAACCCAAGAAAATTGAGCAGCAGGCTCCTGCGCCGCTTTTTCCTTCTCCTGGGCGCCTGGGGCGGCGGCAGCGTTGGCGCGCGCATCAAATTCGATATTCCGTCAGTCGGTCGCTGGCTAATTTTCCTAAGGGCGGCTTAGGTCTATTGCCGTGCCGCAGCAATGACAATCCCCTGGAACGTTCGCACATTAGCACGGATTGTGGCAGCACGTCGTCCGCGGGCAGACCTGTCCCTTACGGACGAGCCGCCGTTCTCTTATTGAAGTAAATTTGCACCGCTTCGGCGATTGAGCCCGCCACTTTTGACTGCCATTCAGGCGTCAGCATCTGCTCCTCGTCGGTTCGGTTGCTGATATAACCGAGTTCGACCAGAACCGAGGGCGCATCGGTCTGCTTCAAGACTTTGAACGCCGCCGAACGTCGGGGGAGCCGCGACATCTCGATGGTCTTTCCGAGCCTTTTGGCAAGCACCTGCGAAAAATCGGCCGAGAAGTTCGACGTCTCGCGTTTCATCAGGTCTATCAGGATGTTCTTCACCTGATCATCATTGCCTTTGTCGTAAGCCTCGATGCCGGCGAGAAGGTCCGAAGCGTTCTCCTTTTCGGCCATAACGCGCGCCTGCTCGTCGGATGCTTTGCCTGAGAGCGTGTAGATCGTGGCGCCGCGAATGTTGTCCGCCGCCGTCTTCTCTTCAATGGAATCGGCGTGAAGCGAGATGAACAGGTCGGCGCCGCTATCGCGCGAAAACTTGAGGCGCTTGTCGAGCGAGACGAAAACGTCCTCAGACCGCGTCATCTTGACGTCGTAAAGCCCCGCCTTTTCCAACGCTTGCTTGAGTTGCTGGGCGACCGCGAGAACGATGGTTTTCTCGGTAACGCTATTGGCTCCCATCGCGCCCGGGTCGATGCCGCCGTGGCCAGGATCTATGACTACAACAGGCCTGCTGTGCGGCTTGCGCGGACCATCGGGGGCTCCAATGGGATCACCATCCACTCCAGGTTCAAAGGCTGCCGACTCGGTGCCTGCGCCGGTGCCTGAACCAAACGCGGTGGCGTCCATCGGCATGAGGGCAATTGCAAGTTTGACGGCGGAACTCCCCTTGAGCCGCGTCATGTTGGCCGAGTGGATCTTCACCGGCCCCTTGGTGTCGATCACAATGCGCGACTTGCGCTCGGCGAATTGACCGTACCTGAACTGGGAAACGAGCCCGGCGCCTCTTTTGCCTGTTGCCGGATCCAGCCGAAAGACAAGGTCGGGCAGGTCGAGGACAACTCGATAGGGGTTTGCCAATGTGAAAACCTGCGCCGTTACCCCTTCGCTCATGGTCAATTCGAAGATCGTCGAACGGCCGGTGACGGTTAAATGGGTTTCCAGTGCTTCCGCAGCCAAACACGGCCGCGAGAGCAACAGGCATAGCGCCGCCGCTACAGCCGTGAGCGCCCTCAGCAAAGGCACACAGGGCAGGCCCATTGCCGAAGTCCCCCCTTCATCCCTCACCCGCCGTTTAGTTTTGACCCGTTAAATCTTTGTTTTCAAACGTAATATAAAAGGATCATTGTTGCCTTGCGACGTCTGTCCCCTACCGGCTTTATAGCACTTGCCAGCGCGGGGGTGACCTCGTACAGTTTCAAATGTATTCGGTGGCGCCGGAGACACACGCTTAAGTAGCGTTCGTCGAGTGCGCCTGCAAAGCCCGATCGGCCTGCTGCGGGGCGAAGCCCAGCTTTCACAGGTAATTGGGTTAGCACGGATGGCACCTGCCTGAGGCAAAGCGCACGGGGAGTATCACGTCGCTCGGCAGGTTTCGCAGCTTTGGCACTCCAGCCCCCGGCGGCTCGTGTTGAGGCAATGTTTGACTTTGTGCCGGTCGCCCCGGTTTGCCAGTCGGGTGAAGTGCGGATTTCTGGGCGGCCATAATTGATCCACGGGACGCTGAAGAGCGTCAGATTTTTCCCCCGGCCAACGTCCCTCATTGTGGACACTGAGCTGGAACATACACGATAGGCCATGACGACAGCTTGCATCAGCAGATATCGCTCCCAAAGGACCTTGGTCCGCGGGTCGCGTTTGTCCGCTCCCGCGTGCCTCTTGCGCACAGCAGGGAACGGGCCGGTGCAGAGAGCCGCGCGGTCTTCCATCCCATCAGCGCAATCAACCAAAAGAACGCGCCACCGCGCGAAGTTCGCAGTCCGTTCCATGGATACTGGATCGAGATGCGAGCCGCCGCACCGGCGCGCCAAGGAAAATAAGCAATGTCCAATACGAAGATGCTCATTGATGCCACGCATCCCGAGGAGACTCGGGTCGTGGTCCAACGGAATGGCCGGGTAGAGGAATTCGATTTCGAAAGCGCCGCGCGCAAACTTCTCCGCGGCAATATCTACCTCGCGAAAGTGACGCGCGTTGAGCCGTCACTCCAGGCTGCCTTTGTCGATTACGGCGGCAACAGGCACGGCTTTCTGGCCTTCAACGAAATCCACCCTGATTACTATCAGATCCCGGTAGCGGATCGGCAGGCTCTGCTCGATGAAGAAGCGGCTGCGGAAGCCGAACTCGAAGCGGCGGCCGACAGGCGTGCGGAGGCTCTGGCGCGCCGAAACGCCGGCCGATCCCAGGGTCCCGAGGGGGCGAGCGATGGCGACGCCAATCAGAATTCTGATGAAGACTTCTCTGACAACGGCTCTGACGAAGAAGGCGAAACCGCGCATATCGTCGATGTCGAGGAAGACGAACACATCGAGGAGATCGGCGGCGAAGATGGCGAGGCGCCCGTCAAGGTGATCGCGGTCGCGGTGCCTATGCCGGATGACGACGTACGTTCTGAACCGGCGGAGGCTGATGACGCAGAAGTAGAGGAAAACACCACCGCAGACCAGGAAGGCCTATCGGTCGCAGAACATTCCTCTGAGCACCGGACCGAAGAACATACCGAAGACGCCGACCAAGATAGCGACGAGACTGGCGATCAAAGGCACGAACGCGGTCACGAGCACGACAATTCAGAACAGCCACACGTTCACGACGATCACGGCCACGAGTCTGAAGACGGCTCTGTCCGCGAGTTCCAGGAGGAGGCGCCTTCCCGCCCTCGCCGCCGTCCACGTAGCTATAAGATCCAGGAAGTCATCAAGCGGCGGCAGATCATTCTGGTTCAGGTCGTCAAGGAAGAGCGCGGCAACAAGGGCGCGGCGCTCACGACCTATCTGTCGCTCGCCGGTCGCTACACGGTCCTCATGCCGAATACGGCGCGCGGCGGCGGAATTTCACGGAAGATTACCAATCCGCAGGATCGCCGCCGGTTGAAGGCCATTGCGCAGGAGCTCGAGGTTCCGGAGGGCATGGGCCTCATCATCCGCACGGCAGGCGCTGCGCGGACCAAGCAGGAGATCAAGCGCGACTTCGAATATCTTCTCCGGCTCTGGGAAAGCGTGCGCGAACTCACGCTTCAGTCAACGGCGCCGAGCCTTGTTTATGAGGAAGGCGATCTCATCAAGCGTTCGATCCGCGACCTTTATAACAAAGACGTCGAAGAGATCGTCGTTGCGGGCGAAGCCGGGCATCAAGAAGCTGCCGACTTCATGAAGATGCTCATGCCCAGCCACGCGAAAAACGTGGTGGCTTATCGAGATCCAACTCCGCTCTTCACGCGCTACGGCGTCGAGCGCCAGCTCAATGCGATGTTCCAGCCGCAGGTCACCTTGCGGTCCGGCGGCTACATCGTGATCAACCAAACGGAAGCTCTGGTTGCCATCGACGTCAACTCGGGCAAGTCGACACGAGAATTCTCCATCGAGGAAACTGCTCTCGCTACAAACCTTGAAGCAGCCGATGAAATCGCGCGTCAGCTGAAGCTTCGCGACCTTGCCGGCCTCATCGTGATCGATTTCATCGACATGGAGGAGAAGCGCAACAATCGGGCCGTCGAACGGCGGCTGAAAGATGCGCTGCGTTTCGACCGGGCGCGGATCCAGCTCGGACGCATTTCCCACTTCGGGCTCATGGAAATGTCTCGTCAGCGCCTGCGCACGGGCGTTCTCGAAGGCTCCACGTCACAGTGTCCGCACTGCCAGGGAACCGGTATCATTCGGTCGACCGAGAGCATTGCGCTTGCTGTGCTGCGCGGTCTCGAAGATGCCATCACGGCAGGCGCCTCGGGTTCGCTGACCGCCACCACGACGCCAGCGGTTGCGCTTTACATTCTCAATAGCAAGCGTGCGTACGTCACCGACATGGAAAGCCGCCACGGGTTCGCCGTGACGGTGCTCGGTAGCGATCGCATACAGGGTGCGAACTTCACGATCGAACGCGGCGGGGCTGCGTTGCCTGCGCGACGTGTCGAACGTGCCGCGGTCAACATGGACTGGGGCTTCGACAGCGAAGAGGAAGCACCCGCGTTTGAGGGCGGCGAAATCGAGACCCTCTCCAATGGCGATGATGAGGAAGGCGGCGGCAACCGCGAGCATGGCCGTGGCGAAGGGGACGACAACGGTGCACGGAGGGGCCGGCGTCGCCGGCGCCGTGGCCGCGGCGGACGAGATCGGGGAGAAGGCCGCGAACGTTTCGGCTCTGAAGCTCGCAGCGACGACACCCAGTTCTCTGAGGCTCATGGTAGTGAGGATGAGCCGGAAGGCGGTGTGTCGGAGGAAGAGGAAAACGGCGAGCAGGCTGCGGGCGACGACGCGAATTTTGACGGCGAGCGCAGCGACGCCAACGGCAGCGAGGAAAGACCTTCCCGGCGCCGTAGACGTGGCCGTCGTGGCGGCCGCCGCGGCCGTGATCGTAATCGCGAAGGCTCCTCCGTACATGCGGAAGGTGGTGAGGGCGATGAAGAGCGGGATGGCGAGAACCGAGATACCGAGTCCGAGCAGGACGAACCGCACCAGCAGAGCGCGCGGGTAAACGGCGAGCATGTTGCAGATGCGCGTGCGCCCGAGGACATCGCGCCTGAAGTTCGGAAGGCGGAGAAGCCAACGCGGCAGCGTATCTGGGACGTTCCAGCAGCGATGGAAAGCGCCGAGCAAGTTGAAATCGCGGTGAAAGCCGACGACTATCAAAAGCAGCCCGCCCAACCAGCTTCCGAGCCGTCGATCACCGCAGAAGAGAAAGCGCCGCCAGCGCAGAGCCGCCGCCGTCACGAGGTTGGCTCGAGCGAGCCACGCGTTGAGCGGGTCGTCCTACGGCCCGGCCAAGAAGCGGCGGCGGATGGCGAGGCGCAGGCCCCTCCCCAGCGCAAAGGGTGGTGGCAGCGTAAGTTCGGCGGCGAGTGATGATGAAGGACCGAAGCCCGGGTACTTCGGTTCTTCTTAAAGCTGCGCGCCCCGTCTCGGGATGATCCTTCTTCATCTTGGTTTGGGGCGCGCGACGCACCGCCATGGTGGCGCCCCAAAGTGGTGAATGTTCCTATCCTCTCGTTGCATCGGGTTTGACCCAAACGGGCTTGGCGCATACCTTGACCGTGCGTAGCGTCTCGAAGCGCTTATCGAGATCAGGGCACAGCGAAATGCCGATAATTCGGAAGACGTTTTCGGCGCTTTCAATCGCCAGACGCTTGTTTTTGCCGGCGGGTGGGACCCTCCTCTTGGCGCAGTTTGTCGTTGGCGCCGCGAGTGCCCAAGGGCTGCCCCTCATTCGTGACGCTGAGATTGAATCTCTGCTGCAAGATTATTCGCGGCCGATCTTCCAAGCCGCAGGGTTCGGTGGCGGCCGGGTTACCGTCCGCATCATCAACAATGACGCGTTCAACGCGTTCGTCCTCGACGGCGCGAATGTCTTTGTAAACACCGGCACACTGATGCAGGCCAATACGCCGAATGAAGTCATCGGCGTGATCGCCCATGAAAGCGGGCACATCGCCGGTGGGCATATGGCAGCGCTAAGGGCGCGCATCGCAAAGGACCAAACGCGCGCTTTACTTACGCAAGTGCTCGGTCTCGGTGCGATGGTCGCTGGCGGCGTGCAAGGTGGTGACTCCGGGCGGGATACCATGCAAGGCGGCGCTGCAATCATGCAGGGTGGCAGCAGCGTCATCATGAAGGGATTGCTGGCCGAGCGGCGATCGCAGGAATCCGCGGCAGACCAAGCGGGCATCAAATATCTCACCGCGACGAAGCAATCGGGCAAAGGGATGCTCGACACATTCCAGCGCTTCAAGGAGCAGGAGTATCTGTCGGACCAGTTTCAGGATCCGTTTGTGCGTTCTCATCCCTTGTCAGCAGAGCGGTTGGCCCGGTTGAACCAACTTGTGACGACCAGCCCATACTTCGAACAGAAAGACCCGGCTTCCCTGCAGCTTCGTCATGACCTTATGCGGGCGAAGCTCTCCGGCTATCTCGAAACGCCGTCCGCCGTATTCAACCGGTACCCCGATTCCAACACGACCTTGCCTGCACGCTACGCGCGCGCGATAGCGAAATTCTTCCGCGGTGGCGGTGGGGCCCTCGAGGCTGCCGTGCAAGATGCCGACGCCATGATCCGTGAGAACCCGTCCTACCCCTACTTCTACGAACTCAAGGCAGATTTCCTGATGCGGTCTGGGAAAATGGCGGCGGCGGTGCCGAGCTTGCGTCAGGCCTTAAAGCTTGCTCCCAACAGTCCGCTGATCCGAGTCGAACTCGCGACTGCGGTCCAGAATATCGATTCCGCCGACGCTCAAAAGGAAGCCATAGACCAGCTGCGCAAGTCGCTCGTGGAGGATGCCGAGAACGGCCATGCGTATAGACTGCTGGCAAACATCTATTACAAGCAGGGGAGAGGCCCCGAAGCCGACGCCATGACCGCGCAGGCCTTCTTTTATGAAGGCAACATAAAACAGGCGCAGATCTTCGCCAAACGGGCTCAGCTAAAACTTCGGTCCGGCTCTCCCGAGTGGCTGAAAAACGATGACATCATCAACTATAAGCCGCAGACGTAAGCGGCCAACGTAACGGTACAAAGCGAGACACATCCATGACCCTGAAAAGCAATCCGGCCAACGGCGCGCGTTCGCCACTGACATCGCGGAAAGCGTTCTCGCTTCTGGCGCTCACCCTTGCCTGCTTTACCGTGGCCGGCGCGTCCTATCTCGCCTTCGGGCCGGCCCGGGCAGATACGGTAGCGCCAACAGCAGGCGGAACCGCCTTTACCGATGAGCAGAAAAAAGCCCTTGGGGAGATCATCAAAGATTACCTGATCAAGAACCCCGAGATCATGTTCGAAGTGCAAAGCGCGCTCGACGAGAAGTCCCAAAAAGACCAGGACGCCAAGCTGAAGGCATTCATGGCGACCAACGCCAAGACCATCTACCGCGCCGCAGACTCCTCGGTGGCAGGTGATCCTAACGGCGACGTCACGGTTGTAGAGTTCTTCGATTACAATTGCGGCTATTGCAAACGCGGGTTGCCGGAAGTCCAGAGGCTGATCCACGACGACAAGAAGGTGCGCTTCGTTTTCAAGGAACTCCCCATCCTTGCGAAAGGCTCGGAGGAAGCCGCGCGCGTTGCATTGGCCGCGAAACGCCAGGGCAAGTACTGGGAATTCCACCAGGCCATGCTCGGTTCGAAGGGTCAGGCGAACGAAGCATCGGCACTAAAGGTCGCTGAGTCTCTCGGGCTCGACATGAACAAGGTCAAAGCCGACATGGCCAGCGACTCGGTCAAAAATGAATTGCAGGCGGATCTGCAGCTTGCCAAGCAGCTCGGCGTCAATGGCACGCCCCACTTCCTCGTGGGCGATAAGGCGATCCCGGGAGCCCCGGACGATCTTCATGACCAGCTCGAGGGTTTGGTGTCCGGCTATCGGAAGACCGGGTGCAACATCTGCTAGGATGTCAACAAATCTTTGCCGATCAGATATTTAGCAGAGATACCACACTGAGGTGCGCGGCCAACACCGCGCACTTTGCGCATTCCGAGAAAGCTGATAGACCCTGGGCCTTCACAACCGCTTGGGTTATCGCCCGGCGCCTCAACGGCCTCCAGAAATGACTGCCCTCGTCTACGTACTCAATGGTCCGAATCTCAACATGCTCGGCGTTCGCGAGCCCGAAATCTATGGTTCGGAGACGCTCGACGATTTACGACTGCGCACCGAGAAGGCCGCCGCCCGCAGCGGCCTTAACATCGAATTCCGACAGTCGAACATCGAGGGTGAGATTGTAAACTGGGTACAAGAGGCCCGGGGCCGCGCGAAGGGCATCATCATTAACGCGGGCGGCTATACGCACACGTCCGTTGCCATCCTCGATGCGCTGCAGGCCGTCAGTCTGCCGGTGGTCGAGGTTCACCTGTCGAATATCTTCCGTCGCGACGAATTTAGGCAGCATTCCTACATTTCGCTCGCCGCGACTGGAGTAATCTGCGGACTTGGCGCGAAAGGTTATGAACTCGCCGTCGAGGCGATGGCAGACATTCTCAATAAATCGGTGAGGAAGGCGTGAGGCTCCGCTCAACGCTCTCGCTATAAGACGCACGCAACATATATCGAGGACACGGCACTGATGACCGCAAAAGACCAAGCGCCGAAAATGGGCAGCGCCGAAGGTCAGATGATCCGCGAGCTCGCAGAGCTCCTCAACGATACGGGTCTGACTGAAATCGAGATTGAGAAAAGCGGCCTCAAGATCCGGGTCGCCAAAAAGATTTCCATTAGCGCTGCCGCTCCACAGGCCTATTTGGCGGCGCCGGTGCCGAGCGCTGCTTCAACGCCAAACGAAGTAAAATCGGCCGCATCTCCGGGTGATCTGTCTAAGCACCCCGGCGCGGTCAAATCGCCGATGGTGGGAACGGCGTATCGTTCTCCTGAACCCGGTGCGGCCGCCTTCTGCGAGGTCGGCAGCAAGGTCAACCAAGGCGACACCCTTCTGATCATCGAAGCCATGAAGACGATGAATCAGATCCCGGCTCCCCGCTCCGGCACGGTCAAGGCGATCCTTGTCGAAAACGCACAGCCGGTCGAATACGGCGAACCGCTGATCATCATCGAATAGTGCGCCCCCGAGCGGCGGCAAGGCGCCTGGAGTAAAAATGTTCGACAAAATCCTGATCGCCAACCGAGGGGAAATCGCGCTACGCGTCCAGCGCGCATGCCGGGAACTCGGGATCGCCACGGTGGCCGTGCATTCGACGGCGGACGCGGATGCCATGCATGTGCGTCTTGCAGACGAAAGCGTCTGCATCGGACCGCCTCCTGCGCGCGAAAGCTATCTCAATATTCCGGCACTCGTGACTGCGTGCGAAATCACAGGCGCCGACGCGGTCCACCCGGGCTACGGCTTTCTTTCTGAAAACGCCCGCTTCGCTGAGATCCTTGAAGAGCACAAAATCACGTTCATCGGCCCGACTTCCGAGCACATCCGGATCATGGGCGACAAGATCGAAGCCAAGGAAACGGCCAAGAAGCTCGGCATCCCCGTTGTTCCAGGTTCTGCAGGCGCCGTGACCAGCGAAACCGAAGCGATGAAAGTCGCCAAGGAAATGGGCTTTCCGGTGCTGATCAAAGCTGCCGCCGGCGGCGGCGGCCGCGGCATGAAAGTAGCCTTGACCGCCGCTGATCTCGGCGTCGCTCTCGCGACTGCCCGGTCCGAGGCGAAAGCCGCCTTTAACGACGATTCCGTTTACATCGAAAAATATCTGCAGAAGCCGCGCCACATCGAAATCCAGGTGTTCGGCGACGGCAAGGGCAACGCCGTGCATCTGGGCGAGCGCGACTGCTCGCTGCAGCGGCGACATCAGAAGGTGCTCGAGGAAAGCCCGTCCCCGGCTCTCAATGCGGCCCAGCGTGAGCGGATCGGCGCGACGGTTGCTGAGGCGATGCGCAAGCTAAAATATCGCGGCGCCGGCACTGTCGAGTTCCTGTTCGAGGACGGGCAGTTCTACTTCATTGAGATGAACACCCGACTCCAGGTGGAGCACCCCGTTACGGAAATGGTCACCGGAACCGATCTCGTGCTCGAGCAGATCCGGGTCGCTGCGGGCCTGCCGCTGAGCTTCACTCAGGATGAGATCGAGCTCAAAGGCCATGCCATCGAGTGCCGCATCAATGCTGAGAACCCGAAGGATTTCCGGCCGTCCCCGGGCCAGATCACGTACTGGCATCCGCCGGGTGGTCTGGGCGTTCGCGTCGACAGCGGCGTCTATCAGGGCTACCGAATTCCGCCATATTACGACAGCCTGATCGGGAAGCTCATCGTCTCGGGTAAAACCCGCAACGATGCACTGATGCGCCTTCGCCGTGCTCTCAACGAGTTCGTGATTGATGGGATCGAAACTACGATCCCATTGTTTCAAGATCTCGTGAAAGAACCTGATATCCTCAATGGTGTCTACGACATTCACTGGCTCGAAAAATATCTAGGGATGAAGTAAGCTTTGCCTCTGCGCGACATGTTCCGCGCGCGTCCGAGAATTCGCTTGGCAAGTGGCAGCATGGCGTCGCGCGACGACCCGATGTTTGAAATTACGCCGCAGGTCCTGTTGAAGGCCTACAGCTGCGGTATATTTCCGATGGCCGAAAGCGCGGACGATCCTGCGCTCTACTGGATCGAGCCTCAGCAGCGCGGGGTCCTGCCGCTCGATAAGCTGCACATTCCCAAGCGGCTCCTGCGCACGGTGCGCACCACTCCGTTCGAGGTGAAGATCGACACGGATTACGAAGGCGTCATTGACGGCTGCGCCGCTCCTCGGGCAGGCCGCATGTCGACATGGATCAACAGCCGGATCCGCGCGCTCTATCGCGAGCTCTTCGAGCTAGGGGCCTGCCACACCGTCGAAGTCTGGAGCGGAGACGAGATGGTCGGCGGTCTTTACGGAGTCGCTCTGAAGAGTGCGTTCTTCGGCGAGAGTATGTTTTCGACGGAACGGGATGCATCCAAGATTGCGTTGGTGCATCTCGCCGCGCGCTTGATCCGCGGTGGCTTTACGCTTCTGGATACGCAGTTCGTCACAGACCATCTTCGGCAATTCGGTACGATCGAGCTCGATCGGATGGCGTTTCAGCGCGAACTTGAATTGGCGCTACAAAGGGATGCTGATTTCTACGCGCTTTCGCGCACTGCCACGGGCGCAGAAGTTGCTGAGATATTCAGCTCGCGTTCCGATTGTTCAGCATAAGCACTGCGCTTTGTTTCGGTAGGAACAGCCGCAAAGGTCAGTTGAATGCCAGTTTTCCGACTCTGAGCGCATGCCGCGTTCAGCGAGGCCATCGATCTGCTTGGCCGCATCATCGGAGAACCAAACCTATGCTCAAAAATGCTTTTGCAGCGGTCGCTGCGCTCACTTTTGTAACTGCCGCGACGATGTCGTGCGCCAACGCTGGAGGCATGCACATGCACAGTGGGCCGGCCCTGCACAGCATGAACATGCACAGCGGCATGTCGATGCCAAACCATCTTTTCCGTCATCATCCGCGATTGGGTGTGATCATTGCGTCCGCGGGCGTTGGCTGCGGTGATATTTATGACCGGTGGATCTTCACCGGCGATTATTTTTGGAAGTACAAATATGAGGCATGCCGATACGGCTGGTGAACCCTTGGGGAGATCGCCCATTCGCGATCCGGGCGATCTCTCGATCCGCCGGCGCCTAGTCGGCCTCTGAGATTTTGTTTCGGGTGCCGACCCAATAAATGAGGGCACAGATGAAGGCGATCGTCCCTGCCAGGGCAAAAGCGGGAACGAAGGAGTTTGTGTGCTGGAGAAGTGCGCCGCTCAAATAGGGCGCGAGGGCGCCTCCGATAGAACCGCCCACGTTTTGAATTGCTTCGAGCGTCGCCACAGAATTCACCGGCGCGATGACGGCGGCGAGCGCCCAGCCGCAGCTCGAAGCAACGTTGGCCGCAAAGAGGCCCAGCGACATCAGCGCGATCGCGGCGGGCAGGTTCTCGACATAGACAGCGCTGATGGTGGCGAGACCCGCCACGACGAGTCCCACGATCACGGGTAGCCGGCAGGTGGCGGCCGCGTCCATCGTTCCAAAGCGTCCTAGCCGGTCCGAGATCACTCCTCCTCCGAGGGCACCGAAGAAGCCGGCCGCCAGCGGTATTGCCGACCAGATGCCAGCGCTGGCTATCGATTGATGCCTGGCGATCTCCAGGTATCCCGGCAACCACGTCGCGTACAGCCACGAGACATAAACAACGCCGAAGAAGCCCAGAAACATACCCCAGGTCGTCGGGAAACCTAGGAGCCACCGAACCTGTTTCCATCCGGCGTGCGCGATCGGCGCACCGTCGTCACGATGTATCTCGTCGAGATCGGCAACGGGAATGAGTGCGTCGCTTGGGGAGCGATAAAGGAGCATCCAGAGCGCCGCGACTACGAAGCCCGCGAGGCCGGCGATGATGAACATGACACGCCATCCGTGTGCCAGCATCAAGAGGGTGAGAATTGGCGGGGCAAGTGCGGGCGCCAACGCCGATGAGGAGTTGAATATCGCGATCGGGAGTGCTCGGCCTTTCAACGGGTACCAATCCGCGCAGACACGCGTGCCGCCTATGTACATTGGCGAC
Organism: Hyphomicrobium sp.; assembly: GCF_003987855.1. Lineage (GTDB taxonomy): Bacteria > Pseudomonadota > Alphaproteobacteria > Rhizobiales > Hyphomicrobiaceae > Hyphomicrobium_B. The sequence continues at coordinate 38,114 of NZ_RXIZ01000014.1, forward strand.
TCGCCCAATCCCAGCGCGACGCGAGCAGCTAGGAACTGCGGAAGCGAGTGGACGACCCCGCCGACAAGCTGGGCCAGTGACCACAGCACCATGCCGCCGCCCAGCGCGCGCCGCGGGCCGAAGCGATCGACCAAAACGCCCGCCGGGATCTGTGCGAGGCCGTAACTCCACGCGAACGCCGACAGCAACAGTCCCATCTCGCTGTAGGATAGGTTTAGTTCCGCGCGGATTTCCGGATTGCCCACCGCGAGTGCGGCACGATCGAAGTAATTGACGCAGCCGGCGAGCACGAGCAGCGCGAGGGCGGTGGAGCGAAACCGTCGCGTTCTAGGCGAGGCGTTGTCCCGCGCTACTCCCACTCGATGGTGCCGGGCGGCTTGGACGTAACGTCGTAGACGACACGATTCACACCGCGAACCTCGTTGATGATGCGGGTCGCGACGCGTCCGAGGAAAGCCATGTCGAAGTGGAAGAAGTCGGCGGTCATACCGTCGACCGAGGTTACGGCACGCAAGCCGAGGACATGGTCATACGTGCGGCCATCGCCCATTACTCCGACGGTGCGCACCGGCAGAAGAACCGCGAATGCCTGCCAGATCGCGTCGTAGAGCCCAGCGCGGCGGATCTCGTCCAGGTACACGGCATCTGCCTTGCGTAGGATGTCGAGCTTCTCGCGCGTGATCTCGCCGGGAATGCGGATTGCGAGCCCCGGACCCGGGAACGGATGCCGGCCGACAAATGCCTCTGGCAGGCCGAGTTCGCGTCCGAGCGCCCTCACCTCATCCTTGAAGAGTTCGCGCAGCGGCTCAACGAGCTTCATGTTCATGCGCTCGGGCAAACCGCCGACGTTGTGGTGCGATTTGATGGTGACAGACGGACCGCCGGTGAAAGAGACGCTTTCGATGACATCGGGGTACAATGTTCCTTGCGCGAGAAATTCAGCTCCGCCGATCTTCTTGGCTTCGGCTTCGAACACATCGATGAAATGCTTGCCGATCGTCTTGCGCTTGGTTTCGGGGTCCGAAACGCCTGCGAGCGCATTCAGGAACTGCTCAGAGGCGTCGACGTGCACGAGCGGGATGTTGTAGTGATCGCGGAAGAGACCGACGACCTCGTTCGCCTCGCCGAGCCGCATCAAGCCATGATCGACGAACACGCAAGTGAGCTGGTCGCCGATCGCCTCATGGATCAAGACAGCTGCGACGGCGCTGTCGACACCGCCTGAGAGGCCGCAGATCACACGGCCCGTCCCTACTTGCTTCTGGATCTTGGCAATCATTTCGCGGCGATAGGCCGACATCGTCCAGTCCGACTTGAGGCCGGCGATGTTATGGACGAAATTCGCGATCAACTTCGCGCCATCCGGAGTATGGACGACTTCGGGATGGAACTGGACGGCGTAGAAGCCGCGCTTCTCGTCCGCCACCGCTGCGTACGGAGCATTGTCGCTCGTCCCGATCACTTCGAAGCCCTCGGGGAGGCGGGTGACGCGGTCGCCGTGGCTCATCCAAACCTGATAGCGCTCACCCGGCGACCAGACGCCTTCGAATAGCGGGCTTTGTGTCGCAATAGAAAGGAATGCGCGACCGAACTCGCGGTCGTGGCCGCTTTCGACTTTGCCGCCGAGCTGCTCGGCCATTGTCTGCTGGCCGTAGCAAATGCCCAGCACAGGTATGCCGGCGTCGAAAACGGCGTCCGGCGCACGAGGAGAACCATCTTCGGTAACGGACGCTGGTCCACCGGAAAGGATGACGGCCTTTGGCTTCAGCTTTCGAAATGCTTCGGCGGCATTCTGGAAGGGGTGGATTTCAGAATAGACGCCCGCCTCCCGCACGCGCCGTGCGATTAGCTGGGTTACCTGGCTGCCAAAATCGATGATGAGAACGGATTCGGTCAAAGCGTAGATGGCCCTTTCTTCAAGGCCATCCCCTACGCGAAGTCGCGTCACGTCGCAACGTCCCTGCCGTCACGGAAGCGGCGTAGGCTGGCAAAGCGCTAAAGCCGCAGGTTGAGGGAAACGGGCTTAGTTCATCCTCCAGACTGCGAAATTCAGCACACCCGCAAACGTTACCCAGGCGAGATAGGGCAGAAACAGGTAAGTTGCTCGGGTGTCCAAGGGCCAGGCGGCGATCATGAAAGCCACGACGGCAAGCCACAGGGCGCATAGGTCGACCAGAGCCAGGAAGATGTCGTGGCGGCCGAACATGAGATAAGACCAAAGGGCATTAAAAACGAGACCGATGCCCCAGATTACAACAGCCCCCGACAATCCGCCGGTGCGCCAAGCGAGCCATCCCGCGATCGCGATCATTACGTACAGGATCGTCCACGCTACAGGGAATGCCCAATTGGGTGGCGTCCATGACGGCTTGTTCAATCCGGCGTACCATTCGCCCGGCATGAAACGTGCGCCGGTTGATGCTGCCATTGCGACGAGGGCCGCGAACACCAAAAAAGTTCCGAGGTTTCGCAAATCCGTACTCCCAATTTCGATCGCGCCAGGTAGAGAGTCCGCCGATCGCATGCGCTTCGTGTCGAAGCTGGCTTATCGAAGGACCCCGTTTCATGCTCATGGTCAAGACCCGGCTCGCACCAAGCGCCATAGCGGGCATCGGTCTTTTTGCGGCCGAGGATATACCCCAAGGCACCGTGACGTGGCGGTTTATGCCGGAATTCGACCGGCTGCTGTCTCAAGAGGAAATCGCACGTCTTCCCGACGGCGCACGCGAAAATCTCCTCGACCACGTCTATCTGCACGCGGACAGCGGGCAGTTCGTCCTTTGCGCAGACAACGCCCGCTTCATGAACCACGCGGATGACCCGAACACCGAGGGCGTCCATGAATCAGGCGCCATCGAGGGGTACGATGTGGCCACGCGGGATATTCGTGCAGGCGAAGAGATGACCTGCGACTACCGGACCTTCGACGCTCACGTGGACCGCAAGCTCGGCGGGACGAAATAGCTCGAGCTTCGGGTTACTCGCCAGGTACGATTGCCGTTTGGTTCTCCGGCTTGGAAAGGCTTCTCCGCCGCTTTGCCGCGAGACTTCGGAGCGCCTGCATAGCCAGAATGCGCCGTTGCAGATACGGCGAGAAATATCCCGCATATCGCCGCCAGAGATCAGTCCGCATCCAGTCCTGTCCGGAGACGTGACCACGACAGTGCCGCGAGCCGCACGAGCAGGCAAACTCGTCATAGGGCGAACCGTCACTCATCGCGTAATCGTAGGTGATCTCTTCTCCGGGCGCGATCTCGCGCATAGCCACGAGGGTGATTTGGCCTGACAAGCCGGAGTTCGGATCACAGCAGTGATTGACGTAATCCGGCGGCTCACAATCGGAGAGTGAGACCAGATACTGGTTCTCTTCGACCTGAAGCGAATAACGCTTCACGGTGGAAGGCATTTCATTCAATTCCTCGCCCGTGACGAGCGTCCCGCTCCAGACCACGATGAGTTCGCCTTTCGCGATAGCCTCTCGGGCAACGACGGTATGACCGCCGCGGTCTGGTGTCGGACGAACTTCGCATTTGGGGGAGAGGAAGGAGTGGGGCCTACCGCTCATTCATTGACCTCAATTGGCCTCACGAGCGGGGGCGTAGCTAGAGTGCAATACACGCACCCGATGCCCGTCCCTCGATTTGCCGCGAGCCAGCAGCAAACGCTTGATGAGATAGTTTTATGGAGCCTGATGTCAACGGCCAAAAGTGGGCAAGCTGGGGAAAGCCCACTGCTCACATTTTATGTCAGAGCGTAACGATGGGCAGGCGTCTTCCGCAGGAGAGTTCGTAGGCGGATCAAGAGCAGGCGTTCATGACACCGTCCCTACTTCTCATCCACAGAATGAATGATCAGTTCTTACGCTGGAGGGCGGCGATGAAGAAGCCGTCCGTGCCATGGCGATGGGGCGTCAGCAGGAGGGTGTCTTCGCGGCCGTCCGCGGAAGGCGGAGCTTCGGTCGCGAACGCTTCGCGCCAGACCCGCGCGGTTGGGACGATCGAAAAGTCCGGATTCTTTTGCAAAAACCATTCGATCTGGCCGGTATTTTCCTCCGGAAGGATCGAGCAGGTGACATACAGGAGACGGCCGCCCGGCTTCACGAGGCTGGCGGCGCGGCGCAGAACAGATTGCTGCTCAGCCGCGCGCGCTTTCAAAGCTTCAGACTTGAGCTTCCATTTTGCATCGGGACGCCTCCGCCAGGTTCCGGTCCCAGTGCAGGGGGCGTCTGCCAAGACGACGTCAAAGCGGGGACCGAGGGTGTCTACCGCGACTTCATCTCCCGCGCGCATGACCTGAACATTGCGAACACCGGCGCGCTTGATTCGCTCGAAGATCGGCTTCAGCTGATTGCGATCAGCGTCATACGCGTAGATCTGTCCGGTGTTTTGCATTCCTGCCGCCAGCGCCAGGGTCTTGCCTCCGGCGCCCGCACAAAGGTCAAGCACTTGCTTGCGCGGGCCAGCCCCCGCAAGCAGCGCAGCCAACTGGGACCCCTCATCCTGGATTTCGAACCAGCCCGCCTGGAAGGCGGCTTCGGCCTGAAGGTTGGGCGTCCGCTGCGCGCCTGTCGGCGGCGCAATTCGGACGCCGATCGGCGACAGAGCACACGGTTCAGCCCCAAACCCGGCAAGGGCTTTCAGAACCTTCTCGGGTGTTGACTTCAGCGTATTGACGCGAAGGTCAGCTGGCGCCCGACGCGCCATCGCCTGGCCCTCCGCAATTGCATCGGTGCCGAATTGGCTCGAGAATGACGGCCAGAGCCATTCGGGGATGTCCGCTTGAATGTGCTCCGGCGCATCAGACAGCGAGCGTGTCAGACCCGCCTGCTCGGCCGGCGAGAGCGGCGGCGGCGCATGGTCGGTACCATCGCATGCCGTTGCCACGGACTCGGCAGTTATACCAAGTGCCGACGCGGCGGCACCCAGCGCCAGAGCTCTCGGCGAGTCCTCACCCATAGCCCAAACGATCGATGCGCGGCGGCGCATAGCATCATACACGAGGCCGCCGATCGCGTTCCGGTCGCCGGAGCCCGCAAACCGATGCGCCTTGCCCCAATCCGTAAGAGCGATGGAGATTGGCTGATAGCGATGAAGGATTGCTTCCAATACTTCGATCGCCGCCGCTATGCGAGCGCCGGCTTTCATTGCTCTAGGCAGCCGTCAGAATTTGAATGGCGAAGATCAGCCACATAATGAAGAGGACCAGGGCGGCGAGCGAGAAAGCAGCCATGCGCCACATCACGTTGTTGCTCGTCACGTGAACAAAGGCGTGGGCAATTCGCGAGAGAACAAAGATCCATGCCAGAACGAGCAGGGGCGTGCCAAATACACGTGTGATCAAGATGAAGGCGATCAACACGAAGAACAGCATCGGCATCTCAAACTGATTGCTGAAGTTGTTCGCAAACTGGCGAGCGCGCGGCGTGTAGTTGCGATTATCGAGCGCGATGTCTTCGATCTTCACCTCGCCTCGCGAGACGCTGGCGACTCTCGCGCGTCCCATCAGCACCATCACGACGAAGATGAGGAAGACCTGGACGAAGACAGGCAACAGGAAATCAGTGACCGTCATGACGGGGGCCCTCGGTTTGGCTGAATTCGGAAGGCAAAACTATCGGCCCACGCCGGGATAGTTCGGACTTTCGCGCGTGATCATCACGCCGTGAGCGTGGCTCTCCTGAATGCCGGCTGGCGAGACGCGCACGAACTTAGCGCGCTTCTGCAATTCAGGAATTGTTTTGGCGCCCAAGTATCCCATTCCCGCCCGCAACCCGCCAACAAGCTGGTGGACGACGGCTTCCATCGGTCCCTTGTAGGGAACCTGGCCCTCGATGCCTTCCGGCACGAGTTTCAGCGTATCGCGAACCTCCGCCTGGAAATAGCGATCGGCAGATCCGCGAGCCATTGCGCCGACGGAACCCATGCCGCGATAAGACTTGTAGGTGCGTCCTTGATAAAGATAGGTTTCACCCGGTGCTTCGTCGGTGCCCGCCAGCAGCGAGCCGATCATCACGCAGGATGCACCAGCGGCGACCGCCTTGGCGATGTCGCCCGAAAAGCGGATGCCGCCATCGGCAATTACGGGGACGCCGTGCCGCGACGCTTCCTTGGCGCATTCCATGACTGCGGTGAGCTGAGGAACGCCTACGCCGGCAACGATGCGGGTCGTGCAAATCGAGCCCGGACCAATCCCGACTTTGACGGCGTCGGCGCCTGCTTCGATCAAAGCTTTCGTGGCGTCCGCGGTCGCCACGTTGCCAGCGATAACCTGGACACTATTGGATTGGCGTTTGATGCGGGCGACCGCTTCAATCACCTTGGCGGAATGCCCGTGTGCCGTATCGACGACAATGACATCGCAACCGGCGGTGATGAGACGCTCTGTCCGCTCGAAACCGTCTTCGCCGACTGTCGTGGCAGCCGCGACGCGAAGGCGGCCCTGCGCGTCCTTCGACGCGTTTGGATGCTTTGCAGCCTTTTCGATGTCCTTGACTGTGATCAGGCCAATGCAATTGCGGTCATCGTCGACGACGATAAGCTTCTCGATCCGATTCTTATGAAGGAGTTTTTTGGCTTCAACCGGCGACACGTTGCGTTTGACGGTCACCAGACCATCTTTCGTCATGAATTCGGATACCGGGCGCTCCAGGTCACTCGCGAAACGCACGTCGCGGTTGGTCAGGATACCAACGAGCTTGCCCTTGCCAGCGCTACCGTCCGCAGCTTCCCTTCCGCTGTCCACGACAGGCACACCGGTGACGCCCTTCTCGGCCATCAGCTTGAGCGCTTCGCGTAGGGACTTCGTCGGGGCGATCGTCACGGGATCAAGAACGATGCCGCTCTCGTAGCGCTTCACCTGCGCCACGTGACGCGCCTGCTCTTCTATGGAGAGGTTGCGGTGAAGAACGCCAATCCCCCCCTCCTGTGCCATGGCTATCGCGAGACGCGCTTCGGTGACCGTGTCCATTGCCGATGACAGAAGTGGAATATTAAGGCGAACGCTTTTGGTCAGCTGCGTGGAGACGTCGGTCTGCCCCGGCATCACATCGGAAGGGCCTGGGACCAACAAGACGTCGTCGAAGGTGAGCGCGATCGCCGAATCGAGCGCGGATAGGCTCGAAGTCATGCCGACTTCTCCAGATTTTGGGGGGCGACACGTCCAGGCCCCCTGGGGCGGAACATTGTCGCGGGGTCTATAGCACCAAGGTTTCCACGTTGGAAGCGCCCGCGCCCGCGTCAAATGGGGATGGAGTTAACCATCCTCCAGCGGCTGATTTTTTTGGCTCGCGAGCGTCACACCCGTGTCGCGGGCCTTTGTCATATAAGAGCAACGGGGTTCAAAGCCCCCATAGGTTTACTTTCAGGCCGTCGGCAGCCGCGTTCAGCGCTCGCCCGGCCATGGCGCGAGCGACAAGAGCTCGGACCTGGCCGCTCTCATCTATCTCCTCGAAAACCAGTAGCCAGAACATACAGTTCAGAGCTTTCGGCACGGCTCGCAGGCGGCTTTACGTGGCGAACGGTTTGGAAGTCGCGCTTCAACATATCGAGCAAGTCGCGCTCCGTGCCACCCTGGAAGACCTTGCAGAGGAAGACGCCGCCGGGTTCCAACACGTCGCCTGCAAACGCAGCAGCAGCCTCGGCGAGCCCCATGATTCGCAGATGGTCGGTTTTCGCATGCCCGACGGTGGGTGCCGCCATATCCGAAAGCACGACGTCGGCGCGTCCACCGCGCAGGCGCGACTTCAGCAAGTTTTCGGCGGCGGGGTCGGTGAAATCCATTTCGATGATATCGACGCCCGGGATCGGCTCAAAAGCCAGATAATCGATCGCGACCACCTGACCCTTACCCTCGGCAGCCTTTACCCGCTCGGCCGCTTCCTGGGACCAGCCACCCGGCGCGGCGCCCAAATCAATGACTCGCTGCCCCGGCTTGAGAAAATGGTATCGCGCATCGATCTCTCGGATCTTGAACGCGGCCCGAGATCGCAATCCTTCCCGCTTTGATGCGGCGACATAGGGATCATTCAGCTGGCGCTCGAGCCAACGAGCCGACGACACCGATCGCTTGCGAGCGGTCTTGACTGTCGTCCGAAGCTGACGTTGGCCGCCGCTCAAGCTTCCGCGGCTTCCACCCTTCTTAGGACCGCCAGTTCCGCCGCTCTTTCCTTTGCTGCTCACGACGCCCTGGAGCCTCTCGCCCTCTTGCCACGGCCACGCCGACGACGGCCCGCGCGCCAAACTCCGTCTTCCATCATGAGACGCATCAGAATTCCTTCGCGTAGGCCTCGATCGGCGACTCTAAGCCGATCTCCCGGCCAGAGTTTCAGAATGGCATCGAGGATCGCGCAGCCGGCAAGGACAAGATCCGCGCGCTCGCGACCGATGCACGGCTGCTGAACGCGTTCATCGTACGACCAACCCAGTAGTTCGGACGTTACTTCGTCGATCTCTTTCAAGCCCAGCCAGATGCCGTCGACACGTTTCCTGTCGTATCGTTCCAGCCCAAGCATCACGCCTGCGATCGTCGTCACAGTGCCGGAGGTGCCCAGGAAATGCACGGATTTTCCCGACATAAGCTCGCGAAAGCGGTGCTTCTGCTCAAACGGCAACAGAAGCTCAGTTACTGCTTGCGACATGGCAGCGAAGCTTGCCTTTGTGACGTCACGCCCGCCGAAATGTTCGGCCAAGGTGACCACACCGACTGGGAGTGATTCCCAAGCGACAATCGCTTCGTCGACGTCGTTACGGCCACCGAGGACATCCTGGCGGCCTCCGAGTCGTGTCATATCGAGCCAGATAATTTCGGATGACCCGCCGCCGATATCGAAGACAAGAACATAATCAGCGCCCGGATCAATCAGAGTGGCGCATCCCGCGACGGCCAGATGCGCTTCAATCTCCGGCGTCAAGATCTCGATATCCAGGTCGAAGTTTCGTCTTACGTTGTCGACAAATGCCGGACCATTTTCTGCCACCCGGCACGCCTGAGTGGCGACCAGACGCGCACGAGACACATTATGGCGTTGCAGCTTTCCGGCGCAGACCCTCAATGCTTCCATCGTGCGATCCATTGCGAGGTCTGAGAGGCGGCCGGTTTGGCTGACGCCTTCCCCCAATCGGATGATGCGAGAAAATGCGTCGACGACCCGGAAGCCGCGTCGCGAAGGCCGCGCCAGGAGCAGGCGGCAATTATTCGTACCAAGGTCGAGAGCACCGTAGATTTCTTCCGATCCTAGCGGCCGAGAGTCGGCGCCGGCCATATCCTGATCGGATTGCGTTTCCGCGCCCGCCGCGTGTCGCGTCATCGAGAAAGATCGAAGGGGGTTTTCGCCATTCCGATCCGGCGGAGATCGATGACCATCACGCGACTGCCCGTCGCCATAATGAGAGCGGCCGTTTACCCGGCCGTTGTGATGCGCGGGTGTTGCGCCAAACGTCTCTGGTGCGGCAATCTCGTCATCAGATTTATCGGGCAGCCCGGCAGCGTCAGCGGCATCGGGCCCTGATTTCTCGGGCTTCAATGTTTTTCTCCAGGACCTGGAACATCACAGCTCGCCGCAATGAGCCGTGCTCGTCAGGCCATCGGTCTGGACCTCAGTTGCGGGAAGTGTATCAGGTCGGGCTGTCTCGTAAAGCTCCCGGTTGTGCTTAACTGCCGAGAGAGCATCAGCAACGATCTACTGGACGGGCATATGGCGGGGCGTCCCATCGGCTTGATAGGCGTATTATCGTGGGTATTTCTCGTGTCATCGTTCGCCGCTCCGGCGCCCGCTGGGGCTGTCGATGCGGGAGAGATAGCAGCTCGCCTCGCCGCAGCTTATCCTGACTTTGTCGCCAGACCTGTCGGCAATATGCTGGAATTCAAAGACGGAACGTCGATGAAAATCGATGACGGTCTTGGCGAGAAGCCATTCACTTCGTGGCTCGCCCAACCGGACCTTAAAGATATGTTTCGCTTCCAGTATCCTGCAGGGGCGACGCCATCTCCGCCCGCTGTCGATTTCGATCCCGGCCGCGCCAGGAACGAAGAGTTCTTCATCAAGATTTATGGCGACTGCCGGCAGCCCGGTTTTGAAAAAACGTTAGCGTCGGTCGCATGGCTGCCGAAGAAGACTCATCAGCGAATTCTCATCTCCAGCAAAAACGGCGTCGCAGATCATTTGCGGAGAGTAAGTGACGAACTCGACTCTCTACCTGGTTCGCTCGACGTGTTCTTGATTCCATCGGCAGGAGGTTTCGTATGTCGCGCCGTCGCGGGCACCACTCAGCGGTCCGGCCATGCCTTTGGCATCGCCGTCGATATTGCGACGAAGCGATCCGACTACTGGCGGTGGGCGAAGGGCGGTCCTTCTAATCGGCCTGACTACAGGAACTCCATCCCCAAACAAATCGTCGAAATCTTCGAGAAGCATGGCTTCATTTGGGGTGGCCGCTGGTACCACTACGATACGATGCATTTCGAGTACCGGCCCGAGTTGATTAGGGCGGAGAAATGAGCGTAAACGCCTGCTAGGTCGCAAGAGAGCGGGCAAAAGCCTCGTCGCCACGCTTTCTGTGCGCGCAAGCGTAAGCCTGAGCTTGCAGATATCAAACGCTGCTGCTATGAGGCGCGCTCCGGCGCTCCACCGAGCCGCCCGATCCCGGCTTTGGGGGATCGTCTAATGGTAGGACTGCAGACTCTGACTCTGCCTGTCTAGGTTCGAATCCTAGTCCCCCAGCCAAGGTATTCAAATAGTTATAAGTCGACCCGAGGCGCTTTTCGACAAAGCGTGCATCGCAGGTTAAGCGTCGCCGCGTTCTTTGGACGTCTCGTTTCGCTTTTGCTTGCGGGTCGAATCAGTCCGCTTCCGAGCTAAACTCCTTGGAGCTTCAGAAAGGGGCTCGATAGTGTGCGCCAGAGCGGACCGGTCGGCATTGGGCCATTTCCCTGTTATCGAGCCTTGACGTCAGCAAGTTCGAGTTCGATGTCGGGATAGATATCCGCGAAAACGAATATTCGAAAAACTTAGGCATCGACGTGGAATTGATGGAATTTTTGGTAAGGCATAGCTATTTGACTTTATCGATTTATCAAACAGGTGACTCCGGTGACGCGACGAACTAGCCGGCTTCGGATAGTGGGGCAGAGCTGGCGTCAGGATTGGTCGTCGAAATGGCGCTAAGACGACGCTTTGTATTTGCGATTGAAGATGTCGTCCTTCATCACGAATACCGTGCCGCTTGAATCCTGAACTATCCAATCGCCGATCGTTGCAATCTGTTCCCCATCGGGTGTGGTGACAACAATGCGCGAGCTATCAGGCATTGAGATCAGGTCTCTGAAGTTTTCACGGAGATGTTCGAAAAGCTCGGATTCTCCATTCCATCGCTCGGCGGCGATGTAGGAATTCCTCGCGATGAACTTCCTCACGTGCGTTTCCCCGTGATATTTTCTCGCGTACTCGCGCGTAATGCCGACCCGGCTCTTGGCACGCGAGGTGATTACATCCCTCTATGCATGTTCTATCGACGAAGCATGGATGTAGTGTTGAGACGGGCTTATCTGGGGTCCAGTATTTGGGTGTCGGCAGCGTCTATGCGTCTTCTTGACTTGATCTCAACAATACCTCGACAGAATGCAATCAAGGATTGAGAAACCCTGCAATTTGAGCCGCTGTCTTCGGGAAAAAATCTTGTAACGAGAACCGGAGTTTCCGCTACTGCAAATGGTCGGCGCGACTTCGATCAACGAAATGCACGGCGACCCGGGCTCATGTTTATCCAGATACCCAATGCACATCATCCCCGGACTTCACAACCAATGAATGCGCTCATTCTCATTGTCGAAGATGAGGGCGAGATCGCCGCCATCCTCGAAGCCTATTTTGCGCGCGAGGGCTTTCGAACCGTCCGCGCACAAGACGGTCAGGTAGCTCTCGATCTACATCTGCAATTGAAACCAGACCTGATTGTTTTGGATGTTAAACTGCCGAAGATCAATGGCTATGAGGCGTTGGCCGCAATTCGCCGGCGCGACAATACTCCGGTGCTCATGGCTACAGCGCTGACTGACGATCTCGATAAACTCCAGGCGCTTCGGATTGGCGCTGACGATTATGTCGTAAAGCCGTTCAATCCCCTCGAGGTGGTGGCACGCACTCGCGCAATTCTACGGCGCAGCATGTCGCAGTCCGAAGCCACCATCATTCGCGTCGGTAAGATCGAGATCGATTTAACGGCACACGCTGCCGTCGTGATGTCAGATGATGGGCGACGACAAAAGCTGGACCTCACTCTTACCGAGTTTCGTCTCCTCGCGCACATGGCTCGCGCATCTAACCGCGCGTTTACGCGTTCCGAACTCCTAGATGCATGTCTGCCAGAGGGGGAAGCGATGGAACGCACCGTTGATAGCCACATTAGCAATGTTCGGCGCAAGCTCGAGGCTGCGACAGCCAACGGTTACCTCGAAGGTGTCCGTGGCATTGGCTATCGGTTGGTGCCCGTTACATGAAGACGCCATGGGGGCTGAGCGCGCAGATCACCACGTGGATGATCGCCGTCTCCGCGCTCACATTAGTCATCCTCGTTCTCGGCTGGGCAGCCGCCTATTCGATCGTGTCTCAGGTCGCACCGGACTTGATCCAATTCGATCCAGACCAATCCTGGTGGCACCTAGGGTTAACTGATTGGCTCGGAATTATAGGATCTGGAGCCCTCGGCTTTTCTGTCGCGACATTGGCAAGTATTCTTTTGGCACGGCGAATTGTGCTTCCTGTTAGCGCCGTCGCCAGCGCCGCGCGTGAAGTTGCTAGCGGCAATCTTGCGGCGCGTGCGGACTGTTCGGCCCCGGGCTTCGGTGAGACTGCGCAGCTAATCAGCGATTTCAATCAGATGGCGCTTCAACTTGCGACTTATGAATCAGAATTGCGAACGTGGAATTCGGCCGTGGCACACGAGCTTCGGACCCCGCTGACAATTCTCCGTGGACGTCTGCACGGCGTCCACGACGGTGTGTTCCAACTCGACAAGGCGATGATTTCCAACCTCATCCAACAGGTGGATGGTCTAACTCGTATCGTCGAGGATCTTCGTACCGTCAGCTTGGCAGCAGCGGGCCGCCTCGATCTTTTGCTCGGCGCCGTCGACTTGGCGAGTGAAGCGCAATCGGTAATTGCAATGGTCGCGCCCGATATTGCGGCCGCCGGCGTCACGGTCGAAACCGATTTGAGCGCTGCGATCACACGTGCTGACAGCGCAAGAATTCGGCAGGCATTGCTCGCTCTCATCAACAATGCGGTCCAATACGCATCGGAGGGGGGCTGGATGCGCGTTGAGACAGCAGCAAACGCGACGGATGCCTTGATCCGCGTGATTGACCGGGGGCCGGGCCTGCCACCCGATTTCGGCCCGCGAGCATTCGACGCCTTCTCACGCGCGGAAGACTCTCGTTCTCGCGCACACGGCGGGACCGGACTTGGATTAGCCGTCGTCCAAGCGATTGCGCACGCCCACGGTGGTGCAGCCAGATGTATGTCCGGAATTGAGAAGGGCACTATTTTCGAGATCTCAATTCCGCGCGAGACACGTTAGATCGGCCTGGTACATAGGCTCAGGGGACGAGTTCATCGGGACCTCGTACGACCCGGGTTATATCGCGATCCAGATTTTTTCCTGCCGACATGTGACGTCTCCCGCTCCACAATCTCTCCACGCAATCTCGATCGGCTATGGCCACTCCGGTGCGAACACGTACCCACTGAGTATTGGGATTTTCCGGTCCTGCAGGGGTCCTGCGCGCATAGTTAGGACATCTCCCTATGCCGCCGTCGACGCGCGGCAGACTGAGACAATCAAGGAGGTTCCGACCATGAATGTAGCAGCAGCCGTCTATGCCGCCACGATCCAACGCGCACGGACGAAAGGAATACGACGAGGTGTTCGGACCTCAGTGAAGCTGCTCTTCGATCTGAAGACACTGGTCGAGTTGGTCAGTATCCTAAATGGACCCAATACAATTGCATTCGCAAGAAGGCACCCGGGCGTCATCTACAAATGTCAAGGCCGCTATCTGGCGAAGGGCATAAGCCGACGTCACCGCAAGACCATTCTCAAGTTCCATTATCAGTTCATCGAAAAGTCGGTGAATTCGCAGTTCTATCGAAGGCTCATTTCGGGAAATGTCGAGTTATGGCGAAGCGCGGAAGCGGGTCCGACAATAAAGATTTCGCTGAGCGTTCCTGAATACGGACGCGAGGGCGACCTCTCTCTTATTCTAACGATCGACAGTAACCAGATCTACGAACTCTCATTCACGATCATACCTGGGTCGGTCGCCGGCGTTCCGGGATCGAATGCGCTATTCATTGCGCGCGTTCAAGGCCGAAAGGGCCAGTTCGACGCGATCAGGCGCGCAACGAAAATATGCCGTGACGTCTCGCCGCCTTACCTCCTAATGGCCGCGGCAGAAGGCATAGCCAATGCATTTGGCATCCGGTTTGTCGTTGGAGTTGGAAACGACGATCAGTTAAGCCCCCAAAAAACGTTCGACTACACTTCGTTTTGGGAAACACTGTTGTGTCGGAAAACGGAGGGTCTCTTCTACGTGCTTCCACTTCCTATTTTGGGCGCGCCCCTCGACCAATGCAGCCCTAGCCATCGCCGTAGGACCCGATTGAAGCGGGAGTTCAAAGTCGCACTCTCGCAGGCTGTGGAAACGGCGTTCCTGCGCGAATTGAGAAGCTCATCGCGCAAATCCAAACGCATTGGAGAGGGTGAAGGCATCAAAGGCTTCTGCTATTCCACCGCTCGACACGAAAGGCAAATCGAACTTCAAGCCACAGGTCCCTGCACGTTTTCCATCAAGCGTCGACACGATCTCCATTCGTCCTTGGCAGAATTCTGGGGTCACTCGGACGGTCAACGTTCAGGCCTGCAGTTGCGCAGTGCGCCGACGGTGTAAGATTCTAACTTCGCCAATCTTCCGACTTGTTGCCGTTCGGCCGCGCAATCCGTTCTTCGGAAACACTGAAAAATGCTCTTCGGGGGAAGATCATGCAATCCAATCGTGCCACCCTTACGCTTGAAAAGCGGATTGGCCATATCGAGAAAGGCTGTCACGGCGTTTCGACGGAATCGCGTGGGCAATCTTCGATGAACGATGAAGTCGTTCGAAATCGAAGCTTAAACATTCTCGTTCTTACGAAGAATACTGGCATCGCTGATCAAATCGCCCAACCCTTCAAAGCCAAGAGCGTTGCGCACGAGATTACAACAGATGCTTCTCACGGTTTGAAGCTTGCAGCCGCCGGATATTTCGATGCCGTCGTCGTCGATACCGGTTTCGCTGTCGATGGCGAAACTTGGGTTTCCACTTTGCGAAACCTGGAATCGACGACGCCGTGCCTGCTGTTGCTGAACCGCGAAGATCTCGACGATGATGTGGACGCCGTCACGAATGATGCTGATGATTTTCTGGTGAAGCCCTTCGTGGTTTCCGAGCTTTATACGCGACTTCACATGCTCGCGCGGCGCCCAAGGAAGCCGTCACAGCCAACGATCCTGAGATTCGGTGATTTGGAGATGAACCTCATTTCCCATCAGGTTGTCCGCGGTGGGCGCCGAATACATCTGCCGCGCCGGCAATTTCAGCTGCTTGAGCTTCTCATGAAAGGCAGAGGACGTGTGGTGTCACGACGCGCGATACTGGACCGCCTGTCGGATACCACGTTTGATATGGGGATGAGCGGGGTTCAAGCCAACATATGCCGGCTGCGTGCTCAGATCGATCGCGTGCACGAGACGTCTCTCATCCGCACCGTCAGAGGGATCGGTTACAGTCTGCACGCGTAAGGCGTTTTACGGCGTGAAACACTTGCGCCCTACTAATGCAATCCGCCCAGATCGGTAAACAAGATGCAAATGGGCTCGGCTTTCAATGGTGGGCGTGCTGGCATCATGCAGCGTGTGATCTTCCATTGGCTTTGCATCGGTTGTTTCAGTAGTGCGCTTTGCGCCTGTTCAACTGTCACCGCACCGGGGTCGGCGCTCCAACACCTCACCGCATCGGAATCGGACGAGGCACCAAAAGCGATTTCTGATCCTCACGAGACTCTCAACCGAACCGTCTTTGAGGCCAATCAAAAGTTCAACCATGCGCTTCTTTACCCGACTGCCAAGGCCTACAACGAATGCGTGCCGCAATATATGCGCGATAGACTCGACGCATTTACCGCCAACCTCGGGGAGCCGATGGTGTTCGCAAACGACATTCTACAGTTGCGCTTCAAGGCAGCGGCCACGACGATCGGGCGCGCCGGCCTCAATTCGACGATCGGGCTCGGCGGGTTGTTTGATGTTGCGAGCGCGCAGGGTTTAGCTAAGCAATCGGGCGACTTTGGTCAGACAATGTATGTGTGGGGCTACCGGGAGAGCGCTTACTTGGTGCTACCCATCATTGGTCCCACCAACGTCAGAGATGCGATCGGCAACGGCGTCGAGTTCGGCGTCCAGCAGATACCTACGGCGGCATTACTGCCCGCAGCAGTCGCAACTATTGCGAACAACGTAAACCTCACAGGAAGCGTGACCGGTCCGCTCACCAACATCAGCAAAGCTGGCGACATGCAGAGTCTCGAGGAGAGTTCTATCGATTTCTATTCCATGCTTCGAAGCGTCTCGAGCCAAAAGCGGCAGGCTGAGCTGCAAGAAGCGCTGGATACGAGCGCACTGACTTCGGCGGCACTTCCAGATCCAAATGGGATCGAGCCTGTGACGCAGATCGTCTCGTTTCCGACCCTTCATGAGAACTACCCCGCGTTGAGAACGTTCGGCCGAAGCAGACAAGCGTATTTCTTCAGCATCCTTAGCGTGTGTGGCCCGTCGGTCCTTTCGCGGAAGTGCCACGATCGGAACCTAAGATGCGCGACCGGAGCGGACTGCGCGTCGGAGAACCGCAAAGAGACGGGGATCACTCGATTGCACGACGTTGAAGCGCATAAACGCGGAAGCGGACTGCGAAACGCTGAAGACGTTGCCCGGCGCCAGCACGATGTTCTCTGCTAAGGCCGCTCGTGCCAAATCGGCCGAATCCTGATCGTTCGGTAGCTGGCACCAGAGATGAAAGCCGCCGCGCGGCATCAGCCAGGGCTGAATGCCAACGGACTGCAACCGAGTGCCGGCCTGACGCCGGGCTCTCACAAGGCGCAAGCGTAATTCTTCCATATGTTTGCGGTAACTACCACCCGCAAGAACGCTGGCAATCAGCTCAGCTGCGACGGGGCTGGGTCCACCAAAGTTCGTCGCGACCTGAAGATCAGCAATGCCTTCAATCCAGTCCTCACGGGCCGCGATATAGCCGCACCGAATCGAGGCTGAAAGCGTCTTAGAAAAGCTGCCAATTCGAATAACCCGATCGAGGCCGTCAAGCACAGCAAGACGTGGCGAAGGTTCGGGTTCAAAATCTGCATAGATGTCGTCCTCGACGATCGTAAGGTCGTGAGCCGCAGCTAGGCTCAAAATCTTGTAAGCAGTCTGCGGGGAGAGCGTCGCGCCGGTCGGATTGTGAAGTGCGGAATTGGTGATGTAAAGACGGGGTCGTTCAGTCGTAAGCACCTCATGGAATGCAGTTAAATCCGATCCCGCCGGCGTATAGGGCACACCTACTAGCCTGACCTGATGCGCCCGCAGCAGCGCTCTAAAATTAAAGTAGCAAGGATCATCGACCAATACTGTATCGCCGGGCTTAAGCAGGAAGCGGCAGATTAGGTCAATCGCTTGGGTTCCCGACGCAGTTAGTAACAGTTGTTGCGGGGACGCCTCGATCCCTTCTTCCGCAAATCGCCTGAGCAGCAATCCGCGGAGTACGGGAGATCCGCGCGTGCTTCCATAATAACTAAGCACAGGGTCTTCGGCTCGGGCGAGTGAACGCAGAGCGCGGCGAAGGGCGTCATTCGGCATATACGCTGCTGGCAACCAACCACAGCCCGGCTTCATCACCGTAGGATCGGCATCGAGTGATTGTCGGGAAACCCAAAATGGATCGACGGCACTATCTCGGGGAGGCCACGCGTTTGCGAGCATCATCGGCGGCGCCCTTGTACCGGTGACATAGAATCCCGAACCGCGCCGGGCACGGATCAATCCCTCGGCCGCAAGACGGTCGTAAGCCTCAACAACGGTGGATGGCGCCACACCCATGGTGGCAGCGAAACTTCGTATTGAAGGTAGTCTGTCGCCGGATGTCAGGGAGCGATTCTCCACTTTGGCGCGAATGGCGGTCATCACTTTGGAAGTTCGGGTTGGTGCGCTGCTCATGTTGTTCGACCGCAATTGTATTGCTGAGTAAACCGATACAGTTTTGGAGAATTGTATCGAAGTGTGGTTGGTATCGCTAGATGCGATCGCTTACAGCAGGTGCCTCAACCAAGGCGAGGCAACATGGACAGAACGACGGAGGGATGGGGCAGCGGACTCTTGGGCGTCATGATATTCAGTGGATCTCTGCCCGCGACGCGGATCGCGGTCGGTGGCTTCTCGCCCTTGTTTCTCACATCGGCTCGCGCCGTTATCGCGGCGATTCTCGCAGCAATCTGCCTCGCCGCAGCCCGGCAGCCGCTGCCAGCGAGAGGCGATATTGGCCGCCTCGCCATCGTCGCCCTTGGCGGTGTGGTCGGCTTCCCGCTTCTAACGGCTCTGGCGCTCCAGCTCATCACCGCAGCTCATTCCATTATCTTCATTGGCCTCCTTCCGCTCGCAACGGCAGTATTCGGCGTGCTGCGCGGCGCTGAGAAGCCAAAGCCGGCGTTCTGGCTGTTCTCAGGCCTTGGCAGTGCGACAGTGGCAGGCTTCGCTCTTCTCAACGGCGGGAGAGGTCCGCTTGTCGGTGATATGCTGATGATCGCTGCTATCGTGGTGTGTGGTCTCGGCTATGCCGAGGGCGCAACGCTCTCCCGCCGCCTCGGCGGGTGGCAGGTTATTTCGTGGGCTCTTCTTTTGTCGTTGCCGATGATGGCGGTCGTAGCATTGGCCTCGAGACCGCTTACTTTTTATGGAATCGGAGAGCCTGCCTGGCTCGGCCTTGCTTACGTCTCGGTCTTCAGCATGCTGATTGGATTTATATTCTGGTATAGAGGGCTTGCACTCGGCGGCATTGCCGGTGTTGGGCAGCTGCAATTGCTTCAGCCTTTCTTCGGGCTGACTTTGGCGGGTCTACTGCTCCATGAGGCTGTAGCACCGATGATGATTGTGGCGGCGGTGTCCGTCGTCGTTTGCGTTGCGGGCGCCAAGCGCTTTGCCTGATCGCGAGTTGGAGGTTTAGTGCAACAAATCGATTTGGCGAGCGGCTTTTGACAGCGGCCTCGAAAAAAGGGCGCTGAATCTCTACCTAGTTCGCGAGCGGCACGACGGGAAGTAAAGGTGCGAACACCTATAGCATTCAATCGTGGGCGTTTGGGATCGATGCGCCGATGACCTATCCGGCATCGAGCTTTCGCCGAATTACCTCGAGCTCTTCCATGCGTGCCTTGACCTTCGGCCAGTTCAGGGCGCTGAGGCGCGCGATCATCGCCTCGATCAGAACGGAGATCGGCGCAAACGAATCCCAATTCGAGTTGACGGCAATCCGCAATGCGAAGACGTGCTCCGCCACGGCAGACAGAGGTGACAACCACTCGTCTGTGAAAAGGATAATTTTCGCTCCGCGCGCGGCCGCCTCCTGTCCCATGCGGACGACGTCTTCCTGATAGCGGCGGATGTCAAAGAGCAGATATGTGTTCGACGGTGTCACTCCGAGAAGATGTTCCGCCCAGGTTGCCGTCTGGCTGTCGATGAAGGTTACGTTCGAGCGCAATTCGCGCAAGTGAAGATACGCCTGCAGTGCAAGACTGGATGTGAGCCGGCCGCCCAGGATTGTCACTGGGCGGGTTTCATCTGCGAGCAGGGCGACGGCACCGTCAAATTCGGAGGGCCGGATCAAATGCATCGATGCGGCCATCGCACTCGAGACGGATTCCCAATATTTTGCAAATGCGGGAATTTCCACCAGATCTTTAGCGTCGGCCGCGAGGACGCCCTTCGTCAACGGTGAACGCAGACGCGCTTCCAATTCGTCGCGCAGACGTTGCTGAAAATCGGCATAGGCGCCGAAGCCAAGCTTAGCAATCAATCGCAGAATGGTCGGATTGCTGACGCCGGCCTGCTTGGCGAACTGTGCCACAGTCTGGAGTCCGGGAACCGGATAGTTGCCCAAAAGAATAAGAGCGGCTTTGCGCTCCGTCGGCGTCAGTTGATCGAGCCGTCGGCGGATCATTTCCGCGACGGTGGTATGAGGCAGGCCGGTCATCGATGGGGCTCCAGGTCCGCGATTGCCTCCAAGCCTGTTCGTTTTAGAATTCGTGCCAAATAGTACAGCATCTAGGATCCAAATCGCCGAAATTTCGTGCAGCCGCTAGCCTACTCGAAGCCTGAACACGGGCCAAAGCCTAAAATGGCCATACGCGAGTTGGAAAATTTGGTACAGATGTCTGTTATTTATAGTACAGTACGTGAATATATTTGTTTTTTCTGTTTTATTTGGTACATAGCTTGCAATGAGTTCGGCGGCAGGGGCTCCCGCTGAGAACCCTATGCAGAAGCAGGGGGAAGTGCGTGTATCTGTCGGTAGACAATAGCAAGACGGCCGATGGATGGACGTTCATTGCTCCGTCCCTGGCGTTTCTCACGCAAGCGTTTGCGCTCTGTCTTTGCGCGACGAACATGGAGTTGCTGGGTAAGGACTTTGCGTTGGCGGAATGGATTATCCCGCCCAACGTTGCGATCTTCACAGTGGGCCTCGCCGGCGCATTTTTTATCAAGGCGACCAACCCAACAAAATTCGAAAAGACCGGCAGGCTCATCTATCGGGGCGTGCCCGACGGAATCCTCGCCTCCGCCAAACACTCGGCAAAACCGGCATGAACTTACGCAACTGGTTCCGGCGCTCTGCGCCGGCCACTTTAGGCAACGATCTCGAACTCCAAACTAGGGACAGAATGATGTCGGCCAAGCAGCCTCATTTCATTGAAGACCACGGCCTGTGGAGCGAAGAGCAAAAGCTCATGGCCGCCGATTTGATCGCCAGGATCGAGCGCGAAAACATCAAGTACATCCGCGTCGGCTGGGGCGACCAGCATGGTATCGTGCGCGGTAAGACGGTGACCGCCGCGGAGTTCCGCTCAAGCCTCAAAAGCGGCAAGGATTTTCAACTTGTCACGGCGATCTTCGATACGACGAACCACCCAATCGTTGCGCCGTTCGGCGATTCCAACAAACTAAATGTTCCTGAGATGATCGGGCTTCCCGATGGTGTGCTGGTGCCGGACCCGTCGACCTTTCATGTTCTGCCTTGGGCGCCAGACACCGGCTGGATCTTGAGCGACGCTTATCTCTCTAACGGTACGCCGTGTCCGCTGTCGACGCGCCAGGTGCTGCGCAGCCAGCTCGAGCGTCTTGAGGAAAAGGGCCTTGAGATGGTCGTCGGCCTTGAGTTCGAATTTTACGTTTTCAAGCTCGAAGACCCGAGCCTCCGGCCCGAAGAGAGCGGCTATCCGCCCGAGCCGCCCAAGGTGTCGATGATCTCCCACGGCTACCAGTATCTCACGGAAAATCGCGGCGACGAAATCGACCCGGTTCTTCGTCTGCTGCAATCCAATCTGGAAGCGCTTGGCCTGCCGCTCGCAACCGTCGAGGACGAGTGGGGGCCCGGCCAGTGCGAGATCACCTTTAGTCCGATGACTGCGATGAAAGCTGCCGACAGCGCTCTGTTGTTCCGTTCGGCGGTGAAGCAGATTTGCCGCCGCAACGGCTATCACGCGACGTTCATGGCAAATCCGCAGGTGCCGAACGTCTTTCCGAGCGGTTGGCATATGCATCAGTCGATCCGCCGCATCGCGGACAAGACCAATTTGTTTATGGCGGAAGGCGACGACGGTCCGCTTTCCACATATGGCATGAATTACGTTGGCGGCTTGCTGCAAAATGCGGCAGGAACCTCTCTCATGACCACGCCGACCATTAACGGCTACAAGCGTCAACGTCCCGATGGCTTCGCGCCGTTCAAGGCGGGCTGGGCATTGGAAAACCGAGGGGCGATGATCCGCGTCATCGGGCGACCAAACGATCCGGCGTCTCGCGTTGAAAACCGCGTCGGCGAGCCAACGGCGAACCCATACCTTTATATCGCCTCGCAGCTTATTGCCGGCCTCAATGGTGTCGAAACGCAAAAGGATCCTGGCAAACCCGCTGCTGCCGCTTATCTCGCCGACGCGCCACTCCTGCCGCGCAGCCTCATGGACGCTGTAGAAGGGTTTCGCAACAGCACAGTTATTAGGGATGCTGTCGGTGAAAAATTCTGGAACTACCTTATCATGCTCAAAGAGTATGAAGTCGCCCGCTTCCTAGCCGCGGTTACAGACTGGGAGCAAAAAGAATACTTCGAGATGTACTAGCGCGGCTCAATCATTCAATGCCCAGGTCATCAGGAGAATGCTTTTGAAGATCGCCGCTGCTCAGATCAGGCCCGTTTGGCTCGACAAACGCGCGACCGTCGCAAAAGTCATCGACACAATAAAGCTAGCGGCCGCCGAGCGGATAGATCTGCTGGCCTTTCCTGAAGCGTTCGTGAGCGGATATCCGTTTTGGTTATGCCGGACGAATGCCGCTGCGTTCGGCGATCCGAAGCAGAGCGAAGCCTATGCGCGTTTTCTTGACGCGTCGATGGAGGCCGATTCCGAAGAGGTGAAAGAGATCGTGCAGGCGGCGCGCGACTATCGTGTGTCCGTCTTTCTCGGTTTCAACGAGCGCGGCAACGGGATTGGGCAAGGCACGCTGTACTGTTCCTTGTTAAAGGTCGACTGCAACCAAGGGCTGTTGGGCGTACATCGCAAGCTCATGCCGACTCACGATGAGCGCTTGTGCTGGGGTGCTGGAGACGCGCACGAACTTCGCACGCACCGCATCTCAGGAGTTCAGGTTGGCGGCCTTTGTTGCTGGGAAAACTGGATGCCGATGGCGCGATTCGCTCTGTACTGCGGCGGCGAGGAGCTACATATCAGCCTTTGGCCTGGCAATGCCGTAGTCGCAGAGGGCATCGTTTCCGCTACAGCGCGCGAGGGCCGGGTCTGGTCGCTGAGTGTTCACGGACTTTTGTCGATGAGCGATATCCCCGATGATTTCCCGTTTAAATCGGAACTTATCGCGGAAGGCCATGATGTGATTTTCAACGGCGGCTCTTCGCTGGTTGCGCCGGATGGAACGGTCGTCATTCAGCCATCGCCTGGCGTGGAAGGATTGATCTCGCACACCATTGACGTGAAAAAAGTCTACGAAAACCGGCAGCTTTTCGATGTCACTGGCCACTACTATCGGCCGGATATTTTCGACCTTCACATTCGCGGCGACCGCTTCGACGCCGCGAAGCTCTGGCGCTGATCAATTCGAATGCTGCATATTAAATTGGAGCCGCCTGCCGGAAGATGAGAATTACCGTCATTCAGAACAGCGCGTATGGCCGCGCCGGTCTCGTTGAAAAATTCATAGCATCTAAAGGTTGGACGTGTCGGCGCACACTGTCGCCGAAAGATATCGTGACGACTGATCTCGCCGATGTCGTGGACGATACCGTCGTCTTTCTCGGGTCGCGCCGCGGCGTCTACGAAACTCATGTCCAATGGATTGCTCGCGAGCGAGCGTTAATGAGGCGTCTCATCGACAAAGCTGTTCCGGTCTTGGGTATCTGCTTCGGGGCGCAACTGCTCGCGACCGCCGTGGGTGGCGCGGTCAAACCGATGAGACATCGATATCGCGGCTGGATGGAAAATACCGTTGCGAGCACTCCCATGTGGCAGGGGCCGTGGCTGCGCTGGCATGGAGATTTCATTACGTTGCCAGTCGGGATAAAAGTGCTGGCGAGCGATAACGAGACCGTGCAGGCATTCGAATATGGAAACGCGGTTGGCGTCCAATTTCATCCCGAAGTTTCAAATGCGGTACTTAAAGATTGGGGCGCCTATCGAAGTGCCATGCCCGACGAGGACCAGCGATCTCTCGCCAAGGCTCTGAACTACGCGGATAACCACGCCTTCGAAATCGAAAAACGCGCATTCTCACTATTTGACAATATCTTCGAAAAGATTTCGGGGCGGAGTTCGGCATGAGACGCCGCATGGCTGCTTCTGGCTTGAGCCAACGCAGTCGTTAGGTTCGCGTACAATCAATCCTACTCCCCCAACCACGCTAAGCTATATGCGCCGCATTTGAGCGCGTAGTGCTCCGAAGATCCTTCGTCCTCGGCAACGCTCAATCCGTGGTCCGAGCGAACGACGACCAGAGGGCCGATTTCAAAACAGCGGTTGAGAATTTCCGATTTTTCTGCGGCGGTTGCTCCAGCCCGAGCCGACGCATTACCGCGGCAACGATCTCAGCGTTTGCAGTCGGCTCCTTTTCCATCTTCACTAGAATAAGTTCCAGAAACTGCCTTTGCCAACGGGTCTTGAGAGGCATTTCACTGATCAAGCGCGTTGTGAGTGGCTGCGGGAAGGGCCATGGCTGCGGAACACCCGCTGCGACGAAATTAAGTTTGGTCAAAATGCACTTTGGACAGACGCCGCAATTCTCACCTGTCCTCGGCCCAGCCCAACAGACGTGAAGGTGAGGAATAAGGGAGCGATACTGCCCAATGTAGCTGGCTCGTTCGATACGATCGAAAGCGCCACCGTCCGATTCAATCTTCAGCTTAGAAGAAGAAAAGAAGCGGTCGCTCCAAAAGCTATTTCCCCAAACTGGAAAACAGTTCTGATAGCTTTCCTCAGTTGCGATCAATGCAATATCGTGACGATGCGAGAATTGATGCAAGACAGAAGCCAAGCCAGCGCCGAACGTCATTTCCCAGTTTGTTACTAGGCTTCGCCAGTTGGTCTTAACGGTGACGAGATCAACTCCGAGATCCCTGCATATCGCGGTCCCGTGTCGAGCCATTGTTTCGAACCCGTCTGCAGCATCGAGCGGCATATCAAATCCATGAACCATGACCGCAGTTGCAACGTCTCGAATAGCTCTCCCAGCCTCCTTGTGGGCATGACGGCTTAGCGTGAAGGTACTGTCGATGCCCGCCGAAAACGCGACCAGGGCGCGCTTTGTCTCCTGACCGACGTTCGCGCGGGAAGACTCAGAGTCCGACGTGATTTGAATTTTCTTCTTGTAAATGTCGGGTCGCCAGGAATGCCAAACCTCCTGATAGTGATCGAGACCGTCAAGAAGTGTTGAATCCAATTCGAACTCTGCGTGCAAATCCACCATTTGATACATCGCGATCGGCAGCATCGCGATCAGAGCAAAATCTCCACCATCGAAAGCTGGAGGACTCGCGCCGTCACGGGGGGTGATCTCAAAAAAGAGTGGGGGAAGCTCTCCATTGGTCAAAACTTCGCGATGGAGCCCATCTTCGGAAATGCGCAGCTTGAGACCCGCCATTTGAGCTCCCCAAATTCATTGGATGTATTGGCGCGTGGCAGTTGAGGACAATGCCGTCAGGACTTCATGATGACCGCAGTTCCAGCTTTGCGCGAGTTCACCGTCCATCACGCCGTCGCCCAGGAGAACAACTCGATCGCCAACGCGATCTCCGACTTGGAGTTCGACAAAGGCGGTCTGCATGCCCACTTCGAGCAAGCGGGATTTTCTACCGTTGACCAAGCAAGGCCCGCGACGGAGACCGTGCGAATAGCCGGCCAGAATTATCCCGTGATGTTCTGCAGTGAAGCCCGAATAACCGGCTGGCCCATTGGATTGACGAACCTCGGCAATTCTCGCAGAAACATTGACTGCGCCCTTATACATAGCCAATCCTGGACGCACGGCGTCAAGAACTGCGCTCGCCTCATTAATCAGTCCGCTGGCCGCCGCGTGGCGGGGAATATCCCATCCGCACGTGATTAACATGAGGTTCTCAACCTGCCTCAGCTCGACGGCATGCGTGAAAACCTCCCGACAATCGCCTGCGGTCAAGGTTTCGCGGCAGTCTTCAGGGGCACACGAAAATCGTTGCATGCCAGTATCGACACAAAGCGCGGGCTGAGCCCGGCGAAGCAGTCGAGCCTGCTGAGGATTGCAGACCGTCGGCGTGATGCGATGAGCGATGTAGTCTCTCGGGTCATTGCTTTCTGGTGGGCCCAGCGCGAGCACACGTCTGTTTGTGCATTGAGCTAAGTTGACCGAAACCGCTTCCGAAGCACTAAAAACGCAAAAACCATCGGCGAGATCCGCTACGGCCTCGCTGATCCTTCTTATTCCCAAGCCGTAGGCGTCCGCCTTTACGACTGGCAAAATGGGGACGCCGACTGCCTTCCTGATGGCCTCGACGTTACGTCGAACAATTTGAAGGTCGACTTGCGCCAACAAGTGCGGATTTCGAGTCCGGCATTCGTCAGCCGAAAATCCAGGTAATCGAGCTGGAATGGAATATTTTTGTCGGCTGCCCTGTATCCCCATCATTGCAAGGCGCCACTCAACCAACGATCTCTGAAGCGTTGCGTATGGCGCGCCGCTTTCGTGATTAATGACAACTTAGCGGCTGGAATGTCGGGCACTTCTGCTTTGCCGGATTTCGAGAACGAAATCCAATCGAACCGGCGCAGGCTATGAGCGAAAATCTCCCTGTTTTTATTGTAGCTGTTGTCGACCAGCTCGCAATCGATGTGGAGGAGCGCGCAAGCGATCGCAACGTGTAGACGGTCAGTGACGACACGCTTGGCGACGGAAATCGCTTTAAGGAAGCACCAACCCGCGAGTCTCGAGGTTTCGGCGTCCGTGACGCATCCAAATGCTCTTGAAACATCCAGGTCTGTTTGGATGCGAGATGACAATGCCTCGCGATCAGTCCGCATAAATCGCACGACAGGCATTCTCGATATCTTATCGAGGCTCGTGCGATGCAGTGCGAGCCTTTCCGTCAGCATCGCCGGTCCTAACCTGTTGCAGGACTGGTCGCTCATGAACTGGTTGACGTCACAGTGGAACGCCATGTCGTGTGCCAACCGGCAATCCAGACTCGGATTCGATTCGCGGACATGCTGAAAGGATCTGAGATCGCGGCACCAGATCGTCGCGCGGTGATCGAGTGATTGAAGCAGGTCGACGTTCGCCCTTATCGTATGCGGCAATAGAATGACGCGGTCGGCTTCTCGTCGGCACGCTTCGATGGCCTCTCGCATACCGCGGTACGCGCCGACCAAGTTTCCGCCGCCACCCAAAAATACGATGCGGTTCCGAAAATCCGCACCTTTGTCCGCCACCTCGACTTCAATAGAGGCTCTTGCGAGGGCGTCCATCGTGGAAGCAAAGATCAAACAATCGCCAGCATTGCCCTCGTTAGGGACGAAGACCGCTTTGGCTCCCGCGAACTGCGCGAGGAAGTCTTCGATTTGATTTCGCATCGCGACCGTCCAAGTCTGCATTCTCGATTCCACCCGGCTTGCTGTCCGAACGGGCGACAATAGTCCGCAGCCGGAAATATTCGCCAGGACCACAGCTAGAGAAAATGTGGACAAAGGGCCGTCACGCCGTGAGCGTCAGCGCTCGGCTTGGAATAAGAACGTTTATAACTGAACGGCTCCGTAGCGAATCATGCATTCGGGTGACACGTATTCTCGGCACCAGCGCAAGAAAGCGATGTGCCATTCATGTCAAATTTTTCGACACCCACCTTCTACATCAATTTGGACAGGGACGTCTCTCGGCGAACTCGCTTAGAAGAGGAACTCGCGAGCGTGTGCCTTCACGCCGAGCGTATTTCCGCCGTTGATGGGTGCGCGGTTCCAGACTGGCTGGAATCTTTCTATGATCATCGCATGAGCGCCGGCGAAACCGGCTGTTCAGCGAGCCATCTCGTTATTTATCGCATGATCGTCGAAAGAGGTCTGCCGTACGCGCTGATCCTGGAAGACGATGCGCGGCTCGAACCGGATTGCCTTCGCGCGATTCAGGCGGCACTGAAGATGGTGCCACGCGATTGGGATATCATTCGTCTGATCGAGACGTCATCGCGTGCGCTCCAGCGACTGGTGGATCTCGGTCAGGGCAAATCCTTGGTCCGCTACCTCAGAATTCCAAGAAGCACGACGGGTCTCGTGGTTAGTCAGTCCGGTGCGCGCAAACTCCTGACGCCTCGGCTGATCAAAGAACCTATCGACGTCGAGATTCGTTGGCCATGGCAGCTAGACCTGAATGTGTACGGGATTGACCCACCGCCTGTGACCCAAGCAAGTGGGATCGAAGTCGAAACAACGATCCAGGCAAGAAGCCGTCCGAAAAAGAACAACCAACTTCAGCGAATGTTTTTCAACATTCGGAAAATGGGACTTGGCCCCTACCTCTCGTGCTGTCTTGGGCTTGAAGCGATACATTCCGACGATATTGCTGTGGCGAACACAGTGATGATTTCCTCCGAGGTGCAGAAAGCATAGCGCCTCGGAGGAAACGCTGAGGCTCTTAGAACCGGGCGCGCACGTCGACGCCGCTGTGGATCGATGCGTCTCCTTGGAAACTGATATGGCGGAGGCGTTAGGACTGCCGAGCCCCTCGACGAAGGCCCAAGTGGCCGAATTTGATCGTCTCTATTGGGAGATGTGGCCAGCGCTGCAAGCCCTGGTCGAACATGTGCCGCTGCGGCCTGCAGCGACGACGTCCGCAGCTTCGACTCGCTAAGCTGCCCCGCAGCATTTTTTTCCGCAACAGATCGGGGTCGCAATCTGTGACCGCAGCAGGGAAATCACCCCTGACCTCCAACGACTTTCATTTAGTGGCGGCGAACCCCTGAAGCAGAACGAAGGGCAAATCTTGGCGCTCGCCGACTCGGGGGCTCGAATTGCAGGCCTACCTCTGGGTTGTCGCGGTGTGCCGCTGTCGTCCGTCCGGCATTTTGGCAAATCATCTGCGTTGGCAGAGTCCAGAATGCAAAATTCTACTTTACTTATGAATGAT
The DNA here is from genome assembly GCF_003987855.1 of Hyphomicrobium sp. Taxonomy (GTDB): domain Bacteria; phylum Pseudomonadota; class Alphaproteobacteria; order Rhizobiales; family Hyphomicrobiaceae; genus Hyphomicrobium_B. Next base: position 67,105 of record NZ_RXIZ01000014.1, read on the forward strand.
CCTGCTGAGCCCGCCGCGATGACCTACTAAGCTTCTGATTTTTTATTCGTTTGCATCCGAGCTGAGCTTTGGAACAACGAGCAGCGGAACGCAAAAGCGGGGAGACCTCAATGAGTAGCCGACGGATTGCCAGCCGACTGGGACTTTCGCTCGTCCTTCTTTCCGCGACCCCATTGGTGGCTTTTGCCGACACGACCATTCTCAACGCCTCCTATGACGTGTCCCGCGAGCTTTACAAAGATATAGACCCCGCATTCGCGGCCGCTTGGAAAAAGAAGAGCGGTGAAGATGTAAGCGTAAAGCAATCGCACGGCGGCTCCACAAAGCAAGCGCAGGCAGTGGCCGAAGGCCTTGAAGCGGATGTCGTGACGCTCAATCAACCTACGGATCTCGACTTCCTGGCAAAGAAAGGCGTTGTCGCCGCCGATTGGCGCAATCAATTTCCAAACGGCGCCGCGCCGTACACCACGACAAGTGTTTTCCTTGTGAGAAAAGGTAATCCGAAAGGCATCAAAGATTGGGATGACTTGATCAAATCGGGTGTTTCGGTCGTCATCCCGAATCCGAAGACATCAGGGAACGGGCGCTACACATATCTAGCAGCCTGGGGCTATGCCAAAGAGAAATTCGGCTCTGATGATAAAGCCCGCGACTTTGTCGCCAAACTCTTTGCAAACGTTCCCGTGTTCGATGGAGGCGGCCGCGGAGCGACGACAACCTTTACTCAGCGTGGCGTCGGCGACGCACTGGTTTCATTCGAAAATGAAGCCGAGCTTATCAAGGCAGAGGTCGACGGGCAGAACTTCGACATCGTCTATCCGTCTTTGAGCGTCGAAGCTGCGCCACCGGTCGCCGTCGTTCAGCGCGTGGTCGAGAAACGTAAAACCCAGGCACTCGCGAAGGCTTATCTCGATTTCCTTTATTCCGACGAGGCACAGACGCTTATCGCCAAGCATCATTATCGCCCTCAAAACTCGTCGATTCTCAAAGAAGCTAAGCTGCCGGAAGTTCACACTTTCAAAGTGGAGGACAAGATCGGCCCGTGGGAAACGGTTCAGAAAACCCACTTTGCAGATGGCGGCGTCTACGACCAGATCACCGCTAAGCAGAACTGATCGCTTATGCCGAACGATATGATCGCAAAGCTCGATATCGAGTCTGCTTCGGAACCACAAAGCATTCAGCCATGGGATATCGAGGCAATCGTGGAAAGATTGCGCGATGCCCGCCGGCGAAGCCTTCGAGTAACATCGGCAGCAAATCGCAGGACTCCCATACCTTCGCCTGAACTACTGCAGCAGGTTGTCAACAGACTGTATGCCTCACTCTTTCCAAGGCATGCGGGGGCGATCGACCACAGCGAAGAAGGGTTGTCCTTTTTTGTCGGGAGCACCCTCAACGAAGCTCTGCTTCTATTGGTCGAGCAAATCAGACGCGAGCAAGGATTCGTCGATCCATCCCGTCCGGATCATGAGAAAACGTTGAATCGGGCCGAGCAGATTGTCGCTGAATTTGCGAAGCAGCTTCCACAGATCTACGAGCTCTTAGAGACGGATATCCGCGCGGCGTACGACGGCGACCCGTCTGCGAAAAGCACTGAAGAGGTGTTGCTCAGCTTCCCAGGCGTAAAAGCAGTTATATACCACCGCATCTCGCACGCTCTTCATTTGCTCGGCGCGCCAGTCGTTGCCCGCATCATTGCCGAGCTCGCGCATTCGCAAACCGGCATCGATATTCATCCCGGCGCGGAAATTGGCGGAAGCTTTTTCATCGATCACGGCACAGGCGTGGTCATCGGTGAGACCGCAATCATCGGCGAGCGTGTTCGCATCTATCAAGCTGTGACACTCGGTGCGAGGCGCTTCAACGTGGATGAGCAGGGCGCTCTCGTGAAAGGCGAGCCGCGCCACCCAATCGTTGAAGACGACGTCGTTATCTACGCGGGCGCGACAATTCTCGGGCGCATCACCATTGGGCGCGGATCCTCCATCGGCGGAAATGTCTGGCTTACCCGTAGCGTCCCACCGGCAAGCACGATCGTGCAGGCGCAAGCCCGGAGTGAGACATTCGACCACGGCGCTGGTATTTAGTTCCAATATAACGACGTTGACTGACTTATTCGTTTTGCGAATAAGCATATACGCAGAATTTGCATTCTCCAATAAAGCAGACGGTAGGTAGGCTATGGCAGACGAAGTTCAGACGGCTTTGGGCGATATCGCCGCTCGGCAATTGGCCAATGCGACGAAGACAGTTCCTCAAATGGCGACCATCACACCGCGATGGCTCGTGCATTTTCTGAGCTGGGTTCCTGTCGAAGCCGGCATCTACCGCGTGAACAAAGTCAAAGATGCCGACAGCGTCGAGGTAGCGTGTTCACTGCGCGACGAACGTATCTTGCCGCAGACCTTCGTCGACTATGTCGACAACCCTCGCGAATATCTCTTGAGTGCCGTCCAAACGGTTCTTGATATCCACACGCGGGTCTCGGACCTCTACAGTGTCCCGCACAATCAGATCAAAGAACAGCTACGTCTCACGATCGAAACTGTGAAAGAGCGGCAGGAGAGCGAGCTGCTCAACAATAAGGAATATGGGATTATCCCGAACACGGCGTCCTCCCAGAAGGTCAAGACGCGCGCCGGAGCTCCGACCCCGGACGACCTCGACGAGCTCATCGCACGCGTGTGGAAGGAACCCGCATTCTTTCTTGCTCATCCGCTCGCAATCGCAGCTTTCGGCCGCGAGTGTACGCGCCGCGGCGTTCCTCCGCCAACCGTCACGCTCTTTGGATCACCATTTCTCACCTGGCGGGGAATTCCTATAGTTCCGTCCGACAAGCTCGAGGTCAAAGGCGGGAAAACAAATATTCTCCTGATCAGGACGGGTGAAGCAAAGCAGGGGGTCGTCGGCTTATTCCAACCGGGTCTGCCGGGTGAATTGTCGCGCGGTCTATCTGTCCGCTTCATGGGTATCAATGATCAGGCGATCGCGTCCTATCTCGTCTCTCTGTACTGCTCGCTCGCCATTCTCACGGATGACGCCGTCGGTGTTCTCGAGAACGTGGATGTGACCAAGTACCATGTCTACAGCTGATATCGGACGAAGCTCGGGGATCGACGCTCTCGCGGCAGCAGCGCTTGGACAGGAGCCTAGCGCTCGCCTTCCATCGGGCTTGCCAGATCCACTGACCTTGACGAAGCTCGCAAACGAGCTGTTTGCGGCGTTGCCCGGACGATCGGTGCCGCTGCCTGGCGGCCCCTCGCAAAGCGGATTGGGAGCCTCCCCGACGGACGTCGCAGGTAGCGCGGCTCCGCACCTGGCGGCGGCTGTCTCGCCTGCGTCGCCGGTGGGTAGTTCTTCGGGTATCGGGCTGCCTAACCCGTCGGCTATGAGTTCGACCTCACCCGACCAGAGCGTAGCGATCGGATTGGCTGGAGGCGGTGTTCCTTCGCTTCCCTCAGGAGGTCTTCCAGGACCTTCTCTGCCCGGTCTCGGCGTCTCTCCCTACATTGACGGGGGGAATGTCTCACAATCGGTCCTACCAATCTCTCAAGAGAGTCCTGGACTCGCGTCTCCTACGACGCAGAAAAATCTCAATCCCGCGCAGGACGGCTCCTTTATTGATCTAAAAATTCTCGGTGATTTGGTCGGAACCCCAGCCGGTTCGCTTCCATCGAGCGTTGATGCGGGACCTTCGCTCTCCGGGCATGGCGCGTCTCGGGGAATTCCATCACGCGCTGAAGACTCACTGTCTATCAGCTCGCTGCCTGGCGTCGATCGCTCTTCACCACCCGAGCCCCCCGCTGCCACCCCTCCGCCTCAGATCCTCAATGACCACAACGGCATCGAATCGCCGCCGTCGGGGGGTTCGGTTCGCAACATTGATCTTCTCGGAATCCCGTTCGAGACCGAACTCAAATCATTGCTCGCACCTTTGGCCGCCGAGCCTTTTAGCGTGCTTGTGGGAGAAGCTGGGTCGAATTTCTACTTCTTAAATTCTGCCTCGCCTGCGTTCGACGCGCCTCCAGAAAGGGCCACCGTCGGACAGGCTGTTCAGCCTACCGGCAGCGCTCGCGGGTTCGACGTCGGAGCCGTCCGCCGGGATTTTCCCATTTTGAACGAGACGGTCAACGGTCGGCCGTTAATCTGGTTCGACAATGCGGCAACCACCCAGAAGCCACGAACAGTAATCGAGCGGCTCAAATACTTCTACGAACACGAGAACTCGAATATTCATCGCGCGGCTCATGAACTGGCAGCAAGAGCGACCGATGCATATGAAGGCGCTCGCAACAAGGTCGCGCGTTTCCTCAACGCTGGCTCGGCGGAAGAAATTATTTTCACCCGCGGCGCGACGGAAGCCATAAATCTCGTTGCCGCAACTTTCGGTCGCCAACACATCGGAGCTGGCGACGAGATCGTCGTCACGCATCTGGAGCACCATGCGAACATCGTGCCCTGGCAGCAGCTTTGCCTTGAGAAGGGTGCCAAGCTGCGCGTCGCTCCGGTCGACGACTGTGGCGCTCTACTTTTAGATGAGTTCGGCAAGCTCCTGAACGCTCGGACCAAGCTGGTCGCGTTTACACAGGTGTCGAATGCGCTTGGCACCATTACTCCTGCCAAAACCATTGTCGACATGGCGCATCGGGTCGGCGCGCGCGTGCTTGTCGATGGTGCGCAATCCGTCTCGCATATGAAGGTTGACGTACAGGATCTGGACGCGGATTTCTTCGTGTTCTCCGGCCATAAGTTGTTTGCGCCGACCGGCATTGGTGCTGTCTATGGCAAGAAGGATCTGATGGATACGCTGCCGCCATACCAAAGCGGCGGCAACATGATCCGTGACGTGACGTTCGAAAGAACCGAATTTCACAAATCGCCGCAACGCTTCGAAGCGGGTACCGGAAACATCGCTGATGCGGTTGGCCTCGGCGCAGCGATCGACTACGTAGAGCGCATCGGCCTTCACAACATCGCCGCGTACGAGCATCAACTCCTCGTGTACGCGACGGAGAGATTGAATCAGATCCCTGGCCTACGGATCATCGGCACTGCTCCGGAGAAGGCGAGCGTCATTTCACTGACGTTGAAGGGAATCCCGAGTGAAGAGATCGGCGCTCGCCTCAATAAGTACGGGATTGCCGTACGTTCAGGGCACCATTGCGCGCAGCCGATTCTTCGCCGTTTTGGGCAGGAAACGACGGTACGTCCGTCATTCGCATTCTATAATACCTGCGAAGAGATTGACGTGCTGGTCGCGGCGCTAAAGGACATTCAGGCGGAAAGAACGATACCCCGGCTCTAGCTTTCTCTGCCGGCTGCCTGTGCTCCTTCGGCCGTGCAAGCAGGTAAAATAGAATTGCAACTAGTTGCGCGCGCTTGCGCACGCGCTCAGCTTAATGAGGATGTAGATCCGACGCCGTGTAGGGATGTATTACGCTTTCCAGATGGCGCCGAGCACAAAACCCACCCCTACCGCCATGAGTAATGTCGCGTAGGGCTGTTCAGCCAAAGACTTGTCGATTGCATCCCGCAAGTTCTCCCCGACGGCTTCGACTTGGCCTGTCGTGCGATCCGCGATGCTTTGCAGAGAGGCAGCTGCCTCATCGATGTTGTTTTTGGCTAACGACGTGGTGTCCTGCACCGGCCCTTTTATATCCATGACGTAAATCCTCGTGATTTCGAGAAGAGACCGGCTAAGCGCGAACCGACGCCAAGCCGGGCTCTGGAAATTTGGCTATCGGCGGCCAGCAGCGCGTTTCTTTGGTTTCATGGCACCTTCGTGCTCTTCGGGCTGGTCGTCTGCTTCTGCGTTGATCTCCGTCTCCGCGAGTTCTGTCAGCGCCTCATCGGTCGCTTTTTCTTCTTCCAGCGTTTCGTCGAGCAGCTCCGCGGCATCATCCATACCGAGCTTCGTTGCCCATGCCTTCAAAGTTCCGTAACGCGAGATCTCATAGTGTTCGACTGCTTGTGCAGCGGCAAGCATGGCAGCATCCCGGACAGTATCCGTTCCGGCTTCCTTCATGAGCCCTTCAGCTTCGGCGATAATGCCCTCGATGGCATCACATTTTTTCCCGCGAGGAGATTTGCCGATAATCTTGAACACTTTTTCGAGGCGGGCGACTTGGTCTTCAGTCTCTCCCTCGTGCTTCTCGAATGCAGCGGCCAGATCTTCAGATCCAGCCTTCTTCGCCATTTTCGGCAAAGCTTTCAGAATTTGCTTTTCGGCATAGTAGATGTCTCGAAGGGTGTCTTCGAAAAGGTCGGCTAGAGTTTCCATGGGTAATCCTCGAATCGGCTTGATATCGGCCGAACGAGTTCAGAACCGCTTTGTTCCGCTAGAAGAATCCGCTTGCAGCCAATTATTGACGCCGGCTCGCCACGTTTTCGAGACGTCTGTCAGCCCGCGCGGACTTGAGAAACAAGTGGCCCACTTGATTATTTTGGTAACTCGATAACCGTCTCTCGCCACGCGCCCAGAGATCGAGCGCCAGGCCATGCGCGATAAGTGCCAGCAGGAGAAATGGGCCAACGATCAGCGCGGGAATGAGGAAGAGGTAGTTAGACAGCGTTAGTTTGCGCATCGAGATCCTCGCGTCATTGCTGCTCCGCAGCATCGTCCGGCCAAAGGAAAGGCGACCACGACTGCGATCTCCAACGCCGGACGTGATCCTGTCGTTCCGAGGCGACGATTGCGGCAGCGCTCGACGAGCCGATTAATCGGAACTTTGACCGCGAGCAGCCGTACTCCTACTGTGCTCCAACCGGGGATCTTCGACATGCGATTTATGACGCTTGCGACTTGTTTTTGCTTCGCTCAGCTCGGGACGGCTTCCGCATTTGCGGGATCCAGTGGATCGACCGGAGCGGGCTCACCTGCCGGCACAGGAGCCACCTCAAGCTCCGATAGCCGCAGCAATCTCAACGCAGATGCACCCGATCCGATGGCGGGTTCAAGCTCCGGGACGAGAGATAATAGCACGGGGAATGAGGGTGATCCCTCTCGACCTCCTGCAACTGGCTACCAATCGGGAACTCGATTACAAGATAAAACCGCGCCAACTGTGAATCACGCGGGGCACGCGGACTTCTGATGGCCGCGGCTTCTACTCACCGGAGGCGGTAGCGACGACGCGGCCACGCTGCGCGATCCTGAGCCCGGTAGACGGCAATTAGCAGGTACGTCAGGCTGAGACCAACGCCACACCCTTAAACTCCACCGAGCCAAGTCCCCGGGGGAGCAGCGCTGCGGTCAAGAACGCCGAAAGCAAGGTGCTTTTCATAAGTCTTGGATCTCGCCTCCTACAGAGCTCGCGGCTGCTTCGCACGCGTATCTCCCCTTCCCCGATGGCATCACCGACGAGGGCGGATCGGCGCCGCATCGAGCCCCGTAAGTTCGCGACGGTTGTCGCTGACCCATTCCACCGATTGACGTTATCGCCAAGGTTGGCTTGTATGCGGCCGTGAATGACTTTCCGGCTGCGATCTAATGGTCATGCGCGCACTTCGAATACTTCAACACGGCGCATTCAGTCCTGCCGACGTCGAGCGGCTTCAATCTGCGTTCGATAAGGCTTGGGCCTCCATCTCGGCTACTATCCCCGAGAGCGAATGGACTGCCGCCAGAGAATCGCTGGCAACGGTCGTCGTGTCCGCGGGCAATGTGTCCAATCTCGACGCGGACGAGCTGGCGCACGTCGCCCTTCGACTCTTCCGCTCGATTAGCGAGTAGTTTCAGCTACACGATTCTAATCGCTAGACGCGAACGAGGCGCGCTTGACCTCGTTCCGCAAGAACGTCGACTGTTACCTCGCCTCGTTTCTCTTTGAGCACGAAGTCGACGGAACCTTCTCCCACTCGGAGATTGGCAACGGAGATTTCCTCCACGTGAGAAGGCAGGCGTGGTGCGCTCAACTTGACCGTACGGCTGGCGGCGTCGATTTCAAGACCAAGGAGCGAACTCAAAATATGGAGCAAAGCGCCGCTCGCCCAGGCTTGAGGTGCGCACGCTACGGGATACAATATCGGCGCCCGGCCGGGGCGACGCCTGAAGCCACAAAAGAGTTCGGGCAAGCGGCCCTGATCCATCTCGATAGCCGCGTCGAAGAGACTATCAAAGATGAGCCCGGCTTTTTCTCCATAGCCATACCGCGCAAAGCCGGCCGCGATCATCGAGTTGTCATGCGGCCAGACCGAACCGTTGTGATAGGACATCGGGTTGTATCGCGCCTCCGACGTCGCAATCGTCCGCACGCCCCAACCGGAGAAGAAATTCGGAGATGTCAGTTGTTCGGCAATCCGCGCGGCGCGATCGGATGATGCGATCCCGGAGCTTAACACATGACCGGCGTTGCTGGACCGTGCGCGAACAGGTTTCTTATTTCCATCCAGCGCCAGAGCATAAAGGCCAAGATCGGAAAGCCAAAACTCCTTCTCGAAACGCTCTCGGAGTGCTTCCGCCTCAGCGTGTAAGCGCCTTGACAAGCTTTCATCGCGAAGCGCGTTTGCCATGCGTGACGCGGCGACTTTCGCTGAGTAGACGTAGCCTTGAACTTCGACGAGCGCCAAGGCGCCTCGGGCCAAGCTGCCGTCGCTGTTGAACACAGCGTCGTCACTATCTTTCCAGCCTTGGTTCGACAGACCACTGTCGGTTTCGCGTGCGTACTCGACGAAACCGTCTTGATCCGGATCGCCAGGTCCATCAATCCAAGCTAAGGCCAGGAGAATGTTCGGCCAGATTTCACGAAGGAATTCCGTGTCTCCACTGATCGCGTGGTATGCGCCAGCCAGGACAATGAATAACGGCGTCGAGTCGACGCTGCCGTAATACAATCCGAACGGGATCTCACGAAGCGTAGCCATTTCTCCACCGCGCATTTCGTGAAGAATTTTACCCGGCTGCGCGTCTGCATCCGAGTCGAAGGCCTTCGCCTGGAAGCGTGCGAGACGGCGCAGGACACCGCGAGCGATCGAAGGCTGAAGCCAAAGAATTTGCATTGCCGTGATCAGGGCGTCTCGCCCGAAAGTCGTCGAATACCAGGGCGTGCCTGCATACGGGTAAGGCCCGTCCGAGGTATGGGTCGTCAGCATCCGGAGGTCGGATACAGCGCGTTGCAAAACAGCCTCAACTTCTGGATTAGAGACGGAGATGGTCGTCTCTCGAACTTGAGAGTGGCGGATTGAGCGATGGGCGTCGCGCAGCCCCTTAACGTACGAACATGTCGCCGCTCGTTCTGCGACCTGAGCCGTCACAGTCAAATAAATTAGCGCCGATTGCTTAGCGGGAATGTTTAAGTGGAACAGCGCTGACGTGTCTTTCAGCGACGCTGGCGCTGGTTCGAAATTGACTGAGGTTTCGCGAACGATGCCGTCCAATCCAGAATAATGGAAGCGCACCGACTGCGGGGTGTCGACAAATCGCTGTGTATTGCCCCGATGTTCGCGTCGCATTCCACGCACTTCGAAGATATCAGCGAAGTCACAATCGAATATCAGCGAGACAGGTAACTTCAGATCCACATTGCCATAGTTCGTGAACACGAGGCGCTGCCGGAGCGCGGCGTTCCGAACAAATGTCGTGCGATAAACGTGCACAACATCCTTATGCAGCCATCGGCTTCCATCTTTGTAGACATCGGTATTCGTCAGATCGCAGCAGAGCTGCAGATCGTTGCCGTCCAAAGTGGCGCCCAACAGGAGGGGTGAGGTCCTGGCGATCAGAAGCTCGAGGCGCGACAGATATCTTGTGTCGTTGCAAAAGAACCCGTCGGATTGATTGCCGAAGGCCCCGACGTCGCCATGCGTGTCGACGATTGCAAAGGCATCGTCGTGCTTCAAAGTCACGTGCGATCGGGGAGAGCTATCAGCGGTCGCATGGATGCGTTCTGCGTCGTGCTCTTCAAAATTCGATTGCTCCGCCGGCGCCCCTACCATCGGCTGCTCCATTCCATTGCAAACACGCACACCGTATAGCCCCACCGAGGCATTGGCCACACGAACGGCGGGCTCAGTTCATGAGGGCCTCAACGGCCGCAGTCGGCTCCTCATTGTTGCGGGGCAGGTGTGAGGATGCAGCAAACGCACGCCCATAGAGGGCCACGTACGCTTTAGCCATCGACGTAGCAGTAAAACGCTCGTCAAACTGACGCCGAACGCGTGCTCGGTCGAGAGCCAGGAGGCGGGGAATAGCGGCGATACCGCCTTCTACGTCATCAACGATAAATCCGGTGACGCCTTCGTCAATGACCTCTCTCACAGATCCGTGGTCAAAAGCCAGAACCGGGGTTCCGCAAGCCATTGCCTCAATCATCACCATTCCGAATGGTTCGGGCCAATCGATCGGAAACAGCAATGCTGAGGCTTCTCCGAGAAACTTGCCTTTCTCGCTGTCTCCGATCTCACCTACGAACTGCACATCATCCCCCTGTAGTAAGGGTTTGATCCGCGCTTCGAAGTATTCGACGTCAACGGCATCAATCTTGGCGGCGATCTTCAACGGGAAGCCGACGGCGCGGGCAATTTCAATCGCCCTGTCCAAGCGCTTCTCCGGCGATATTCTACCGAGAAACGCCAAATATCCCCCGCGAGGTGCAAAGGTTGGACGATGCAAATTTTTTGGCAGACCGTGATATACCGTGCCCGCGAAATTTGCGAATGGGATCGGCTGCCGCTGCGAATTCGAGATCGATACAAGCCCCATTTCCGGGAAGGCTTTATACAGCAGCTGGAGATCGGGAAGATCCTGACGACCATGCAATGTCGTCAGTGTTTTATCGGCGATGGTGCGGAAGATCGGAAAATGAAACTGGTCGATGTGAAAGTGCAGGACATCAAAGTTCGAAGCCATTTTCCGCACTTTATCGAGCATCATCATGTAGTATGGGATTGGATCTCGCACCGCTGGATTTGAGCGGAGTGAGGTCTTGCAGCATGGGATTAATTTAGCGGATGTCTCGGAATCACCGCTGGCAAACAGGGTAACGTCATGGCCCTGCGCGACGAGTTCTTCAGTAAGATATGATACGACGCGTTCGGTACCGCCGTAAAATTTCGGGGGGACGCTTTCGATCAGCGGCGCGATTTGTGCAATTCTCATCCGTTACTCCCAACCCCAAGCTCCGGGAGGCAAAACGCGACCCTAATGAAGTTGTTCCATAAGAATGGGAGCGACGTCCGGAGCCAAGGGAGGAGTTGAGGTTCTCTCATTCATCTCAGCAATGTTGGGGAACCCGATTTACTTTCGTTGGTTGTCTGAGAGGGGCGCCGCGGGCGAAGAAACAGTGAGATCTTGCTAGATGGTCCGAAGATCTGCTGTGGCATTCACTGTTGGACTTTTATTCGCTTTCTCATCGAACGCCTGGCCTGAAGACTCAAAGTCGCCGAGCGGTGAGCTCTCCCCACAAGGTGTCTCCTCCGCATCGTCGCCCTCCGTCGCACCTAAACCTGCGGATCAATCAAAATTCGAAACTCCCGCAACTCTAATCGACGACAAGCATCTCGAAAGCATCCTGGGCAAGGAAGTTCGTACCGGATCTGGCGAGACGTTGGGCAATGTGACGGATGTGCTGGTCGATTCCGACGGAACCGTTCGCGCGGCAATCATCGACTTTGGCGGCTTTCTCGGAGTCGGCGTCCGTAAGATCGCGATCGCTTGGTCCGCGCTCCATTTTGCGCCGATGAAGGCTGGAATTGGGGCGGTTCTCGATATGGATAAAGATCAACTCCGTGTGGCGCCCGAGTTTCGCACGGGGGAACCCATCGTCGTGCTCGGCGCTTCGCCCAAATCAGACACACAGCCATCTCCGCAAGGCCAATGAGGTCCGGCGGGGAGGAAGGTCGGTGAAGGCGGATGCAACGGGAAGCCCCCATTCGCATCACGGCCTCTTCGAGCAAGACCAGCGCTCGCGGTCTTGACTATTTCTCTTTTTTTCTAGCAGACGCGCAGACCGGTTTCGGCCCGTTTCTCACGGTCTATCTTACAAGCGAGAAATGGCCCAACGCCGATATTGGTCTGCTGCTTACAGTGGGCAGTCTGGTCGGGCTGATTGGCCAAATTCCCGCGGGTGCCATCATAGATGCAACGCGACGGGAGCGTTTGATCGCAGCCATCGCGGTCGCCGGAGTCGGACTGAGCGCCCTGGCTATTGCACTCTCCTCTCAGTTTCTATTCACGGTTTTTGCTCAGGTTCTGCACGTTGCGGCAAGCGTCTTCATTGGACCAGCCCTCGCAGCAATCAGTCTTGCTCTCGTCGGTCACTTAAACCTTGGCGCTCGCCTCGGGCGTAACGCTCAGTTTGCGTCGGCTGGAAGCATGTTCGCTACTGTGGTCATGGGCGCTTGCGGATATTTCCTCTCCAACCGTGCCGTCTTCTTCTTAACGGCCGCCATGACCGTTCCTGCCCTCGTCGCAATCCTATTTGTGTCGCCTAATCGCCCCCACATTGGCCACGCCGATTATAAGGGTCAGGCGAATTATTCTCTTAGGCGCGCATTGGTATCGCTGACGACCGATCGCGGATTTCTCATACTTTCTCTCTGCGTATTCTTTTTCCATCTCGCTAACGCCGGCCTAATGCCCTTGGCTGCGAGCCTCATCACGATGCGCTCAGAACAGTGGGCAACCGTTCTGGTCGCGATGTGCCTCATCCTGCCCCAGATCGTGGTTACGCTCGGATCCGGCCGCGTCGGCGCTCTGGCCGATGACCACGGGCGAAGACCTCTCTTGCTTATCGCCTTCGCATCTCTCGGATTGAGAGCGTTCCTGTTCGGTTTTTGCCGCGAACCTTATGGGTTCGTCATTCTGCAAATATTAGACGGCATCGCGGCGGCAATCATCGGCATTATTGTTGCAGTATGTGTCGCCGACCTCACGCAACGATCGAATAATTTCAACGTGGGTCTCGGCGTCACGGGGGCCGCGATGGGGCTCGGAGCTGCGATCAGCACAACCTTGACCGGCGAAATCGCGGACCTCGCCGGATCCTCCATCGCTTTTTTCGCCATGGCAGCCGTTGCCCTCTTTGGCATGACAATCGTTGGAAGATACATGCCCGAGACCCGAAGCACTATCGAAAGCAAATAAGCTTGCGACGAAATGTACATTCCCCGACCCGAACCGTTCGCAAATTCCTTAGTTACGCAGCAAGTGCCCGCACGCATGTTACTGGGGAAAGTGCTAAATGGCAGATCTCTCGGCATTTTCGAGCCGCCCGTACCGCTTCGTTGTTCGCACGCTGGCTAAGTACAAGCTGGCGCACGCCATCATTCTTTGCGCTGTCGCCGGCGCCGTCACCTGCTCGGTGTCAACGCAGTACGCAGTGAAGTATCTGGTCGATGCTCTTTCCGATCCCAGTCATCACGACGCGATATGGAGCGCGTTCATCTTTGTGATCGCGCTTATCGCTGCCGACAATCTCTTATGGCGTGTTGCGGCCTGGGTGGGCCATTCTGCTTTCGTGAGCGTTTCTGGAAGTGTTCGACGTGACCTGTTCAAGCATCTTACAGGACATTCGCCGAGCTTCTTCCTGACCCAGCCTCCGGGCTCGCTCACGAGCCGCATTACCGCCACCTCCAATGCACTCTACACAAGCGAAACGCTGATTACGTTTAATGCGCTGCCGCCTCTCATCGCGACCTTTGTCGCGATTTGCTATTTGGCAACCGTCAGCGTGACGATGGCGGCAAGCTTGACCGCCCTCGTCGCGGTGGTGGTTACGGTGATGTTTCGTTGGGCGGCCCAGGGCAAGCCCTTGCATCGCAATTATGCGGAGGATGCGGCGGCAGTCGACGGCGAGATGATCGATATCATCTCAAACATCACGCTCGTAAAGGCTTTTGGGCGCCTTAAGGGAGAGCACCGTCGCTTGGCAAGTGTCGTAAGCGAAGAAACACGTTCCCGGCGACGAAGCCTCTATTACCTCGAAAAGCTACGGATTTTCCACGCGCTCACAACTGCCGCGCTGACCTGCGCGCTCCTCGCCTGGGCCATTCATCTCTGGCAAAAGGGGGCAGCTTCAGCTGGCGATGTCATTCTCGTGTGCACGCTTGGCATTTCGATCCTCAGCGCGACGCGTGATCTGGCGGTCGCGCTCGTCGACGTCACTCAGCACCTTGCGCGTCTATCGGAAGCGCTGACGAAGCTGTTGGCGCCGCATTCCTCGACGACGCGCCCCCTCTACTCGTTGCCGACGGCGAAGGCGAGCGCGATATCGTTCCGAGATGTTACGTTCGGTTATCCGAATGGAAAGCAGCTTTTCACCTCGCTAGACCTGACGATAGATGCAGGATCTCGGGTCGGAATAGTCGGACCTTCAGGCGGCGGTAAAACCACCCTATTCTCGCTTCTGCAGAGGTTTTACGTTCCGAAATCCGGTGCCGTACTCATAAATGGGCGCGATATTGCTGGCCTGACTGACGAGGCGTTGCGGAGGTCCATTGCCGTGGTTCCGCAGGACGTCACCCTCTTCCACCGCTCCCTCCGTGACAACATTCGCTACGGTCGACCGGGCGCTACCGATGAAGAAGTCTGGAACGCGGCGGAGATGGCAAGGTGCCTTGGTTTCATCGAGCAGCTTCCAGATGGTCTAGACACCATCGTGGGCGATCGTGGAGCGCGGTTGTCGGGCGGTCAGCGGCAGCGTATCGCCATCGCGCGAGCATTCTTGAAAGACAGCCCGATCCTACTGCTCGACGAGGCGACCTCAGCGCTTGATACCCAGTCGGAAGACTTAATTCGCGAAGCGCTGGCGACTTTGATGCGCGGACGCACAGTTGTAGCCATAGCGCACCGCCTTTCCACGCTCAGCAACTTCGACAGGATCGTGGTGATGCAGAGCGGACAAATTATTCAGGACGGTCCGCCGGACAATCTTCTTGCAAAGGCCGGGACTTACAAATCGCTTATCGATCTGGAAGTTAGACGTTTGCGCGGGGTCGATGTCGCCGCCTAGCCCGCCAGAGCACGCGGTCTATCCCTCGGCATATCTGGGGCCGCTGCTCTCAGGTACCATTCAACTGTGCGACGGATTCCGTCTTCAAGCGAAACTAGAGGCGCGAAGCCAAGAGCGCGTATGCGGGAAATTTCCGGACAGCGGCGAAGTGTTCCGCCAGCGGGAAAATCGGATGGTAAGAGATAAGCCTTGCGACCGATCTCGGCGAAGATCATTTCGGCTAGGCAGGCTATACTCACCTCCTCTGCTGTTCCGACGTGATAAGTTTCACGATGCGCGCCGTTCGATATCACCAACATCAAGCAATCGATGAAGTCATCGATGTAAATAAACGAGCGGGTCTGGGAGCCGTCGCCTTGGATTTTGAATGGGACCTCTCCAGAGGCATAGCGCGCACACTGCTTGGCGGCGCGGGCGGTTAATTGAGGGATGACGTGTTCGTCTCCCATGTCCGGGCCGTAGACATTATGAGGTCTGAAGACGATCAACTTCTTGAAAACGTCGCGCAGATAATTGGCGACAATGATTTCAGATATGAGCTTGGAGCCGCCATATGAGTAGCGCGGATTCCAAGGGTCTGGGATCGTAAGGGGTGCGTTCTCCGGTGTCGGCACGACTGCGGGCGTCTGATAGGCTTCCGAAGACGACGCAAGTATGAACTCCTCGACGCCGTTAGCTCGGGCCGCGTCTAGCGTTGCATAGAGACCGCGAATTCCGACGTCGAGAACGAGTTCGGGCCGCGTGTAGAAGTTCTCAGTTCCGTTCAAAGCCGCCAAGTGAATGATCGAATCGACACCACGCGCGGCATTGATCATGGCGGCCGTGTCTCGGACATCGCAGCTCATCAATTCAAATTCGCCAGCAATCTCCAACAAGCGATGATGGCGGCCGCGCAAATCGTTGTCCACGACGCGTACCCTGTGGCCATCCTTTACTAAGCGCCGCACGAGATAGGAGCCGATAAAGCCTGTCCCGCCGGTAACGAGATAATGCCTGCTCATGCGAGCTCCATTTTCTCTCTGCCAAGTGCGATGAACCGAACACCCGCCGGAAGCGTATCGGGCGCGACGTCGTGCATATTCCAAAGATCGTAGACGAGCGCTGGCGTCGACATACGTTGGGTCGCCGTGGCGAGATCGAGATTCTGCAATTCGACATGATTGTTGAGGAGAAAGACGATGTCTGCGCCTTCGAACGCCTCTTCAAAGTGGCGAACTGCCTCGAACCCGAATGCACTTTCCGTAACATCCGGGCGCACGACGGGATCAAAGCCCCGGAATGTTGAGTCCGGGAAAGCGTCTTTCAACGCCGCGTAGATTGGGAACGCCATACTGCCGCGAAGGTCGTCCGTCGCGGGCACGCCCTTGAACGCCAAGCCGAGCAACGAAATCGTTGGATGATTGCTGAATGCGGAGATTGATCGCGAGGCTGCACGAGCCATCGCGGCGATCTG
The DNA here is from genome assembly GCF_003987855.1 of Hyphomicrobium sp. GTDB lineage: Bacteria > Pseudomonadota > Alphaproteobacteria > Rhizobiales > Hyphomicrobiaceae > Hyphomicrobium_B. The sequence continues at coordinate 83,509 of NZ_RXIZ01000014.1, forward strand.
CTTGGGCTGCACCTCGTTGGTTTGTCGTGCAGCGCGCGTCACGGGCATTTCGACGCCGAACCGGCGCGCCGATTCGACTAATATATGCGGGTCTTTTTCTAAGCATGGGCCGCCTACCGGACCAGGCATCGGAACATTCGTCCGAGGGTAGCCGAGCTTGCCCGCACGAATGATTTCCGCGGCTGAAAGACCCGCTTCGCTGCAGAGTTTGGCGACTTCATTTGCGAAGCCGAAGCTCACGTCGCGGTAAGTGTTGTCAACAAGCTTTACGAGTTCGGCTGCTTCGAGGGAGGAAAGCGCAACCGTTGTAGGGGTCAGCCTGTTGAACAGCATCTGACAACGCCGGCGCGTCATGCGGTCGTCAGCCCCGATAATCTGCGGAAGCTCATTGAGCTCCAGCAGCGCTCGGCCCTCCAAGGTGCGTTCGGGGCAGACCGCCAGCTGATAGGATTTATCTGAACGATCAAGGATAGGAGCCACGATCTCACGCGCGGTTCCGAGTTTTACGGTAGAGCGCAGGATAACCAGTGCGCCATCCTTCATGACCTTTCCGACCTCGGCGGCTGCATCTGCCGCCATATCGATTCGTGCGGCGCCATCCGCACCTAACGGTGTTCCAACGGTGATGATGTAGACGTCAGCGTCAAAGTGCGGCGGAGGCGATGTGAAGACCTCGAGGTCGCGACGGGCCATTACGCGCTGGAGTTTTTGATCCAGCCGAGGTTCCCAAAAATGGGCTTTCCGCTGCCACAAGCTTTCCACTACATCATCGCGCCTCTCCACACCGGCTACGTTGAAGCCGGCGTCAGCCATCGCCACCGCGAGCGTCAGGCCCACGTATCCCAGGCCGATCACGCAGATGTTCTGATCAGGAAAGACTTCGAAGGTCATGGAGGCTCCACACACTTGCAGGCCGGGGACCGAGCACGAACCATGGCGGTGAGCCTGGGCAATGCTGCAATCTCTGGTGGAGACAGCTAATATGCACAATCTAAGATGCGCAAGCGCAATTCTGCACAACCATCGAAATCACTGGGGACGAGTTACCTCGAGTGCCTAGCGAGGGCAGAGATCTATGCCGCTCTCACAGCTTGGCGATTGCGGCAATACCAGCTGTAGGTGGACGTGATGCCGTCGCGAATTCCGGTGCTCGGCTCCCAGCCGAGGCCGAGCAGTCGGGAGGAATCCATGAGCTTGCGAGGCGTGCCGTCGGGCTTGGTGGGGTCGAGCCGGATTTCACCTTCATAGCCGACGATGTTCTTTATTATCTTGGCGAGCTCTAGGATCGGCAGATCATAGCCAACGCCAACATTGATGTGTTCCGATCCGGAATAGTTCTCCATTAGGAAGATGAGCGCCCCGGCCAGGTCGTCGACGTACATGAATTCGCGGCGCGGCGTTCCGCTTCCCCAGAGAACGACATGCGGTGCTTTCGCGGCTTTCGCCTCATCGAATTTCCGGATCAACGCCGGCAGGACGTGACTGGAATGGAGACTAAAATTGTCGTTTGGGCCGTATAGATTGGTCGGCATCGCCGAGATGAAGTCGCGATTGTGTTGGCTTCGGTAGGCCTGGCAAAGCTTAATCCCCGCGATCTTGGCGATAGCGTACCATTCGTTTGTCGGCTCCAATGCCCCCGTCAGAAGCGCGTCCTCGCGTATCGGCTGATGGGCAAGCTTTGGGTAGATGCAAGAAGATCCGAGAAAGAGGAGCTTCGAGACGTCCGCTTTATGCGCAGCGTGAATGACATTCGCCTCTATCATCAGGTTGTCGTAAAGGAAGTCCGCCGGGCATGTGGCGTTTGCCATTATGCCTCCAACTTTTGCCGCTGCGAGGAAGATAGTGTCCGGCCTGTTCTTCAAGACCCAGGCCGTTACGGCAGCTTGGTCACGTAAATCTGCCTCGGTTCTGTCCAGCGTCAAAGGCGTGCAATCGCCTCGCGCTTCTAAGGCCCGCAGGATCGCCGATCCCACCATGCCCCGGTGGCCCGCGACCCAGACCCTGCTACCTGCGAGCGAAAACTTTTTCATCAATTCCCCCTTCGGACCCAATCGAACCTAGGTCAGGGGCCACTCCACAGCAAGTATCGGCACCGTCGCCCACTGTCGGAGGTTGCAGGCCACGCCCTTCGATGGGGAAGCTGAGCGAAGAACTCCTCGCACCTCCTGCTCTGTCATAAGATTGGCATGTCCGGCAGGAATGGGTAATCGCCGGCCGGCTAGCTTTTGGGCAACATGCGCTTCATACAGACCTTCCACCTCATCCCCTTCCTCGACACGATCGTCAGCTTTGTCGCCGCTTTCGTATTCGGCACGCTGATCGGGCTTGAACGGCAATTTCGCCAACGCAATGCAGGGCTGAGAACGAATGTCCTCGTCGCCGTCGGCGCGGCTGGCTTCGTTGACTTGGCCCAGGGGCTTGCCGGGGATGAGGGCGCGGTCCGGGTCATAGCCTACGTCGTATCCGGCATCGGTTTTCTTGGCGCCGGGGTCATCATGAAGGAGGGATTGAACGTCCGAGGCCTCAACACGGCGGCGACGCTCTGGTGTTCGGCGGCAGTCGGGGCGTACGCAGGCGTCGATAAGGTTGCCGAGGCGGCTCTGATGACCGGGTTCGTCATAGCCTGCAATACGATGCTGCGGCCACTGGCGAGCGTCATCAACCGGATTCCGATCAAGGCAGAAAGTGTCGAGGCGACGTATTCGGTTCACGTCACCACCGAGACCGAACACTTGGATGTCGTTCGAGACGCTCTAAAGCACCTGCTTAAAGACGCGAGCTATCCGGTTGCGGAGATCGACGTGATCGAGCGGCGGGACGATCAGGCCGAGGTGGTCGCTACCTTGACCAGCACGGAAGTGGATGCTGCCGAACTCGACAGCATCATCGAGCGAATTCGCCACCACGCGGACGTGACGCATGCTTCCTGGAGCGCCAGCACCCAGTCGTAGCAGCTGATCCAATCGGTCGGGCGGTGCCAATCTGAAAGAATTTTCGCCTCTTGGGTGATTAGTCACGATTCTTTAGCGGAAACGGAACAAGTTGGCGGCGTCCCGAGTTTGCCCGCCATTGCGCTCCGGAGTTATCCCTCGATGCCCTATTCGTTTTTCGCGGTCTTGAACGTCCTGCCGCAGATCGCGCTTGCCGCGGTCCTGCCGATCGCTGGTATCGCAGTCGTCAGCTATCTAATTAAAGCGACCCGGCCGAGAATCGCCGAAAGCCAGTGAGCGCCTAAGCGGCAATTCGGCTGCGCTAGCTCACCCGCTCGATCAAATCGCCGATGCGGATTTTCCCTCCGGTTGCTATTCGCGCCGTGAGACCTCCCCGCCCTCGAACAGCGTTATAGCCGCCCGGCCCGAGGTTCGTTTCCATTTGACTGCAGGGGGCGCACTCCCCGGTGATCTCAAGAACGGCGATGCCGATGCGTATTTTTTCCCCCTTGAGCGCGTTCAAGTTCAAGCCGCGCGTGACCAAGTTCCGCCGGAGAAGCTCGGGCCGGACCTGATCTCTCTTCATAAAGGAAGCGATCGCAGCGATATCCTCAGCGGCTATCAGCGTGACTTGACGCGGGCCGTTCCTTTGCGTCCGGTAACGATCACCCTCGATGCCCTTCTCGGCGACAAGTAGCGCCGTAGAGGGCGCAATCATTTCAGCTTTGCGGCTTGGACGCAGGCCGATCCAGGTAAGGCTCCCCGGCCCAATCGGGCCGGAGAGAAGTTGCGCTATGCTCGATTGAGGGTGGAAGGCGGCCACCGAACCAGGAGCCTATTGCTTTGGGTCAGCAGGCTTAGATTCCGTGGGCTTCGTTTCCGCCGACTTCGTCAACTCGTTCCATTTGTCTCCGAGTTGCTTCTTGAGATCGTCGATTTTCTTCGAGGCCTCATCGCTTTTCGCGTTGAAGGCAGCGCGAGCTGCCGTGTAGTCGGCATCCGAGAGTTCAAACTCAGTCATGAACGGACAACCGCCGTGCGAGAGATTCGGGGCGGCGTAGCGAACGCGGATGGTACCAGGGGTTGCGCCAGGCCCGACCTTCATGACCACCGCGTCTTTTTCCATGTGGCACTTCTCGCCCTTCGCGATCTTCTTCAGGTCAACGGTGACGAATTTGCCGCCTTCATTCAAAAGCGTGACGTCCATCGCGCTCGGCATAAAGCCCAGCTCGATGCTGTCGTCCTTGCTTTCTGCGTGCGCCACTGACGACAATGCCAGAAACGACGCTGCAATCAGATAAGGCTTCAAGGTCGACTTCATTTTCAGGTTCCTTCCGCTATCCCATGAATCGGGCGCGATCCTTTGACAGACCGAACATGTATTTCTGATGAACCATTGCCGCCGATTAGCGGAGGTCAGATTTGACGGCCCATAACCACGCCCGAAGCTATTTGTTCCTAGTTTTCGGCAAAATGCAGACTAGATCGACTTTGGTCTCATTGCGGAGTATCGACTGCAATTCCCCAGCAATTCTCAGGAGATGGGGCGCGTACGGAGCTCGGCGCCTCGGCCGAATAGTTTGATCGACCTCCTGGCCAATCGCATGCACACCTTTCCGCCCCGTAGACTTGTATGCCTGACCGAAGAAACGGTCGAGACGCTTTACCTGCTTGGCGAGCAGGATCGGATCGTTGGCGTTTCCGGCTATGCGGTTCGCCCGCCGGAGGTGCGCCGGGAGAAACCGCGCGTCTCATCGTTCACGTCCGCCGACATCCCCAAGATCCTCGCGCTCGAACCCGATCTCGTCCTGGCCTTCTCCGACCTCCAGGGACCGATCGCCGCCGAACTCGCAAGCGCCGGCATTGCGGTGCATCTGTTCAATCAACGCAGTCTCGCTGGCATCTTCACAATGATCCGCACTCTTGGTGCGCTGGTGGGATGCTCTGAAAAGGCCAATGATCTCGCCACGTCGCTGGAACGCCGCGTTGAAACAATTCGCGCGGAGACGAGCCCGCAGTTCGGCCGCCCTCGCGTCTACTTCGAAGAGTGGGACGATCCGCTGATTACGGGGATCGGCTGGGTCTCCGAACTGATCGAGGTTGCGGGCGGTGAGGACATCTTTGCCGAGAGGGGGCGCGAGCCGAGCGCCAAGGACCGCATCGTGAAAGCCGAAGACGTCTTGGCTCGAGCGCCCGACATCATTCTCGCGTCCTGGTGCGGCAAGAAGGTTCGACCGGAAAAAATCCGGGATCGTGAGGGTTGGCGGATAATACCGGCCGTTCAGGGCGACCGGATCTTCGAGATAAAGTCGCCGATCATCCTGCAACCCGGGCCAGCGGCCCTCACGGATGGGCTTGATGCCATTCGCGCGGCTCTGCGGAGCGTGCCCAGAAGCCGCAATTAGCCATATTCCCGGATAAGTGCGCGGAAAGCGCTAAGTTGATTTTTATCACGGCCGCGGAACGGGCTTACCCCTCCCGCGTAATCTGTTAGGTTAGCGGTGTGGGGGCACCCGAGCCTTAGGCTGTGAACGGTGCCATGTCAGATCGCGTCTATGCGTCACTATTTTATATCGCCTTGATCGTCGGCAGCTCCTGGGTTGCCGTTTCCGTCGGCGAGGCGCTTACCCGACAAGCGCTAACGCGTCTATCGCTCGTCGAGCCGTCAGATCCCCGCCCTTCCCGGGTCGATAACTTCCTGGCCGCGCGTGAACGTTCATCCCAGCCGGTGGATAAGCAAGAGCCGTTGATTCCAGCCGCCAATGCGGCGCCGATCGGTCCCTTGGCAAAGGCAATGGACGATGCAGAAACAGCTGTGGCCGAGCCGGACGCAGAAGCGTCCGAGGAGACCGCCAGCACAATCGATTCAGCAGTGACCCCGGTTACGCCTAAGCCTCGCGTCGCGGGTTGGTCCAAGCGGATATCCAAGCGCGACGTTTCCAGTGCCCTGCAGGACGAGAGCTCATCGCACCTCATCATGCGTGCGTTGCGCGCAGAAATGTAAGCCGATCATTGGAAGAGAGAGGTGGGCACCCGGCGGGGGGATGAGGGGGGATGGCCGAGTGCCCACGCGTGATCCTCATTCCGGGGGGAGGACATGAGGTATACGGATCATACCAAAAAGCTGCGATCAATGGGTTAACGCGCGGCGACTCGACGAATAAAATCGTTTAAATAATGCCAATATTTAGCGCATTTCGCGAATTCGCATTCGACCAAAGAACGATGCCGCGCATGAGGCGCTCTTAGCTCAGCACAATTGAACATCGAAACGGTGCGCAGCAACAAACATCTTCGGCTCCGCAGCAGTCCTCCGACGACTAATCTATCGGGGGTAATTGGCGGCCATTGTGTCTACTAACGGCCGCTCGGCTCTGAAGGGATTTCGTAGAAAGCGCTTGCTCCCAAGCACGTGCAAGAACGTACACCAGCACGATCGCGAACCCATAAAGACTCGCGATGAAAATGATTACGGGGATGGCTTCCTCTTCAGGCATTGTGCCTCCGATCTCGCACTCCCAAGAGATGGACACCGGGGCAGCGGGCGACAAGACTGCCATTCCTCTTGTCGCAGTCTCCTCCTGCCTCCGGCCGGATCTCTGCTGTGGAGATCGAAGCCGTGTCACTTCTCCGCTTCGCGGCAAATCGCCTAGCTTCGGATGCGAGGGGGGACTCGCATGAACACCAAGCTCGTCTCACTGTTGCACCGAGAGGCGACTGCTCGCCTCAATGCGGCCGAGTACGAACTCGTCGGCTTCACCAGGGCCTGCCGCGGCAAAGTCGTCGATCTCAACGAGATGACCCACATCCGCTATTTGCGCGACCGTGTTGAGAGGGCGCGAGCGCGCCAATTGCGCTGGACCCACTATCGTTTCATGGTCGAAGCTGGCGTCAATTGAGCTTTGCCGAGAATTCGAGCAGCCCGTGTGCCATTCTGTTCAAACAGTCATCAGGCTTTCGCGCGCCATTGATGTAGAATCGCAATATCTGCAATCCGATTCGCGTTCCCAAAGGGACGAACGACGTGACGCTGGTCATCGTCTTCATCGGCGCTATTTGCGACTACTATTTCGGTGCCGTTGGCGCCGTGCTTGGCGCTTTGGTGGTGATGGCATCACTGTCAAAAAGCAAGGCGAATGTTCTGTTCCCATGGGTTCTGGTCATCGGACTATGCTGGGTTGCCGGTGCGCTTGTTGCGGGTGACGAGGGCGCTGTCTTCGCCATCGCCCTGGCAACAGGTTTGGCATTCTGGTTCGAAACCGGCTCGAAAGTGTTCAAGTCCGCCTTTCGGCGTCGGCAGATGTCCGTGCCGGACAATGGCGGGCCATTTCGCGTCTCTCTTCCTGCTGCCGACGAGAGTTAGACCGCATCGAACCTGCCGGGTACTGGCGCGTTATGCTGCCGTCCTGCTCGCGGCGGTTTCATGCAAAAGACGGTACCTAATACAAACCCGGAAGCCGGTGGCTCAATCCAAACGACGATACCGCAGCGGCTCGACCGGCTGCCATTCGGCCGTTTTCATATACTCGTCATCGTTGCACTCGGAATTACCTGGATACTCGACGGTCTCGAGGTGACACTCGTAGGGGCTATCGCCGGCGCGCTGAAGGACAGCCCGACGCTTCGCTTCACCAACACCGACATCGGACTTGCAACGAGCGCCTATCTTTCGGGAGCAGTGCTGGGTGCCATCTTTTTCGGTTGGCTGACCGACCGGCTGGGGCGGAAGAAACTCTTCTTCATCACGCTGATCACCTACATGCTCGCCACCGTGGCGACCGCTTTGTCATGGAATTTTGCCACGTTCGCAATCTGCCGTTTCTTCACCGGCGCGGGCATCGGCGGGGAATACACTGCAGTCAATTCCACCATTCAGGAGCTGGTCCCTGCCCGCTTCCGTGGCTGGACCGATCTCGCGATCAACGGAAGCTTCTGGCTTGGCGCTGCGCTTGGAGCCGTGGGGGCCATTTTCCTCCTCAACGGCGCATTCTTTTCGCCGGAGACCGGCTGGCGATTGGCATTCGCCATTGGCGGCGGCATCAGCGTGATCATCTTCGCCATGCGGCTATGGATTCCAGAGAGTCCCCGTTGGCTGCTGACTCACGGCCGGGCCAAAGAGGCCGAGAAGATCATCGGAGATGTCGAGGCTGAATTCGAGCGCGAAGGCTACGTCCTCGATCGGGCTGCGCTCAAGCCGACACGCCTCAAAGCGCGGACGCACACCCCGCTTGCGGAAGTGGCAAGCTCGATTTTCCGAACCCATCGCGATCGCGCGATTGTCGGCTTCTCCCTGATGGCCGCGCAGGCATACTTCTATAATGCAATCTTCTTCACCTATGCGCTGGTCCTGTCCTCGTTCTATGGCGTGCCAACCAATCGGATCGGCTTGTATATTCTGCCCTTCGCAATTGGAAACTTCCTCGGTCCGCTACTGATCGGGCGGTATTTCGATACCTGGGGCCGCCGTCCGATGTTGGTCTTGACCTACGGTGTGTCGGGACTGCTGCTCGCCGTTACGGGGCTTCTGTTCGCTGCCGACCTCGTAACCTCCTGGCAGCTGACGATCGCTTGGGTCGTCGTCTTCTTTTTTGGTTCGGCGGCAGCGAGTTCGGCCTACTTGACCGTGAGTGAGTCATTTCCGCTCGAAGTCCGCGCGCTCGCGATAGCCATCTTCTATGCCGTCGGAACGGGCGTGGGCGGCATCATAGGGCCGTATTTTCTCGGGCATCTCATCGATACAGGATCGCGGACCAGCGTATTAGCAGGATATTTGATCGGCTCCGCGCTGATGATTATCGCAGCGGGCATTGCCGCGATGAAAGCCGTCGCCGCAGAACGCAAACCCTTGGAAGACGTCGCTCGCCCACTCTCCGCGTCCGATTGATCAATGCGCTGCGGCGCCAGCTCCTGCCTTGGCCTTCCGTGCGAACAATAGCGATACAGCCGCGATCGACAGCATCACTCCGATGACCGCGAACGTATCGCTGAAGCCCATAATCAAAGACTGCCGCTTTACGACCTGCCCAAGAGCGACAATCGCTTGATGCTTAGCGGTCGCGATATCCGACACGCCGTGGGCCATGAAATAATTCGTCATCTCGTCGATGCGCTGGCGAACGTTGTCGCGGTAGACGTTGACGGACTGACCAATGATGTTGGAATGGAATTGCTCGCGCTTCGTGATGATCGTGGCAAGCGATGCCGTGCCAACCGCACCGGCAAGGTTGCGAAGCATGTTGAAGAGGCCGGACGCGTTGGCCGCATCCTTAGGCGCGATCCCAGCGGTCGCTATCGCCGTCAGCGGCGTCAACACCAATGCCTGGCCTACAGCGCGAACGATGTCGGGCACAAACAGCTGGTCGCCTGAGTAGTCGAGCGACATCTGGGTATTCATGAAGCAGCTTGCCGCAAAAAGGGCGATACCGACAATCGCGATGTAGCGGACATCGAAGCGTTTCATCAGCATCGGTACGAACGGAATAATTAGGAGCTGCGGCAGTCCCGTCCAGGCAAGTACGTATCCAATCTGCTCCGAGTTATACCCTTGCACTTGGCCAAGATACTGAGGCAGCACATAGACCGTGCCGAAAAGCGCGAAGCCGACGAGCATGTTTGCGATCGTGCCGATGCCGAAGTTCCGGTTCTTCAGAAGACGCAGATCAACAAGCGGCTTCTTCACCACCAGTTCAATCCAGACGAAGGCCGTGAGAAAAACGACCGCGGTAACGGCCAGCTTGACGATGAATGGCGAGCCGAACCAATCGTCCTTGTTGCCTTCTTCAAGCATCGTTTGCAGCGAAGACAGCCCGATCGCCATCGTGAAGATGCCTGCCCAGTCTCCTTCTCGCAGAAGCCCTAGCTGCATTTTTTCCTTCTCGAGCGTCAGCGCCAAAGCGACGATCATGATCGCGCTCGGGATCGTGTTGATGAAGAAGATCTTCTGCCAGCCGTAGTTTTCGGTGAGATAGCCGCCAATGGTCGGGCCGATCGCAGGCGCAAAAGTGACGGCGATTGCAAACAAAGCGAGACCGATAGGCTGCTGCGTCTTCGGTAGCTTGGTCACCACCATCGTGAATGCCATAGGTATCAAGACGCCGCCGGCGAAGCCCTGAAGGCCGCGCATCGCGATCATTTCACCCAAATTGTGGGCGAAAGCACATGCCATGGAGAAGACCGCGAAGAAGAACGTACTAGCGATCATGTAGCGGCCGAAAGAGAAGACGCGGCTTAGGTAACCTGTCAGGGGAATGACGACGATTTCACCGATCAAGTAGGAGGTCGAGATCCAGGCGCCATTGTCTGCGCCTGTGCCAATTCCGCCCTCAATGTCGAGTAACGACGCATTGGTGATCTGAATGTTCAGGATCGACATGAATGCGCCGATCATGCCGGCGATCACGGCGACCCAAGTCGTCAAGCTGGCACGGTCGGCGCCATCTGTTGGGCCGGAAAAGGACGCTGCAGGTTGTGCCATGCTCGCCATCGGTCGCCTCCTTCATGCGAACGCCTCGGTCGAAGCGTTCGCACCGTTACTTTGCCGCCAAGGACGTCGTGATCTCTGCGGGCTTTTTGGTTTTGATCGTTGGATAGACCGACATTCCCGGCCGCAATTCTCCGGCCAGCGGGCTTCCCTTATCGAATGTGATCTTCACGGGAATGCGCTGCACGATCTTGGTGAAGTTGCCAGTGGCGTTGTCAGGCGGAAGCAGTGCGAACTGCTGGCCGCTCGCCGGCGCCAGGCTATCGACATGAGCCGGGATCTCGACGCCCGCGAACATGTCGATCTCGACGTTGACGGCCTGACCTGCCCGGACGTGTTCGATCTGCGTTTCCTTGAAGTTGGCGACAATGTATGCCGCCGTCATCGGAACAACGGCCATCAACTGTGTGCCGGCTTGAACGTATTGACCGACTCGGAGGGTTCGGTTGCCGACAACACCCTCGATCGGCGACACCACCGTCGTATAGGACAAGTTCAATTCTGCCTGATCTTGAACCGCTTCATCGTGCGCGAGCGTCGCCTTGGCTTGGGCGACTTGCGCCTTCAAGATCTCGACCTGCTTTTCAGCATTCGTCAGGGTCGCGGTGTCGCGTGCAATCGATGCTCGGGCTGCTGCAATGCGAGCCTCCGCCTGCTGCGCGTTTTGTACGCTGCCGTATCCAGTGGTCGCGAGGTGGCTATAGCGCTCGCTGTCCTGCTGCGCGAATTTTTCGTTCGCTCGGTCGACATCGATCGTCGCTTTCGCACCGTCAATGACTGACTGCTGCGCGTCGAGGGAAGCCTGCTTGTCGGCAACTGCCGCTTTGGCGGCTTGCACATCGGCTTTCGCCTGCTCGAGCGCGACCTTGAAATCGCGATCATCGATGCGAGCTAGCGCCTGACCGGCCTTTACGTGCTGGTTGTCGCCGACAAGAACTTCGGAAAGGTAGCCGGAGACCCGTGGAGCGATGGTCGTGTTGTCGGCCTGGACATAGGCGTCGTCCGTCGAAACATCGAAGCGCCAAACACTCCAATATTGCCAACCCAGGTAGCTTGCTGCGGCTAGGGCTGCCAAGCTGGCACCAGCGATCAGCAATCGGCGGACGCCATGGCTCGCGGTGGCAGGCGGAGCTTCAGCGGTCGCCCCTGTTTTGGCCTCAGCCTCCGGCACACGGCCCACCACGGACCCTGCATCGGTTTGGCCAGTTGCTGAGCGCAGGTAGGGGACTGATTTTGCGTCAGGAATCTTGTTTTGAGAGGATAAAGCGTTGGAGCGAAGGCTCATTTGGAATGCTCCTGAAAGATCACCGCGTCTCGGTTGCAGCGATTTAGAAACTTGTTGTTTTCCAAAATAGGCACCATAATCTGCTTGTCAAGACATTTTGGAAAACGGCCATGGTAGAAAATAGCGCAGTCACGAAACGTTGCCGCGGACGACCGCAAATCCGGTCCGATCGCGAGACGTTGGAGCTGATCGTCGAGGCTGCTGCCGCGGAGTTTCAGGCCAACGGGTTTGCCGCGACGACGATGGGAACCGTGGCCCAGCGCGCCGGCATCTCGACGAAGACGATGTATCGCCTGGTGCCTTGCAAGGCGGATTTGTTCGAGAAGGTGATCTCGGAACGCATCGGCACCTTCATGCTCGAGGTCAATCCAGCGGAGCTCGACAAATATGAGCTCTGCGAAGCGATGGAGCACATCCTGGTTTCATTCGGCACTCTCACGCTGAGCAAAGCGACGATCGGTCTACTGCGCCTCGTGATTGGAGAAAGCGACCGGTTCCCCGAGATCGCTGCTGCATTCCACCATATCGCGGTCGTTCAAACGACTGACGCCATCGCGGGGTGGCTCGAACGGCAACGGGATCGTGGGCTTTTGAAGATCGACGATCCAGTCCGGTCGGCATCCGCGTTACGTGGCATGATGACGATGGATCTGCAGCGCTCGGCCATGCTTGGCGTCGGGCACGTGCCGACCGCCGAGGAGATCGAGGCACGCGCCAAATTCTGTGCGCGGCTCTTTCTCGACGGCTGCCGCGCTTAACTGCAGTCTGCGTTAGACGCGCGGCATCGCTGCAAGATTTTTGGTCTTCCCTTCGCATTCGGGATGAGGCAACGAGCCAGGGCGGCCGGCGTATTGCTGGGCTGCACGGACGTTTAGAGGACCCGCGCGTTTTCAGCCCAGAGGAGCTTCATGACCGACAGCGCACCCGAGGAAAAGGATTCGCCCCGCCGGACGCTGCCTGCGTGGTTCTACACGACGCTTCGTGTGCTTGCCGTCGCGTTCGCGATCTTCCTGGCCTGGTATGTCGCCGGACATTGGGACAGATGGACCGGCGCGGCGCGTTTCGAGACGACGGACGACGCGTTCATCTCGGGCGACGTCACACCGATATCGGCCAAGGTTTCGGGATACATAAAATCGGTGGACGTCAAAGACTTTCAGCCGATCAGGAAGGGAGATCTGATCGTTCAAATCGACGCCCGTGACTATGATGCTGCGCTTATCCAGGCGCGGGCCAATGTTCAGGCGGCGGAAGCCAATCTCGCCAACCTCGCAAACCAGAAAGATGTGCAACGCAGCCTGATCCGTCAGGCGGACGCCACCATCAGTGCGACGACGGCTGACCTTGATCGCTATAATCTGGAAGAAGAACGCCAACGCAATCTGCTGAAGACGGGAATTGCCGGCACGCCCCAAGGGATGGAGCAGGCGGAAGACAATGCCAAGCGGACCGCCGCGCAGCTGGAACTCAATAAGGCGCAGCTCGAACAGCAGAAAGCGATCCTGGCAAGCCTCGACGTCGAGCAAAAACAGCTCGAGGCGCAGGTCAGCGCCGCAAAGGCCCAGGAAGCGCTGGCACAAAACAACGTCGACTATACGCGCATCGTTTCACCCGATAATGGGCTCGTTGGTCAGCGGCAGGTGCGCCCGGGACAGTTCGTCAACGTCGGCACCCAAGTCATCTCGGTCGTATCGCTTCCTAACATTTGGGTCGTTGCGAACTACAAAGAAACGCAAATGACCAACGTCCGCCTCGGGCAGACGGCCTCAGTGCATGTCGACGCTTTTCCCGATCTTAAGCTCACAGGGCGCGTTGACAGCTGGTCACCTGGAACCGGCAGCACATTCGCGCTTTTGCCGCCCGACAACGCAACCGGCAACTTCACCAAAGTCGTGCAGCGCGTGCCCGTCAAGATCGTTCTCGACAACAATCCTGCCCTGGGCACTCTTGTGAGGCCGGGCATGTCAGTCGAAGCGACGATCGATACGGGGGGCAAACAGCCGGACAGTACCCCCGATAGTTCGAGCGGGACCCCGGAAATTCCGTCGAAAGCCGAGAAATGAGCGTCCCGGCCGCATCTGCTGTCGTGGCTGCATCCGCCGGCGGGGCAGTGCAGTCAGCGGACAATGCGCACACGATCTCGGCTCGTCCCTATATCGGCCTCGTCGGCGTCTTGCTCGGCGCCACGATGAGTACGCTCGGGAGCCGCACAACGACCTTCGGCCTCGCCGACTTGCGTGGCGGATTGCACGCCGGTTTTGACGAAGGCGCCTGGATTACGACGAGCTTCGGCGTGGGCCAGATGTTGATTGGCGTGGCCTCGCCGTACTTGGGCGCGATCTTCGGAGTGCGGCGGATGCTGCTCCTGGGCATCATCGTCTTTTTCATGACCAGCCTACTGGGACCGCTATCGCCCAATCTTAAAGCCTTTCTCGTAATGCAGTTTCTCGCTGGAGTCGGATCGGGCACATTCATCCCGCTGACCGTCAGCTATATCCTTCGCAACTTGCCGAAGGGTCTCGTGATCTACGGCATCTCCATTTATGCGATGAACTCCGAGCTTTCGCAGAACGTCGCCGCGTCGCTGGAAGGCTGGTATACCGATCACCTCTCTTGGCACTGGATCGATTGGCAATACTGCGTGGCGTTGCCGATCATGTATCTCTGCATTTGGTACGGCATGCCGGTCGAAGGTGGATTGAGCCGCCGGCTGCGCGATCTGGATTGGCCCGGGATTTTCTACGCCGGCGCAGGGTTCGGACTGCTTTACGCGGCCCTCGACCAAGGCAATCGGCTCGATTGGTTGAACAGCGGCCTCATCGTAGGTCTTCTTGTCAGTGGCGGTCTTCTCACTTTGCTCTTCATTTCTCGCGAACTGATCTCGCCGAGGCCGTTCGTAAACATAAGAGTCATTGCTCAAGAAAACCTCATTCCCTTGTTGCTTCTGCTTGCCGGCTTCAGGTTCATCATCCTGTCGACGGCCTACATCATCCCCAGCTACCTCCAGACGGTTCAGAATTTTCGGGAGTTGCAGGTCGGCGCCGTATTGCTGTGGATCGCACTTCCGCAATTCGCCATTGTTTTGCCGCTCGGATACGTGCTCAAGCGCGTCGATGGCCGGTACGTTCTCGCGCTCGGAAACCTGATGATCGGCATTGCGTGCCTCATGGGCACGAACCTCACAAGCGAATGGGCGACCAACGATTTCCTGCCGTCGCAAATCCTGCAAGCGCTAGGTCAATCATTTGCGCTGACCAGCCTTATCGTTCTCGTCATCAAATCGATCTCTCCGGCCGATGCGCTCACGATCGGCAGCCTTCTGCAAATGACCCGGCTCTTCGGTGGCGAGATCGGCACGTCGTTCATGCAAACCTTCGTTCGCGTGCGAGAGCAGGTTCATTCGAACCTTATCGGCCTGCACGTCGATACGCAGTCGGCAATGACGGTGGACCGTTTGACGGACTACCAGAACATCCTTGGCGCCCATTCCGCCGACCACGCCATCACCGCCGGACGCGCTACAAAAGTTCTTGGATCTGCTGTCGCGCAGCAGGCCGCAGTCTATTCCTATATCGATGGCTTCCTTGCAGCGGCTATTGGATCAGCGGTCTGCTTGCTACTTGTCGCCCTGGTACAGAAGCCAAAGAACCCGGCCTTTTGAACCTCATCCGGCGAAAACCCGAGTTTCGGGTGGACCAGAGGCGGCGCGCGCTTGCTATGCGCGGAATACGAATGCTACAGACCTGATGCATCGAATCCGAATGCATTATCCGCGACTTCAAGTGCTTGGCGTTTCAAGCTCGCTTTCCTCCGAGTGTCCCGCGGGCATGTCCATCGGCTGCTATGGGGACAGGTGAAAACATCATGAGCGAATCAAAAATCAGCATTCACCATGGCGATCTGCCAGCGGGGCTCAGTTTCCCCAAGGGAGTGGCCATCGACACGGAGACGCTGGGCCTCAATCCGCATCGGGATCGTCTCTGTCTCGTCCAACTATCTAGCGGCGATGGATCCGCACATCTCGTAAAATTCGATGGCAAGACCTACGAGGCGCCGAGGCTGAAGGCCTTGCTCGCCGATCCGGCGGTTCTGAAGATCTTCCATTTTGCGCGCTTCGACATCGCTGTCTTGAAGCAGTATCTCGGCGTCGACACGGCACCACTTTACTGCACGAAAATCGCTTCGAAACTCGCGCGCACATACACCGACAGGCATGGGCTCAAAGATCTTGTCGGCGAACTCCTGGGCATCGAACTTTCAAAGCAGCAGCAGAGCAGCGACTGGGGTGCGCAAGAGCTGTCCGACAGCCAGAAGTCCTATGCGGCGAGCGATGTGCTTCATCTCCACGCGCTAAAAGACAAGCTCGATATGATGTTGGAACGGGAAGGACGCCTTGCCTTCGCGAAAGCCGCTTTCGGCTTCCTGCCGACCCGGGCGAAGCTGGATCTGGCGGGCTTCGGGGACGACGACATTTTTGCCCACTAACGGCCAAATAGGCCTCTCCCAGTGGTCAGGTCCCAAAGTCACCCCAATTAGAGGCGAGATTGTGAGATCTGAGGGGGGTTTACGGTATGGCCAGTATGGCTGCCACCGATAATTCGGGCTACGGGCGGGGGCGCGAGCGCGCTTCCGGCAACAGCATCGTGATTGCCGGCGACCGAACCAAAAGCAGGCTCGCCGCTACCCGCCACTCGCGTCGCGTTCGCACACTGAAAATCGCCCTGCCGGCATTCGCCGTAGCGATGACCGGCTTCGTCGCAATGAACATCCTTGGGAATGCAGGCGTTGGCCCGGTACTTCCGCCGCTGGAAGTCCCCAAGATCGTTGCGGACAATCTGAAGATGCACAATCCGCACTATCAGGGCTTCAACGCTGATGGCGGCCATTACTGGGTGAAGGCGGAGACGGCGCAGCAAGATCTCAAGGCGCTAACTGCCGTGCATCTCGACGGGATCACTGGCGAACTGACGGACGCGAAAAAGCAAAAAACATATCTCACTGCCGTACGTGGGATCTTCGACAACAAATCGAACATTCTCGAGCTTTACGAGTCGATCAATGTCACGGGTGACGGCGGGCTGAACGCCAAGCTCACACGAGCCACGATCCAAACGAAAGAGAACATCATTACGTCGGATCAGCCCTCGACGATCCTGATGAGCGCAGGCCAAATCACGTCGAACCAACTCACCATCCGTCAGAAAACCAAGGAATACACCTTCCTCGAAAACGTCCGCACGCATTTGCAGCCCAAGCCCGCTTCGGCGGAAGCAACCAACACGGCGGCGCAGAACGCGCTTCCTTTCGGCAAGCCCGGACAGCCGGTTGATGTGGCGGCCAATAGACTTGATATCGACGACGTCAAGAAGACGGCGATCTATTCAGGGCAAGTCGTGGCCACGCAGGATGGCGCAACGATGACCTCTCCGGAGATGACCGTTACGTATGAGGGGGCGGTAGCGCCAGGCGCGAAGGGCGAGAAACCTCCGACCGATGCCACCGCTGCGTCCGATCCGGCTTCCACAAAGGTCAAGCTGATCGTCGCGAAGGATTCGGTTGTTCTGCAACAACCGAACGGTCAAACCGCGACCAGTCGCGCGGCAACATTCGACACCGTCGCGAACACGGCGGTCCTCGAAGGAGACGTCGTGTTGACGCAAGGCGATGACCGCAAGGCGGTAGGGGATCGCGTCGACTATGATCAAGCCGCACAGACCATGATCCTCACCGGTCCTGTCGTGGTGACGCAAGGTGCCAACATCTTGAAGGGCCGACGGCTGGTCTATAATCGGGCGACGCAAAAGATGCAGCTCTCGGCGCCCGCCAATGTCATGGGCGGAACATCAGTGGGGCGCATCACGGCCCACTTCGTGAAGCCATCGACGAAGGGCAACGCCACCCAGTCGTCAGACAATGATGATAGCGGCGACGGCATCTCGTTCGGCGCGGCCTTCAAGTCCGATCCGAACGCGCCCTATGATGTCGTTGCGGACCGGCTCGATGTCGATGACAACGCAAAGAACGCGACATTCACTGGCAACGTCTCGGCCGTTCAGGGCGCCGTTACAATGCGTTCTCAGGAATTGATGGCGTTCTACACTGGAAGCGCTGGCATGGCGCCGGATGACAAGGCGGGGTCGGAAACCGCAAAAGCTCCCGCGGCACTCACGCATCTCACGGCCAAGAAGAAAGTCGTGGTGACCGCTAAGGACGGGCAGACGGCCACTGGGGACTGGGCAGAAGTCGATGTCAAAAAGAACCTCACGACATTGGGCGGCGCCGTCGTGCTGACGCAGGGCAAGAACATCGTCCATGGAACGCGACTGGTCATCGACATGAACACGGGCGAAGCGACCATCAAGACAGAACCCACGGGACGCGCGGATGGCGCCGTCGTTAGTAGCAGCGACGGCGATGGGAAGGGAACCGTCTTCAAAGCCGAGCGTCCGAGCGCAATTTTCTATCCGGGACAGCTCAAAAAATCCAAAATTCAAGCCGATGGCTGGCAGGTCCGTACGTCACCTTGACCAAGTGGCGGAACTGGACGCAGTACAGTGGACGTGCCCCGAGCAACGGCGGAGTACTTGGTGTTTAAGGCTCTACCAATTCGCCTAAGATCGCCTGGCCGGGCCGAAGCACGCCAGGGTGCGGTCGGCTATGCCAATGGCAGTACCGCCGCCCATGCGGCAGCGGATGATCCGCATGCGATCGGAGCGGATGGTTGGCTCACGGCCTATGACGTCAAGAAGTCCTACCGAAAGAGGATGGTCGTCAAAGGCGTGAACCTGGCCGTCGGGCGGGGAGAGTCTGTGGGGCTATTGGGTCCGAACGGCGCAGGCAAAACGACCGTCTTTTACATGATTACCGGGCTTGTCGCCGCCGACCAGGGACGCATCACCATCGACGGCGAAGATGTCACGAAGCTACCAATGTATCAGCGGGCGCGACTCGGCGTTGGCTATCTGCCACAGGAAGCGTCGATTTTTCGTGGCCTCACCGTCGAGCAGAACATCATGGCGGTGCTCGAACTGATCGAGCCGAACCGGAAGGCGCGCAAGGAACAACTCGACAGCCTGCTGGAGGAATTTTCCATCACGCGGCTTCGAAAATCGCCCGCCATGGCGCTGTCCGGAGGTGAACGGCGGCGCTGCGAAATCGCGCGTGCCCTGGCCTCTCGGCCATCGTTCATGTTGCTAGACGAGCCCTTCGCCGGCATCGACCCGATCGCCGTCGGAGATATTCAACAACTCGTTCGCCACTTGACCGAACGCGGCATTGGTGTGTTGATCACGGATCATAACGTTCGTGAAACATTAAGCCTCATCGACCGCGCCTACATCATTTATGATGGTCAGGTTCTGACGCAAGGCAAGCCTTCTGAAATCATATCGAATGAAGATGTGCGGCGAGTCTATCTTGGCGATATGTTCGTTAATTCGCGTTGAGTATAGGTGGCTCCGGAATCTTAATAACGGAGCAACGGATTAGCGTGGCGCTTTCAGCAAAATTAGAGCTGAGACAAGGCCAGCAGCTGGTTATGACACCGCAGCTGCAGCAGGCCATACGCTTGCTCCAACTCTCCAATCTCGAGTTGACCGAATTCGTGGATTCCGAGCTCGAGCGAAACCCTCTGCTCGAGCGTGAAGATAACGCTTCGCCGAAGGCTCCCGAGGAGCTCTCCATCGACCGCCAGGAGGACCCCAGCGCCACGACCGATGACCGCTGGCTGGACCTCAGAGAGCCCGTTCACGATCATACCGGCGGCCTCGATGTGGACTTTGGAAACGTCTTCCAAGAACCAGGAACTGGCGAGCCCGGATCGGCCGCTGCGGCTCCTTCTGGCCTGAGCTGGGCCAATGTCTCTCAGCGCATGCATAACGGGGGCGATGGCGACACCGATCTAGAAGATTTTGTCGCCAATCAAGTCTCGCTACGAGAGCATCTGAGTGCCCAGTTGCCGCTTACGGTAAAAGATCAAACCGAGAGACTTATCGGCCAATACCTTATCGATTTGGTGGACGAGGCGGGTTACATCCCGGCGGATCTCGACGTTCTCGCCGAACGCCTCGGAGCGCCGTTGGAACTGATCGAAAGCGTGCTGACAAAGCTGCAGACGTTCGATCCGCCCGGAATTTTCGCCCGTTCGCTGGCTGAATGCCTCGCGCTCCAGCTCAAAGATCAAAACCGATACGATCCATTGATGGCTGGCCTCCTGGCCCATCTCGACCTGCTCGCGAGCCGAAACATCCCTGCCCTTAAGAAAGCGTTAGGGATCGATATGGACGAGCTTGCCGATATGATCCGCGAGATCAAACGGCTAAATCCGAAGCCTGGATTGAAATTCGGATCCGTTCAGCTTCAGCCGATCGTGCCCGACGTTATCGTTCGAGCCGCATCGGATGGCGGATGGCACGTGGAGCTGAATAGCGACACTCTGCCACGCGTCCTGGTCAATCGGACTTATTACACGCGCATCGCACGGACCGCGACCTCCGAGAAAGACAAAGGCTACCTGTTCGACTGCCTGCAAACGGCGAATTGGTTGGTCAAGAGCCTCGATCAGCGCGCCCGAACGATCTTGAAGGTCGCAGAACAGATCGTCCGCCAACAGGACGCGTTCTTCATGTACGGCGTGCAGCACCTGCGACCGCTCAACCTCAAGGTGATCGCGGACGCGATATCGATGCATGAATCGACCGTTTCGCGAGTGACATCCAACAAGTATATCGCGACCCCGCGCGGCATTTTCGAGCTGAAATACTTCTTCACTTCCGCCATCGCGTCCGCCGCTGATGGCGAAGCGCACTCTTCCGAGGCGGTCCGCCACCGCATTAAGCAGCTCATCGATGCTGAAAGCGCCGGAGACGTGTTGTCCGATGATCAACTCGTCGACCGCCTGAAGGGCGAGGGCATCGACATCGCCCGCCGCACCGTTGCCAAGTACCGAGAGGCAATGCGCATCCCTTCTTCCGTGCAGCGGCGTCGCGATAAGAGAATGGTGGAACGTTTGAGTGGTACGGCGTGAGTTTCGCCTGCTAACCAAATGGTCCGACTGCATTTTTTCGTTACATTGGCGTCCGAACCGTGATTTGACAGGGTGCGAGGCCGGCCGTATCGATTATGAACACGCCCGGTTGAAGTGGTGGTCACACTTTCTTCCGCGCGACACGGTAGCTGTCCCTTTGCCTCCGAGCCGATGCTGCTCGGCAAGGGACGCAAGGGGCTTCGACAGTGCAGGACAGGCATCATTCATGACCATCCAGATTACCGGCAAGAACGTTGAAGTTGGCGATGCTTTCCAGACTTACGCCGGCGACAAGATCCGCGCCGTCCTTCACAAATACATGGCACGTGAGGTTGATGGCCACATCCGGCTGGAACGCGAGCGGGAGCTGTTCAAAACGACGTGCTCCGTCCGCCTGACGAACGGATTGCTGCTCGAGGCGCATGGCGATGGCGCTGATGCGTACGGAAGCGTCGACTCGGCGGCGCATAAGCTTGAAACTCGGATACGCCGCTACAAAGGGCGCATAAAGCACCATTCATCGGCAGCCGCAGCCCGCCGCAAAGTGGATATCGCGGCGCGCGACCATGTCGTGAGCCTTAGCGACGTCGATGAGCCACCGCACGATGAGGCGAATCCGCTTATCATCGCGGAAGGCCAGCGAAATATTGGTCATATGACCGTGAGCGAGGCGGTCCTGCAGCTCGACTTATCGGAAGCGCCGTTCATGATTTTCAAGAACGCCGCTCATGGAGGGCTCAATGTCGTCTACCGACGGAATGACGGGCACATCGGGTGGATCGATGCGGATTTGCCAATCGCTGCGAAACCTAACGGCGCGGCGACGGAAAAGCACGCGGACTAAGGATCATTGAGCCTCACATCGGGGACGGGTAGACGCTGCCCAATTCGCAGCGGCGGGTCACTGTGATGGCCATATCATTTTGGATGGGACCGGGATGAATATCGAAGACATACTGGCTGCCGACGCAATCATTCCGCGTCTCGAAGCTGCTGACAAGAAACAAGCTCTGCAGGCGCTTGCCGCAAGAGCGGAGATCGCCACGGGGGCCAGCGCGCCCGATATCTACGCGGCGCTTCTGCAGCGGGAGAGGCTGAGTTCGACAAGCCTGGGGCGCGGCATTGCGATCCCGCACGTTAAATTGCCAGCGGTGCGCGCGATCACGTGCATCTTCGCCCGGCTCGAGCATCCGATTCCGTTTGAAAGCCATGACGGCGAGCCGGTCGACCTTCTGTTTTTCCTGCTCGCACCTGAGGGCGCGGGGGCCGATCACCTGAAGGCGCTCGCGCGCATCTCCCGGCTGGTCCGCGATCCTGCGACCCTTGAAGGTCTTCGCGGGGCCAAGGATGCCGAAGCGCTCCGCGGCGTACTTACCAAGCCGGTGACGTCGCACGCCGCATAAGCCGTTCGCGGTGTCATCGGCTCAATGCATGACGGCAATCACGCCCAAGCCTATGCCGCCAACAAGAAGGCGCCACCAGCCAAAGAATGACAGTCCGCGCTTGGAAATGAAGTCGAGCATATAGCGGACCACGATCGCACCGGTGACGAATGCGGCGATGAAGCCAAGAACGATATGGCTGATATCGTCGGGCGTCAGGATCGACCAATTCTTGTAGAGATCGTAGGCGAAGGCGCCGGTCATTGTCGGCATCGCCAGAAAAAACGAAAACTCTGCAGCCGTACGCTTATCGGCGCCAAGCAGCATAGCGCTGACGATCGTCGAACCCGACCGCGAGACACCGGGGATCATAGCCAAGCATTGGGCGAAGCCGATGACCACCGCGGCGAGCGGAGGAATATCCATCACATCGGCATAACGCGGCATGTAGCGCAACCGATCGACGTAAAGGAGGATCACACCGCCGATAACGAGCGATATGCAGATGATCAGCGGTGATTCAAAAAGGAATTCCTTGATGAACTTATGCGCGGCAACCCCGATGAAGACCGCCGGAAGAAAAGCGACCAGGATCGCGAATACGAAGCGCCGTGTTCGCGGATCGCTCGGAAAATCGACCGCCAATTTCCACAGTTTGGCTGAATAAACCGTCAGAAGCGCCAGAATCGCGCCAAGCTGGATCAGTACCTCGAACGTACGGCCTGCAGAGGTTACGCCAAGAATTTTCTCGGTAAGCAGCAGATGGGCCGTAGATGAAACAGGCAGATACTCCGTCAAACCCTCGATCAGCCCGAGCAATACGACTTGCCATGTTTCCATTCTCAGGTATTCCCCCTCGGGTGCGAAAAGTGGCCGAGCGTTAGCAGAAAACTGCTGCCGCGCCAAAGTGGTCGATTAGCCGAGTTGTCCTCGAATCGGCGAGCCCAGGTGTATTGTGCACGAATTGCCTATCCAGGAGTGCTATGCCTCATCGCCTCACGCAATATCGCCTTTGCCCACGATCCCGATCGGTGCGCCTGGCACTCGCTGAGCATCGCATCGACGTCGAGCTGTCGGAAGAAAAGCCCTGGGAATGGCGACAGAGCTTCCTCGCTAAAAATCCGGCTGGCGAATTGCCGGTGCTGGAGCTTGAGAATGGACTGATGCTCTGCGGGGCTTACTCGATCTCGGAATTCATTGCCGAGGATATGGCCGTGGCCGGCACCCCGGTCAGTCCGGCACCCCCTGCTCTCTTTCCCGGCTCCCGCGAAGATCGAGCTGAGATCCGTCGTCTCGTCGACTGGTATCATGGTAAATTCGACCGCGAGGTGACGCGCGAGCTGCTGGTTGAGAAGGTTTATAATTCGATGCGGCCGACAGGGCCGATCGCGCCAGATCCGGGAGTCCTGCGAGCAGTGCGCGCTAACCTTCGCTATCACCTCTCCTACACCGGCTATCTCGCCGACTCCCGCCGCTGGCTCTCGGGCGACGAACTCAGCTTCGCGGATTTCGCCGCAGCTGCACAGATCTCGACGTGCGACTATCTGGGCGAAATTCCCTGGCAGGAGTATCCGGCGCTCAAGGCCTGGTACCAACGCCTAAAATCGCGGCCTTCATTTCGTCCATTGCTTGGCGACCGCGTACCGGGGGCCGCGCCGCCCCTTGCTTATTCAGATCTCGATTTCTAAATGGCTGTATGCCTGAAGCTTCGCCACCTCATTCCGATCTCACAGTCATGCTTCGCGACGACGCTCGGAAGCTTGGCCTTGATGCCGTCGGCATCGCGCGGGTGGCCAGTGACGCAAGGCTCCCCGAGCGGCTAGCGCATTTCCTCAGCGAGAAGCGTCACGGCGACATGGATTGGATGGAAACCCATGCTGACCGTCGCGCAGATCCTTTGCGTCTTTGGCCTGAGGCCCGAAGCGCAGTGCTTTTTGGTCAGTCCTATGCTCCCTCGTCCAATCCGTTGGACGCGCTTCAGCAGCGTTCGAACGCAGCGATATCGGTTTATGCGAAAGGTCGCGACTATCACGATGTCCTGAAAAAGCGGATCAAATCGCTAGCGCGCGCATTTGCAGAAAAATCCGGGGCCGACGTCAAAGTCTTTGTCGATACGGCGCCATTGATGGAAAAGCCGCTCGCGGCAAAAGCAGGGATTGGCTGGCAAGGGAAGCACACTATTCTCGTTTCCCGAGAGCACGGAAACTGGCTCTTCCTTGGCGCGATGCTCACGACAGCGGAACTCGAGCCCGACGAGAGCACGCCAGACCACTGCGGCACATGCCGACGCTGCCTCGATATTTGCCCGACGAATGCGTTCCCAGCACCCTACCAGCTTGATGCGCGGCGCTGCATCGCCTACCTCACGATCGAGCACAAAGGACACATCGCGCCCGAATACCGTGTCGCGATCGGCAACCGCGTTTTTGGATGTGACGACTGCGCGGCCGTCTGCCCCTGGAATAAGTTTGCGGGTGCTGCCAGCGAAATCAAATATGCAGCTCGGCAAGAAACCGACAATCCACCACTTGCGGATTTGCTCGCGCTCGACGACGCGGCGTTTCGCGCGCGCTTTGCCGGCACTCCCATCAAGCGAACCGGCCGGGACCGCATCGTGCGAAACGCGCTTATCGCATCAGGCAA
The DNA here is from genome assembly GCF_003987855.1 of Hyphomicrobium sp. Taxonomy (GTDB): domain Bacteria; phylum Pseudomonadota; class Alphaproteobacteria; order Rhizobiales; family Hyphomicrobiaceae; genus Hyphomicrobium_B. The sequence goes on from NZ_RXIZ01000014.1 coordinate 108,254, forward strand.
CTCTGCCGATCGTTCGCTGCTTCGTCACATCGTTCCATTGCTCGAAGACCAATCGCCGCTCGTTCGCGCCATGGCGGTCTGGGCCTCGCGGCGTCTAGCCGATGACGAAGAGTTTTATGTCTTGCGCGAGCGCTTCGAACGCATTGAGCAAGACCGCGAGGTCGCTTCCGAGTGGATCATGCCAATGGAGGAAAAAGCGGCATGAGCCGTCTCTTCTGCTTCGGACTTGGATACTGTGCTGGTGAACTCGGCGGCAGGCTCCTCAAGAAGGGCTGGACGATCTCGGGGACAACAACACATCCTGACAAGATCGCCGCGCTAAAGGCGCAAGGCTTCCAGCCGTTTTTGTTCAATGGAAAATCGGCTCCGGGCGATGTCGCGGAGGCGGTGGCATCTTCAACGCACGTCCTGCTTTCAATTCCTCCCGATGCAGAGAGTGATCCGGCGCTCCGGCACTTCGGTGGAGTGATCGGGCAGAGCCCGGCTGTTGCCTGGATCGGATATTTCTCGACCGTTGGCGTCTACGGCGATGCGCTTGGCGATTGGGTTGATGAGAAAACAGAACCCAATCCGGGTACCGAACGTGGCAAGCGGCGGCTGATCGCGGAGAACGGTTGGACCGAGCTTGCGAATGCGTTCGGGAAGACGCTGGTGATATATCGGTTGCCCGGTATTTACGGGCCCGGCCGCAGCGCTATTGATCAATTGCGAGCGGGCACCGCGCGGCGAATTTTCAAACCCGGACAATTCACGAACCGGGTCCATGTCGCCGATATTGCCACCGCAGTCGAAGCTAGTCTGGGTCTTGCTCGCGGCACGCATGTGTACAATGTCACCGACGACATGCCGGCGCCGCCGCAGGATGTGATCGCGTTTGGCGCGGAGTTGCTTGGGGTCCCGTGTCCGCCAGCGACGGACCTAGCCGACGAAGCCGTGTCGCCTGCAACGCGGAGCTTCTACATCGAGAATAAAAAAGTCTCGAATGCACGTATGAAGTCGGAGCTGGGGATCAAACTTGCCTATCCCACCTACTTCGATGGCCTGAAGGCGATCGCTTCCGATTCATCGGCATAGATTTTTTGCGCACGGCCACAGGTTCTCCCGCATTTCGCCAGAAAGGAGAACAATGGTGCGCGCCATCATTCGCGAATTCGCGATGAACGGAACGTCAAGATGCATCAGAAGATCAAAGCGATGCTCATTGCGGCGGCCGCTGCGTCCGCAGCTTCTTTGGCAGCAGCAGCCGATACGATCGATCCCGCCCAAGCCCTGGCGCAAAAGTTCTCGAATGCCAGCGATGAACGACCGGTGCCTATGAAAGCATCGAGGTCATTCGCTGCGCCCGGGTCCGATTACGAAGCGGATATGCTGGCCCGCGCACGCGCCGAAGAAAACGAGCGAACCACTCGCGCGACACAGCAGGTGGTTGCCAAGCCCTCACCTGTCGCGCGCGTGACCCCGGAAGCCGCTCCACCTCCAGCAGCGATTCTTCAAGCGCCTTCCTCCGCGCCGCCGGAACTGGCGGCGTCGCCGAAGATTGCTGCTCTGCCGCAGGCGCCAACGGTTTCAAACGCCGCTGCCGAGCTGCCATCGCGCGCGGACGCGCCCAGCATTGCATCAGTGTTGCTCGTCCTCGATCACGGCGCCACTCAGATGAGCTTCAAACCTGATCCGGTCATCTGTATCGACAATCGCTGCTGGATTTCGAACGGCATCACCTCGGCTGCCCTCGAGATGCCGCGCAATCAAGCTGTTGCGTTGCAGACGACGGTTGGAACGTCGCCAGAAACCTGCAGCGGCAAATCCGGCTGTATCTATCGTGGCATCCGCATCGATCCTCAATCGCGGATCGACGTGATCGAGGTCGGAGAGGCGGGCGGCGCTTCCGAAGGCGCCTATACGCTTGCTGTAGACAAGAGCTGCCGGAAGGAAGGCGAGGCCCTGGTTTGCGATAATGGCGTTGCGACCCAAAACTTTCGCATCTGGGTCGTCCCTGAAAGCACCGCAGCGCTCGTCGGCGCGTCGAGCCTGGAGAGCGCGGTAGCGGAGGGCTTACCGGACTCTGGGACTGCATCGTCCTCGATCGACAAGTAGCACTCTAGAGAAGTCGGTCGAGTTCAGCGAAAAGCAGATCGAGATCCTGCGGGCGCGACAGCCGGTGCTCGCCGTCCTCAATTTCCACAAGCCGGATCTTGTCACCTTTGAGAAACGTCATGAGCTCACGCGTATGCGCGATCGGCACGTCAGCATCTTCCCGTCCCTGTAGAATCGTTACCGGCCGTTTTGGCTCGAATGGCTGACGCGCAAAGAGGTGCTTGCGGCCGTCTTCGATTAGTTCGCGCGAAATGACGTAGGGCGATGCATAAGCGGAAGGTTGGCGAAAAACACCCCTGGTTACAATCTCCTGCTGAACATCGTTAGAGAAACGCTTCCACATCAATTCTTCAGTCATATCCCATGCTGGAGCGATCAGGAGCAGCGCCTTGATACGGGTTGCATCGTCGGACTTTTCATTGAGCAGCTTCCGTAAAAGCAGAAGAGCTATGTAGCCTCCCATGCTCGAACCGATCACAATTTGCGGGCCGTCGGTCACACTCCTGAAGACAGCCTCAGCCTCCTCCAGCCAGCGCCCGATCGTGCCGAATTCCATACTGCCGGAGGACTTGCCATGCCCGGAATAATCGAATCGCGTGGAGGACAAATCGCGCCTATTCGCCCAATCGGCGATGGCGGTGGCTTTCGTCGACGCCATGTCGGACATGAAACCAGATAGCCAGAATAGGCCCGGCGGGCCCGCATGCGTGGCGAGATATCGGATATCCCGTTCATCTAATCCGGATCCGACAGTAAGAGTTTGCGGTTCGGAGCCCGCGATTTTATAGGATCGATCCATGGCTGGTCCCAATGTTCTCGAATTCACGAGCTGAAATGAATAACTCACTCACGGTGCTGCAAGTCATACCTCGCATGCGTGCGGGCGGCGCCGAACTCGGATGCCTGCAGATCGCGACAGCACTGGTTCAAAATGGTCATCGTGCTTTGGTGGCATCAGAAGGCGGATTGCTCGTTGATCAGTTGAAAGCGGCGGGAGCGGAACATATCAAGATGCCGCTTGCCACTAAAAATCCGCTCGGGCTCATTAAAAACGCTTCTAAACTTGCGGGCATCATTCGCCAGGAAAACGTTTCGATTATCCATGCGCGCAGTCGGGCGCCTGCTTGGAGTGCGCTTTACGCGGCACGGAGAACTGGAATTCCGTTCGTGACGACCTATCATTCGGAATATTCGGAAAAGGGACGTCTCAAGAACTTCTATAATGGCGTGATGGCGCGCAGCGATATCGTTATTGCAGTTTCCGATTACATGGCCCATTTGATCCGGACTCGCTACAAGACACCGGAGGGCCGCATTGCCGTTATTCACCGCGCGTTCGATGCCGAAGTGTTCGATCGGTCGAAGTTGACGCCTGATCGAATTGCTGCCGTTCGCAAGCAGCTCGATGCGGATGGAAGCAAACCCGTTCTCATGCTGGCCGGGCGCATCACTCCAAGAAAAGCTCAACATCATCTGGTCGACGCGCTTGGCCTTCTCAGAGCGCAAGGTGCGCCCGATTTAATTTGCGTATTGGCGGGGGAAATCGAAAAACCGGCATTCAGGTCGGAACTCGAAGCGCAAGCTAAGCGTCTTGGAGTGTCTCACCAGTTGCGGTTTCCCGGACACGTCAAGGATATCGCCGCCGCTTATGCCATCAGCGACATCGCATTGAACATCTCCGAGCAAGAAGGGTTGCCTCGCGTCGCTATCGAAGCACAGGCGATGGGCGTTCCACTCATCGTTTCAGACACAGGGCCCGGCCGAGAAGTGGCTTTGACAGAGCCCGACGTCTCAGCGGATAAAGCTTCAGGTCTGCGCGTTCCCTATGCGGCTCCCGATGCCGTGGCTGCGGCAATATCCAGGATGCTGTCGTGGCCGGCAGAGAAGAGGAGAGCGTACGGCGAGCGAGGTAGGGCTAACGTTCACAGCCGCTTCACCCTGCAGCAGCTGATCTCCAAGACGCTTGCCGTTTATCACCGGGTACTCCTGGGCAGGTCTTCCTCTGGTCAGCTTCTCCCCGACAAGCCATAGGGTTCGACAAAGAACGTGCAAACAATCATCTGCATAAAGTGGGGGACTAAATACGGCGTCGAATTTCTCAATCGCCTAGCGTCTATGATTCGACGCAACACGGCTCGCGAGACGCGGCTCATTTGCTTTACCGATGATCCGCGAGGCGCCGATCCTTCCATCACGATCGCACCGCTGCCGCCGATCAATCTTCCGGATCGCGTCGCGTGGAGCCCCTGGCGGAAGCTCTCGCTCTGGCAACATCCGCTTCTCGATCTTGCGGGCGATGTTCTCTTTTTTGACCTCGATGTCGTCATCACCGATTCGATCGACGATTTTTTCGACTACATGCCCGGAAAATTTTGCGTTGCTCAGAACTGGACGCAGCCGAACGCACAAGTGGGGAATACGTCCGTTTACCGATTTCCTGTCGGCAAGATGTCTTACATCTTCGATGTCTTCAACGAGGACCCGGAGAATGTTCTATCCCGCTTTCGCATCGAGCAGCAGTACATCTCGGCGGTCTGCAACGATGGAGTATTCTTTCCGGCGGAGTGGTGCTTGAGCTTCAAACACTCGCTCGTGCCGGTCTGGCCATTGAACTTCTTCGTCGCCCCGCAATTGCCGGCCGGAACCAAGGTTGTTGCCTTCCATGGCAAGCCCGATCCCGACGAGGCGCGCGATGGCATCTGGCCGGTGACGTCGCCATGGAAACGCATTTACAAATACGTGCGACCGACGCCATGGATCGCGGAGCACTGGCGATGAGCCGGTAATGGGCGCCAAATTTGCCTGCGGCACCGCTTTGTACCCCAAAAAAACTGTCAAATTCCGAGCTTGGCGGGGTTTCAGCCACAGGCTGCGCTTGACTTAGGCGATCGTTTTTCCACATCTTCGGCTCGGCCTCGGGCGCATATGCTCCCCCGGCCAGCATCGCAACCACAGAAGGAGCTTGTACCATCCGTAAACCTATGCGCCCCGAGCCTCAGAGCCGGGAAAACTCTGGCCCCCGCATCAACGATCAAATCCGGGCCCGAGAAGTCCGTCTCATCGATGAGACCGGTCAAAACGTCGGCGTAATATCAAAATTCGATGCTCTTGCCCGGGCCCAGGACGCCGGATTGGATCTCGTTGAGATCTCGCCCGACGCAGAGCCTCCCGTTTGCAAGATTCTCGATTTCGGCAAATTCAAATTCCAGGAACAGAAGAAGGCAGCCGAGGCTCGCAAAAACCAGAAGATCGTCGAGTTGAAAGAGATCAAGATGCGCCCAGGCATCGATGACCACGACTACGACGTGAAAATGCGGGCCATCAAGCGATTCTTCGAAGACGGCGATAAGGTCAAGATCACGCTTCGCTTCCGTGGACGTGAGATGGCGCACTCTCAGCTTGGAATGGCGGTATTGCAGCGCGTGAAAGCCGATACCGAAGCGATCTCAAAGGTCGAAAGCGAGCCGCGTTTTGAGGGTCGTCAAATGGTGATGGTTCTCGCCCCTAAATGAACTGGCTGTGGCGGGGTCATCTCCCCGCCCCAGTTCGTTGCCTTCCATTTACTCTTTTCAATCTCTTTTCGACGACGGCCAATAGCGTTCTTGCGGACGCTGATTGCCGGTTTTAGCTTCGTTTCGTCACTCCGCGCCGGCCATGGAGGCGCCATATGGGCGAAGATCCATCGTTTGATTTTTCGATCCTCGGCCGCGTGGGCGCACCTTTCAGGCATTTCCGGCCCGGCGAGAAGATTTTCCTCGAAGAGGACAGAGGCGACGCCATGTACATGGTGCGCTCTGGACGCGTCGATCTGATCACTTACGGCATCGTTCTCGAGAATGTCCGAACCGGTGGCATTTTCGGAGAAATGGCGCTGATCGACGATGGCCCTCGTAGTGCTGCCGCAATGGCCGCGGAGCCAACGGAGGTCGTAATGATCGACAAACCGACATTCCTGGCGGTTGTTCGCGACGACCCGCAATTCGCGCTGAAGGTTATGGGTTTGCTGGCAGTGCGTCTGCGTCGGATGAACAAGCAGGTCTAATTGCAAACCGAATTTCGCCAGCGACCCGGATGGTCGCTGGCGATTGAACGCGATCGACTAGCAGCCGTGACGCCACATGCAGCGGCGGAAACGCGGACCGCCCCAGCCCCAACGGCTCGCGCAAATATTGCGCCAACGCCAGCAGTAGCGGCCCCATGCGGCCGGTGCCGCGAGCGACTGGTTCGTTTCGATGCCGTTGAGTGGGGTAAGTTGAGCAGCCTGAGATGTGGTTGCCGTAAGCGACAACCCGACTGCGACGACAGACGCTGCCAATACAGGTGCAAGACGCATGTTCGACTCCCTTTATTGATTTCATTAGGTACGCGAATGTGCGGATGTAATCTCAATTCTACTGGCTGAACGATGACTGAACGCAAAGCCATCCACCTCCATACAAATAATTGAAAAAACCGGGCCGCTCATTCCACAGCGATCCAATGCGCGGTGCTGATCTCAATCAAGGTCGACCAAGCCCAGCGCGGCCAGACAGATCGCAGTTGCGATCATCACAATACCGACGACAACGACAAGGGCAGGATAGAAGGCGGCGAACACAACGCCGGCACGCCATCCTGCGGCCGAGCGGAAGCTGATAAGGGCGGTTGGAAACGCCGCGACCGAAAGAATTGCTAAGAAAAATGGTTCGAGCATCATGCGCGCTCTCCGCAGAGCAACCGGATGAACATGGCTCTGATTAAATGCCTGAGATTGCCGCGTCGGCCAGTCAAGCAGCGCTAATTGGGCGCAAATGAAGATAAGCCTTGCTTCTCGCGTTAAGAGGGTCGCGAGGGCCGGCAGCTAGCGCTTTTGCACCTGCGGTGGGTTGCCCAACGTGCGCGGATACCGTTATGGCTACGCCATGCATCCGAAGCTCCGGGAATTCCTGCTTTATACGGGCGTAAATCTTTCAGCCACGATCGTGGACTACACGATGTTTCTCACGCTGACTCACGTCTTTGGCTGGCCGATCCTGCAAAGTGCCATTTCGTATACGATCACGACATTCCTCAACTATGGGATGACGCGCACGTTCGTCTTCCGCCATGGCCTCAGCCCGAAGAAAGAACATCGCCGGTTCCTAGAATACTTGGGAACCAACCTGATCGGACTTCTCATCACGGCGGTCGTCATTTGGGTGACGGTGCACGAGATGGGTCTCAAGCCCTTCTTTGGCAAAACGATATCCGTTCTGACCTGCTTCGTTTCTCTCTATTACGTGCGCACGCGCATCGTCTTCGGCAAAGACACCGCAGCCGCATGATCTTTGAATCAGAGATTGACGTGCTGGATGACGTAGCTTCCGGCCGCCGCGATGATGCCTGCCAGTAGAATGAAGGGCAGCACCGAGACGAGCACCATCAGCAGTTCGACAAACGCCCGGAAGATCTGCTCGGCAGCCCGCCAGAGAGCGAAGAAGCCGCGATAGAGAACGTAGACAATGGCGATGACG
>NZ_RXIZ01000014.1:115889-144659 GCF_003987855.1 Hyphomicrobium sp.
ACGCCCAGTATCCCCCTCGCCTCAGCCGGCTGATCAACGCATTAACCTTGTACTTGGTTCGGTCGTATCCATACGGATTTTCGCGATATCTGCGTGAAAAGCAGTCCGGCGGGTGCGGATTTTCGCACAATCGCAGAAGCTGTTGCGAAAAACGCAACAGTTCCGTATAAGCCTCTCCAGAGCCGCCCGGCGAGGCATGCCGTGGCGGTTCTTATGCTTTGAAAATTAAGCGGAAACCGCAAAAGCATCCCTTCGCAGGACCGGCAGTGTCGCAGCTGCCGAGAGTGGAAGCATCGCAGGGTGTTCTTCACTTCGGCTCCCTATGAGCCGTGGCCACGACTGTGGCCCGCGCTTCGGCGCGCCCCCGCGGAGGGCCAGGATGCAAAGCGCGTCAGCGCGAGCAGCCGGTGCGGACCGTGAGCGAGAACCAAGGATAAGCAAAATGCCTAAGTTGAAGACGAAAAGCGGCGCGAAGAAGCGCTTCAAGATGACTGGCACGGGCAAGGTCGTCGCCGCCCAGGCCGGTAAGCGTCACGGCATGATCAAGCGCACGGCTAAGTTCATTCAGAAGGCCCGCGGCACGGGCGTGCTGAACGACTCTGACGCCAAGATCGTCAAGAAGTACATGCCCTATAGCCGCTGACGCGGTTTTTCTTCCCGCTTCCCCTCCGCGTCGCGGAGCTGTCTGGAGGCGCGAGAACCGAACAAGCATCTTGAAGTCACTTACCTGGAGATCTGATCCATGGCCCGCGTAAAACGTGGCGTTACCGCCCACGCCAAGCACAAGAAAGTCATCAAGGCCGCGAAGGGCTTTTACGGCCGCCGCAAGAACACGATCCGCGTTGCCAAGCAGGCGGTCGAAAAGTCCCAGCAATACGCCTATCGCGATCGCAAGCGTCGCAAGCGCAACTTCCGCGCTCTGTGGATCCAGCGCATCAACGCGGCCACCCGCGAGCACGGCCTGACCTATGGTCGATTTATCAACGGCTTGACGAACCTTGGCATCGAAGTCGATCGCAAGGTGCTGTCGGATATCGCCATCAACGATCCGGCAGGCTTCAAGGCGCTGGTCGACAAGGCTGCCGCTGCTGCCAGCTCGCCCGTCGCGAAAGCGGCCTGAGCAAGTTTTCGTCTGCCTACTCTGACGTCATCCCGCGACAGCGGGATCCCTCCAAGCCAGACCGAACTGCACGACCGATCCTTGGACGGATCCCCGCCCCGGCGGGGATGACGTTGGTAGCTGCGCAATTCTGCCACTCTACCCACGTCGGACGTGCAAATGAGCGACGACCTCTCAAAACTTGAAACCGAGCTGCTTGCTGAAATCGCCGGAGCGGGTGATCTCGCGGCTCTGGATGCCGTGCGTGTTTCCGCTCTTGGCAAGAAGGGGCGGGTTTCCGAGCTGATGAGTAAGCTTGGCTCGCTGCCGCCGGAGGAGCGCAAGACGTTCGGTCAGACGGTTAACGGGCTGAAGACCAAGGTTGCAGAGGCGCTGGACGCGCGCAAGAGCAGTCTCGAAACTGCAGCTCTCGATGAGCGCCTGAAAACGGAGCGGGCGGACGTCACTCTCCCTGTGCGACTTGGGCCGGTTGCAGAGGGCCGCATTCATCCCGTGTCTCAGGTCCTCGACGAGGTCGTGGAGATCTTCGCGGACATGGGCTTCTCGGTTGCCGAAGGTCCGGACATCGAGACCGACGAGATGAACTTCGACAAGCTCAACATCCCCGCCGAGCATCCTGCCCGGCAGGACCACGACACGTTCTACTTCTCGCCCAAGGCGGATGGTTCGCGCCTGCTTCTGCGCACGCACACAAGTCCCGTGCAAATCCGGACAATGGTATCGAAGAAACCGCCGATCCGGATCATTGCGCCGGGCCGTGTCTACCGAATGGACAGCGACCAAACGCACACGCCGATGTTCCACCAGGTGGAAGGTCTCGTCATCGATGAGACAACCCACATGGGGCACCTCAAATGGGTGCTGCAGGAGTTCTGCAAGGCGTTCTTCGAGGTCGACGAAGTGAAGATGCGGTTTCGCGCGTCGCACTTCCCGTTCACGGAGCCGTCGATGGAAGTCGACATCGGCGCCGAGGCGATCGGCAAGCCAGGTCAGTGGCTCGAGATTTTGGGCTGCGGGATGGTGCATCCCAACGTGCTCAGGAACTGCGGGTTGGATCCGGAGAAATACCAGGGCTTCGCGTTTGGCGTCGGCCTCGACAGGCTGACCATGCTGAAGTACGGCATCCCGGACCTGCGCTCGTTCTTCTCAGGCGACTTGAAATGGCTGAGCCACTACGGCTTCTCGATGCTCGACGTGCCAACCCTCGGCGGCGGCCTGTCGAACTAAGGACGAGACAATGAAATTCACGCTCTCCTGGCTCAAAGATCACCTCGAGACGGACAAGTCCGTCGATGAGCTGGCGACAACGCTGTCGGCAATCGGTCTCGAGGTCGAAGGCGTCGAAGACCCCGCAAAGAATCTTGGTCCGTTCAAGATCGCGCGCATCGTTGAGGCCAAGAAGCATCCCAACGCGGATAAGCTGCAGGTCGTGCAGGTCGAGATCGCCAAGGGCCAACCCCTGATGGAAGTCGTCTGCGGAGCACCTAATGCGCGCGCGGGCATGGTCTCGGTGTTCGCGCCGCTCGGCACCTATATTCCCGGCTCGAAGATCACATTGGAGAAGAAGCCAGTTCGCGGTGTTGTCTCGAACGGCATGATGTGCTCGGCTGCCGAACTCGAGCTATCGGAAGAGAGCGATGGCATCCTCGATCTGCCCGCGGACTGGGCCGATGAAGTGGGCCAGGCGTACATCGATATCGCCGGGCTCAACGATCCCGTCATAGAGGTTAAGCTGACGCCGAACCGGCCGGACTGCACCGGGGTTCGCGGCATTGCGCGCGATCTCGCCGCGGCCGATATGGGCACTTTGAAACCGGAGCCGAAGCTCGCGCCGCTCAATGAAGTCTTCGATTGCAAAATTCCTGTCAAACTTGAATTCACGCCCGATACGGCAAATGCCTGCCCCGTCTTTGCCGCACGAACCATCCGCAACGTCACGAACGGCGCGTCTCCAGACTGGATGCAGAACCGGCTGAAGGCTGCGGGCCTGCGCGTCATCAACGCCCTCGTCGATGTCACGAATTACATCTCGCTCGATCGCGGCCGCCCGCTGCATGTCTATGATGCACACAAAATAAAAGGCGCGCTGCACGCTCGCCTGGGCAAATCCGGTGAAAAATTTCTCGCGCTCGATGGCAAGGAATACACCGTCGACGAGACGATGTGCGTGATCGCCGACGATACCGGACCTTTGGGGCTCGGCGGTGTGATGGGCGGCGAGAGCACCGGCTGCACGCCAGAAACGAAGGCGGTCCTCATCGAGAGTGCCTATTTCGATCCCGTCCGCACGGCCGCCACGGGGCGCAAGACAGGATTGGTCACGGATGCGCGTTACCGATTCGAGCGCGGCGTCGATCCGGCGTCTGAGCGACCGGGCCTTGATCTCGCAACAGACATGATCCTGAAGTTCTGCGGTGGCGAACCTTCGAAAGCCAAGGTCGCCGGCAAGGAGCCGATCGAGGAGCGCGTCATTCCGTTCGACTTTTCGCGCGTGGAGAAGCTGTCAGGGGTTAAGCTCAGCGCTGAGGAGATATCCAAAACGCTGACTGCGCTCGGCTTCAAAATTTCGGGAAAGCCGGAAGCTGCCAAAGTCACGGTGCCGACCTGGCGGCCAGACGTCCATGGACCTGCCGATCTCGTTGAGGAGATTGTTCGCATTGCCGGGCTTGACCGCATTCCCGCAACGCCGTTGCCGCGCGTCGATGGAATTGCGCGAGCTGTTCTGACGGATAAGCAGAAGCGGGCGCGGCGGGCACGGCGTCTTCTGGCGGCGCGCGGTCTCGTCGAGGCCGTTACGTGGAGTTTCATCCCGAAGGCGGAAGCAGAACACTTCGGCGGCGGCGCGCCCGAACTCGATCTCGCCAATCCGATTTCGGTCGAGATGTCCTCAATGCGACCAAGCCTGCTGCCGGGATTGCTCACCGCGGTGAAGCGCAATCGCAACCGCGGTACATCGGACACCGCCTTATTCGAACTCGGCCAGGCCTACCGTGGCGAAAAGCCCGACGATCAGTATCTGAGTGCGGCGGGCGTGCGCGCAGGAACCTCTCATCTCACCGGCGCAGGCCGGCATTGGGAGGGTAACGCGAAGCCGGTCACTGCGTTCGATGTCAAAGCCGACGTTTTTGCCGCGCTGGCTTCGCTCGGCGTTGATCCGGCGAAGGCCCAGATAACGCGCGACGCTCCGCACTGGTACCACCCGGGCCGCTCCGGCGCGCTGAAGCTCGGACCGAAAACGGTGCTCGCCTACTTCGGCGAAGTTCATCCTGCGACCCTCAAAGCGCTCGATGTCGAAGCGCCCGTCTCCGCGTTCGAGATTTTTCTCGATGCGCTGCCGCCGGAGAAGAAGAAGTCGCGAGCCCGACCCGCGCTCGCCGCTTCGGATTTGTTGCCTATAACACGCGATCTCGCCTTCATCGTCCCGAAGGACGTGGCCGCCGGTGACGTTATGAAAGCGGCGGCAAATTCCGATAAGGCCTTGATTGCGGCTGTAAACGCCTTCGACGTTTTCGAGGGAGGCAATCTAGCCGCTGAGGGCAAGAAATCGATTGCCGTCGAAGTGACGATTCAGCCTGCGACTGAAACCCTCACCGATCAGGCTATTGAAACGATCACGCAAAAAATAATTACCGATGTTAGAAAGGCGACCGGCGGAGAATTACGCTCTTAGGCCGCCGTCATGACACTGCGCATGAGGCCAAAATGAATTCGCTTCCCCCCGCGACCGCAATGCAAGCCGAGAGTGCGACGGAAAAAAAGCCCTACCGCATCGTCATTGTTGGCGGCGGTGCTGGCGGGCTGGAGCTCGCGACGCAGCTCGGTAACAGGCTCGGGCGATCTGGCAAGGCCGAGATTACCCTGGTCGATCGTTCGCGCACGCACATCTGGAAGCCGCTGCTGCACGAGATTGCAGCGGGCAGCATGGATACGGGCCGCCACGAAGTAGCGTACCAGGCGCAGGGACACTGGCACGGCTTTCGCTATCGTTACGGAGAGATGATTGGTCTCGACCGTGCGAACAAGCGCGTGCACCTCAGCGCGACGTACGACGAAGACGGGCGTGAGATCACGCCCGATCGCTGGTTTCCCTACGACACCCTCGTGATCGCCATCGGCAGCATCTCGAACGATTTCCGGACACCGGGCGTCAAAGAAAACGCGATCATGCTCGACACGCCAGAGCAGGCCGAGCGCTTCAATCGCCGTCTTCTTAACGCGTGCGTACGTGCCTACGCGCAGCCGGGGCCGGTGCGACCGGGCCAGTTGCACGTCTCCATCATCGGTGCCGGCGCTACCGGCACAGAACTGTCGGCAGAACTGCATCACGCCGCGCGCGGGCTTGTGGAGTTCGGTCTCGACAAGATTGATCCCGAGAAAGACTTCAAGATCACGCTCATTGAAGCAGCCCCCCGAATCCTACCGGCTCTCCCCGAACGGCTTTCAATTGCAACAACCAACATCCTGAAAAGCATCGGGGTGGAGGTTCGCACCGGCAGTCCGGTGACGCAGGTGACCGCGGAAGGCGTGACGCTTGCGAACGGCGATTTCATTCCCTCGGAACTCGTCGTGTGGGCGGCGGGCGTCAAAGGTCCTGACGTCATTTCCAAGCTCGACGGTCTGGAAGTCAGCCGGATGAACACGCTCGTCGTGAAGCCGACGCTGCAAACGACGGTTGACGACAATATCTTCGTCATCGGCGACGCCGCTTATCTGGTGCCTGAGGGTCAGACGGCGCCGATCCCACCGCGTGCGCAGGCGGCGCACCAGCAATCGAGCCATTTGGTCAAGCAGATTCAGCGCCGCATGAAAGGCGAGACCGAGCTTGCGCCGTTCAAGTACACGGATTTCGGCTCACTCGTCTCGTTGGGTAAATACTCGACGGTCGGCAACCTGATGGGCTTCATCGAAGGCAAGTCGATACGCATCGAGGGCTGGTACGCGAAACTCATGTACCGCTCGCTCTACAAGATGCACGAGATTGCTTTGCACGGCTGGATCAAGGTGATCCTCGATACGATTTCGCGCTTGTTGACGCGGCGTACCGAGCCGCAGGTCAAGCTGCACTAATCAAGGGCGCGTGCGACTTTGCTCCGCAAAGCCGGCCGCACGCTTAGCCTCGTTTGGCGCGTGCGACTTCGCTCCGCAAAGCCGGCCGCACGCTTAGCCTCGTTTGGCGCGTGCGACTTCGCTCCGCAAAGCCGGCCGCACGCGCATTAGAATTCAGCTACGTTCCTTGAGCGCGCTGAGGAGTTCGGCGGTCGGATAGCTGTCGGCAGGAAGGCCATACTTGATCTGGACGTCCTTTACCGCTTTGCGTGTTCCCGCGCCGAGCTTGCCATCGATCTCGCCGACGTCGTAGCCGCGCCGCTTCAAAAGGCTTTGCAGTTCCTTGATCTGCTCATAGCCCAGCGATGCAACATTGCCGTCCGCCTTCGTCAGGTTGGGAGCGCCGGCCATGCGCGCCGCGAGGTGCGCGGCGGTGAGCGCATACGTCAGAGACTGGTTCCACTGTGTGTAAACATCGAAGTTCGGGTACGCCAAGAAGGCCGGACCGTCGCGTCCCATTGGCAGTACGAGCGAGGCCGGCAGATTATCGGCGGGCAATTCCTTGCCTACGCCTTTCACTCCCCACGCGACCCACTGCGAACGCGGCAGTTTGATCGCGAGGTCGGCTTTGTCCCACGGGAGCGACTTCGTAACACGAACCTGCTCGATCCAGGGCTCGCCGCGCTTCCATCCCATCGATGAGATGAACTTCGCTGTCGAGCCTATCACGTCGGCGTTGGATCGGATGAGATCGACGCGCCCGTCGCCGTCGTAGTCGACGCCGTAATTCAGATAGTGCTGCGGCAAGAACTGCGTTTGACCAAGTTCGCCCGCCCATGAGCCGATCATCTCGTCGGGCGTCAGATCACCGCGCTCGACGATCTTCATCGCCGCTTTGAGTTCGTTGCGGAAGAAGTCGCCACGCCGGCAGTCCCATGCGAGCGTCATCAGCGAGCGTAGGACCGACAGCTTACCCATTCCGCCGCCGAAGTCGCTTTCGAGCGCCCAGAAGCCGGTGATTACCGGTCCGGGAACGCCGTACTCCTGCTCAGCGCGATCAAAGATCGGTTTGTAGCGGGCAAGATATGAGCGGCCCATCTGCTCGCGATTTTTTGTGGCGAGCTTGAAATAGAATTCGATGAACGTCTGAGAGAAAAATCCCTGCTTGCGATCGCGCGCGATCGTCCCCTGGTCGGGCGTCAGGCCGCCGATCGTTTGCTCGATCGTCTCCGGGCGAATGCCTTCCGCCTCTGCCTCGCGTTTGAAATCCGCAAGCCACTTATTGAATGGGATCGTATTCTGGCAGTTGCGCTTGTTGGCAGGTGGGGGTGGCGTATTCTCCGCGTCCGCACGCGGGGAAAAACCCGCGAGCATGACGAGTGCCATCGCTGAAACGATAAAACCTGCGCGCATGGGGGGATGCCTTCGGCCGTTGACGAGCGTCAGCACTTTGCCGACAGGCAGGACAGCGTCAAGAGACTGTGGCCTGAATGAGGCCTTTCGCCCATTGGCGTTAGGCGTTGCCGATCAGAATGCCTACGGCAAAGACGATCAGCCCGCCCACGACGACGTCGAGCGCCGCTCGCCAGAATTTCGTATCCATGAACTTCGCTCGGATTCCGGCGATGACCCAAAGTTCGATGAACACGACGATGATCGCGATCGTTGTCGCCGTTCGAAATTCTGGAATGAGGTAGGGAAGGGTGTGGCCTAGGCCGCCCGCGGCCGTCATCACTCCCGTCACCGAACCGCGCAGCCAGGGATGTCCGCGGCCCGAGATTTCGCCATCATCCGAAAGAGCTTCGGCAAACGCCATGGAGATGCCCGCGCCGACGGAAGCAGCTATGCCGACAAGAAATGTCTGCCAAGTATTATGAGTTGCAAAAGCGGCCGCAAAGATTGGCGCCAACGTCGAAATTGAGCCGTCGATGAGACCTGTCAGCCCAGGTTGCACGTACTGCAGTACGAACGAGCGACGGGCTGTCTGCGCCTCGTCCAATCGCGCCTCACTCGTCAATTCCTCGTCGGCGACGTGTTGGGCAATTCCGATATGTTCGTTCTCGGCAGCGATTAGATCGCCGATGAGCTTGCGAATTTCGGCGTCGGTGGTTCGTTTTAGGGAGGCTTCGTAAAATGCGCGCGTTTCGCTTTCGATGGCCTCGGCTTGACGACGGACCTTTTCGATCCCAAGCGGACGCACCATCCAAATCGGCTCGTGACGGACGAAGCCTTTGACGTCTTGGCGGCGGATTAGAGGAATATGATCGCCGAACTTTGACCGGAACACATCGATCAGGCGGCGGCGATGCTCATTCTCCTCTTCGCCCATCTCGGTAAAGATTTTCGCCGAAGCTGGATAATCGGCGACGAGGCCTGCAGCGTAGTCGGCGTAGATGCGGCCATGTTCTTCCTCGAGAGAGATCGCGAGAGCCAATATCTCGCGCTGATCAAGATCTTCAAACCGCCGCATCCGATGCCCCATAGATTAGAATTATTCTAATTCTATGCCCTGCTGTGCCGAGGCGCAAGCAGCTGCGTGCCGAAACAAAAAGCGCCGGCCATAGGGGCCAGCGCTTCATCGGATTGGGTTCCAGCGATTAATGTCAGCGCGAGTTGGGCTTGCCCGGACCGCCTTTCATCGCGTTCTGTTGCGCGTCAAGCCATGTGGACATTGCCTGCTGCCAACCCTTCTGCCACATCTCAGCGGTCTTCATCCAAAACTCGATGGGATTTGAAGCCCCAGCAGCGAAATCCGGCATCGCTGGGAAACCAGCGGGCGCTCCTGGAAATGGCGAACCCGCGCCAAACCCCGGCACATTGGGGATCGGAAATTGCCCTGGCGTGCCGACCGCCTTCACCTGCTTTTCCCAGGCTTCCATCACTTGATCGACGGCCTGGAGCTGCATCTTCGAGGCGCTTTGCATCTGGCGACGGCTCAATTCGACATAATCTGTCGGCCAACCCAGCGATTTGGCGGCTTCGGCCATCTTGTCGAAGACTGCGTTGCTGTTCTTCTCGCTCATTTCTGCCAGTTCGGCGCGCCAGTTGGACATGGCGTCGAAAGCTTGAATTACGGCTTTCTTCGCATCCTCTCCGAGCTTTGTGAAAGCCGGATTGGTTTCAAACGGTGAATTCGCCATATCGCTTCTCCAGGGTGCTGATCAGCATCGAAATCGACGGGTAGCACATATTTTTCGCACACCCCCCACTCGCTTGCCACCCTCTTATGGTGCATGCGGCGATCAAAACGGCTCGGAACCTTGGGCGAATACTTAACGCCCCTTTTGCCAGTCAGTTCCGGGTGCTATGAGCCCCGCCCATGACAGACATTTCACACATTCGCAATTTTTCCATCATCGCCCACATCGACCACGGGAAATCCACGTTGTCGGACCGGCTTATTCAGCTGTGCGGCAACGTCTCCAACCGCGAAATGAAGGAGCAGATTCTCGACTCGATGGACATCGAGCGCGAGCGTGGAATCACGATCAAGGCGCAGACCGTTCGTCTCGACTACAAGGCCAAGAACGGTGAACTCTATCAGCTCAATCTGATGGACACGCCAGGCCACGTCGACTTCGCCTATGAGGTCTCGCGATCGCTTGCGGCGTGTGAAGGCGCGATACTCGTCGTCGACGCGAGCCAAGGCGTGGAAGCGCAGACGCTTGCGAACGTTTATCAGGCGCTCGACAACAACCTGGAGATCCTTCCCGTACTGAATAAAATCGATCTCCCTGCGGCCGACGAAGACCGCGTGAAAACGCAGATCGAGGACGTCATCGGCATCGACGCCTCGAGCGCCATCGGTGTTTCGGCGAAGACCGGGCTCAACGTCGAAGCCGTTCTCGAAGCGATTGTCGAACGGCTACCACCGCCCAAGGGCGAGACTTCGAAGCCGCTCAAAGCGATGCTGGTGGACAGCTGGTATGATGCTTATCTCGGCGTCGTCGTTCTTGCGCGCGTCATCGACGGCATGTTGAAGAAGGGGCAGCGCGTCAAGCTCATGTCGACGGGCGCCTCATATCAGATCGAGCGCGTCGGCATCTTTCGCCCGAAGCAGGAAATGCTTGATCAGCTCGGACCCGGCGAAATCGGTTTCTTCACGGCCGCCATCAAGGAAGTCGCCGACACACGCGTGGGCGACACCATCACGGATGAAAAAAATCCGGCAGCGGAAGCGCTACCAGGCTTCAAACCGGCACAGCCCGTTGTGTTCTGTGGACTGTTCCCAGTCGACGCCGCCGATTTCGAAGACCTTCGCGAGGCGATGGCGAAACTCCGGCTCAATGATGCAAGCTTCTCGTTCGAGACTGAAAGCTCGGCTGCGCTTGGCTTTGGTTTCCGCTGCGGCTTTCTCGGATTGCTGCATCTGGAGATCATCACGGAGCGCCTGGAGCGCGAGTTCAATCTTGATCTCATCACCACGGCGCCAAGCGTCATCTATCATCTGCATATGAACGACGGGTCGATGATCGAGATGCACAATCCGGCGGACATGCCGGATGTCGTGAAGATTGATCACATCGAGGAGCCCTGGATCGAGGCGACGATCCTCGTGCCCGACGACTACTTGGGCGCGGTGCTCAAGCTATGCCAGGATCGCCGCGGTCGCCAAAAACAGCTCACCTACGCCGGCTCGCGCGCCATGGTCGTTTACGAGCTTCCGCTCAACGAGGTCGTGTTCGATTTCTACGATCGGCTGAAAAGCGTTTCGCGCGGTTACGCGTCGTTCGACTACCACATCAATGATTACGAGGAGGGCGACCTCGTCAAGCTGTCGATCCTCGTCAACGCAGAGCCAGTCGACGCGCTGTCGATCATCGTCCATCGTGGGCGGGCGGAGAGCCGCGGTCGCGCAATGTGCGAGAAGCTCAAGGAGCTGATACCGCCGCACCTGTTTCAGATTCCAATCCAGGCGGCGATTGGCGCCAAGGTCATCGCGCGTGAGACGATCCGAGCGCTGCGCAAGGACGTGCTGGCGAAATGCTACGGCGGCGACATCAGCCGGAAGCGGAAGCTGCTCGACAAGCAGAAGGCCGGCAAGAAAAAGATGCGGGAATTCGGCAAGGTCGAGATTCCCCAGGAAGCCTTTATCAACGCTCTCAAGATGGACGATAACTGAGCGCCGGCCATCGTGCAGGTTTCAGGCCGCTTGCTTCAGGGAAAGCCGCCGAGCGATTTCATCATCTCGTCCGCCGAGGTTCGCCGCTTCACGGGCTTGGGCGGGGCATTGGCCACTGAGGGCCGAACAGCCGGCGTCGGCTTGGGAACCCCAACACCCGTTGCTTGATCAACGACGACGGGTTGACCTGACGTGCTTTGGGCTCCATTTGGATTGCCAGCCGCTGGTGTTGTTGTGTTCTGCGGCTGGGGCGCCGCCGAATCTAATGTTTGAGCCCCCGGCTGCTGCTGCGGCGAAGGCTGATTACCGAAGAAATCGTCCTGATTGCCGCCGTTGGGGGATGGCGGGACCGTGCCCGCCGCATCCGGAGCGACAGCTTGCGGCTGCTGCTGCATTGCCTTCTGCTGGGCCGCTGCACGGGCTGCCGCTTCCTTCTTCCGGCGCTCCCTTTCGAGGCGGGCGCGTTCTTCATCGGCGCGCCGGGCCTGCTCGAGTTCTTCGACATTGCGCTCCATTTGGCGCACGATGAGCTCACGCTGGAGGCTGGCAACATCGGCGGTCGCCGAGATCGCTGCCAGATTGTCGAGGCGGCCTTCGTAAAGCACGAGGGCCGGAGGCAGCGGACCCTTTGCGGGCGCGCGTGTATTCGAAGAAGTCGTTGGCGGACCTGCCAGAGCTTGGACGTTCGCCGTCAATTGAAACGAGGCATTCATTGCAAGGGTCGTTAGATCGGCGGTCGCTGTGCCCTCGACTGTGCCGTCAGGGCCTTGGAACATAAGCCCGCCGACCTTCAAAGCTCCGTCGGAAATTGCGATGGCGAAGTCGCGATCATCGAGCGGAATGCTGGAGTTTCCGACAGCGGCGACGAAGGCGTCTGCGAGCGCGCGTGCATCGCTCGGGAGCTTGCCCGCCAGCACGTCATCGACAACGGCTGTGGCCGTGGTGGGTCCCGGCCCCGAGATGCCAGCGCCGGCGAATTTCGCGGTACCAGATCCCGCCATTACCGCAACAAGGCCGGCCGGACTTTGGGCGCGAGCTTCGGTGTGCAGGTCGAAGGTCCCGGTGCCCTTCCCGTTTCTGCTGATCGTTGCCAAATGAGCTTGCTCAAGCTTCAGATCGGATACGAAGGCGACGCCGTTGGAAGCTTTTTCGAGGCTCGCTTGGCCGGTGAGCTCACCGCCAGCGGCTGCCGCCCGGATGTCGCTGAACGTTAGTTTCCCCGGCGTGATCGCGACATTCATCTGGCCTTCGCCAGTCGCCAAGCCGCCGTTGACCTCAAGAGATTTGAACACGACCTTCAGGGACGCCGTCGTGTTGCCGAGGACGGAGAAATCGAACAAGCCCTCGGACCATATCGAATGATCATCCGCGCTCGCGGGTGCGCCCGGCACGTTGGGATTTGTCGGCGCCGCCGCGACAGAGGGCGCCTTGGTCATACTGGCCAAAATTCCAGGGACAGCAATACGATCAGTGGAAATCGCGCCATTGATCGTGGTTGCGCCAGCATTGGAGGTCGCCGTCACTTGGCCAGACAGGTGAGCCTTACCCCAGGTGAAGTTCTCGCCTGCGATGGTCCACGTTCCCTTCGCACTACTTACGTCCAATCTTCCGTTTGTCGACGTCCCGCTAGCGCCGCTCGGCAAAGCGAAGCCAACAAGCGCGAGGGCTTGGTCGGCTTGGCCGCCTTTGATCGCGAGGGTGCCCTTGAGGCCCATGTCCGAAGCTTCCGGCCACTGCAGGTGACCGCCGAAGCGCAGATCGAGATCTGCGGATGAGACTTGAAGATCCGTGATCGCGTCCAAAGCAAGCGTTCCTGTCGACACCAGCGCCAAACGTGCCGGTGCTGCGGGCTGACTATCGTCGCGGCTGTCGCGCCCCAGCACGCCCAGCAGAACAGCCATTGATGAGCTATCGACCGTCACCTGCACTTGACTGGGCGACGAACGCCAGCTCTCCAGACCGCCATCGAACTCAGCCTGGCCGTTCAAGCGCGCGCCGCTCAACGTACCGTCAAAGGTCAGGTCGGCACTTTTCGGCGCACGATGGCCGAGCCGCAGCAGACCAGCAATCTTGCCGTCCTTAACACCTTGGAAGCGATCCTCGCCAATGGCGTCGGCAAGCCCGGTCTTTCGCAGAAAGTCTCGCATCGCATCTGGTGTTGCGCCGACGAAATCGTAAGACACGGTGCCCGTTGAGCCCGTAGCGTGCCGCTCGATCCTGCCCTCAAGGCCGATCTCAAGCCCGTTAGATGTCGAGAGTTTTGCCACGGGGAAACTGACCGCATCGCCTTCAATGGCGAAAGACACGTCCACGTCCCGGTAGCTGTCGTCCCCATCGATCAAACGACCGGCGATCAAACGAATGCGGACATCGCCGGGAAGCTCTGCCTTCGGATCAATGCCGTCGTCAGCTGCCGCTACCAGGCCAAGTGATTTGCGAAACTCCGTGTGGAGGGCGGCCGCGATCTTGGGAAAGACTTCACGCGTGTCGAGATCGGCGGCCTGAAGCGTCAACTCAGTGTGCTCCCGATCGCCGTGAATGATTTTCACTTCACCCGCAAGCGGGTGGCCCGAGATATCGCCGGAGGCCTCGGTCAGAATGAAATGCGTCTCATCGATGTCGAGTTTACCCGCAGCCGAATACGGACCATCGGCATTGATATCCAAGGGAACGCCGGACTTGTCGGCCCATGCCTTGAAGCGACCGAAACTGCCGCCCCCAATGAAGCCATTCCCCACAAATGCGAACTTGCCGGCTTTGCTCTTAAGGTCGCCGGCTAGATCAAGCCGCGAGCCGCCCGGCAGGCTCACCTTGAAGGTCTTGAGATGCGTTATGTTGCCTTGACGGCTCGCATCGACAGACAAGCCGCCCGCGTTCTCGCCGCCGATCTTGACCTGCTCCAGGTTGATTTTCGCCGATGCGGCCGTGTCGCCGGCAACGGATTGCATCAATCCGACGACCAGCATCTTCAGCTTTGTGAAGCCAGCGCTGCCTTTGCCCGCACCGGCAAGTGCATCGATGTCGAGCCATTTCGATTGGAGCGAAACGTCGAGTTGCGGTGACGACGACCAAGACGCGTTGGCGGAGCCCGAAATGGTCTGCGGCTCGGTGACATTTTCGAGGGTGAGTGTCAGATCCTCGAATTTCGCGCCGCGCGCGTCTGCCGTCAGATCGGCTTTCAAATCGAGAAGCGGCGGCGCTGCGCCCCCCGCGACCGGAACAATCGCAGTGCCGGGAACCTGGAGCTTGCCAGTCCATCGGCCCTTAAATGCCGCCTTCTCGGAAATGTTCTGTATGCGGCCGTCGAGTACGAAGAGGTTCGGCGAACGGTCCGCCCGTGCCGAAAGCTTCAAGGCCAGTGCGCCATCGCTCGCCGGCACGTCCGTTGCGAACTTCACGTCATAACCGGCGCCACCCCACGACGCGTCGCCCTTATAGCGGAACGGGCCTTTCAAACCGTCGGCGGAAAACTGGCCGTTAATGCCATCTACCGTTCCGATGCGCTCGGAGGTGGCGTTGTATATCGAGACCGCGCCGTCCGTGATCTGCACCGATCGCAGCGCGACGTCGCGAGGAACGAATGGCAGGTCGCCAGGCTTCAATTCGAGCTTCGTCCAGTTGCCGACACCGTTTTCGTCGACCGAGAGACTGAGAACCGGCTTTTCGAGTTCGATCTGGCTGGCTTCGAGAACGCCGCGCAAAAGTGCGGGTACCGATAGCCACATCGTGAAGCTATCGGCGCGGACGAAGGGCTCTCCGGTTTGCCCGGTAATGCTGGCGATGCGGAGTTTTTCGAAACGAACGTAAGGAACGGGAAGAATCTTGAGATTGACGTTGCCGCTCACGCGGACGTCGCGCCCCAAAACCTTGGACGCCTCCTCCTCGAAGACGCCGCGGTAGCTGTTCCAATCGACAAAAGTCGGAACGGCAAAAAGCGCCGCGAGAATAGCGACGAGAAGTGCGCCAAGAAATAAAAGCCCGTTGTTCATGAACGTCTCTAGAGCCGTGCTCACTACGCAAAGCACACCGGCGGACGCGATCGGAGCGGCGCCCATGCCGCAGGAACCTGTATGCCACGATGGCGCGACACTCTGAACTCGAAATTTGGCTCAATTCCAGGCGTTTGAAGAGATTGTGGCGGTATTTCAGTTTGCTGTTGCTTCCGCACGCGTCTTGCCGCCGCGCCAGTTGTACGATCAGCTTCTGTGGTTTACCTGACTTGCATGACCTCGATTCATAAGCAGGACGCTTCCAGCGGCGGAAATCCGCCGTTCGACGATGACGAGCCGCCATTCGATCTCCCCGAGGCTCCGGCAGAGAAGCCGCGCGACACGGCCCAGAGCGGCTTGTCCATTTCCGCGCGCGCCGTTGCCGCTTCACGCGGTGAGCCAGCCTACCTCGATGGTCTCAATCCGGAGCAACGGGATGCGGTCGAGACGACCGAAGGCCCGCTTCTCGTTCTCGCCGGCGCGGGAACAGGGAAGACACGCGTTCTGACCACCCGCATCGCCCACATCCTGGCGACGGGGCGCGCCTATCCCTCCCAAATCCTGGCCGTGACATTCACGAACAAAGCGGCGCGCGAAATGCGCGAGCGAATTGGATCTCTGATCGGCGGCACACTTGAAGGCATGCAGTGGCTCGGCACGTTCCATTCGATCGGCGTGAAGATCTTGCGCCGGCATGTCGAATTGGTCGGCCTCAAGCCGGGCTTCACCATTCTCGACGACGACGATCAGGTGCGCCTGTTGAAGCAGGTCATCGAAGCCGCGGGAATCGACAAAGACCGTTGGCCGGCGCGGCAACTCGCCAATCTGATCGACAGCTGGAAGAACCGCGGCCTGACGCCGGACAAAGTTCCGGAAGGCGAAGCTTTCGGATTTGCCGGTGGAAAAGGACGGCAACTTTATGCCGCTTATCAGGCGCGACTCAAGGATCTCAACGCCTGCGATTTTGGCGATCTTCTCCTGGAATGCATCCGGCTGTTCCGCGAGCACCCGGACGTTCTCGCCGATTATCATCGCCGCTTTCGCTATCTCCTAGTGGACGAATACCAGGATACCAACGTGGCGCAGTATCTGTGGCTGCGCCTCCTCGCCCAAGGTTCGCCCAACATCTGTTGCGTGGGCGATGACGATCAATCGATCTATGGCTGGCGCGGCGCCGAGGTCGACAACATTCTGCGGTTCGAAAAGGATTTCCCTGGCGCGAAAGTCATTCGGCTCGAACGCAACTATCGCTCGACCGCCAACATTCTCGCGGCCGCTTCCGGACTGATCGCAAAAAACAAGGACCGGCTTGGCAAGACGCTGTTCACCGACGGCGCTTCCGGTGCAAAAATTAAAGTCGCGAACTTTTGGGACGACGAAGCCGAAGCCCGCGCGATCGGCGAAGACATCGAAAATCATCAGCGGGCTCAGGAACGCTTGAACGATATGGCGGTTCTTGTGCGCGCGTCATCGCAGATGCGGGCGATCGAAGATCGCTTCATCACACTCGGCTTGCCCTATCGCGTCATCGGGGGCCCGCGCTTTTACGAACGCCAGGAAATCAAGGACGCGATCGCCTACCTCGATGTCGTCGCCAATCCGGCGAACGACTTGAAGTTCGAGCGGATCGTCAACGTGCCGAAACGGGGGCTCGGCGATACGACGATCAAGCGGATCCACGAACTGGCGAGGGCACGCGGAATCCCGCTCTATCAGGCCGCGCGCGAGATCATCGAAACGGACGAACTGACGCCGAAGGCGCGCAAGTCCCTGTTCGACATCACACAATCTTTCGAGCGCTGGCGCAGCAATCTCGATCGCATGCGCCACACCGATCTTGCCGAACTCATCCTGGACGAGTCCGGCTACACGGCGATGTGGCAGGCGGACAAAAGCCCCCAATCGCAATCGCGCCTGGAAAACTTGAAGGAACTCGTACGCTTCATGCACGACTTCGACACTCTCCAAGGCTTTCTGGAGCACGTGTCTCTCGTCATGGACGCCGATCAGGGCAGCGACGGCGATCGCGTGTCGCTCATGACGCTTCACGCGGCGAAAGGACTTGAGTTCGGCATCGTTTTCCTGCCCGGCTGGGAGGAAGGTCTCTTTCCGCATCAGCGGTCGCTCGATGAGAGCGGCAAGGCCGGCCTGGAGGAAGAGCGTCGCCTGGCATACGTGGGACTGACGCGGGCGAAGCGCAGCGCGAAGATTTCGTTCGCTCAGAACCGTCGGACGCATGGCCTCTATCAATCGGCCTTACCCTCGCGGTTCGTAGATGAATTGCCGGAAGCGACTGTCGAAATCGTCGAGAGCGAAATGCCTTATGGCGGACGGCAGAACCCGTTCGGTTTCGGTGGATCGTTTGGACAAAGCCGCTTTGATCGTGCGGGCGGCAGCGACCCGTTCAAGTCGAGCTACAATACTCCCGGCTGGCAACGCGCCCAGCAATCCTGGAGCCGGAGCGATCAGAAAAAGAAATCGCGCGGACCGATGACACTCGAAGGCGAACTTGTCGCTGCTTCGACCGCCGACGCACCGTCGTTCAAGACGGGCACGCGGGTTCGGCACGAAAAGTTCGGCGAAGGGACTGTCACAAACGTCGATGGCAACAAGCTGACGATCGATTTTGATGACGGCTCAACGAAACGCGTTGTCGCAAGTTTCGTTGACGTCGTATGAGCGGTGAGCTATGTACTTAATGCTCATTGGCGTCTTAATCTCGCCGCGGGTTTCTTCATATCGCCGTAATTCCTAGGCATGATTTCCACAGCTCGTTGAGCGTGGGGGTTCATCAGCTAAAGCAGGCCGTCGCGATCCGGAAACGTCACCGGACGATCGCTTACGTCTGCACGGAAGTCTCTGATACCATTAGAAAAAATTCTTCTTCAAAACACGAAACCGAAGCGGGGAATCCTGGTTTGTGAGGGGAGAGTCCTTGAAAGGAGCTATCCATGAGCACTTACCGCTTTCCTCTGAGGGGTAAGATTGGCGTCGTGCGCGGGAAGGACGGGGAAGTCCTGACGCGACGCGTTGGTGCACAGCGTGACCTGAGTAGGGCTAACCGCCGGAATTACGAGTTGATCGATTGCTTGAAGCCGTTGACGGATGAGGAAGTTCGCAATCTTCCGATCGCTCACCGCTTCTCTGCCTGACAGAGCCTGCATTCTCGGGCTCGAATAAGCGGCATCGCCAAACGCGGTGCCGTTTATTTTTTTGCATTCTCACGCCGCAGCCGCCGGCCGAACTTTCAGCAAATCCCAAGCTGCGTTGATCTGCTTGATCCGCTGTTCGCGATACCGCCGGTCAGCCTCATCATGCGCGTGATCGGGGTGCCACGACATCCGTAGCGCATCGACGATCTTCTTGACCGCTGCGTCAGGGGCATTTGGGTTGAGCCCAAGCACGCGGTAGGCTTCAAAGGCGGTGGTTGGGATGTCTGGTTCCGGTGCACTGGCGCGTGCTTCGCCGGTCGCCGGCGCAGGCATGGCCCCCTCCACGATGCGGGCGATCCGATCGAGATCCCGAAGAACCGCGCGAACCGCCGACCGGAGCCGGTCCACGCTTAGGTCTCCGGCGCGTCTGCCCAAGTCGGCGACGCGATCATGAAGAGCATCCAGTTCCGACGTCAAAACATGACGAAGCAGCAGGTCGGGAGGCAGCATCGAGACCAGATACTCCGTCTCGTGAATACGCGTATGCACGGGCAACAGCAGGTTCGATGCATCGTCATCGTAGCCCGCAGAGGTATTGCTGGCGGTGGCACGCCAGGCTTCGAAGCGCTGACGGAGCGCAATAAGGAAAGCCACGGCGACATCGCGCGCGCGCGCGGTCAGCGGCGGAGAACCATTGGCATCAACCGAAAACTGCAACGGCCCGATTTGCCGACGCCGAACCAGCAACAGGCAGGCACCCATGAGCGAGACCAGCAGGATCGACACGACTCCCGCAATCTTCATAGCGCTGCCGCTGCTCGGCTCTGTCGAGGGCGACTTCGAAGTCGCCGCCGTCGCCGGATCAACGATTGTCACCCACGGGGCTGAAGCTGCCGCGGGTTCAGCCTGACGTGGCTCGGCTGGCGGTTCGATGACGGCGTCGCTCGATAACGTGTCGGTCGTCACGCGAGCAATCGGGGTCGTCGCACCAAATGCGGGAAGAATAAAACGTCCGCGCAGGCGGCTGACCGGAGCAAAGCCAGCGGGCAGTTTGTCCGGCAGAGCGACGCCGAGCGTCTTTGCCGAGGCGGCGACTTTCGCCCAAGATACACGTTGGCCACTGCATTCGATGGTGAACTTGTGGACCATCATCGTCTCGCAGGTCCACGCTGCCGATGACGAGCACGCCGTGAACGGCATGTCCTCATGGCGTCCGATGATTGGATAGGTCGTGGCGTCAGATGGCGAGAGGCGTGGGCTCCCAGCATCCATTATGCAAGAATAAGGTAGAACGAGTTCGTCAGCCTCGACAAAGCTTCCCGTTAGGGCAATGCACGCAGCAATGCCCCAGGCCAAAAAACGCACAGCCCCCATTTGCGCCCCCGCAAAATTCCCCTCTCGTGCCGCCGTTCATGATCCTAGCGAAAGATCGGCATCACTATGGCAACAAAGCGCGATATAAACAAATATTCTACAAGGCAGACGTGCAATTCGTAGTGTATCATCAACTACATGGCTGGGGATAAGTCATCGCTGGCCACGCAGGTCCGCGTCATCTTTCGGCGACTAAGTGTTGCCACGCTCGACCGATCTTCTGCGACTGAGTATGAGGACGGCAGGGGAACTTGCTGAGAACGTAAAAGAAGTTTTCGGGGGAAGCATATGGCGACGGTGGATGTCGCGGGTGCGCGGCTGCAGCGGAAGCAAAGTCTTTATCGTCGGCTCTCAGATCTCGCAGACTTCGACGCCAAGCCGGCCGAAGCGCATCAGGATGCCGTCAGGCAGCCCGTCGATGTGCTCGAACCCGATAACAGGCGCAAGCGCGAGCGTTTCATTCCGGTCACGAGATTTGCGCTGCTTGATCGTTTGACCAAGCCTTATCTTTGGGCGCCGGGTCAGGCGGCCGAAGCCCGCCGCTTCTTCCGCTATCTCGATTATTGGCGCCAGCAGCAATACTTCGCGATGCTGCTCGACCTCGAACAGACATACGAAGCGTTCTCGCCGGACAGCGACCTGCTTATGACGCGCACCTTCTCCGCCGATGAGAAGGAGTCACTCAAGCACCGCATCTTTGAAGGCGTCGAGAGCCTTCTCGAGCGAGCGAATTATGAGCGCATCGATCCAAATGACGTCGAAGTGATCCTGACGCGCGACAGCCATTACGGCCTCGACCTCTTCGTGGACATGAAGGCATTCGAGCGGATCGCGATCTATTATCGCGGCGCCTCCAATCGCAAATACGAGAAGCGGAGCATCCGCAGGTTTCTGCGCAAGGACGAGTTCGACGTTCCGATCTTCCAGCGCCTCTTCCTGATGTTCAAAATGAAAACGTTCGAAGCGCAGGTCGATGAGGCCATGCGCGAGAAGAAAATGTCGCGCGAGGCGGCGGAGAAGTGGGTCGAACGGCGACGCCAGCACCTGCCTCCCGGCATCAATGACAAGAACATCTACCTCAAGCTTTTCAAGAATATCCCGCGGACAGACCTCGAGATGGTCTTTCCGAATACCCAGGTGCGTTTCCGGCCAATGGACAAGCTTCGCCTCGGCGTGACCGCAGGCAGCGGGCTCGGCATGGGCGCAGTGGGCGCTGCGGGCAAGCTCGCGCTCTTCCTCAGCAATCCGATCGCAGCGATGGGCGCGCTGGCGGGCCTCGGCGGCATCGCGGCGCGGCAGGCGATGGGCTTTCTCAATCAACGACAGCGCTACATGGTGGTGATGGCGCAAAACCTCTATTTCCACACCATGGCCGACAACCGCGGCGTGATCCTGAAGATTGCCGCCCGTGGCGCCGAGGAAGACGTGAAGGAGGAGATGCTGCTCTACAGCGTCCTCGCCAAGGAGCCGGCAACCCGCGCCGATCTTCCCTCGATCGACCTTGCCATCGAGAACTACCTCACGCGGACGTTCGGGGTGAAGATCGATTTCGAAATCGACGATGCGCTCGATCGGTTAATTCGAGATGGAATCGTTCGGGAAAAGCCGGACGGCACATTTGTCACCTTGCCCCCGGGGGAGGCCGCAAAGCACATCGACGCGCACTGGGACATGTTCCTCGACCATCTCCCCGATCCGATCACGGGAGAGGGTTATGAATTCGAGGGAAAGGCCGTCCCCAACCCTTAGCGTCCAATGGCATTCAAAAAGTTTGCAGCTCTTTTCGACGATCGCGCGCTTGCGTACGCGACCGGCAACGCCGTGCAAGATCTCCTCGAGCCGCCGCCCGATGCATTGACGGTCTTCGAAGACGGTCCCGATCGCTGGCGCGTCGAAGCGTATTTCGACATGGACGCAGGCGAGCGTGACCTTGAAGGCGAGCTCGCCCCACTTCTCGAATGGCCGCTGCCCGCCTTCGAAATCGAAACGGTTCCGGAACTCAACTGGGTTGCCATTTCGCAAGCCGCCCTTCCTCCGGTGCCCGCCGGCCGCTTCACCATCCATGGCAGTCACGACAAAGGTCGCGTTGCGCACGGCCCCAATGCCATCCTGATCGATGCCGGCGAAGCCTTCGGTACGGCGCATCATGCAACCACTCTCGGATGCCTGCTCGCGATCGATCGGCTGACGCGCACCCAGGCCTTCAAAAATGTCCTCGACCTTGGCTGCGGTTCGGGCGTGCTGGCCATCGCCGCAGCGAAGGCTGCGCCGCACGCGCGCATCATAGCGGCCGACATGGACCCACAGTCGGTGAAGGTTGCGACGGAGAACGTCCGTCTCAATGGCGCAGCAAAGCGCATCGTGCTCGTCGTGGGCAATGGACTTGGGCATCCCCGGGTTCGGGCGCGAGCCCCATTCGATTTTCTCGTCGCCAATATCCTCGCCGGGCCTTTGCTTTTCCTTGCACCCTCGATCGCGCGCGCTGTCGTTCGCGGCGGCACGCTTGTCCTGTCCGGGATTCTCGTGCCGCAGGCCGCTGAAGTGATTGCGACCTATCTGGCGCACGGATTCACGCTGAAACGCCACGACCAAATCGCCGGCTGGTCGACGCTGACGCTCCGGCGGCGTTGAATTCCCCTTAAGCCACGCTTAGAAACTCAGCCATGCTGCAGACATTCCAATCTCTCTCCGAGCCTCACCGCGTCGCCGAGCGCGTGAAGGCACTTCGCGCCGCCATGGCGAAGGAGAAAATCGACGCCGTTCTCGTGCCGCGCGCGGACAAGCACCAGGGCGAATATGTGCCCGCGTGTGCCGAACGGCTTAAATGGCTCACCGGCTTTTCGGGGTCTGCCGGCATTGCGGTCGTCGCGAAGAAGGCAGCCGTTCTGATGATCGACGGCCGCTACACCGTGCAGGCGGCGGCTGAAACCGACACGAAGGTTTTCGAAGTCTCGCTGATGCCCCGCGCCAAGCTCGGCGAATGGCTCGCCAAGTCTGTCGGCAAGGGAGGGATCGTCGGCTTCGATCCATGGAATCACACAGCCGGAGAAATCGGTCGGCTGAAGGCAGTACTCGAGCCGAAGGGTATCAAGCTCAAAGCCTTGCCGAAGAATCCGATCAATACCATTTGGGGGAAGGATCGGCCCAAGCCACCGCTCAATCCCGTCATTGCGCAGCCGATCGCCTTCGCCGGGCGTACGGCAGCCGACAAGGTCGCCGAAATTCAGACGCGTCTAAAGGAAGATGGGCAAAGCGCCGTCATCCTGACCTTGCCGGATTCCATTTGCTGGCTCTTCAACATTCGCGGCAGCGACGTCGCGCACAACCCGGTCGTCCTTGCGTTCGCCATCGTTCCGGCAAGCGGCAAGGCAGAGCTGTTCATCGCACCTGACCGGGTCGATGACGACGCCCGCGCGAGCATCGCATCGGTCGCGAAGTTGATCTCTCCAGCAATGCTGCCCAACCGCGTGAACGAGCTGAAGTTGAAGGGCAGGCGCGTTCGCCTTGACCCGGAGACAGCCGCGTATTGGTTCGAGCAGAAACTCGGCGCCAAGCTCGTCTCGCGCGGCCAGGATCCGTGCATCCTGCCAAAGGCGATCAAGTCCGACGCCGAGGTGATCGGCGCGCGCGCGGCGCATGTCCGTGACGGTCACGCCGTGGTGCGGTTTCTCGGCTGGCTCGACGATTGGGCGTCTGACGGCACCCTCGACGAAATCACCGCCGTGCAGAAGTTGGAGGAGTTTCGGCGCGACACCAACATGCTGCGCGACGTGAGTTTTCCGACGATTTCGGGGTCGGGTCCAAACGGCGCGATCGTCCATTATCGCGTCACCGAAGAAAGCAACAGGCGGGTCCAGCCGGGAGAGCTTTTCCTCATCGACAGCGGCGGCCAATATCCCGACGGCACAACCGATATCACGCGAACAGTCGCCGTCGGCACGCCGACGGAGGACATGCGGCGGCATTTCACGGCGGTTCTCAAGGGCCACATCGCGGTGGCGACCGCGCGATTTCCTAAAGGCACGCGCGGTATCGATCTTGATCCGTTCGCTCGCCGTGCGCTCTGGCAGATCGGCGCGGACTTCGATCACGGTACGGGCCATGGCATCGGCAGCTATCTCTCGGTGCACGAGGGACCGCAATCGATCTCGCGCGCGGGCATGGCGGTGCTGCATCCGGGCATGCTGATCTCCAACGAGCCCGGGTATTACAAAGTCGGCGAATACGGCATCCGCATCGAAAACGTGGTGCTTGTGACGATGCCCGAGACGGTCGAGGGCGGCGATCGCGAGACCATGGCGTTCGAGACGTTGACTCTCGCGCCGATCGACAGGCGCCTCATTCTCCCCGAGATGCTGGAGGCTGGAGAACGCGACTGGCTGAACACCTACCATAAGCATGTCTATGACACGCTGGCGCCGGGCCTCGACCCTTCAACCCGCAACTGGCTGAAGCAAGCGACGCAGGAAATCTAGGTCGTTCCGCCCTGTCCCGCCCGGCACAGCGATGCGACCATCAAACGTTTAGGTCTTTTCTGCATTTCGCATGAGGAGAGACCCGATGTTCGACATCCACGAAATCACTGCCGCGCCGCATCTGCCCGAAGCACTGAAGCCGCAACTCCCGCCGACTCGCCCCGAAAACCTATTTGCGTTTCTCGCTCAGGCGCTCGCGAACGACAGCAGCGTCGAGGTGCGACTTCGCGAAGGCGAGATCTTCATCGCGCTATCGCCCGCGTGAAATGATCAGGCCTGCCCGATTAGCGCGAGCCAACCATCCTCATCGAGTACGGTGACGCCCAGCGCGCGGGCGTTGTCGAGCTTCGAGCCAGCGTCGGCGCCGGCCACCACGTAATCCGTCTTCTTCGAGACCGAGCCAGCAACCTTGGCGCCTAGGCGCTCCGCCTGCGCCTTCGCTTCGTTGCGCGTCAGCTTGGTCAGCGTGCCGGTGAAGACGACCGTTTTTCCGGTGACGGGCGACTCTTTCGTTTGCGCGCGAACATAGGGTTTGACCGTGACTTCCTTCAGAAGCGCCGCTACCTGCTCCTGGTTGTGCTGCTCGCCAAAGAAATCGACGAGCGCATCGATCACCGTTTCGCCGATGCCTTCGATGTTGTCGATGTCCCGATAGGCGTCGCTTTCCTTGCCGCCATCAATCGCGGCATCTACGGCGTTACGCAGCGCTTCAAGCGTGCCGTAGGCCTTCGCCAGATCCTTCGCCGTGGTCTCGCCGATGTGGCGAATGCCGAGGGCAAATAGAAACCGATCCAGCGGCACCTCGCGGCGCGCATCGATTGCCGCGAAGAGCTTACGGACGGACGTCTCCTTGAAACCGCGCAGGGACGTCAGCGGTTCCTCCGACGCCGCGTCGCGCCTAGCGAGCGTGAAGATATCGGCGGGCGATTTGATCCTGTCGGTGTCGAAAAAGAACTCGATCTTCTCCGTGCCAAGCCCTTCGATGTCGAAGGCGTTGCGCGAGACGAAGTGCTTCAAGCGCTCCTTGGCCTGCGCGGAACAGATGAGCCCGCCGGTACAACGGCGAACGACGTCTGCCCTGCCGGTTTCCTCAACCGACTCGCGCACGGCATGACTACCGCAGACCGGGCAGACCGTCGGAAACTTGAAGGCGTGTGAATGGGCGGGCCGTTTCGCGAGCACCACTTCGACAACTTGGGGAATGACGTCGCCGGCGCGCTGGATAACCACGGTGTCGCCCTCGCGGATGTCTTTGCGGGCGATCTCATCTTCGTTGTGGAGGGTCGCGTTGGATACGACGACGCCACCCACCGTGACCGGCTTCAACTTGGCCACGGGTGTCAGCGCGCCGGTACGTCCAACCTGGATGTCGATTTTTTCGAGGACCGTCGTCGCCTGCTCGGCGGCAAATTTATGCGCGATGGCCCAGCGCGGAGAGCGGGAGACGAAACCCAAACGGTTCTGATAGTCGAGACGGTTCACCTTGTAGACGACGCCGTCGATATCATAGCCGAGCGTTGCCCGCTTACCTTCGATGTCGCGATAGAAATCCAGCAACGATTCCGCCGTCGTCGAAATGCGCATCAACGGATTGACAGGAAGCCCCCAGCTCTTGAAAGCGGCGACGACGCCAGCCTGCGTATCGGCTGGCAAGTTCGAAGCCGCGCCCCAGGCATAGGCAAAAAATCGAAGGGGCCGCTTTGCCGTGATCGAAGGATCGAGCTGGCGTAGCGAACCCGCAGCGGCATTGCGCGGATTGGCAAAGACTTTGTCGCCGTTCTCCGCTTGCGCAGCGTTGAGGGCTTCAAAATCCTTGTGGCCGAGGTAGATCTCCCCGCGAATGTCGATCAGGTCCGGAATATCCTTGCCCTTGAGAGTGTGGGGAATCTCGCGCAAGGTCATTATGTTCGCGGTGACGTTCTCGCCTTCGGCGCCATCGCCGCGCGTCGCGGCCTGCGCGAGCGCACCCTTCTCGTAGCGAATGGAAATCGAGAGGCCGTCGATCTTGGGCTCGGACGTTACTTCCAATTCGTCGTCCTGCCCCAGCTTCAGAAAGCGGCGCACGCGCTCGACGAAGTCGACGACGTTCTGGTCGTCGAAGGCGTTGCCGAGAGAAAGCATCGGCACGTCATGGCGGATCTTGCCGAATGCGGCGACCGGAGCCGCGCCGACTTTGACCGTCGGACTGTCGAGACGGCGTAATTCGGGATGCGCCTTTTCCAATTCCGCCAAGCGCCGTCGCAAGGCGTCGTATGCGGCGTCGGAAATCTCGGGCGCGTCTTGCCGATAGTAGAGTTCGTCGTGGTGGGAGATCTCGGCGGAAAGCCGCTCAACCTCGGCGGCGGGTGTTTCGTTGCCAGCGCCCTTCGCAGCGGCTTTAGGTTTCTTTTTCGGCTTGGTTTCGGACATCGCGACTGCTTGTGATGACGAACGGACCCCGACGTACCAGTCTAGGCCGGGTATCATGATCTAGCACAAGGAACGATCGGGAAAAGGCTTACTCAGCCGTTGTTGACGCTGAGGCTCGGCACGCTGATCTTTGGTACGGACAGCTTGGGCACTGCGCCCCAGGTCTTGGACAGCCAAGAATCGCCGTCTTCGCGCGGAGCGAGACCGCCGGACTCCAGGAGCGCATAGGAGTCCTTGTACCATTTGCTGTCGGGGTAGTTGTGGCCAAGGACGGCCGCTGCGTTTTGGGCTTCCTTCGTGATACCCAGCGCCATGTAGCATTCGACCAGACGCGCCAGCGCTTCCTCGACGTGGGCCGTCGTCTGGTAATCGCTGACGACGGTCTTGAAGCGGTTGATCGCGCCCACGTAGTTGTGGCGGTCAAGGTAGTAGCGCCCAACCTCCATCTCCTGAGCCGCGAGATTGTCGTTGCAGATGCGGATCTGATTGTCGGCGTCACGCGCGTACTCGCTATCGGGATAGCGGGCTTTCAGGATCTTGAGCTGCTCGAGCGCCTTGCGCGCCGGCGTCTGATCACGGTTCGCTGTTTTCAAGTCGTCGAAATAGGACTGCGCGATGATGTGGTGAGCTAGAGGGGCTTCCTTCGTGCCCGGATGCATCGCGACGTAGCGTTCTGCGGAGGCGATGGCTTCCGGCGTCTTGCCGGCACGGTAATAGGCATAAGCCGCCATGACGATCGATTTGCGCGCTTCCGGCGAATAGGGGTGTTCACGATCGACGGCTTCGAACTTCTGCGCGGCGTCGTCAAAATTGCCCTTGGACATCATCGCATCCGCGTCCGCAAACATCTTGGAAGGCGGATCGGGATTGAGAGCGGCCGTATCGAGCTTGGGACCGCCGCCGCATCCAGCGAGCGCGAGCACGATCAGCGCTGAAACAGCGCTCAAAACTCTCGTGATGGCTCGTGCTGAAGTGGTCATGCGTAGCGTTGCTTCCCCCACGGGCGCGCATCAATCAATGCTCGCCCAAACTTGCCGAAGGCCGCAAGCGGATAGCATCCCCAAGCTCGCGCCGATAGACAAATCGTCGGCAGCGCGCTGTCAACTCACAGCCCTGACGATAAAAGATATTCTGAGAATGTGGTGCATTCCGGGCCGGGGCTGACGCCCCGACCGAAAAGCCGAAGCTTATTCCGCGGCGACGACCGTCTCGGAGACGATCTGAACCGGCGAACGGCTGGCGCGAGCGCGCGGTGCCTGGGCGTATTCCCAGTTCGATGCGTCGGCAAACAAAGCCTGGAGCACCATGGAATTCAGCTTGTGGCCGCCCTTGTAGGAGCGATAGGCACCAAGCAGCGGCATCCCAGCCAGTGCAAGATCGCCGACGGCGTCCAGCATCTTGTGACGGACGAATTCTTGCGGGTAGCGCAGGCCTTCGCGGTTCATCACCTTGCCTTCGCCGATCGCCACCGTATTGGTGAGGTCGGCGCCGAGCGCGAGGCCGGCTTTCCAGAGCTTTTCGACATCGCTCATGAAGCCGAAGGTGCGGGCGCGGGACAGTTCGTGACGGAAAACGCCCGGGCTCATTTCATACTGGAGACGCTGGCGGCCGATAACGGGCGTCGCGAAGTCGATTTCGACGTCCATGCGGAAACCGGCATGTGGCTCGAGTTCGCCCCAGCAGCCGTTCTCTTCAACCCGCACGGGCTTGAGAACTCGGATGTACTTGCGCGGCTCAGAAAGTTCGCGGATGCCAACCCGATCGATAGCGTCGACGAATTCCGCCGAGCTGCCGTCCATGATCGGAACTTCTTTGCTGTCGATTTCGATATAGAGGTTGTCGATCGAGAGGCCCCGGAGGGCGGCGAGCAAATGCTCGACTGTGCTGATCGTGGTGCCGGCGCCGTCGCCGATAACTGTACAGAGTGTGAGATTTTTTACGTTGGCTACGTGAGCCGCGATTTCCGAGATGACCCGTCCTCGTTTCGTAACGAGAAAGCGGAGCCCAGTATCAGCCTCTGCTGGATGCAGTGTGAGTGATACCGGAGCTCCGCTGTGCACCCCCGTGCCTGTCAACTGGATCT
>NZ_RXIZ01000014.1:144709-175988 GCF_003987855.1 Hyphomicrobium sp.
TCAAAGGATCATCACAAGTGGTCGATGCACAAAAGCTAACTGCTTCGCCAAACACCGACAAATCACGCTTTCTTACACTGTGTTACGGTTTGGCAACCATTCTTGACGTTTCGCGGGTCTTGATGCAGCCGCATTTTCACACCCGTTCCCGCCAATAAATTTGCCCGCTCTCGCCACCCTTTCATCACGATCAAAATCGCTGATCCAGGTGCTCGATCAGAGCGAATCGGTAAGCGAAAATTATCTGCGTCCGAGATTTGCAAAACGTCCCAAAATGCCCGGTTTTCTTTGCTCTTCTGCATCTCTCGAGCTTACCCGAGCATTTGGATTCTGCCGCGCATTCCACTCTTTCTGCGCCTGCGGAGGAAACTCTTCTATGCCGGGCACGCGGCGTGAGGCGCGCTGGATTTCAGCGGGGGCCTGCGGCTCGAATCGATGGTCGTGAAACGGGGCCTGCGGCTCGTTCGGAAGCGGCGGCGTACGTAACAAAGCGCTTCCCGTGAGGGGCGGGAAATTTTCGAGCCCATCCTCGATCATCACATTTCCCGGGGCTACCCAGCTGTCGCGGCCGCCGCGAGGCTGTTCATTGTGGACAGGCTGGGAAAAATTCTGATGTGGCTGGC
This sequence comes from Hyphomicrobium sp., assembly GCF_003987855.1. Classification (GTDB taxonomy): domain Bacteria; phylum Pseudomonadota; class Alphaproteobacteria; order Rhizobiales; family Hyphomicrobiaceae; genus Hyphomicrobium_B. Next base: position 145,333 of record NZ_RXIZ01000014.1, read on the forward strand.
CCTGCAGGGCCTCCGCCAGCCGCCGCTGAAGGTCTCCGGGAGGTCCCGGGACATGCGTCTGATGGCTCGCAGCGTGCTGCTGAGGCGCGGTCGGCTGCAGATGTGACGTCTGCATGACAGGGCCGGCATGAGGAGCGTAGGACATGTGCGCCGGAGCGGCGGCTGCGGCCATCGATTGGGTCGGTCGTTGCTCGGCCACGCGCGTGTTCATGCCCGAGGCGACAATCGACACCCGCAGACGGTCTCCGAGTTGCTCGTCGAACGTCGCGCCAACGATGATATTCGCATCGGGATCGACTTCCTGGCGAATGCGGCTTGCGGCTTCGTCGACCTCGTAGAGCGTCATGTCGCGACCGCCGGAAATCGAAAGGAGCAGACCTTTTGCTCCCTTCAAGGTCACGTCGTCGAGAAGCGGATTGGCAATCGCCTCCTCGGCGGCAAGGACTGCGCGCTGCTCGCCAGTCGCCTCGCCCGTGCCCATCATCGCCGTACCCATTCCGCTCATGATCGTGCGGACATCGGCGAAGTCGAGATTTATCAAGCCTTCCTTCAGTACCAGTTCGACGATGCAAGCGACGCCCGAATACAGCACCTGGTCGGCGAGCACGAAGGCTTCGGCGAAGGTCGTGCGCTCGTTGGCGATGCGGAAAAGGTTCTGGTTCGGAATGACGATAAGCGTGTCGACGAGATGGCGAAGATTCTCGACGCCGGCTTCGGCGACGCGCATGCGGCGCGCGCCTTCGAACTGGAAGGGTTTGCAAACGACGCCAACGGTCAGCGCTCCCAGTTCGCGCGCGATACGCGCGATCACGGCCGCCGCGCCCGTTCCCGTGCCGCCACCCATGCCGGCTGCGATGAAGACCATATGCGCGCCAGCGATGTGCGTGCGCAGCTCATCGAGCGCCTCTTCCGCTGCGGCTTCGCCAATCTCAGGCCTTGCGCCGGCGCCGAGCCCCTCGGTGAGATTGACCCCAAGCTGGATGCGATGCTCGGCGCTGGACGCATCGAGCGACTGCGCATCCGTGTTCGCGACCACGAACTGCACGCCCTGAAGCCCGGCAGCGATCATGTTGTTGACGGCGTTGCAGCCCGCGCCGCCGACGCCGATCACAGTGATCCGAGGCTTGGCGTCGACCAGTTTCGGCAGTTGCAGCTTGATGCTCATGGCGTCCCCGACTCTGCGTATTGGGCGTAGGGCACGACAGGCTTGGCCCCGCACGCCAGTTGTTTCGACGATCTCGTTTCCGTCTGCGACACGTTTAAAACCCGCGCTTTAGCCACGTCCCCACACGACCGAGATATCCTTGCGTCACGGTCTTGCGACCGCGCGCCATGCTGAGTTCGCCGTCTCCGCGGGCCGCCACGATCGCCAATCCGGAAAGGGTCGCGAGCTGCGGCCCGGACAAGCTGGCATTGAGGCCCGGCAGATCCGACGGACGCCCGATGCGCACGGAACGGCCGAACTCGTTCGCGACGAATTCCGGCAATCCAATGAGCTGGCTGGCTCCGCCCGTCAGAACGATCTTCTCTCCCACGTAGCGACTCGCGGCGTTGAGCGCCAAACGCTCCCGCACGAGCCCCAGGATCTGATGGACACGCGGACGGATGATCTCCGTCAGACGCGCCTTGCTCGTTTCGTAGCCGCCATCATCCTCTTCTCCGGCGATCGGATAGGAGAACGACTCGTGCTCGTCGGACTGGGCGTTGAAGAGTGTGCCATAAAGCGTTTTGATTCGCTCGGCTTCTGCAAGTGGTGTCTGCAATGCTTTGGCGATGTCGTAGGTGATATGTTGGCTGCCGACCGGAATGACTTCGGTTCCGGTGAAGCGGCCATCAGCGAACAGCGCGATCGACGTCGTGCCGGCGCCGAAATCGATGCATGTAACACCGAACTGGCGCTCTTCCGGCGTGGTGGCGGCGAGTGCGCTGGCGTAGGGCGCGGCGACGAGGCCCTCACAGCTTGCATAGCATCTGTCGACCAGGACCAAGAGGTTACGGAGCGGCGCCTCGTCGGCCGTCACCGCGTGGAGACCTGCCGACATGCGGCGGGCCGAAAGGCCGAGCGGGTCGCGAACGCCCGTTGCGCCGTCCAGCTCATAGCCCAGATGATTGAGATGTAGCAGCGTCCGGCCGTTGCGTTCCGCATAGCTTTCGCCAGCCGACATCAGCCGATCGAGATCGTCCTGGGTGACGCTTCCGGATTCGATGTCGGCCCGGGCCGTGCAATGAACGGATGAGATGCGCCCTGCGGACACGGAAAGCGTAAAGCCGCCGACCGATATGCCGGCTGCTTTTTCGGCGTTGGCGATGACGCCACGAACGACCGTCTCGGCCTCGTCGAGGTCGGTCAGAACGCCGGCCTTCACGCCTTTCGACCGCTGCATGCCAAGCCCGGCGAGACGCAGCAGCGGGCGCGGAACGCCGGCGACGTGCTCGGCGACGATCACCGCCGCTACGGTTTTACTGGTGCCGATATCAAGGAGCCCGATGGTCCTGTAGGTACGACGATCCGCCATCTCTTCCCCCTTACCGTTCCGCCGAGGCGAGCGATGTCGCCCCTTGCAGCGAGGAGGTGCGAACAGACCCCGGGCCTACCGGCCGCATCGCGATACGGCCTGGCGTGCGAACATCGACGATCATCGGCTTACCCGTCAGCGCCGCCTGAATCGCGCGCGTCCTGGCGATTTCGTCGAAACCTTCGATTTCGCGATCGGCCGCGAGCTCAAGTGCCGTGCCGTTCTTCAGGACAATGCGCCAGCGGCGCTCGCCGATGCGCTCGGCGAAGGCGTACTGGCGCTCGATACGCGGATATTGGCGCAAAGCCGAGAGCATCAAAACGGCTTCGGTATCTGCCCCCTCTCCCACGACACGCGGCAGGTTCCAGTTGCTTGCGGCGGCCATGGGGCCAAGGGTCCGGCCCGTGGCATCGACGAGATAGCTCGTCTCACCGCGCGTCCAGATGAACGCCGGGGCGCGCTCGTGAATGACAATGTCGAGCGTGCCGGGATAGACACGCGTAAGCTGCACGGTATCGACCCATGAGATGCGCTGAATTCGCTTCAACGCCGCATCGGAGTCAAATGCCGCAAACGTCTTGACGTTGGGCAGATCGAGCGCGTCGAAGATGTCGGAATCCGACGTGTAGCGCTGACCTGTAACGTTAACCTGATCGATGCCAAACCCGGCCGCGGCGACCAACGCATCGCGGTTGGCGGCAATATCGATGGCTTTGAGCTTGGCGATGGGCAACGCGTACGCCGCGAGCCCTAGGACGGCAGTGAGCGCGGCGATTGCGAGCGATGGAAACACCCAACGGTGGGAGCGCTTCTGGCGGCGGAACCGGCGCTCGCCGCGTGGGATCCGGAGCGCCATGGAGGCGCGCTTGGTGGGGCTTGCCGTGGAGGCCGTCCGTCCGCGCGTTGCAGCCGCGCGGCCCGACGTCGTCGACTGAGCAGCATCGGGCTCCGGCGTTGGCGCATCGTGTGCTGCCCGCCACCAGAACCTTTGCTTGCCCGTTACCTGTTGCAACTCGCGTCCTCGACCATCCATCGGACGAGGTCACCGAACGACCAGCCGGCATACCCCGCCAGCTCAGGCACGAGGGATGTTCCCGTCATGCCCGGCTGAGTGTTGACTTCGAGGCAGATCAGTTCGCCAGTCCCGCCGGCCGTATCGTCGTAGCGGAAGTCAGCCCGCGACACGCCTCGACAGCCCAAAGCCTGATGCGCCCTTAACGTTAAGGAACGGACTGACTGGTAAACATCTGGTAAAATTTGTGCGGGAAGGTCGTGCTTGGAGCCGCCGGGTGCGTATTTGGCCTCATAATCGTAGAACTCGAGCCCGCGAAGCGGCACGATCTCAATAACATCGGTCACAAAGTTGCCAAGAACGGCGCAGGTCAGCTCGCGTCCGGCGACATAGCGCTCAACCATGACGATCTGATCCTCCGGCCCTCCGGCGGCGATCGAATTCGGCGGCCGCTCGGCGTCGGGCGAGACGATGACGACGCCGACGCTCGATCCTTCGGTGACGGGCTTCACGACATAAGGCGGCGGCAGGACGTGGGATGCCTGCGCTTCGGCGCGGGTGACGAGCTTGGCTTCGGCGACCGGAACGCCAGCAAGCTTCATGATGTCTTTCGCCCGTTCCTTATGCATGGCGAGAGCGGAGGCCAAGACGCCCGAGTGGGTATAAGGAATCCCAAGCAGCTCCAGCACGCCTTGCACGCAGCCGTCCTCACCGAACTTGCCATGCAATGCGTTGAAACAGACCTCGGGCTGCAGTTCCTGCAGCCCGGTCGCGAGATCGCGATCAACGTCGATCTCGGTGACGGTGTAGCCTTCTTTGAGGAGAGCCTCGGCGCAGGCCGCGCCCGAGTTAAGGCTGACCTCGCGTTCGGCGGAGAGCCCGCCCTTCAAAACAGCGACGTGATTGCGCGTGCGCTTTGGGACCGGGCCGAGTGTGTTCATGGCTGGCTCGCTTGCAGCTGATTTCGCATTTGGATCTGGTTTCAGTTCTGGTCGGCGCGCTCGGCCGCTAGCGCCTCGCCGATGGGACGGCCGGGCTTGGGCAGGCCGAGACGGATAATCTCCCAGTCGAGCGTGACGCCTGACGTTTCGCGCACGCGGGCGCGCACAGTCTCGCCCAGCGTTTCGACATCCTCGCCGCTCGCCTGCCGGTCATTGATCAGGAAATTGCAATGCATCTCGGAGACCTTCGCGCCACCGACGCGGAAGCCCCGGCAGCCGGCCTGATCGACGAGTTTCCACGCACTGTGCCCAGGCGGGTTCTTGAAGGTCGAGCCGCCTGTACGTTCCTTGATCGGCTGATTTTTTTCGCGGTACTCGGCGACCGCATCCATCTCTTTCAGGATCTCCGCCGGATCGCCGGGCTCGCCCGCGAACGTCGCCTCGGTGAAAATCCAATCCTTGGGAATGCCGCAGTGGCGATAGGTGAAACCCATATCGGCCAGCGAAAGAACGTGAATTGCGCCGCTGCGATCGACGGCGCGCGCACCCAACAAGCAATCCTTCGTTTCTCGACCATGCGCGCCGGCATTCATGCGTAACGCGCCGCCGATGGCGCCCGGAATGCCGCGATAGAAGGCGAGGCCCGTTATTCCAGCGTCAGCAGCCGCGCGCGCCACTTTCACGTCGGGAACTGCCGTGCCGACGCGCAAACGATGGTCTTCCTCGGCCTTGATTTCGGAGAAGCCGCGACCGAGGCGAATGACGACGCCCGGCACGCCGCCATCGCGAACAAGAAGGTTCGATCCGAGGCCGATCACCTGCACGGGCGTATCGGGCGCAAGGCGCTGCAGGAAGTAGGCAAGATCGGCTTCATCGGCGGGCATGAAGAGCGCCTGCGCCGGGCCGCCGACGCGAAACCACGTCACGTCGGCCAGCGAAGCATTGGCGCTGAGCTTTCCGCGCAGTTCCGGCATTGCGGTCTTGAGCTCGGCGGTGATGTCGGCAAACATCAGCCCGCGCTCCCGGTCCGCTTGGGTTCTTCCGCAAGCCAGGCCGGCATCGCGTTGGCCCATTCGGTCGAATTGCCGGCGCCGAGGAAAATGACGAGATCGCCCGGTCGTGTCAGGCGCTTAATGGCAGGCGCAATTAAGTTTGGATCCTCGACCGCTTCGGCAGGACGGCCGCCCGCCGATCGGATGCGTTCGGCGAGCGCGCGGCTGTCGATCCCGGCGATCGGGCTTTCGCCCGCCGTGTAGAGCGGCGCGACGACAACGCTGTCGGCATCCTTGAAGCAGCGCGCAAACTCATCAAGGAGGTCGCGCACGCGAGTGAAGCGATGCGGCTCAACGACGGCGATAACGCGCCCTTTCGTACCGCCGCGTGCGGCCGCGAGCACGGCGGCGATCTCAGCAGGGTGGTGGCCGTAGTCGTCGTAGATGGTAACGCCGTTCCATTCGCCGGTGAACTGGAAGCGGCGCTTCACACCGGAGAAGCCAGCCATCGCCGCCTTGATCTTGGCGTCCGCAAGGCCCGCGTGCGTCGCGACCGCAATCGCAGCGAGAGCGTTGAGCGCATTGTGGGCTCCGGGTACGGGAACGGACCAGTTGTCGAGCGTGCGTGCACCACCCTTCACATGGGGGGCAAGGCTTGCATCGAAGTGCGTGGTATTGCCGATGATGCGAACTGATGTCAGGCGGAGATCTGCGTCGCTGCTCTCGCCGTAGGTCAGCAGGCGGCGACCATCGGCGCGCAGATTGAGACGCTGGATCATCTCGCGCACCACCGGATGATCGATGCAGGCAACCGCTAGTCCGAAGAATGGGATGTTGCGGAGGAAAGCTTCGTATTCGCGATGCATCGCCTCGACCGAGCCGAAGTAATCGAGATGCTCGGGATCGATGTTGGTGACGATGCCGATCTCCGTCGGCAGCCGCGTGAAGGTGCCATCGCTTTCGTCGGCCTCGACGATCATCCATTTGCCGTGGCCCAGCCGCGCGTTCGAACCCCACGCGTTGATGATGCCGCCAGTGATGACGGTCGGCTCTTCACCGGCTTCCGTGAAAATGTGAGATAGAAGAGATGTCGTCGTTGTCTTGCCGTGCGTGCCCGTCACTGAAATCGTGGAGTAGAGCCGCATGAGTTCCGCAAGGATCTCCGCGCGACGAATGACCGTCAGGCCCTTCTGACGTGCGGCGACAAGTTCTGGGTTCAAGGCCTTCACCGCGGTCGAGATCACGACGTAGCGGGCGCCGATCAGGTTCACCGGATCATGGCCGACGAAAACGCGGATGCCTTTGGAGCGCAGGCGCTTGACGTTGGCGCTCTCCTTCTGATCGGAACCTTGAACCGTATAGCCTTTGGCGACGAGGATTTCGGCGATGGCGCTCATACCGATGCCGCCGATACCGATGATGTGGAATGGTCCAAGGTCGCGCGGCATTTGCATGGATGGAAGCTTCCTCGCTGTCTCTATCTCGCGCGGTTCGTCGAAATGCAGGTCCCTCAACTCTCACGCCCCATACCGGTTTTACGCCCTTCCGCTAAAGCCAGCGCAAAATCGGCCAAATTCCGGACGGCGTCCGGCCGTCCCGCGGTTTTAGCGGCCTTAGCCGCTGCCGCAAGGCCATCGGGCGCGATAAGAAGCTTTTCCAGTTCGTCCGCGAGGCGTTCCGGCGACAGATTTTTCTGCTCGATGCACCAGGCACCGCCTGATTCCGCCAGCCGGCGCGCGTTGTTGAGCTGATCGTTGTCGAGCGCATGGGGCAAAGGCACCAGAATCGAGGGCCGGCCCATCACCGTCAGTTCCGCGACCGTCGAGGCGCCGGCGCGACCGACGACAAGGTGAGCGGCAGCCATTCGCGTTGGAAGATCAGTGAAAAACGGGGCGATCTCGGCGCTGATGTTGGCTTCGGAATAGGCTTCCTGGACACGTTCGAGGTCTTCTTCGCGGGCCTGCTGAACGACACGAAGGCGCTTACGGATGGCGTCGGGAAGTGCGAATAGCGCGAGCGGCACAGTGTCGGAAAAGAAGCGGGCGCCCTGACTGCCGCCGAAAATCAAGAGCCGGATCACGCCCTCGGCGCTTGGCGCTTCGTACGGACGGGCGGCGGCGTCGACGACCGCTTGGCGTACGGGGTTTCCCGTCAGCACAGCCTTTTCGGCGAGTTTGCCTTCGAGAAATTTCGTTCGGTCGAAGGAGGTCGCGATGGCGGTCACGCGTTTCGCCAAGAGCTTGTTGGCGCGGCCGAGGACCGCGTTCTGCTCGTGAATTGCAGTCGGGATCCCGCGAAGCCGGGCGGCCACCAGCGGTGGATAGGTCGGATAGCCGCCAAAGCCGATGACAGCGGAAGGTTTGACGCGGCCGAGGATTGAAAAAGCGGCGCGCGTGCCGCGGGCCAGCATCATCGTCGTTCTAACAACGTCGGCAGGCGAACGCGACGCAAGCGTGGCGGAGGGTACTTGATAGATCGTGCGGGCGGGAAAACCGCTGCCGTAGCGATCCCCGCGCATGTCGGTCATCAGATCGACGGTGACGCCGCGGCGCTTCAGTTCTTCGGCGAGAGCGAACGCTGGAAAGAGATGCCCCCCTGTTCCGCCTGCCGCAAGCATGATCGATTGCGCGACCGCCATTAGTTGGTGCTCATGTTGATGGAGTTTGCCCGCCCAGTTGTACTTCGTCGATGGCGGGAATCCATCGCGGCTTTTTGAGGCGCTGTGGATCAGGGCGCCAGCGCGTCAACGCGAGCAGCATTCCGGCGGTTATCGACAGCGCGAGCATCGACGAGCCACCAGCGGATATGAAGGGCAATGTCATACCCTTAGGCGGCAGCAAGCCGATATTGACGCCCATGTTGATCAGGGACTGCAGGCCGAAGACAAGGGCCAGTCCCTGGATTGCGAGCCGATCGGAGGCATTGGGTTCGGCCGCGGCACGGCGTAGCGCGCGGGCGACGACGAAGGCGAACACGCCGAGCAAGGCGATACAGGCGACGGCTCCGTACTCCTCACCAATGACGGCGAAGATGTAGTCGGTATGCGCGTCGGGCAGCACGGATTTGATGACGCCTTCGCCCGGCCCGCGTCCGAACAGGCCACCTTCGGTAAAGGATTGGATCGCGCGTCCCGCCTGCGAGCTTTCGAGCGGCGCGGAGCCGAAGTATTTGTCGAACCGCGATTGCACGTGCGGAAAGTACATGTAAGCGAGCCACATGCCGCCGCTGCCGAGCGCCATCAGGATCGCGGCGCCGATAACTGGCATGCCGGCGAGAAGATAAATGAGGCCGGCGGTCGTGCTGATCAGGACCGTCTGGCCGACGTCGGGCTGCATCACGAGAATGGCGGCGAAGAGCGCCCATACGGTGAGCGCGAATGGCAGCGCCGGCATATCGCTGCGTGAGGCAGCCTCGCCGAACAGCCAAGCGACAATAACTATGAAGGCGGGCTTGGCGAATTCGGACGGCTGGATCGAATAGCTGCCGAGCATCAGCCATCGCTGAGCGCCGTTGATCGAGGTGCCGGAAAATATGACTACGATCATGCCCGCGACCGACACGAGAAACAACACCGCGGCCAGGCGGCGAACGCCCATCGGCGAGAAGAACGATATGACGATCATCAAGATGGTGCCGAGAGCCGCGAAGAAAACGTGACGCTCGACGAAGTAGTACGTCGGGAGGCCCTTCTTCAGAGCCACGGCCGGGGACGCCGCGACAGACAGCACGACGCCGATGGCGATGAGCGAGAGAAGGGCGACCAGAAGGCCGCGATCGATCGTGAAGGCCCATTCGGCAAGAAGGCTTCGGTCGGAGCGCGAAAGCTTCATGGCGCTGTCCGCATCTCGATGCCTGGAAGTGACGCGACAAGACCACGGAAGCTTTCGCCGCGCACTTCGAAGTTGCGAAACTGGTCGTAGCTGGCGCAGGCGGGCGACAAAAGCACGACCGGCTCGGAGCCATCACTCTGTTGCGCCGCCGCGGATGCTGCCCAGACCGCTTCGTCAAGCGTGCCGCTGCGCTCGAACGGCACCTTGCCGTCCAGCGTCGCCGCAAACTCGTCGGTCGCTGCGCCGATCAAAAAGGCTTTGGAAATACCGCCGAAGTACCGTTCCAAACTGGTGATGCCGCCAGCCTTCGATTTACCACCGAGGATCCAGTAGACGTCGCGCGGGAAAGATAGCAGCGCCTTTTCCGTCGAATCGGCGTTTGTCGCCTTGCTGTCGTTGACGAAGAGAACCTTTCCCATGCGCCCGATCTCTTCCATTCGATGGGGCAGGCCTGGAAACGATGACAACGCGCCTTGCCAGTCCAGGTCGGTAGAGTGGCCCAAGGCATTGAGGCATTCGCGCACGGCGGCCACCGCCGCGAGCGCATTCTGGCCGTTGTGCTTGCCGCGTAACGTCGGGATGCCCGTCAACGAGCCGAGCTTTACTGCCAAGCCTTCGCGGTTGCTGCAGACGATGGTGTCATCGAGCAGGCTGTAGCCGGGCGCGATCGATTTCTCCGCGCTGAAGGCCACGACCGGGCCGATGTTGATGCGCCGCCTGAGCATGGCGAGGCCGAACTCGTCGTCGATGCCGACGGCAGCGACATCGGCGCCAGAAACGATGCGCTCCTTGATTTCAGCGTAATGCTCGATCGTGCCGTGGCGATCGAGATGGTCGGGCGTGACGTTCAGCATGACGCCGACGGTTGGTCCGAGCGTCGGCGTCAGATCGATCTGGAACGACGACATTTCGATCACGTGGAAACGGCCGGGCTGTGGCGGCTCAAGCGTGACAATGGGCCGGCCGATATTGCCGCCCATCTGCACATCCTGGCCGGCGTGGCGAAGAATGTGAGAGATGAGCGCCGTCGTCGTCGACTTGCCGTTGGTGCCGGTTATGGCGATGAACGGCGATCCCGGCGCGTGACGCGCGCGCTCGCGCGCAAAGATCTCGATATCGCCAATGATCGCAACGCCGGCTTCCTCGGCGCGCTTCACCGTCCAGTGCGGTTCGGGGTGCGTCAGCGGCACGCCAGGCGCCAGAACGAGGGCAGCGAACCCAGACCAGTCGGCGACGCTCAAGTCAACGAGAGGAATATCCTTGGCAATTGCGGCGTCGCGGGCCGCCACGCCGTCGTCCCAGGCAGAGACGATGGCGCCGCCTTCGCGCAGCGACTCCGCTGCAGCGATGCCGGAAGCACCGAGCCCGAAAACCGCTACCGATTTGCCTTCGAAGGACGTCGCGCGAATCATTGAGGTCAATTTACAGCAACTCGCGTCCGTTGGCGTCCTAGCGCAGTTTCAGGGTCGAAAGACCAATCAGCGCCAGGATAACCGAGATGATCCAGAACCGGATGACGACCGTCGATTCCTTCCAACCCTTCTGCTCGTAATGGTGATGCAGCGGGGCCATTTTGAACACGCGCTTTCCCGTCCAGCGGAACGATAAAACCTGAATGATCACGGAGAGCGTCTCGAGCACGAAGAGGCCGCCCACGACCGCCAGGACAAACTCGTGCTTGATCGCGACGGCGATGGCGCCGAGCGTGCCGCCGAGCGCTAGCGAGCCGGTATCGCCCATGAAGATCATCGCCGGAGGGGCGTTGAACCAGAGGAAGCCCAATCCGGCCCCGATCAAAGCGCCGCAGATGACCGAGAGTTCGCCTGTGCCTGGGACATGGTGGATCTGGAGGTAGCCGGCGAACTTGGCGTTGCCGGAGAGGTAGGCGATGACGCCGAAGGTTGCGGCTGCGATCATGACCGGCACAATCGCCAAGCCGTCGAGGCCGTCCGTCAAGTTGACGGCATTGCCGGCCCCGGCGATCACCAAAACCGCCATCAGGACGAAAAACGGTCCTAGATCGATGACGAAATCCTTGAAGAAAGGAAATGTCAGATCGGTATCGAGACCCTTCGGGCTCAACTTCATCAGTGCGAAGCCCGCGAGAGCCGCGACCAGAAGCTCTAGCAAAAAACGAATGCGCCCGGAAAAGCCCGCGGTTGAACGCTTCGTGACTTTCAGGAAGTCGTCATAGAAGCCGATGGCGCCGTAGGCGAGCGCGACGCCGAGCACCACCCAGATATAGCCGTTGTCGAGTTGCGCCCACAGCAGCGTCGAAACGGTGACGCCCGCGAGGATCATTAGGCCGCCCATTGTCGGGGTGCCACGCTTTAAGAGGTGGGTCGCAGGGCCATCCTCGCGGATCGGCTGACCCTTTCCCTGCTTCACGCGCAGAAGGTCGATGATGGCCGGGCCGAACATCAACACGAAGAGAAGGGCGGTGAAGATCGCGCCGCCCGTCCGGAAGGTGATGTAGCGGAAGACGTTCAGCGCGCTGATCTGGTCGCTGAAATTGACGAGCTCATAGAGCATGCCGCACTAACTTCCCCCTCTTCGACCGCCGGTTAGGCTGCGGCCCCTTGTTTGCCAAACTGCGCTTTCAGCCTTTCGACGACCGCACCGAGGCGCGTACCGTTCGAGGCCTTGATCATCACCACGTCGCCGGGCCTGAGCTGAGAGGCGAGAATGTCCCCCATGGCGGACGCCGGAGAGTAACCGCCTTTCTTGGCCGCGGGTAGCGCATCATAAAGGTTCTGCATGTGCGGTCCGCAGGCAAAGACCAGATCGACCTCGGCGGCGTCAACAGCATCTTTAAGTCCCGCGTGCAGTGCGGGCGCATCGCTGCCCAGTTCCAGCATGTCGCCGAGGACGGCGATGCGCCTTCCATACTTCTGACGTGGAACGGTTGCGAGCGTCGCCAACGCCGCTTTCATTGAAGCGGGGTTGGCATTGTAGCTTTCATCGATCAGGAGGGCTTCACCGCCACCCAGTTGGAGTACGCTGCGCGCGCCCCGTCCGCTTGGCGGCGCGAGGTCTGCGAGGGCGGCAAGTGCCATCTCGACATCGACGCCGATCGCGTCCAGCGCCGCCGCGACCGCCAAAGCGTTTTCGGCGATGTGGCGGCCGGGCATCGCGAGGTGAACCGGATAGCTCTTATCCCGGACATTGATCGTCATGTCGCTGCCATCATCCGAGGCGCGGAAGGCGGAGGCATGCACGTCGGCGGCGGCGTCGAACCCGAACGTCACCGGCTTCGTGCCGAGAATATCGGCGATGGCTCGCAGACGACGGGCATGAGGATTATCGAATTTGATGATCGCGGCGCCGCCTTGTGGCAGGCCTTCAAAAATCTCGCCCTTGGCGTCGGCGATCGCGGCGACCGAGGGAAAGTGCTCCAGGTGCACCGCCTCGACCGTCGTGACGATCGCCGCGTGTGGCCGGACCATTTTCGTGAGCGGACGAATCTCGCCTGCGTGGTTCATTCCGATCTCGAAAACGCCGAACCGCGTGTCTTCAGGCATGCGCGCCAGTGTCAGCGGCACGCCCCAATGGTTGTTGTAAGATTTTTCCGACGCATGCGTGGCCCCGAGGCGAGAGAGACACGTGCGCAGCATCTCCTTCGTTCCGGTCTTGCCCGCGCTTCCTGTCACGCCGATGACACGCGCTTCGGGCGCCAAACGGGCGCGTGCCGCGCGGCCCAGCGCAACGAGTGCCGCGAGCGGATCAGACACACGGAAGAGAACACCGTCGCCGGGCTGACGCGTGTAACCTGTGCTCACCAGGGCCGCGGCTGCGCCCGCCTTGAAAGCCGTGGAAACGAATTCGTGGCCGTCACGCTGATCCTTCAGCGCGACGAAGAGGTCTCCGGCCTGGAGCGTTCGGGTGTCGATCGAGATGCCGGTGACGGCGACGCCATCGCCACCGTCGGGCTCGACGCCCAGTGCCGCGATCAATTGAGAAGAGGTCCAGAGAGGTTTCATCGCATTCATCAGCCCGCGAGTGCCTTCCTAACCTCGTCATGATCGGAAAACGGAATGATCCGATCGCCGATGATCTGGCCGGTTTCGTGACCCTTTCCGGCCACAAGGACGACATCGCCCGGATGCATCATGGCGACCGCTGTCGCAATCGCCTCGGCGCGATCGCCAATTTCGCGCGCGCCCGGCGCACCGGACAGGATCTCCTTGCGAATGGCGGACGGCACCTCGCTGCGCGGGTTGTCGTCGGTGACGATGGTGACGTCGGCGCGCTCGATCGAAATTCGGCCCATGATCGGGCGCTTGCCTTTGTCGCGATCGCCGCCGCACCCGAAGACCGATATGAGGCGGCCCGTCGCGAAAGGACGGCAGGCATCGAGCGCAGCCGCCAATGCTTCCGGCTTGTGTGCGTAGTCGACAATGGCCAGGGCGCCGTTGCGCTCGCCGATGATCTCAAGACGGCCCGGCACGCCCTTGAGCTCGCGCAGGGTTTGCAGCACACGGCCGGTATCTTCGCCCGTCGCAATCGCGAGGCCAGCGGCAACAAGGGCGTTTTCGACTTGGTAAGCGCCGACAAGCGGCAGTTCCACGTCGTACGATTTTCCATCCGAGCGCACGCCGATGATCTGCCGGAAGCCATCGCGTGACAGCGACGTGCGTTTCAATGCATCTCCGCGCGTGCCAACAATCATCACGCGCAGTCCGCGCGCCTTGGCTGCGGCCGCCACCTCGTCGGCGTAGGCGCCATCCGAATTGATGACGGCCGGTTGGCCGGGCTCCAACAGCTCGGTGAACAGGCGGAGCTTGGCGCGCAGATAATCCTCGATCGTCGGATGGTAGTCCATGTGATCGCGGCCGAGGTTCGTGAAGGCTGCGGCCGTTAGCTTCACGCCATCGAGACGATGCTGATCGAGGCCGTGCGAGGAAGCCTCGAAGGCGAGATGGGTCACGCCTTCATCGGCAAGCGCGGCTAGCGTTGCGTGCAGGGTCACCGGATCTGGCGTCGTCAGAGATCCGTAGATCGCTCCCGAGGGCTTGACGATGCCGATGGTGCCGACGGATGCCGCGTTGTGGCCGAGCGCCGTAAAGATCTGGCGGGTGAAATCGGCGACGGAGGTCTTGCCGCTCGTTCCCGTGACCGCGACGGCGCATTCCGGCTGACGGCCGGCGAGTTTCGCAGCGATCTTCGCTAAGACGGCGCGCGGATTGTCGACCTCGATCAGCGCCACGCCTTCGGGCACGCGAACGTTCTTGTTTCTTCCAACGATGACCGCGACGGCGCCACGCTCGATCGCTTCGGGAGCGTATGTTGCCCCATCGGCTTTCGCTCCGGGAAGGCCCGCGAAAATCGCTCCGGGGCCGACTGCTGCGCTCGCGGCGGTGATGCCGGAAACGGAAACATCTTTCGCGCCGGGAGGCAAATGAACGTCGGCTGGAAGCACTTCGCTAAGCCGCATGTCCCCGCCTCGTCGCTCCCGAAAATACGCCGCCCCGGCGCCGCGCCCGAAACTTGATAGGTTGCGGCAAGCAAGCCGTCAAATCGGCCGGATTTTCCTTGTTATTGCGTGGCGGTGACCGTCTGCGGAGCCACGCCCAGTTGAGCGGCAATGCGAGCGATGAGTTCGCCGGTGACGGGAGCGGCGTTGAGACCCGCGGTCCGATAGCCGCGCGCACCCTCCAGCGCCTTCGGCTCGAACAGGATCACGAACGTCAGGTATTGCGGGTCGTCCGTCGGGAAGGTGGCGAGGAACGAGGTGATGACCGAGTTCGACGTGTAGCCGCCTTTGGCAGCGACATCGGCTGTCCCGGTCTTGCCGCCCACCCGATAGCCAGGAACGTCGGCTTTGCCGCCCGTGCCGTCCTTGTTGACGACGTTGAGGCGCATCAGCGTTGCCATCAATCTCGACGTGTCGGGCGTGACGACGGCCTTGCCATCGGCGGCACCGGCATCGAACTTCCTGAGGAACGTGGGTCGCACCGTCTTGCCGTTGTTCAAGATGGTGGCAGCTGCGGCGGCGAACTGCAACGGAGCGACGGCGATGCCGTGCCCGAACGAAGCCGTGATCGTCGAAACGCGGTTCCAGCGAGGCGGAAGCTGCGGCGTGGCAAGCGGACCGGCCTCCGTTGTCATCTGTTCGGTGACGCCGACTTTCTTCAGAAAAGTCGCGAGCTTTTCAGGACCGGCTTCAAGCCCAAGCATGGCGGCGCCGACATTTGAAGAGTGCGTATAGACTTCTGTCACCGTGAGAGGACGATTGGAGGGGTGAAAATCCTTGACGGTGAAGCGTCCGGCTTCAAGCGGCTCGCGAACATCGAGAAGCGTGTCGGGTTTCGCCAGGCCTTCGTCGAAAGCCATGGCCAGCGTCAGCGTCTTGAACACGGAGCCGAGTTCGTAGGTCCCGCCGGAAATGCGGTCGGCGTGCTTGTCGTCGAGCGTCAGCAGCGGCCATGCCGGATCGACGCGCGGGAGCGACGCACTGGCGAGCACTTCCCCGGTTTTGATATTGAGGACAATGCCGGCTGCGCCCTCCGACTTGTAGCGGCGCGCGCCATCGTCAAGTTCGTCTTCCAGGGCGTGCTGCACGCCGATGTCGATCGACAGACGGACCGGCGGGCGGCTCGAAAGGACGGCGGAATGGACCGGATCAACGCCGACCTTTTCGTCGATATAGCGCTCGATCCCCTTGACGCCGCGGTTGTCGACATCGGTGTAGCCCAACAGGTGGCCGGCAAGTTTTCCGCCGGGATAGGCGCGTTTCAGCTCATAGCGAAACGAGATCCCCGGCAATCCCAAATCATGGACTTTCTGGGCCACGCCCGGCGAGACGCCGCGCCGGACCCAGATGAACCGACGGTTCTTGTCGGAGAGATCGCGGAGCAGCTGATCGCCATTGAGATCCGGCAGCACGGTCAAAAGCTTTTCGACGACTTCATCGCGGTCAAGCACGAGGCCAGCGTCAGCGAATATCGACGGCGCTTCGAGATCTGTTGCAAGCAGGCGGCCGTTGCGGTCGACAATGTCGGGACGGCTGAAGCTCGTCGCGGCGATCGGTTCGGAAATCGCCAGCGTCACGTCGGCGCGACGCGGTATCGCCAGAACCAACAGTTGAGCGGTGACGCCCGCAAACGCTGCAAACAGAACGGCGTAGACGGCGCGCTCGGACAGGCGGCCTGCGCTGCGATCCATGGTTCGGACGTTTCCCTGAGCCCCCGTCACTTATGGCTCCCTAGCGCCCGTTGGCGTTTTTCGAGCGCGCATCGAGTTCAGAGACTTCGCGGCCCTGCTCGAATTGTTCCGTCTTGGGCGGTCCAAGCCCAAGCCGGCGAGCCAGTCCGTCGATGCGGTCGGGGCGCGCGAGCGTGCCGCGTTCGGCTTTCAAGACGGCGATGTCGCTGCGCGCGTCGTCGGCGATGCGCTCTTTGTCCTGCACCTCGGCTTCGAGGCGGCGCGTTTCGTAATTCAGGGCGTAAAGGAGAAGGGCGCTGGTGAGCGCGAAAAAGAAGGCGGTAATATTCAATAGACGCATTTTGATACACTTTCCGTTACTTGTGTCCGGCCTGCGCATTACCGATGCGGTGTGGGCACCCCCATTTGGTCCAGATCTAACGGCCATGCCCCGGCGTCAGTACGCACGGCAGCGCGCAATCGTGCTGACCGGGAACGGGGGTTCATTTCCAATTCACCTTTAGAAGGTGTTAACGGGCGGGAGTTAACAAGTCGGAAACTTGGTTGGGCAGATTTTATCAATTCCGGCGGCAGATGCCGCGAAGCCCCAGCAGACTTGCCGCTTCGCTCGGCTAAGAATTTTTTTACGATGCGGTCTTCGAGGCTGTGAAAGCTGACGACGACGAGCCGTCCACCCGGCCGCAGTATCCGTTCCGCCGCCGACAAGACGGTTGCCAGTTCGCCCAGCTCGTCGTTCACGAAAATGCGCAGGGCTTGAAATGTACGGGTGGCGGGATGGCGGCCGTCGACCTTGCGGCCGTGGAAAACACGCGACACCACCTCTGCAAGCTCCGGCGTTCGCGAGAACGGCACTTCCGCGCGACGCTTGACGATGGCGCGGGCAATGGCGCGGGAGCGGTGCTCTTCGCCATAGGTGTAGATGACGTTGGCGATGTCCTTATCGTCGGCTGAATTCAGGAAATCAGCAGCGCTCATTCCCGATGACGACATGCGCATGTCCAGCGGCCCATCGGATTGGAACGAGAAGCCGCGCTCGGCATCATCGAGCTGCATGGAAGAAACGCCGATATCGAGAACGACGCCGTCGATCGGCTTGCCGGGGAGCTGCGCCCCGACTGCGTCTTCCATCTGGCTGAAGGGCGTTTCGACAATCTTAAATCGATCGGGAAATTGCGCGACGAGCGATGCGGCGCCGCGCACGGCGTTGGGATCGCGGTCAAGCGCTAGCACGAAGCAGTCAGCTTTTTCGAGGATCGCACGCGAATATCCGCCGGCGCCGAATGTGCCGTCGACGTAGGTTTCGCCATTCCGAGGTTGAAGCGTTTCGAGAACTTCCGAGATGAGCACGGGAACGTGGCGCGAGTGCTTGTCAGCTGGCCCCAGCGAGGCTCCCTCTGCCCCGCCATCGCGCGTCATTCCCGTGCTCCCTCGTTGCCGTCGTCATCCGACGAACGGCCACCCGCTGCGAAAAGCTTGCGCGTCACTTGGACTTTTGAGCGCGCTTCCTTACGGCGTTCTTCGAAGGCTTTGGGCTCCCACATCTGGAACTTGTCACCAAGGCCAACAAACGTGACGGCGGCGTCCAGATTGGCGTGGACGCGAAGGTTTTCAGGAAGGACGATGCGGCCGTCGCCATCGATCGAGAGAACCTGGACGTCGCCGTAGAGCGCGACAGAGAGTTCGTCGCGCTCATCCGAATAGTCCGGCAGGCCCGCGAGAAGCCCGTCGATTTTCTTTGCAAGTCTTTCGCCGCCTGCATCGAGTGCAGCAGCATCGAGCGAGGGGTAGCAGTAGAGACCGCCGACGTAGCCGTCGCGCTCGAGAACGGCGCGAAACGGGGCCGGAATTGAGACCCGGCCTTTGGCGTCGATCTTGTTTGTGAATGTCGAGACAAAGCGGTCCATCCCCCAGCTAACGAATTTCGTCTCCCTACTCGTTTACTGGCAGCGACGCTTCACCGAGGCCGTTCCCACGCTCGGCCGAACCATCTTTCGTTTCGGGCGGCCGGCGCGCGGAACGCGTGTCGCCCGAAACATCAGAAAGGGACCGTGGCGGTCGCTCGAATTTGGGCCCTCTACCAAACCGGCGCCCTGCCACGGATTCCTGCCCGGTGCGGACGGGCATCTATGGGATCGCATGGGATTTGGTGGTCGTCAACGGATTATTAAGGATATTTTGTGGTGTGGCGCGGAAATGCACCTCATGTTTTTGGCCGCAGACTGCCGTCACGCCTCAGAAGGCGCGTTAAGTTTTTGATCTTAAATAGGATTCAAGTTCGGACCGGCGGCGAACCGCATCGCGACCCTCTACCCGGCCTGCAGGCTCACGAGTGGTCGTGCACGAAGGTGACGATCGAAGGAACGAGCCTGGGTTCGAGCGGCAGGTTCGCATCGTTGTACGTGCGCAAGTTCGCGACGCGACCGGCCGGAGCATTCTTCAAGACATGATTCATGCCTGAGATCGCGACGAGGCGCGCGCCGGGCGAAGCGCCCTGAAGGTGTGCCGCGTCATCGAAGGTAATTTGGAAATCAGTTGTACCTTGAACGATCAGGACAGGACACGTCACCTTCGCCAGTTCCGCTGCCGGATCGAGCGGCAACCACGACATCAGATAGCCTTGCACCGTCGGCGGATAGAGTTGCGCCAGTTCGGGCGGAACGTCCTTGACGGCACTGCCTCGCTTCAGGCTTTCGGAGATCCGCTTCGATTGCTCCTGCAGCGCGAGCGGAACACCGGAGGCGGCAAGCTGGCGCGCAAGAACTTCGGCAATCGGCAGCCCCGCACCTTCAAGCAGAACAAGTCCGGAGACTTTTTCTTTCTGCGCCGCAAGCGTCGCAATGAGAGCGCCTTCGCTGTGGCCCAAGAGAAAGACATTCGAAACGTCAGGCCGCTTTCGCAGAACGTCGATCCATGAAATCACGTCATCGACGTAGTTCGTGACGCGGAGATCTTCGACGCGGAGCGCTGCCGACTTGCTCTCGCCTATTCCGCGCTTGTCGATCCGCAGCGAGCCGATGCCGCGTTCGGCCAGGCCGTGCGCCAACAGCTTGAGACTGTCGTTGCGCATGCCAGGCATATTGCCGTCGCGATCGATCGGACCGGAGCCCGGCACGATCAACACGACGGGCTCACGTTCGCCGGCGGCCGCCACGGTCAGGGTGCCGTGAAGATCGTTGTTGGCGACGCTTTCTTCCGTCCAGGCCATCGCAGGAACAATCGTCGCGAGCAACCATGCGATAGCGAGAAGCGATCGTGTCAAAACTTCCATTTCCCCATTTAGACACTTCCCGAAACCCGCGACATAGGACCCCCGTCGCAGGGAGACGCGCCGGCTCACCATGACTGCGATCCGTCAACGGATTGCGAGCGGATAGGGGAAAATTATCCCGGCACTGGGGCACGCGCCGGGAAAGTGCCGGATCGGTAAATTCGAAATGAACAATTGTCTGTAGCGGGCAAGACCGGCGACGAAAAAGGGTAATACCAGCCGGCCTGTAAGCCGGGTTCTGTCTGGAGACTTTCGCCTCCGCGACGGCCATTCATCTGGGACGCCTGTTGCCAGACGCCTCGTGCAATCAACCCGGGCGGGTAGCGTGAGAACGCGCCTTGCGTCTGCGGTTGCCCGCTCCGCGCGCCCACCCCTATTTGATCTTGCTCCCGGTGGGGTTTGCCCTGCCGCTGCTGTTGCCAGAAGCGCGGTGCGCTCTTACCGCACCTTTTCACCCTTACCGCCGGCCCGAAGGCACGGAGGTGGTATGTTCTCTGTGGCACTTTCCCTGGGGTCGCCCCCGGCGGCCGTTAGCCGCCACCGTGTTCTCTGGGAGCCCGGACTTTCCTCCACCGGACGTTTTGCTCGCGAGCCTTTAGAGCCCGTTTCGCCACACGCTGATCCGGCAGCGGCCGTCCGGCCGGCTGGTAGGCGAGATAAGCGATGTCAGCGTCCAAACGTCAAGAGGGCGGAAAACAAATGCTTACCGTCATCTTCGGCCGAATGAGCGCAGCGAACGAAGGCCGGAGATCCAGCGCGAGACTCGTCGAAGACGCAATATCGAGCCTTCGGCGCTTCTAACGCTGGATGCCCGAATGCGCTCGCGGCGCTCGCACATTCGAGGATGACGAAAACCAAACTCCGTCTCTCACGCCGCCGACCGGCGGGTGGCCAGAAGCCCGGCCATCGGATCACCCGTCTCTAGCAGGCTCTTGAGGTTCGACAAAATCATCGGCCATCCGCCTGACACATCCTCGATGAGCTTCGACTCCGGCCTGTCGATTTCGTGCAGCACGGTAAGCTTCACGCCGCTCGGAACCTCCTCGATCTCCATCGCGCATCGCGAATAACCCTCGGCTCTCATTTCCGGACTTCGTTCGCCCCGCCATCGAAAGACGAGACGTTTTTCCGGCTCAAACTCCAGAATTTCGCCGTCATGAACGACGGTGCCGTCCGGCAGCACCATTTTCCATGAGGCCCCGACTTTCCAATCGCTCTCGAGCGTGACGCCGAACCAGTATTGCCGTGTGAACTCCGGCGTCAGCAGCGCCTCCCAAAGCTTCTCAGGCGTCGTCCGAATGTACGTGACGTAAACGAAGCGATCATTTGCCATGGGTTTTCCTCCAAGGTTCTCTATGCCGCCGATTTGCATCCGCCCTTGGTCATGGCCAGCGGCTCATTCGTTTCCAGAAGTGTCTTGAGGTTCGACAGGATCCTCGGCCAGCCGCCACCGACTGCCTCAATCACCTTAGACGCAGGCTTGTCGATCTCGTGGACCACCGTCAGCTTCGTCGCGCCCTCGACCGGCTCGATCTCCATCGTGCAGCGGGAGAAGCCTTCGGCGTTGAGCTCGGGCATCCACTCGTTCAGCCACTTCAGAACGATCCGCTTCGGTTTCTCCACTTCGAGAACCTCTCCGCTGTCGGTGACGCGCCCGTCGGGAAATATCATTTTCCACGTCGAGCCCTTCTTCCAATCGCTCTCGAGCGTGACGCCGAACCAGTATTGCCGTGTGAACTCCGGCGTCAGCAGCGCTTCCCAAAGCTTCTCAGGCGTCGTGCGGATGTACGTGACGTAAACAAATCTATCCTTTGCCATCGCGCTTTCCTTCCAGGTTCTTTTTCAATTCGTCGAGCGCGCGAAGGCGCCCATGCTCGAATTTCTCGATCCAACGATCGGCGATTTCAAAAATCGGCAGGGGGTTCAGAAAGTGCAGCTTCTCCCTGCCTTCCTTGCGTGTCGCGACAAGGTTGGCGTCCTCAAGGATCGCGAGATGCTTGGTGACGGCTTGCCGCGACATGTCATGTCCTTCGCAAAGCTCGCCCAGCGTCTGGCCATTGCGCTGATGCAAACTGTCGAGCAATTGACGCCGTACCGGGTCCGCTAATGCTTTGAAGACGTCGTCCATGCTCATGACCCTAATATGCAACCATTTGGTTGCCTGTCAAGAGCAAGAAATCTCTTCGATGAACTTTGCCATCGGGCGGGAGCGCGCTTGAAATGCAGTGGGGTGAAAGCTCAGTTCCGGAAAAACGCCGGGGTTCGCCGGAGCGAATTCGACTGGCGCACATCCATGCACGACAACTTTGCAATTCGGTTAAGGGTCCGCCTCGTCACACAAAAACATATGTCACCGATGTAACGGAACAAGCGATTCGCTCGCCCGTTTTCTGCTCATCGAACCGGGCGACGGAGCCGAAGATGTACGACGATGAATGGATGACGAGGTTTACGGCGAAGGCGGCGCCGCGATTGAAGGCCCTCTTCGAAGCCGATGTCGACGAACCTTCGCTCCGGCTGGAGGAGCTCCTTCAGAAGTTACGAGAGCGTGAAGCGCGAACGGCCGCGTTGCCCTTGGCAGCCTAAACAGCGAGCCTGCGGAACTGATTTCATCAAATAACGGCGTGAGGCGTCGGGCCGGAGCGAACCAACGCTCCGGCCGAATTCTGTCCGGAACCAGACCTTGATAAGCGATCCTTAAATTCGCTGCGCTAGATGAGGGTCTTGTTCACCCGGTATGATCTGGCGTTTGATCTGGCGAATGAAATACAACGGTACTTTGCAGCGGCGCGGGATCAGTCCGCGACTGAAAACCTTCCTATTGGGAGCGGTGTATACCATCGAAGGCTCCGAGCCTGCTGAATGTGTGGTGATCGACTTCTCTGCAACCGGGGCCAAAATCTATATCGATCCCGGCCTGGAACTTCCGCGCCAGGTCAGACTGACGATCAAGCAGCGTAATCTCGATCTAACGTGTGTCGTCGCTCATCGGTCGGGTGAGACCGCGGGCCTAAAATTCGTGAAGGACAACTTGGCAGAGCGGCGTTAGCGACGGGCCGCATCGCCATCGTAATCTACGCGCGGCCTTGGCTGATCGCGCCTTGAATTTCCGTCCTACACCAAGACGGCATATTAAAATGCGGCAGCGCGCATGTTGTGCGAGCGGTCGTGAATAGCGCGTTCCAGCCGATTGCCCGCCGCCTTGGTCGTCAGGATCTGGTTGACGCGCTCGGCGATCTGGACGGCGGCTTCACCGGGCGGCAAACCTCCGGAATAGATGTTCGAGATCACCGTGTATTCGTAACGGATGTCGGGATTGCCGCTGAACTCGACGGCATCGGCCTTCGCATCGTCGTCGAGGCGATAGGCGATGTAAGCGGACATGCTGCGCGATGCGAGCGCATCCCCGCCTGGGCGTTCGCCGATCAAGTTGATGATGAGCTTCGGCTGTAGCGCGTCGCCCAGCGCTTCGGCGAGCTTCACGCGGCCGTAGGGCGCGAGGATGGGTTTTCCAGCCGTGATGCGCTGCTCCTTCAAACCGTCGAGCAGCGCGGGAAGAAGATCCGGGATGTTGTGATGCACGGCTTCAGCGGATAGGCCGTCGGAGACGATGATCTGCACGTCGACGCCTTCCGGCGCGAGTTCGGCCACCGCCTCGTCCGATGGCTTGGCACCGAGATCGGGATGGCTCAGGTGATCTGCCTTGGTTTCGGCCGAGGTTGCGAGGCGGCGGAAATCGATGCCGGCGAGCTTCTCGGGCGTGACCTCGGCATAGATAGCTTCGCGAGCGGCGGCAAGGTTCGCCTTGATCGCGCGCGAGACTTGTTCGGTCGGGCGCGGGCCTGCGCTTTCAAAACCGTAGGCCGCCGGCAGGTTTTTACGCAGCCGCTCGAATTCTTCCTCCGAGCAGAAGATCTTTGGATTGCCCCAGTTCGGACCGCGCTCGACCTCGCCATCTTCATCGCGCACGAAGATGCCTTTTGAGATCGCCCAGTCGAGAAACTCCGGCGCGGGCGTGAGGCCGTGGACTTCGCGCATGGTCTGGTCGTCGTGACCGCAGGTATCGAAATAGGCGAGCATGCGGTCGATGGAGAGATAGACGTCCATAAAGTAGTTGGCGCCCGCAGCCGTCAGCAGCTCGGCCGCGATCTGCTGGCCTTCCATCGTGATTTCGGAATGCAGCGTGTAGCAAGGCGCCATGCCCATCGGCAGGCCGAGGAGCTTGCCCATGAAATGATCCTGCAGATTCGACACGATCATTTCGAAATTAGAGCGATGCGTTTCCGGGCCGATGAAGCCGGTGACGTTGTTGACCATGAAGGGGTCGTAGCGGCGCGCGACCCCGTAGCAGAGCGCTTCCGTCGTCGTCATGTCGATGTCGTTGTGCTTGCCGTAGGTGAGCTCGCTGCCCTGCCCGGTTTCGAAGTACATGAACTGCTCGGCTTCGCCCGCAAGCGGTCCGTGCTTGGCCATGGTGGTGTAGGCCTTGTCGAGCAGGTCGGCGGTGCAGTCGAATTCCTCGATGAGCGTGCGGTCCGTGCCCGCGAGCGACTGAAACATGATCTCGACCGGCGCTCCGCTTTCGAGACAGGCGAGCTGGGTCTTGACGTGCGACAGCACGCAGATTTGCGTCGGAGCCCCGGTTTCTCGGCGCAGCCTGTCGAGATGCTTCAGCGCTTTGGTGATGTTCTCGACGGTATCGATCGCGGGGTTGAGCCCGAGCAGCGCATCGCCCGAGCCCATCGAAAGGCCGGTATAGACGAGGGCCGACATCGCATCGAGATCGTCCGTGGGATGGTTGGGTTGCAGCCGCGACGACAATGTTCCCGGCGCGCCGACGAGCGTTCTCGCCTTGCCTGAGCGCTTCAATTTCTTGGCGGCATAGACGAGTTCGTGCACGTCCATCAATTTGGCGATGGCCGCCGCCATGACGCCGGTGAGCGCGCGGCCGAGGCGCTTGGCCTCCGCGGCCTTGGCGCGCAAAAGCGTGTTTTTCACCTCGCCGAGCGTCTTGGATGCGATTTCGGCAAAGGTATCGCGGTCGATCTCGTAGTTGATCCGCATGACGGAATCGACCTGACCTTTATCGTCGGTCAGCGGCCGGTCGTAGAGATGCTGAAGCGTCAGCCCCGAAAGGATCGTGCGGGCGGCTTCGCGTTCGACGTCATCCCTGGCGGCGAGGCCGCAGTTGCGGTCGCCGGCCTTAT
The DNA here is from genome assembly GCF_003987855.1 of Hyphomicrobium sp. GTDB lineage: Bacteria > Pseudomonadota > Alphaproteobacteria > Rhizobiales > Hyphomicrobiaceae > Hyphomicrobium_B. The sequence goes on from NZ_RXIZ01000014.1 coordinate 170,263, forward strand.
CGAAATCGGCGGCGCCCAGAAGAGCTTTCAAGCCGCGAAACGTGTAAGTCTTGTCGAAGAGCGAGATCTCGTAGGTCTCATCGGCCCGAGGTTCCGGAACCTCGATCTGCCGCCACGGCTTCAGCTCAAGCATATGCACCGCCCTCGTTGCTGGTAGCGAGCGCATGTCGGACGGGACGTTCCAAGCGCCCGGCCGCGCGCCAACCTCACGCGCTAACAATAAGCGTGGTTCCTGACACGCAAGTCAAGTTCCTATGAGGATCGCTTACGCGTCGTTTGCGGCTAAGCCTGCGGTGCGCTGCTATTGCCGCAACTGGGCGGCGCGACGGGACACTTCCGTCTGGCTCACCTCACCGGCATCGACCAGCGCATTGAGGCAACGCGGCGACAGCTTCTCGCCGACCGCGCGCATGCAGTGGCGCACTTCAGGGCTGTCCGAGGCGAACTGGCTGCAATAGGCGTAGTAGTCCCGCGAGCAGGCGAGTTTGACGTGGAGGCTGACGGCGTTGGCGCCGCTGCTGCCTGCCGCGACGGCCGCAATCAATCCAATCGCAATCGATGCACACGAACGCAAACGGACAGCTCCGCCTCGCTTCAGCATATCGGCACCCTGGCTTTGGTATGAGGTCTTAAGAGAGTGACAACGAACCATTTAACAACGGTTAATGGCTGTGCAGTTTCTCAGATAATCGCCCGCGAACCCCGCGCGAGCCTGACGCCGCGGTGCGCTCGTCAGCGCTGAGCGCGATCGAGGTTCACCGCCTGGTCCAATCCCTTGGCTTCGCCGATGCCGATCGCGCCGACGAAATTTGCGCCATCGAGATCAGCGCGCGAGAAGTCGGCCCCTGTCAGATCGGCGCCGGAAAAATCAGCGCGCGAAAGATCGGCATTGGCAAAGTTGGCACCATGAAGATCGGCGCCCGTGAACTTCGCGAACCAGAGAACGGCGCGCTCCATGTTGGCGTCCTGCAGACGCGCGCCGGAGAAGTCGCAGTATTTCAGGATGTTTCGATAGGTGGTCGCGAGCGTGCCCTCGCCCGGGCGGCCTTCGAGAGGATAGAAGTTCGCCCGCGTCAGGTTCGCGCCCCGAAAGTCGGAGCCCGACAGTTCGGCCTGGACGTGCACCTCCGTCAGGTTGGCTCCCGCGAAATGGGGTGCATCTTGCGTGTTGGCGGACAAATCCTGATAGATCGTCGGGCGCAGAATGGTGGCGCCGGTGAGGTCCGCGCCGGATAGATCGGCACGGATCAGGACCGAGCGATCGAGCCGCGTATGCGAAAGGTCGGCACCCTTCAGATTGGCGCCGGTGAAATCGGTGCCGTAGAAGTCGGAGCGCGCGAGGTTTGCGCCTTTGAAATTCAACTCCGAGAGGTCGAGGTAGGCGAGGAACTTGCCGGACAGATCGGGCTTCGCGCCGGGCTTGGCCTGAAAAAGGACCGTGGTCACGGCCTTGGCGCTCATATCCGCCTTCATCGAGACTGGCCCGATGGGCTGATCGGCCAACGCTCCGCAAGACGCGGCCAGCGCGGCGATGAACGACAGAGCAGCAAAAATCCGAACCATGCTCAGGCCTTCCAAACGTTTCTGATACGGATCATGCATGAGTCCGGATGACCGGGGATAAGTATTTTTCGTCGCGGCAGCCCGGCGAGGGAGGCGCACAGTAACGGAGCCGCGCTACATTATTTCGTTAGGGCGCCAAAAGGCCGTAGGCTTTCTGAGGCTTGCCTCGACAGGCGGCGAACAGGTCGAGGGCCGGGTCATAAACGCGCGTCGTGACGTTCATGATGCCCAGCACCGAGTGAAAAAGATTGTCGTGCCCCGCCCGCGCACTGGCGCGATCGAGCATGCACTTTTGATCGATGCCGCGCTCCTTCCGAAGCGAAGGCGACAGCCACATCACCATCGGCACGTGGATTTGGGCTTCAGGCGCAAGCGCGTAGGGCATGCCGTGAAGATAGAGGCCGCCTTCACCCAGGCTTTCGCCGTGATCGGAGACATAGAGCATGCCGGCATCGACGCCGTGGTCGGCCGCGCCCGAGAGCACGCCGATCAGGCGCGCGAGAACATGGTCGGTGTAGACGAGCGTATTGTCGTAGGCGTTCACGATCGCTGAAAGCTCGCACCGGCTGAACTGCGAATCCTTGCATGCGGGTGTGAAGGTCTCGAACTTCGGCGGATAGCGCTTCCAATAGGCCGGGCCGTGGCTGCCCATCATGTGGAGCACGATGACAGTATCCCCCTCGAGTTCGGCGATGCGTCCATCGATGCCGTCAACGAGAATGTCGTCGCCGTTTTCGGTGCTCGGAAAGAACGTCGGCGCAACGTGTCCCGTCAGCGTCTCGGTCGGAACGCGGTCGCATACGCCTTTGCAGCCGGCTTGGTTTTCGCGCCAGAGAACGTCGACGCCGGTGCGCTTCAGGATGTCGAGAAGGTTCTCACGGGTCTCGGCCTTCGCATTCGAGAACGCTTTCCGATCGAACCCTGAAAACATGCACGGCACAGACTGCGCGGTGTCGGTCCCACAGGAGTAGGCGGCAGGGAAGTTGATGAGATCAGGGGTCTTAGAAAGCTCGGGATTGGTCGTCCGCGCATAGCCGTTGAGCGCGAAGTGATCGGCGCGCGCCGTTTCGCCAACGACAACGATGAAGAGCGATTTGCGCGTGCTGCCCGTTGCGGCTCGTCGCGCGTCCTCGCCGTATTGCTCGATGACCTTGGCTTTCTTCCGGCCCTCGAGCCGCAAGTAGGAGGTGACGGCCGAGATATAGTTCAACGGCGTCAACGTCATCTTCAGCTCGCGATGCTCGCGGCCCAGCGAGAGCACATCGCCAATCATCGGCATCAATGCCGCCAGACAAAGAACGGTGGCGGCAGCTGCGTAAGCGAACTTCGCGCGCAAGTCATGCGCCCACGACCGCTCCGTCCAGGGAACGAGACAGAAGGCAATGGCTGGAACAAAGCCCAAAATGGCAACGTAGCCGATGAGCTTCCACGTGATGAGGTCACTCGTTTCGCGGGTATCGGTTTCGAGAACGTTGCGCACCATCTGAGCGTCAATGAGGATGCCGTACTCGCTCATGAAGTAGGATGCCGCCGCCGTAAGCGGCAGCAGAATGAGAATTACGGCGCGGAGCAGCGGCTTCAATGAAACAGCGAGCAGTGCGAGATAAGCGATCGAGCTGATCACGACGCCCGCTGCTGCAAGGAACAGCCAGTCGCGCGTGCTGTGCGGCGAGACGAGATCGTGAAATTTCCGCCAGAACGGCTGGTTCAGAACCAGCGCGATATAGAGCGCAGCAATAAGCGCGAGGATCTCAGGGCGCCGTGGATTCAGCACGGTTCTGTCCGTTTATCTCTTTGCCTGCGGTCGCTGCGGTGCTGACAGCGGTTGCGCTGTTCGTCAGCCGGCGTCAGGCATCAACATCACCTGGCGGTAGGGCGTCAAGCCGCGGCGCGCTTGCCGGCCGCTTCAATGAGCTGCTCCAGCGTAATTTCCGTCGAGCGATCAAGCCTGCCGTCGACGCGGGCCGGGCGAAAATGCAGTTGAAAAGCGCGGAGAACTTTTTCCGTGCTCGCATCGAGCGTACCGGTGAGTTCGATACCGTACCCATAGGAGCGCAGGAGTTTTTGCGCATCGAGAACGTTCGGCCCCTGAGCGCCAGGGCCTAAGCCCTCATCGCTCTCATCGACCGGATGCGGTCGCACCCATCGTCCCAGTCCTTCTTTCGCAAGAAGATGCCAATCGAACTTCTCGCCAGGATCGATCTTGCGGCCGGGCGCGACGTCGGAATGGGCGAGAACATTTTCCGGCGCGATGGCGTGGCGGCGAACGATGTCTTGAGCGAGCGCGATGAGGCCGCGCATCTGAGCGTGTGAAAAATCGGGGTAGCCGTGCTGATGGCCGGGGTTGTGGATTTCGATGCCGATCGAGTGCGAATTGATATCCGTCTCGCCGTGCCAGGACGAAGCTCCGGCATGCCAGGCGCGAAGTTCCTCCGGAACGAGCTGCGTGACCTCGCCATGTTCATCGACGACGTAATGGCAGGACACACCGCTCTCGGGGCGCGCCAACCAATCGATCGCCTTCGCCGCCGACGACATGCCGGTGTAGTGCAGGAGAAGGATCGAAGGCTTGACGCCGCCGCGTCGCGGCTCGTGATTGTGAGCCGGATGAACGGCATTGGCGAGCCCAAAGTCCGGCGCGAACATCACGGCGCGGATTCCAGCTCGCGTTCAGCACGCTGGCCTCGTTCTTCCAGGATTGCGTCGTAAGCTGCGGTGATCGCGGCGAGGCGCCGTTCGGCACCAGCCAGGAATTCCTTCGGCACGCCTTTCGACACCAGGGCGTCGGGATGATGGCCTTTGACCAACTCGCGATAGCGCGCCTTGAGTTCCTTATCGGACGCGAGCGGCGAAATGTGCAGCACCTCGTAGGGGCTGTCGAGGTCGACGACGAAGCCGCGGCGCACACAGCGGAACTCGCCTTTGCTGAGGCCGAAGATTTCCGCGACGTGCGCGAGATAGCGATCCTCCGAGGGATGCAGCACGCCATCGGCGCTGGCGATGTGAAAGAGGCACTCGAGCACCGAGATCTTGATGTCGGGCTGGCCCTCGAGGATGTGCGCGATCTGCGCGGCATAGATCTCGTAGCCGGCGACGTCGCGGCTCGCGAGTTCGTAGAGCTTGCGGACGTGCGCGCACTCGCTCTCGGGGACCTTGAACTGGCGCTTGAAAGCCTCCGCTTCGATGGGAAGCGAAACGCCGTCCGCCTTGCTCATCTTCGCTGCGAGCGCCACGACCGCGATCGTGAACGCAACGCGCGATTGGGCGGGCGTTTGAGTTCCCTCGAAACCGAAGGCTTCCTTGATGTGCTCCAGCGCGGAGCGCAAGCCCCCACCGTACGCCACGACAGCGTTCTTCAAGAATTGCCAGGACATCGGCCGTCCGTGATTTTGTCGCCTCGATACACGCCCGTTCGCCGCAACGGCCGTTCGATCACAATAGACGACGCGGCACGATAACACCCCTAAAAATTCAGCAACCTAAGGGGAAAAAGGCGAATTCCTGATATGCGAGTGAAGGAGCGGCAACTTACCGCCCCTTCTCCTCAACTCAGGCGAGGGTGCCGGTTCCGGAACGGCGCGAGTTCAGGAAGGCCTGGAACGCAGCGGCGTCCGCCGCTCTGCGCAATCCGTCGAGATATTTGCGAAATTCGTCCGCTTCCGCCTCAAGCGTTCGCAAAGTCGTCTGCCGGTATTCGTCGAACGCGCGGTTGCCGGTTTCGCCGGACCGAGCGCCGTCAAACCTGCGGTTCAGACCGGCGCGACTGCATCGCGCTCGCAGGACCCTCCGCATCACGAAGATGGCCGTGATCAACAGGAGGGCGACGCCGATGAAATGAAACATCACGAACATCGGCGGAAGGGGGTGAAGGTGGAACATCGTCGCTCATTGCTCCGCTTGAAAGACCGCGTCAGGCAGAAAAGAACAGGGCAGCGGTTGCCGCCCTGCGCAGGGGTCAAATTCAAGTCGTTGCGCCGACGTTGGGTTCCGGACGGTCGCGACGCTCGGCCATGAACTGGTCGAACTCGGACTTGTCCTTCGCTTGGCGCAACCGGTCGAGAAATGCCCGGAACTCGCGCTCTTCCTCTTCGAGGCGCTTGAGCGTCGCCTCGCGATAGTCGTCGAAAGCCTTGTTGCCGCTGGAATAAGCTGCGCGACCGAAG
>NZ_RXIZ01000013.1:0-115730 GCF_003987855.1 Hyphomicrobium sp.
GAGGTTCGATTCCATCCACTCCCGCGCGACAGGTTCCGCAGCGACCCAAACGTTGAGAGACGGATTGAGATCACGGGCGACGCCTTCGACGATCACCATGCTCTTCTGAAGCAGGATCAGCTCTGGCCGCGTCTGCATGTCGAAGACTTCGGTGTAGGCGAAGAGCTGGCCCAGCAGATCCGCCATCGAGATCTCTTCGGCTGTCCGGCCCTGGATCGGTTCGCCGATGGCGCGCATGGCCTGCGCGAACTCCTCGACACTGTGATGCGGGGGCACGTAGCCCGCTTCGAAATGAATGGCGGCGGCGCGATGGTAGTCGCGTGTGATGAGGCCATGCAGGATTTCGGCAAGGAAGCGGCGCTCCGGCAAACCCAATCGGCCCATGATGCCGAAATCGACCGCGACGATCTTGCCTTGATCGTCGACGAACAAATTGCCCTGATGCATGTCGGCATGGAAGAAGCCGTCGCGCATCGCGTGGCGAAGGAACGAGCGAAGCACCGTGAAGCCAAGTGCGGCCGTATCGAAGCCTTTTTCCTTAAGCTTCTCGCGCTGAGCGATCGGGGTGCCGTCGATCCATTCGACGGTCAGCACGCGCTTTGCCGTTCGCCGCCAATCAATTTCGGGAACGCGGAAGCCTTCGTCGTCCTTGATGTTGGACGCCATCTCGGAGATGGCGGCGGCCTCCAGCCGCAGATCCATCTCGAGGTCGGTCGTGTGCTTCAGGTTGTCGACGACGGCCACGGGCTTCAGGCGTCGCGCGGGCGGGTAGAAGCGCTCGATCAAGCGAGCGGCGAAGTAATAGCTGTCGAGATCGCGATTGAAACGCTTTTCGATATTCGGACGCAGGATCTTTACGGCGACGGTTTTCCTGACGCCGTTGTCGAGCACGCAGGCCTTGTGAACCTGCGCGATCGATGCGGCGGCGACAGGTGGGCCGAACTCAATGAAATGATCCTCGAGCTTGCCGCCGAGCGCGCGTTCCACCGCTTCCCGAGCTTCGGCCATCGAAAATGGCTCGGCCTTATCCTGCAGATTTTTCAGGTCATCCGACAACTCCGGTCCGATGACGTCGGCGCGCGTGGCAAGAAACTGACCGAGTTTCACGTAGCTCGGGCCAAGTGCAGTCAGCGCCGTCGCGACCCGCGTCGAACGGTTTTCGTCCTTGCGGAAGGGGGCAGCCACGACTTGGATCGGCAGCGTGGCGAGACGAGCGATCTTCAGGGGCAGCGGCACCGGCATGCCCTTTGGCACGAACCGGACGCCGTGTTGGGCCAGCACGAAACCGGCGCGCGCGAGTCTTAGCGTGTTGAGAAGCGCTCCGGGCATCGTCGTAATTTCGTCGTCCTAATATTTGCAGGCGCAGTCCCGGCACATTGCGCCGCAACCAAGTCCGGTCAAGTGTAGCCGGCTCAAGGGGTAAAAACCGTTAAGCGGAGCCTCGGTTGCTTGATGGAGATGCCAGGGTTGCCATACAACCTGCGGACAAAGAAATAGCGCCCGGCGGATTGCCGCGGGCGCTATTTTGATGATGTGCCGGTAGTCTTTAGAGTTTGCAGAAGGTCGCGCGGCCGTGACAGGTGACCATGCCGCCGTTCGGGCTGCAGCGATACTTCTTGTTGATCACTTTGTAGCCTTCAACTTGGCCGTTCGCCAGAAAGCCCGGCCATAGACCCCAACTGACGTTCTGGACCATCGTTTCCATGGCGAACCAGCGCGCGGAATCGGCCGACGACGAGGTCGCGACGGCGCCCTTCGTTACGCAGCCTCCAGCGTTGGCTGCGCCGGCGCTCAGCGAAACAACGGCTACGGCAATTGCAGAGAGCAGTATCTTCGTCTTCATGAGTCCCACCTCCAAAGAAGAAATCATTCTTCCCGTCCCCGTGTGGAAGCTATGAATCGAGGATGCCAGCGTCAACGGAAGTTGCGCTGTTGGAGCTAAAACGTAGTTCAGATGTGGCCGATCAGATCTTCCAACCGCCGTGGATCGCGGCGATGCCGCCCGTCAAATTGCGGAAGCTGACGCGAGCGAAGCCGGCTTTCCGGATGAGCTCCGCGAAAGCCTCCTGTTTCGGGAAGCGGCGGATGCTTTCGACAAGATAGCGATAGGAATCGGCATCGCCAGCGGCCCATTGGCCCAGTCTCGGAATGACTTCAAACGAGTGGAAGTCGTAGGCGCGATCGAGAAGTGGCACGCGGCATTCGGAGAATTCCAGGCAGAGGAAACGGCCGCCCGGCTTCAAGACGCGATAGGCCTCGGCGAGCGCCTTATCGATGTGGGTCACGTTGCGAATGCCGAACGCGATCGTGTAAGCGTCGAAGCTTGCGCTCTCGAAGGGCAATTCCTCGGCGTTACCCTCGACGCAGCTGATGCGACTGTCGAGACCAGCATCGGCGATGCGGCGCTTGCCGACTTCGAGCATCTCCGGACTGATATCGCAAATGACGGCGGTCGCATTCGGGCCCGAGTCCCTGGCATAGCGGATCGCAATGTCGCCAGTGCCGCCTGCAACATCCAGAAGCTTGAACGGCGCGACGCCACGCGGCGCGTTGAGCATCGTGATGAGCTCACGCTTCCAGAGGCGGTGCAAGCCACCCGACATCAGGTCGTTCATGAGGTCGTAGCGATCGGCGACGGACGCAAAGACCTTGTTGACGAGGCCCTGGCGGTCGCCCTCGGGGACGGTGCGGAAGCCGAAGGACGCGGTGCCCTGGCTTGCGTTTTCTGCGTTCTGATCCATATCCGGGACCATAGCCGCTGCGGCGCCGCCGCGCTATCGTCGCGGCGTCTCATCGTCAATTTCAGGTGTCCGTGTTCATGCCGGAGCTTCCGGAGGTCGAAACCGTGCGGAGGGGGCTCGCGCCCGTGTTGGTGGGCAGCCGGGTGGCCAAACTCGACGCGCGCCGCCCAGACCTGCGCTTTCCCCTGCCAGAGCAGTTCGCAAGGCGTGTCGCCGGCCAGAAGATCGTGGGGCTCGAGAGGCGCGCGAAGTACCTGATCGCGCGTCTGTCAGGCGGGGAAGATCTCGTCATGCACCTCGGCATGACCGGCCGGTTTTCGATCATCCACGACGGGCACGTCGATAGGCCGGGCGAGTACATCCACGAGACCGGTCCTGATCCCGCGCACGATCATGTGGTCCTGCATCTCTCGGACGGGACGCAGGTCGTCTACAACGACCCGAGGCGGTTCGGATTCATGGTCATGATGCCGCACGAGCTGCGCGGCGAGCATGCGCTGTTCCGCAAACTGGGCGTCGAACCTTTGAGCGATGAATTGACAGCCCAGTATCTCGCATCGCGGGCGCTGGGCAAAAAGGTCAATCTCAAAGCCTTCCTGATGGACCAGCACGTCATCGCCGGGCTGGGCAACATCTATGTGTCCGAAGCTCTGTACCAGGCGCGCCTGTCGCCGGACCGTGCCGCCTCGAGTTTGGCGACCGCGCGCGGGGCTCCGACCGATAAGGCGGTGCGGCTCGTCGCGGCGATCAAGGACGTGCTCGAGCGCGCGATCGCTGCCGGTGGGTCCACGCTGCGCGATTACCGCGCGGCGGATGGCCAGAAGGGCGCCTTCCAGGAGCGATTTTCTGTTTATGACCGGGAAGACACGGCGTGCAGAACGGGAAATTGCAAGGGCAAGATTCGTCGTGCCGTACACTCCGGACGCGCGACGTTTTATTGTCCGCGCTGCCAGCGCTGATCCTTCAACTCGCTGCGGTTTGGTGTTCGCTCAAGGCGGCGTGAGTCTTGATCAGGATCACGCTGATGCACATGATCGCGAAGCCGCCACCCAAGAACAACTGGTTTGCGGCCCAGTCCCCTTTGTGCGTCACGAGCTTGCCGGCGCCGATCAGCCAGAGGAGGCCGATCCCGATCAATAGCGCTTGATAGCCGGCGATGCGCGCCATGCGGTCCATCGCCAATTGCTGGGAAGCAGCTGACCGGGGATCCGACAGCCGCAGCGCTAGGTAGCCGTAAAGAACCGCGAACAGGACGCACGCCGAGCCGTACTCCCAGCCGTGCTGCCAGCGAACGCTGGTGAAGAGATAAACGGCGTAAAAGGCCAAGCCGCACCAGAGAAAAGCAACGGCGATGAGAAGCATGTTAATGGCCAGCGCCTCATGCTGTGCTGGTTTTTGCGATGCTGAATCAGAACCGGTTTCGCGCCAGAGCGGCGCGTTCGTGCGGATCGCCGCCAAGCTGATGAAGATTGCAAAGACCGCAGCCACGATTGCCGATTCCACGCGCTGGAAAGATCCTGCGGCGATGTACATTGCGCCGAGGGCGACCGCGAGCATCAAGAGCAGCAATGGAAGCGAAGGGCGCAAGGTCATCTTGGCGAAGTCCCCGGTTGATGGCGGGCGTCGAGCCTGAAACTCAGACGCGCGCGCGGGACCGTAACGCATCAACGCTGATGGCAGCAATCGCCAGCGCGCCGAAGAAGAAGATGTTGCAGCCTGCCCAGTCGGCATGCGTTTCCGCGCGGGGAAATTTGTTGTCGACGAAAAGACTGATAATTCCGGCGATCATTCCGATCAGCTGCGCCTGCACCAGCACACGGCCGACGCGAACGAGTGTGTCGTCGGTCCGGCCGGCGGCCCGGTCCCGATCGAGCAAATTGGCGAAGCCGACGCTCGCCACGGCGGCGAACGTGAAGCCGATGAAGAACTGCCACCACTCGTGCCACTGCTTGTCGATTATGAAGACGTACGTGAAGAGCACCGAGAGGGCTGCCCAGGCCCAAACTAGGCCGAGATAGCGGGCGGTGGAGCTTGCGACTGCACCATTGGGCGCGCCGATGGCTTTGAGGTTCTCGTGGTCGCGGATGGCGAGCACCGCCAGGACGAGGCACACGCCAGCCGCGGCGAGCATCTGCAATGTCGGCTGGCCCGCGGCGGTCGCCAAGATGGTCGCGCACACTGCGGCCGCGAGTGAAAAGAGCCAACCGATCAAAGACAGCATGCGATGGGAAGCCTCCAGCAGGCAAAACGATGGTATTAAGTAGGAAGCCTCTAGCGCATCCCTAGCCGCGGCGCGCTGCGACCCGGGGGTCGGGGCTTGCGAAGAAGTTTGGATGTTGTGTCAGATTCGCGCTTTTCCGTGTGCGCTTGATTGACCGGGGAGGCGGGGCCGGGTATACCCCCGGCAAACCGTGCCTGGCGCGAAAGCCCCGGGCCGACCATTCATCTTTTCAACCCTTTGCCTCGCTTAGCAGTTTGCGAATGCGACGGCGCATTCGCAACTAACGTAAGGACATTCCTATGGCTAACACGTCGTCGGCAAAGAAGGCCGCGCGTCAAATGACCCGCCGCACCGACATCAACAAGTCCCGCCGTTCGCGGGTGAAGTCGGAGGTTCGGACCGTCGAAGAGGCGATCCAATCCGGCGATCAGAAGAAGGCTCTGGCCGCGCTCGCAGCCGCCGAGCCGGTCCTTGTACGCACAGCTCAGAAGGGAATGATGCACAAGAAGACCGCGAGCCGGAAGGTTTCCAGGCTGGCTCAGCGTGTCAAGGCCATGAGCGCATAACACACTTGTGAACAGGGTGGGCAATTTTCCTCCCCGTTGCATATTCGTCACGGTAAAGAGCGGGTCCGAAAACGGGCCCGCTGTTTTTTTAGCGTCATTAAACCCCGGGAATCCCGGGCTAGAACGACGATGATCATTGGCCGGAGGATGAGTCCCCACGCGCTTTTTCGGTGAGGGGTCAAAAATAAAATGACATATGGGTGACGGCTGTTGCGGGCACGACACCAGACAAAGTCACGGTGGAAAAACTCGAAGAGAGTCAGCGCCTTTATTCACAGTTCTTGCGATTTGACTCGCGTTTTCACCAGTACCTGTGGACAACTTTGTGGTGCCGCTTCCGCCTCAATCGCGACGCAGAGGCGCTTGTCGAAAAGAAGGTTAAGGGATAGTAAATTTGGCAGTGGATGGCAGCGGGGTAAAAGCGGTCGTTCGCACAGGTAAGTTCGACGAGCGTAGCTTTCGGCTCCAGAGGGTTCTGGATGCGCTGAAAGCATCGTCAAATAGGTAAAGACCTGCATCTCTACTTGGGCGTTGCTTCGGCGAGCTCAAGAGCAGCTTGGTATTGTCTGGGTTTTCTCAGAGTTGCCTTGAAGCGGGTCTTTATCTCTACTGTGTAACGCGTGAGGGGAACTCGTGGAAAATGGTGAGACTCCGGGAGTCGAGGACGTGTCCGTCCTCGATACTTGGAAGCGTCTCGAAAGCGATCCGACGGCGGTCCTCGTGGACGTGCGAACGCGCGCGGAGTGGGCGTTCGTCGGTGTTCCGGATCTCTCGAGGATCAACCGGGAGGTCGTGCTGATCGAGTGGCAGACGTTCCCGGACAACCGGATCGCTGCAGATTTTACTGAGCGACTCGAGGCGGCGCTGGCTGCCCGGGGAGCCGAAAAAAGTACTGAGATTTTTTTTCTGTGCCGCTCAGGCGGCCGTAGTCGAATGGCTGCAGAAGCAATGACCGCGGCGGGATTTCGCCGTTGTCGCAACGTCAAGGAGGGCTTCGAAGGACCTTTGGATTCTGGCCACCATCGCAGCCAAATCGCCGGCTGGAAATTCTCCGGACTCGATTGGGTGCAGGGCTAGCAAGACACTTTTCGGAAGACGACACGGCAAGGCATCGGACGGCAGAGGGTAATGCCGGTCGATGAAGAGGGGGGACGCTTCCGGGCGTCCCGCGTTATCAGCGGGAGTAAATCACTATGCAGGTAGCACAACAGGCAGAGTCTCAGGGCGCCGGGACGGGGCGCGATGCGGAGACCCCGGCAAGCGCTGTCGAGGGCCGTGGCCACAAAGTTCGCGCCATGCTCAAAGTCCAGCTCGGCGACGAGGTCTATTCGAGCTGGTTCAAAAGCCTGGAATTCGAAAGCTTCGATGGGCGGATCGTCAAGGTTTCGGTGCCGGTCAAGTTTGTGCGCAACTGGATCCAAGAGCACTATTCCGAACATCTGCTGCGCTGTTCGCGCGTGGAGTTCCCGACCGCCGAACGTGTCGAAGTCGTTTGGCGTCAGCCTGGCGTCGTGCAGCAGAAGGCGGCCGAAGTTCGCGCTGAGGCGGCAAATTCAGCGACCGCGGCTACCGCGCCTGCAATGCATGCCGACGCTCCCCGCCCCGCCAGCGCGCTCAGGGCTCCGATCCTGCCCGTACAACGGACGTCTGCGGGCGGTCTGGAAGGTTCGCCGCTCGATCCGCGCTACACATTCGACAGCTTCGTCGTCGGCGCATCCAACCGGATGGCGCATGCGGGCGCCACGCAAGTTGCCGAAACGGTTCTGACGGGCGCTCCCGGCTATAACCCACTCTACATTCATTCCGCGGTCGGGCTCGGCAAGAGCCATCTTCTTCATGCCATCGCCTGGGAAGTGAAGAAGCGCGCGCCCAATGCGCAGGTCCTTTACCTCACGGCCGAGCGCTTTCGTTATCAGTTCGTGGAAGCTTTGCGGTCTTCCGATCCACTGGCCTTCAAGGAGCGGTTCCGCAACATCAACATGCTGCTGATCGATGACCTTGAATTCCTCCAGGGCGAGCGCACGGAGCAGGAATTCGATCACATCATCAACGCGCTTCTCGATGGCGGCAAGCAGGTGGTCGTCGCTTCGGCCCGTGCTCCCAACCAGATCGAGCGCTTGAATGAGCGGATGCGGTCGCGCTTGCAGCGTGGCCTCGTCACGGAACTGCAGTCGCTCGACCACGAGCTGCGGCTCAAGGTTCTGGAAAAGCGCCTGGCAGAGAAGCGCGCTGCCGATCCTTCTTTCTCGCTATCGCGCGACGTCATCGATCTCCTGGCGCTTCGCCTGACGGAAAACGGTCGCGAACTCGAGGGCGCTGTCACGCGTCTCTATGCTACGTGGCAGTACATGCGCACGCCGATCACGCTCGACATCGCCGAGACGGTGATCCGCGATCTCGTGCAGAACCTCGAGCCGCGCCGGATCAAGATCGAAGACATCCTGCGCATCATCTCGCGCCACTACGGCGTGTCGAAGGGCGATCTGCTGTCGCAACGGCGTCATCGTTCGGTCGTCTGGCCGCGCCAGATCGGCATGTACCTTGCCAAGCACCTCACGGCCCGTTCACTGCCCGAGATCGGGCGGCGGTTCGGCGGTCGCGACCACACGACCGTTCTGCACGCGATCCGCAAGATCGAGGGCGAGATCAGCAAGAATCCGAACCTCGGAGACGAGCTTGAGGAGCTGAAGAGGCTTCTCAATCACTGACCGCAAAGTCACCCCTTGCGGCCTGATGCGACGTGAGGCCGGCATTTCAACCCCCTGGAGTGCCGGCCTTGCCATGTGGAAAGCGCCGTTGAGCGGCGCGATCACGCAGATTATGCGCTGACCCATACATCTTACTTGAAAAGCCGGCTTCTTTCGGGTCTGATCCGGCTCCGCGGGCGATTCCGCCCATGGGCGCGTCTGCGCCAAAATTCGTCTTTTGTGCGTGATGCTGCAGCGAGCCCGGGGCAGCTGCTCCGCGCACGCTTCCATAGCTGAGGAAAACGATGCGTCTCGAGATCGAACGTGGGGAACTCTTGAAGGCGCTGAGCCATGTCACGAGTGTCGTCGAACGCCGGACCACGATCCCGATCTTGTCGAACATCATGCTCAAAGCCGCCGGCGACGCTTTGATGTTCAAGGCGACGGATCTCGAACGCGAAGTGAGCGAGAGCGTGGGCGCCAAGGTGACCGCCCCGGGTACGCTTACCGTTCCCGCGCACGTCCTCCACGATATCGTTCGCAAGCTTCCCGACGGCGCGGAGATCGAGATCAAGCGCGACGGCGACAAAGAGCGCCTGACGATCACGTCCGGGCATTCGCGCTTCAGTCTGCAGACGCTTTCGGCCGACGATTTTCCCGATCTTGCCGTCGGCGAGATCGGACACGAGTTCACGATGGAAGCAGGCGATCTCAAGCGGCTCATCGACAAGACGCGGTTCGCGATCTCGACGGAAGAGACGCGCTACTATCTCAACGGCATCTACCTGCACACGGCAGAGACAGCTGGGACGAAGGTGCTTCGGGCAGTCGCCACCGACGGTCATCGCCTGGCGCAAGTCGAACTGCCGCTGCCAAAAGGCGCGGAGGGCATGCCTGGCGTGATCATTCCGCGCAAGACGGTGCATGAAGTTGCGCGATTGCTCGAAGATTCGAGCGCGAAGGTGAAGGTTGGCGTGTCGCAAACGAAGGTGCGGTTCGAGATCGGCTCGGTCGTGCTGACGTCGAAGTTGATCGACGGCACGTTCCCTGACTATGGCCGCGTCATTCCGCACAACAACGACAAGGAAATGAAGGTGCCGAACGCCTCGTTCAAGGCGGCCGTCGACCGCGTGTCGACGATCGCGAGCGAGCGTGGACGCGCCGTGAAGCTCAACGTCAGCAAAGACAAGCTGATCCTGACCGTGAACAACCCGGAAGGCGGCAGCGCGACGGAAGAGATTACCGTCGGCTACAGCGCTGGGCCTTTGGAAATCGGTTTTAACGCGCGTTATCTGCTCGACATCGCCGATCAGCTGGAAAGCGAGGATGCCCGCTTCCTGCTTGCCGATCCGGGCTCGCCGACCATGGTGCGCGACGGTGGCGACGGCAGCGCGCTCTACGTGCTGATGCCGATGCGGGTGTGAGGCTTTTGCCTCTTACCTCTGCCCATTACTGCGCTCAATGGTGAGAGGGTCAGGGTGAGGGGCGGCCACGCTTCAGCAGTTGCGCCTTTCGAGCTCGTACAACACCGCAGCCAAGACGCCGTCGATATTTTCAATCCCGCCGAGATTTTGGATCCGGACAATTTTGTAGCCTAGGTCCCGTGAGCGTTGGTCGCGCTCGCCGTCACTGGCGATTTGGTCTGGGTTCCATGCGTTCCGCCGTCAATTTCGACAATGAGACGTTGCTCGCGGCAGGCGAAATCCACGAAATACTGCTCGATCGGGAATTGGCGGAGGAACTTAAAGCCGCCGAGGTGGCGATCTCTCAACTGGAACCAAAGCGTATCTTCGGCTGAGGTCCCGTTGGCGCGGCTTCCGCGCATCGCTTGGCTCTCGTTGGTATTACCGCTCTGCAGCCCCTCACCTAGAACCCTCTCCCTTCGAAGCGGTAAGAGAGGACGGCACTTATATTTTAAACTCTGCCGCGTGGTGATAAGCGCATCCAATGACCATTCCAAATGCACTCTGGGTCGAGCGGCTGACGCTGACGAATTTCCGAAGCTACGCGTCGGCGAGCGTGACGACCGACGCCGGCCCGCAGGTAATCGTCGGCGCGAACGGGTCGGGCAAAACCAATCTTCTCGAAGCGCTGTCGCTACTTTCTCCCGGGCAGGGGCTTCGGCGTGTACCGTTCGTCGATCTGCCGCGCGCGTTGGGGGATGGCGGTTTCGCGGTTGCGGCCCGTGCGCATACGCTCGCCGGGTCGGCTGACCTTGGCACGGGCCTTGCGCCCGTCGCCAAGGAGCGTGGCGAACGCGCGGGTCGCATCGTCCGCATCGATGGCGTCGCGCAGTCGGGTTCGGGCGTTCTTGCCGACTACCTGGAAATCGTGTGGGTGACGCCGGCGATGGACGGGCTCTTCACGGGGCCGGCGTCCGAGCGGCGGCGCTTTCTTGACCGGCTGATCCTTTGCTTCGATCACGGCTATCGAATGATCGCGGGCCGGTTCGAACGAGCCATGACGAGCCGCAATCGCCTGCTGGCCGATGGCGTGCGCGACAACGCGCAGCTCGCCGGTTTCGAACAAGTGATGGCTGAAACGGGCATCGCCGTCGCGGCGGCGCGGCTCGAAGCAGTGGCCGCGATGCGCGGGATCGTCGAAAAGCGCCGTGCACGCGATCCGAACTCCGCGTTTCCCTGGTCGGCGTTCCGGCTCGAGGGCGAGATCGAGGACGACCTTGGCCGTATGTCGGCAGTCGAAGCGGAAGATGCCTATGCGAGAACGCTGCGGGAGACGCGCGAACGCGATCGCGCCGCAGGTCGAACGCTCGACGGGCCGCACCGCTCGGATCTTATCGTCGAACACGGACCCAAGGCGCTCGAAGCGCGGCACTCATCGACGGGCGAGCAGAAAGCCCTGCTGCTCGGGCTCGTTCTCGCTCATGCCGAGCTGTTGACCGAGCGGCAGGAGGGCGCGGCGCCGATCCTGCTGCTCGATGAGATCACGGCCCATCTCGATGTCCACCGGCGAGGGGCCCTGTTCGAGGAAATTCTGCGTCTTGGCGCCCAAGCGTGGATGACCGGAACCGACGCGGATGCGTTTTCGGCGCTTCGGCAAAAGGCGCGATTCTGGGGCGTGAACGAGGGAAAAATCGAGGCCCTCGGGTAGGCCGCCCGAGAGGGACAAACGGCCACATCCAAGCCCCCATGCAAAACACTGAAATGGCTGACGTTTTTGGTCTGGAAATCTGACGATTTCTTGCGGATTTTGGAGCCCGTTTGTGCTATTGAAAACGATCGAAGTTCCGTCCGCTGAGAAAGCCCCGAAATGACCGCCCAACCGCTCAAGAAAACGCCTGCCGAGGACTATGGCGAAGACAGCATCAAGATGCTGAAAGGGCTCGATGCGGTTCGAAAACGCCCCGGTATGTATATCGGCGATACCGACGACGGTTCGGGTCTGCATCACATGATCTACGAGGTCGTCGACAACGGCATCGACGAGGTGCTGGCAGGTCATGCGAAGTCGTGTCTCGTCACGCTCAATCCCGACGGCTCGTGCACAGTGCGCGACGATGGCCGGGGTATTCCGACCGGGATCAAGCGCGATGACGATCACGTGCCGAAACGCTCGGCCACGGAAATCGTCTTTACCGAACTTCACGCGGGCGGCAAGTTCGACCAGAATTCCTACAAGGTCTCCGGCGGCCTGCATGGCGTCGGCGTGTCCGTCGTCAATGCGCTCTCGACGTGGCTGAAGTGCCGGGTCTGGCGGGATGGCAAAGAGCACTTCATCGAATTTCATAACGGCAATGCCGTCGCGCCGCTCAAGGTCGTCGGTGATGCGGGCGAAGAACGGGGCACCGAAGTCTCGTTCCTGCCGAGCACCGAGACGTTTCACAACGTCACCGAATTCGACTTTGCGACGCTCGAACATCGTCTGCGCGAACTTGCGTTCCTGAACTCGGGAGCCAAGATCGTGCTTACCGACGCGCGCCACGCCGACGTGAAGCGCGAAGAGTTCATGTACCACGGCGGCACCGCGGCTTTTGTTCGCTACCTCGACCGCTCGAAGACGTCGGCGCTCGCTGAGCCGATCCTCATCAACGCCGAAAAAGACGGGATCACCGTCGAAGCTGCGCTGTGGTGGAACGACAGCTACCACGAGAACGTGCTCTGCTTCACGAACAACATTCCGCAGCGCGACGGCGGCACGCATCTCGCCGGTTTCCGAGGCGCGCTGACGCGTATCGTCAACAAATACGCGGAAGAGTCGGGTCTCGCCAAAAAGGAGAAGGTCAATCTATCGGGCGACGACGCGCGCGAAGGTTTGACGTGCGTGCTCTCTGTCAAGGTCCCGGATCCGAAGTTTTCTTCGCAGACGAAAGACAAGCTGGTGTCGTCGGAAGTTCGCCCCGTGGTGGAGGCGGCTGTCGGCGATCAGCTTGGCGCGTGGTTCGAAGAGCATCCGAAAGAAGCCAAGGTCATCGTCGGGAAGATCGTTGAGGCAGCGCTGGCGCGCGAAGCCGCTCGCAAGGCTCGCGATCTAACTAGGCGCAAGGGCGCGCTCGACGGACTGCGGCTGCCCGGCGGTCTGGCGGAATGCCAGGATCGCGACGCATCGAAGACGGAGCTTTTCATCGTCGAGGGCGACTCCGCAGGCGGCTCCGCGAAGCAGGGCCGGAAGCGCGAGTTTCAGGCTGTTCTCCCGATCCGAGGTAAGATCCTGAACGTCGAGCGGGCCCGGACAGACAAGATGCTGTCGTCGGAGCAGGTGACGAACATCATTGCCGCGCTCGGCACCGGAATTGGCCGCGACGAGTTCAAGCTCGACAAGCTGCGTTATCACAAGGTCATCATCATGACCGACGCCGACGTCGACGGCGCGCATATTCGAACGCTGCTGCTGACGTTCTTCTATCGGCAAATGCCCGAGCTGGTCGACAAGGGTCACGTCTATATCGCTCAGCCGCCGCTCTACAAAGTGGCGAAGGGCAAGGCGCATTCGTATCTCAAGGATCAGCGCGCGCTCGAGGACTATCTGATCGACCAAGGTCTGGTCGACGCGGTGCTGGTAACCGGTGATGGCATTGAGCGTGCTGGCCGCGATCTTCGCGACATCGTCGAGCAGGCTCGCCAGATTGCGGGCGGCATCAACGGCTTGCATTCACGTTACAATCGCGACGTGGCAGAGCAGGGCGCCATTGGCGGCGTGTTCGATGCCGCCATCCTGAATACGCCATCGGCGGAAAAGGCAAACGCGATCGCCGAGCGCATCGCCAAACGCCTGGATTCGATCGCGGAAGAAATGGAGACCGGCTGGGAAGGCCGTTACGGCAACGACGGTTACATTTTCAAGCGCGAGGTTCGCGGCGTCACCGAAGTGCACATTCTCGATCGCGCGCTTCTTGGCTCACTCGACGCGCGCAAGCTCAATGAGCGGCACGCGCATCTCGTGGAAGTCTACGACACGCCAGCCAAGCTGAAGCGCAAGGACAAGACCGATATTGTCACCGGGCCGCGCTCGCTGCTCGACGCCGTGTATGAGACGGGCCGCAAGGGGCTCGACCTGCAGCGCTACAAAGGCCTGGGCGAGATGAACCCGGAGCAACTCTGGGAAACGACGCTTGATCCGGACGTCCGCACGCTGCTGCAGGTGAAGGTCGGCGATCTCGCGGAAGCCGACGAGATCTTCGCCAAGCTGATGGGCGATGTCGTTGAACCGCGCCGCGACTTCATCCAGGAGAACGCGCTCAACGTTTCGAACCTCGACGTTTAGCGTCGCCGGCTACCGCACGACCGAGTAAGTCGTCTCGATCGTGCGGCGGCCATAGCGGGCGGCGTTCTTTTCGGCGTGCCGCTTCAAAAGCGCGATGTTCTTCAGGTTCGATTTGTAAGCGATGTCGGCAAGGTCGCCGACCAGAGGGATGCTGCCCACCACCGTGTCGAGCGTCGTGTTCATCGCCATTCGGGCAATGAGCCAGCGCGGTGCGCCGAGCCGACGAGCTTCCCAGATGATATAGCTCGCGATCGCGCCCGAAATCGCATCGCCGATGACGGGGACGAGGCCGAGGACGGCGTCGAGGCCCATCACGACATTCGTGCCGGGGATGCGAATGGCGCTGTCAAGCATCTTGGCCAGCGCTTCGATGCGCGCAAAGCTTTCGTCGAAGTCGCCAGGAGCCGCTCGGCTCGGGCTCGCCCCGCCGAAACGTGGCTGCTGCAGTCTTTCGAAGACAGATGACATGGGCCTGAGCCGTTCCTTCTCTCACACGCCGCAAGGGAACGTGATGTGGGGACGACAAGTTCCGGCGCAAGCCCAGTGTCGCGAAATGCGCTGCGGGCTTTTCACACGCGCTTGCGGCCGGGGAGCGCTCGCGTTTCGGTTCCGGCCTTCGTCGCTGCGCCTTGGAGATCGTTGCGGAATTCGTCGCGCTTCTCGTGGATCGACGCGATGACGAGACCGGTTGGAATGCCGAGGCCGACAAGAGCGGCTTCGGACAGCTGCAAGCTTGCCTCGATCGTTTCGGGCACGGCATCGTTGACGCCAATTTCGTAAAGGTGGCGCGCATGCGCAGCGTCCTTGGCGCGGGACACGATGAGAAGGTTGGGATGGCGCGGGCGGATCGCCTTCACGATGGCGTCGATTTCCGATTGGGTGTGGATCGTGATGATGACCGCTTTGGCGGCGTCGAGCCCGCAGTGTTCGAGGAATTCGACGTTGCGGACGTCGCCGTAATATACGGGCTTGCCTTCGGCGCGCGCGTTGGCGACGAGCCCTGGAGCGCGATCGACGGCAATGTAGCGGATGCCGTGCTCGGCGAGCAGATCGCCGATCAGCTGGCCAACGCGGCCATATCCGACGACGAGCGCCTTCACGTTGATTTCTGTCGCGGGAGACGCTGTGAGCGCGGGATCGACCGTGGCGGGCGGCGCGTTTCGCTTGGAGAGCCAACGCCCGAGGCGGGCGCATGCCGGGATGAGCGCCATAGTGAGCGAGACGGACGTGAGAAGAATGCTCGTCAGTTCGCGACTAACGAGATGGGATTCGAGTGCGAGCGTCAGGATGACGAAGGCGAACTCGCCGCCCGGCGCGAGCAGAGCCGCGGTTTCTAGCGCTGCGCCGCGCGCGACGCCGAAAAGGCGGGAGAGGCCGTAGATGATGCCGGCCTGAAGACCGAGCAGGCCAACGGTTGCCGCGAGAATCGCCGCAGGGGCCGAGACGAGCGATTTCAGATCGAGCTGGGAGCCGACCGAGAAGAAGAAGACGCCGAGGAGCAGGGACTTTATGGGTTCGATCGTGGTTTGCACCGCGCGGCGGTATTCCGTTTCGGCGAGCAGCAGGCCGGCGACGAAGGCGCCGAGCGCGAGCGAGAGGCCGGCGGCGGCCGTGACGAACGCGGTGCTCACAGCCACGAACAATGTCGTGGCAATGAACAAATCTTCGTTTTGCGTTTGCGCGACGAGACGAAACAGAGGCTTCAGGACGTAACGGCCGACGCCGACGATGGCGACGAGCGCGGCGCAGGCCTGGACGATGGCGGTCAGGATACCGAGGAACAGAGAGCCCTTGTTGCCCGGCTCGAGAATGCCGATCAGGATCAAGATCGGGACAACGGCGAGGTCCTGGAAGAGCAGGATCGAAAAGCTGGTTCGGCCCACGGTCGTGGAAAGCCGCTTCTGGTTGGCGAGCATCTCGATGACGATCGCGGTCGAAGACAGGCAGAGCGCCGAACCGATCACCAACGAAATGACGGGCGGCTGGCCGAGGGCGTATGCAACCAGGCCAATGAGCAGCGCCGAGACGACGACCTGCGACGCGCCAAGTCCGAACACGAGGCGGCGCATCGTCGACAGACGTTCGAACGAGAGCTCAAGTCCGATAATGAAAAGCAGGAAGACGACGCCCCATTCAGCGAACTGGGATAGCCGTTCCGTATCGGTAATCGTCAGCCAGGTGAGTTGCGGAACGTATGGCGTGAGTGCGCCGAGGCCGCCTGGGCTCAGAAAGGCGCCCGTCAGAAGGAACGCTAAAACCGTGCTGACCCCATAGCGATGCAGCAACGGCACGACGACACCGGCGGTGCCGAGAACCAATAGCGCGTCCTTGTAGCTTGCCAGATCGCCCGCCGCCGACATCACCTCTCCTTAACAACCGTAAAGACTATGACGCCGGGCGCCACGCCGCGCCACAGGGCATTTGTGCTCGCTCCTCAGCCTGCTGAGGTTTCGCGTCGTTACAACTCGCGCTGCCGCTCGCGCGTCATCGGCGGACTTAACGTCGCCTTAGCCAACACAGGATATCTGTTGGAGTATCTGTCCGCTCGTGCCGGATTTCGGCGCGCGGCAGCGAGGAGGGGTTTGCGCCTTCGAGGGTTTGAAAGTGTTTCGCGCGATCGCTGCAGTCTTGCGTCTCGCACTGTGGCTGGTCCGCAGGGTGCTCATCGGTCCGGGCCGTAAGGGAACGGCTGCCGATGCTCCGACGCCGACGCTGCCCGGATCGTTTCAGTCTGTGGCATCGCAGGCTTTCAGTGCGGATCATACTGCACCGGAACCGCCGGTTACCGCCCCACCAGCTGTGGCAGCGGTGCCCCGATGGAAAAAGCTCAAGCTTCAATATCGCGTGGCGCTGGGAACAGGCGTGCTCGTCACCGGGCTCGCAATGCTCCTGTTCGCTTTCATGATGGTCTATTACACCGTCATCTTTCCGGATCCGTTGGCATTGCGCAACGCCGCTCATGCGCCGCTCGTCCGCGTTCTGGCGCGTGATGGCTCAACGCTCGCGGAGCGGGGTGCGCCGCACGAATACGTCCCGCTCGACAAGATCGCCAAGGCGTTGCCTGCGGCCGTCGTGGCGACCGAGGACCGCCGGTTCTTCGATCACTACGGGGTCGATCCCGTCGGCATGCTGCGCGCGATGTTCGCCAACCTCAGGGCCGGGCGCTTCGCTCAGGGCGGCTCGACGTTGACGCAACAGCTGGCGAAGAACCTATTCCTGACGCAGGATCGAACGCTGTCGCGCAAGATCGCCGAGCTTGGTCTGGCGCTCTGGCTCGAAATACGGCTCAGCAAACCCGAGATCCTCGAGCTCTATCTCAATCAGGTCTATTTCGGCGGCGGCGCCTATGGCGTCGAAGCCGCCAGCGAAAGGTATTTCGACAAGCCGGCGAGCGAACTCACCATTCCCGAAGCCGCGTTGATCGCGGGGCTTTTGAAAGCGCCCTCCAAATATTCGCCCGCGGCCAGCCCCGGCGCCGCACGCGCACGGGCGCGCGTCGTTATCACGAAGATGTTCGACGCGGGCTTCATTTCCGAGGCGCAGGAAACGCAGGCTCTGGCGCAGACGCTGGTCTTCAACGAACAGAAGGTGGCCAAGACATCGACCGATTCCGGCTATGTGCTCGACTATGTTCTCGATCAGCTGCCGGCAATCGTCGCTGATGATCAGCAGAGCCTCATTATTGAAACGACGATCGACAAGACCTTGCAGCGCCGCACGCAGGAAATCGTCACGCAGACGCTCACGCAAAGGGGCGAGGCTTACGGCGCCACGCAGGCGGCGCTGACCGTGCTCGATGCGAACGGCGGCATTCGCGCCATGGTCGGCGGCGAGGACTATGCGGAAAGCCAATTCAATCGCGCGATAAAGGCAAAGCGCCAGCCCGGCTCGGCGTTCAAGCCCTTCATCTATCTGTCAGCGCTCAACAAAGGCATGACGCCGGACAGCATCGTAGAGGATGGGCCGATCACGGTCGGCGGATGGTCGCCGAAGAACGACAATGGGCAATATGCCGGCCCCATTCCGATCCGTCGCGCCATCGCGCAATCGATCAACACCGTCGCGGTCAGGCTCAATCAGTCGATCGGCAAGGGAACGGCGATCGATCTTGCGCAGAGGCTCGGGGTCAAGTCCGAACTGCACGACGGGCCTTCGCTCGCGCTTGGCACGTCGGAAGTCACGCTGATGGAAATGGCCGGCGCGTACGCATCGTTCTCGAATGGCGGACATCCGGTTACCCCGCACGCGATCACGCGCGTTACCACCGAGAGCGGCCGCGTTCTCTTCCAGTACGAACCGCCCGCCAATGTTCAGCCGATCGCGGAGGCCGAACGCATCGGTGCGCTGAACGACATGCTGAACGGCGCCGTCGTCTATGGGACGGGGAAGCGCGCGGCGCTCGCGGATCGACCGGTCGCAGGCAAGACAGGAACGACACAGGATTTTCGCGATGCCTGGTTCATGGGCTACACCGCTCAGCTCACGGCGGGCGTGTGGGTTGGCAACGACAACGGCAAACCGATGAACCGCGCGACCGGTGGCAGCCTGCCTGCCGATATCTGGCGGCAGGTGATGCGCGCTGCGCACGAAGGTTTGCCGTCATTGCCGCTGCCGGGAACCGTCCCATCGAACCCAGAAATGGAAATTGCGGTCTGGGGAAGCCTGGCCTCAGGTTCGCGTCAGCGCGTCGTCGAGGCGAAGCAAATGGTGCCCTGGCAGCGCGATCATAATCGGCCGTCAGAGGCGGCGCAGTTTTCTCCGGTCGAGTCGGCGCCTGTGCCCGCAGCGCCAGCGGCTTCACGCGCCTCGCATCCGGCGAACGGCATCGGTGAAGATTTCATCGAGCAAGCGCTCGAAACGACGCCCACTAAGGGTGAGAAACCGGCAGCGGTCATTACGCCGAACTCGGCGCAAGTCCGAAGCGGGACAATTCCGCTCAGCAGCCTGCGGTGATATCAGTGATCGCGGCCGCGCGCTGGGCCGTAGCGATGTAGATCGGGGCCCAGGACCTGAAGCCAATCTTTGGCGGCTTCGAACTCTGGGCAGATCTTCTTTACGAGTGCCCAAAAGCGCGGGCCATGATTCATCTCGATGAGATGAGCAACTTCGTGAGCGGCAACATAGTCTAGAACGAACGAGGGCGCGAGGATCAATCGCCAGGAGAACGATAGCGCGCCCGTCGTCGAGCATGAGCCCCAGCGGCTCGTCTGATCGCGCACGCCGATACGCTTCACCTTCACGGCCAGCGGCCCCGCGTGCTTTTCGACGCTCGCGGAGAGATCCCGCTTGGCTTCTTCGAAGAGCCAGCGCGTGAGGCGATTGGAAGCGAGGGTCTTGTCGCCTGGGACGATGATCGAGGGACGTGCGCCGTTGCGCTTGTCGATCGAGATGACGCGCGAACGCGTATTGCCCGTGAAGGCGATCATATGAGGGACGCCGCGCAGCGGCATCGCGGCGGCATCTTCGAAAGGAACATGGTTCGGCAAACTGTCGAGACGCGCCCGCACCCAGTCGATGTGGCGGTTGAGGAAACTTCCCGCTTCGTCGAGATCGCATTGCAGGGGAAGCGTGACGATGACGGCGCGGCGTGTACGACTGACGCGCAGCGTCAAGCGACGGGCGCCCGGATGTCTACGTACTTCCAACTGCGCGCCGATATCTTCGAGGCGCACGGATCTGTTTTTTGAATTCAAGTCGATGGCGCGTCGCCCGTTCATGATCCCCATGCGCTCTGCCCCCAAAAGCCGACGCGCATCCAAGTGATGCTACGAAGTACTGATCGCGTTTGCTGGATCAATACAGCACTAAAATGACCTATCAAGGTTCGCGTCGTCGCTCCAGTTTCAATGTCACACTGATGCGCCAGCATGTGAATGTGTGGCGGACGGGTCTCAGCATGAGGTACAGCATAACTCAATCAAGAGAGCGCCTTGTCTAATGCGAGCGTGAGTTGATCAACGTCGTTCGTGTGCGGTATCGGCGCAACTAACGCTCCATCTTTGCCCATCAAATAAAAGATCGCGGAGTGGTCGATGGTGTAGCGGGTCGGATCCTTGTCGTCCGGAACCTTCTGATAATAGACGCGATATGCTTTTGCGGTCGCAGCGATGTCGGCGTCGCTGCCGGTCAAGCCGACGAGATGTGGGTTGAATGACTTGACGTATGTTGCGAGCCGTTCAGGCGTGTCTTGCGCAGGATCGAGCGTGATGAAAACCGGGACGATGTCTTCGGCGCGCTTGCCTAGCTTGTCGAGTGCAGCGGACATCACCTGCAGGCCCGCGGGGCAGATATCAGGACAATTTGTGTAACCGAAGAACACCAGCATGTACTTGCCGCGGTAATCCTTGTCGGTGACGTGCTTGCCAGTCTGATCGATGAGAGTGAATGGTCCACCGACGGACGGCTTGCCGCTGACCGCGGTCTGGTTGTCGGTTGATGGCGCGCCGGGACGGAGTGCGAGGAATCCGAGAGCGACGCCGGTCAAGAGACCTGCAAAGGCGAGCGCCATGGTCGTGCGGTTCATTACTTCAATGTCTCCGTCGGGCGTTAGCTAAGTCGATCGTTTATCATTGTCGAGCGATCGCCATTCGCGGCACTCGCCTGTAAGCAGGCCTCTCAATGGACTGCGCATGCCTTCTGTGGACTCGATGGCGGCGAGAAGATGGTCCTACGTGGGATCAAGCTCACATGGGGTACTACGGCAATCCTGGCAATGCTAAACATCCTTCTCATCGGGTAGTATCGAGCACGGCGCGGGCGCCGTGACTGTGCGACCTGAAGTCACGACGTCGTAAACTGGAATGTTTCGCTCATGAGAACGTCAACCGATGGTCCGCCTGCGGCGCCCCTGTTCAAGGGCATCGTCAACGAGCGCGAGAGCCAACTTCGGCTCGTGACGAGCGTACGCCTGCGCTGGGTCGCGGTGCTCGGTCAGCTTGCGGCGATCGCAGCGGTGACACTGCTCTACGGCTTTCCGCTCAACATTGGAAGCTGTCTCATGCTGATCGCGCTATCAGCATGGCTTAACGTCTTTCTCTCCATTCGTTATCCGGCCCGATACCGCCTCACGACTCGTTTCGCTTTCGTGCTTCTCGCCTATGACGTGCTGCAGCTCGCCGCTCTCCTGTATCTTACGGGCGGAATTCAAAATCCGTTTGCGATCCTGATGGTAGCGCCGATCACGGTCGCCTCGGCAACTTTGCCACCGCGCTACACGGTGTTCCTCGGCAGCATGGTGATCGTCGCAGGGCTCGTGCTGATCGACCATCATCATCCGCTGCCGTGGTATAACGGCACGCGGTTCGATCTGCCGCGCGATTACAAGATCGGGGCACTCATCGCCCTCATCTCCTCGATGGCGTTCATGGCATTCTTCACGTGGCGCCTCAACAAGGAATCGCGGCAGATGTCGGCGGCGTTGGCCGCAACCGACATGGTGCTGGCGAGCGAACAGCGTCTCCATGCGCTCGACGGTTTGGCCGCAGCGGCCGCGCACGAACTCGGCACGCCGCTCTCGACCATCGTTCTCGTCTCAAAGGAACTGGAGTACGAACTCGGCAGCGACAGTCGCTATCGCGAGGATCTTCAGCTTCTGCACAGCCAGGCGCGCCGCTGCCGTGAGATTCTTCAGAAGCTGACGCGCAAGCCCGACGAACAGGATCCGATGCACGCCAGCCTGAGCGTCGTCGAGCTCCTGGAAGAAGCATCCGCTGTTCATCGCGCGGCAGGCAAGCGGATCATCATCTCGGCAAGTCCTCTGCCAGGTCTTGATGATGAAGTGCGTATCGAGCCTGTCGCGCACCGGCGTCCGGGCGTGATCTACGGATTGGGCAACCTCATCGAGAACGCCGTCAGCTTTGCACAGTCGGAAGTGCAACTTTCGGCGCGGTGGAACGGCTCGCACGTTTTCTTCACCATCACCGACGACGGGCCTGGGTTCGCGCCGGAAATGATGGACAGCATCGGCGAGCCATACATCACATCGCGCCGGTATGAGGAAAACGGCGAGCAGGGCCATTCCGGGCTGGGGCTTGGTCTTTTCATAGCCAAGACGCTGCTCGAGCGGTCCGGGGCGACGGTAACCTTCAGCAATCTGACGCCGCCCCGGCGAGGGGCTAACGTCCAGATTTCATGGCCAAGAACGGCTTTCGAGCTGCCTCCGGGTGCTTTCAACTGGCCCGGGCGCCGGGGCATGCCCTTGAACGTCGCTTAAGCTGGCAATTTGCCGTGAAAGACCTATCTTCTGTTGCCCTTCGAGTAACCTTTTGGTTGGGTTTTTGCTTGCTTAAGGGGTTGCAGGGCTTTAGGCCGCGTAAGATTATAGCCAGTCGTGTAAAAAGCAGACGGATAAACCGTGAACCGGGAGGCTCCCTTGGTTACCGAAGACCTGTCCTTCAAGCAGGATGAATTGCCGGCCGACCGCTCGCTGGTCATCGTCGACGACGACCGGTCATTCCTGCAACGTTTGGCGCGGGCAATGGAGCTTCGCGGATTCGAAGTGCGCTTCGGGCATTCGGTTGCCGAAGGCGTCGATCTGATCCGAGAGAAAGCGCCGGCATTCGCGGTCGTCGACATGCGTTTGGAAGATGGATCGGGTCTGGATGTCATCGCGGAGCTTGCGAAGGCACGTCCGGATTCACGCGCCATCGTGCTGACGGGCTACGGCAACATCGCAACGGCGGTTTCGGCGGTGAAGCTCGGCGCTGTGGACTATCTCGCGAAACCAGCTGATGCCGACGATGTCACGGACGCGCTGCTTGCGCCGACCGATGCAAAGGCGCCGCCGCCGGAAAATCCCATGTCGGCCGATCGCGTGCGGTGGGAACACATCCAGCGCGTCTATGAGCTTTGCAATCGCAACGTCTCGGAGACCGCGCGCCGTCTCAACATGCACCGTCGTACGCTGCAGCGCATTCTCGCCAAGCGCGCGCCGAAGTAAGCGCTGTTCGCGATTTTCTAAACTTCGCCGAGCGTGACGCTCGGATCGATCTGCGCGAGGAGGCGCATCGATGCCGTGCGCGCGATCGACAAGGTTAACGCCTTGCGGCGCGCCGGAGCCAGCGTCTGCACGGGTGGCGGGCGCACGAGTTCACCGCCATAGGCGTCCGCCAGGATCAGTCCCGCGTCGGTGGGTAAGATCTCGGAGGGAAAATCCGGCGCAACCGCGAAGAGAAGCGCGTCGCAAAACTCCCGGTATTCCGGCCACTTCAGATCGGCGCGAAAGTCAGCGACGCTCGATTTTATTTCGACAATCCAGATCTCGCCGTTGCGCCTCAAAGCGAGAACATCGGCGCGCCGCCCGCTCGCAAGAGTGACCTCGCTCAGGCTTTCGAAATCCAGGGTGCGGAGCAGGCGCTGGGTGCCGCGGAGAATCGTCTTGGCGCGTTCATAATCGCGGGCTTTGTCCGCTATCGGGACAAGGTCGAAAGGTTTCGTTGAGGAAGGCGATCCGTCGGTCATGGTGCCGCCATTATGACCGTGCGACTGTTGCAGACAAGCGGGCAGCGTCGGCGGCGGCTTCGATGCTCGACATCGCGTCGGAATGGGGTCAGGGTCCCGGGGGGAGAGCGTGCGCATGGTTTTCTGGCGCAACAGATCGGAGAAGAAGGTCGAGGCGCCGGTCGCTGTTGAAGCTGAAACGCCGCCTCCGATTACGGCAGTCGCGGCAGCGACCGAGACGGCAACGAACGTGGTGACGCTCGTGACGAGCAGGCTTGCAGATCGTCTTGCCGATGTGGCGGGCAGCGCCGGCCGCGACGACGGCAAAGAGCCGAAGGTTGCGAAGGAAGCGACCGCGAAGGCTGTCGTCGCGAAAGAGCCGTCGCAGATCAAGCCTGCGGAACAGCCGCATTTCTTCGGGCAGAAGCGCGCCGTTGCGAAAATCCGCGCAGCGCTTGGAGCCGGTCGCGGCGAGCATTTGTTGATCATGGGAGAGCCCGGCACCGGCCGGCTCGAGCTTGCCGAAGCGCTCGGCACCGAAATCGAACGCGCTCCGAGCGTCGATTGGATATATGTCGTCGATCCGTTCGCGCCGTCGCGCGCCAAAGGTTTTGAGTTGCCACCGGGCGAGGGGCCTCGGTTTCGCCGCGACGTGCGTATCGCGATCGATAAGGCGCGGGCCGCATTCGGCCGCTATTTGAAAAGCGAAGAGCATCGCATCAGTCTCGATCTTCTTGAAGAAGACATGCGCTATCGCAGCGAGAGGGCGGTGGAGCCCATTCGCCGGCGCGCCGAAGCACAGAACATTGCGGTCGTCAAATCGCTCGACGGTTACGTGCTCGCGCCGATGCATGAAGGCCGCGTCGTGCGCTCCGACGTGTTTCGGGCACTGCCGGAAGCGCTCAAGCGCAACGTCGAAGCAAAAATCACCGTGCTCGAAGACGAGTTGCAGACGATCGTTGCGCGGCTGCCGGACGCCGATTTCGAAGCAAGCGAAAAGCACGACGCGCTCGTGCGCCAAGCTGCAGTGCGCGCGGTGCGCCCGGGCCTTGCGGCCGTCAGGCACGCCTACGCGGATGGGCTGTCGATCGGACTGGCTCTCGATGCTATCGAAGACGTGTTCGTCGCCGAAGCTGTGCGGCACGCGGGCGCCGATGCCTTCTCCCCAGTCATCTTCCTGGATTCGGAAGACATCTATTTGACCGATCCCACCGTTCCGAGCCGTGTTGTCGTCGCGCGCGAGACATCGGCGAAAGATCTGCTTGGTGAAATCAGCCGCGATGCGCATGGGCTTCCGGTTCTGCTGCCCGGCCATCTGATGCGGGCGGGCTCCGGTATCGTGATCGTCGAAGCTTGGCGGCTCGCGGCCGATCCGGGCGCATGGCTCGCGCTCAGCGCGGCAATGCGGAACAAGCAGATCGTCCCGGTGACGTCGCATGGCGTCGGCATCAAGGTCGATCCTGTTCCATTTGCGGCGACTGTCGTGCTCGTCTCAGACGCACAATCGTGGTCGAAGCTCGAAGCGATAGAACCGGGCATTCGCCGGCATTTCCCGCACATCGCGAAGCTCGTAGATACCGTGCCTCTTGCCGAACTCAGCGAAGAAGAGTTCTCGCGTGGGGCCGCGCGTCTCGCGCAGGACCATGGTCTTCGGCCGATCAACACCGCCGTCGCGCCGGTGATCTATAAGGATGCCGTGCGACGCGGCGGTGGCCGCGTTTCGCTCGCGGGCATCCAGCTTTTGCATCTCTTGCAGGAAGCGGATGCCGTCGCCGCCGATCGTTCGGCTTCGCAGATCAGGGTCGAAGATCTCAACGAGGCGCTGTCGCGGCGGGCCGACGGCGATACGCCGTGATCGCGCATGTCGCCGAAGCGTCCGAGTTGAGCGGGCGGGTCGTCCTCTGGCTCGATCCCGAATCCGATTATCCAGCCGCCCGGCTCGAAGCGCCGCTGAAGCTTGCCGCCGCTTATGGCGCGGAAATCGAAACGATCGTGGTCGCCGATGAAAGCGGGGAGCTCACCGAAGAGGTTCCCTATCGTCTCATCGCGCCAGCCGGAACATCGGTGCGCCGCGATCCGACAGCGTACGACCGGCGTTTCGACCTGCTGCTTGGGCGCTGCCGACGCGCCGTGGACGATGCAGGCGCTGCCCACGGCGTTCGCGTTCGACATTCGCTTGCAGCAGGAGATGCGGTCGACCGCATCTCGGAGATGTGCCTCGAGCGGGGACCTTGGAACATCGTGGCGCTCGCGCGCATGCCGGTGACGGGCGGCGATACCATCATTGGCACCCTGCTCGCGAACGTCAGTGGCGCCACGGGATTTCTGCTCTGCGGTCAGCAGCGATCGAAACAGCCGCGCGTCGTCGTGATCGCGGAGGACGCCGAGCGTCTGACATCAATGTTGCGTGCAGCCGAGCGTTTGTCTGGGCCACGCGGGCCGGTCCACGTCGTGATCGGCGCCGATACCGCCGAGGCATATACTGAGATCGAAGCGCAAGCCCGGATCGTCGCCGCTGACTTTCATGTGCCGGTCGTGTTCGAAGACATGGGGCCGACCTACGGCGTGCCGGAAGCGCTGACGGAATTCGTCGCGCGGCTGAAGCCGAGCCTCGTCATTGCGGTGTTTGGCGGATCGGCCGTCGCGGATGGGCGTGAACTCTCGCGCGCGTCGATCGTGGCGCGCGCGC
Source organism: Hyphomicrobium sp. (assembly GCF_003987855.1). GTDB lineage: Bacteria > Pseudomonadota > Alphaproteobacteria > Rhizobiales > Hyphomicrobiaceae > Hyphomicrobium_B. The sequence continues at coordinate 26,064 of NZ_RXIZ01000013.1, forward strand.
CCATTCTGCTCGTGCGCTGACGGCGATCGTTGCGCGCCTCAACTTGCTTTCGACGCGACCTGCGGATGGAAGAAATCCGGGCCCGAGCCGATGATCTTCGGATCGTGCGTACCGATGGCGTCGAGGTCGCGGCCATCGTAGTCGATGGAAAGCAGGACATGGCGGATGGTTTCGAGACGCGCGCGGCGCTGATCGTTGGCGCGCACGACCGTCCAGGGGGCGATCGCCGTGTGCGTGAAGCGGAACATCTCGATTTCCGCGTGAGTGTAAGCGTCGTACCGGGACAATGAGGCGAGGTCGACGGGAGACAGCTTCCATTGCTTCAAGGGGTCTTGAGCGCGCTCGTGAAAGCGGAGGAGCTGCATCTCGCGGCCGATCGTCAGGTAGAATTTGAAAAGCTTGATGCCGTCGCGGACGAGCAAACCTTCGAATTCGGGTGCCTCCCGTAGAAAGACGGCAAGCTGATCCTCGGTGCAGAAGCCCATCACGCGCTCGACGCCGGCGCGATTGTACCAGGAACGATCGAAGAGCACGACTTCGCCTGCCGTCGGCAGATGCACAGCGTAGCGCTGAAAATAAAGTTGGCCGCGCTCGGTCCCGGTGGGCTTCGATAGCGCCACGGTGTGGGTATTGCGCGGGTTCATGTGCTCGTTGAAGGCCTTGATGCACGATCCCTTGCCAGAACCGTCGCGGCCTTCGTAGAGGCAGAGAATGCGATTGCCGACCTTGAGATTATATCTTTGCAGCTTCATCAATTCGATCTGCAGCGCGAGAAGCTGCTTCTCGTACTCTTCGCGTTTCAGGCGCTTGTCGTAAGGATATCCTCCCGAGCGCATGGCCGCGTCCTCGATCTCCTTCGGCAACTTCGGATCCTCGAGGGAGAAGCCTTTGGGAAGGCCGCGTCCTGAAGCGGTGTCGTCGTCGGAGCCATGCTCCTCGCGGGCAGAAATCGAAGTGGCGGCATCATCAGGCATGGGGCCGACTTCAGAGGCTTCGGGCTTTTTGTCTTTATGCTTGTTCTTACCCATTACCTTCTCCGGATGATTGCGGGCGCTGTCAGCCTAGCACAACGGGATCGGGCGTCCGAAATCTGGCATGCCGGATAGTCAATGCCGTCCAAACGCGGAAAAGCCAGCAGTCGCCCCCCGCGCCTGCTGGCTTTTCCTGAGTTGCCGCCGACCCTGCCCCCCAGCCTGGTCAGCGGACTAATGGGATCACGCCCGTTGTTTCGTCGGGTCCGAACCGGCGATGGCGGGAGCTGGAAGGCTGGCGGAAACCGGTGCCTCGATTTCGGGACGCTCGCGACGGCGCGGTGCGACGGGCTGGAACGCGCGTCGGGCGTGCACTTCGCAGTACGGCAACAACGGCACCTTGTTGCGTCCGCAGAAATGGAACTCAGGTGTCTGCGGGTCGCCGATCGGCCAGCGGCAGCTGCACTCGCTCAGCGTCTGGATCGTCTTGCGCTCTGCGAGCGGAATTTCGATTTCTTCTGCAGGCGCCACGTAAGCTTCGGCGTCTACGTAGAGTGCGCGCACGGCTGGATTGCCGGTCTGTGCAAAGCGCGGCTTCACCGGCCGCTTCACGTTGGCCATACGCGTACGAGGACGATGCGATTTCATCCGCGAGGTCGTTGCCCGGCCGGAAAGTCCGAGCCGATGGACTTTGCCAATGACAGCGTTGCGTGTCACGCTGCCTAGGCGTCCGGCGATCTGGCTAGCGCTCAGTCCTTCCGACCAGAGCCTTTTCAAAAGCTCTACGCGCTCATCAGTCCACATGGGTCGATTGCTCCCTCTCGAGCCGCATCAGCGGCGGAACACCCCCCGGTGCCCGCGATTACCCGGCCGCAATCGAGCCCAAGCCAAGCGCGCGAAACGAACGCGACGCACGGCGTAGGACGACGGTCCCGACCGGTTACAAACGCAAAAACTTGAGAAGACGCAGAACAGAAACGCGCGAGAAACGCGGGCCATTGCCAACAAGCAGAGTGCCCAGAGCGCGGTCAGAGCCGATACACAACCGAGAGGAAAAGCAGCTGGCGCCGCCATATCTCGTGGCCTGACAAGGGGAGATTACAACATGCTGAATCCCGCCTACAAGCCGGAGCTTTGCCGAGAGGGGTATTGACAGGGAAAAGTGGCGACCAAGCCACAGACGATTCGTGGCAGGGGATATGTCGGATTTCGGTGCATAGGGAGGGTCAATGCAACCTCTGAGGTATGGCGCTGCCCTACAATCCAGCCATCTCAGAGCTTTTATTGACAGGAACGGCCCGGAGAGGTATCAGGGGTTGTGATCGAGCCGCCGGATTTGGGCGGCTTTTTGATTTTCTGCTCAGGGTTATCCACGCATCATGGCAAGTTCCCCTGCTGCGCTGGGGAAAGCTCCCCGTAGCGCTCCGGACACAGCCGTTTCCAGCGGGCCGTCGCCGGCCGTGATGGGCACCTATGCCCGACAGGACATCGTCTTCGTCAAAGGCGAGGGATGCTGGCTGACCGCAGACAACGGGGCGCGGTACCTCGATTTCGGATCGGGCGTCGCCGTCAACGCACTTGGACATGCGCATCCGCAACTCGTCGCCTCGCTCAAGGCGCAGGCCGAGAAACTCTGGCACACGTCAAACCTTTACCGCGTGGAAGGGCAGGAAGACGTTGCCGCGAAGCTCACGCGGCTGACGTTTGCCGACAAGGTCTTCTTTTGCAACTCCGGGGCCGAGGCGTGCGAAGGCGCCATCAAGGTCGCTCGCCGCTATCAGTTCGTTTCAGGGCAGCCGCACCGGCAGCGGATCATTGCGTTTCGGGGCGCCTTTCACGGCCGCACGCTGGCGACGCTCGCCGCGGCGGGCAACGAGAAGTATCTCGAAGGGTTCGGCCCGACGGCCGATGGCTTCGATCATGTCGACCTCAACGACATCGATGCCGTCGAGGCCGCGATCGGACCGGAGACGGCTGCCATCATGCTGGAGCCTATCCAGGGCGAAGGCGGCGTTCGAGCCGCGACGCCGGATTTCATCAAGGCTGTTCGCGACCTTTGCGACAAGAACGGGCTGCTGCTCATTCTTGACGAGGTCCAGACCGGCATGGGCCGGACCGGCAAGCTGTTCGCGCACGAGTGGGCGGGCATCACGCCGGACGTCATGGCGATCGCCAAGGGCTTCGGCGGCGGTTTTCCGGTCGGCGCGGTGCTCGCGACCGAGGAAGCCGCCAAGGGGATGACGCCGGGCACGCATGGGTCGACGTTTGGCGGCAATCCGCTTGGCATGGCGGTCGCTTCGACCGTGGTCGACATTGTTTCCGAGCCGGACTTCCTCGAAGCGGTTCGAAGCAAGACCTTGCATCTGAAGCAGGGTCTCGAAGGGCTCAAGGATCAGCACGCCGACCTCGTCGAAGAGGTGCGGGGCGTGGGACTTCTGATGGGCCTCAAACTCAAGGCGCAGATCACGCCTGCTCAGGTCGTGAAGGCCGCGAACGAGGAAAAGCTGTTGCTCGTCGGCGCTGGCGACAATTGCGTGCGCGTCCTGCCGCCCTTGATCGCAACGGATCAGGATATTGCCGAGGGCCTCATGGCTCTGTCGCGCGCACTGACGCGCATTGCTCGGGAAACATCGTAATGCCCAGTTCAACGCAAGAGCTCGAGAAAGCTCCGCACGTCATGGCCTCCACACCGTCTCCCCGGCACTTCCTCGACATCTGCGATCTCGACAGCAAGACGCTGCGGCGGATCATCGATGCGGCGCATGCGATGAAGAAGGCCGGCAAGCGCGTGCCGAAGGATTACCGGCCGAAGCATATCGAAGATATCGTTCTGGCGATGATCTTCGAGAAGCCATCGACACGGACGCGTGTGTCGTTCGACATTGCGATGCGCCAGCTCGGCGGCGGCGCGCTGACGCTCAATCACATGGATCTGCAGCTCGGTCGCGGGGAGTCGGTCGCGGACACGGCGCGCGTGCTGTCGCGCTACGTCGACGGCATCATGATCCGAGCCAACGCGCATGCGACGCTGCTCGAACTTGCGAAGTATGCGACGATCCCTGTCATCAATGGACTCACGGAAAAGAGCCATCCCTGTCAGGTGATGGCCGATATCCAGACGTTCGAAGAACATTTGGGCCCGATCGAAGGCAAGACGGTCGCCTGGGTCGGCGACGGCAACAACGTCGCCGTTTCGTGGATGCATGCGGCGGTGCGCTTCGGTTTCAAGCTGCGTCTGGCTTGCCCGAAGGCGCTCTTTCCCGAAGACGAAGCGGTCGAATGGGTCAAGCGCGAGAAGGGCGATGTCGAGATCGGCACCGATCCTGAGCGCGCAGTGAAAGGTGCCGATTGCGTCGTCACCGACACGTGGGTTTCGATGGGGCAATCTGATGCGGACGAGCGCAAGAAGATGCTCGCGCCCTATGCGGTCGATGAGAAGCTGATGCGCAAGGCCGCGAAGAACGCCATCTTCATGCATTGCCTGCCCGCCTATCGCGGGCATGAAGTGACGGAGGACGTGCTCGAAGGCCCGCAGTCGGTTATATTCGACGAGGCTGAAAACCGTTTGCACGCTCAGAAAGCCATTCTTGCGTGGTGTTTCGGCGCCTGATGGAGAGGTCCTCCGATGCCGGTTGATGTTCCGCCGGGGCGGCCTCAGATCCCCTCGGATGATGTCGTCGTCGCATTTCGCACGCAGAACTCGAACATTCGTGGCCGCCTTGTGAGACTCGGGGCGGCGCTCGACGCGATCGTAGCTCCGCATGCGATGCCGGATCTTCCCGGGCGCGCACTGTCGGAAGCGCTGGCGCTCGCGGCGCTCTGCGGTTCGGCGCTGCCGCAGGGCGGCAACCTCAACTTGATGATGCGATCGAACGGAGCCGTGTCGATCCTGGTTGCAGATTATGCGGCAAGCGGGAAGCTGCGCGGCTACGCCCGTTACGACGGGGCGAAGCTGGAAGAGCTGGCGAAGGCATCGGCGCGGGCGAACATCTCAGCGGCGCTGGGTGACGGACATCTCGCCATTACGCTCGATTCCGGACCAGGCGAGGAACGCTATCAAGGTGTCCTCGCGTTCGAGGATGCGCCGTTGTCAGCGACGGTGGCCGCTTATTTCCAGCAACGCGAGAATCTACCGACGTTCATTCGTTCGGCGGTCGCGGAGCAATACGTTGGTTCCAGGAAGGAGCCGCAGCCGCAAACGCGGTGGCATCGGCGCGCTGGCGGCCTGATGGTCCAAAGTCTCGGTGCCTCGCCGGACGACGAGCCGGAGGTCAGCGACGATGCCTGGAAGCGTGTCGAGATGCTGGCAGCAACCGTCGAAGATCACGAACTGCTCGACCCCGCGCTGACGGTCGAGAGGCTTCTGCTGCGTTTGTTTCACGAAGAAGCGGTGTCGGTCGAGCGCATCATTCCGCTTTCAGCATTCTGCCGCTGCAGCCGCGAGAAAGTGGAGAATGTTCTGTTGGCGTTCGGCGCGGGCGAACTTTCAGACATGCGCGACGACAATGGAAAAATCGTCGTCACATGCGAGTTCTGTACCGCGCGCTATGTCTTCTCGCTCGACGAACTGCAGGAAGCGAGCCGCTGAGCGGTGGCTTCCTGAGTAAAAAGCATCAGCGTCCAAGTCCACCGTTTGCAGCCTTACCGACGTCACCGCCCTGTTCGCGCGGGTCGCTGTTCTGCGGCTTGTTGCCGGAGAGATCGTACTCGGTCTTCGAGCGCGCGCTCGCGATCTGATTGGCATCGAGCGAGCACTTGCCGGCCTTGTCCATCAGCACGAACGCCGGGTTGGGCTTGTCGACGAATTCCTGGCGCGTGACCTTACCGTCGCCGTTGGCGTCGAAGTATTTGAGATCGGCGGTGACGAACATCTTGTCGATCTTCGTCAGGTTCTGCCACTCGGTGGCGTCCAGCGAGTCGTCGTGGTCGGTATCGGCGCTGTTGAACAGATCCTCGGCGTAAGATTTCCATTCATTGCAGGTCACGACGTTGTCGTGATTGAGATCCCAACTTCCCGCCGCCTGCAAATAGGCGCGGTCGATTTCAGAGATCGAACTGCCGCTACTAAAAGGATTGATCGAGCCGATGGTCGGCACGGATGCTGTCGAGCAAGCGGAAAGCGCCAGGCCGGCGGAGATCGCGCAGGCGGCAACTGGCAGCAGGGGACGGCGAATGGACATTGGCGTCTCTAATGATTGCGAGGCTCGGCAGCTCGGATCGAATTGGTATGCCGAAGAGTGAGTCGGAAGCACGGCGGTTGCTGCAAAAAGTCGTGCGTTCGCTCAACTTGTCGCGGAGAGTGTCACGGGAACGCCACACGGTATCCAGACGCGGTCAAGTCCTTGCACCAACGTCGACTTTTTCCTGACCGTCAGCCCTCGGCCCAGTCGCCGAGGCGATCGAGGAAGAGCATGCACTGAGCAATCTGGCTTTCGTCGATCCATTCATCGGCAGTGTGGGCCTGGGCGATACTTCCGGGGCCGCAGACGACGGCAGGGGCGCCAGCTTCCTGAAAAAGGCCCGCTTCCGTTCCGTACGAGACGCCGTAGGTCTCATTCTGGCCCGTGAGTTTCAGAGCCAGCGCCACGACTTCGGACGTGCGCTCGGCGCCGAACGGGGGAACGGCGTTGACGCGTTCGATGTGAATGTCGGCCTCGGGGGCAATCGCGTGCATCTCGGGAAGACAGCGCTTTTCAGCGTAGCGCCGCAACCGCGTCTCGATCTCGTCCGGCTCTAGGCCGGGAAGTGCGCGGATATCGAAAACGAACGTGCAGGCGACCGGCACGATGTTGGTGGCGGTGCCGCCCTCGATCGTCGTCACCTGGAGCGTCGAATAGGGTGGCTCGAAGCGGACATCGAGCACGCGCTGCTTCAGTTCTTCTTCGATGCGCTCGAGTTCGCTGATGAGACGCGTGGCGTAAGTGACGGCGTTGACGCCGAGGTGCGCCATGCTGGAGTGGGCAGCGCGGCCTTTGACGTCCACCTGCCAACGCACAGGGCCTTTATGCGCATCGACGACCCGCATGCTCGTCGGCTCACCGACGATCACCATGCGAGGCTTCGGCAAGTCCTTGCCGAGTTCGGCGATCATCGGGCGAACGCCGATGCAACCAACTTCCTCATCATATGAGAAAGCGAGATGGATGGGCTTGTTGAGACGGCGCGTCTTGTAGTCCGGCACAGCGGCCAGCGCGGCGGCAAGAAAGCCCTTCATATCGGCAGAGCCGCGCGCATAGAGCTTGCCGTCGTCGGCGCGCAGCGTGAAGGGATCGCTGGTCCATTGCTGACCCTCGACAGGCACGACATCGGTGTGGCCGGACAGCGCGACGCCGCCCTCATCGGCCGGTCCAATCGTGGCGTAGAGGGACGCTTTCTGTCCGTCGCTGCTGACGATGCGGCGCGAGGCGACGCCATGTTGCGCCAGGTAGTCCTCGACGAAAGCAATGAGGCCCAGATTGTTCTTCGAGCTTGTCGTATCGAAGGAAACCAAGCGCGCGAGCAGTTCGACGGGCGTATAGATCGGGCCTGGTGCTGCGCTCATCGGCTGGTGCCGGTCAGTTCATGCTGCGGCGTGTATACGGGCTGTCGAGCGAGAACGCGGGAATAGCGACGTCGAACAACTGTCCGGCTTCGTCCGACATCTGATAACTGCCGACCATGATGCCTTGCGGCGTCTTCAACGGGCAGCCGGACGTGTAGTGAAAGGCTTTACCGGGTTCGATGACCGGTGTCTGGCCGACAACGCCAGCGCCGCGTACTTCCTCGGTTCGGCCGTGTGCGTCGGTGATCCGCCACATGCGCGACTTGAGCTGAACCGTCTCGCTGCCGTCGTTGGAAATCTCGACCGCGTACGACCAGACGAAATGGCTGTCCTCGGGCGACGACTGATCTTCCATGTACTTGGGCTCGACGCGGATGCGGATGCCCCGCGTGGTCGCTTCGTAAGGCTGGAAGGCAGCAGCTGCCGCCCTCTTCGACGTCGATGTCGGCGTACTTTTACTCATGATGTCCCGTCACCCCGTAACCGTCTTGACCGCCTTCGCAAGATCGTCCGCCAAATCTTCGGCCGCTTCAAGCCCGATCGAAAGACGGATCATACCATCACTAATGCCGAGTTCCGAGCGTTGTGCTGGAGTTAGCTTAAAGTGCGTCGTTGTGGCTGGATGCGTCACGAGGCTCTTGGCGTCGCCGAGATTGTTGGAAATGCGGATCAAACGCAGGGCGTTAAGGCACCGGAACGCGCCTTGCTTGCCGTTTTCGACCTCGAAAGCGACCATCTGGCCGCCGCCCGGCATCTGCTTTGCCGCTAGGGCCGCTTGCGGATGATCGGCGCGGCCGGGGTAGATCACGCGGGTGACGCCCTTCAAGCCCGACAGCGTATCGGCGATCGAGGCGGCCGTCGCGCATTGCGCCTTGACGCGGATCGGCAACGTTTCGAGACCCTTGAGCATGACCCAGGCGTTGAACGGGCTCATGGAGGGGCCGGTCTGACGCAGCCATTCCTGCACGTACTTGCCGACGAATTCCGTTTTGCCCAGCACGGCGCCGCCGAGGCAACGGCCCTGGCCATCGATGTGCTTGGTCGTCGAATAGACGACGATGTCCGCGCCCAAGGCGAGGGGACGCTGCAGCATCGGCGTCGCGAAGACGTTGTCGACGATGCTGATGATGCCGTTGTCGCGGGCGATCTTGGCGACGGCGGCGATGTCGACGAGCTCCAGCGTCGGGTTCGAGGGCGTCTCGAAGAAGAACATCTTGGTGTTCGGGCGGATCGCCGATTTCCAGGCATCGAGGTCCTTGCCGTCGATCAGCGTCGCTTCGATGCCGAAGCGCGGACACAACGTCTCGATGATGTAGCGGCAGGAACCGAACAGCGCCCGGGCGGCGACGACGTGATCGCCGGTTTTTACATACGACAGGACAGCGGCGGTGACGGCCGCCATGCCGGTTGCCGTCGCGCGGCATTCCTCTGCGCCCTCGAAGATCTTCAAGCGATCCTCAAACATCGAGATCGTCGGATTGCCGAAGCGCGTGTACTGGAAGCCTGGATCTTCCTGCTTGAAGCGGGCTTCCGCCTGCTCGGCGCTGTCGTAGACGAAGCCTTGCGTCAGGTGGAGGGCTTCCGACGTCTCGCCCCAGTTCGAACGGGTGATACCCGCGTGCACGAGCGCAGTTTCTGGACGCCAGGCCGGATTGTTGTTTGGAAATTTTTCGTCGTTCGCCATGGGCTTGGTCTCTCGTGCAACAAAAATCCCGGTCCGATGCGCCGGCTGACGAAAGGCCGGGCGCGGGAAACCGGGTGCGCACACGGCCTCTTTAGCGACTTGTTTAACGTGGCTGCAAGCCGGCCGGCCAAAGGACCACGGAAAGTGGTTGGGGCTTAGCGCCGGTGGCGCATGGCGTCAAGAGGCGCCCTTCGCAAGGGCGCAAAGGGTGTATCATGGGCTCTGTCGCCCTTGGCGAAGGTTCGTGGCTGCTCTAGACCGTCTCCGAGGGGGCCGTGCCGAAACGAATGAGCAAACCTGAAAAGATAGTCGGGACGCAGAAGCGTCCCGAGCGCGTCATCGGTATTCTGCCGTCGCAAAGCATTTCGCGCATGATTGCGGATGGCGAAGTCATGCTGGCTGAGCCGGCGGCCGAGGGGCAGGTTCAGCCTGCGAGCCTCGACTTGAGGCTCGGTGCGGTCGCCTACCGCGTCCGCGCAAGCTTTCTGCCACGTCCGGGCGGACGGGTGCAGGGCAAGCTCGATGATCTTGCCCTTCATACGATCAGCCTCAGCCAAGGCGCGGTGCTGGAAACGGGCTGCGTCTATATCGTGCCGCTGCTCGAAACGCTGGCGTTGCCGCCGGATGTCGAAGCGTCAGCCAATCCGAAAAGCTCGACGGGCCGGCTCGACGTATTCACGCGCGTCATTGCCGACGGCGTTGGCGCATTTGACCAAATCCCGCGTGGGTATGCAGGCCCGCTTTATGCGGAAATCTGTCCGCAGACGTTTCCGATCGTGGTGCGCAAAGGCTCCCGCCTGTCGCAGATCCGCTTTCGGAACGGACCGGCGGCCGATAGCGACGATGTCTTGCGCGAGCTGCAGTCGCGCGAGCGGCTGGTCTCGGCGGATAACGCCGACATTTCCGGCGGCATCGCGCTGACGGTTGATCTGGCGGGTGACGACAAGGGGCTCGTCGGCTTTCGGGCGCGCCGCCATACGGGCGTTGTCGATGTGGATCGCATCGGCGCGTATCCACTCGAAGATTACTGGGATCCGATTTTCGTCAAGGACAAGCACCGGCTGATCCTCGACCCGGATGAATTCTATATCCTGGCGTCGAAGGAGGCCGTGCACGTGCCGCCGACGCATGCGGCGGAAATGGTGCCGTTCAATCCCCTCGTCGGCGAATTCCGCGTGCACTATGCGGGGTTCATGGACCCTGGTTTCGGGCATGCGGCGGCGGGAGGAAATGGCTCGCGCGTTGTGCTCGAAGTGCGTTCGCACAAGGTGCCGTTCATTCTCGAAGATGGGCAGATCATCGGCCGGCTGATCTATGAACGCATGATCGAAACGCCAAAGACGCTCTATGGCCAGGGGCTGAAATCCAACTATCAGGGCCAGGGCCTGAAGCTGTCGAAGCATTTTCGTTAGGCCTCGGCGGTCTCCCCCACGGGCAGCCGGCCGCCACGGCCGGCCCCGTTGCGTTCCGCGCGCCGGCAGAACTGAGGTCAGCGCTTCTTCGTCTTCTCGCTGGCCTTCAGGATCGAGGCGATCACGCCGGGGAAGCGCTTTTCCAACTCGGCGCAACGCAGAGCATTGACGACTTCCGTGCCACGCCGCTCCGAGCGAATGAGCCCGGCTTCGCGCAGCACCTGGAAATGGTGCGACTGCGTCGATTTTGGCAAGTCGGCGGGCGCCGCCATCGAGCAGTTCATTCCACAGCTGCCGCCCGCGAGCTTCTTCACGATCTCGAGCCGCGTCGGATCGGCGAGCGCATAAAGGATGCTCTCGAGGGTCACGTCCTCGACCGCTGGATGAACAAATGGCCTCTGCATAGGCACAGAGATAGCCACGGAAAAGTGAACTTTCAATAGTTCGAAAATCTTGAACTACGGAACTTAGGCATTATCTGCCTGTTGTCCGGGGCGCCTGCCATCCGATTGGCCGGCCTACTCTGAAGGACGGTCGTTCAAAATGTTGCGAGAAGATCATGTCCAAATCTCTTTCGGGAAAAATTGCCGTCGTCACCGGAGCCAGCCGTGGCATCGGACGAAGCATCGCTGAGACGCTGGCTGCGAAGGGCGCCCTCGTTGCTGTCCACTACGGAAAAAGTAAAGGGCCAGCGGAAGAAGTCGTGGCAAAGATCAAGGCTGCAGGGGGCGATGCTTTCGCAGTCGGCGCCGATCTAGCCAAGAAAGGCGCGGCTCAGGCGCTGTTTGCCGCTGTAGATCAGGAATTGAAGCAGCGGACCGGAGACACGAAATTCGACATTCTCGTCAATAACGCCGGTATCGCGCCGTTCGTCAATTTTGCGGATACGACGGAAGAGATCCTCGATGAGATCTACACTGTGAACGTCAGATCTCTCTTTCTCATCACGCAAGAAGCGGTGAAGCGTCTGCGCGACAACGGCCGCATCATCTCGACGTCCTCAGGGGTCGTCCGCACGCCGCTCCCGGCAGTTGCCGCCTATTCGATGCTGAAAGCTCCGCTCGACAACCTAGCGAAATCGTTGGCGGTCGAACTCGGCCCGCGCGGCATCACAGTCAACACGGTCGCGCCGGGCGTCATCAATACAGATATGGCTGCCGACTTCGTGAACAACGCGGAGGGTCAGGCATTCGCGATCAGCAAGCAGGCGCTGAAGCGGATCGGGCAGCCGGACGATGTCGCGGACGTCGTTGCGTTTCTGGCTGGACCGGATTCGCGCTGGGTTACGGGGCAAACAATCGATGTCACCGGCGGCAGCGTGATCACGTTCGCCTGACCTTTTTTCTCCTCTCTCCGCATCGTCCCTCCCGAACTGACGCCAAAATCTGCGATTTTGGCGTCTTTTTTGCGCGAAAGCCAAATGTCGCGCTTGCATTCGGGCCACAAATGCTGCTCTTTTCGGCGGCTTCATTCGAAAAAGGCCGCAAAACAGCGTGTTTTTGGGCTTCGACGATGTAGTGTCTGATCGGAAAGCGATTCGAAATCGCATTGAGAGGGAAAACAATGGCAAAAGCAGCCGCGCCGGCTAAGGCAGCAAAAGCACCAGTTAAAGCGAAAGTTGATACCGTTACTCTGAAGCACATCGCTGCGACGCTGGCAGAAACGCATGAGATTCCGAAGAAGCAGTCGGTCGCGCTTCTCGAAGACCTCGTCGCTCAGATTTCCAAGCACCTGAAGAAAGGCGCGCGTATCCGCATCGGCGGTCTTGGCGTGCTGCAGGTTCGCAAGCGCCCGGCGCGCATGGGCCGCAACCCGGCCACGGGCGAAGCCATCAAGATCAAGGCTTCGAAGAAGATCGCTTTCCGCGCTGCGAAAGAGCTGAAAGAGTCGATCTAAGCCTATTTGGCGTAGAATTGCGAAAGGCTGCCGGAGGTCACGGCAGCCTTTTTTATTTTCAATCTGCCATTTCCTCGCGGGCGTCCGTCAGCCGTTGCGGAAATAATTCGTGATGAAGCGCTCGTAGATCGTCGTCAGCGTTTCGAGGTCGGAAACGCTGGTGTTTTCGTCGACCTGATGGATGGTGGCGTTGACGAGACCAAACTCAACCACGGGACAAATGTCCTTGATAAAGCGCGCATCCGATGTGCCGCCGCCGGTCGTCAGCGCTGGCGTGCGTCCGGTGATCGATTTCACCGCATCCTTCAGCGTCGATACGAGCGGTCCTGGTTTGGTGAGGAAGACATCGCCGGTGCCGGAGAATTCCAGATCGTATTTAGCGCCGACCTCGTCTGCCGCGGCAGCGACATTGTCGCGAACCCATTCCTCGATTTTGGCCCGCGTCCAGAAATCGTTATAGCGGATGTTTGCGCGCGCCACGGCGCGGCCAGGGATTACGTTGGTTGCCGTATTGGGAACCGAAATGACGGTCACCTGCAGGTTCGACGGCTGGAAGGCTTCCGTGCCCTCATCGAGCGTGGTGGTCGACAAGCGATCGATGATGCGAGCAAGTTTCGGCACCGGATTGTCTGCCAACTGCGGATAGGCCGAGTGTCCCTGCTTGCCGTGAACCACAAGATCGATCGTCAATGAGCCGCGCCGGCCAATGCGAATTTCGTCGCCGAGAGCGGTGGGGTTCGATGGCTCGCCGACGAGGCAGGCGTCGATCACTTCGTCGCGCGCCTTCAACCAGTCGAGAATTTTCATCGTGCCGTTGATGGCGGCGCCTTCCTCGTCACCCGTGATGATGAACGACAGCGAACCCCTGGGCAGGCCGTTAAAATGATGGATGTATTTCAGGGTCGCCGCCACGAACGCGGCGATGCAGCCCTTCATGTCGACGGCGCCCCGCCCGTAGAGAATGCCGTCGCGGACGTCGCCTGCGAACGGCGGCACGGTCCAGGCGGCCGCGTTGCCGACGGGTACGACATCGGTGTGGCCGGCGAACGAGAGATGCGGGCGCCCGTTGCCAAGCCGCGCATAGAGATTGTCGACGTCAGGGGTTCCCGGCTCGGAAAATACGAGACGATGGCACGTGAAGCCCGCGGGCTCGAGCACGTTCTGCAACAGCGTCAGCGCGCCGGCTTCATCCGGTGTCACGCTCTCGCAGCGGATCAGCGCCTGCGCGAGTGCGACGGGGTCTGTTGGGACGAGGGTCATGATGCTGTGGGATTGTTAATGAGCTGCTCGACAGATGGCAACGGGATGTCGCGGCCTTCTAGGCTCTGGACGATTGTGATCTTCTGCCAAATCTTGCCTGAAAGGTCGGAGGTCAATCGCTCGATGTCGCCGACGGTATCGATGATCACCGGATCGCTCAGCTTCTCGGCGTAGAGCGAGGCGAGTTTCGCGGTGAGCGAAAGCATCTCGGAACAGTAATCGAGATAGCGCACCAACTCGAACGGCGTGAGGTCGCGATCGGGCGAACTTGACGTGCGCGCGGCACCCATCATGCTCGGGTCCTTCGTCAGTTGGTGCATGTCGATGACGTGGACGATTGAGCGAAACTCGTGGATTGCCTTCAAAGCGGAGCGCTGCTTCCAACGCGTCTCGAGTGAGGAGACGAAGAAAAGCGTCGCTCCCATGAGCACGACGATGTTGAAACCGGAGTCGATGCCCTGCAGCGTGCCGTAGAGATCGTCGGTCGCTTTTGTGCCCGAGAAGATCAGCTGGGCAACGGCTATAAGGAGACCGAGACCCGCGGTGATCGCGACCCAGATGATGAAGCGGAGGAAGAGGTGCGGGCGGGTGATCTTGCGCGTCTTGACCGTCGTTTCTTTCGCGAGGTCGACGAGTTCGCGGCAAACGTCGGCGAGGCCGGCGCGCGGAAAACGCTCCTCGATGCGGCGGACGAGAAGCTCAAGGCTCTCGATTATCCGGCCCGCATCGAGTGCGCGATAATTCCGGCGCGTTGTCACGATCAATCCCGCAAAAGTTCGTTGATGCTGGTCTTCGAACGGGTCTTCTGATCGACGCGTTTGACGATCACGGCGCAATAGAGGTTGGGGCCGGGTTCGCCATTGGGAAGCGGCTTTCCTGGCATCGTGCCGGACACGACGACCGAGTACGGCGGGACCTTGCCAAAGAACTTTTCGCCCGTGGCGCGGTCGATGATCGTCGTCGAGGCGCCGAGATAGACGCCCATCGACAGGACCGAGCCTTCGCCGACCTCGACGCCCTCGGCGACTTCCGCGCGGGCGCCAATGAAGCAATTGTCCTCGATGATGACCGGTCCGGCCTGGAGCGGTTCGAGCACGCCGCCGATGCCGGCGCCGCCGGAGATGTGGCAGTTCTTGCCGATCTGCGCGCAGCTGCCGACCGTCGCCCAGGTGTCCACCATCGTGCCGCTATCGACGTAGGCGCCGAGGTTGACGAAGGCGGGCAGCAGGACGGCGCCCGGGGCAATATAGGCGGAGCGGCGGACGATAGCGCCGGGCAGCACGCGAAAGCCGCCCTTGCGGAAATCGGCTTCGGTCCAGCCGGCGAACTTCGGCGGCACCTTATCCCAGTAGAAGCTGCCTGCCGGGCCGCCCGAGATCGTTTCCATGTCATTGAGACGGAACGACAGGAGCACGGCCTTCTTGAGCCACTGATTGACGGTCCAGGCGCCATTTACTTTTTCGGCGACGCGCGCCTCACCTTTATCGAGAAGGTTCAGTGCGGTTTCGACCGCGTCGCGAACGGCGCCTATTGTTTCGAAAGAAATGCCGTCTCGGGTCTCCCAGGCCGTCTCGATCGTGGATTTCAGGTCGTCGTGGGCCATGGGAAGGAAGTCTCCGATGCTGCTGGCGTCTTTTGAGAGGCGCTTGTCGCCTCTCGGGGGCGGGGTGTCAATTCGGTGGGAGCGCGGCTACCGCGCAGTTGCGTGGCGCCTGGCGGCAGGCGACTCACCTTTTCGGCAGGCGGATGATTTCGCCCGTCATTCGAATCTGGCAAGGTTCGCCCCCGTCGGACCGCGCCTCCGCGGCCGCTTCAACAAGAAAGCGAAGTCCATGGCGAAATCGGAAAGCACAAGCAAAAAGGTTGCGTCGGCGGCCTCGAAGGTCCTGCGAAGCAAGTCGGCGAGCAAGATGGAAAAATCGGTTGCGGCTTCGGCGTTGACGCAGAAGGGAAGCACCGAAACGACGAGCGCCCGCGTCGCAAAGGAAGCATCCAAAGTCCTGCGCAGCAAGTCCGCCAGTAAGGCCGCCAAGTCCGCAGCCGCATCGGCGCTGACGCAGAAGACGAAGAAGAAGTAAGTGACCCGCCTCCTAAGACATCGAGCTTAGGTTCCACGTGTGCCGTAAATGCGCTGTCCCGGATAATCCACTCCGGGGCGCTCGCGGTTTTGCGGAAATCCCAACGTTCTGAACTGTCATCCTCGGCTTTATGCCGAGGATCTATTTTGGGCCGCGCTGATGCCAGTTGGATCCCAGGACAAGCCGGGGATGACAATTGATGCCATCACCCGACTTAGTTGATCGTTTCCTGGATCAGCTTCTTGGCGTCAGCGGAGTCCCATTTTGCCTCGCCGGCGATGCGGCCGACCTCCAAGCCGTCCTTGTTGATCAGGATGGTGGTCGGCATGCCGATGAGCTTCAGAGCCATGCCCTGCTTGGCGGTCGGGTCGGCGTAGAGCTTCACGTCATTGGCTTTCAGGTCATCCAGGAACTTGCGCGAGGCTTCGTAGCCCGCGCGGTCGAGGCTCAGGGCGATCACCTCGAACTTATCGCTGCCAAGCTCCTTCTGGAGGTTGTTCAGCGCCGGCATTTCCTCGCGACAAGGCCCGCACCACGTGGCCCAGAGATTGAGGAGGACGGTCTTGCCCTTGAGGCTCGAGAGGTGGATCTCCTTGCCCGCCGCGTCCTGGAAGGTGATGTCGGGGAGCGCCTCAGGTGATTTCTTCGTGACGAAAGCTGCCATTTCGCCGAGCTTAAATGACGCGTCTCCCGATGCGCCGACCTCAGGAGCCGACATATTCTGGGCGACAGCGCCAGAATTTGCCGGGCCTCCGTTGTCGAACCGGCCCCCGATAACGTATACGGCGCCGAACCCGAGCAGCGCCGAGAGCGCCACAATCCAAAGAGCCCTCGAGGGCCGTGCCGCATTTCTCGCTGCCACCTGGTAACCTTGTTCGCTATTCGACTACGGAGCCGTTCGTGACCGACAAGCCCGCCAACGCCATGTGGGGTGGCCGTTTTGCAATGTCTCCTGCGGAGATCATGCAGGAGATAAATGCCTCGATCGGGTTCGACAAGGCGCTTGCACCCCAGGACATTCGCGGCTCGAAGGCGCACGCCGAGATGCTGGCGGAAGCCGGCATTATCACGAAAGCGGATGCGCGTGAGATCACAAAGGGCTTGGACAAGATCAAGGCGGAGATCGACGCGGGCACGTTCGAGTTCTCCAGGGCTCTCGAAGACGTCCACATGAACGTCGAAAGCCGGCTCAAGGATATGATCGGCCCGGCGGCAGGGCGCCTTCACACCGCGCGCTCGCGCAACGACCAAGTGGCGACCGATTTCCGCTTGTTCGTGCGCGATGCCGTCGACGGCATCGATACCGCGCTGGAAAAAGTGCAGTGGGCTCTTGCCGATAAGGCGGAAAAGCATGCCGGCACGGTCATGCCGGGTTTTACGCATCTGCAACCTGCCCAGCCTGTGACGTTCGGTCATCATCTATTGGCGTACGTCGAGATGATCGCGCGCGATCGCGGCCGGTTCGCGGATGCGCGCAAGCGGCTCAATGAAAGCCCGCTCGGGTCGGCGGCGCTCGCCGGCACGTCATTCCCGATCGATCGTGAGAAAACGGCGGAAGCGCTCGGATTCGACCGGCCGATGGCCAATTCGCTCGACGGCGTGTCGGATCGCGACTTTGCGATGGAAACGCTGGCGGCCGCGACCATCACGGCCGTGCATTTCTCCCGCCTCGCCGAAGAGATCGTGATCTGGATGACGCCGCAGTTCGGCTTCGTGAAGCTGTCGGATCGCTTCACGACAGGGTCGTCGATCATGCCGCAGAAGCGCAATCCGGATGCCGCCGAGCTTGCCCGCGCCAAGGTCGGGCGCATCGCCGCGGCATTCCAAGGCCTGGTCATCGTGATGAAAGGTCTTCCGCTCGCCTATTCAAAGGACATGCAGGAAGACAAGGAAACGACGTTCGACGCGCTGTCGAGCCTGCGTCTCGTCATGGCGGCGATGGCTGGCATGGTCGCCGATCTGGAGCCCAACGTCGACGCCATGCGGGCGGCGGCCGGGCGGGGCTATTCGACTGCGACCGATCTGGCAGACTGGCTGGTGCGGGAGCTGAAGATGCCGTTCCGGGAGGCGCATCACGTCACCGGTTCGATCGTCAAGGCGGCCGAGACGAAGGGAATCGATCTCGATCAGCTTTCACTCGAAGAGATGCAAAAGGTCGAGCCGCGCATCACAAAAGCCGTATTCTCGGTGCTGTCTGTGGAGAATTCGGTGAAAAGCCGGACCAGCTATGGGGGAACCGCGCCACAGAACGTCGTCAAAATGGCGCGTCAGTGGCTTCGCAGGTTGGAAAAGGGACGCGGGAAGGTCTAAAAATTCTGGGACGGTAGCCTGCAGCAGCGGGCTGACGGGGTTTGGGAGTGATTTCAGCATGGCCGCGCTTTTGCGCAGCTCGAAAACGTTGATGACCGTGGCACTTCTCAGCGCCGCGGCAATCGGGCTTGCGGGCTGTGGCGTCAAGGGACCGCTGGAGCCGCCGCCGGGCGCCAAGGCGGCAGGTGAAGCGAAGTCGGCCAACGCTGCGGATCCGGGCAAGAATTCGGACGCGCCGCCGAAGCCGCACGAGTCCTTCATTCTGGACCCGTTGCTGCGCTAGCGGCTGGCTGTTGATCCGGCAGCCGCAACGACAGCTTGACCTTTCGGGCATTTTCCGGTGAAGCGGATGCTTCTCATCCGCTAGAAGCGTTTCCATGCATCATTTCCACTACAAGGCAGGTATCCTCCATGCGGAGGATGTGAGCCTCGCGCAGGTCGCTGCGGAGGTCGGAACTCCGTTCTATTGCTATTCGACGGCAACGCTCGTTCGGCACTACGAGGTTCTGGCCAAAGCGTTCGCTGGCCAGAACGCGCTCATCTGCTTTGCCGTTAAAGCCAACTCGAACCAGGCCGTGCTGAAGACGATGGCGCAGCTCGGCGCGGGCATGGATGTCGTCTCGGAAGGTGAGCTGCGCCGCGCGCGCGCCGCCGGCGTTCCGGCATCGAAGATCATCTTCGCGGGTGTCGGCAAGACGCGGGATGAAATGGGCTACGCGCTCGAACAGGGCATTCTCGGCTTCAATGTCGAGAGCGAGCCCGAGCTTCAAGCCCTCAGCGACGTCGCGAGCGCTGCCGGCAAAACCGCGTCAATTGCGATCCGGGTCAATCCGGACGTCGACGCTAAAACACATGCGAAGATCTCCACCGGCAAGGCGGAGAACAAGTTCGGCGTGCCTTACGTCGATGCGCGCCGTCTTTACGCCGAGGCCGCTAAGCTGCCGGGCATCAAGATCTCCGGCATTCATATGCACATAGGCAGCCAGATCACCGATCTCGCGCCATTCCGGGACGCCTTTCGGCTGATGGCGGATCTCGCGCGCGATCTCAAGGCGCACGGTCTGGCGCTCGAGCATCTCGACATAGGCGGCGGACTTGGCGTGCCCTACCGTGGCGCGAACGATATTCCCCCGACGCCGGACGAATACGCGGCCGTGGTGAAGGAGCAGCTCGGCAGCCTCGGTCTCAAGATCGTCATGGAGCCGGGCCGCATGATCGTGGGCAACGCCGGCGTGCTCGTGACGAAGGTCATCTACGTCAAGGAAGGCGCCGACAAGACTTTCACGATCGTGGATGCCGCCATGAACGACCTCATTCGGCCAACGCTCTATGAGGCCTATCACGACATCTGGCCGGTGCGGGAGGCGTGTAGCGACCTCTCGCCGATCCAGCAGGATATTGTCGGCCCGGTCTGCGAAACGGGAGATTTTCTCGCGGAGGACCGGACGTTACCGCCGGTCGGACCCGGTGATCTCATCGCGGTGATGACAGCGGGCGCGTACGGCGCGGTGATGTCATCGACATACAATAGCCGTCTGCTGGTGCCAGAAGTTCTCGTCAACGGGGACGCCTACGCGGTCGTCCGGCCAAGACCCAGCTATGACGATCTGATGTCCGCCGATCATCTGCCACCGTGGCTTTAGGCCAAAAAAGTTTTTATCGCGTTTTTTCTGTTTGCACTTGACGCAAACTCGAATTGCACTACATGCAATTCATGTCGAAGCGCCCGAAGCCTAAAAGCATCGATGACCGCATCGCAGAGATCTGCGAGCGGCTTGCGAATGCGCGCAAGCTTTCAGGTCTGACGCAATCGACAGTCGCAGATGCGATGGGGCTATCGAACAGCCAATATTCGCGCATCGAGAACGGCGCCACCGATATGACGCTCAGGCAATTTCTAGTGGCCTGCGAAGAGGTTCGTCTCGATCCGTCCCTGCTGTTTGCAAACCCCGTCGACACGGAGGTCGCCGACCTCCAGACGCGATTGCGCGCGTCGGAGGGAAAACTGGCGGCCATCACCCGGATGCTCAAGAGCGACAAGGACATCTGGGAAAGCTGAAAGGACGACGACATGACGGAAGATACACCGGAAGCTCAGTCCACTTCGAAGCCGACCAAGACCGCTATCACGATGGTTCTCGACCGATCCGGGTCGATGGACGCCTGCCGCGACGCCACAATCGAAAGCGTGAACGCCTACCTGACCAAGACCCGCGCCGATCAAAACCTGAAAGATTCTGATTTCGAACTCGCAATCTTCGATACCGAGGCCTACGACGTCATTCGGCGCGGCGACCTCGTCGCGACGAGGGACATCGCACGCGACGAATTCGAGCCACGCAGCGGCACGCCCCTGCTGGACGCGGTCGGACGGGGAATCGACGGTCTCGATCGACGCGCGCGTGACGACAACGCAATCCTGGTGGTCGTGACGGACGGATTAGAGAATTCGAGCCGCAAGCATACCTATGAAAGCATCAAAGCGCTTCTCGATGAGCGTCAGAAGAAGGGCTGGCTGGTGCTCTTTCTCGGCGCTGGGCTCGAGAGCGCGCGTGAAGGCATTCGCATGGGTGTGCAATCTGCAAACGTTGCGAGCATAGCAGTCGACCAAGCCTGTCTGAGGGCATCAATGGATGCGATGGCCGAAGCAAATGCCGTCTACGCCGCTGCCCCGTCCGTTTCCGCGAGGCGAATGTTCGTCGATAACGAAAAATTCTCGCCAGAAACGCGCGCGGCGATGGGAGATAGCACCGGCGGACGCGGGCTTCTGGGCGCTTCAGGTAGCGGCTTGAAGAAGAAATTTTTTAACCGCAAGCCGTCGGGGGCGACCATGCCGAAAGCTCCTCCAGCGCGTGAGGCCGACACTTGGTCGGGCGCCAACGAGGACGCTTGGCGCAAATAAAAATTGCAGCGAATCGAGAATGCAGGCCGGGAGCGATTCCGGCCTGTTTTCATTGGAACGTTTGATTCTACAGGCGCGCCGCTCAGTTCTGTAAGGCGCTTGCTGGCGATTGCGGATTGCCGCTGCAGCCAGGGCAACGGCGAAGTGTGGGCGGGTGCTTCCTAAAGGCCATCGCGCTGTCGAGCACGCGCAAGCAGGTTTCAGACGGGGCTTCGGTATCGATGCTGACACCTGAAAACCCGATCACTTCGCCGGCGAGATCGACGACGCGGGTGCAGATCACGCGCAAGTGCCTGTCGCCGAATATGTAGCTTTCGGTGATCGGGTCATCGCTCAGCTTCGATTGGTCGAGGATGCGCTTCACGGTCGCCAAGGTCGGGCCGCTCATCACGTCCCAAATGGTTTTGCCTTCGAGTTCGAGGCCCGTCATGTTGTGAATGCTTGCGAACCTGTCGTTGGCGCGAACGTGGCGGAAGTTCATATCCAAAAAGCAGAGGCCGACCGGTGCCTGCTTGTAGAGCGTGGCGAGCTGGTGCAGCTGCTGGAAGGGGGAATCGTCGAGCGGTTCGCTCGTCTCTTCGCCGGACGCAAACTCATCGAGGGCGCGCCGCGCGTCTGCAGGCGCCATGGGCTTACCGTACAGCCAGCCTTGTCCCAAATCGCAGCCCAGTTCGCGCAGCACGGCCTCCTCTTCGGGTGTTTCCACGCCTTCGGCGACGACCGTGATGGCAAGGCTCTGCCCAAGGCCGATGATGGCGGCGGCGATGCGCCTCTTGCTTCGGTCGCGGTGAAGCGCGCGAACGAAGCGGGCGTCGATCTTGAGCTTGCGGAAGGGAAACGCTTCGAGCCGGGCAAGGCTCGAATAGCCGGTGCCGAAATCGTCGAGTGCGACTTTGATCCCCATGCCATCGAGTTCCGCGACGTGGGCGTAGGCCGCCTCCTCGTCGGAGATCAGCGAACCTTCGGTAACTTCGACCTGGAACCGGTCGAGGGGAAATCCGGTGACACGGACGGTGTCGGCGAACGTCCTCGGGAAGCCGTTCTGGATCAACTGCTTAGGCGAGAGGTTGAACGCCAGGAAGAATTTGCCGGGCCAAGTTGCGGCTACGGGGCAAGCCAGCTGCACCAGATGGTTGAAGAGCCGATCAATAAGATCGTGCTGTTCCAGTTCCAAAATGAATTCGGCGGGCGGGATCGCGCCGCGGGCCGGATCGGTCCATCGCGCCAGGACCTCGAAGCCTCGCAACGCACCTGATCGAATATCGACAATTGGTTGAAATGCCGGCCAAATATGCTCATTCTCAATCGCGAAAGACAAGCGGGCGCCAACGGTTGATCCGCTGTCGCCAAGTGTGGGAACGAGCATTATTCTTCCTTGGTCTAGGTCGGCTACGCCGGGACACTTCCGTATGCGTCCAATCTGGGCTTGATACTCATTTACCAAACACGGTCAATCTCTGGTTGCCTCGTTAAATGCGGGCGAATTGACACGTCTGCGGCAACTCCTGATGGAACGGGGATTTCTCTCGGGATCAAATACGTTCTTCGGAAGAACGTAACGCGCTGGCCACGCCTAACCAGGGGAAGTTTGCGTTTTGTTAACGTGCGGGTCCGGAGGGCCGTGATAGCTTAACTTGCATGGCAGCCCCCACGAGCAGGGACCCCGGTCCCGAGATGTCGCGATCGTTCGCGCGGAAAGTCCGTCTCAGCACGTTTGCGTTGTTTTTCGAACGCCTTTGGCCGCGGTTGTGGCTGGTCATCGGCGTGGCGATGCTGTTCGCGATCCTGTCGTTTCTTGGCCTATGGCCCAATCTCGAGCCGCTGCCGCACAAGATCCTGCTCCTCGGCTTCGGAGCGGCGGCGATTGCCGCCATCATCTATGCGGTCCGGATTCCGTGGCCGACGCGGGATGAAGCGATCCGGCGCATCGAGCGCCGTTCCGGCGTCCCTCACCGTCCGGCGACATCCTACGAAGACACGCTTACGTCCGGCGCATCTGATACGGCGACGGTTGCCCTGTGGGAGGCACATCGGCAGCGTTTGGCGCGCGCCATTCAAAGGCTGAAAGTCGGCAATCCTGCGCCGCGAACGGATCGGCTCGATCCCTGGGCGCTGCGCGGTCTGCTGCTCCTGCTGCTCATCCCGGTCGCGGCGATGACGACGGGCAATTTGGGTGACCGGCTGGCGTCGGCATTCCGCTTTGCCTCAGCCGAGCAGGGTCCGCCTGCGCGGATGGACGCTTGGGTCACGCCACCACCTTACACCGCGCTGCCTCCGATCCTTCTTGCGGATGGATCGAAGCAGGCGAGCGAGGACGCGCAGGAGCGCGGCAAGTTCTTCGAAGTGCCGGACAAGAGCCAGCTCACCCTGCGCGGCGTCGGCTTTGATGGCAGCGGGGTCAAGCTCGAGGTTCTGGCCGACGGCGCGACAGAACCCGTCATCGTCGAGCCGGAGAAGCCGAAGGCTGGCGAACCCGCGAAAGAGGCCGTCGCGTCGAATGCGGGGGCATCCAACGTTTCAGAAGTCCGCTACGAGATCCGCAAGTCGGCGCGCGTGCGGGCGCTCAATGGCAGCCGTGAGCTCGGATTATGGACGTTCGACGTCGTTGCCGACGAACTTCCGAAGATTGCGTTGACGAAAGACATCAGCGGGACACCGCGCGGTTCGATGCGCGTGGTCTATAAGGCTGAAGATGATTACGGCGTGCAAAGCGCCGAGGTGAAAGTGCGCAAGCTGCCGCCGCCGCCCGTCGATCCGTCGAAGGCCTGGGCGCAGCCGCCGCCGATCGTCGGAACGCCGTTGCCGCCGGAGCCGCCTCCGGTCATGAGCCTCAAGATCCCGCGCCCCGGGGCCAAGACGGTCGACACGTCGACGCTGATCGAAGTAGGCGAAAATCCGCTCGCCGGTCAGCGCGTGGAGCTTTGGCTCGAGGCGACGGACGTCGGTGGACAGATCGGACGCAGCAAGCCGATCCAAATCGTGCTGCCTGCTCGTCGCTTCAAGAATCCCTTGGCGCGCGCGCTCGTCGAACAGCGCCGTCTGCTCGCAGAAGATTCGCGCTACCGGCCGATGGTCGTTCGCGCACTCGATGCTCTGACGATGGAGCCTGAAGGTTTCATCACCGATGACGGCGTGTTTCTCGGCATGCGTTCGGTTTTCCACCGCCTCGATCGCGATGGCTCACGCGAAACGATCAACGGGGCGATCGCGGATCTGTGGCAGATCGCGTTGAAGGTCGAGGATGGCGATCTCTCGCAGGCGGAAAAGGCGCTGAAAGATGCACAGGATCGACTTTCGGACGCCATTCAGAAGGGCGACGACAAGGACATCCAGGACGCGATGGCGGAGCTGAAGAAGCGGCTCAACGATTACCTCAACGAGATGCAGAAAAACGCCGAGAAGGAGAACCCGTCTCCCGGCGATCAGCAGAACGACCAAAACGATCAGCTCGGCCAGCAAGATCTCGATCAGATGATGAAGGATCTTGAAAAGAGCGCGCGCGAGGGCTCGCGCGAAGAGGCCGAGCAAATGCTGTCGGAAATGCGCGAGCTGATGGATCGCCTGCAGGCGGCGAACTCGCCGGAAGCGCGGGCGCAGCAGCAGCGCGCCCAGCAGATGATGAAGAAGCTCAACGAACTCAGCGATCTCACCGGCAAGCAGCAGCAGCTGATGGACGATACCTTCGGCGAGCGGCGAAAGCAGGAAGGCGAGGGTGGCTCGCAGCAGGATCAGCAGGGGCAGGGATCACCCCACGCGGGCAAGAACGGTCAAAAGGGCCAGGGCCAGCAGCAGCGCGGCGGCCAGGAAGGCATGCAGGCCGACCAGGACGGCGGCGGCGAGCAAGGCGAAGGACAGCAGGGCGAGGGTGGCCGTCCGGGCGGACAGCAGCAGCGGCGCGGCAAGGGCAGCCTGCAAGACCGGCAGGCGCAGCTTCGCAACGAACTCGACAAGCTGAAGAAGGATCTCGAGCAGATGGGCGCCGGCGATCCCGATAAGCTCGGGAACGCGCAGGATTCGATGGGCAAGGCCGAGGATGCGCTGAAGCAGGGCGATCTCGACGAGGCGGCCAACCAGCAAGGCCAGGCGCTCGATCAGATGCGCCAGAGCGCCCAGCAAATGGCGCAGCAGATGCAGCAGAACGCGCAGCAGCGTCTTGGCCGCGGCGGTTCATCCCCGCGCGATCCGTTCGGGCGGCCGCAGCGCGCGCAGGGGCCGGACTTCGGCAACTCGGTGAAAGTGCCGGATGCGATCGACGCGCAGCGCGCCCGCGAAATTCTGGAAGAGCTGCGCAAACGGTCCGGCGAAAGCCTGCGTCCGCAGGACGAACTCGAATACATCGACCGGCTGTTGAAGCGGTTCTAAGTCGAGCGACCGCGCGACTGCTTCCGATGCCTCCATCAACGCTGACGGCCTAGAGGCCGTCGGTCGGGGAAGAAGAGCGCTTCGATCCGCTCGATCAGATGTTCGATGGCACGCAGCATGTGCGTTCTCCGAGGTAATGTGCTGCGGAGAACGGTGCGCTTCATGGGCGCGCGGAACAAACGGCATTGCTTTACATGACCTGTAAGTTTTTGTTACATGTCGGTCCATGTCACGCAGATTGCCGCCGCTCAATTCGCTCAAAGCCTTCGAAGCCGCTGCGCGGCTGGCGAGCTTTTCGCGCGCGGCCGCCGAACTCAACGTGACGCACGCCGCCATCAGCCGGCATGTGCGCGCACTCGAAGCGGAGTTTCGCACGCCGCTCTTCGAGAGAACCGGCCGGGGCGTGGAACTCACCGAAGTCGGCCGCGCACTTGCGCAGGAGCTTACGACAGGCTTCGACATCATCGCGGCGGCGGCGAGCCGGTTCGCGAAGCCATCGCGGCGCAAGCGGCGTCTTCGGGTAACGTCGGACCCGTCGTTCGCCGCGCTCTGGCTGGTGCCGCGCCTCGGCCGGTTCACCGCGCTCCATCCCGGCATCGAACTCGAAATCGACGCCAGCCCACGGCTCGTCGATTTCGCGAAAGAAGATATCGACTTCGGTATTCGCTGGGGCGGCGGCGCATGGGACGGCGTCGATGCCAAGAAGCTTGCCGATGCGGAGCTGACCCTCGTCTGCAGTCCGCAGTTCCTCAGCGCGCATCCGATCTCCAAGCCCGCCGATCTCGATGGCGAACGCCTGATCCAGGAGACGGCGAAAGAATGCTGGAACGCGTGGCTCGCGGCGGCGGGCATCGCCGATCGGGTGACGCCATCGGGGCCGACACTCAACGGCGATCTCGCAATCGCTGCGGCGGAGGCTGGCCAGGGGCTAGCGCTTGCCGATCAGATCCAAGCGGGAGATGCGCTCGCCGCCGGGTATCTCGTGCGGCCGTTCGAAGTGGTGGCGACGCGTTACGCGTATTATCTGGTTCGTCGGCCCGGAGCGAGGGTGACAGAGGCGGCATCCGCATTCGAAGCGTGGCTAGAAGCTGAACTCAAAGCCTTCACAGCGAAACTTGCCAAAACGACTGCGGTGCGCGCGGAGATAAGCCGAACGCTGGCCAAATCCAAACCTTCGGCGCGCCGAGGGCGTGTGGCCGCGCGTTAGGGCGCGGCCGGCTTCGGTACGAACCGTGTCAGGAAACCGCCGATCACCTGGTGGCTCGTCAGCCGCGCACCCGCCCAGCCGTCACGTGGCTCTTCGCCCTTCCACCAGCGCGAGAACTGCCGCCACATATCGATAGGATACCAGGAGCCGTCACGGCCGGTGAGCGGTCCCCAGTAGTCGGCAAGCGTGAACTTATATTCGAGGAACACAGAGCCGCTCTTCAAACGGAACTCGAGACCGAACAGCGCCTGCCCGACGGGGCCGGTGTATTGATATTCGTAGGTTCGCGATGCGTCGGTCTTCAAATGAATTTCCGAATGCGGAAACGAAAGGCCCGCGCCGCCCCCGAAGTAGGGCGAGACGATGCCGATCGAGGGCAGGCGCATCAGGCCGTTCAGCGTCAGCATGTTGTGGCCGTGCGTCCATTCGAGCTTGGAGAAATAATCGCCGACCTTCGCCGTCGCTGGCGCAGGCTTGCCGTCGATCGTTCCCTGGAACTCGAAATCCTGTTTGAAGGGCGCGTAGACTTTCGAGTGGGTGAAGTCGAGCATCGAGCCGAAGCGTCCGCCGAACCAGCGCTGAATGCGCACGCCGTAGTAGAGCGGGTTCTCGAAGGGTTCGGTGAACCAATCGATCTTTTTGATCGTCAGGTCCGTGTTGCCCGGCTTCACGAGGTGGAAATCGCTCGGGTAATGATACGGCGCGCCGAGGTAGGCGCCGAAATCGGTTTCGCGGCCCGGTTGGCGCGCGGTGGAGACAGGCGGATTGGCCGTCGTCGCCGATGAGTCATCGTAATCATCCGGGAGCGCAGCCATGACGAGCAATCCCATCGTGACTGCGGTGGCCGCGATCTGGATCGCGCGGCCGATGGCCGACGTCGATGGCCAGGGGAGAAATCGGGGTGGCGACCACAGCGGTGCAGACAGGCGTTCGCGTGCGAGCATTCCCATTCCCCCCGTTTGCCGCCCGCATCAGGCGGTCTCGTCGTGGCGTGCCTGCGCCTTCCCGCACAGTTGCCGGTAGGCTTTATGCGCCTCCTCCAGACGCTTGCAAGGCATCCAGCATTCGATTTACTGCGGCAATCTGCGGCGCGTCACGAGTCAGATACTGCGGGCCCGTATAACCCCACCAATCCCAGCAGCCTTGCGGATTGATCGGCGACTTCGCCACCTGTGGAAAAAGCACGACGATCCGATTCGTATCGGCCCAGCGGGCATAGCCCGACTCCTTGATGAACGTGTCGCCCACCGCTTCGCGATTCTGCTCGCAGCCGTGGAAGGCGATGTGAACGCGGCAGCCTTTTGACTCAGCGCAGGCTTTGGGAACGTACACGACGCCGGTTTCGGCAAGCTCGGCGCTGTCGTTGTTGGTGACGAACGGCCGTTGATCGAAATCAATGAATTGGCCAGAGAGTGCGCTCGCCCGCGGCTGCAGATCGCCGTAGATGAATTTCAACAGCGCGCCTGCTTGATCGTAATTGCAATTGACGATGTATGGCTCGCCCGAAACACCGCAGGAACTGCCCTCGTCGTCGGTCACGAACGCATGGCCGGCAGGGACATCGGACACGAGCGCGACGTTCGCATCGGGCACGCCGAGCTTCTTGTAGAAATCTGCCGCGTGCCTGACGATCGATGGGGCCACCGTGCGGTCGGCCGTTCCGGTGAAGAGATAGATGCGATCGCGTATGACGTCGGCGATGGGATCGATCTCGCCCTTCTTAGCGCGGTCTTCCGCTTTTCGTGCAAGTTCGTCGGGATCGGATACGCCCCATATGCCGAGGAGATCGAGCATGCAGCCGTTCACGGCCTTGCTGAGGTTCAAGAGCGCGGTACCCGTGCCGGGCATCGTGTTGGCGAAAATGCTTTCGGAGCAGCCATAGGGTCCGCCCGCGATGATCGCGGCGCCGATGACGCGCTTGGCATGCGCCATCTGGAATTGACCGGCCATGTAGGCGCCTGAACTGATACCAGACACCGAGGTCTGATCCGGTTCGACGCCGAGCGCGGGAATGGGACGCGCGGTTGTTGCCGTTGTCTCGGCTTTGTCGCTTTTGTCGTTGCAGCCTGCGGTCAGTGCGGCGGCGAACGCTGCAAGGATCAGCGGCAGGCGGGCGAGCGGATATCGTCGAACTGGCATGGTGGAATGAATTCCAGAAATCGGGGCTTCAGAAAATGAGGCTATCGGGTAATGGCGTCGAAGCTCAAGGCGGCGTTGGGCCCAATATACCAGCACTTCTTCTCATCCGCCTCCTTATGCCAGATGAGACTCTTAACGTCGTTCCAGCCACCCTTCTGAAGGCTTCGCTGCAAGGCCTTAAGCTCATTTGCGCTGGGCTGGGGAGTCAAGCCTTCCGCGTAAACGAACGAGACCGTACTGACGGCCGTTGCCTCATAGCCTTCTTCGCGGCGCGTGATGAGGAACGCGACCGAATTCAGGTTCTGGCCGGGGATGCGGGGAACGCCGAGCGGAAAGATCAGACGCCCGCCAACTTTCAGCTTTTCGATCCATGGAGCAGCGGGCCGTGGCACGGCAAAGTTGACGTAGACGATATCCACCTTGCTCTTCGGCCAGTCGCAGCCATTGGCGCAAACGACTTCGACGTTGGCGCGGTCGGCGAGATTGTCTTTTGCTCGGGCGGCGGATTTCTCGTCGTATTCGACGGCGATGACGCGTCCGGCCGCTCCGACGAGTTCGGAAATGATCGCGGAGTAATAGCCGTTTCCCGCACCGATGTGGGCGACGGTATCGCCCTCGCGCGGCGCGACGAGATGCAGCCAGCGCGCATGGAGCGACGGACTGCCGTTATTTACGCCGCGGGCTTCGTCGATGGCAATGACGACGTCCTGATAGATGAGGGCAGGATCTTTGTCGGCGTGCACGCCGTACGACCACGGTGTCAAGATATGCCATGGCGGCGGACCCAGGAACGCCTCGCGCGGCACGCTTGCGAAGGCGTCCTCGAGACGTTTGTTGTCGGCTGCGTCAGCGATCGTCAGCATCTGGCGCGCGAAGACGCGGCGCACATTGGCAAGTTTCATCTCCGGCTCCGATCGCCGCGCTTTGGGCGGGCGGCTCGCGTTATCTTACGCGGATCGAAGAGCGGTCGGTACGGCCTTTGGCATCGATAACGGTAAGTTTGGCGAAGCCTTCTGTGGGCTGCCACGTGACTTCGCGGGCGTGCGCATCCGAAGCGATCGGTTTGCCGTCGATCAGCCAGGTGAGCGGCAGTGCGCCACCATCGGCTTTGAGCACGAGGGGTTCGCCGTCGAGATCGGCTGTCGCGATTTCGGATTGATCGGGCGGAAACGAGATGAGAACCGGTGGTTCGAGGAATTTGCCTGTAACAGGATCGTCGCCCGGGTCGCGCCAGCGCTTCAACGGCGCGGGGAGCTCAGCATTCGTCGCGCGGATTACGTTGGCGGGCGCGCCTTGCAAGGGCGCGCGCGCGCCGGGAATACGCTCGAAGGCGTCAAACAACATCGGCGCTGCGGCGCTGCGGCCGACGAGCCCGGGGATGCTCGAATTGTCCGGACGGCCGACCCAGGCGGCAATCACATACTTGCCGTCGTAGCCGATTGCCCAGGCGTCGCGATAACCATAGGACGTGCCGGTCTTGTAGGCGAAGCGTCCGCCCTTGGCGTTGAGCGGCGGCGGTGCGTCTTTCAGGACATCCGTCACATACCACGCCGCGAGCGGTGACATGAGACGATGGGCGTTGACGAGCGGCTTCAGATGCGATGTCGCCCAGACCTTGCCGCGCTCGTTCCAGCGATGGGTCAGCATAATGCTGTCGCCGCCGCGCGCGAGGCCGGCGTAGAGCTGCGTCAGTTCCTCGAGCGTCAAACCCGTACCGCCGAGTGCCATCGCCAACGTCGGCTCGGACTTGTCTGGGAAGCGAGCTTCGACGCCGGCACGGCGGAAGCGGCCAACGAGCTTGCCCGGTCCGACGCGGGCCAAAACGCGGACAGCGGGGATGTTGAACGACTGCTCCAGCGCCTCGCGAATGGAGACGGTGCCGTGATAGCCTTCATCGAAGTTCTTCGGCGCGTAATTGCCGAAGCGAACGGGCCGATCCTCGATGAGTGTTTCGGGATGCGCGAGGCCGGCTTCGAAAGCCAAACCATAAATGAACGGCTTCAACGTCGACCCGGGCGAGCGCACGGCGGTTGCCATGTCGACGGCGCCCTGACGCGATTTATCCATATATCCGGCGGAGCCGACCTCAGCCAAAATCTCGCCCGTCTGATGGTCGGCGACGATGACGGCGGTCGAAACGTTGTCGCCGATCATGCGGGCGTGATCCTGCGCGAGCTTTTCCAGGCTCGCTTGCAGATTGCGGTCGAGCGTCAGCTTGATCACGCTTTCGCTCGGATGGGCGGCAACTTCGCCTTCGGCGAGATGGGGAGCGAGCAGAGGAAACGAGTAGCGCGCGGCTGGAATGCGCTCGGTCTTGGCGCGTTCGGCTTCCGCCAGCGTGATGACGTGTGCGGCGACGGCGCGATTGAGCACGCGATTGCGGGCGCGCAACGCTGCATTCGGATTGCGATCGAGACGGCGAATTTCCGGTGACTGCGGGAGGGCGACAAGAAGAGCAGCTTCGCCGAGCGAGAGGCGGCGTGGTTCCTTGCC
Organism: Hyphomicrobium sp.; assembly: GCF_003987855.1. GTDB lineage: Bacteria > Pseudomonadota > Alphaproteobacteria > Rhizobiales > Hyphomicrobiaceae > Hyphomicrobium_B. Next base: position 57,319 of record NZ_RXIZ01000013.1, read on the forward strand.
GAAATAGGCGAGCGAGGCGGCGCGAACACCTTCGAGATTGCCGCCGAACGGCGCGAGGCGAAGATAGAGCTTGAGGATCTCCGTCTTGGAAAGGGTGCGCTCAAGTTCGATGGCGCGCGCCATCTGGCGAAGCTTGCCGCCCGCCGTGCGCTCGTGACGGCCGTCGAGCAGGCGAGCGACCTGCATCGTCAGCGTCGAGCCACCGGATATGATGCGGCCGTGGCGCAGCATCTGCATCACCGCGCGGAGGATGGCTTTCGAGTCGACACCGTGATGCGAATAGAAGCGCTTGTCTTCGAAGGCGAAGAGCATTTTCAGGTAGTGCGGATCGACGTCCTTGGGATCGAGCGGCAACCGCCACATGCCATCGGTCGTCGTGAAGGCGCGGAGCAGGCGATCGTCGCGGTCGACGACGGTGGTCGATACGGCCCTGGCGTTCTCGAGCGGCAGGGGGCCGGCGTCGGCGAAGGCTTTGAGGTAGAGGCCGCAGGCGCCGGCCGCGAGTACGAAGAATGCCGCGCAAGCCGCAATGGCCACACGGCGCAGCGTGAATGGATTTCGGCTTTTCTCACGCGGCGGAGAAGCAGCGCGAAGGCGAGATAAGAAGGGGACGTAGCGCCGGAGGAGGGTGGCTGACGCTGGGGGCACCGACGGCTCGTCACCCCCTCTCCGGCCTTCCCCCATTGGGGGAACTGCAGACGAGGAGACTTGCGCCCCCTCACCCTGGCCCTCTCCCCGAGGGGAGAGAGAGACGTTCTTCTTTGCCCATGGCCCCAGCCGCACGTCGCATCACTCCTTCGTCGAGACGGCGAGCGTGCCGGCGGCGGAGCGCGCGTACCGTTCGGGCCGGTACATGTCTTCGACGGTTGCCGCCGGATGGACGAACGTGCCCGGCGTCACGGCGCGAACGATGTAGGCCAGCGTCGCGGTGACGGCGGTCGTCTTCGGCTGCGTGGTGCCGTCGGGCAGAACGACCTGGCTCTCCGGCGTGCTGTTGCCGCTTGTGTTGTCCGGCGTATCGCTATTCTCGGCATCCGAGGACGAAGACGATGTCGACGTGCGCACGTTCGCGAAGTTGAACGCGGCGACGAAGCGATCATCGCGGAACTCGGTGTGCTCCGGCTCGGCCGTCGACTTCAGCCACGACAGGCCCGAGATCGCGCCGCTGTCGACAAGGTGCGGGTTTTCGATCTCGAAGCCCGCAGGCAGGCGATCGACGACCATCACGCGGCCGGCAGGATCTTCGGACGTGACCTTCACCACCATGACGAAGCGATCGTTCTGCTTCACCTTGGCCTTGCCGCCGGTGAGGCTTGCCAGATCGATCTTCTTGCCATCGACCGTGTAGGCCTGCCGCTCGATCTTGAAGCCTTTCGAGACGGCGGGTTCCGGCGTCAGCGCTGCGCCGATGACGGAGATCACCGCATCGACGGCGGTGTCGCCGTTGTTGGTGATGGTCAAGGCGCCGTTCTTCAGCTCGGCCGGCGTGAGGCCCTTCAGCAAGGGACCATTCACCGGCTTGCCGTCGATCGACAGCGTTGTTGCTTTCACTTCATCGTTCAAGGCTTTGGCGGCGAGCAGCATCCAGGCCTGTTCCTGCGTGGATGTGTACGTCCGCGTTTCGTAAGCCTTGGCGATGACGGTCGCGAGGCGCGGCTGGTCTTCGCGGGCGATGCCGGTTTCGGCCGCCAACGTGACGAGCGCGGCGCCATCGCGCAGCGTCGAGCCATAGTCGCTGCGATAGCCGCTGTCGGGGGTATCCGGCATGGCGGCCAGTGCGGCGGCGAACGTGCGTTCGGCGCGTTCCTTGTCGCCCATCATCGCGAGCGCCGCGCCGACTTGCGCCTTGGCTAGCGGCGTCGAGAAGCGGCCGATGCGTTCGTCGGCGTAGTATCTCAGGTCACCGATCGGCGCGCGGCCGTTGCGGGCGAGGACATAGAGCGCATAGGCCCGATCTTCGCCACCCTTCTCGAAGTCAGAAGCGTAGGCGATGAAGTTCTGCAGCCGGTCGAGCGCGCGATTGAAGCTCTCACGCGGCACATCGTAGTTGGCTTCCTTGGCGCGCGTCAGGAAGTCGGTGACGTAGGCCGTCAGCCACAGGTCGGTGCTGTAGGGTCCCCAGACGCCGAAGGCACCCGTCGAGTCCTGCATCTCGAAGACGCGGCCGATGGCTTTCTGGACGCGATCCTTCAGTTCCTTGTCCTGGGCGAGACCGATCTGGGCCGCCACCGCGTTGGCGACGACCAGCGGCATCGCTCGCGATACCGTCTGCTCGGCGCAGCCGTACGGATAGCGGTCGAGCTGCGAGAGAAGTGTCGGCACGTCGAGGCGAGCGGCCGGCCCGACCGACATGTTAATGCGGGTTCGCGACGGGATCAGATCGTAGGCGAGATCTGCCGATACGCTGAGCTTGCCGCCGGGCTTCAGCGACGAGATCGTGGTGCGCTTGATATCGCCGGCGGGCGGGAAGACGTTGAACGTCATCTCGCGCTTGACGGCAATGTCGTTGGGCCCGGTGACGACAGCCTTGAGCGTCACTTCGCCAAGCTCCGTCGGCTTGAACAGGATGCGCTGCATCGTGCGTTCGCCCTGTTTCAGGTCAGCCGTCTTGTCGGCAACAGGCGTCAGCGTCTCGTTGCGGTCGTCGCCCGCTTTACGCGACAGCGTCAGCTTGTAGGGCGCGGCCGGGCCATCGACGTTGTGGATGCCGAAGCCGAGGTCGACTTCGTCGCCCAAGGTCATGAAGCGGGGGACCGCGACGGTGAGAGCCACCGCATCCCGGACGATCAAGTCGCCCGAGCCATGACCCACCTTGTCCTTGCTCCATGCCACCGCCATGAACCGCACGGTGCCGTTGAAATCCGGCAGGTCGAACGAGACGCTCGCGGTGCCGTCATCCTTCACCTGAACGATGCCGGAATAGAGCGAGACGACCGTTTCGACCGTGGGGTTGCCTTGCAGCGCCGCGCCCGCGTCACCACCCGAGCGCAGCTTGCCGCGATCGGCGTGCATGCCATCGATCAGCTTGCCGTAGAAGTCGCGGATTTCGAAGGCGAGCTTCTGTTGTTGCGAGAACCACTTCTCAGGCGCGGGCGTCTCGAAGCGTGTGAGGTTCAAGATGCCGAGGTCGACGGCTGCGACGACGACGCGCGCGTCTTCGCCGGGAGCCAAGCCTTCGACTTTCAGCGGCACATCGACGTGCGCGCCGGACTTCACCTTGTCGGGAAGCGTGACCGCAACTTTCAGGTGCTTGCTGCTCTGGTCGATCGGCAGCCAGCGGATACCGATGGCGCGGCTCGGCATGCGCTTTTGCCCCTCGTCCATCGGGCGATAGAGGATTGCGGTGGCGTAGGCGCCGGGGCCCCACTCGCCATCGACGGGGATCTCAACTTCGCCGCCGCCTTTGGCAATGTCGACTTCCTTCATCAGGTCGAGGCCGGTTCCGAGCACGGCGACGAGCGCCTTGCCGCCGAGCTTTGATGCGATGCGCAGCTTCGCGGTGTCGCCCGATTTGTAGCTGTCCTTGTCGAGCGCCACGTCGAGCTGTTCGGGTGAATCGACGTTGTCGCCCGCCGTGTACCAGCCGGCATTGAAGATGATGCTCGAGGCCGGGCCATCGGCAGCGGACGAGGCGATGTCGAGGCGATAGCGGCCCCAGTCGATCGGCTGGGAAATCTTGGCGGCGCCGCCGGCGGTGACGGCGAGCTCGCCACTGCCGATCTTGCGCTTGACCGTGACGGCTTCGTACGTCCAGGCGCCGTCGCGGCGATACCACTGCCAGTTCGTGTCGAGACGCGTCAGAGTCCAGGTGAGATCGCTCGCGGCTTGCGCCTTTCCGTCGGCGCCGAGAAGCACGACGTTGAATTCGGCGTTCTGGCCTTCGGGCGCGGACAAGTTGTCAAACAGCGGCTTGATGCCGATGCGCTGGAGTTTGAGGTCGACGGGGAGCGTCAGGTTGCGCTCGATCGTTCGGCCGCCGTCCTCGCGCAGCTTGACCGTGATCTGCGCTTCGAGCGGCTTCGGCGTCTTGGGCATTTGCGGCAGCGTGATGGGCACAGCGGCCTTGCCGGACTGATCCATGGCAAGGTTCGCCTGCAGTGCCTGACGCGCGGGGTTCACGAGTTCGTCGGCTTGGCCGAACACGTATCCGGCATAGCCCGGCACGTCCTTGTTGGAGGCGCGCACGACGACTTCGCCTTCAAGTCCGAGGCCTGCCGCGGGCGGACCGTAGAGATAACGGCCGTCGGCGTTGATCGACTGGTTCTCATCCGGCGACAAGGCCTTGAGGTCGGACGTGAGCGTCATGTCGAGGCGTTCGGGGACGAAGTCTTCGACGAGGAATGAGCGCTCGGCGATGGGTTCCGCCTTAGGATCGGTATAGAGCTTCACCCGCCACGTGCCGGTCATCGCCGTCTTGGCGAGCGTCAGGATGCGCGAGCGGCCGCCGAGGCCGGCATCGTTCATCAGGAGGCGGGCCTGCTCGACGCCGTCGGGCCGGAAGAGCATCAGCGTCGCGGGGATCGCCGACGCCTTGCCGAACTGATCGCGCACCAGCGCCGTCACGTTCACGTCCTCGCCGCCGCGATAGACACCGCGCTCGGTGTAGATGTAGGCGTCGACCGGGCCGGACGGATCGCGACCCTGCACGCCGCGATCGGAAAGATCGAAGGAGTTGAGCGTCAGGTCGAGGAAAGCGTATTCGCCTTCGCCTTTCTGAGCGACGAGGATGGCGGGCGCGGCGCCGCCTTCGCCTTTCGTGATCGCCGCATCGAACTTGGCATAGCCGCGGCCATCGGTCGTCGCCGTTGCCAGGACTTCGTTGTTCTTGGCGATCAGCTTCACGGACGAGCCGCCGATGCCGGTCGCGTCGCTCAAGGAACGAACGAAGGCGTGGACGCCGTCATTGCCGGAAAAGGCGGTTAGCCCAAGATCAGAGACGATGAACCACTGCGTGGCGCGTTCGTAGCTTTCCTGCTTCTGCTTCTCGGATGGCTTGGCGACGATGACGTAGACGCCGGGTTCGAGCTTGCCGGTGGCGTCCGTCACGGGGACGGCCGTGGTCACGTCCTCGTTGAGCTTCGAGGCGATATCCATCTGGCCCTGGTAGACCTTGATGCCGGAGCGGTCGCGAATGTTGTCGACGTCGTAGCTCGAGAGCTGACGCGCCATGTCGCCGCTCTGCAGCGTTGTCGCCAGATTGCGGTCGCCGATGCGATAGACTTCGACATCGATCTTGCTGGTGTTGGTCGTGGTGACGGGAATGCCCTGCTGGCCGCGTGAGGGCAGCACGTAGGCTTTGCCGCCGAAGCGTACGAAAGGCGAGCGATCGGGGATATAGACGGCGATGTCGGACGTCTTCAGCAGCTTTTCGCCGATGTCGGACGGAAGTCCGGCACGGATCTGGACCTGATAGCGCTCGCCGTACTTCAGGCCTTCGAGGCAGAGCTGCTTGCCGTCCTGCACAAGGTTCTGCGGGTCCTTGCCGCCAACCGAGATGAACTTCGCAACATCGGTCTGCGTGCGCGAAAGGTCTTCGGAGAATTGCAGGCAGAGGCGCGGCGGCGTGGCGTCATTGTCGGTCTTGTAGTCGGTCATGCGGAAGCCGTACTGGCCACGCAGGCGGTCATACATCTCGCGCGTCGTCTGATCGTCGGCGATCGACAGGCTCAAGCTCAACGCGTCGATGGCGGGACGCCAGTAGGAGCGCGCTTCGAGCGTGCGGCCCAAGACGTAGAGCGCGTGCGCCTTCTCGGCATTGCCGGTCGCGCGCTGATAGCCGGTGTAGGCGGCGCCGGAGGCATAGATCGCCAGGTCGTAGCGCTCGTTCGAATTGTTGGGGTCCGGCGGGATGGCGATCAGCGCTTCCGCGAGACGCGTCCAGGCGGCGGAGTCCTGAGCGTTGGCGGAGACGACGTTGGCGAGCGCCCGTGAGGCTGCGCGCGGATCGCTCGCGAAATCTTTCTCGGCCTGCGCCTTGAGCGCGGCCGGCGACTTGCCGTCCGGTTTCCAGTTCGCCTTGAGATAGGCCTCATAGCGTTTGGCGTCGGCGGCGACGCCCTGATGCAGGAAAGGCTTCGGGTCTGCACTGGCAGTTGCGAATGTCGCCAGCATGAGAGTGAAAACCGCTGCAAGGCGCGCGAGGAAAAGCATTGGTCGCATCCTGTTTGAGTGCCTCGATGTCGGAGCGCACGAGCGGCGAGGGACTTCGCGCTCGGGTTGGCCCGCGCCGGAGTATCTTGAAGCGAGCCTTTGCGGGGAAGCCCAACAAGGCTCAAGGGCCGAAGCGCGGCGATAAAATTGGAAGTTCCGTTGGTTGCGCGTTCTTGCGGCCTTTTTCCGACATTGCTCCCAGGGCGAAACTTAACACCCCGGCAAAGTGCGGGGATAAGTTTTTTATCTCGCGGGATATCGGGCCTGACGGCGCGCTGAAACAGGCAGCTGCCGGAAACCGGCCTCGCCGCCCGAATGACAGTTTCCTAACGGCGCACGCTCAAACGGCGAAAAGATGTAACAGGTCTAAACTTTCCCAAGTCATGACTGTGGCCGGGGCGAGCCCGGCCACAGCAAAAGGAAAGTGGTTTCGCCTTAGTGCCGCGGGAGAGGTAGCGGCAGCGCTGCGGGGTCGTCCGACTGCGCGGCGATGATCTCGGGCGAAAGGCGCGGGAGTTTCAGCGGGCGGCCGCGGGACCAGAGTTTCTCAAAGGAGGCGGCGGCGAAGACGCCAATCGATGCGTCTCCCGGATGGTAGAGTTCGAATGCGTCACGCTTTGTGGGATCGCGGCGCAGGCAGTCCCCGATCCAGACATGGGCCGGGCCGACGACCAGCTGTTCGTGCGCCGGACCGAAGCTCGGATCGGCGAGGACGCGGACGTCCGCGTCAGTCATGTCGAGCAGCGATGGCGCGGTGGCATCTTCCATATTGGTGTCGCAGATCACGATGCGGATGTGGGCCGCCTCGACCCGTCCTTCCGACCATGCGGAATGGAGCGCGCGCGCAACCGGGCTGTCGGGACTGCGGACGAAAAGCGTAAGGCTGACCCCATGAGCAAGGGGGGTACGGGAGGCCGTCATCGCCTCGCCGATAAAATCCTTCAGCCGTGATTCCTTATCGGTCCGAGACATAGTCATGAGCCGCGAAGGTGTGGCGGTGCGCATTTATGAGATTCCCATTTCGAACGGTCATGTTCGCAAAGATCGAACGCTCCCCCGGTCGAGCATTCGGTGTCCCCATTAAGCCAGCAAGAATGTTAAACAAGCGTTGCGGGCGGGTTCGATTTAAGGCGAACATCGTTATTCCGTTTTCTTTCCAAGCTCTTTTTTATTCTGCCGCAGGCGGCGCGATGCGCCGGATGAAGGCGCGGTCATGGTCAGAAAGCTGATCATCCTGGGGAATCACGCGTTCGCGCGCGTCGGCCAAGATGGTGCTGGGGGCGGCCGAGAGTTCGACCGAATCGCTCTCGTGTTCTGACGGCCAGCGGCTTTCAAACGCCCGCATGGCCGATTTCAGCGACGGCGGCATCACGGCTTCGCTTACCGGCACCGAGAATGTCGCGGTTTCCCGCTGCAACACGACGTGGGCGTGGGCGGGAGCGGCCTGGAGCGGTTCCGTCTGCAACGTAACCCGGGGAAGGGTGACCACCGTGGCTGGACGGACCTCAGGTGCCGGAGCCTCGGCGGCAAGCTCGGCGATGTTCGTGTTCGCGGCCTTCACCGTCACGTCGGCTTCTGGATCCGGCTTGGGTGCTGGCCGCTTCACGCGCGGGGCCTGCGGCGGCGTCAGCTCGGGCTCAGGCCGGTAGGTTCGTGCGTAGGGTCCGAAACGGGCGGCGTGATCGGGGTCGATCGCCATATTCGGGCGAACCGCGCGAAGGGGCGCTTCGAACCTCGGCGGCGCGGTCGGTTCGCGGTCGTCGACATCATTGCCGGCCTGGAGCGGCGGACGCGGGGTGCTCGGGGTCTCCGGGCCGGGCGCCTGCGGGCCGGGCGTCGTCGTCACCGCGTCGTCTTCGATGTTGCGACCGCCGAACTCATTCCTTTCCGCGCGGCGCGCTGCGCCCATCACCGCGCCGAGGATGATGTCCGACCAGGCGCCGTTGGTGAACTTATAGACGCGGAACGATTCAGAGCCGGCGAACTTCGATCCCTGGCGGGCGAGCCGCTTCTGGATGCTGCCGGTCGTCGGCAGGAGCGTGCGCTTGAAAATCTTCTCGCGCTCGAAGCTGGCGAAGAGATTGGAGAGCAGTTGCGCCTCGACGCGGAGGCTTTCGCGCTGCGCCGGGTTCATGCGCGGCGGTGCATCGAGCGGCACGGCGACGTAATAGTCGCCGTTCATGTCGAAGACGACGTGGCGGAACAACTCGAAGTTCTCGCGGATCTGCTTGTCGCGGTGAATGTCGTTGAAGCGCGAGAGGATCTCGATCACAGGTCCGCGCTCTGCCGCCTTCATCTTCGGCACAAGGCCGTCGAGGCGACCGCCGGGCCGCTGACCCATCGATACGAGGAAGAGGCAGAGATCGACGAACAGAGCGACGGCGAGCGGAACGTAGTCACGCTTCGACAGTCCTGAGGCTTGGCCATCGCCTGAAGCGCGCACTTCCGCCGGGCTCTCGACGGATTGGATCGCCTTCTTTTGCAACTCGCGCAATTCGTCAGCCGAAGGCGGCATCTTGAAAGCAAGCAAGCCGTAGAACGTTGTGGTCAATCGGCGGAACGCTTCGATGGTCGCCTCCGGGCCCTCGACGGTGGCGATCTCGGGCTTTTGCAGTTCGGGAAGCTGATCGATCGCTTTGACGACGCCGCGCAACGCCATTTGCAACTGCGGATCGGGGCAGGAGACGGTGCCCGCTTTACCGTCGCCGAAGGTCGTGCGCTCGGCGCGGTCGGCCAGATCGGTGCGGATCTGGCGAAGCTGTGGGTCGGTGCGGAAGGCGTTAAATCCGGTCGCGGTCAGGTCGAGCTTGCGGCCGAGCGCGCGCATGAATTCATTTCGCGTTCCCGTCTTCGGATCGAATGTCGAGGCGTCCGCCGAGACGATCTTTGTCAGGTCGCCGTTCAGGCCCTGCATGTCGGCTTTCACGGCGCCGATCCGACCCTTCACAAAGTCGGATGCGAACGAGAAACGCTGCGCATCGTCTTCGCGCATCTTCCGGCGCGGTCCGTCGCCCGGCTTCGAGTTCGGACATGAGGTTCCTTTCGTCTGCTCGAGCTGCGCTTTATCGGTTGAGACCTGGGTGAGCTGGGTGAGCGTCGCCTGCAGCTGCTCGAGGCGCGTTTCGGCGCCGTGCAGCGCGTTCTGGACTTCGGAGACGGCGCTTTCCGCCGAGCGCGAGGCTTCCCCCCGGCTTTCCAGCACCTTCCAGTAGAAGCCGAAGCCGAAGCCGATCGAGATCAGCGACAGAAAGATGTAGCCGCCCGCGTAGAAGAGCTTGGTGAAGAACGGGTGCGGTCGGAACAGCTGGTCCAGCAGCCAAATGATCATCGTCATCAGCATCGCGACCGAGAAGCCGACGATGACGCGATGGACGATCGGAAGATCGCCCATGTTGGCTTCGATCAGTTCGAGCATGCCGACGTAGGTCGCGACCCAGGACAGCGCGCCGAGACCGAAAATGAGGATCGCTCGTTTCCAGTCGCGCGGCGGCTTCTGCGGCGCGCCGCTATCGCGCACGTCCGCGTATAGGCGCAGCGAGCCCGCCTCGCGCCCGAGTTCAGCACCATCCCGGTTCATTGCCGCCAACCCTACCCAAGAGAAGCGTGCAGACTCGGCGGCCACTCAGCGTTTTTGATGGTTGAACTGAGGCTGAGCAATGTCGGACTTCCGGCTCTTTTTCAGCGCGGCGATGAATGATGGCTGCAACTGCTGCGTCACGCGCGCTCGACGCTGCGGCGTCGGGCCGATCAGTTCGCGCTCAGTGTGCGCAGTTGTTCGTCGGAGGGCGAGCGCTCGCGCGGAGAGGAAACATCTGTCGCTGCGACGCGGGCAGCAGACGCGGCAGAAGCCACCGGCGTAGCTCGGCGCTGTGGCAGGAAATCGCGACGCGGGTTCGACTTCGCGTGCTCGGCTAAATCATGCAGCAGAACATCGAGCAGCGGCGCGGCGATCTGAGCCGCGTGAAGATCATGCGCCCAGGGTTGCGAGGCATTCCCGGTGCCTACCAGCACGACGTAGGAATAGGCGGCGCCATTCGCGAACTGCAGGCCGCCCGACGCCCAGGTGTCCACGGTCGCGTTCGGATCAAGCGTCACCGAAGTTCCCGTCTTGGCAAAGTGGAGCCGGAGGTCGCCTCGGCGTCGCGCGCACCACTGGCTAAGGCTTTTCAACGTGCCGTAGGACTGGCCAGCGGTCTGATAGCAAAGGGGCGCTTCAAGAAGCGTGCGGATCAGTCCCGACGCGCTCGGTCGGATCAGGGATTTCGGAATGATGGCCGGGCGCGCCTCTGCCGTAATGCCCGCGCCACCTTCGCCTTTCTGCGTGAAGTCGTAGGCCGCAATCAGCGTCGGCGGACGAATGGGTTTCGTTCCGCGTCCGATGAGCGAAGCGAGGATAACGCTCGACATGAAATGCACCCGCCGAGGCGCGCCCGCAATCTGACCAAGAACAACGGCGGTCGACGGTGGCGTGCCACCAAGTGCGGCGGCCGGCGGCATCGTGAAGCCGAAGCCGTCGATCAGCCGCTTGATGGGCGCCTGTCCAAGCTGCGCGCCGCGATTGATGAGCGGCGCATTGAGCGAGCAGGCGAACGCGACGATCGAGCGGCGGCTGCCCGAGTTCGCGCCCTTGGCGCAGGTATCGCCGCCCTGAGCGGGGAACTGGCTGTCGGAATAGAGGCTGTCGGGTCCGTCGCGGCCCTGGTTGGCGAGAGCGACGGCGAGAAGCATTTTGCCGGTGGAAGCGACCTGTCGGCTTTCGAGCGACGGCTCGTATTGGCCCGTATCCGAGCGCCGGGCCGGAAGCGAGCCGAAGTAGGCGGCTGTCTCGCCGGTCTCGTAGTAGCGCACGATGTTGCCATTGCCGTCGGCGGCGACCACGATGACATTGGGAAGCGTTTTATCGGCGCTGACTTTCTTCGGATCGAGAGTGAAAGCCGTGTCGATCCGGGAAGCCCATTTTGCGTCGAGCGAGGCAAGCTCGGAATCGACCTTGTCGCGGAACGCCAAGTTCTCGCCGATATCGAAGGTTGTCGTCACGCCCCGGACGTAGTCGCGCCAGGCGAAGCCGTAGCTCTGCTTCATCTCTTCGCGAATGCCGAAGCGTGCCGCGGGCAAAAGCAGATTGGCGCGGATCATCGGGTTTGCCTCGGCGCGCTTCAGCTGCGTTGGAGCGAAGCGCTCGAGGGCGGCTTCGAGCTTCGGCTTGATCTTGGGGTTCGGCGGTCCGCCGGCGAGGGCCATCAGTTCGAAGACGACCTTCTTCTGCTCGGCTTCGTCAGTGATGAGCTTCTCGGCGCACGTGCGAGCGCGCACTTCGGTGATGTAGCGCCAGCGGTCGAGGCGGACGGCATTCAGCCGATCATTGCCTTCAAGCAGGATGATCGGCTTGTTGACGGCGGAGGCGAGCACAAACTGCTCAGCAGTCGAGAGATCCTTGGCTTCCTTCCCGAATACAACTTGGCTTGTCACCTCCACGCCGTGCAACGGCTGGCCGCCGGTGCGTTGCGCGAGCCAGATGTGGTTCGCCGCCCATTGCTTCAGGAGGGTATCGTCGCCGTCGCGCGTTAGCTCGCGGTAGATCACAGGAGCGAGCCACCATTCGCCGAGCTTGCGCTTCAGCTTTTCGATGCCGCCCTCGTCGGCGCGGGGCGGCGTTTTGTAGATGACGCGGGCGAACTGCATGGGCAGCGTCGAACCGCCAACGCCGAGCACGGGTCTGTGCGCGGCGATCGAGCGCGTGACGGTCGAGACGGGAATTTTCAGAACGCCAACGAGATCGATGCCGAATGGGTTGAGCGGGCCGCCCAGGTAGCGATCCTCGTGATAGGAAAGGCAGCGCCAATATTGTTCGGGCACCTGCCGTACTGGGATCGATTTGTGATCGGGGTTGGCGACGTAATCGCCGAGTGCGATGGCGCTGTCGGTGTAGTTCACGTCGCGCAGGCTATCGAGGCGCGGGTCGAACGTGCCGACGAAATTGCCTTTGGGATCATAGATGGCTGTCGCAAGCCAGCGCTCGGCGTCGTAGCCAAGTTTGTCGTGCATAGACAGATCGCCGAGGTAGCCTCGGACGGGCGCGGCGATGTAGACTAGTGCGATCGCGAAGAGGACGTAGACGATCGCGCCGGTGAAGACGTGGCGCAGTGGTCCGAGCTTTGGATTGAAAGCTACGGCCATCATCAGCCAACGCACGATCCAACGCGGTGCCCATAGGCAGAAGTCCGCGAGGGCGGTCAGATGCCGCAGAAGACGTAACATCGGTGTCGCAAAGCCGCGCTACTGCCAACGCCGTGAGGGGCTTTGGCTAAAAGCTAGACTTAGTTGACCTTTGCGGCGTCAACTCAGCGAAGTCGGGGCAGCTTCGTCGCCCCGTCGCGGCAAATCTATGGCTGGCGCTGACAGCTCAAGCTGACGGCGACGCGCACGCGTTTGCCGGGCGACGGACCGAAAGACCCGCGCTTCAGAAGTTGTTCATCAGAATGAAAAGGCCCACGCCGACCGCTGGACCAATGAGGGCCGCAACGACCATCATGACGAAAGGTTTCGCCACCATAACACTACCCCGCACTGAACTCTTATAAGTTCACTCCACTGTTACGCGCGGCCCTAAACGACGGATCAGCCGGTTTGCCCCCTCGGCCGTCCATCTTATTGTCACTGAAAGGAGCCGCACCCAATCAGCGTAGCTGAGCATAACCCCTACTTCTCAGCTTTCTTGAGACTACAGTGCGGTGAAAAAACTTGACAGGGCCGAGACGAATTTTGCAGGCGGCGGCGTAGAAACCAGAACACACGTCAGAAAATGCTTAATTGAGACGTAGGCCGCTTATTCAGGCGTTGTCCGGCATTCCAGATTTATACGTTTTATCAGCGTGTTATGAATATGTCGTACAGCGACGTTCGCACACGCGTGGCCAACTGCCCGCTCCGCAACATCACAGAATGTGTCGAAAGCTGAAACGCGAATTGAAGGTCAGCGCACGTCGAACAGGCGCAGCTGGCGTTCGTCCGTACCCCTCGTTTCGGCAGCGAGTTGCTCGATCCGGTCGAACGGCACCTGCTCGGCCGCGATAAGCGATCTCTGCGCCTTCATCGGCCTGACGAGGCCTTCCTGAACGAGATGGAATTCGCCCACCGTCTGGCCCGGCAACGCGGACGCCGGGTCAAGGCCGGATTCGGACTGGAACGCGGCTTTGAGCTTGCGGAGGGCTGTATCTTCGCGGACGCGGCCGATGAACCAGCTCGTGATCTGGTCGCGGCTCTTGTAATCGAGGTCGCCGGGCGACTGGGTCGCGAGCATCATGCCGAGGCCGGCAGAGCGCGCCCGCTTCAGAAGGCTCTGAAGCGGTTCGGCCGTGGCGGGTTTCGAGTTCGCGGGAATGTAAAGGTCGGCTTCGTCGAACATGACGACGGCCTGCAGCTCGTCGTTCGGGTTGCGCTGACAGAAGCGAAGCGCCTCCGAGAGGAATTGCGAGACCCAGAACAGGATGTTTTCGTTGTCGCCGAGAAAACCCGTGTAGATGACAGACAGGCGCGTGCGGTTCGGGCGCTGGTAGCGTCCCAATCCGAGCAGGCTTTCCATGCGCAGACTTTCGCCGCCGCCCTCGAAGAGCGCGGCGTTGCGCAGACGCAGCGAGTCGAGCTGCGCCACGAGATCGCGACGAAGCTTGCCTGACGGATCCATGCGCTGGGTCTGGTCAGTGAGTTCGGGATGCTCATCTTCCAGGAGATGGATGAGATCGGCGAGCGTCACTTCATTCGTCGAGAGCGAGCCGAGAATGCGCAGCGCGACTGCGAGCACGCCGGACTGTTTCTGGTGTGTCGCCGAGTTCTTGAGGTGAAGCATTTCGCCGAGCGCGGCGGCAGACAGATTGGCGAGCAGCTGCTGCTCGTGATCGGGCAGTTCGTTGATGCCGTTCGGTAGCAACGTGATCGAGATCGGGCGGCCCGAGGCGCGGCCCGGCGTATAAACGGCGACATCGATGGCGTCGGCGAGTTTTTCGCGTTCAGCGCGGCGGTCCGGCGTCTCGTTATCGTTCGAGCGCCAGACTTCCGGATTGGCATAGCTCGCGAGGTCGCCCTTGCGATCGATAAGAACAGCCGGCACGCCGCGAAGCAGCAGCTGCTCTATGAGCGACAGGGCAAGGGTGGTTTTACCTGAGCCTGAACCACCGAGAAACGCAGCATGGCGCTTCAGGACGCTTTTGTTGAGCGTGACGGGGCGCGTGCCCCGAATGCCGTTTTCTCGTCCCGCAAGAATGCTCGCGCCGTAGCTGCCGTCTTCATCGAGAATGACGGACATCGGCAGATCATCGTCGTTCGCGGGAAGGCCCGAGTCGCTGCCATCAGGGTTTGCGGAGCGCGCCTGCTCGGCGGAGAGCAGATCGAAGCCATCAAGAGAGGACTGCGGATCGTCCATACTTTTGGCGACGAGGCGCGGCACCGGCCGGCCAAGCAGGTCGAGGCGGAGGAGGTGCGTGATCGAGATGAGGCTGGACAGAGGCTTCGTGCCTTCCAGCCATTGCGTCATGCCCGTATCGCCACGGTGATGCGCGGTGAACTCGCGCACCGTCATCATGCGCTCCCACTCGGGGATGGGCACAAGAAGCTGGCGCCCGCCGCCATCGCGGAATTTGCGGAAGGCCTGGGCAGTCTGGTTCTTCTTGTTCGGTGGGAAGTCGCTGGCGCGGAGCATGAAGCAGGGCTTGCCCTGCATCGCCGTCAGCACCTTGTCGAGCTGACGCTTCAGGCCGCCACCCTGTGTCGGGCGGTTGCACAGAAACACGCGAACGTCATTGGCAAAGCCGGTGCGATGCCGAACCGTCAGATCGAAGGCCGGCAAATCATCGCCGAGCTCCAGACGCTTCACCGTCACTTCGATCGATTTGCCCCACTCGTCGCGCGCCAACAAGAGCGCGGCGGACAAGACGTCGACCAGTTCCTGGTCGTCGGCTGGCATTTCGGCTTCGCTCTCGTTGGCAAAGCGCTCCCACATCTCGCGGAACTGCACGGCCGACAACGAACCCGGCGCCTGATCGTCAGGGCTGCCGAAGCCAATCACCTGGCCGAGCGCCTGAGCGAGCGTGGAAATGAAGGACGGGCGTTCTGGCTCGGGTTCGCGCTCGTCGCCTTCCGTGGATGTCGCCTCGCGCAGTCGCGACTGGGCATGCTCCAACAGGCGCCGCGTCGAGAGGCCGCCGAACTCTTCGAAGAATTGCGGGCCGAAGAACTGCGATGCGTCGGGAAAGCTCAACCCGTCGCCGTTCACTTCCGAGTGGTAGGCGATGCGCTTGGAAATGATGAGGCGGGCTTCTTCCGGCGTCCGGCTTTCACGCAGAAGCACGGGTCCCGACTTCTCGATGCGATCGATGTAGGATTGCGCCACGAGGCTGCGCACCTGACCGTAAAAGTCTTCCAGGCACGAGATGATGATGATGGCGTTGGTGAGCCGGTTGGCGATCTGGATCAGGTCGCGAACGGCGCGCTGGAAGCGATCTTCCGCATTGTCGAAGAAGCGCAGGTCTTCGACCTGGTCGATGCAGAAGACCAGCGCGGCGCGGTCCACGGTCCAGACGAGCGCGCCCAGAGCCTTGATGATCTCGAACGCGCGATCTTCCCCGTCGTTGGGATCGAGCGCGCTGACGGCCTCGTGCGCAATCGCAGTCAGGTTGCGACCGTTGAGGTATTGGCGGATGCGCTGATCGATGCGCGGATCTCGGCGCTGGAGATAGAGCAGCGCGCGGACGATGTTGATGTCGAGTTCCTGCGTCTGGAACTTCTCGCAGGCGACGATCTGATCGGCCAACCGGAGAATGAGTTTCGCGAGCTGTTTGTCGTCGAGCGTATCGTCGCGAAGCTTGTCGAGATCGGCCGACGAGATCACCTCGGAATCGAGCACCATCCGATTGGTCAGGCGCGACAGGGCCGACTCGCCGAAACGATCGGGGTCGTATGGCTTCTCCAGAGAATGCACGAGACGGCGCAGATAGAAGTCGGCGTAATTCTGCACGTCCGGCGTCATCTGCGCGTAGCCGAAATAGCTTTGGCCGGTGCGATGCGAATCAGTGCGAAGCGCGCGCAGAAGATGCGTCTTTCCGGCTCCCGATTGGCCATGGAACAGCAGGATGCGATCCTGCATGTGATAGCCGCGGCCGGAGGTGACCGCGTTCAGCAGCTCGCTGAATTTTTGGCGCGCCTTGGCGTGGATCTCCGGCACGTCGACCGGGTCGGCGCGCCATAGATCATCTTCCCAGGTGATCGAATGCTCAAAAGCTTCGCTCAGCTTGTCGGGCGCGAGCGAGGGAGCGAACGTCGACTGTTTGAGGGAGGCGCCTTCAACACCCATTTCGAACCGAAATGCCTTCAATCTTGAACGCGCACAAAGTGCCAGACAGTGTTCTTGTAGAGGATCTTGGAATCCTCGAGCGATTTGAGATCGCGACCGTCTTTGAGATCAGCGGTCGCCAGTTCGAGCTGCCCTGAGCGATGGGCTTCCGCGAGCATTCCCTTGAACGCAATCTCGGATAAACCCCAGTCGGGACGCGCGTTGCGAATCGCCTTCCATACCAAAGAGATAAACGCCTTCCGGTTGCCTGGCCAGCCCTCAGCGACAGGACGTGCCGCGTCGACAACAGCCTGACAGAATTCCGGCATGTCGGGTGGAGAGACAACTCGCGGTGCCGGTTTGACATGGCTCTCGTCGAGCGGAAGTCGATCGTTGGCGGGCTTCGGGGTCGGCGCTCGAACGACGCGCTTACCCGGTTCTTCGCGCGCGTGCGGCCTCGGGGCGTTCGCGCGTGCGCTTTCCTCTTTCGGTCCAACGAGGTTGCGAAGGAGCGCCAGTTCGAGCGCCGAGACGCTTCCCTCGCGAGCTCCGACGATCTCGCAGGCAAGTTGGACGATGAGCTTGCCATCGCTCGATATTTCACGCGGCGACCGGAAGAGTTGTCCGGCGAGAATGCGCCCGGCCTTGGCGGGTAGTCCCGCGCCTTTGCCGAGGCCGGTCTTGATCTTGTTTCCGAAGGCGCGCTCAAGAGCGATGATCGCGAGTTCGGCTCTCAAGTCGGCCGGCGAGAGCACGCGGGCGGTCGTCTTGCCGAAGTGATGCTGCACGATGAGCGCCGCGATGCCTTCGGGGCGAGCAAACGCTTTCCGGATCGAAGGCGTGTCCGTCGCCGATAGAGCGCCAAGTAGCAGAGAAATTTTGGCGTCGGTCCAAGCGGCGGGGAATGTCCGCGACGACGCATAACTCGCCTCTGCAACCTGGCGACCTTTCTCGGTGGAGGCGAGGCGGCCCTTTTGCTCGGTTACGTATTGGGCGCCGATGAGGGTACTGATGGCGAGTTCGGCCGAGCGGCGAAATTCGAGGCTGGACATGCGCGGTGCGAGTAATGGGGCGACATCCCGCTGCAGATCAGCGCGCGTCGCGCCGCCGACCGCTATGCGCAATAGCAAGAGTTCACGGACCGACAGCAGAGGCGATGCCCCGTCGCCAGTCTTCAACTCGGAATGTTCGATGGCTGCACTCATCGAATGGCCTCCCCGCGCGAATCATTTGCGCCGTCGCGACAACTTCGATGATTGGGTGAGCACTTCCAAGAGCCAGGGAAGATTGACCCACAACCCCAAAGGCTCGCTGGCAAAATGCTCCTTTAAGTCCGCTGCGCCAGCCTTTCGCCGTGGCGCGGTCAAAATCGCGACACCTTGTTGGCGCGATCATTACCACGGGGCGGGGTCAGATTTTTCGAGGGTTCCGGTGCCATGGTTGGCTCGCAGAGGCCGTTTCAACGCGCGCTGCGCCGCGTGCAACACTTCATTAGCATTAACGTCCAGTTAACGGATTTCCGGCAATGCTGAAGGCAGCCGCACGTTTAGTGCCGGGAGTTGCTCAAATGTATCGCGTTGCGCTCATCGCCGGGCTGGTCACCGCCCTTGCCGGTTGCAGTCTTGGCTCAACCAATCTTTCCTCAGGCTTCACCGAACCGGATACGACGGCATCGGTGTCACCGTCATCGTACTTGTCGTCATCAAAGAGTGTCGGACTTGGAGGCGAGCCATCCACTCCGCGCGCCGCCGGCGTACAGGTGGCGATGCTCGACAAGGCGCCGTCGGGAACTTTCGAGAAAGCGGAGCCCGGCGTTCTCGCCAGCCGCGATTACTCGCATACCGCGCTCAACGCCGAGATGGCGCGCGACATCATCAATGCCTACCGGAAGAAGTACGGGCTGAAGCCATTGAAGCTCAATCCGGAGCTGACGGAGGCCGCGAAATCGCACTCGAGCGATCTCGCCAAGTGGGATCGCATTTCACACTATGGCTCTGACGGCTCCAATCCCTGGGATCGCGTCAAGCGTACCGGTTACAAGGCGCGACTGACGGCTGAGAACGTCGGCACGGGTCAGGTGAACTTCAACGAAGTTATGAAAGGCTGGGAAGAGAGCCCCGGTCACAACAAGAACCTGCTGACGCCTGATGCGACCAACATGGGCATCGCGCTGGTTCAGGATCCTCACACCGAGTTCAAGTCGTTCTGGACCCTCGTCCTCGCGGCGCCGATGTAGTTCTGATGATTGGCGTTGGCTGTTCGCCAGCGCCGGTCTTCTCAGTTTTCTTCGAGACGCTCGCGTTCGCGGGTCCTGACAAGTTCAGCGACACCGGTCCACGCCCACGCCCGTCCGGCGTCGCCCTTCTGTCCATGATAGAGGGCGAAGAAATCAGCGATACTTGCGGCAAAGAGGCCGTGTTTACCTTCCAGAACCTCCGCCATCGCGCCGAGGTCTTGCGGCGGTGGTGTGCAGTCGATTTCGCCGCCATGGGTGGGCAGGGAGCTTGTTGCGCGCGTTGGCGAGCTCATCGTGTCAGTCCTATTCAATTCTCGAATGCGGATTAGCGAGGAGCTAAAAGCAAATTTGACGCCACGCAGCGTTTGCGCGCATTCCGCCGCTCTCGAAGATTGGTTAAACTGATCATCTTTCATTGGCTTCGCCGGGCAAAAGCGGCGAATGGCTGGGATATGCGTCTCATGCGTAGACTTCGCACCGCATTAGTGATCGCGATTGTCGCGGCGCCGCTCGTCGCCTTGAGCGTCCACGCGGAAGGCAAGAGCCGTTCCATTTTGCTCACGTGTACCGGAATGGAACTGACGCAGAGCCCTGACCCGGACAATGCTGCGCCGGACGCGAACTCAGGGCAGCAGCCGGATGATGGCTCGCCGGGGAACTCGCAAGCGCCCGGTGATGATGATGCGACGGGAGATGGCGAAGACGCCGATCCGGGTTCGACGCCCGATACCGCGCAGCCGCCAGGATGCCATTTCCAGAATGGGCCGCTTGAGCTGATCGTTTAGCTTAAAGATGGTTTGAGCTAGTCGGCCGTCGCCTGGGACGCGGGCTTGGCGTCTTCGGCGGCGCCTGAAGCGGCGGGTTCGGCAGCCTTAGGCGCGTCCTCGGTTTGCGGTCCCTTCAGGGACGAGCGAGAGTCTGCCGCAGCGTCATCGCTCTTCTTGGCGGACTTCTGTTTTGCCGCGAGCTTGTTCTTCGATCTGTGCTTCGCGCCGGCGGTATGCCGCTTGTGGCCGCCACATCCCCACGCGGCCACCGTATCGCGCACCGACATCACCGTCTTGAAGTTCGGATCCATCGGGTAGGTGTCGATCGTGGAGCTGTTGAAGAGCTGCTTCCAATCGTAATTCTGGAAACCGTACTCAAGCAGGCTCGCGGCGCGAACGGCGCGTTCGTTGCCGGAGGACTCGCCGAGCACGATCGCCATCAGGCGGCGGTTGTCGCGCGTGGCGCTGGCGACGACGTTGTAACCGGAGTCGCAGGTGAAGCCGGTCTTCAGACCGTCGGCGCCTGCAAAGGTTTTCAACAACGCGTTATGGCTGCCGAGGCGACGTTTGCCGATGTGCATCGCCGGCATCGCCCAGTAGCTCGCGTATTCGGGATATTCGCTCACTACCGCGCGCGCGATCTTGGCGATGTCGCGTGCGCTCGTCAGCTGGCCCGGGTCGGGTAGGCCATTGGTGTTGACGAAGTTGGTGTGGGTCATGCCGAGGCGCTTTGCCGTCGCGTTCATCCGCTCGATAAAGGCCGACTCGCTCCCCGAGATCGCCTCGGCCAGCATCACGGTGACGTCGTTGGCAGATTTGATGATGACCGCTTGCAGGGCCTGCTCGACCGTCAGCGTCTGGCCGACCTGAAGTCCGACTTTGCTTGGCGGTTGGAGCGTGGCGGGCAGCGAACAGGGAATCTTGTCGCTGAGATGGATCTTGCCTTCCTTCACCGCTTCGAAAGCGACGTAGGCCGTCATCAGCTTCGTCAAGGAAGCCGGGTGCCAAATATCATCGATGTCTTCGGCGTAAAGGATTTTTCCAGTCGAGGGCTCGAACAGGAGCGTCGGGCCAGCAGCGGCGGGCGATGTCGCCAGCCACATCAAAACAGCGGCCACGATGCTCGTCGTCAATGAGCGCATTCAAGTCCTCAATATTCTTTCTTATTCGGCTAGCATATTCGCGCCGAAGGGCCAACCTTGCCCTACCGGGCGCTGACCATATGCCAAGTTGTGTTGCTTATGCGGCGCTACTTCAGGGAACGCCTAGTCCCTCGCGGAATTTCACGATTGGCCACAATTAGTCTATTGCGACCACTCACGAGATACCAGCACGATGTCCAGGTGTTCCACGGGCAATGTTACTAAACGCGGTAAGCAAGCCGCGGAATCGCAGGGTTGATCTTTCCGCCGCATGTCGCATCGAACTCACCACCATCCGCCGGAGATAAGTTCGCGCGAACGCATCGCGATCTTTTCAGCGCTCGCGCTGGTGTTGCTGCTCGCGTCGCTGGACCAGACTATCGTGTCGACCGCTTTGCCGACGATCGTGCGTGAGATCGGCGGGCTTTCGCATCTTTCCTGGATCGTCACGGCATATCTGCTTGCGACCACGATCGTCGTGCCGCTCTACGGCAAGCTCGGAGATCTCTTCGGCCGGCGGACCGTGCTGCAGGTCGCGGTCGTGATCTTTCTCGTCGGATCGGGATTATGCGGCGCGGCGCAAAATCTACCGGAGCTCATTGCGTTTCGTATCCTGCAGGGATTAGGCGGCGGGGGATTGATCGTCACTGCGATGGCGGTGGTCGGCGATGTCGTGCCGCCGCGCGAGCGCGGACGCTATCAGGGATTTTTCGGCGGCGTTTTCGGACTGTCGACTGTGCTTGGTCCGCTCATTGGCGGCTTCATCGTCGGTAACGCGTCATGGCGATGGATCTTCCTGATCAATCTGCCGTTCGGCATCCTCGCGCTCGCTGTGATCAACCGAACCTTCCGGCCGCAACGGCAGCCTTCGAAAATTCAGATCGATTACCCCGGCGCAATACTGCTGGCGCTAGCGCTTTCCTCAATCGTCATCATTACCAGCCTCGGGGCGACGTTCGCGACGGAAGCGCCGGTGAGCTTGGTGGCTTTTACGCTGCTCGGCGCAGCGTCGCTCGCCGCGTTTATCTACGTCGAGACGCGCGTGCCCGATCCACTGTTGCCGCTTTCGCTTTTCAAGAACCGGTCGTTCGTCGTTGCCGCTGCGATCGGGTTCATCGTCGGCTTGGCGCTGTTTGGATCGATCACGCTGCTCCCGCTCTATTTGCAGATCGTCAAGGGACTGGATCCGACAAGTGCCGGCTTGCATCTGACGCCGATGATGCTTGGCGTTTTCGCCAGTTCCATCACGAGTGGCCAGATCATCAGCCGGATCGGGCGCTACAAGATTTTCCCCATCATGGGGACCGGGATCATGACGGTTGCGCTGATGCTGTTGTCGAGCATCACAGTCGAAACCTCGGCGTGGACGGCATCGGTCTACATGGTCTTGCTCGGGCTCGGTCTCGGTATGGTCATGCAGATCTTGGTTATGGCGGTGCAGAACGCGGTCGCCTACGAACAATTGGGTGTCGCGACTTCAGGCACGACGCTGTTTCGCTCGATTGGCGGGTCTGTCGGCGCGGCCCTCTTCGGGGCGATCTTCGCCTATTCGCTTGGCGAAGAAATCAAAACGGCGATGCCGGCGCTGGCCGACACCATGAGTGATCCGGCTGCGATCTCAACGCTCACCGGAGCGGCGAAAGCAACTTATAACGAGCTTTTCGTCGCCGCGCTGCGTCCGGTGTTCCAGACGGCGGCGGTAACCGCGTTCGTTGCTTTTGTTCTGGCCTTCACCATCAAGGAAGTGCCTTTGCGGGCGACGCTGACGACGGAGCCATCGAACGATCCGCTGCAGATGCCGCGCGACGCGACTTCGCTCGACGAGCTCAGGACAATCGTGTCGCGTGCCACAGCGAAGGAAAATCGCTGGCGGGTCTACGAGCTGGCGGCGAAACGGAACGGCGTCGATCTCCAGCCGGACGAATTTTGGCTTCTCGCACGCATCGGCGAAGCGGGCGGGCGTGAAAGCAAGGAGAATTTGCGGAAGAAGCTCGGGCCGAGGGAGCTGCATCAGCCACGCCCTATTGGACGTCTCGAGGACGCCGGCATGGCGCGCGAAGCGCATGGCGGATTTGTCGAGCTGACGGATAAAGGAAGGTCGCTCTATGCGCACCTTCTCAAGCAGCGTGAAGACAACCTGGCGCACATGCTTGCCGATTGGGATCGCAACGAGCATCCGGAAGTGAAGGCCTTGATGCGAGAGATGGCGCAGTCATTCGCCAGCTCTCCACCCATCAAGCCTGCGGTCAGTGCCGCTGTTTCGACAGCTCACTGATTTCCGCGAACTCCTTATCGCTCAGTTCGATGTTCGCACCGGCGACGTTCTCTTCGAGGTGTTTGACCTTCGATGTTCCGGGGATCGGCAGCATCACCGGGCTTCGCTTCAAGAGCCACGCCAGCGCGATCTGGCTTGGCCCGGCATCGTGACTTTTGGCAATAGCTTCGAAACGCGAGCCGGGTTTGGCGAGATCGCCGGCCGCCAATGGATACCAGGGAATGAAACCGATGTTGTTCTTCTCGCAGAAGTCGAGGACGTCCTCGCTGGCGCGATCGACAAGGTTATAGCGGTTCTGGACGGTCGCGACCTTGAAGAACTTCTGCGCCGCCTCGATTTCCTTGATGCCGACTTCGCTCAAGCCGACGTGGCGGATCAGTCCTTCGGACTGCATAGCCTTGATCGCATCGAACTGCTCGTTCTGCGGAACCTTGGAGTCGATGCGGTGCAATTGCCAAAGGTCGAGACGCTCAACGCCCAGGCGGCGGATGCTCAGGATCACCTGCTGACGGAGATACTCGGGACGGCCTAGTGGAATCCAGACGTTCGGACCCGTGCGCGCCAGGCCGGCTTTGGTGGCGATCTTGATGTCTTTGTACGGATAGAGAGCTTCGCGTATCAGCCGCTCACTGACTTCGGGTCCGTAGCTATCTGCTGTGTCGATGAAGTCGATGCCGAGTTCAGGGAGCTTGCGAAGCGTGCGGAGCGACTCTTCCTTGTCTTCAGGCTCACCCCAGACTCCCGAGCCTGTGATCCGCATGGCGCCGAAGCCCAAGCGGTTGACGGACATGTCTCCGCCGATCTTGAAAACTCCGGAGTGGTTTCTCACGATCGTTGTGGTTGCCATGGGGAAGCCTTTCGTTTTGTGCGAGGGGAGGCGCGGAGCGGTGGGGGTCCAGCAATTGCCGCTACGACCAGGCCGCCTTGCGGTAGTCGCACAAGTCGCCAGCCGTTGCGGCGTTCCAATTGTTCGTTAGCGTGCGTCGCGCGGCGTCGGCATGACTTCCGAGCACGCGGTCTGTACGCGAATGTCAGTGCCTATGAAGCGGCAAATTTCCTCCTTGCGAGAGGGATTGTTGCGGATTGCTGCGGGCGACGTCTTGAACCCATATTCACGGGCAACCTTCGCCAAATAGCCGTCGCGGCAGTAGGGCGTCGAAATGGGCTGGCCCTGAACGATCTGATAATCTTCCTGGCATTCGATCGCGGCCGCGTTGGAAGCGGCTAGCGCGACGCATGATCCCGCGAGAAGGCAAAGTTTAGCGGCTTGGTACTTCATGATTGAGTAACTCCGGTTCGCGCTTGATGTGAGGGCAATCAAGCTGATGGGGCAAAAGCGTGAACGCTCGCCGCCGGACACGTTCTCTCAATCATATAGGCGCGATCGGAGGATGCTCAATACGGGCCGCGAGAGGCGATGCTTGCAATCACCCCATCGAGCGCCTGGATACGCTCGTCGTAAACGGCGGTGAGGCAGCCGACGTTTCTGCCGCACGCATCACGCGACGCCAGCCATTTGCGTTGCGCCTCCTGAATGTCGCCGCGTTGGCCCATGGCGACCAAAGAGGTCGCGACGGAATAGAGGGTCGCCATACGGGCTTCGCTCTGTCCAAGAGCGTAAGAGTCACAAATGGTTCGCTCCGCCGGGGACTCCGCCTTGGAGCAGTTCAGCGGCGCGTAGTCGGCGGCCATCGCGGAAGTCGACGCGCACGCCAGTGCCGTCACCATGAAAGTCGTGGCGTACCGAACCATATCCGTCTCCTTGCGGGATTTTAGAACATAGAGGCGAGCGAACGCTGCAAAGTGTCGAAGCCTTTGCTGATCGTCGTCTCGACATTCTCATATTTGGCGGGCCGGTGTCGCGCCGTCTTTGTCTTTTTTGTCTTTGCGGGCTGTGCCGCCGGGTCGTCGGACGTCGACTTGGTGGCGCTGGGCAATTGCGACGCTGCAGATGGGATTGGAGGTAGGGTGGCGTTCGTCTGCACTTTGGTCGGCGAGGCCGCCGGAGCCGGAACGGACTGCGGCTCGGTCGCCGACTGATCGTTGCTGGCGAGCACCTCATGAGCGCGCGCTGTTTCCGCTGCGGTGGCATCTGAGACGACCGGAGCCGGCGAAGGGTCGGGAGCCTTGGGTGGCACGAGCATGCCGGCCGGCGCCCAAGCTTTCGTCAGCAGAGCCGGCGTTTCCGCTGTGTTGTTCGGGGCCGGGGTGGACGGCAGCGATGCCGTCGAAATCGCTCTTCCCGATGGGCAGGTCGCAGTTTCGTTGGTCTCGATGAGGGCAACCAGCGTGTCATCGGGATTTTCGACCGGTAGCGCCGCGTTCACTGTCGTCACGAAGCCGCGCATGGCGTCTTTCGACGCGTCACTCCAGACGCCGCTGATCGGACCGCGGTAACAGCCCGCACGTGCGAGCGCCTTCTGGAGCTGGCGAACGCGGGTTGCACCGTCCGAGACTGCCGCCATCGAAGGAGCCGACGCCTTTGTCAAGGGCGCCGGTGTCGAGGATGCCTCAACAAGAAGCGGAGAAACGAAGCGGGGAACGCTCGAAGGGGCGAAGGAAACTGTTTCGATTTTCGCGCGGGGCGCAGCAGAGTCGGCGGGATTTGCAGGGGCCGACACACTATCAGGCACGGTCCAGAGATAGATTGCGAGCCCTGCACCTGAGGTGAGCACGAGGAGGCAGAAGCCGCCAAGGACCGTAAAAAGGTTCGCCAGGATTGTTCGAACGCTACTCACGAACAGAACTCAGGTTACTGGAACACAAAAACAAGCTCTCGACGTCGCCCGGCAAAACGAAGCGCCTAATCCGGGTGACGCCCGGTCTGGCATATTGCCGAGTGGGGAATTTGATAGGCCTTGGCAGCCGTGCCGCCTAGTGCGCGGCGGCACGAAGACGGGGAAAATTCAGGCGTTCAGAAAGCTCTCGGCCGAGCGAGGCAAGTTGGCAACAGGTGGGCTGGCGGCGCCGAGGCTGCGACGCTCGGACCCAAACGGCTGCCGGCGGGTCACACCGGCTTGTCATTTTATATGACGTGAATCATTTAACGCACATGTTTCCGTCGGCTGCGATCTCTGTATGGTGGGGCCGCTTGGGGCAAGCCATTGATGGTGGGAGACGAAATGGGACGCGCGCGGATTGTCGTTACGGGATTGGGCGTTGTCTCACCGCTCGGGGGGAATGTCGATACTACCTGGAATCGCCTCATCGCGGGGCAATCGGGCATTCGCCGCCTCGACGACGCGATCGTTCCCGACGTCGATTGTAAGGTCGCGGGCACCGTCTCCGATATTGCCGAGGACCCGGAGGGCTTCGATCCCGGCATCGCGATCCCGGCCAAAGACCGCAAGAAGATGGATCGCTTTATTCAGTTCGCGGTCGAAGCATCCCGGCAGGCTCTGAAGCAGGCGAACTGGGCGCCGGAGGACGAGCGGTCGCGCGAGCGCACGGCGACCGTCATCGGCTCGGGCATCGGTGGTTTCCTCACGATCACTGACGCCGTGCACACCGTCGACAATCGTGGCGCCAAGAAGCTCTCGCCCTTCACGGTTCCGGCGTTTCTCGTCAACCTCGCTGCGGGCAACGTGTCGATCATGTTCGGTCTCAAAGGGCCGCTCGGTGCACCGGTGACAGCATGTGCGGCCAGCGTGCAGGCGATTGGCGACGGCTTGCGGCTGATCCGCAGTGGCGAAGCGGACATCGCCGTTTGTGGAGGGGCGGAAGCGTGCATCAACAGAGTCGCTCTTGGCGCTTTTGCAGCAGCTCGCGCCCTGTCGACCGGCTTCAACGATGAACCAGCCAAAGCATCGCGGCCCTTCGATCAAGCACGGGATGGTTTCGTGATGGGCGAGGGCTCCGGCATGCTCGTGATCGAGACGCTGGAGCATGCGCAGGCGCGCGGCGCGAAGCCGATCGCCGAGCTGGTCGGATACGGCACAAGCGCCGACGCCTATCACCTTACTTCGGGGCCGCCGGATGGCAACGGCGCGCTACGAGCCATGCGGTGGGCGCTGGAGATGGCTGATATCGGACCGGATCGCATCGGCTATCTCAATGCGCACGCGACGTCGACGCAGGTCGGTGATGGTGGCGAGCTCGCCGCCATGCGGGCGCTGTTCGGCAGCAATCGCGGAGCGGCCATTTCCTCGACGAAATCGGCTACCGGGCATCTGCTCGGCGCCGCAGGCGGTCTCGAAGCCGTCTTCTCCGTTCTGGCGCTTCGCGACGGCATCCTGCCGCCGACGCTCAATCTGACCAATCCCGATCCAGAATCGAAAGGTCTTGATCTGATCGGGCCTGAAGCGCGGAAGAGCCAAGTGGAATACGTGCTTTCAAACGGCTTCGGCTTCGGCGGCGTCAACGCTTCGGTGATCTTCAAGCGCTGGGCGGAATGAGACGCGGTGATCAGCGGCCGTCGAGCTTATCGGCCATGGCGCCGATGGTGCGGATGTACACCTCAGCCTTGTTCCACTGGCCGATAACGCCGTAATTCGGCGAGCCGGGCTGCCAACCGGCGCCGCGCTGCCAGCCGTGGCTCGCCAGGAAATTCGCGGTCGAGGCAAGGATGTCAGGCACGCTGTTGATGAGGTCCTTGCGCCCGTCGCCGTCGAAATCTACGGCGTAGCGGATGTATGGTGTGGGGAGGAATTGCGTCTGTCCGATCTCTCCCGCCCAGCCGCCGCGCAGTTGCGACGGTGAGAGGTCGCCTTCCTGTATGATCCGCAGGGCATCCAGCAATTGTCCAGTAAAGAATTCGCTGCGGCGGCAATCGTAGGCGAGTGTCGCCAGCGAGCGGATGATCGAATACTTCGCGCCCATGTTGGCGCCGTAGTTCGTCTCCAGACCCCAGATCGCCACGATGATCGGTGCGGGCACGCCGTAGCGCTGCTCGATGCGGTCGAGGACGGGTCGATAGCGCTGCATCAGCGCGCGGCCATGCTTGATCATGCCGCCGCTGACCCGCCTCGCATAGAATTGTTCGAAGCTGAGTTTGAAAGAATGCTGCGAGCGATCGAGGCGGATCACGGTCGGATCGTAGGAGACGCTCGACAGGGCTGACAGTACCGTTCCGGATTTGATGCCCTGGGCGGCAGCTTCGAGGCGGAAGCGCTGCAGCCAGTTTGAAAAGCCGCCCGGCCCATTCCCGCATTGAGCGGCTTCCGCTGCGCTCCCGAAGCTTGCGAGCAGGAGGCAGGCGATCGCGGCCCCTTTCCACTTCGCGCTGGACAATAAGGGGAGTGCCGGCGGCATGATTGTCATCCGAATGTGAGCCAGATTGGGGGATGAGCGTCGCTTTATGCGCGCCTTGGAGCCTTACTGTCATAAATATTTGGCTGCGCCAATCCGCTCATGCACAGCGCGGCCAGTTCCGCGGGCTGCGGCAGATGGTGCCAAGGCGGCTGTTCCCTGGGGAACAGTGCGGCGGAGGGGGCAGTGCCATCCTGCTACCCCTAGCGATGGCGGACTAAGACATGACTACAAATTTCTTTGCTGCAGTCGATCTCGGCAGCCTGGTTATTGGCGTTGCCGTGATCGCGATCCTGATTTTTTGCCTGTCACTCTGTGTGGAGGAACCGCCAGGCGCGTCAGGCTTTCTGAAGCGCAGCCCGAAGCCGACGGGCGATGATCAGGCGGATGCAGATGAGCGAACGCGCGAACGGCACATCTTGTGAGCCGTTCGCTGTTCGGTACGAAGCGTCAGAGTTTGCAGAAAGTCGCCTGAGCGTGGCAGGTCCACATGCCGCCACTGTCAGAGCAGCGGTATTTCCGCGGGCTGAAGCTGTAGCCGGGCGTGCCGCCACCGGTCATCCAGACCGCCCAGACGCCCCAGTCGGTTGACTGGAGAAGCGCTTCGTCGGCTTGGAACTTCGCCGAATCTTGGGTGAGAGATTCGCCTACTGAGTATTTCTTGAAGCAAGAAGATTTTGCGTTCGCCGGTATCGCGGCGAACGTAGAGGCGGCGAGCGCCGCAAACATCAGCACGGTCAATTTGCGCATCGGCTTCACTCCTGGTGTGAATGGACGTGAAAAGCCGTGCCAGCGTGCCATGCGAGTCGAATCCCTGTTCATCACAAATCGCAGACGGATTTCAATTTCGGGAAGAGGCGGCTCGGTCGCATCAGTTTCTGTCTTTTCTGTAAACTCCGACTTCGCGCGGTTGCGGTCGGGAGCCGGCGTGTCACAGGTGTGCAAAGCTCGCCGGTCAATTAAGTGCGGTCATGTGATAGCAGGGAAAGGCAGTTCCAATGACAGCGCTTTGGAAGTCGAGAGCACTCGCGGCGGGTGTCGTCGCATTCGTCATGGCGCCGGCGCTCGCGTGGGCCGACGACCTCAATTGTCCGACGCCACCTGCGGATCCGCTGCTTGAATTTCTTTCTCCGCCGCCGTGCGATAGTTGCGCGGAAGCCAAAGTCGAAATGGACGAACTGCGCACCATCGAGCGTAACCGTACCGAAGCGCAGGCGAAGCACGCGTTGGCCGACTACGAAATATCCGTCACGCGGTTTCTCGATGGCGCCGACATCAAGTTCGACGCGGCGGCGTTTGCGAAGTGCAAGCCGTTCTTCGATAAGTTCAGCGAGAAAACGAAGGCGGCGGCCGAGCATGCGAAAGATGCGTTCTGCCGGCGGCGCCCGTACAATGTTCCCGGCAACGATCTACAGCCATTGCAGACGGGAAAGAACAGTCCGTCCTATCCTTCTGGGCATACGACCTACGGCGCGGCCATCGGTGCGGTGCTCGCGCAGATGGTGCCGGAAAAGCGTGCCATTCTTTATGCGAGATCCGCCGACTATGGTCACAGTCGCATGGTCGCCGGTGTGCATTACCGTAGCGACGTCGAAGCGGGAAAGCTTCTCGGGCTGGAAGTGGCGACCGAGGCATTCGCGAGAGACGATGCGTTTCGATCCGCATTTCCCGACGCGGCGAGGTGCGTCCGGGAGGCCCTGGGGCTCGCTCCTGACGTGCCGAAGGACGCACCGCAAGCTGCGGTCGAGGCGCCCGCGCCCAAACCCTAGCCATTCGGCATAGACCACTTCGCAGATCTCACTCTCGAGCGCGTGCCGGAGAACCGTCTTCGGCACGTTTGCGTTGGGCGCTCCTGTGTCCGCGCCACAACAAGCGGTTCCCTTCGATCGATGTGACAGCAAGTTCTCTTGAACGTCGAACGCCGATGTTTGCATATATCGGATATTATAACATTGGGAAATCGTCATGGCGTCATCGAAATTGCGCGGCCTCGTTGTGGGCCTCGGAGTAAGTGCGGTTGCTGGACCGTTGTCTTCGGCGCTCGCGCAAACCGCTCCCGCCGCGACGCAAACACCCTCACCGCCTGCGGCCGCCGCGCCGACTGCACCTGCTGAACTGCCGGATGTGGTGGTGGCTGAGCCGAGTGCGAAAGCGGCTTCGAAGACCAAAAAGGCGCCGTCCAAAGCCCGGACCGTTCCGGAGGCTGACAGTCCTTCATCTCCAGCCGCTGCGGACGCAGCGGCGAGCGAAGCTGAAGCTGCGAAAGATCCGTTTGTTTTCCAAACCAATGCCTTCAACGCGGCGCGGAAGGACATCTTCACGCAAGTCGGGACGACTTCATTTTCTTTCGACAGGGACGCGCTGCAGGCCTTGCCTCAGGGGACGCAAACTCCGGTCAGCAAGGCCCTTCTGCAGGCTCCGGGTGTCAGTCAGGATTCGGCGGCGAGCGGTCAGCTCCACGTGCGCAACGAGCACGCGAACCTGCAATACCGCATCAACGGGATTTTGCTTCCCGATGGAGTTTCCGGCTTTAGCGATGTGCTCGAGACGGGATTCATCAACAGTCTCTCGCTCGTCACGGGTGCGCTGCCGGCCGAGTACGGACTGCATACGTCGGGCCTCGTCGATATCACCACGCGTTCCGGAGCGCAGGAGCCGGGGGGAGCGATCAGCTTCTACGGCGGAAGCCGCGGCACCTTTACGCCAAGCATCGAGTACGGCGGGAGTACCGGGGCGGTCGATTACTTCTTCACCGGCCGCTATGTGATGAATGAAGAGGGCATCGAAAATCCCACTGCGAGCTGGGACGCCATCCACGATCACACCGATCAAGAGAAGGGGTTCGGTTACGTCTCGGCGCTGCTCGACGATTCGACACGGCTGAGCTGGATCTCCGGCGTCTCCGTGCAGAATTTTCAAATCCCCAACACGCCTGGCCTCGCGCCGAAGTATTCTGTGCCCGGCGTCCCTGGATTTGACTCCGCTCTTTTGAATGAGACGCAGTTCGAACAGAACTACTATGATGTCATCGCGCTGCAGAGGAAGATCGAGAACGGCGACTATCAGATTGCCTACTTTTCTCGTTACAGTGAGCTGCATTTCAATCCCGATGACATCGGCGATCTCGTCTTCAACGGCATTGCTTCCGATGTGCAGCGACGCAGCTTTCTCAACGGCTTGCAAGCCGACGGCTCGTATCGCCTGAACGCCTTCAACACGCTTAGGGCTGGTTTCACCGTCAGCGCCGAACAGACGAAGGCGATCAGCAATTCATCGGCGATTGCCAACGACGGCTCCGTCAGCAACGGTCTCTTCGATGAAACGTCGAAACTCGGCTGGCTGATCGGCATCTATGCCCAGGACGAAATTCGCCTCACAGACAAGCTTACCCTGAACGTCGGGCTGCGCTTCGACCAGATGTACGAATACGTCGATGCCAATCAGTGGAGCCCGCGCGTCAATCTTGAATATCGGCCCTTCGCTGGCACGACGCTGCATGCGGGCTACGCGCGCTACTTCACGCCGCCGCCGCAGGTCGCCTCAGGTCCAACGAATGTGGCCCTCTTCGATGGAACGGTGGCGGCGAGCAGTTGCCCGGTAGGCGGTTGCGGATTGGTTCAGCCGGAACGGTCGCATTACTTCGATGCAGGCATTACGCAGACGATCTTCCCGGGGCTCGAGGTTGGAGTCGATGCTTACTACAAACTTGCGCGTGATCTTCTCGATGACGGGCAGTTCGGCGCCGCACTCGTTCTCGATGCCTTCAACTACGAGAAGGCTGTGAACAAGGGTATCGAAATTACGACGAAGTACAACTGGGGGAATTTCAGCGCTTATGGCAACGTCGCCATCGGTCAGCAGAAGGGCAAGAACATCGTCTCCAATCAGTTCCTGATTGGTGCGGACGATCTGGCGTACATCGCCGACCACTACATCTTCACGGATCATTCGCAGACGATCACCGCGTCGGCCGGCTTCTCGTATATGTGGGATGGGACGCGTCTTAGCGTGGACATGATCTACGGGAGCGGACTGCGCACCGATACAGGCATTCCCAATGGCGGGACGGTGCCCGCCTATACGCAGGTCAATCTCGGCATCTCGCACGAGTTCGACAATCTTTTCGCGAGTCCGACGACAGTGCGGTTCGATGTCGTCAATGTCTTTGACGAGATCTACGAGATCCGGGACGGACAAGGAATTGGTGTGTTCGCACCGCAGTACGGGCCGCGGCGCGGCTTCTTCGTGGGCGTGTCGCAGAAGTTCTGAAAAAACGAAAAGAGCCCGCCAAACGGCGGGCTCTTCCAATTGTGCGCTAGTGATCGGTTATGGGTTCGTGGACGGCGCGGGCGTCGGGTTGTTAGCCGGCGTATCCGTCGACGACGGGGTATTTGCAGCCGGGCCGTTCTTGCTTCCCGGCGCGCCTTGGACACCAGACGAGTCCTGCGAGGGCAGCGTCGACTTGTCGATGTTGGTGTTGTCGCCGCCTACACCCGTATTGCCGGACGAGGCACCGGTCGAAGATCCGGCCGCAGGCCCGTTCTTGCTGCCCGAGTCACCAGCGACGCCCGGGTTCGAGCTTTGCGGCGACATGGTCGTGCCGGAATTGTTCTGGGCGGAGGACGACGTCGTCGGCTGCGAAGCGGACGTGTCAGCCACCTTCTGGCTGTTGTTATAGAAATACCAGCCGCCGAAAACGATTGCGGCAAGGAATACGATGCCGACGATCAAAGAGCCGGTAGAACCACCAGCATCTTCTTGTCCGAGATTGCGGTCTTGGCCGGTCCGCGGATCTTCATATGTCATGTTGTTTCCTCCGAATACCTGCGCCAAGAACGACCGGGGGCGGTTTCTGGTTCCTGCAACCGGGCGGGAATCGCACGTACTCGGCATTGCGCAGTGGAGATCGGCGGGGCTGTTGGTCATCACTGTTCGATCGGAGGCCCGAGGTCTGCTAGCTGCTGTTGCTATAACTTGTGGATTTCCCGCGTCTTAGGCTGTCGGCGCCTCGCGCGCGTGCCGCATTGTCGTAATGGGATCAATGCTTGGCTTTCCGGCGCAAGTAACCAAATTCTGTTTGCCGCTTCGTGGTTTGTGACTTCGCCCGCTTCGTCAAAGGCCTCTTGCCCAAAATCATTCCGCCGGATGATGATGCGTGGCGTAGAGGCGGGGACGTAGGGCGGATGGGCGAACACAAGACGGTCGCATTTTTTCCCGAGGCCGCTTACGGGCCGGCGCTTAATTCCGTGGGCATCGCGCAGGCAATCGAAGCGCGGGGGCACAAGGCCGTCTTCCTCTCCGATCCGGGCTTCCTCGATGTTTATCGCTCGTATGGTTTCGAAGCGCATCCAATCAATCTGTCCGAGCCGATGCCTCCCGAACAGATGGCGAAGTTCTGGAGCGACTTCATCAACGGCCACATCCCCAATTTCAGAAAGTCGCCGTACGATCAGGTCGACAACTACGTGAAGGATTGCTGGACGGCGATCGTCGACAGCGCGAAATGGGCCCAAAAAGATCTGCCGGACACGCTGGCGCGATTAAATCCCGACCTCATCGCGGTCGACAACGTCATCCTGTTTCCGGCCATCAAGCAATTCGGGAAGCCGTGGGTCAGAATCATTTCCTGCTCGGAGAATGAAATCGACGATCCGGCGATCCCGCCGCATCTATCGGGCTGTTCGGAGCACGATCGAGAGGGTCATCGCGCGTATCGAGCGCATTTCAATGAGGTGATCAAACCGATCCATGACGACTTCAACGGCTTTCTTGCGAGCTGCGGAGAAGCGCCTTATCCGATCGGGCAGTTCTTCGAAACATCGCCGTACATGAATCTCCTGCTCTATCCTGAGGCCGTGAAGTTCAAACGGCAGGAGCAGCTCTCGCCGGCGCAGTTTCAATATCTGGAAGGCTGCGTGCGCAAGGAGCAGCCGTATGACGTTCCAACGTTTGCGGCGAACAACGACAAGCCGCTTATCTATATCTCCTATGGAAGCCTCGGTGCCGGCGATACCGATCTGCTGAAGCGCATAATTGCAGCTTTCGCCAAGCTCCCCTATCGCGCCCTCGTCAACGTCGGCGACTACATCGACCAGTACAGCGAGGTGCCACCGAACGTCATCATCGACAAGTGGTTCCCGCAGCCTTCCGTCATTCCCCAGGTCGATGCCGTCATCCATCACGGCGGCAACAATTCCTTCACGGAGTGTCTCTACTTCGGCAAGCCTGCCATCATCATGCCCTACGTCTGGGATGGTCACGACAATGCAACGCGCGTGGAAGAAACCGGGCATGGGTTCAAGCTTCCGCGCTATGATTGGACGGAAGAGGATCTCGCTGCGAAACTCAATGGGTGCCTGACCGACAGCGCGATGCAGTCAAAGCTTGCGGCGACGAGCGCGCATATGCAGGCGCAAAATGGGCCGGCGAAAGCCGCGGACATTCTCGAGGCGCTGCTACGCCATGGACATTACAACGCTTGAAATTTCGAACTCACGGAAAATGACAGTGAACACGCCCATCATTCGCAATCCCCTGGACGTCACCGATCTCGCAGATTGGGGTGTCATTCCGACAATGATCGAGGGGACTTCGCACACCTCCGGCAAGCTTCTTCACAAGAATGCAAACGGCGATTCCGAGTGCGGCATATGGGTGTGTACGCCGGGCAAATGGGAGTGTCACGTCACACGCGACGAATTCTGCCATTTCCTTTCCGGGCGCTGCACCTATGTGCGCGATGATGGAGAGGTGATCGAGATTACGCCGGGAACGGCGGCGTTCTTCC
Source organism: Hyphomicrobium sp. (assembly GCF_003987855.1). GTDB lineage: Bacteria > Pseudomonadota > Alphaproteobacteria > Rhizobiales > Hyphomicrobiaceae > Hyphomicrobium_B. The sequence continues at coordinate 92,247 of NZ_RXIZ01000013.1, forward strand.
CGCAGGATTGGAAGGGCGTCTGCACGGTTCATGAAACCGTCCGGAAGGTCTACATGATCCGCTAGCGCTCAGTTTGCGCGGCGCTGAACCCGGAGGATTATGCCATGGCGCAGCAAACCGACAACGCGGCAAAGCCGATCAAAATTCCGGGCCCAGATCATCCGATCATCATCACCGAACACCGTGGCCGCGTGATCGTGACCGTTGCAGGCGAGGTGATCGCGGATACGCTGCACGCTCTTGCGCTGAAGGAAGCGAGCTATCCGCCGGTGCTATATATCCCTCGGGGGGATGTGAAGATGGCGCTTCTGGAGACAACGAGCCATACAACACATTGTCCGTACAAAGGTGCGTGCAGCTATTTCAGCATTGGCGGTGGCGAAGATCGCGTGGTCAACGTGGCGTGGAGCTATGAAGCGCCCCATGAGGCGGTCGCGCAGATAAGAGAGTTCATCGCTTTCTATCCCGACCGCGTCGATCAGATCGAAGAGCTAAGTCGATAGTAGCATTCGGGCGCTCGCAATTTGCTTGCGCGCGCCCGTTGCTATTTGGCTGATTAGAATCGTTCGCCGATCCAATCCTCACTGTTGGCCCACAGCGCTTTGGCACGTTCCGGATCCAGCGCGTAACGTCGAACGCCGCCACTCAGGATGTCCATCTCGCCTTCGTTGATCGCGGCGACGTGGCAATCTTCGCAGTACTTGGCACCTACATCGTCGGCTGGAGCGACGAAGGCTGCCCAGACGGATGTCGCCGCGCCTTGCGGGATCGTTTTCCATTGGAAAGGTGGCCTGCCGAGATTGGCCTGCTGGGCGTTGATCTGTTCGAGCATCTTTTCGATCTCGTGCGGCTCGATGTGACGCGCGAGTTCGGTTCGAATGCCGCCCGGATGAATTGCAGTCGCCCGCACGCCTCGCGACTTATGCCGGCGATCGAACTCGACAGCGAACAGGATGTTCGCGGTCTTCGATCGGCCGTAGGCGATCATAGGCTCATACGGCATGTGCTCGAAGTTGGGGTCGTCCAGATCGACGTCCGAATAGCGGTGTCCGGCGGAGGAGACGTTCACCAGTCGGCCGCCCGATGCGATCAGCGGCGCGATACGATTGACGAAGGCGAAATGGCCGATGTGATTGGTGCCGAACTGTATCTCGAAGCCATCTTCCGTATGCCAGAACGGCGTGCGCATCACGCCAGCGTTGGCAATTACGACATCGAAGGGTCGTGCGTCTGCAAGAAGCTTGTCGGCGCAGGCGCGCACGCTCTTCAAAGACGCCAAGTCAAGTTCTGTGATCGTTATGCTGCCGCCGCCGCGCGTGGCTTCAGCGCGAGCTTCTGCCGTCGCGCGTTCGGCTTTCGCGAGATCGCGCGCGGTGCCAGTCACTTCGGCACCATGCGCCGCCAATACGCGGGCCGTCTCAACCCCTAGCCCCGCGGACACGCCTGTCACCAGAACCCGCTTGCCTTTGAGGTCGACGCCATCAAGGACGTCGTCGGTCGTGGACGTTCTGCCGAACGCCAATGCTACTGTCATGACTGTCTCCTTCGTTGGACGCACGCCTCCGACGGCGACGATCCCTTGTCCGTCGACCTCGATGTGGCATAATAGGAGGGTGCCTCCGCTTATATACGGAGGCATCCTCCGTTTATCAAGAAGGGTATGCGCTTGGCGCGCGAAGAAGACTCAGCCGGTCGGAAGGTGCGCGCGGATGCGGAGCGCAATCGCGAGCGCTTGCTGCAGGCGGCAAAGATCGCTTTCTCGGCAAAAGGCTCGGCGGCAAGCCTGGAGGAGATCGCGCGGGAAGCCGGCGTCGGCATCGGAACGCTCTACCGGCATTTTCCGACGCGCGATGCGTTGATCGAAGCCGTCTACCGTAACGAGGCCGGGCAACTTTTCGCAGCCGCCGAGCAATTTGCAGCGAAGCTACCGCCGGCGGAGGCGCTGCGCCAATGGTTGCTGGTGTCGGTCGATTATCTGGCGACGAAGCGCGGAATGTCGGAAGCGCTCAATTCACTCGTGGGCGGGACTTCGAAACTCTACGAGGCGTCCAGCACACGCTTGAAGGAGGTTTCTGCGATGCTGGTTGGAAACGCGATCGCAAGCGGTGACATCCAGCTCGATACCGAGCCGCTCGATCTTTTGCGCGCGCTTGCGGGCGTCGCGACGCTGAGCCCTGGTCCGTCGAGCACGGAAGCTGCCAAGCGCTTCGTCGATATCCTAATGGCAGGCATCTCGACGCGAACCTGATGGGTTCGCGCCGGGATGCGCCGAGCAAATCAATCGCCGTAGCCGACGATCCCCTTGATCTCGAGGAAGTCGTAAATGGCCCAGTCGGCGTATTCGCGCCCGTTGCCGGATTGCTTGTAGCCGCCGAACGGGGCCATCGTGTCCCAGTCTGGATAGTTGAGGTAGACTGAGCCGGCGCGCATTTTCAGCGCAATGTCGCGAGCGTGCGCAATGTTCTTCGACTGTACGTAGGCAGCAAGGCCGTACACCGTGTCGTTGGCGATGCTCACCGCTTCGTCTTCGTCCTTGTAGGGCATGATCGACAGTACCGGCCCGAAAATTTCCTCGCGCGCGATGGTCATGTTGTTCGTGACGTTGCCGAAGACGGTCGGACGAACATAGAAGCCGCGGTTGAGGTTTTCCGGTCGCCCGAGGCCGCCGGTGACGAGCGTTGCGCCTTCGGCGATGCCAGCCTCGATCAGCCGCTGCACCTTGTCGAACTGGATTTGCGAGACGAGTGGGCCAAGAGCGCTCTTTTCGTCGCGCGGATCGCCCACAGTGAAGGTTTCGGCTTCGGCCTTGGCGTAAGTCAGAGCGTCGTCGTGACGGTCGAGCGGAACCAGCATGCGGGTCGGCGCATCGCAGGATTGACCGGTATTGCCGAAGCAGCCTTGAACGCCTTTACGCACGGCCGTTTCGAAATCGGCGTCAGGCAGGATGATGTTGGCGGATTTACCGCCGAGTTCCTGCGCCACGCGCTTGACCGTATCGGCAGCGGTCTTGGCCACGATGATGCCGGCGCGCGTCGAGCCCGTGAAGGAGACCATGTCGACATCGGGGTGACCGGCCATGATCTGGCCGACATCTGGGCCAGTGCCGTTGACGAGGTTGAAGACGCCTTTGGGCGTGCCGGCTTCTTCCATGATCTCCGCCCATATGATGCCGGAGATCGGCGCGATCTCGGACGGCTTCAACACGGCGGTGCAGCCCGTTGCGATCGCGGGCGCGACCTTGCAGACGATCTGGTTGAGCGGCCAGTTCCAGGGCGTGATCAAGGCGACGACGCCGATCGGCTCTTTGACGATGGTGGTCGTGCCGCGTTTCTCGCTGAACTTGAACTGTTCGAGGCCGGCGATGGTCGCTTCCATATGCGCGCGGCCCGCCCAAGCTTGCGCGTCACGAGCAAAGGAGATCGGCGCGCCCATTTCGCGGCTCACGGCCTGAGCGATGTCCTCGAAGCGTCGATTGTAGATCTCGAGAATTTTGCGCAGGAGGGCGAGCCGATCCGTCACCGAAGTTTGCGAGAAGGAAGGAAATGCGGACTTGGCAGCCGCGACCGCTTTGTCGACGTCGGCCTTCGAGCCAACGGCGATCTTGGTGTAGGCTTCTTCAGTCGAGGGATCGATGACGTCGAGCGTGGCAGGGATGACGGGATCAACCCAGGCGCCGTCGATGTAGAATTTCAGATTGTTCGACATATTTCCTCTAAGCTCCGGGGCTGCTCCGGTCGCGGTCCGGTACGGGCGAGCGCACCATAGTGCGAGCCGCGGCCGCGGCCTTGACCGCGTGCGGGATGCGGCTGTCAATTCCAAAGCGCGGGCCGGTCGGGTCGCCTTGTTGTGATTATATGGAAGCAAGGACGCAAGAGGCTGGCGCACTCGAAGTGCTGTGCGCAGAGCTGGTATGCCTGGAGAAGGAACGGCTCTCAGAGTGTGTGGCGAAGTGGAGAAACGATGGATTATTCCAGCGGCACGATCAGAAATTTTGGTAAGGACCCTGTGAGGGTCCCTACCGTCACGTGCGCATTGTGAAGTCGTCAGATCAACCAGAGACTAGGCCGTTCTTGCAGCCGGCTTTGAATTCTTCCCAGTTGATCGCGCCATTCTGATCAACGTCGACCTGCTTGAAGTCCTTGATGAAGGGAGCGGCCTTGTCGGGCGTCAGGTCGGCGCCACCGGCCTTCTGCCAAGCGGCTGCACACTGATCGTCGGTGAGAGCGGCACCTGAATCTGCAGCGACGGCGACGAGCGGGAATGCAGCGAGCGAAAGAATGACGAGGGACATGCGCATTGGGGGTCTCCTGATTTTCTTGGACGAGCGGTGATTGCTCGGCGTGAGAACTATAAGGCGGAGACACCACGTCACGATAGATGCGGTGGGCTGATAAACGCTTCAATTGGAAAAAGAAATACTTCCAACAGACTCAATCATCGAACGAAATCTTTGCGGAAAATTTACTGTCCGCTGATGGGAGCCGTTACGCTCGCCTTGCGAGGTTGCGGAGAAAAAATCACTGCCCGCTTTCGATCCTCGGGAGGTCTTCGTAGAAAATGCGAGGCGTCGTTTCGAAGAGGATGAGAAGTTCGCGAAGTCGCGACAGCTGGCCACCTCTGCGGTGCGGCGTTCGTCGATCACCAAAGCTGGCGTCGCTGAAGTCAGCGCCCGCCAAGCCTGCGCTTGGACACCTGTCCGCTTCAAAGATTTTGTGGTGCCCCAGGAGGGACTCGAACCCCCACACCCTTGCAGATAGCAGATTTTGAGTCTGCCGCGTCTACCGTTCCGCCACTGAGGCAAGCCGCCCGCCGGGGGCGAAGCGGCGACTTATAACGGCCCATGTCGCCACGTCAACGCGGTACGGTTTATTTCAATGTGTGCGTGACCCGGCCCGTCGCGTGATGGTGCTCAACAACCTCGATTTTATCGCCAACCTTGATGCCCCGCGATTTATAGGCGAGCACACGGACGAGTTGGCCGTCGACAAGGCGGACAATGACGTTTTCGCCATCGGCGGCGTCCTGCTTCGACACCAACGGCTCGATGTCCGTGACGGTGCCGCCAATGTTCTTGTTCTCGACCTTGAGGTCCAGTTCCTCATAGGAAAACGCCAGCCCGATCGCCGCCAAGACGGCGAGGCCGATGCCGGCCTTCTTGGCACGGTCGATCCAGAGTGCCCTTTCGAGCCGCTTTCGTGTTTCTTCGCGCAAGGGCCCCTCCCTAGTCGCGCTGCGTGTACCAGACCTGTCCCCACGGTGTCACCCATTCCGTTAGGGATATGGCGCTGCCGATCTGAATGCTGTGGGGAGTTCGGGTGGCGGCTTCGATCACGCGGCCGTCGGCCAGCTGCACCTTGAAGCGTGGCGGGGTTGCGGGCAGCCATTTCGGGGTTGGATTTCCAAGGTCTACGCCGATGACGACGCCGGACAGTACACCGCGCTCTCTCGATAGGAGATCACGGGCCAAACCGAAGGCAATCCCTACGATGAGCAGGCCGAGAAACAAAGCGAGCCAAATCTTCATGCGTCATGCTCGATCTGGTTCGCTTCGATAGGCGCCCACCAAAAAGCTGGGCGCCGAGATGGGAGGCTGTCAGGCCGCCTTGGCGTAACGATCAACGAGCTTCACGATATCGGCCATGATGTCGTTGAGCTGGAAGTCTTTCGGCGTGTAGACGGCAGCGACGCCGAATGCCTTCAACGTCTTGGCGTCTTCGGGCGGGATGATGCCGCCAACGACGACAGGTACGTCGTCGAGGCCTTCCTTACGCATGCGTTCCATGACGTCTTTGACCAAGGGAACATGCGAGCCGGAGAGGATCGATAAGCCGACGACGTGGACACCTTCATCGACAGCGGCTCGCACAATTTGCGCCGGCGTCAGTCGAATGCCCTCGTAGACGACCTCCATACCGGCATCGCGCGCCCGGACGGCAATCTGCTCCGCACCGTTCGAGTGGCCGTCGAGCCCGGGCTTGCCGACGAGAAATTTGATGCGGCGGCCGAGACGGTCAGAGACTTCCTCGACGTTGGCGCGAACGGCTTCGAGCTGTGTGCTGTCACGGGCGACCGCCGCCTGCGCGACGCCGGTCGGTGCGCGATACTCGCCGAAGATCTTACGCAGCGCCGATCCCCATTCGCCCGTCGTGACGCCGGCCTTGGCGGCGGCGATCGAGGATTCCATGATGTTGCGGCCTTCTTTGGCTGCTCGCTCGACTTCAGCAAGCGCCGCCTCGGCCTTCTTCGCGTCGCGGCTGGAACGCCAAACCTTGAGGCGTTCGATCTGCTCGGCCTCGACGGCCGGATCAACCACCATGATGGCGTCGGAGCCAGCCGAGAGCGGCGAGGCTTCCGTTTCGGTGAACCTGTTGACGCCGACCACCGTCAGCTCGCCACTTTCGATTTGCGACAGGCGAGCCGTGTTGCTTTCGACAAGGCGTCGCTTCATGTAATCAATGGAGGCAACCGCGCCGCCCAGTTTTTCGATGGTGGCGAGTTCGGCCTTGGCTTCTTCCTTCAGCGCGGCAACCTTCTTCGCAACTTCGACGGACCCGTCGAAGATGTCGCCGTATTCGAGCAGATCCGTCTCATAGGCAACGATCTGCTGCATGCGGAGCGACCACTGCTGATCCCAGGGACGCGGCAAGCCGAGGGCCTCGTTCCAGGCGGGAAGCTGCACGGCGCGTGCACGCGCATTTTTCGAAAGCGTGACGGCGAGCATCTCGAGCAAGATGCGATAGACGTTGTTTTCCGCCTGCGGTTCGGTGAGACCGAGTGAGTTCACCTGCACGCCGTAACGGAACATGCGATGCTTGGCATCGGTGACGCCATAGCGTTCGCGCGTGATCTCGTCCCATAGTTCACCGAAAGCGCGCATTTTGCACATTTCAGTGACGAAGCGCATGCCGGCATTGACGAAGAAGGAGATACGGCCAACGACGTTGCCAAACTCCTTTTCCGGAACTTCGCCGGACGCTTTGACGGTATCGAGAACGGCAATTGACGTTGCGAGCGCGTAGGCAAGCTCCTGCACAGGCGTCGCTCCGGCTTCCTGCAGATGGTAGGAGCAGACGTTGGTCGGGTTCCACTTCGGTACGTTCTTCGTGGAGAAGACAATCGTATCCTTGATTAGTCGGAGCGATGGCTCGGGCGGAAATACGTAGGTTCCGCGAGACAGATATTCCTTGATGATATCGTTCTGGATGGTGCCGGTGAGCTTGTCGCGCGACGCGCCCGTCTGGTCGGCAACGGCGATATAGAGCGACAGGAGCCAAGCCGCCGTCGCGTTGATGGTCATCGACGTATTCATCTGATCAAGCGGGATGCCATCGAGCAATGTCAGCATGTCGCCCAAGTGTGAGACCGGAACGCCCACCTTGCCCACTTCGCCGCGCGCGAGCTCGTGATCGGAATCATAGCCCGTCTGGGTCGGCAGGTCGAAAGCGATCGACAGGCCGGTTTGTCCCTTGGCCAGGTTCGTCTTGTAGAGCGCGTTCGATTTCGCCGCGGTCGAGTGTCCGGCGTAGGTCCGGAATAGCCACGGCTTATCGCGCACGATTTTCTCCGACATCGAGGGGGCGCCCCTTAGGCTCAGGTCAATGACACTTGGAAATACGATTAAGTACCCGAATGCCGGGAAAAGGCAAAACCGTCAGTTCGACGCGCTTTGCCATGGATTTGGGTATCGGTCAGCGGCGAATCCGGGACGCGCGGGTGGGGATGGCGACGAGCTTCGTCCGTTTCACGCGGTACTCGACTGCCAGTGTCCACAGCCAATTCAACAGAAGCATCAAGAACAGTCCGAACAGCGTCCCAATTGCGGAGGCAGCGACTGAGTTGATCGTCCTATCATACGAAAGGGTGATCATCGCCCGGCCCAGAAGGGTGGGTGAAAGTATACCTCCCAGCAGGAGGACGGGGGCTGAAACGCACGCAAGCATCGGGGAGCCCACGATTTCGTATATGAACCAGCACACCGCCAGGGCAAAGCCCATCGCCACGTAGACCGTGAACGAGTCGGTTGACTGAAGCTGCCACCAGAGATCTTGCATGCACGCAACCCACTGCCGATATCGGTCCGGAACGGCAGTTAGGATAGCGCCCCCCCGTTAAGGAGGAATTGAGCGCAGGTTAACTGCAGACTAACCTCTTCATTGCATCGCAAAAACGTGCTTCATACTGCGATCCCCGCGGTGAAGCCGGGGACCAACGCGAAGAAGACGAGCCATAACGGCCCTCGTCGCGGGGAAAGGTCGGGAGACGCAACACCAATGTCGAGCCAGAATTTGGCAGCTAAAAGCGACGTCGCCGATACTCAATCGGTATCGGGTGGAATTAAAAAAGATCTTTACGAAATCGGTGAAATTCCGCCGCTCGGGCATGTTCCCAAAAACATGTACGCGTGGTGCATCCGGAAGGAACGTCAGGGCGAACCCGACACCGCCATGCAGGTCGAGGTGGTGCCGACGTGGGAACTCGACAGCCACGATGTCCTCGTCCTCGTGATGGCCGCCGGCGTCAACTACAACGGCGTGTGGGCTTCGCTCGGCGTGCCGATCTCGATGTTCGACGTTCACAAGCAGCCCTATCACATCGCGGGTTCGGATGCGTCGGGCATCGTTTGGGCCGTCGGCTCGAAGGTGAAGCGCTGGAAGGTCGGCGACGAGGTCGTCATCCACTGCAATCAGGATGACGGTGACGACGAGGAGTGCAACGGCGGCGACCCCATGTTCTCGACGTCGCAGCGCATCTGGGGCTACGAGACGCCCGATGGTTCGTTCGCGCAGTTCTGCCGCGTGCAGGATCGGCAGCTTCTGGAACGTCCAAAGCATCTGACATGGGAAGAGGCGGCCTGTTACACGCTCACGCTCGCGACGGCTTATCGCATGCTGTTTGGCCATCGTCCGCACGTGCTGCGGCCAGGTCATAACGTCCTCGTTTGGGGCGCGGCCGGCGGTCTTGGCGCGTTTGCGGTGCAGCTGTGCGCGACCTCGGGCGCCAACGCGATCGGCGTGGTCTCCGACGACGACAAGCGCGATTTCGTCATGCAGCTCGGCGCCAAGGGCGTCATAAACCGCAAAGACTTCAAATGCTGGGGGCAGCTCCCGAAGGTCGGCTCGCCTGAATACAACGAGTGGCTGAAGGAAATGCGCCGCTTCGGCAAAGCGATCTGGGACATCACCGGCAAGGGCGTCAACGTCGACTGCGTATTCGAGCACCCTGGCGAGACGACCATTCCGGTTTCGGTTCAGGTCGTGAAGCGTGGCGGCATGGTCGTGATTTGCGCCGGTACCACCGGCTACAATCTGACGATGGATGCGCGGTATCTTTGGATGCATCAGAAGCGGGTGCAGGGTTCGCACTTCGCCAACCTCATGCAGGCGAGCCAAGCCAACCGTCTCGTCATCGAGCGCCGCATCGATCCGTGCATGTCGGAAGTCTTCTCGTGGGAACAGATCCCGAAAGCCCACATGCGCATGATGAAGAACGAGCACAAGCCGGGCAACATGGCCGTGCTGGTTTCGGCGCCGACGACGGGTCTTAGAACCCTTGAGGACGTGATCGAAGCCGGACCGAAGTCTCGTTGACTTAGCCGCGGCTGCGATTTCCGGCCAGTTTCAAAGGCCCTTTCGGATCACCGAGGGGGCCTTTTTGCTGGCCGTTGTTAAGTCCGCTCGAGATTGGCGGGCTCGGCCGCGGGTTGGCGCCGGTTGTCGGACCGGAAAGCTGCCCGTTCGGCCGCTTCTCGCCGCATCCGCTTCATTTCCATGATGCCGCGATTGAGCTCCGCACCGAGCAGGATCGTGATCGCCGTAAACTGGAAGAAAATCAGAGCGATCATCAGCTGCGAGAGGCCGGCGTAGAAAAGGGAGTAGTTCGTAATTTCAAGGTAATGGGACCAAAGTCCCGCCAGAGCCAGCCAGAGCAAGATCGTGAGTGCGATGCCGGGCCAAACGTCGGCCACACGACGCTGCCCAGCCGCGAGCAGGAGATGTAGTGCGAAGAGCTGCGCGGCCATGACGGCGCCGGAGAGGCCATAGCGAATCCCCGGTCCGATGCTCGACGAATCGAAAAGGATTCTGACCCAATTGTCCGGGAGGTGTGATGCGATCGACGGGCCGACCACGCTTGGGCCGACGACGACGGCCCAGGTGAGCACCAACGTCGAGATGCCGTTCACGAACACGAAGAGCATGCTGAGAAGCAAACACAGCGGGTATGGGCGCTTTTCGCGAACTCGATAAGCCCCGTTCAGCGCCGCACGCAGAGTTTCGACGGCGCTCGTGGCGAAGAATAGGGCGAGGAAACCGCTGAGGGTTGCGAGATCGATGCGCCGGGTTCCCATCACCGCTTCGATCTGAGGGGCGATGCCCTTGGCTACCGGTTCCGGCAGGATAGCAAAGAGTTGATTGATGGCGTCCTGCGCCAGTTCCCGACCGCCGAAATAACCTGATAGCGCACCAAGGAAGATGCAAAATGGGAAGATCGATACAACGAACGAGAATGCGACGGCGCCAGCCATGGCGAAGCCGGAGTGCTCATAGACACGGTAAAGAGCCTCCAGTAATCGCCGCATGCGCTTCATGAGTAACTTCTCTCCCGAGGCTTCTTGTTTTATCGCGCGGAACCTAGTGTTTCGGCCGTTTGGGGTCCACACCTAGATGTCCTGGCCCACCGAAAAGGAGGTATTTGGGACACAGCCCGAAAGAGGGGTTCGGGACCCGCCGAACAGGGCTAATGTTCCTACCTCGTTAGCGATCCAATCGTTCATTTCTGCCGTAATCGCGAGAATAGGTCGCGACCGGCGTCCTTGCGGCCGGTGGCCAATTGACTAAACGTTTGCGAGCAGCGAATTGGTCGCAGAGTTTTTTGGCAATGGTCCGGCGTTCCTGCCGCGCAAGTTACTATCACTCAGGAGAAACGTATGTCCGTGACGCCTCTGAAGGCCGGTGAAAACATTTTAGCTGCCGGCCCGTCCAAGCTGATCGAGCGCTGCGGTGAAGCCGTGGCAGCGGCGGACAAAATCCTGCAGGCGGCTAAGGCGGGCGTTCGCATAAAGATCCAGGAAGCTGGCGGCGTCGACGAGGCGCAGCATTCCGCGCACGGGCTTGCTTGGCTGGCGACGACTGTTGAAGGTCTTCGCCAGATGCATGACTGGGCGAGCCGACTTCAGTCCGAAGGCCGTTTTGGTGAGTTCGAACAGCTCCTGCTGATCGCAGCGTTCGGCGAATTCGCGGCGCAAATCGCCAGCGGCATTCCAATGAGCCAGCTTGAAATCGCTCGCGCGGAGGCGCTGGGCGTGCCGAAGGCGGAGATCCGGCGTTATGAGGATGCCGTCGCGGATCTGGTAGCGGAAGGTGGTTCCGAGACGGTCAAGGCTCGTCTTGGTGAGTTGATTGCCGCGCAACCCGAAGCGATGACGTTCGGCGATACTGGCCTCGACGAGACTCATGCGCAAATCCAAGATCTCATGCGCACGTTCTGTCTCGACGAGGTCATTCCGCATGCCCACGAGTGGCATCTGAAGAACGAGTACATTCCGCTCGAGGTTGTTGCAAAGCTTGCGGAGCTTGGCGTGTTCGGTCTGTCGTTGCCGGAAGAATTCGGCGGCATGGCGCTCGGCAAAGAATCGATGTGCGTCGCTTCGGAAGAGCTTTCGCGCGGCTACATTGGCGTCGGTTCGCTCGGTACGCGCGCTGAGATCGCTGGTGAATTGATCCTGCACAACGGCACGGCGGAGCAGAAAGAAAAGTATCTGCCGAAGATCGCGTCTGGCGAAATGCTGCCGACGGCTGTCTTCACGGAGCCCAATACGGGCTCGGATCTCGCTTCGCTCAAGACGCGGGCGGTGAAGGACGGCGACGTTTACAAGATCACGGGTCAGAAGACGTGGATCACGCATCCCGTTCGCGCGGACATCATGACCGTGTTGACGCGCACGAACCCGAACGAGCCGGGATACAAGGGTCTGTCCATGCTGCTTGCGGAAAAGCCGCGCGGCACGGACGATGAGCCATTTCCGGCCAAGGGCATGACGGGTGGCGAGATCGAGGTTCTCGGCTACCGCGGCATGAAAGAATACGACATCTCCTTCGACAATTTCGAAGTGCCCGCCGAAAATCTGCTTGGCGGCGCCGAAGGGCAAGGCTTCAAGCAGCTGATGAATACCTTCGAGGGTGCGCGGATCCAAACGGCGGCACGAGCCGTCGGCGTGGCGCAGTGCGCGATGGATTTGGGCTTGAAGTATGCGCTTGAGCGAGCACAGTTCGGAAAGCCGATCTACGCGTTCCCGCGCGTTCGCAACAAGGTGGTGATGATGGCCGTCGAGACCATGATCGCGCGGCAGCTGACATACTTCTCGGCCCGGCAAAAGGACGCCGGCCGGCGTTGCGACCTCGAAGCGGGTATGGCGAAGCTGCTTGGCGCGCGCGTCGCCTGGGCGAATGCCGACAACGCGCTCCAAATTCATGGTGGCAACGGCTTCGCGCTTGAATATCCGGTCAGCCGAGTCCTGTGCGACGCGCGTATCCTGAATATCTTTGAGGGTGCTGCGGAAATCCAGGCGCAGGTCATCGCGCGCCGGCTGCTCGAAGGCGCGAACTAGTGCGCGGCGCACGCCGATTTTTGGGCGTGCGGCGCTGGCGCAACGAAGCAGGAAGGGCACTCCGCTCCATCCATTCTGCACAGCTTCGGCTTTCATACTGGTAGGGGAAAGACGTGCGGTTTGCCTCGTGGTAAGGCAAACCCGCAGGTCCCCTTCAGCTGGAAGTCTATGACACGAACGATACTCATCACCGGATGCTCGTCCGGCATCGGCCTCGATGCGGCACGCACTCTACAGGAGCGCGGCTGGCGCGTGATCGCGACGGCGCGGAAGCCGGAAGATCTTGCTCGGCTGAATAATTTCCTCAATGTCGAAGCCTTGCCTCTGGAGCTTTCGGATCCGCAGTCGATCGCCACTTGTGCCATTCGCGCGTTGGAGATGACGCGTGGCAAGATCGATGCGCTGTTCAACAACGCTGCATTCGGCCAGCCCGGCGCGGTGGAAGATCTGACGCCTAAGCTGCTGCGCGAACAGTTCGAGGTCAACGTCGTCGGCACGCACGATCTCACGCGCCGTCTGATCCCCGCGATGCGCAAGAACGGCTCCGGGCGTATCGTCAATTGCTCCTCTGTGCTGGGGATGATCGTTGCTCCCTATCGCGGGGCTTATTGCGCCTCGAAGTTTGCGCTGGAAGCGTTGACGACCTCGCTGCGTCTCGAACTCGAAGGGTCGGGAATTCAAGTCTCTTTGATCGAGCCGGGGCCTATCCGCTCGCGCTTCGTCGAGCATTCGGTGAATAGATTACTTGCCACGGTCGATATCGAAAACTCGCCGCATCGAAGCGTTTACCGCAGCCGTCTCGAAGCGATGCGGGCAGGCGGACAGCAGACGTTCAAACTCGAGCCTGAAGCTGTGACGAAGAAGTTGATTCATGCCTTGGAGAGCCGGCGTCCGCGACGGCACTATTACGTCACGACGCCAACATATCTCGCGGCCGCCATGCGGCGCGTCTTGCCGGCCTTTGCGATAGATTATTTCGCCCGCCGCTTCTGATCGGGAAGGTAGAGCGAGAGACTTGTTCGCCAGGCGTCAAGCTTCTCCTCGAAGGGTATGGTGTGGAGCGGGCTCGATGATGGAAGTTGAATGGTCGTAAAGCGTGCACCGTCGACCATGCCCGCTTTCACGACATGCCGGCGAAAAAGGTCATGGGCCTTCTGACCGTTGAAGGCGACGGCTTCAATCGTCGGGTTGGCGGCGAAGAAGGTGGCGAAGTCGTTGACCGAAGGGTTGCGGATCGCTGCGTCCGAGCTGCCGATCCGTTCGGCTCCTGCAAGGACATCCCAGAGCGCCCAACGGTGCGCGTGCATCAGTGCTATGCGGTCGGGGTAAAGCATGGGAACGGGTTCTTGGATGAGAGCTGCGATCAGTGCCCAAAAGTGATTGCGGCCGAACCCGTAGTATTGCTGAAGGCGCAGAGATTCTTCACCAGGAAGCGTCCCCAGGATCAGGAGCTTCGCTCGCTCGGGAACGATTGGCGGAAAGCTGTATTTGATCATCGAGATCGGATTGGCCATCGCGATGGGCCTTACGCCCGATGATAGGGGTGGCCCGACAGGATCGTCGTGGCTCGATACAACTGTTCCACCAGAACGACGCGCGCCAAGCCGTGAGGAAGTGTCAGCGAGCCGAGCGAAAGTTTCAACGCGGCAGCATCCAGTGCCGCTTCGCCGTGTCCATCTGGGCCGCCGATGAGAAAGACGCACGTATTCGTGCCTCCATCGCGCGTGGCCCGCATGAACGCGGCGAATGCTTCGCTCGTGAGTGATTTTCCGGTGGGTTCGAGAGCGACGACAAAATCACCGGAGCCGACGTCCTTTAACAGCCGCGCGGCCTCATCGCGCTTGCGCGTGGCGACATCGGGCGCGCGGCTTTCGGGTAGTTCGCGTATTTCGAGAGGGCCGAGGCCGAGCGGCTTGCCGGCGCCACTCATTCGCTTGGCATACCGCTCGACGATGGATCGTTCTTCCGGATCCTTCAACTTGCCGATCGCTGTAATGGCGATGCGCATCAATCGGACCCGCGCGGCCAATGGAGGGCCGCGTCATCAAGCAAGAAGGTTCGATCCGCGCGCTTAGTGCTGCGAGGATTCGCCGCGTCCGGCATCCGGCGGGATCTCCGCCTGCCACATCTTTTCGAGGTTGTAGAATTCACGAACCTCTGGCCGGAACACGTGGACGATCACGTCGCCCGTGTCGATCAGCACCCAGTCGCAGGCGTTCAGCCCTTCGACGCGGACGCGAGCTTCGCCACGCGCTTTGATCTTTTCGCGCAGCTGCTCGGCGATGGCGCCGACGTGCCGATCGTTGCGGCCCGAAGCGACGACCATGAAGTCGCCCAATGCTGATTTGCCTTCGAGGGGAATGGAGACGATGTCCTCTGCCTTCGCGTCGTCCAGCCATTGGACGATGTCATCGAGCAGGGCTGCCGAGTCCGACGCCTTGGCGGCGGACGGGGCGATTGAGGAGCTCTTGCGAGCGGCCTCGGTTGTGGGTCGGATCAAGCGGCGAGCGTCCTTTGCTGGTTGGTCCCGCATGTCACTCAAGGTCCGGACTCTCCGGACCTCCTAATAATAGTGAGCGTCGCCCTTTGCTGCAATTGGAAAACCGCTCGGCACCGTCTTAAATATGTCATGAAACTCAACAACTTAAGTCGATTGCTAACCGTTTCCAGGCTTTGCAGTGCGCAAGGCGGTCGAGGAAAGGCCGGATAGGCGGATCGTCAGCAGCATCCAAGCCGGAGGGTTTTTGTTCGCCAGGGAGGCCGCTTCGGCCTCGGGTAGGCGGTATCGGCGCAGAGCCTGGGCGGCCGGAGACGCGAGGCCTGCGTGGCGCCATCCCGGACGGTCAACGACGGCGATCGGCATCATCTGCGCGATCTCGCGCCAGTGCTGCCAACGGTCGAATGACGCAAGGTTATCGGCGCCCATCACCCAGACGAAGCGCACCGCGGGAAAGCGGCGTTTCAGGAATGCGAGGGTCCCCGCAGTGAAGCGGGTGCCAAGCTCGCGTTCAAAGCCGGTGATTTTCATCCGCGGTCCGCGAGCGAATGCCTGCACGAGCTGCATTCGTCCTTCCAGCGGTGGCAGGCCATTGTGAGACTTCAACGGATTTCCGGGCGTGATCAGCCACCAGATCTGGTCGAGGCCGAGCCGCTTCATAGCGGCTTCGGCAGCGATACGATGCCCTTCGTGAGGCGGATTGAACGTTCCGCCCATGATGCCGATGCGCTGCCCCGGAAGGCAGAGGGGCGTGCGGACGCGAAGGGAGCCAAAGCTTTGCAGCGGAATCTTTCGCGTCAACTCAGACGTGCCTCACTCCGCTCGCGTCACTTCGGCCGGATCTGGCCGGTGCCGCGCACCTTGTACTTGAAGCTCGTCAGTTGCTCCACCCCTACGGGGCCGCGGGCATGCATCTTGCCGGTGGCGATGCCGATTTCGCCGCCAAAACCGAATTCGCCACCGTCCGCGAACTGGGTCGAAGCATTGACGAGCACGATGGCTGAATCGACTTCGTTGAGGAAGCGCTCGGCGGCGGACTCATCCTCGGTGATGATCGCGTCGGTATGTTGTGATCCGAACCGGGCGATGTGCTCGATTGCGCCCGCGACGCCGTCGACCAGCTTTATCGCGATCACCGCGTCCAAAAACTCCTTGCCGAAATCTTCGGGTGCAGCGGCTTTGACGCGCGGGTCGGTCTTTTGTATCGAGGCGTCACCGCGGACCTCGCAGCCTGCTTCAAGCAACGCCGTGACCAGGGGCGTCACGATGTCGGCCGACGCGTTCTTGTCGATCAGTAGGCACTCGGTAGCGCCACATACGCCGGTGCGGCGCATTTTGGCGTTCACCACGAGCGGCACCGCGATGTCCATGTTCGCGGCCTTGTCCACATAGGTGTGGCAGATGCCTTCAAGATGCGCGAACACAGGCACGCGCGCTTCGGTCTGAACGCGCTCTACAAGGCTCTTGCCGCCGCGGGGCACGATTACATCGATTGCGCCATCGAGACCACGCAGCATCATGCCGACGGCGTCGCGGTCGGTCGTCGGAACAAGCTGGATCGAAGCTTCCGGTAGGCCCGCCGCGCGCAACCCGTCCACCAGGCAAGCATGGATGGCCACGCTGGAATGATGGCTGTCCGATCCACCGCGCAGAATGGAAGCGTTGCCTGCTTTCAACGAGAGAGCACCGGCATCGGCAGTAACATTCGGCCGGCTTTCATAGATGATGCCGATCGTTCCAAGCGGAACCCGGACGCGCTGGAACTTGAGCCCGTTGGGTCGGGTCCATTCAGCGAGAACGGTGCCGACGGGATCGGGCAACTCCGCAATTTCATCGAGGCCCTTTGCGATAGCCTCGATGCGCTTTTCGTTGAGCTCCAAGCGGTCGACGTAGGAGGCGAGCCGGTTCGCAGACTTTGCGGCTTCGACATCCAGCACGTTGGCTTCTAGGATCTTCGGAACCGCTGCCCGCAGAGCTTTCGCAGCAGCCTTGAGGGCGGCGTTCTTTTCTTCCGGGGTTGCGATAGCGAGACGGCGGCTGGCGGCCTTTGCAGCGTCGCCGATACCGCGCATCAGCGCGGCGGTCTCGTTTTCGATGCGCTCAGGTTTGTTCATCGTTCAAGTCCTCGTCAGCGCCATGTCATCCCGGTGGATGAGCGTAACCCGCCCCTCATATCCGAGGATCGCGGCGGTCTCGCTTGATCGCTTGCCCATGATACGCCGGGCCTCCGCTGCAGTATAGGCAACCAATCCGCGGCCAAGTTCGCGGCCGTCGGCGGCGCGGATGATGACGGCGTCGCCGCGATCAAATGAGCCATCAATGCGGGTGACGCCTGCAGGGAGTAGGCTTTTGCCGGTCAGCAGCGCCTTTTCTGCTCCTGCATCGAGGAAGATCTGGCCATTGGGCACGAGCTGTCCTGAAATCCAACGCTTGCGCGCGGTTACCGGATCCGACTTGGCGATGAACCAGGTCACGCGGGCGCCCTGAGAAATCGCGCGCAGCGGATGCGCGATCTTGCCCGTGGTGATCACCATGTTCGTGCCCGCAGCGAGCGCGATCTTCCCGGCGGTGATCTTGGTCTTCATTCCGCCTTTCGAGAGTTCGGTTCCGGCGTCGCCCGCCATCGCCTCTATCTCCGGCGTTATCTCGGTGACGAGAGGAAT
This sequence comes from Hyphomicrobium sp., assembly GCF_003987855.1. Classification (GTDB taxonomy): domain Bacteria; phylum Pseudomonadota; class Alphaproteobacteria; order Rhizobiales; family Hyphomicrobiaceae; genus Hyphomicrobium_B. The sequence goes on from NZ_RXIZ01000013.1 coordinate 110,011, forward strand.
ATGCTTCGCATCCGGATTCTCGTTCGGGGGAGCCGTGTAGAGGCCATCGATATCCGACAGCAGGACGAGGCAATCGGCCGACATCATCGATGCCACTCGGGCCGACAAGCGATCGTTGTCGCCATAACGAATTTCGGCCGTTGCAACGGTGTCGTTCTCGTTGACGACCGGAATGGCCTTCAGCCCCAAGAGAACTTCGATGGTGTTGCGGGCGTTGAGATATCGCCGGCGCTCTTCCGTATCGCCGAGCGTCAGCAGAATTTGTGCGGCCGTCAAACCGCGGGCCGCAGCCAGTTCCTGATAGGCGTGCGCCAGGCTGATCTGGCCGACGGCTGCTGCAGCCTGGCTCTGCTCCAAGGCGAGCGGACCCTTGGGAAGCTTCAGCATGTGGCGGCCAAGCGCAATCGATCCGGACGAGACGAGAATGATCTCCTTCCCCGCGCCTGCCAGTTCAGCGACATCGTCCAGGAGGGAATTGAGCCACGCGGACTTGATGCCTCCCGTCTCGCGGTCGGTCAGGAGTGCGGACCCGATCTTGACGACGATTCGCTGCGCGTCTGCCCACTCGGGGCGAGGAGCGAGAGTCGAAGCTTCGAGTGCGGGTGAACCGGCCATTGGCGTCTCGGAATTGCGAAATAGGGTGCTTGGGGAGCGTTATCTGCAAATGTGGGCGTTCGAGCAAGGGGACGCCATAGCATACCGGTAATGTGTCGCCGGGTTTACCGACAATGCTGGCTAAACGCCTCTAAACGCCTTCTACGGCACGAAGGATAGGAACATAAACGTCCCAAAGATCACAAGGTGAAGGAAGCCGAAGAGAACGTTGGTTCGGCCTGTTCCAAACGTCAGCATGCTTGCTCCCAGTGTCATCACCAAAAGCGTCAGGTCCCCTGGTTCCAAGCCGAGCACGAGCGGTTTGTGCAGGAACAGATTGGCTGCGGCAATGGCTGGGATCGTCAAGCCGATCGTCGCCAGCGTCGAGCCGAGCGCGAGGTTGAGGCTCTTTTGAAGGTCGTTCTTCTGGGCGGACCTTACGGCCGCGATTGACTCCGGCGTGAGCACGATGAGGGCGATGATGACGCCGCTGATGCTTCCGGGCGCATCAAGCTTGGACACGCCGACATTGATGACGACAGCGATGATCTTTGCCAGCAAAACGACCGCCGCCAAAGCCACGCACAGGAAGAACGCGGAGAGCGCAAGCTTGCCCTCGGATGGAGTTTCTGTCGCGTTGGGGTATTCGCCGACGAAGTAGCCACGATGCAGCACGGTCTGGGTGTAGAGAAAAACCAGATAGAGCGCGATCGTGCCGACGCTGATGAAAATCAGCTGGCTCTCGGAATAGACGCCGCCGGGTGTCGTCGTCGTATAGTTGGGCAGTATGAGCGTCATCGTGCTGAGAACGATCAGCACCGCCAGATAGATTTTTGTCGACGTGACGTCGAAGCTTTGCTCCCGGTAGCGCAATCCACCAACGACGATGCACAATCCAACGAGGCCCGTCGTCACGATCATGATGACGGCGAACACGGTCTCTCGCACAAGCGTCGGCGTCGCCTTGCCGGTAAGCATCAGAGAAATGATGAGCGCCAGTTCGATGATGGTCACGGCGACGGTCAGCACCAAGGTGCCCACGGGCTCGCCCATGATGTGGGCGACTTCTTCCGCGTGATAAACGGCGGCAAAAACCGCGCCGATGAGCAGCGGTACGACGAGCAGTGTATTCACGATGCCCAAGGTCGAGAGGGCGAAGTCGTCGCCATAGCCGGTCGCGGTGGCTTCGATGAACAATAGCAATCCGAGAACAGGCAAGATCCATGTCCAGGCCGGTGTGCGCGCCGAATGGGTCATTTCAAATCTTCCTGTTTTGGGAAATAAGGTGGCTGGAACGCTATCTTGGGGGACTTGCGCGCTACCAGCAAGACATCTGCGCCGCTACGAAGATGGTCGCCTGACGCAGGGAGGCATCATGGCTGCCAGGTGCCGGTCTCGTCCCCACCGGCGTCTTCGTCGCTGTCATTGGCACGTGTGATTTCTCGTGCGAGCGCATAAAGCGCCTCCTTCACGCCCTGGCCCGAGACTGCCGACAATACCAGCGGGGTCTTGCGAGCCGCTTTCTTCAGAAGTTCGCGGCGCTCGTTCAACGCCGCTTCGTCGAGAGCATCGCATTTTGAGAGCGCGACGATCTCCTTCTTTTTCTCGATGCCGCTGCCGTAGGCCTTGAGCTCGCGGCGAACGGTTTTGTAATCCCGCCCGACGTCATCCGAGGTCGCATCCACGAGATGGAGAAGAACGCGGCAGCGCTCGATGTGACTGAGGAAGCGGTCGCCCAGCCCGGCGCCATCGTGCGCGCCTTCGATCAGTCCCGGAATATCGGCAAGCACGAAGTCGGTCTCCCCGGCCTGCACGACGCCGAGATTGGGATGCAATGTCGTGAAAGGATAATCGGCAATCTTCGGTTTGGCTGCAGAGACGGCAGCAAGAAACGTCGACTTACCCGCGTTCGGCAGGCCGACAAGCCCCGCATCGGCGATGAGCTTGAGCTTCAGCCAGATCGTCAGCTCTTCGCCGGGCTGGCCCGGATTGGCATGACGCGGAGCCTGATTTGTCGCGCTCTTGAAATGGGCGTTGCCGAAGCCGCCGTTGCCACCTTTGGCGAGGCGGATGCGTTCGCCAGGCGCCGTCAGGTCGGCGAGCAACGTTTCACCGTCCTCGGCGAATACCTGCGTGCCGGGTGGCACTTTGATCACCATGTCCTTGCCGTTGGGTCCGGCGCGGTTCTGACCCATGCCCGGCGTGCCGTTTCCGGCAAAGAAGTGCTGCTGATAGCGATAGTCGATGAGCGTGTTGAGGTTCTGGACGCACTCGACCCAAACATCGCCGCCTTTGCCGCCGTCGCCGCCATTGGGACCGCCGAACTCAATGAACTTCTCACGACGAAAGGCGATGCAACCGTTGCCGCCGGCACCGGAGCGAATATAAATTTTTGCCTGGTCCAAGAATTTCATGACGCTCGCGCCCGGATAGCCATCGTCCACGGCCGGCGACGCTCGTATGCAAGCGCAGGAAGCTCGCATTGGCGCGCTTCGCACCAGCCGGTCGCAGCGCCCGTGAACCTGAAGCCAAGCTTCTTGATCACGCGAGCTGACGCATCATTGCCAGCGAGATGTTTGCAGGTGAACCGGCGAATGCCGGCTTTCGAGAATCCGTACGCCATCACAGCGCGTGCGGCTTCCGTGGCATATCCGCGACCCCAGTAGGGCTTGCCGATCCAGTATCCGAGTTCAGCGTCGCCGTCGTCATCGAGCGTAAAACCGCAGATGCCGATCAGATCGCCGTCGAGTTCGATACCGAAGACTTCTTCCTGATCGGTGACGCCATCGACCCACTGGTGCGCGGCTTCTTCCGAGTAGGGAAAAGGAATGCGACCCGTCATGCTTGCCACATCCCAATCGCCAGCGAGCGCGGCGATGCGCAGTGCATCATCGCGGACGATAGTCCTTAGGCGGAGACGAGCGGTCTTCATGGCATCCGTTCGTGTGCGGCGACACGTTCACGATATGAGGCGGGATCTCAAAAGGCAAAAGGGGACGGCAACGCCATCCCCGTAGTGCGTACAACCTGGTTCGGTGGCGAGCGGCTTATTCGGCCGCGATCGGCTTCGCCGGCTTCACCGAGATATAGATGCGGCCGTTGCGCTTGGTGGCGAACTCGACCGTACCTTCCTCGACTGCGAAGATCGTGTGGTCGGTACCCATGCCAACGCCGGAACCTGGATGCCACTGCGTGCCGCGCTGGCGGCAGAGAATGTTGCCAGGGATGACGTATTCGCCGCCGTAGCGCTTGATGCCAAGGCGTTTGCTTTCTGAGTCGCGGCCGTTGCGTGTCGAACCGCCTGCTTTCTTTTGTGCCATTTCAAAATCCTCGAATGGGCGGCGGTTCGTTACGCGCCTGCGATGTCGGTGATGCGCACGATGGAGAGGTCCTGACGGTGACCTTTCTTGCGGCGCGAGTTCTTGCGGCGGCGCTTTTTGAAGGCGATCAGCTTGGGTCCGCGTGAGTGCTCGACGAGCTCGGCGATGACCTTGGCGCCCGATACGAACGGCGCGCCGATCGTGACGTCGGCACCCGAGCCGACCATCAGAACTTCGCCGAATTCCACCTTCGCGCCAGCGTCGCCCGAGACGCGTTCGATGGTGACGACATCATCCTTGGAAACGCGGTATTGCTTGCCGCCTGTCTTAATGACAGCGTACATGGTCTTGTCCTTTCGGCCGTTTAGGCCTGTTACCGCGCCCTATGGCGTCACCGAAAACGGTGATCTTTCAAGGGGTTGCTTGGCTAAGCCAGCAAGGAGCCTCGGGCAGCGCATTAATGCGGGCAGGTTTCCTGCTCCGCAAGAGGCGGCTTTATTGTCGAACTGAGGCCAGATGTCAATTGCAGCGCGGCATAATGAGGACCGCGGCACCGCCTAAAACCTCGCAAATTCTGGCCGAGATCCCAAGTATGCTGTTCGTGGGATATCACAGGAGCAGCAATGGCTGGGTTGGTTTCGGCTTGGCGAGCAGCTTCCGAGGCGGAAGTTCTTCCTGCGATCCCGGTAATCGACACGGGCCCCGACTTTCCCGTTGCCACTCTCGAGCGGTTCGGCGACAGGACGCATGCGCTGCTGGACGTTGCCGGCCGACATTATCCGAAGCAGGTGCTGTCGGGCCTCGATCAGGTGTCGCGCGCATGGCTCGTGCGGTCCGGCAACGGTCACTTGGCGGAGATCGATACGATTGCGGACACTTTGGGGCGTCCGGGCGCCTACTTCTTTTCCATCAATTACGAATGGGGCTGCACCTGTCGTGCGGTGGCCGACGATGAAGGTGGCGCTCGTCTTGTTCGTGTTCTCGATTGGCGGACGCCTGGGCTCGGCGCCAATCTCGTCTGCGCGAAGGTGCGCGGGACGTCCGCTGGGCCGTATGCCGTTTTGACCTGGCCGGGTTACACGGGCGTGCTGCAGGTGATGGCGCCGGGGCGATTTTCGGCCGCTCTCAACCAAGCGCCGATGCGTGATCCCACGGGGCTTTTCTACTTGGACTGGGCCGTCAATCGAGGCCGGGTCTGGAAAATGCCGTTCCCCACTCCGGCGCATCTCCTTCGCCGGGTTGCTGAAGAAGCCGACGGTTTCGCCGAGGCCGCCCGGATGCTTAGCGAAGTCCTGATCTCGACGCCTGCGATCTTCACGCTGGCAGGTACGCGTCCGCAGGACACGCTCGTCATCGAGCGAACCGAGCATCAAGCGCGCGTTCGCGGTGGCGCGGATGCCGTGGCCGCTAATCATTGGGGCGAGCCTGGATGGAAAGGGCGGCCGCGAGGCGACTGCAGTCACGAGCGGTCGCAATCGATGCGCGGCGTCGCGCCGGCGTTCGACCGGGATTTCGCATGGCTGACGCCGCCGATGCTCAACGACAAGACCCGTCTTGCGATGGTTGCCGATGCCAAGCTCGGCCGATTGGTAGCGCGAGGGTATGAAGCGGATGGGCCTGCGACGCAATCTCTCGAACTGGAATGGAATGGCGTCGCCTAAGGCGGCTTGCGTCGGGCAAAAAGCGAGGTTACAAGCCCCCCTTCGCCGTCAGGCGCCACGGCTTCCGGAGAGGTGGCAGAGTGGTCGATCGCGCCGCACTCGAAATGCGGAGTACTCGCAAGGGTACCGGGGGTTCGAATCCCTC
>NZ_RXIZ01000013.1:115780-207745 GCF_003987855.1 Hyphomicrobium sp.
TTCCGCGCGAAATATCCCATCGATCTCCTTTTCCATTTTCAGCCCGCCAAGGAACGGACCTTCACGCTTCGGACATCCGATCGTCGTGCAGCGCTTGAACGAGTCAGGGTCGAAAGCGTCAAGTTCGACCAGGAGATGGAAGAAGCCCGCCGCCGACGAGATGCTGCTCCGAAAACGTCTCTAAGCAATCTTGAGATCGATCGCCTATGCGCAATCTTCCGGCACCGACTGTTGGACGAAGATGCCGACCTTCGTTTCGGGGGCGCTGGGGACGAAGGTCTGTATCTGGCTGTGAGCAAACAAGTTGAAGCTGACGGCGGACTGGCCGTGTTCAGCGATGCCGAGGTCCGACGGTCGCCCGGAATGTCCGATCGCGAATTCCACAAGGCGGATGAGACGATCGAAACGCTCAGGCTGGAATTAAAGCCTGCGCTAGCCCGCGGAGACTCAAGGGCGGTCGCCGATGAAGTCGACGCGTTGCTGGAAGAGCAGGGCATTAGACTCGACACCGCGTCAGAAACCTATCGCACGCTCTCCGCTGCCATCCTTAAAGCTTATGTTGGGGCTCTTGAGGACCTTACTCGTCGCCATGCGGGCGATGTGGTCGAGACACCGCCCGAGCCATTGCCGCTTCTGGCAACCTCTTACACAACCCACAAAGACAACCCGCCGCTCTCAGAAGTCTTCGAGATGTACAAGAAGGAGAAGCAGCGGCAACTGTCGGTCAAGACGATCCAGGATTTCACTCCGAACATTCGCCGATTCGTCGAGCTTCACGGTGATTTAGGAATCAAAGATATCAATCGCGATCACATCCGATCGTTTAAAGAGGCAATGCTTCAAGTGCCCTCCAGACCCACATGGGAAGTGCGGGCTCTGACGTTGCCTCTAATTCTAGAACGAACGCGGGATGATGCGGACATCAAGCGATTAAGTCCCACAACGGTCAACGAGAAGGCGTTGGCGACGCTGAGCGCTGTCATCGGGTGGGCCGACGACCAGGGCTTGAGAGACGGTAATCCTGCGCTTGGCTTGAAGATCAAGTCTGGGAAGTTCAGCCGTAAACGCCGCGCTATCTACTCGATCGATGATCTCAACGCCATCTTTCGCCTTCCTGTCTTTTTAAATGGGGAACGTCCTAAGGGTGGGGCCGGCGAAGCGGCCAAGTGGCTTCCATTGCTTGCCTTGTATACTGGAGCACGCCTGGAAGAACTTGGGCAGCTTCGCGTACGAGATGTCAAACGATCTGCCGAGGGGATTTGGTTTTTGGACTTAATCACACTCGAGGAAGATCAACGATTGAAATCCGATGCTTCGCGCAGACGAGTTCCGATACATCGGCAGCTGATTGAACTAGGCTTCATCGACTACGCCGGAGAACAAAGAGAAGCTGGCGCGACGCTGGAGAATTGACAAAGCCAAGCTTTCAGGCTCGAGCAAGGGAGATCGGTCGTCAGATCATGTACTCTCAGCTTATCGAAGATAACGATCCTGACGCAGTTGAAAAATCTGAGAAGAGAGCGCTCGGGCACGGCAATCGCGCAATGTTGCTAGTCTTTCCCTACAATGTGCCAACCCAAACTATTACCGTCATACGCGAGGCAGGCATTGTCGACGGTGTGGCATGGCAACCTCTTTTGCGTCGACGAAAAAAGCTGTGAACCTCCATAGCTTGCTGCAGCGGAGCTGTCGCTCGAGGGTTATTTGCAAACGATATTGGGTGTCGGACCATGCCACTTTGTAATGGGTACGCCTCCTTGGCAGCTTATGGTCCTATCGTTTGCAGGACCACCTCTACTATCGAGTACATCAAATAGACCCGTCATGCCGGTCAGTGCCTACGGAGCTGCCTTTCGGGCCCGTCTGGACAATTCGAATCGTCGAGAATTCGGCGCCGACGCTGGTCTAGTTATTGGCGTCGTCTCGAAGTTCAATTCTCCGAGATCGAATTCGCTTGGTTTTGGTACACCTGACAGGTACACACTTCACAGGTGAGAGAGCAAAATATCCATAAGTTTGTGCGCCCTAACCGAGACAACCACGAGTCCTCTTCTGGGCAGCGGTAATTGTTCATAGCAATTCGCTCGACCCGTTTGTTCCATGTTACTGTGAAGGCCTCTCAGAGATAGAAGGTCATGAATGCAAAACGCAGTCGCGAAGCACTCGTGAGAAAGGAAAAGGATGTTAGAGGGAGCATTCACATGGTTGGCAGCTCTGTCGGCCGTGGGTGCGTCATTTCTTTGGTGGCACGCAAGTCGGGTGATGGTTCCTGCGCCGAAAGAAACGCAGGGCGTGGGAGCGCTGCTCGGCGGGCATCTGATTTCCGTGCTCGATGGTAAGCGCATCGATTTGCACGCAACGTTAGATCTACAATCTAAATGGAACGCGAGAGCAGCGAAATCTGCCGCTCTGTCTGCCATTTTCACCGGCTTTTCTCTTATTTGTAAGGCGCGGGGATGGTAGTGCCGCTCAATGCGGCCGATGATTGATCTTACACGCGAGAGTGTTTGTCTTTCGGCAATGGCTAGGTCCGGACGTCCCAAGCATTTAGACGGCCTATCGCTTCAAACATGTTTTCAACTCCTTGGTGGAGTGGGTCAGTCTTCAGCAGTCGTCGCTCCGCCCAAGTGATCCAGTCGGCCACTGTAAGCCCTGCGACCTGACGCTCCCAATCTATACATTTTGCTTTGATCGAATCTAGAAATGCCCTGAGGTGTTCGGCTTCACGACTTTGTTGTGAAAACTCCACAAACTTGCGCCATCTGTTCGCGTCGAGAGCTATTGCCTGCCGCTCTTCATGGCGTCTGATCTCGTCCAACTTCCATTGTCGCTGCTGTTCCTCCTGCTCTCGTCGCTGCTCAACAAGAAGAGGTACCGCCGCGGCGAATGTTGCGACGATATCCGGCAGCAAAACCTCCATTCTCTTTTTTTGGGTCTCGGCCCATTCCCTGCGAAGGTTTCGAGGCAAGTGTTTAATCGAAAATGCGAGGGTCCCGGTGGGTACGAGTTCCTGTCGCCAACCATTCGTCGAAAGCCATCGTTCGTTTTTATCCATTTGTCGCCGGACTTGCTTTTGCTTTTCTCGAAGCTGAAAGCGAATGGTTTCGCTTTGGACTGTCCAGATGAGTTCTTTTCGGTCTTCTCTAATCTCCCCTCCTTGCTTTTCGAGAACTTTGAACAACGTGTCCAATATTCGGTGTCGCCGTTTGTCGGTGTCGCTCCATTCGCCGGGATCGAGGAATTTTCTCCGGTGTGGATCTCGCTCTTGTCGCGCCCGCAGCCTTTTGCCTTCGTGCCTCTCTAACCAGTTTGCGATTACGGGATGGGGTCGGGAAAGCCGATCGGGAATAAGAATTGATGCCGTAGCTACCCGTGCCGTCTCGGCTAATACCTTGATGTCTTGCGAGAGTACTGTCGGTTTCGGAGCTTTAGGCGTCGGCGTAACGATGACGCTGAGTGGCGGCCGGTAGATATTTCGGTGGTTCCGAGCTTGTGAATTTTGGATTCACTGGAGCGACCGGTTCGGCGGGCAATTCACAGCAAGTACAGATCACCCATCTGGACGCGGTTACGGGCGCCGGCACTCATAGCCAATATGGGCTATTGTCTTCGATTGGCGATCGACCATTCGTTGATCAGACCGCATCTCATCTCGTAACCGCTAGCGGAAGTGCTGTCTTCGACACACATACCGGAATAACCACGCTGACCTCGGCGAGCAAATCGCAAGCGGGTGCGGTTTTTTCGGATGGCTTTATCGACCTAAAAGGCGATTTCAATCTCGGCTTCAGCTTCATGGCTGGTACAAAGGATTCGGGAGGCGAGGGACTGGCGTTCGTGTTGCAAAATGACCCTCTAGGAGCCCACTCGCGAGGGAGTGGTGGTGCATCGCTCGGCGCTGGAGGTATCGCGAATGGTCTTGGGATCGCGATAGACACCAAGCAGAGTGCGGGGGACATCAAAGCGGACCACACCAACTTCTTCGACACCGATGTTGGTACGAGCGCCGGCCGGATTTCCCCTCAAGTGTCCCTTCCAAATCTGGAAGACGGAAAATGGCATACCGCAATTGTTTCTTGGAATGCACAGAGCGAAACATTATCGTATTGGATCGATGGGAATGCAGGTGGCACTCTAACCGGAGATCTGGCAAACCAGTACTTTGGAAACTCTGAACTCGTCCATTTTGGGTTCACGGGAGCGACGAGCGCGAGTACCAACCTCCAACAAGTCAAAGTGACAGACTTTCACGGCACTCTGCTTAGTCCGGTCTATGCCGCCGACGGTCATATTCAATTTGACCCGTTAGCACATATTTAAGCCGAGAAATCTTGTGGCAGGCGCTAATTGCCCCCGCCGTTTCGGGCGAGGGTCTCATTACCTGCGCCTGCAACTTTTGCAGCTTATCCTGCAACGGTCATGTTGAACTTACCGACCCGGACCGGAGCCGGTACGATCCCGATCCGACGCGGAAAGCAGCAAAGTCTCGTAATTCAGGTCAACAAATATCAACGCCGTCCGCATCAGCGAGCGGATCATCAGGAACCCAAGATCCTGGCGAGATCGCCGTATCGCCGACCGGCACACCCGAGCCCGTCGATCAGATCGGAAGCTCCGTCACCGTTATCACGTCAAAACAAATTGAAGCACAGCAGCGGCGCACATTGCCCGATGTTTTGAAGATGGTGCCCGGCCTCAATGTCGTCCAGACAGGAGGTCCCGGCGGCCAAACGTCGGTCTTCATGCGCGGTACCAATTCCAATCACACAAAGGTGCTGATCGACGGCATCGACGTTAGCGACCCAAGCACGCCCAATCGTACTTTCGATTTTGGCCAGATGCTCGCGATGGACCTCGAGCGGGTGGAAGTTCTGCGCGGGCCGCAGAGCGGTCTCTACGGCGCCGATGCTTTGGGCGGCGTCATTCTTATCTACACCAAGCGGGGCAACGGTCCGCCGAAAGTCAACACGATGGTTGAGGGCGGTTCTTTCGGCACCTTTAATCAGGCGGCGAGCGTCAGTGGTGGGACGGATCGATACAATTACTACGTCAATATCTCGCATTTTCGCGCCGACGATATTCCGGTGACCCCGAAAGATCTTCTCCAGCCCGGCGAACCCAGGTTTGCCAATCGATATGACAATTGGACGTACTCTTCCAAGGTGGGTGTTGATGTCACCAAAGACGTCACCGTCAACCTCGTCGCGCGCTACACAGACGGCACGATACACTTCACCGGCGATTCCTATGACCCTTTCACGCACAGCTCGTTTCCAAGTCCCTATCAATCTGGCGCCGACGTCGACGATTTTTATTCGCGGAGCGAAGTGGTCTGGCGCTCACTTGGCGGCAATCTCACCAACTATTTCGGGATCAATTATTCCAATTCCCAGACGGACAACATCGATCATGTCGCCGGGAACTCTTATTATCAGGGTGATCGCGTTAAATACGATTGGCGTAGCGTCCTAAAAATAGCGCCGGGCTATGCGCTTGTCACAGGTGCGGAGCATCAGAATGAACAGTTGAACGGCCCTGACGTCTTCGCGGGAGAATGGAACAATGGCGTTTATTCTGAGCTCCAAGCAGAGGTTATTCATAACCTATTCGTCGCTACCAACGTCCGGTACGACGACAATGAAAACTTCGGGGGGCATACGACGTGGCGCGTTGCTCCTACGTATTTGATCGAAGCAACGGGAACCAAGATTAAGGGAAGCATCGGAACCGGCTTCAAGGCGCCGAGCCTCAGTCAAAGATTCCAGGATTATCCCGCCTTCTTCTTTTATGGGAATCCCGATCTTAAGCCCGAGGAAAACACCGGCTACGATGTTGGCTTCGAGCAGCAGATCTTTGGCGGCTGCGCTCAATTCGGTGCCACGTATTTTCGCAATGATCTCACGGATCTCATAGAGACCACCTACGATCCCACCACGTTCATCTCAACGTACGCCAACGTTGGTAAAGCAAAGACTGACGGTGTCGAAGCCTTTGTCGCTGCGGACCTTACGACAGACCTGCGCATGCGCGCCGATTACACCTACACCCAGGCGACCAATGAAGACAGCGGCGGATGGCTACTCAGGCGCCCGCATAACAAAGCGAGCGTAGCCCTCGATTGGACGCCGACAGACAAACTTCTCGTCACAGGCTCCGTCCTCTACTACGGCGATTCTCTCGACATCGATCGCGCGACGTTCGCAGACGAAATCCTGCCGAGCTTCACAGTCGTCAACGTCGCCGCCGACTATAAGCTGACCGATCGGCTCAGCGTCTACGGTCGCATCGATAACCTCTTCAATGAACACTACGAGATTCCCGACGGCTTCTTGGCGACCGGAATCGGCGCCTACGCCGGCATAAGATTTACAAACTAGAGGCTTCTCTGGCGGACGAGACGCGGTTGCATTCCGAACCACCTCCCGTCTGCAATGTGTTCGTCCGCCAGGGATCGTGCAACGCTATAAGGAGAAAGAGATGTCTTTTAAAACGAAGGTTGAAACGACTGCTAACGCTCGGATGGCAACGGGCATTTGGATTGCTTTGGTCGCAACGCTGAGCGTAGCAGGAAGTCTTGCGTTTGCCTGTGCTGCGCCGCTCGCGGCGATTGCCGCGCTGGCGGGAGCAAAGATGGACAGGACATCAGGCGTCGTCCTCGTATCTCTGGCGTGGCTGACAAATCAAATCGTCGGATTTACGCTGCTTGGATATCCGCAGACCGCAGATGCGTTTGCATGGGGTGCAGCAATCGGCGCAGCGTCGGTGGTCGCATTCCTTGCTGTGAAGAGCGTCACTGCTTCGCTGAGTTCTGGACCTGTCGGTCTTGTGGTGTCGTTGGCGGCATCGTTTACAGCGTATGAACTTTGCCTTGCCCTTGCTGGCGTTCTACTCGCGGGCTCGGCTGAGGCGTTTTCCCTCGATGTTATCGCTCGTGTCCTCGCCGTAAATTTCATCGCATTTATCGGCCTGCTCGCTCTCCATCATCTTGCTACCGCCCTTCTTGCGGGCGCAACGCCTGCCGAAGGCACGACGCGATGACGGCCATGCGCGGCTCCCCTACACAAGACGCCGATAGGATTGCGAGACAGCCGGTTGGGAGGTTTGAGTAGCTTTGCTGCACGAGTGATCGAGCCTTCAGCCAGAACGACGTGGAGCGTGGCCAGCAAGTTAATGTCGAAATTGCTGAGCTTCATAAGTGCTGCTCATTCGACAAGTTTACGAAAACCAATTTCGTGCAAAGAATGCAGTCTGGTCAATCCTCCGTCGGGAGTGCTCCGTTCGCATGCGTTTGTGCATTCAAGAGTCGCAACACTTTGATCGCCTCTGCGTTATCTCCGAAAGATGGCTGCTCACCTGCGTGGAAAACACACAAGCCGTATGAAAAACGTCTGATGCCGACCCCGATGAAGTCGTTCGACGGTATTCCCACGCTTGCCTTTGGACAGGACCGATCCATCGGGTACACCGATCCTGAGCGGATGTCGGAGGCATTGTCGCCCGGCGGTTCGCAGGTGATGAAGCATCGTGCATTCCGACCCGACGGCGCCTTTGGCGCCCGGACGGCAGTCCTAAAGACCCGAAGCTCGAGATCGGCCAGTACTCGGGCGACTTCACCGACACCGGTCTGCGCGGCCGTTTCAACTGGAAGTTCTGAGGTTGGTCGGCACCGAGCGTTCAGGCGCTGCCCCCGCATGATCCAGCGCCATGCCGAGGTTGCGCATCTCGATCAGGGGGCTGCACCCCGGCAGACGCAGTAGTGGTCGCCTCCCTGGCAGGGGTCCAACCTTGAAGCAGCTTCAGGGTATTGAGAAGTTAACCAAACCGATAGAATCATTTTTCCGCGACCTTTCACATTGTTTTTAAGCATGACCTTTTGAGACGTCAGCGCTAGCCTTGTTAAACAAGGAACGTATTCTCGAGGGTGATCATGAAAACGAAGATCGCAACGGGGCTCGCTGCATTCTTGGCGTCTTTTGCGCTAGCTTCCAACGCGTTTGCGGGCTGCTTCTTATTTATCTGCTGGCCGGACGGCGGCGGCAGCGGCGGCGGTTCGCCGGCAGCTGCTCCCGAGATCGATGCGAGTGGCGTGCTTCCCGTCGTTGCTATCGTGCTTTGCATGGCAGCTGTTTTGTATAGCCGCTACCGCAAGGCTTAAGAGAAGCAATTCGAAAATTTATCGCCCTCCGACCGCGCGTCGGGGGGCGTTGTGTTTCTGATGTTCCTTCACTTTCGCCGGGCTCCGTCGGCCGTCCCGTTCATGTTACTTGAGCGGCCCGTTGATCGCCCAGATTACCCCGAACGGATCTTTGATCTGACCGTAGCGGTCACCCCAAAACATATTCTCCAGTGGCATGATTGGGGTACAACCTGCGGCGGCCGCGCGATCAAACCAAGCATCGGCGTCGTCGACCTTCAGCATCACGCTGAACCCGGCAGGAGCGACAGGGGGATGTCCGTGTTCCGGATAGAAATCGCTCATCATCACTGATGCGCCGTTGATGTACACGTGCGCGTGCATCGTGCGGCCTTGGTCATCAGGCGGGATCAACGCTGCCAATTCGCCAGCAAATGCCTTTTGATAAAATTCAGCTGCTTTCACCGCGCCTTCTACGGATAGATAGACAACGGCGCCCCCTTTGACCGGAGGATTGGGATATTTGTAGTCGGACATGATCCTCTCCTGTGGTTTGCCTTCAAGGACGCCGCATCAGTCCGGGAGCCGACAGCCGATAAAGAAAAAATCTTCGGTGGGCCTCGCCGGTGACTTTGCAATACGATGGTTTGAAGCCGCAGCGTCAGAGCCGCTACGAGAGCGCGCAGCAGAAGCTGCGGAATGCGGAAATCCCAACATCTTTCGCCGCAAATGTCTCGGGAACTTAACCGCAAGGATGTTGTTGACTGATCCGGAAGCGGGTTAAAGCGATATCGAGGTGCATAATACATTGTGGTTGTCAGCGCAGTTGGCTCGAGCGAGAGACGGCAAAAACTTCTGAATTTTTTGCGCACCGCGTCGAGCGACCGGCTGCGCGCGCTGTATCAAGACATTGCTGAAATGACCGCTTGTCGTGCGGAGGCTGCTGTTCAATCCGAGCTGGCGGCGAGACTGGAAGCGGAGGAGCGACGTCTTGCGCGCATCGAAGCAGCCGTATCCTCTTCGACCTAGCCACTAATCTTGGGAGGGATGAACAAACTCTTCAAGAGTCCGATGAGCCCAGCGGCTTCGTAGGGCTTGCGGATAAATGGTGCGGCAACGGAATTGGGTGAAATGAGTTCGGCCTCGCCATAACCGGTGGCGAACACATACGGTATTCGCCTCCGTGTCAGCTCTTCCGCGACAGGCAACGATGTTCCATCGCCGAGGTTCACATCGAGAACGGCGCAATCGAAATCCAGCGCATCCAGGAGGAGGAGGGCATCTGCGGAAGATGCCGTCGGGGAAACGGAATGTGCCCCGTGCCTTAACAGAATATCCTCGGCCTCGAGCGCAATTAGAAGCTGGTCTTCGACGAGTAGAATGCGCAAACCCTCCAGCGCATTATTGGACTGCGACGTGGGCGCAGGGACACGCGAAAATACAGCCGTTTCTTCGCCCTTGCGGATAAAGCGGGCTGGAATGACCAGCAGCGCCTTGACGCCGGCTGGATCGAACTGAATGTCGCTTTTTCCTCCAAGATCAAAAGGAATGCTGCGATCGATTAGGATCGAACCGAATCCGCGCCTTAGCGGCGCTCTCACGGGTGGTCCGCCGCGTTCAATCCAACCGATCTTACACGACCCATCGGTCTGCAATGACCAGTTAACCTCCAGCGAAGTCCCTGACATGGAGAGCGCACCGTACTTTGCGGCATTTGTCGCGAGTTCGTGAAAGATTAGCGCGAGAACGGAATAAGCGCGTCCATCTAGATCAATCGACGGGCCAGAGAGATCGATTGAGGCTGTGTGCGAGTAAGGCGATAGTTCCGCGGTCAGAAGCTGCTTTATGGAGCCGCCGCCATCATGACGCACGATCTGATCGTGCGCCAACGCGAGCGCCATGATCCGTTCCTTCAAGGACGCCGCGTACGTCTCGATCGATTGGCTGGAATCGACGGGTTGCGATACGATCGATTTTATCAGGGCCAATACATTCTTGACCCTGTGGTTCAACTCCTCGTTTAAAACCTTCTGGCGAACTTCTGCTTTCTTCTTTTCTTCCGACAAAAGCTCTGCTTGTCGCAGGATCACCTCAAGGAGCGTTGTGCGAATTGCCTCTGCGATCTCCCGATCGGATTCGGACCACGGGAGAGATTGAAATTCGACTGTTTGCTTCCACATCGAGAAACTTTTTCTTGGCGTCAGCCGATCGCCAAATTGACCGACCGCATACTCCTTCTTCGGGTCTCCCGCCCATTCGATCGTCTGGGAGACTTCCTTGCGGTAGAACATCAGATAGTCGCCAGGTATCTGGGAAAGCGGTACCGCGAGAACGCCGCTGACAGCTATGCGATATTTTTCAGCGGCGGGCAGGCTGCCAGACAGCTCGTGTGTCGCCCAGATCTGTCCGTTGGTCACTTCGTTCAGAAAGCCAGCTAGTTCGTCGATACACGTGGATGGCGGCGTCGTGCCGAAGGCGTGGTAGGTGCCTGCTTGCCGAAGTCCCACTCCATCGCACTGAATCAATTGCGCGAACGAATGAAGATGGTTGCGCAACGGAGACGAGGAATCTTCGTTGAGAGAAATTTCGCTCAGAAGTTTATCAAGAGCCCGGCGTGCATGTCGTGCCGCGTTCAGCCGTTGCTCTTGAATAACTGCTTGCAGGTGGAGGGAGAAAAAGTCGCCAAAAACCTCGGCTGCGATACGATGTGCCAATCGCAATACGCGTGGCGTGTAGTGATGGCAGGCGAGGAGGCCCCACAGCTTTCCGCCAATGACGATCGAGATGGACATGGAGGCAGCCACCCCCATGTTTCTTAGATATTCCCTGTGAATGGGCGATACACTTCGTAAGTGAGCGTAGCTCATGTCGAGCGGTTCGCCCGATGCGTTCAGAACCGGATGAATCGGTATCTGCTCTGCAAACACATCGCTAATGATGCGAACGGTATTGCGCAAATAGAGTTCGCGCGCTTGTTTCGGAATGTCACTTGCAGGGAAGTGCTGGCCCAGGAAGGACTCGAGGTCACTTCGCTTGGCTTCGCTTATGACTTTGCCGCTGCCATCGTGCTCGAAGCGATACAGCATCACGCGATCGTATCCGAGGACGGCTTTCAAAAGCCGCGGCGCTTGCCGGAAGAGCGCGTCGATCGTTCGAGCTTCTCGCATGCGGGAGATGAGTTCGCGTGCGGGTTCCAAGGGGCTGTCCAAAAGGCCGATCTCGACCTTCTCGAATTCAAGAATTGACTGGCCCTTGAAGGCATGAACTGAAATGTCGCAAAAGAGGTCGGTGCTCAGAGGATACGCACTGAGAGTGGCTGGACGAGCAGGATTGATTGCTTGGCCAAAAGCATTTCGTAGATCGTGTGCGACTCGTGAACCGAATAGGTCCTCAACCTTCATGCCGACGATGTTGTCGATCTCTCGGTTGAAAAAGCCGGGGGCGTTCTGCGACTGACGCAGAAATGTCCGCAGTTGCCGATCCGCGACCAGCAAACAACCGTGGGGTTGGATGCTTCCCGGGATATGAATGGGTTCTCGATCGCAATTGGAAAGATCGATGGGCTCGCTCACGGCAATCGTCCGGGTCGCGACATGCGATGTAGCCTTGCTTTGAATTGTCTGGATAAAGGCTTCGCGGCCGAAATCGCACCGCTGCTTTGCCGACGGCTGGTCGCGCTTTCGCCAATTCAGCCGCATTGCCAACCGCACTGGCAGATGTGGTAACCCTTAACACCCCCCGCGTCTGCCGTCCGTCTACTAGTGGACGTTCGTCAATCTTGGCCAAACGAGAATTTACGATGATCGCGCCTGTCGTCGAGGAGCTTAGATCGAATGGGCTGCTGGCCCGGCTCCAGGAGGCCGATCGCATTCGGCTGCAACCCCACTTCACGGTGGTCGACCTGGCGCAGAACGATGTTTTGCAGAAGGCCGGAGAGGAAGTCGTCGATACGTACTTTCCGTGTGGCTCAGCTATGGCGAGCTTCAATGTCTGGGTCGATGAGGACAGACCGGGTATCGAAGTCGCTTTGGTTGGCCGAGAGGGTGCAATTGGAGGCATCGTCTCCAATGGCCGCGTGCCGGCGTTTGCCACGGCCTCTGTTCGCACAGCCGGACGCTTCCTGCGGATCAAGGTGGCGACACTCGAAAACCTCAAACTCGAGTCGATTGCTCTGCGCCACTGGTTCGCGCGTTATTCCGATTGTCTGATTGCTCAGGTCTTTCAAACGGCGGCATGTAACGCGACGCACACGATCCTGCAGCGTACCGCCAAATGGCTCATCGCAGCGGGCGCGCGCACGAGCAGCCCTGAGTTCGAGATGACCCAAGATCAATTGGCAGAGATGCTAGGGGTCGGGCGCACATTCGTAACGCGCGTGGTGCGGCAGTTGCGGGAGGAAGGCATCATCGATACCCGGCGCGGCATCTTCATCGTCAAGGACGAGCAGGCGCTGCGTGCAAAGTCATGTCTCTGCACGACGGCGATCGAAAATCACTTCGATGCGGTGCTGCACGGAATCTACCCTGCCGCGTGAGTCATGCCGAGCGGTCGGCGGTGGAGAACGTCGCTCGGTGGCGTTCTGATATTATCGCGCGGATGGACGCGGCGTTTGGCTCAAGCTACTGCTTTTCGAGCGCGGGATAATCTTGAAATGACATCAAAGTATGCGTCGCGGTAGCTAGGTTGTGTCAGGGCATGCTGGGTAGAATATGCGCGGTTGAGTGCGATACACGCGTCGTAATTTTTCTCTTCAAGGAAGTATTCGATCTTGCGGCGAATGTCGGCCGCTTCGTGCGGCACATCAACTTTCGATACGAAATCGGGCAGGCCGGCGTAGTAGCCGGTATCTGACACGAGCATAGGAATGTTCGCAAAGAGGAGGCGCTGGCAAACCGACGACGTCTCTCCGAAGGTTGGATGCCGCAACTGGATAGCGAGATCGACGTCTGCCATTTCCTGCAGAAACTGCTTTTGTGAAAGGCCCGGCTTGATGCTGCTTTTCAGGCCGTTCTTTATTTTTCGCAGCCGCTTATAGATGCGCCGCAGGTATCGCAAATCACCTTCCCCAACGATGTGGAATTCGATGCTTTGGGCATCAGTGAGTTGGCTCAGTGCTTCAACGATGTAGTCGATGCCCTTGTTGGAATGTACGAACCCGAACGTTCCGATACGAAACTTACGGGCGCGAGAGGTTCTTCGACGGGGCGGCATATCGTAGTAGCGCTGCTCGATGACTTCGCAGGGCTTATCAGGGAAATAGCGCGCCACCCGTTCGCGCAGGAAGTTACTATTTACAATGACGGCCTTCGCATATTGGATGACTTCGGCGATCGCGGTGATGGAGTAAGCCTGGTTTTGATCCCACCAGCCTCCGACAGCTTCGAGATATTCGCGAACCTCAGATCCGTACCAGTGCTCATAAATTTCAAAAAATTGCCGGCGTGTGATCTTTCCGCTTATCCATAAACCGACGAAGACGTGATTCAAAACGCCGTCGTGCAAGTGCGCGATTCCGCCATGCCGCTGCAGCACTGCCGCATAAAATTCCGCATGCCGGCCGTTGGAAACGACGGTGACAATTTCATCGTGAGGCGGGCGATCGACGTCGATCAAATCACGGATGTGCCGGGCATCCATCCCCGCGACGGGTATCGGATCCTTTGCCGTTGTATACAGGGTTACTTGGTGTGCTTGAGGCGGACCGTCAGCCAAGATGTTGAACGTTACATCTCCACAGCCGTTGATCTCGGGCGGAAAGTAAGAGGCGAACCCGATGTTCATACTAGTATCTAACGCTCCGCTCGATTTTGCGGAGGATCTTCACAACGCCGCGCCGAACCGGCCACGCGACCTGGAAGAGCGGCAATGGAAGTTTGAAGACCTGACGCAATGAACTCGACTCCAGCCGCGCAAGAGATGCACTTCCCGGCCTCGTCTCTTCGGCTGTTGTTGGCAGCAGTTTTCGAAAATCGATTTGCGTATCGCGCTGTTTGCGGGGCTCGCTGGCCCCCGTGAAAACAATCGGCGGTATGAGAGTTCCCGGCACAATGAACACGCCGTTTCTTCTAATTTGGCCGTAAAAATCATGAAGTAATCTGCTGCCGATCGGGAAGCGGTAGCAGAGCTTTATCAAGCGTGCCGCTATCTGGAGCTGATCCGGTGTAAGCTCCACAAACTCCCGAGCATCCTGGGTGCTTTCGTAGAATGCTCGAAAGGCCAGTGGTGTGACGCCGCTTAGATGCTGCAAGATCAGCATCTTGCAAAGTGTATCCTTCGTGATGATCTTAGCTAAAGCGCGGGGCCCCCGTTGATTGCGGACAAGAAGATCCCAATCGCAGGCTGCCCTGATCAGCGCGAGCGCCCGAGACGGCGGCGCCGCTTCAATCGCCATAAGAAATCTTTCTTGTATGCCGGGCGAAGCGCTTTGATCGGAACTCAGAAGTATCTAGAAGCGGCTTAAGCAATGTCGTTACACGCGTTGGAAAGTTTAGGCGCATCGCCTTCGAATGACATCATGATCACAGGGCGATCTTGTCTCATCCAGAAGCGATAGGTTCTGTCCCGACGGTTTGCAAACCCTTGAAGCGACAGTCAAGCGCCCTGTGCATTGGCGCAAGCGCCAGCGGTATGAAGGCTGCGACGCGAAAGATGTGGAGATCGACAGATGGAGATTGAGGTCCCTCCCCAGAGTCAGCAGGATTGTAAAATCCGTTTTCTGTGGGGAAGTTATGTTCGGCGCCGGACGAATGATCAAGTCGCTGGTCCGTGGATCTTGGAAACAACTTCGAAGAAAACGTACGGCTGCCATTTACGGCGCATGTCACGCCGTAGCACTACATAAAATTTTAAATAATCAGCCAGCCTTTGCCGAGCGATATGATCTCATTTGCCTACCCCCAAACTTCGCTCTGACCGACTCGCAGTTCTCACACATTTGCGAGAACGTTCTGCCGAAGTTGGACCTCTTCTTGTATCAACCCGTATCTGGCGAAGGGCGGCACTTTGCAACCGCCCCTATGCTCAACGCGCTTAGAAGGTGTGCGAAGAGCATACGCTTTTCATACATGCACTGCGAACTGTATCACCCATTCTCGAATTATCCGTCAGATTCCATGCCGGGTTATCATGGCGACTACATTGATTATGCAGTGGGCAAGATGTTCTTCGCCAGGTTGCCTCTGGACGAGGCATACTCGCGGGATCTGCTTATCCCTTATTCTGATGACATCTTGCGCTGGAACCTTCGTGAAATCCGCTATCGCGAGAACCGTGTTTTCGCTGGCGACAGACCGATAGATATTAAAATAGCGGACCTTATTGAGCGGCGCTTCAAGAAAGATCGGCTCTTCTTTACGATGAACCATCCGACTTCAATCATACTCAACCACGTAGCTCGCGCGATTTGCTCCGAGCTGGGGCTTGAGTATACGGAAAATATCGAAGAGGAGCCGCTTGGCTCAATTGTAGTGCCGGTACCGAGTTTCACGCGTAAAGCATTCGGTATGCAGTTTGCCGATGACCCGCTGCGAATGAGCAGCGTCGAAATCTCGTTCGACGAGTACGTTCGCCAGCAGATCGAATACTTCAAGACGATCGATCCGAGTATCTTTTTAACAGCGATCAAGGAGCTTGCCAGAAATCGTCCCTGGTTCGAGCGCATGGCCTTCTAGGAAAAGATGATCAGTTCGACCGATGTCGATTTGACGACAAACTTGCGATGTCGCGGCTGGCGTACTCTGTCTGATTGTCTCACGCTGTTGCACCGCATCTAAAGCTGCGTTAATAATAGTTCGGGGTGGCACCGAGGCGGAATTTTTTGGGTGCCGCGCGTGAGCGTTTAGCTCAGCTGAGGGGGACAATTTTCTGATGATTCCAGCGTCTTACCGCGACAAGAATGTGTGCATCATCGGTCTGGGCTATGTTGGATTGACCCTCGCGGTGGCGATGGCCGATTGCGGTCTTCGAGTCCATGGCGTCGAGATCAACAGCAAGGTGCTCGACGCACTCAAGCAGAAAAAAGCTCACTTCTCCGAGCGCGGCTTGAACGCCAAGCTCGCCGCGCATTTGGCCTCCGGCCGCTTCACATTCGGCGACAAGCTCCTGCCGAACGATCGGATCACCGTCTACATCGTGACTGTCGGCACGCCGGTCGGCGACGACAAGCGCGCGCGGTTCGAGGCGATTCACGGCGTCTGCGAGCAGATCGCCGGTGTGTTGAAGGACGACGATCTTGTCATTCTCCGTTCAACCGTGCGGGTGGGCACGACGCGCGAAATCGTCAAGCCGCTCCTCGATCGCACGGGGCGCTCGTATGACCTGGCGTTCTGTCCCGAACGGACGCTCGAAGGCAAAGCGCTGGTCGAACTCGGCAGCCTGCCGCAAATCGTCGGCGGCATCGACAATAACGCGACATTCCGCGCCTCCCAGCTCTTCTCATTCATGACGCCGTCCGTGGTGCGCGTGCGCGACACCGAAACCGCGGAGATGGCCAAGCTCATCAACAACACGCAGCGCGATTTCCTGTTTGCGTTCGCTAACGAAGTCGCGTCGATGTGCGAAGTTGCCGGCATTTCCGCCCACGAAGTCATCTCCGCGGGCAATATCGGATACCCGCGCGCGAACCTGCCGATGCCCGGCCCTTGCCTCGAAAAGGACCCCTATATTCTCGCGGAGGGCATAGAGAGATTTGGCTTTGCGCCTCAGTTGGCGTTGTCCGCTCGGCGCTGGAACGAGCAATTGCCGATCAAGAGCGTCTCTCGTATCTCGCGCCTCTGGCGGGCGAGAGCCAAGGGCGGGGTGCTTCCCGGGAAGATCGCGGTGCTCGGTTTGGCGTTCAAGGGCCGGCCGGAAACGGATGACCTGCGCGGATCTCTGGCGTTGCCGATCATTGAAGCTTTGCGCGGCGAATTTGCGGGCGTGAAGATCGACGGGTGGGATGCGGTCGTTCCGCAGGCTGACATCGAGAGTCTCGGTATTCATCCGGTCGCTAGTGTCGAGGACGCGTTTGCGGGCGCTGACATCGTCATCATTCAAAACAATCACGAATGCTTCGCGCAGTTGCCCTACAGCTCTCTGCTTCCATTGATGCGCAAGCCGGGTCTGTTGTACGATTTCTGGAACACCTACACCGAGAACTTCGTGGGCCCCGTCGATGGCGTCTACTGCACTGGGCTTGGCGAGCAGGTGGTCGGCGCCGACGTCGTTACCGCTATGAACCGCAGGGTTGGAGAAAAACCCGGATTGGCTGTCGTAACGGCAGCGGCAGCCGGGTGATCTGACGCGAGCGATTGACACGGATCGAGGGGTGCTGCGCGGTTTGGCAGCGCCCCTTGTCTTTTCGTGGCGACAAGCGGTCTTGAATGCGTGTCAGGGTCCGTGCGAGTGAGATCCCGCGGAGAGGTTTGGCGCTCAACAATTTACGAAGTAGGTGGCTGATGAAGGTTGTGGTGTCGGGAGCTGCGGGCTTCGTGGGTTATCATCTGGCTGTTGCGCTGGCGGATATGCCGGATGTGGAGCTCTTTTGCGTCGACAGCCACATTCGCGGCGAAGATGACGAGGCCTATCATCGACTGCAAGTCCGAGCGAACGTTCGCGCATTCAACATGGATCTCAACGATCGGGCTGCTCTCGATCAGTTGCCCGCCGATCCCGACTATATCTTTCATCTCGCAGCGTTGAACGGCACGCAAAACTTCTATGAGCGCCCGTTCGACGTGGTTCGGTGCTGCACGCTGCCGACAATTTTCCTGCTCGACCGCTATCGCGATTGCAAGTCGCTCAAACGTTTCGTCTATGCGAGCAGCAGCGAGGCGTATGCTTCGACAGTCTCGCGCTTCAACTGGCCGGTGCCGACCGATGAATCCGTTCCGCTCGGCATCGACGACGTGACCAACGTGCGATGGTCGTACGGCGGCTCTAAAATGCACGGCGAGATTGCTGTTGTCGCTGCGGCGCAGCAGTTCAAGCTGCCCTTCTCGATCATCCGGTATCACAACGTGTATGGCCCCCGTATGGGCGACAAACACGTCATGCCGGACTTCCTCATGCGCGCGCGCAAGGGCGAGTTTGTTCTCTACGGCCACAAGGACACACGGACATTCCTCTATATCGAGGACGCGGTGCGGGCCACGATCGATGTCTCTCGATTGGACAGCTGCAAAGACGAGATCGTGAATATCGGGGGAGGCCGTGAAATCGAGATGGGTGAACTCGGCAAGATCATGATGGATCTTGGCGGCTTCGAAGGCCAGATCGATCTGCAGCCGTCGCCGAAGGGGAGCGTCTCCCGGCGCGCCCCCGATCTTGCGAAGTTCAAGCGTCTCACGGGCTTCGAAGAGCGCTGGACACTGGAAGACGGCCTGAAGCAGACAATGGCGTTCTATCTGGCTTGATTGTCTCCTAGGTCTCGGGCCCGGTGAATCGGGCACGGGCCGCGTTGATACGCGTTGCTAGCGGTTGCACTCACATCACGGCGGCGGAAAAACTTTCCCGGCAGGCGCGGGAACAATTGACCGTTTGATATGAACCGTTTTTCCTCAAGTTTGGCGAGTCGGCGAAGTTTCAGCCGCTGCAACTCGCCGACTGGGGGGAATGATCAATGCTGGGGGTCAAACGCGCAGCGGCCGCCGCTACTGCGCTCGTGCTATTGAGCCTCCCCCAGTCCGCCCAGGCTCAGCAATCGGGCGGTACGGCACCGCCACCAAGTGCGCCAGCGGCTCCGAGCACCAATGCTCCTGCAGCACCATCCGGTCCTGCTGACGCGACGCCGGTTCCAGTGCAGCAGCTGCCGGAAGTTCAAGTCATCCAGGCCCAGCCCAAGCCCCCGGCGCCGAGACAGATTCAGCAGGCTGCGAAGCCGAAGCCAGTGGCGCCTGTTACTCAACCCGCCCCGATCGCTCCCATCGAGCAGGACACGAGCGGTGCCGAGCCGACGCAAGTGAAGATGTCGCCCGTCGGGGGCAGCGAAATTCCGATCGCAAAAGTTCCAGGGTCGGTGAACACGGTGTCGTCGTCAGACATCGCGCGCGGCGGCTTCACAGCCGTCCAGAATGTGCTCGAGACGCAAGTCCCGGGAATCATCGTCAACGATCTCCAAGGCAACGATTTCCAGACGAACGTCCAATTCCATGGTTTCGAAGCATCGCCGGTCAACGGCGTGCCGCAGGGCTTGGCGGTCTACGAGAATGGCGTTCGGATCAACGAAGCCTTCGGCGACATCGTCAATTGGGACTTCATCCCCGCAATCGCGATCTCCGACATTGCGGTCACGACGAATAATCCCGCGTTCGGTCTCAATGCGCTGGGTGGTTCCGTCAACATCACGATGAAGGACGGCTTCAATTTCCAGGGCGTAGAAACCGATTTCCGCGCGGGCTCATTCGGACGGATTCAAGGTTCGGTCCAGGCGGGGCAGCAGGCCGGCAACTATGCGGCATATATCGCGGTTGAGGACATCCACGACGATGGCTGGCGGCAGTTTTCTCCCGCGGATATCCGCCGCATGTTTGCTGACATCGGCTTCAAGAACCATGACGCGGAGTTCCACGCGAACTTCACAGGCGCCGACAATTTCGTCGGGGCCGTCGCCGCCTCGCCGGTCGAACTTCTCGACCAGAGCTATAGTGCGGTGTTCACGAACCCGCAGACGACGCAAAATGATATGGCGATGGGGTCGGTCAACGGCTCGGTCAATGTCACCGATACGCTCAAGGTGTCTGGCGTCAGCTACTACCGCAGTTTCCGTCAGCATCACGTTGATGCCAATGCCTCAGACGCTGCGCCGTGCTCGGGAGATCCCGCACTCCTATGCTTTGACGGCGATCCTCTCTTCGATCAGCGCGGAAATCCGGTCATCACGCCGGCTAACGGCGATCAGGCCGTGGGCGAGATCGATCGCATCTCGCAGCAAGCCGAAAGCTACGGCGGCTCGTTGCAGGCCGTTCAAAAGGCGAAGGTCTGGGGGCACGGAAACCAGTTCCTCGTCGGTGCCAGTATCGATCATGGTCGGGTGGGCTACCAGACCAGTGCTGAAATCGGCAGCTTCGGTCCGCAGTTCGTTGTCACGGGCGACGGGCAGATCGTCCAGAACTCGGACATTGAACCGGTCAACATCACCACGACGAATACCTACTACGGCGTGTTCTTCTCCGACACGTTCGATGTCACAGATCGCCTTTCGCTGACGGCGGGTGGACGCTTCAACTACGCGGATATCCGCCTGAAGGACAACACCGGCGAAGCGCCTGAGCTCAATGGCAACAACAAGTACCAGCGATTCAATCCGATGGCTGGCGGCACGTATCAGCTTGTCCCAGGCCTTACGCTCTACAGCGGATACTCGGAAGCAAACCGCACGCCGGTCGCTGCGGAACTTGCCTGCGCGGATCCGAACAATCCCTGTCTCATCGAGAGTTTTCTGACCGGCGATCCGCCATTGAAGCAGGTCGTGTCGCGCACGGCCGAAGTTGGTTTCCGCGGCGAATCCACGTGGCTCGACGGGCGGAAGATGACGTGGAGCCTTGGCTATTTCCACGCCATGAACAGTGACGATATCATCAGCGTCGCCTCGGCCATCAACGGCCGGAGCTATTTTCAGAACGCCGGCAACACGCTGCGAGAAGGCGTCGACGCGAGTATCGATTACCGGAACGACCGTCTCTATCTGTTCGCAAGCTACAACTTCACGGATGCTCGCTTCGAGAGCACGTTCGACGTGAATTCGCCGAACAACCCATTAAATCCCTCGCCTGGTAACGACTTCATAACGACAGTGCGCCCGGGCGACCGGATGCCGGGTGTCCCGCAGCACCGCTTCAAGGCGGGCTTCGACTATTGGATGACACAGAAGTGGAAGTTTGGCGGCGATCTCATTGCCGCCTCCGATCAGATCTTTTTCGGCGATGACGCCAATCAGAACGCGCCGCTACCGGGCTACGCCGTCGTCAATCTTCATACATCCTACGACGTGACAAAGAACGTTCAGGTCTACGCGCTCGTGAACAATATCTTCGACCATCACTACGCGACGTATGGAAACTACTTCAATATCGAAGACGCATCGGCGGCTTCGCTGGGCACGATCGATTTCACGGACGCGCGTACCGTCACTCCGGCAACGCCGCTTGCCGCCTATGGTGGTTTCAAGGTCAGGTTCTAGCGGATAGAAAAGCCCGAACGCGGTGGTCACGCCACGCACGCTCCGACCCACCTTGCCTCAGATTAATTTAAGCCTTCGACGCGGATGGCTCGGCCGTGATCTTGAATGACGTGAGTTCATCGGGCGTGAAAACGTGCAGTCGCTCCTTAGGCGTCTGCATCGCTTTGATCCAAGCTCCAGGATCAATCCCCATGCTTACGAGATATTCCTCACACTGCGCGGAAATCTGCTGAGCGGCGGAGATGCCATCGTGCCAGGTCTCTGTTCCCTGCGGGACGGCGTAGATTTGGTGCACGCCGAGAAGCGCCTGCTTTCCCGCGCGCCTAGTGACGCCTCCTGCGAACGCGAGGGGGCAGGACGAAGCGCAATACCCCTTGCCGGCGACTTCTGTGTTCAGCCCCCGTTTTCGAATACTTTTGCCGATGCTGATCGCGTCGGACACGGAGCCGCCGGGCGACAAGAAAAAAATCGTCTTGGCCTCGGCGCCGTTCTGCTCGAGGAACTTCTCGAAATCACCAGCGGTGCCCGGCTCAATGCGTCCGATGGCGGATATGCTGGCATTGTCTCCTTTGTAAAATGCCATGCGCTCAGCGACCATCTCTGGCGTCGGACGGGCCGGAACTCCGGGCATCATCGGGCTCTCTGATCCCGGCAGCACGGGCAGCGCTTTCGGGAAGTACGGCCGCTCCTGATCGGTGCGCGTCGGCGGCTGGAACACAATGCGCATCGTCTGCTCGGAATTTTGTTCGAGCGCCTTATCGACGAGGCTTCTTAAATCCAGGGCGAGGATGGCGCCACTCGCTACAAGCAGAAGAAAAAAGATCGAGCGGATGAGAGCGCCTTCGAGCGCTCCTTCTTCCCGCCACGATGCGCGCTTCTCCGCCATTTACCTACCGCTGGTAGCCAACAGCGGGTGTTATGGGCGCAACGTTTGTCGGGGGTTTGGCTGTCTCGGGTGGCGCGGGCGGTGCTGGCTCTGAGTTTCGTTGTTCATTCGGGACCTCACGCGCGGGCTGGAAGGCGTGCGTCTCGCGAGCTTGCATGTTGTTGTAGATTTTGAGCGCACGCATGATCTCACCAGCGGTCATGGCGTCCTCATCGCGCTCTTCTCCCTCTTCGCGGCGGATGGCGGCGAAAACAATCGAATGGATGAAGATGAGCACGGCGGGCATGAGGTCGAGCGAAATGGCGCCCGCCCAACTTGGAAGAAAATCCGGTGCATACCGAATGACGGCTTCCGCCGTCGACAGCGGCACAAAACGAACAGGCTTCACCTCCGGGCGGGCGAGAATGTCGTCGGCTGCCGTGGAAAGCGCTTGAGATTGCGATTTGATCGCCTGCTCGACCTTCGTCACGACTTGGTTTTGTCTGTCGACGAGATCGGCGGAACGGCCATCTGCGGCGGGTGCGATGAAGCTTTTCGACAAGTCGTCGGCGGTGCGCTTTACGGCCGGAGCGATTGAGGTTTGCTGCAGGTCGGCAATGAGGCCTGTCAGCGTCACGGTTTGCGCCGCGAATTCGTTGATCCGGTCTTCGACCGGTCCGGTACCGGATGTCAGCTGACGCATTTTCTCCAGCGTTTTCCCGCCAGATTCGAAAAGCGTCTTGATGCGCTCGCGGGACGCATCGATCTCGGTCGCCAGCGCATTCAGTTGGGACGACATCTGTGCGGTGAGTTGGACGACGGTCCCGCTTCCGGATGTGCCTGTCAGGGCTCCCGACTGACGCTCCTGATCGGACAGCAGTGAAAACCGCTGAGAGGCGAGCTGAATGTCGGGTAGTAGACCTTGGGCGGCAAGAGCGTTGCCGTGCGCTTGATCCAAGCGCTGCTGGTATTCGTCAGTCGCAATTGCCATGTGCTGCTGCAGGGCGGCCGAGCCGGCAAGCGCGGCAGCGTTCAGCCACGCCGACATCGCGAGGATCATGATGCCGCCGACGCACATGGCCAGATACATGAGGCGTCGAGAGGATGGCTGACGAATGTGCGGCAGGAACCGCATCAGATACGTCCAGAAGGCAAAGATGCCGACGGAAACTGCGGCCGAATACACGATGGCGGCGAAGAAAACCGCGATGGGAGAGCCCTCAAGAAGGCTGCGGACGCCGATGTAGGTGTAAATACCGCTGGCAAGGGCGAGCGTCGCGAGCGTAAATTTCGTCATCACTTCGAGACGAGCAATTCCGCCCCTAAGGACTTGGGACATCTAACGATCCTTGACGTTTGATGATGGCAGCCTGCGATAATGTAGGATGCACGTGCCGGTTTTAAAGCGAGCTGAGCTTTAAACCGGAAATTATGGGCGATTTCGCGGAAGACGGATCTCAGCCGTGTTGCTTTGCGTTCGCCGCCAACAATCATCAGCCGAGGATGCGCGCGTGGCCGAGCCTATCGTAATCACCATCCCACACCGCCTGTCCAAGGACGAAGCCATCCGCCGATTGAAGAATGGATTGGGCTCCGCAAACCTGCCCTTCTTGACGATCGAACGGGAGGAGTGGACGGGCGATCTTCTCGAATTCAGTCTTAAGGCAATGGGTCAGCAAGCGACCGGAACTGCACTGGTGCAAGACAGCGCCGTCCAACTCACGCTTGTGCTTCCCTGGTTACTGCACAGGTTCGCTGAGCTAGCCAGTGGAGCCTTGACCAAACGGACGAAGCTACTCCTGGAAAAGAAGTGAAGAGCCCGCCCGGCCGAGTTAACCGGGTACGCCCTTGGGCACCCACTCGCCGCCTTCCTTGACATAGGACCGCTTCACGGCCGCCCAGGCTATCCGGAAAGAGGCTTCCTCATCACCGCCGTATTCGTCGTAGGCTGAGTTAAATGCTGCCCGAAAAATGTCCTGGGCGTGTTCAGGCAAGTTCTCGCGAACGGAAGCGGGAAGATCATCGTTTGCTGCGTAGGGCACCGCGGACCTCTGATCGGCTTGAATGGCGAGAAGTCCAATTACTATGTGTCCGATAAAATAGCGGAGCAACTCTATAAATACAGACGCGCGATCGCCCCGGGAGGTTTCGCTTCCGGGGCGTTTTAGCGCCGATGGGTTGGCCTAGGAGCAAGCCATCAGTGTGCGGGAGACGTTTCAGCACGGCCTGAAGTTCCCAGCACGTAAAGACAAATTCAAAATTGTTCGCTGATCTCCAACGTGGAGCTGAAGGAGAGTCATACGCGGCTCTATTATGCATTTGCCTGGAACTACAAGGCTTTCCCCTCGTTTACAGGAGCTAGCATCATTGGTTCGGGGAAATGCAGAAAAAAGCGGCAGACGAGTGCGCGGTCACGATAGACGAAGCGACTGCCAGTCGGCGCATTGTCATCTCCCACATCGAACCGCAAGTTGACGACGGTCGCTACGCGGCCAAGTTCTGTGTCGGCGACACGCTGGCGGTGAGCGCGAACGTTTTTTCAGATGGGCATGTGGAGCTCTCCGTTGACCTGGAAATCAGGCCCCCTCGCGGAGCTCCGACGGTCAAGATCCCGATGCGGCTTCTTGGGAATGATCGGTGGGCTGCCGACTACCCGCTGACCGCGCGCGGAACATATTCGTTCGAGATCGTCGCCTGGCGCGACGATTTCGCGACGTGGCTTTCAGATGCGCGCAAACGCATGGCCGCGCGACAGCCCATGGAACTGGAGTTCGATCATGTCCGCGGACTGATCGACTCGGCGATCGAGAATGCTTCCGGTTCGCTCGTCGAGGACGAGTTTCGCGAGCTCGCAGCACGGTTCGCCGAGTGCAGCACGACTGAAGAGCGGATGGCGCTTCTCAACTCGACTGAGACCCAACGACTGTTTCGGACAGGGGGACCTCGTGCACACGAGGCGGCGAGCGAGCACGCTCTGCCGCTCATCGTCGAACGTAGGCGCGCGGGCTTTGGAGCGTGGTACGAACTCATGCCGCGTTCGCTTTCCAGAGTTGATGGACAGCATGGGACATTCGATGACGTTATCGCGCACCTGCCCTATGTGCGCGACATGGGCTTTGACGTGCTGTACTTCCCGCCCATCCACCCGATCGGCAAGACCCACCGCAAAGGACGGAACAACAGCCTCGTCGCTGAAAAGGGCGATCCCGGGAGCCCGTATGCGATCGGATCACAAGATGGCGGTCACGACGCCATTCATCCCGAGCTCGGCGATTTCGCCGACTTCAAGCGTCTCGTGACTGCGGCGCGCGAGGCCGGGCTTGAGATCGCGCTGGATTTTGCGATCCAGTGTTCGCCTGATCACCCGTGGATCAAGGCGCATCCGGAGTGGTTCAAGTGGCGATCGGATGGTTCGATCCGGTTCGCTGAGAATCCTCCGAAGAAATATGAGGATATCGTCAACGTCGAATTTTACGGCGCAGCGTTCCCAGGAGTGTGGCTGGCGCTGCGTGACGTCGTCCTTTTCTGGATCGAGCAAGGCGTAAAGATCTTTCGCGTCGACAACCCGCATACGAAGCCGTTTCCATTCTGGCAATGGCTGATCAGCGAGGTGCATGCGCACGATCCTGACGTGATTTTCTTGAGCGAAGCGTTCACCCGCCCAAACATCATGCAGCACTTGGCGAAGATCGGCTTCACGCAGTCCTATTCGTACTTCACGTGGCGCAATACCAAGGAAGAGCTCACGACGTACCTTACCGAGCTGACCACCGGCCCCTCGGCGGCGTTCATGCGGCCGAACTTCTTCGTCAACACACCGGATATCAATCCCTACTACTTGCAGACGGGTGGGCGCGCGGCGTTTCAGGTTCGCCTCATCCTCGCTGCATCTCTTGGAACGAACTACGGGATCTATAGCGGGTTCGAGCTTGCTGAAGCCGAGGCGCTTCCGGGCAGGGAAGAGTATTCGGACAGCGAGAAGTATCAATTAAAGAAACGCGATTGGGACCGGCCAGGTCACATCCGTGATGACATCACGCGGATCAATAATCTGCGTAAGTCCTCCGCTGCTCTGCACGAGTTCAAGAACGTCACGTTCTACAACGCGTGGAATGACAACATCCTCTATTATGGAAAGACGACCGCCGATCTGCGCGATTTCCTTCTCTTTGCGGTGAACCTCGATCCGAAGACGCCGCAGGGCGCGCACTTCGAAGTTCCCTTGTGGGAATTTGGTCTTAGCGATGATGCGTCGATCGAGGTGGACGACGTCGTCAGCGGGCAGCGCTTCACGTGGACGGGTAAGATCCAGCACGTCTATTTGGATCCGGCTCTCCAGCCCTATGCGATTTGGCGCCTTCATGCTCCGGGAGGCCGCCCGTGAGCGAATTGCAAACAGTCCGCGAGACTTTAAGCATCGAGGATGCATTGGCCCGGTTCGATCACGCCGCGCCGAAAGTGGATCGCGAGATTCGCGACTGGTATAAAGACGCGGTTATCTATCAGCTGCATATCAAGGCGTTTCGCGATTCAAACGGCGATGGCATTGGCGACTTTGGCGGCTTGATCGAGCACCTGGATTACGTGCAGCAGTTGGGTGCCACCGCGATCTGGCTGTTGCCGTTCTACCCTTCGCCCTTACGCGACGACGGCTACGACATTTCCGATTACACCGACGTCAATCCATCGTACGGCACGCTCGATGACTTCAAGCGCTTCGTGGATGAGGCGCACGCGCGTGGCATTCGAGTGATCACTGAACTCGTCATCAATCACACCTCCGACGCCCACGCCTGGTTTCAACGGGCGCGCCGTGCTCCGCCTGGATCTCCCGAACGCGACTTCTACGTCTGGAGCGACACCGAAGATCGCTACAACGGCACGCGCATCATCTTCGTCGACACCGAGTCGTCGAATTGGACGTGGGATCCGGTTGCAAAAGCGTATTTCTGGCACCGTTTTTATTCGCATCAGCCGGATCTCAACTTCGACAACCCACTTGTGTTCGACGAGGTTGTCAAAGCTATGCGGTTCTGGCTCGATCTCGGCGTTGACGGTTTGAGGCTCGACGCGGTCCCCTATCTCTGTGAGCGCGAGGGTACCAACAACGAGAATCTGCCTGAGACTCATGCGGTCTTGCGCAAAATTCGCGCTGAGATCGATGCGCGGTATCCCGACCGAATGTTACTCGCGGAAGCCAACCAGTGGCCCGAGGACACGCGCGCGTACTTCGGCGACGGCGACGAATGTCACATGGCATTTCACTTCCCGCTCATGCCGCGGATCTACATGTCGCTCGCGCAGGAGGATCGGCATCCGATTACTGACATCCTGCGACAGACCCCAGAAGTGCCGGAAGGTTGCCAGTGGGCGCTGTTCCTGCGCAACCATGATGAATTGACACTTGAAATGGTGACGGCGGAAGAACGCGACTATCTCTGGAAAACCTACGCCGTTGACCCCCGCGCCCGTATCAATCTCGGCATCCGGCGAAGGCTCGCCGGGCTGATGGATAATGACCGGCGCAAAATCGAACTTATGAATATTCTACTGCTCTCGATGCCTGGAACACCCGTGCTCTATTACGGCGACGAGATCGGGATGGGGGATAATTTTTATCTCGGCGATCGCGATGGCGTGCGGACCCCGATGCAATGGTCGGTCGATCGAAATGCCGGGTTCTCGCGTTGCGAGCCGCAGCGGCTCTACCTGCCGGTGCTGATGGATCCCATTTACGGCTACCAGGCGGTAAACGTCGAAAGTCAGCAGTCGGATCTTTCCTCGCTTCTCAACTGGACTCGGCGAATGGTTGGCGTCCGAAAGGCGCACCGGTCGTTTGGGCGCGGCAAGCTGACATTCCTTTATCCGCGCAATCGGCGTGTCATCGCCTTCCTTCGGGAGTTCGAAAACGAACGCATCCTGTGCGTCGCTAATCTCAGCCGGTCAGCGCAGGCGGCGGAGATCGACCTGCAAAGTTATCGTGGCGCGGTCCCGATTGAATTGACGGACGGATCAACTTTTCCGCCGGTTGGCAGTTCACCCTACATGCTGACGCTGCCGGCGTACGGCTACTTCTGGTTTCTTCTCGCCGAAGCTGCAGAGCTTCCAGCATGGACGATCCCTGCGCCGGAGCCGCTGCCGCAGTTGGAGACCCTGGTGATGAGTAACGGCTGGCCGAGCATTCTCTCCGGCCGAGAAGGAGCGTTTTTTGCAAACGATGTCATTAAGCGGTTTCTCCCGCGGCAACGTTGGTTTTCAGCAAAGAACGAGATCGTCGACGACGTGAGTATCGCATCTCTCGCGGATCTTGGTCAGGCCGGCGAACATCGCGCGGCCGTCGTCAAGGTGCGCTTCCGGGGCGGTAACGAACAGCAGTATCTGATGCCGCTTTCGTTGTTGCCGGGCCGCAGCGCGACGGCTCCAGACGAACCTATGCGACCGTACGCTCTCGGCATGGTGCGTCGTGGCGCGCAGATGGCACTTCTTGCAGATGCCGTCCACAATCCGGATTTCGCGCAACTCGTCGTCGATAACCTCAGACAATCCAGCGAGGTTGAGGGAGAAGGTGGCGGGCTCGTCTTCCGGGGGGCTCCGGCTCTCGCAGAGTGTCCGCCCAAGGAAGACACGATAAAGTTTGTCGGCGCCGAGCAGAGCAATGTTTCGGTCATCGTCGGCGACGTTGTCATTCTGAAATACTATCGGAAATTCGATCCTGGCGTTCAACCGGACGCCGAGGTCTCCGAATATCTCGCTGCGCAGGGCTTTTCACATACGCCGAAGTTTCTCGGCAAGGTCGATTGGAGGAGCAGCCACGACGAGACCTTCACGATCGCGGCCGCCTTCGAGTATGTGAGCAATCAGGGCGACGCTTGGTCCAGCGTCACGGAAGGGCTTACGCGCATCATCGAAGACTACGCGGTGAGCACGGTAGATGTGCAGACGCCGCAGCTTGCCTTCCCAGTTGGGATCGGAGCGCTTCTCGGCGAGCGCACAGCGCAGATGCACGCGGCATTCGCGTCACCGACGGCTGATGAGGCATTCAGGGGCGAGCCGGTCACTTCTGAGGATATCGCGCAATGGGTCGAGGAGGTCCGAGGTGAAGCGCATGCGACTTTCGACGCGCTGCGCAACGCTTCGTCAGACCTTGCGATTGGCGGGATCAAGGATTGCGTTGACCTCATTCTTTCGCGGGAATCTTCAGTGGGCAATCTGCTCGACCGCTGCGCGACGATCACGCCGTCTGGACTCAAAACCCGCATCCACGGCGATTACCACCTTGGTCAGATCCTGGTTGTGCAAGACGATCTGATGATCATCGACTTCGAAGGTGAACCCCAACGGCCGCTGGCGGAGCGGCGGCGCAAGGCAACGCCGCTCGTGGACCTCGCTGGGATGCTGAGATCGCTCGATTATGCCGCATGGGCGGCTGTCGATCGCATTCACGAAAAGGGCCTCATTCCGCCGGAGAGAGCGCGGGAACTCGCATTTTCATGGCGTGATCGGGCGGTTGCTGATTGCCACAGCGCTTATGCTGCGCGTGCCAAAGACATGCCGAGCTATCCGCAGGATGCGGAAACAGCTGATGCGTTGCTGCAACTCTATCTGCTGCGCAAGGCTTTCTACGAAATGCAGTACGAGCTTGCGAGCCGGCCAACTTGGCTATCGATCCCTGTCAGAGGCGTGATCGACATGCTTGCACGAATGGCAGGTGAGAAATGAGCAGCTCAGTGAAGAGAAGAAGCGTCGCCAACGATGCGTTCGAGCTGATCGTCAACGGTCGGCACGGAGATCCGTTTTCAATCCTGGGGCCGCACCGGGAGGGGAATGGGGAAATTGTCGTCCGCGTTTTTCACCCTGATGCCGCGCGGGCAGAACTCATCACGCGTACTGACGGCTCGGTCATCGCGGCTATGGAGCCCATCGATTCGAGGGGGCTTTTTTCAGCGACAGTGGCATCGGGTTTGGACGAAGGTTACCGTGTGCGCTTCGCCAACGATAAAGCGACATGGGAGGCTGAAGATCCCTATCGCTTTCCATCGTTTTTCGGCGAGCTTGATCTTTACCTGCTTGCCGAAGGCCGGCATCGGCGCGCCTATGAGAAGCTTGGCGCGCACGTATGCGATCATCTCGGCGTTCGCGGTACGCATTTCGCTGTTTGGGCGCCAAATGCCGCGCGTGTAAGCGTCATCGGTGAGTTCAACTACTGGGATGGGCGGCGTCACCCGATGCGGCGGCATCCTGGAGCGGGCATCCACGAGATCTTTCTTCCCGACATCGTCGAGGGCGCTCTCTACAAGTATGAACTTATCGACGCTCGGGGAAACCTGCT
Organism: Hyphomicrobium sp.; assembly: GCF_003987855.1. Classification (GTDB taxonomy): domain Bacteria; phylum Pseudomonadota; class Alphaproteobacteria; order Rhizobiales; family Hyphomicrobiaceae; genus Hyphomicrobium_B. Next base: position 146,265 of record NZ_RXIZ01000013.1, read on the forward strand.
TCCGGCAAAAGCCGATCCTTATGGGCAGGCGCACGAGGCGCCGCCGCACACCGCATCCCGGGTTGCTAATCCAAACCGGCTCAACTGGAACGACGCAGAATGGTTCGACTGGCGTCGAGGTCGGAACGCGCGAACCGCCCCGATTTCGATCTACGAGGTGCATCTGGGATCGTGGCGGCGAGGGCCAGACAACACGTTTCTCAGTTACGATCGGATTGCTGACGAGCTCATTCCGTACGTTCGCGATCTCGGCTTTACGCACGTGGAGCTGTTACCGATCTCGGAATATCCATTCGGCGGTTCCTGGGGCTACCAACCAATCGGACTCTTTGCGCCGACGGCGAGGTTCGGGAGTCCGGGAGATTTTGAGAAGTTCGTCAACCGCTTTCACGAAGCCGGGATCGGCGTGATCCTCGATTGGGTGCCCGCACACTTTCCCTCGGATGCTCATGGGCTGGTTCGCTTCGACGGCACGGCGCTCTATGAGCACGAGGACCCCCGCAAAGGGTTCCACAAAGATTGGAATACGTTGATCTACAATTATGGCCGACGTGAAGTTGCAAACTTCCTGGAATCTAACGCCGCCTTCTGGCTCGATCGCTATCATGTCGACGGCCTGCGCGTCGACGCGGTCGCATCCATGCTCTACCTCGACTACAGCCGGAATCCCGGTGAATGGGTCCCGAACGTTCACAATGGCCGCGAAAATCTCGAGGCGGTCTCATTCCTTCAAGAGATGAACAAGGGGGTCCGCGATAGCTTCCCCGGAGCGATGACGATCGCCGAGGAATCGACTGCGTGGCCGCGTGTTTCGCGGCCCGTCGAAGATGGCGGTCTCGGCTTTAGCTACAAGTGGAACATGGGATGGATGCATGACACGCTGCAGTATATCTCGCTCGATCCCATTCATCGCCAGTACCACCACAACGAGCTGACGTTTGGTCTGATTTATGCTTGGGATGAAAACTTCATCCTGCCGATCAGTCACGATGAAGTCGTGCATGGCAAGAAATCGTTGCTCGGCCGGATGCCCGGGGACCGATGGCAGCGGTTCGCGAACCTTCGCGCCTATCTCTCCTTCATGTGGACGCACCCCGGTAAAAAATTGCTCTTCATGGGTTGCGAGTTTGCACAGGAGCGGGAGTGGTCACACGATCGATCGCTCGATTGGCACCTCGTGGCCGACGAGGCCCACCGAGGCATCCAATCGCTAGTTCGGGATCTCAATACGCTTTATCGCGAATATCCCTCGCTTCACGCGAGGGACTGCGAGTCCTCGGGCTTCCAGTGGATCGATGGCGGAAACGCGCGCGACAGCGTTCTCGCCTTCCTTCGCCTTGGTTATGAGCATGACCGTCCGGCGCTTGTCGTCTGCAATTTCACGCCAGTCGTGAGGCACGATTACATGATCGGCGTTCCCCATGCCGGTCGCTGGTTCGAGCGCTTTAATTCGGATGCTGCACAATATGGGGGCTCCGACGTCGGCAACGGCGGTGCGCTTCATACAGAGCGGCAATCCCATCATGGTCATCCCCAAGCGCTGCGGCTGACGCTGCCGCCGCTGGGAGTTCTCGTCTTCATTCTCGATCAAGCAGAGGGGCAGCACGCTTGAGCCGATCACGATACCGCGTTCAGGCGGGATCTCCCGCAGTTCTCGGCGCAAACGCCGATTCCCGTGGCGTGAACTTCGCGCTTTATTCTGCGAATGCATCGCGTGTTGAGCTTTGCCTTTTTGGTCCCGATGGCCAGCAGGAAACGGCACGCATTGCGTTGCCGGAATTCACTGATGAAGTTTGGCATGGCTACATTCCAGGCTTAAAGCCAGGACAGCTGTACGGTTATCGCGTCCATGGCGCATACAGTCCTGAGGAAGGACATCGTTTCAATCCGCACAAGCTTCTTGTCGATCCCTATGCGCGCGAACTCAGAGGCGACGTGCAATGGAACGATGCGCACTTCGGCTACGTCGTCGGCGGTGACGATATCGTCATGGACGAGCGAGATAGTGCCGACTTCACGCCGAAATGCGTGGTTGGGCCTAAGCCTCGGGTCAGATGGACGCCGAGGCTGCCGTTCTCGAAGCGCTTCAAGCCCAAAACTTGGGATCAGACGGTCATCTACGAAGCTCACGTAAAGGGCTTCACCAAGCTCAATGCTGAAATTCCGGAAAATCTGCGCGGTACCTTCGCGGGGCTCGGACATCCGAAAGCCGTCGATTATCTTGTGAAGCTTGGGATCACTGCGGTCGAGCTGCTGCCGGTCCAGTGCTTCTTCGACGATCGATATCTCGTCGAAAAGCAATTGAAGAACTATTGGGGTTACAGCACGCTTTGCTATTTCGCGCCGGCCTCACATTACCTGAGCAGCGGCGACCCCGACGAAATCAGGGTGGCGGTCGATGCGCTTCACGCGGCGGGTATCGAGGTCATCCTCGATGTGGTTTACAACCACACATGTGAAGGCAATCACCTCGGCCCCACGATCTCCTTCCGCGGGATCGACAACGCATCTTACTACAAGCTCGCGGATGAGCCGCGCTTTTATTACGACACCACCGGATGCGGTAACACGCTCAACGTCGGGAATCCGCGTGTTTTAGAACTCGTCACCAGCAGCCTTCGCCACTGGGTCGAGAATTACGGTATCGATGGCTTCCGGTTCGACTTGGCGACATCGCTGGCGCGCGACGGGCGTTCATTCAGTCCCGATAGTTCATTTCTATCGGCGGTTCGCCAAGATCCTTTGCTGTCGAACGTGAAACTCATCGCTGAGTCCTGGGACTTGGGAGAAGATTCGTATCAGGTCGGAAATTTCCCGCCCGGCTGGGCAGAATGGAATGGCCGATATCGAGACGACGTGCGCTCGTTTTGGTTGGGCACGGATGGGATGGCCGCGGCGGTATCAGGTGCGCTTCTCGGGTCTGCGGACCTGTTCGACAGACGCGGGCGCAAACCGTGGGCGAGCATCAATTTCCTGACAGCGCATGACGGCTTCACCCTCGCTGACCTCTATGCCTACAACGAGAAGCACAACGAGGCGAACAAGGAGGACAACAACGACGGTCATAACGATAACCGCAGCTGGAATTGCGGTCATGAGGGCCCGACAGACGACGAAAATATTCTCGCACTCCGGGATAGGCTGCGTCGCGCAGCCATGGCGACGCTATTGTTCTCCCAAGGCACGCCCATGATCCTGATGGGAGACGAGTGTGGCCGAAGCCAAGGCGGCAACAACAACGCCTATTGCCAGGATAACGAGACGACATGGCTAAGATGGACCGAGCGCAATCCGCACGATGAGGCGTTCCTGGAATTCACGAAGCGCTTGATAGCGCTGAGAGCGGACACGTCGCTCCTTCATCGCGACCATTTCCTTCACGGCTCGTCCGTGGGCAAGCAGATGAAGGACGTCATCTGGATCCGCGCAGACGGCAAGACGATGGAGCCGGAAGACTGGACGAATGATCTCGTTCGCAGCTTCGGACTAATGCTTTGTGATCGTAGTGGAGACGCGCTTCTGCTGCTCTTCAATGCGCATACCGAAGGCGTTTCGTACGAGCTGCCGAAGCTTGCGAAGAACGAGCATTGGAACATCGTCATTTACACCGATGTCGGGACGGAAGGTCCAGGAGAGGGCGCCGAACTAGACAAGGCTTTCATCATTGCGGGACGGTCTCTCTGTCTCATGAAGGGCCGGTGGAAATGACGTCCTACGCGTTTCGTACGTCATGGGGAGCGAACGTCGAGCAGGCAGGGGCGCAGTTCAGAATTTGGGCGCCAGGAGTAAATGCGATCGATCTCGTTGCGGCGGATAGCCTGAAGCGAGAGGCGATGCAGGCAATCGGCGGTGGTTGGTTCGCGTTGACGACGTCGCTCATTCCGTTAGGAGGCGGTTATAGTTTTCGACTACCAAATGGCCAACTCGTTCCCGATCCCGCTGCCCGAGCTCAGGTCGGTGACGTGCATGGGCCATCGAAATTGGTCGATGCAAAATCGTACGATTGGAAGACAGCGGATTGGCCTGGGCGGCCTTGGGAAAGCGCTGTCATCTACGAGCTGCATACGGGCACTTTCACAGCCGAGGGTACATTCGATGGCATTGCCAAGCGCCTCGACTATCTAGTGTCGCTCGGAGTTACAGCGTTTGAGATCATGCCGGTGGCGCAATTCGGGGGGACCAGAGGATGGGGTTACGATGGCGTTCTGCATTATGCGCCGCATTCGAACTACGGATCACCTGAGAGCCTCAAGGCTCTTGTCGACGCAGCTCATGCTCGCGGCCTGATGGTCCTGCTCGACGTGGTCTACAATCACTTCGGCCCTGACGGCAATTACCTTGGATCCTATGCGCCGCAATTCTTCCATCCTGAACTGCACACGCCGTGGGGAGCGGGCATCGCCTACGACAATCCTGCTGTTCGCCAGTTCTTTATCGACAACGCCCTTTACTGGCTCAAGGAGTACCGATTCGACGGACTTCGATTGGACGCAGTCGATCAGATAAGAGACCCGTCCGCGGTCCATTTGCTGAATGATATCGCGCGGGCCGTGCGAGAACGGATTACCGATCGTCGAGTTCACCTGACGACAGAAGACGATCGGAACATCGTGAGCTTGCATGGTCGAGACGCGTCGGGGATTCCGGAGCTTTTCACGGCCGAGTGGAACGATGATTTCCACCATGTCGTGCATGCGATGGCGACGGGCGAAAGCGATGGCTATTACGCCGACTATCACTCGGACTGCGCGCGTCATCTGTGCCGAACCTTGACCGAGGGCTACGTGTATCAGGGTGAACCCTCGCCTTTTCGCGAGGGAGAAACGCGCGGAGAGCCTTCAAGCGGCTTGCCGCCTGCCGCGTTCGTCAACTTCCTTCAGAACCACGATCAGATCGGCAATCGGGCGTTTGGCGAACGCCTTTCGACATTGATCGGCGCGGAAGAGCTAGAGGTGCTGACCGCGCTGCTGCTGCTATCTCCATTTACACCTCTGATTTTCATGGGTGACGAATGGGCCGAACGGCGCCCGTTCCTCTATTTCACCGATTTCGAGGGAGAGCTTGGTCGTGCGGTTCGAGAGGGTCGCCGCAACGAGTTTCGCAAATGGACAGCTTTCGGTGATCCAATCTTGCGCGAGAAGATCCCGGACCCAAACGATCCTGCGACGGCGCGCGCCAGCACAATCGACTGGTTGAACGCCAAACGGGACAATCCGCAGTTCGCGTTGGTGAAGAGTTTACTCAAGCTGCGCACGGAAAAGCTCGTTCCGCTCTTCAAGGATATCCGGCTTGCAGACGCGAGCGGTCGAGCGATCGGACCGAAGGCAATAAGCGTCGACTGGCGCACTTCTGGCGGCAGAACCTTGCGGCTTGATCTTAACCTCGGGGAGGAAGCGTGTGATGCGACTTCGGTGGCAGACGGTGCGGAAATCCTGTTTGTCTCAAGCGGTATCGCCGAGGCAAGCGTCGAAAATGGTTTGCTGCCGCCCAGAAGCCTTGTCTTGAGTTTGGTGCCCGGCTCTCATGAATGATCCGCTCTCAAGACTATCGGCGATATACGGGATCGAAGAATCCTATATCAGCGCCACGGGTGAGCATCGTGTTATCCCGGACGCCATCAAGATCAGTCTCTTGGAAGCCATGGGCGTCGATGCAGCGCACGACCTGGATCTCGATCACGGACAGCATCCCTCTAGCTCGGGTAGCCCGCAGCATGGTGGCGAGTGCTATGTTCCCGATTGGCTGCGAGAGGGTCGGATTTGGGGCGTCAGCACGCAGCTATACGCGATCTCCTCACGTCGAAATCAAGGGATCGGCGACTTCGTAGATCTTGCGAACTTGGCGGAGCTCGCGGCTGCGCGAGGCGCTGACTTCGTCGGCGTCAATCCGCTGCATGCATTGTTTTGGGACGATCCGAACCGTTGCAGCCCGTACTTCCCTTCAACGCGACAGTTCATCAATCCGCTTTATATCGCGATCGATGTGCTGCCACTCGGAGCCGAGATTCTCGCTCGCGAGGATCAATGCGTACAGTCGGTCCGCGAGAGCCGGACGGTCGACTACGGGACTGTGGCGAGGCTGAAGCATCGCGCTTTGCGTGAGATATTTTTCCGGTCCTCGGCACGCGATGATTTCGAATTTCGGAGTTTCTGTGAAGATCGCGGACAGCCTCTGGACAATTTCGCGCGATTTGAAACCCTGAGCGCGCTCATGGTGGAGCGAGGATTCCAATCCGGATGGCTCAAGTGGTCGCCCGAGTTTCAGGACGTTCACTCCTCCGCAGTTTTGGAATTGATGCGTGACCATCAAGACGACATTCTTTGGCACAAGTGGCTGCAGTGGACTGCGCACACGCAGTTAGCTGAGGCGCAGCGATGCGCGCTCGCGGCGGGGATGCGGGTTGGACTTTATCTCGATCTCGCTGTCGGCGTGGCGCCCGATGGTGCGGCGACTTGGGGCGACCCGGCACTGGTGACCGCGAAGGCGCGTATTGGATGTCCGCCGGATGAATTCAATGTGCTGGGTCAGGACTGGGGCCTGGCGCCGATCATCCCTTCGGCTTTGGAAGAGCGGGCGATGGGCCCGTTCGAAGAGGTGATCGCGGCCTCCGCCTGTTACGCCGGTGCCGTTCGGATCGATCACGCGATGGCATTAGAGCGTCTCTATTGGATACCGGAAGGCAGCGATGCTCGTGGGGGCGGATATGTCCGTTACCCTCGCGAAGAGATGCTGGACGTAGTCGCTCGTGTCTCCGAGAAATTCAACACGATCATCATCGGCGAAGACTTGGGCACGGTTCCCGCCGCGTTTCGAGATCGAATGTGGGAACGTCAGATTCATAGCTATCGCGTTTTCTATTTCGAGCGTGATGAGGCGGGTCACTATGTGAATCCAGAAAGCTATCCACAATTGGCGCTTGCGTGCATTGGCACGCATGATCTGCCGACGCTCGGCGGATGGTGGAGTGGAACGGATATCGAAACGCGCCGGAAACTCGGCTTGATCGCGGAGGGGTACATCGAAGCCGAGTTGGCCGCGCGACAGGGCCACCGCCGCCAACTTCTTGCCCTTCTAGCCCGTAACGGGTTCGCTCATGCAATTGACCACGCGTCCGCTACTGAACTTGCGGATGAGGTGGTCTGCGATCTGCATGCCTGCATTGCCAAGGTTCCCAGCCGCTTGTTCGTCGTGCAGCTTGAGGACATTGCCGGAGCACGGGATCAGATCAATCTTCCGGGAACGCACAAGGAATATCCGAATTGGCGGTCTAAGTTGCCAATGACGCTCGAAGAACTTTTCGATTCCCCCTTGGCGGCTCGAACGCTCGATGCCGTCGCGCGCGTGCGGCCGCGTCAGCCATGACGATCCCAATTGCGACCTACCGCTTGCAGCTGCGGAACGGATTCACGTTTGCCGATGCGACCAGGATCATTCCCTACCTTTCTCAGCTTGGCATCTCGCACATATACTTATCGCCGATATTCCGCTCGACGCCCCGTTCAACGCACGGCTATGACGCGTTGGATTTCAACGAGATCGAGCCATCTCTGGGCGGGCGTGCCGGTTTCGAAATGCTGGTGGCGGAATGCGACCGCTTCGGCCTGAAGGTGCTGGTCGACTTCGTTCCCAATCATATGGCGGCGCATCCCGATAATCCGTGGTGGCGCGATGTTCTCGAGTGGGGACCGCGGAGCCGATATGCGCAGCATTTCGATATCGATTGGTCGGCGCCAAAGTTGGTCATTCCTGTACTGGGCAAATCGTATTGGGACGTCCTCTCTGCAGGCGAACTCAAAATCGCGATAGATGGGGCACGCGGAGAGCTTGTCGCGAAATACTTCGATAATCAGTTTCCACTCAACCCGGAGGTCTATCCTGCTGTTTTTGCGTCCAGCTCAGACGCCGATCTCGCAAATTTTTCTGGAGCCGCTGCAGCATCGTCGCCGGAGACGTCCGCGCAGCTCAAAAGCGACTTCAAATCGCTCGTTGCCTCGAAGCGGGACGCAATCGATACGGTTCTTGGCCTATTAAACCAGCGGCGGCCCGAGCTTCATTCTATCCTGGAGCGTCAGGTATGGCGCCTCGCCTACTGGCGTACCGCTCGCGAAATGTTGACGTATCGTCGCTTCTTCGAAATTTCCGATCTCATTGGTGTTCGTGTCGAACTTCCCGAGGTATTTGCCGACGTGCACCGGTCTGTGCTCGACCTCGTCACGGCGGGTAAGATCGACGGGCTTCGTATCGATCATATCGACGGGCTGGCGGACCCGAAGGGCTATCTCGGACAGCTGCGGCGCGCGACGTCCGCCAAGCCGGAGATGTATCTTGTTGTCGAGAAAATCCTTGGCGAGGGGGAAGATGTTCGCACCGATTGGCCGGTGGATGGAACGACCGGCTACGAGTTCATTCGTGACTTGAGCGGACTTTTCGTTTCAGGCGATCTCGGCCGCTTGAGTGTGGGCTACCGCGACTTCACGTCCACCGCTCATGATTATGCGTCCGGGACTTTGGCGGTCAAACGACGGACGCTGTCGTTCAACCTCGCCGCCGAGTTGCGAAGCCTGGTTGCGATGGCCACGGCGGTCGCTGAGGCTGACTTGAGCACGCGTGACTTTGGCGCCGATGCTGTGCGCATGGCGCTTATCGAGTTTGCTGCGCACTTTACGACTTATCGCACGTATATCAGTCCGGGAGGCGTTTCGACCGTCGACTTAGACGTTCTTGAAGCCGTCGCTCATCGCGCCAAGGCCAGCCGAGAGATCGAAGATTCGGCTGCCATTGACTTCATTGTCTCGATTCTCACCGGCCGCGTGCCAGGATCGCAGAAGGAGCGGGCGGCAGCGTTCGTCACTAAATTTCAGCAGACCACTGGTCCACTGATGGCGAAGGCGGTGGAAGATACCGAATTCTACAGATTCAATCGGTTTATTGCCCTCAATGAGGTCGGCGGCGAGCCCGATGATGTTCAGGGCGGCATCGAAGCTTTTCACGAAGCAATGAAGCGCCGGCAGGCTCTCGCGCCTCGAGCGCTTAGCGCCACAGCGACCCATGATACCAAGCGCGGCGAGGACGCTCGTATTCGCCTTTATGGCATCAGTAAAGTGCAGGACGACTGGTGTTGCGCGGCCAATCGCTGGCGTGGCGTTCTAAGCGCAACTAACGTCATCACAAGCGACGAAGGACTCGATGACGAAGCGCAATGGCTCTTTTTCCAGGCTTTGGCGGGCGCTTGGCCAATGACCAGAGAGGATGGTGCTTCTGACGATTTTGTGGACCGCATTGAACAGTTCATGATCAAGGCGGCACGGGAGGCCAAGCTTCGCACGAGCTGGACGAATCCGAGTTCTTCCTATGAGGAGCGGGTGAGCACTTTCGTTCGCGCCGCGCTACAAGCGCCGAACCCCTTCCTCGACGATTTCATAAAGACGACCGCGCCGCTGGTACGTGCCGGTGCGGCTGCAAGTCTGGTTCAAACGGTCGTGAAGGTGTTCGCACCCGGTATCCCTGACATCTACCAGGGCACGGAGTTGTGGGACCTTTCGCTGGTTGATCCCGACAATCGCCGGCCGGTCGATTTCGACGCACGGGAACAGTTGAGCAATGCCGGCAGCGATGGCGAGGCGCATGGCGAGCAAGATTGGCGTGACGGCCGGGTCAAGTTGGACATGTTGCGGAAGAGTTTGGCTGTACGCCGCAGTATGGATCTGACATCTGCGGATTATGAGCCGCTATCTATCGAGTGCGGAGGCCAACGCGATTGCTTTGCATTCATGCGGCGTTCGAGGGAAAACATGGTCATTGTCGCCGGAGTAATTCCGAGCGCGACGATGTACAACGACAGCGAGGCTTTCGGCTTCATTGGCGCACCGTTCGGCGACGCCACCATAACGTTACCGCGCGATGTGGAACGGCAAAGCTTCGCTGAGTTTTTCTCGGGAAAGCATTTGGCCGTAGCCGACTGCCGGATCAGGATAGGCGAGGTCTTGCTATCTCGACCTATCGCTGTTCTTCTTCCTACCAGCTGAAACGTCCAAGCTCAGTCAGAGGGGATTTGTGCTCGTGGATATCAAGAGCAAAGACCAGGCTATTGAGCGCGAAATCGAAAATCTCAAAGAGGAGATCGTCAGGCATCTGCGCCATCAGGTCGGCGTGACGACAGAAGAAGCCGCGCCGCGCGATTGGCTCGTGGCTTGTTCGCTCGCGGTGAGGTCCTTGTTGGTGGATAGATGGCACGCGTCGACCGATAGCCGCCGAAAGATGAAGCAGGTCGGCTATCTATCGATGGAGTTCTTGCTGTCCCGTCAGCTTCAAAATGCTCTCTTGTCGTTGGGACTTGAGCGGGAGTTTTCAACCGCTTTGAGCGAACTCGGCATCGACCTTGACAAGATTGTCGATCTGGAAGCTGAGCCAGCTCTTGGGAATGGCGGTCTGGGCAGATTGGCCGCGTGTTTTCTTGATTCAATGGCGAATATCGGAGTGCCGGCGTACGGGTACGGAATCTACTTCGAGTACGGCATGTTCCGGCAAACATTTGCCGGTGGCTGGCAGATCGAGCAGCCCGAAGAATGGCTGGTGGGTGTCAATCCCTGGGACTTCATGCGCTCCGAACCCGCTTTCGAGATTGGATTCGGGGGACACGTCGAACACCGCGATCAACGAGCGATATGGACCCCAGCCGAACGCGTGATTGCGACAGCTCATGATCTGCTCGTGCCTGGGCACGACAATAAACTCGTGAATACGCTGAGACTCTGGTCGGCGAAGCCGCTCCATGGCTTCGATATCGCAACGTTCAATCGCGGACGTCATATCGAGGCTTTCGCAACGAAGATTCGATCGAAAACTTTGTCGCGTCTTCTTTATCCCGATGACAGCACCGAGGAAGGGCGCGAACTCCGCCTGAAGCAGGAGTACTTCTTCGCCGCGGCGTCCGTGCAGGATATGCTGACACGCTTCGTGAGGGAGTTCGGCAAAGATTGGACGCTGTTGCCGGACAAGATATCGATCCATCTCAATGATACTCATCCTGCACTCGCGCCGGTCGAATTGATGCGTCTGCTCGTCGATGAGCATGAGCTGGGATGGGACAAGGCCTGGATCATCACCAACTCGGTAATTTCCTATACCAATCATACATTGATGCCGGAGGCGCTCGAGACGTGGCGGCTCGATCTGATGAACCGCATCGTGCCGCGGCATTTGCAGATCATCGAGGAGATCAATCTCCGGCTCGTCAATTCGCCGGAGGTCACATCTAGCTCCATTCGCTCGAGCGAAGTTTCGATTGTCTCAAGCGATCAAACACCGATCGTGAACATGGGCCGTTTGTCTGCCTATGCGAGTCATCGGGTCAATGGAGTCTCTGCACTTCATAGTAAGCTCGTGCGGGAGGACCTCTTTCCGGACTTCGCCGCACTTTATCCCGAACGCTTTTGCAACGTGACGAATGGCGTCTCGCAAAGGCTTTGGCTTTATCAGTCGAACCCAGCTCTCTCCTCGCTCATCGATGACTTGGTAGGCGTCGACTGGCGCCAATCCTTTGATCCCTCTCCGTTGGCTCGCTTCGGCGATGACGCCAGGGTGCAGGACGCGATCGACGCGATCAAAACTCGCAACAAGGAGGCTGCGGCAGAGCGGATCAGGCGGCTTACCGACCATCGCATCAATCCGAGCGCGATGTTCGACGTACAGATCAAGCGGATCCACCAGTACAAGCGCCAGCTCTTGAACATTTTGGGCGTCATCGCCCGCTGGAACGCGCTGAAGGAAACAAAGGGGGCTTATCCCTCTCGCGTCGTGTTGATGGGCGGCAAGGCGGCGTCGAGTTATTGGCTAGCAAAGCTCATCATCAAGCTCGCGAACGACGTCGCAGCCAAGCTCAACGCTGATCCGGATACGAAAGATCGACTAACCTTCGTCTTCCTGCCGAACTACAACGTATCGATGGCGGAATGGCTTATTCCAGCGGCTGATCTTTCGCAGCAGATTTCGCTGGCCGGCACCGAGGCGTCGGGCACAGGCAACATGAAGCTCGCGATGAACGGGGCGCTGACGCTTGGGACGCGCGATGGAGCAAACATCGAGATCGCGGAGGCTGTCGGCGAGGAGAATACGTTCATGTTCGGCATGAACGTCGCCGAGGTCGAGACGTTGCGTGCGCAATATTCGCCGCACGCGGTGAGCGAAGCAGATCCTGTTCTCAAAAAAGTGCTCGATCAGATCGGCGGAGGCTTATTTTCGCCGGATGAGCCGGACCGTTTCCGGCCCATTCTCGATTCTTTGCTGGGACATGGCGATCGCTACATGGTGCTCGCGGATTTCGCGGACTACCTACGCGCTCAGGCCTATGTTGATCGCAATTGGCTAGATAAGGAAGCGTGGAACAAAAAAGTCATCACGAACATCGCAGGGATGGGGCGCTTTTCCTCAGATCGCGCGATCAGGCAATATGCCGAGTCCATTTGGACCACAGGATCCTAATAGCGCAAGGCTTCATCATCTAATCGGGCAAGCTGAAGCAGAGTTTTGCTCGGGAGTTTTCCAAGACGAGCAACGCGCGTTGGCTATGCGAACACAGCCGTATTCACAGCACCGAAATGACATGCCGTCGCTGCCAGCACGAAGGCGTGCCAAATGGCGTTGTGGTACTTAAGGTCGCGCCAAACGTGGAAAATCACGCCTGCGGAGTAGAGGATACCTCCAGCGGCCAGGAGGACGAGTGCGAGTGGGGAAACGGTATCGAGAAGGGGCCGATAGGCCAGCACGCCGACCCATCCGAGGAGAAGATAGATTGGAATATCGGCGCCTTTCCAGTTGGTCGTGATTAATTTCAGGCCAATACCGAATAGCGCCGTCGTCCAGACGACGGCGAGAAGCGCGTATCCTGCAAGTCCGCCCATCACAATCGCAAATGGCGTGTATGTTCCGGCAATCTTGAGAAAGATCGCAGCGTGATCAAGGCGCTGAAGCATGCTGCGCCATTTCAGCGAAGCGCTCATGTTATAGGCTGCGGAGCATGCGAACATCGCCACCATGCTCAACCCGTAAATAACTAAGCTGAGCGCCAATGCAGCGGGAAGATGCCGGGTCCCGGCGGCAATCATGGCGATGGCGGAGACCAGCCCGACGGTTATACCGATGATGTGGAGTACATTGTCTGCGCGGCGCTCTTCTCGCGTGTACATTTTTGAAGAACTCCGACCGGCTAAGATCACAAGCTTGCTCTACAGCATTGTGTTCCCGGATAATCCAAGCGGGGCAAGGGGTAGTTCAGCTCAAATTCCGCACATGCGCACCCGAGAAAACTGATCCTTCGGAACGCGCGCGTATTCAGCTGGTTTGCATCAGGAGTACTGCGTGGCAGGAGCGGGCAGTGCAGTGCAGACCGAGCAGCAGGGATAAAAGTTTCCGCGATGGTAGGGAATTTCGGAACGGGTAGGGCCCGGAAGCATTTCTTTCAATAGCGGGCAAAAGTCCTGCCAACAATAAATATGAGGAGACGACCATGCGTAAGATCATCGCCATCGCCGCGGCCTTCACGTTCGCGGGCGTTGCTGCGGCGGCCGCGGCCGATAGCACGACCGACAAGCTCAAGATGAACGATAACGGCGGCGTTACCAACCAGCCGGGTGGAAAGACCTCCGACAGAACGCCGAACACGGAGTCACCGGATCGCGGTGCAGGTGCTGGAACCTCAGGGGCTGCCGGAACAGGTGCAGCAAAGTCCCCGGAAGGCACCTCGACGCGCACACCGGACTCTTCCAAGCAGAAATCGATGGACTAACTCGATCAGGGAGCCGCGGTACGCGGCTTCCTCTTTTTTCATGGGGTACTATGGGAAATCCTCTCGACCCGCCAAGTGTACCGCAACCCACCCAAGAGCCTGGTCAGCTGCCGCCGTTGCCGCCGGAGCCTACCGAACCGCCGCATCCAGCTCCCAATCCTATTGAAGATCCAGGCAAGGATGATCGCTAACTCCTTTAAGTAGGGCTTTCGCGACTAACCGTGGATTCAGTCGTTGATGCTGTGCAGAATTTTGTCGCGTTCTGACACACCGCGCGATCCGCAAAGTGATATATTCAAGACAGACAGACCACTGTATCGCCCAGCCGATAGTCGCGCGCCTTCGTGTGCATGGTTTGACAAGGCTAGCAAGTCTAGCCACCTTCCATTATGGACACCGGTGTTGGATCACGTCCATTGGAGGCGATCGTGGACATTGGCGCCGGGGGGCCGTCGCAAATCGCTGTTCCCATCTCGACAAGCTTCGCGTGGACGGTTCGCCGATGGTCTCTCCGACATCTTTGGTATCGGGGTCGCTTACGGCTCCGGCGAATGAAAAGGCGAGAGAACGGCGCGGCGGCAGCGCAGCGTTACGAGAAAGATCCAGCTGTCCAGTTCTCAGATGGAGTCAGTGTTGTTTTTGCCGATCTCTCTGGTGACAATGGCCTTTCGCGCGCTGCGATTTATGATCTCGTCGAAATCAGGAAGCGCCACGCGCACGTCGTCACCATTGATATTCGTGATGCGATCTCAGGCCGAAAGCTAGATAGTCCCATCTATACCGACCTCGTTTCGAACGCCTATTTTCTCTGTCAACCCGACATGTACGAGCGCGTGCTTCCGTTGATCGCGCCTGAAGCGATGGCTGGAGCCTATCGTGTCGGGCGTTGGGTGTGGGAGACGCCGAAGTTTCCACGCGCCTGGAATTTCGCAAGCTCTCTTATTCACGAGGTTTGGGCGGCATCGGAGTTTTCAGCCGAGGTCTTTCGTCGCGGAGTGGGCATCCCCGTGCGCGTCGTCATGCATGCGGTGCAGCCGCCGCCACCATCCTCGGTAAATATTCGCGCGCAGTGGGGAATTGATCAAAAGACCTTTCTCGGCCTCGCCATCATGGACATCAGGTCGTGCCCGGAGCGAAAGAATCCGTGGGGACATGTGCTGGCTTGGAAGGCCGCTTTCGGGAACAATCGTGATGCGTTGCTGATCTTGAAAGTCCGAACGAGCAAGCGGACGCGCCTCGTGCGTCAAGAGTTGCGAGAGCTCATCGGCGAAGCCGACAACATCAGATTGATGGATACGCAGCTGTCGGAAGCGGAGTTGAGTTCCCTGCAGCGCTCTTGCGATGTCTTCCTGTCGCTTCATCGGTCGGAGGGTTACGGCCTCAACATTCACGAAGCATTATTGTGTGGAAAACCCGTGGTTGCCACACACTGGTCGGCCAACGTCGAGTACGGGCCGCAGTATCCAGGGTATCATGCGGTGCGGCATCAGCCGATAAAATATAGAGATTGGACAGGTCATTACGAGGATAAAGAGTTCTTCTGGGCGAATCCCGATATTGCGCACGCAGCGGACTTGCTTTCGGACATCTATGTCCGTACGCAGGAAGCCAAATTGACAAATGAATTTTAGCGGGAGAGCGCACGATGAAATCGGTCTGCGAATTGGTTTTTGATAATTGCCCGACAATCTCCCAATTCGTTCAACTGAACGCTTTTACACTCGCTTGACAGGCACTTTGAGGTATCGTTTTGGCACGGATCGTATTTGCTTCTCCCGCGCCTCCGATGAAAACGGGAACAGCCCGGTATCTTTCTCTCTTTTTGGAGGAATGCGGCGATATTCTCCGTGATCACCAGCCAGTCATCGTGGCTCCTTCAGGGCTGGGAGCACCGAACCCTTCTCTGAGGGGTATTCCGATTGTTTCAGATCGAGATTATTGTCCCGCAGAAAACGACGTACTATTTATATTTGTCGCCAATAATCGATTTCATAAGTTCGTTTTTTCGATTTTAGAGCGTCGCAAAAAGAGTTCGCGAGTCATCTCGATAATTCATGATCCGCAGAGTTTCATGAATGTGGATCATATTCAGCGCAATTTAGGTCGCAAATATGATCCGGAGGGAATGGTCAAAGATTTAAAATTCGAAATTCCTAATCTTCGGGAATGGATCATGTCTCGCTGGCAGCAGGCTGGTTTGCCGCAGATACTGAAATTCAACTTGATGGCGCAATCGCGCATTATCGAAGCTTCCGATGTCATGGTTGTCCATAGCTATTACGCGGCTTTGAAGCTCCTCCTCGAGAGCGGGCACGGCGTAGAGAGGATGCCTCCGATACTGGTTATGCAACATCCTAGAGATCCATCGATAGAGGGTCATCCTTTGTTGCCTAGGGGCCGAAAGTTTGTCGTCGGCTGCTTCGGATGGATTTCGCAAGCCAAAAGGCCGATCCCGATTATTTCTGGGTTCTCGCGCTCTCTTTCCAGCCTGCCGGCACATGAGCGGGAAGCCGTGGAGCTCAAGTTTGTAGGGGAACTAACCCAGAAATCGCTAGATCCAAGTGTTCTGGCACAAGCTTACGGGTGTGAAAAAAACTGCGTGCACCTTGGGCATGTTTCGGACGAACGGTTTCTCAGAGAAATGTCGACCGTGAACATCATGTTCAATCTGCGGTTTCCGTCTTGCGGGGAGACGAGCGGTACGCTCAATCTCGCAAAGGAGATGGGAATCCGCGTCGCGATGACGAACTATCAGGCATTCAAAGAGGAGAACGCGGACTTTCTCATTAGCCTTGCTCCGGATAAAGAGGTGGACGAAATTTGTGCGGCCATAACTGCCGTCTACCGCGATTGGATTGCCGGGAACGCAACAACGAGCAGGGCGCCTTCGCCGCGCTACGCGTTGCCAAAAAAATTCGACGCGCGCCAGGCGTTGCAGTGGGTCTTGAGCCAAGAGGCGGCGGCATGAGCGATTTTAGAACGATGCTGAAGTTTTGGGTGCCGTTCTTTGGAACCCGGCAGCTTCTAAAGCGCATCGAAAAGCTCGAGCGTGAAGTGCATGAGCTAAAAAGCGGAGACGCGTCGTCGCTAACGCTTTACTATGAGGCTCGCATTGAGGCTTTATACGACGCGATATGTCAGAGAATTTCTCTGGACAGTCCTGTTTTCGAAGGCGGAAAGATTCATCTCTCGCCCGATCATGTTTCTCCCGGAGTGAAATCCGCGAATAGCGCACGAGACGGTTCGCCGACATCACAAGATCAGATGTGATTGGTTCTCGAACGTGGCTGAAAGCGAGTTGATGTGGACTTGCTGAAGGTTGCTGCTGGCTGAGGTGCCGCCGGTGAAGCCGAGATAGGCGTAGTGCGATCCGCCCTCGTAAGTGGCGACGATGTCCTGGGTGAGAGTTCCCTTCTGAACACCGTCGAACCAGTAAGTGAGGGTGTGGTCTGTGGCGTCCCAACTGACGAGGACGTTGTGCCATTTGCCGTCAGTTACGTTGCCGTTGCCCAATCCCAGTTGATCGCTGATGCGGCTCGTCGCCACCGGCGCGCTGGTGTTGAAGAAATCGGTATGGTCCTGAGCAACATCGCCGTATGGCTTGTTTTGCAATGTGTCGAAAGCGATGCCCAAGCCGTTCTTGATGCCGACGGCTCCGTAGTTGGCGCCATTTCCGCCACGGGCGAAGCCGCCGCGCGGATCGCTCTGCAGAACGAATGCGACACCATCGCCGCCTTTGATCTTGGTGCCGAGATAAATATCGAACGAAACTTGGAAGTCGTAAGAGAGATCAACGCGCTGGTCGAGCATGACGGCACCAGCTTTCTTGGCAGCATTCGGAGTCAACGTGAAGGTGTGATGGATGCTATCGTAGGTGGCTGCTCCACTGCGGTAGGCTTTATTTGACAGAGCGATAGGATCTTGGATGTTGGCGTAGTTGCTGCTGACGTGATCGAAGTAGGCATCTACTGCGGTGACTCGCACCTGCTGAAGGTCGTGCGAGTTTCCGGCCGCGGCGGTAAAGCCGGCAAAGGCGGTGCTCTGGCCACCGAGATACTGCGAAACGATGTCGCCGGCGAGTGTACCGCTTAGAGTGCCATCAATCCAATAGCGAAGCGTGTGGGCTTGGGAATCCCAGGTGACGCCGACCTGGTGCCAGCCGCCATCAACGATGTTGCCGATATTGGTCGGAGAGGTCAGCTGATATCCGCCAGCATCGGTATCAATGATGCCTGTGTGATTGTAAGCGGGCTCTTGAAGCGAATTGCGATAGGTATCGAACTCGATGGCGAGACCGTTCTGAATGCCGATCGCACCAAGGCTGCCGCTGATTCCCGTCCCAAGAGCGTTGGCTCCGCTGGGATCGTTGTGAAGGACGAAGGCCAGCCCGTCTGCCGGTTGCCCTGGTCCCATGTAGATATTGAAAGCGATGTTGAAGTCGTGCGTGAGATCAATCTTGTCGTTGAATGTTGCGCCGCCCGTCTGGCCGACGGAATCGGGCGTGAGGGTCAGCGTGTGGTAGGCGTCGCGGATAGTCGCTGAACCGTTGAGCGTCATGTGCTGCGCGATAGAGGAAACTTCGAATATGCTGCCGTCGTGGGGATGCGGCGTCCCGGGAGGCGGTCCGACCTCGAGGGTGCCCGATAGTGAATTGAATTGTACCTGATGGATGCCGCTGATGCCGCCCGACGCGCCCGTCATGCCGAAATAGGCGAAGCTCGATCCACCGAAGTAACGCGCAAACTGCATAGAGGTGAGTTGGAGATAGCCAACCTGCGCGCCATCGTACGTGTATGTCAGCGTGAAGGACTGCGCGTTCCACGCGACCGCAACGGAATGCCACTGCCCGTCGGTAAGATTGGCGATCGGTGTTTGACCGCTCAATCGATACGCGCCCGCATTGGGGTCCGTGGCGATTATCCCGGTATGGGGAGCGGCAATATCGCCGAGCGGAACGTTCTTGTATGTGTCGAATTGAATGGCGATACCGTTACGCAGTCCGGATGCACCAAGGCTGCCACCTCCACCGCCTATAGCATCGTTGCCGAAGGCGTCGTTGTGGAGAACGAACGCCATGCCATCGCCACTGATTGCCTTCGCGCCGAGATTGATGCTGAAGGACAGATTAAAGTCGTGTGTGAGGTCAATGCGCTTGTCGCTCATCACCGCTCCGGTCTGCCCCGGGTTGTCGGTGTTGAGGGTATAAATATTGCTGCCGAAGGCGTGCGAAGCCGTTCCGTTCAGCATAAAGTTTGTGTCCGGTATGCTGGGTGCGGTCGTGTCCACTCCGAATTGGCTGATCTTGATCGTCGCAGCGACGGATGGGGTGCCGTTCTCGTTGTTCGCGAACAGCATCCAGTAGCCATTCGTCAAGGCGTTGACGTTTGGCGGAAGCGTAACTTGAAGCGTATGCGCATCGATGTGCGTGAAGGTGAGGCTGAAGGAGCGTTGCTCGGCATCGAAATCGTGCGTGGTTGAGCCGAACTTCACGAGTTCGAGCTTCTGAATCACATCGGCGTTGTCGAGTGAGATGGTGAAGGTCTGGCCTTGTTGAAGTGTCTTGGGCGCTTCCGTGATCACGGGACGATCGGTGCGCAGCGTGCCATCGGCGTTGAGAAGATAGCCCGGCGTATAGATTTCGGAGTTGAGGTTCGTTAGCGGCCCTGGCGCCCCGCCGCCGGCCGAGAGCACGGTGCCGTCGGCGAGCAGGATTGCGGTCGAGTGGTAGAAGCGTCCGACCGCCGCGTTTGCGTCATTCGTCCAGTGGCCCGTTTCCGGGTTCCAGATCATGGCCTGGTTGGTTTGCGTGGCGACGCTGCCGACACCGCTGGCTCCGAGACCATTGCTGCCGCCCGTGAGTAGAATGGTTCCATCGGCAAGGTTGGTCAAGTTCGACCAGGCGCGGTTGGAGCCGACACCGTCCGTCTGCGTGAAGGTCGGCGTGCCGCTGCTGATATCCATGATCCAGGCGTTACCGAACTTATCGATCGTGAGGATCTTGTCCTGCGCGAACATAGTCGCAGGATCGTAGGCAACGGACTCAAAAGGCGTGTGGCCGAGTTGCGTGATGGTGCCGCCCCCGGTGGTGGTGATCTTGAAAATTGTTCCGGCGTTCTGGCCTTCGTTCTGGGCGGAGTAGCCAACCACCGAGCCATCGCTCGCTAGCCAAGCCCGCGGATAATACCAGTTGTTCGCGATGTCAGCGCTGGCAAGCCCCGGCATCGTTTTCCAACCGGATCCGGTCGTGTAAAGCTCTGGCGTGCCGACGCCACGGTGTTTGGCGTCCGAGCCGCCAAGCACGAAAATGGTGCCGTCGCCGAGCGTGAGGGTCGTGGCGTACCAGCGCGAGTACTGAAGCGGTTGCGCCTTGTTGAGCGTCAACTGATCCGTCTGATAATCGAAGGTGTGCACATAGGGAACGCCACCATTGAAGTTCCCGAGCGTGCTCGCGTCGCCCCCGGTGATGATTATATGATCAGTAACCGGATCGATAACACAGCACGAGCAGAAGATGTTCGTGTTCTGGACGTAGTTGAGGGTGGTGTGAGTTCCCGTCCCCGGATCCCAAAGGTCGTAGAGCATGTGGCTGCCCTGCGCGCCGGCGCGGTCCGTACCGAACGTCAGGATCTTACCATCCGGCGTCATGAGGGAATGGATCGCCACGATGGGCCACGGCGAGACTTGGCTCCAACTTCCTGCGCTCATATCGTCAGGTTCCTGCTATCGAAATGGGATTTGGCCGCTAGCGATTTGCCGTCGGATGCGATGGCCCGCGCGCTTACGCGTTTCATTTTGGGTCAGAAGAAAATTATGTGTCGATGACGTTTCTAACGCTGCTCGGCTTCGACTTGAAGGAGGGCAAGCGGAAATGATTGCATTTTAAGTTAAGTTGAACCGTCACGCGCAGATGTTGATCTCGACTGTCTGTCGAGACGAATGCGCGCGATTAACTTCAAATTGAATCCGTAATTGAAGCAAATCGGCAGAAAGATAATTCTACTTACCCGCGCCTCTTGATGCTTCCGCGGAGGACAATCGGAGTACCGTCGCATGCTGAGCAATGAAGTGGTCGCGAACAATCGTCCGGCGAGCGCAGGCATCGCGCCTCAAAACTCAGATGAAGCGATGCAGGGGCGGCGAGCGATCATGAACTCATCGATGGCATTGGCTCAAATCGTAAAGCTCATGCTGCAGTCGCCGAACCACCGCAACTTTAGCTTATCCGATCTGGAATGGATGGTGCTGCCGGCATTGAGCACGGGGCAACTCGCGATGGCCGAAACGCGGCCTGACGACGCCGGTATTCGCCAGCCGTTGGCCGTGTTGTTCTGGGCGTCCGTCTCGCCCGAGATCGATCAGCGACTGTCGGCGAATCTCGATGCGCCGGTGCGTTTGCGCCCGGATGAATGGCGATCCGGCGATATCCTTTGGATCACAGACATGATCGGCGACATGAGCACCGGTCATGCGCTGGTAAAGAATGTCGTCGATAGCATCCTCGCGGGCCGCACAGTCAAGGTTCGCTCGATGGACAGCGCAGGAAAGCGCATCGTCCTCGAAATCAATTCGGCCGGCGTGAAGGTTCTCGCGCCAGCTTCGTCGGAATGCTGCAGCAGCCATTCCGGCTCATTTCCTCCGAACGGCGTGCTTTGTGCATCCTGCGTCACGACCGGATGCACGGGCCGCTGCCGTCAGGGGAAGACTGCCGCGGGAAGTCATCCTGCAAATCATTAGGGCGCTCGCCGGCAGCAGCTGGTACGACGCGCATGGGAGTTTACCGCGGTGTCGTATTCGGAGTGTCATCGCATCCTGCCGAGCACGTGGCGCTCTTCGCTGACCGAGGGCGTAATTAGCCTATTTAGCCAGCTTTCAGCTCATGCAGTCTGTGTTGTCGCCGCCTTTTTGAATCTTGTCATCGGTGGCGTTTCTTTCGCCATCGGTCATGATTTCTGGTCGACCCTCCTGCTCGGCACAACGATATATCTGACGTCTGTTGCGTTGCGTTGGCTATGGAGCGGAGATGCCCATCTTCCGAGCTTCGCCATGGGCGCGCTCGGACTTGGCATCGGTGTGCTCATTGCCTCGGGCATCGATGCAGCGCAGACGCAAAGCATATCGGCTATCTGGCGCAGGACGTCCAACTTCTGGACGGCACCATTCGTCAGAATATCTCTCGCTTCCAAGCGGACGTTTCATCAGAGGCCGTCATTGCGGCGGCCGAACTGGCGGGTGTGCACGAGCTGATCTTGTCGTTTCCTGATGGCTACGAAACGGTTGTCGGCTCCGGTGGTATGATGCTGTCGGCGGGTCAGAAACAACGCGTGGGGTTGGCGCGAGCCGTCTATGGATTGCCGTTCCTCGTCGTGCTCGATGAACCCAATGCGCATCTCGATCGTCACGGAGAAGATGCCTTGGGTCTGGTATTGCGCAAGCTGCGCGCTGCGGGTTCGATCGTCGTCGTTGCCGCGCATCGTTCAGCGATACTCTCCGAAGTGAATAAGATGCTGCTTCTCGAGAACGGTCAGCCCGGCTTCTTCGGAAGCAAGGATGACGTGCTCGCACAACTCGCGGCGGCTACACGAAAACAAGCGGATCGAGGTCTTCATGTCGTTGGCGCATAATCTTGAGAGTGCCGTCAAGAGCCTCAACCGGCACGCAGGGCTCGGGATTGCCGCCACGTTATTGGTCGTCGGCGCAACTGCGAGCTGGGCATCGCTCGCGCAAATCCAGGACGCCGTCATCGCTCAGGGAACGGTGGCTGTGAACTCGCAAAAAAAGCGAGTCCAGCATCCCGACGGCGGAATTGTTTCGGAAATTAATGTCGACGATGGATCGCATGTGGAATCGGGGGCGATCCTTTTCCGGCTCGACGGCAAGCAGCTTTCTGCCGATATGGGCACCTTGCGGCGGCGGATCTTCGAACTCGCCGCGCGGAGGTGGCGTTTGCAAGCGGAGCGCGACGGCAAGGGTGCACTTCCTGACTGGCTTCCTCCCAAGGAGGCTGGGGATGAGACGGGCGATGACCCGGACTTGAAGGCCGTGGCTGATGGACAACGCCAACTCTTCAGTACGAAGCTCGAGGTTATTAAGCAGCAGAAGGCTCAGCTCCGCGAGCAGATCAATCAGCTGCAACAACAAGTTGTCGGTCTGAACTACGTCGAGGAGGCCCGCAACAAGCAGCTCGGCATCGCACGGCAGGAAATGGCGAAGCTTTCAGAGCTGGCGAAGACAGGACTTGTTCCGCTTACGCGCTGGGGCCCAATTCAACGCGAGGAGGTGGGCCTCGTCGGCGAGGTCGGACAGGCGCATTCGGAAATAGCAAAGGCCAAGGGGCGCATTTCTGAATTGGAACTCAGGCTGATCGAACTCGAGCAGGATTATCGGAAGGAAGCTCTGGTTGATCTGCAAGCCGTGGAGGGCGAGCTCAGTCAACTTGCTGAGAAGCGCAGCGCGATCCAGACGAAACTTCAGCGCCTGGATGTTCGCGCGCCGGCAACGGGTCGTATTCATGAACTCGCTGTTCACACTGTTGGCGGCGTTGTCGGCGCTGGTGATACGCTGGCCTACATCATCCCGGACAACGACAAACTCATCGTCGATGCGCTCGTTCCTCCCAAGGATATCGATCGTGTTCACAATGGTTCGCTGGCGCGTATTCGTTTCACGTCGTTCGATCGCACGACGACCCCGGAACTAAGAGGCACGGTGCTATGGATCTCTCCGGACCAGGAGCTGGTGGGAGAGTACAAGCGACCAGCCTTCCGCGTCCGCATCGACTTAGATCCGGAAGAAGTCGCACGGCTCAAGGATGCGAAGATCGGACCCGGCATGGAAGCGGAGGTCATGCTCACGGGCAGCGAGAGGACCGCTCTGAGCTTCATCATGAAGCCGATGACCGATCAGCTTCATCATGCGTTCCGCGAACGTTAGCCCCAGCGATGATCACTTAGCGGTGGCCTGTGCGGTTTTTATCTGATCGAGCGCCTTTTGAATTTGTGGGTCTAGTGGTGTGAGCTTACGCGCGGCCTCATACGCGCTTATGGCTTCAGTCAGCATCCCCATGTTGAAGTACGACCAGCCCAGCATCTTCCAACCGTTGACGTCGTCAGGTTGCTTTTCCAGGCGCGCGGCAAGTTTCGCAATCATCGTATCGACATCGGGCAGCGCAGTGGATTCTGGGCGCGGTTCAGCAGGCTTCGATTGCGTATTGCCTTCAAGGTTGTCCGCATAACTGCGGAGCGCATCGAGCGCCGCCGCATCATCCGCAACGGAGCTGTTTTCGTCGGCGGACGTTGTGTTGAGCTGTGCGTTGCGGCCGGCGATCTCGATCGAGCTTCTTCCAAGATTGTTCTTGCTTTCGGCAAACAGCGCGAAGCATGACGCGGAGACTGCGGTGAGAACAAGCAACACGCTGACCGAGGTATAATTGCTCGTCGCCGCCCACCGCCTTGCCAACGCCAATGCTGGATGGCGTCCGTGGAACTTGATCCGAAACGACAGGAGGGCGACCGCGAGGAATAGCGCAAGGGTTCCAACAGCGACGGAAAACTCAATCTGCATCCTCTCTGCTCCTTATTTATTCCCGCTCATCATCAAAATCAGCGAGCTTGCGAACTCGAGCCGAAACACACCTTATGGACCTGGGATCTTGGTTTCTGTGATTGGAGTGATCACCCCGTTTACGTGGTACTTATGGCAAGTCGTGCACTCCTGACGCACCAGGTTGGTGGCATGGCAGGACCGACAGGTTTCTTTTTTGATCGGAGCAAAGCCGGAGACAAACTTGTCGGGATTGCCTTGATCGTAGCTCGCTAAATACGGGCGCGATTTTTCGAGTTCATGGCATGTCAGGCAACCGCGTTTATCGAGCATCCGAAAATGCGGCTCATGATTGAAGGTCGTAAAGCGGCCGTGCTTTGCAGCGCCGTTGATTTGCGTGAAGTTCACAAGCCGCGTTCTACCAACCTCGTCGATGCTATGGCACTTGGTGCAGGAGCCTTGGGCGTCTTTGTTCGTGAGCACTTCAAACACCTTGCTTGACGGCGTGTTGCTGCCCGTCGATGCTTGTGGCCCCGTAAGTTGAAGCCACGCGTAGATGAAGCGGTCCTTGTGCCCTGTGGGACGGTAGTAAATCGTATAGTCTTGTGCGTACCAACCGCCGAACTCTGCCCAACTTTCGGCATCGACATCGCTTCCCATTCCTCCGATCTGCGTCCCGGATTGTGCTGCAGAACCCGCTTTGCCGGGCGGTTCCGGAAGCGCGCTTCCCACACCGGCATTTGTCGCGTGCGCTTTGATATCGCGAATTTCGGCCTCCGTGGGCGACAACAGGTCATCCGACTGGGCGTTTTGCGTCGGCTCGGTAGTTTCCACGTCTCTAAGTCCCGCATGCATCGCTTGGGGGAGCGGAACAGTGGAAGCGTTCTTTCGGGGCGTATTTTCGGTTTGTGGTGGGGCATTTGTCTCTTCGCCGCTCGAACCGGGTCCGACAATGCACTGGCCCAGGATGCGCAACGCGCAGGCCGGTGGATCGCGTTTGACGAGTTTCTTTGGTTCGCTCTCTGCGGCTGCACCTGCCGATGCCGCGGGCGACTCATCGCGAGCGGAGGCAGAATCGTCATGCGATGCACTGGGAGCATCTGTCTTTAAGCTGGCGCTCGTGTTCTGGTGCTGATCGCTTGTCAGCTGCGCGTCGACGAATGGCCCGTCGGAAATCTCCTTACTCAAATGGGGCAGCCACTGCCTCTGCGCGCTCAGGATGACTTCGCGGGGCAAGCCCGCAGCGAGATCAGCTCGGGAAATTGCGTTCACATGCGAACTTCCGCTAACGGTTAGATCGGGCAGAACGTCGGATGCTTTGGCAGCAATGAGCGTGTTGAGCAGGCGCTTGATCTCCCATGCCAGTTCGACCACCACTTTGAGTTGATCATCGTTGGCCTTGTTAAGATCCTGTAGGTTCAGGCCGCTGGTAGAGGCTAAGAGCGAGCGGCCTCGGGGGGTACGGCTCAGGATTATTCGCATGAACGGCGTGATCTCTGCTTCCGAAGCATCCGGCCATTCACCGAGCGCAACCTTCCTTTCTTTTAAAGTTTGAACGTCGAGTCCGGGTAATGTCAGGAACGCGATGCCCTTCGGTCCGCTCGCGCGCTCTTTGCCTTTGATTTGATCGAGATGGCACGAACTGCAGGTTTGCTCGAAAGGCGCGACGGACATTATTGATTTGTCACCGCGACCCTGATGACATGTCGCGCAGGTGGCAGGGATGCTCTTGGTGCGGTCTTTCTTTGCCACCTCGGGAAAGTGCTTATCGAAGTGGGCGGCGTGATCGTAGATGATTGGCGTTCGGCGGACGAAGGGATAATTCTCGAACTGCGGGTGGTTTCCCTCGAAGCTGTCGAACTTGACGACATGGCAGGACCGGCACTGCTCGTTCGCAACGTGCATGAGATTGGAATGTGCGCCTTGGTGTTCTTGATGACACGTCGCGCATCCGATGCCACCCGCAGCGGCGTCATGGGTCGGAAACAGCTTGCTTTGAGCACGAGCAACGAGAGGTGATGGCGTTCTTGACGCGACCTGCAGCAACTTCTGGGTGCTCTGCTTCAAGAGATCGGATGTGGCGCCGTGCGGGTTAAAAGCCGCATCCGGCATTTGATGACATGCAAGACAGGCTTTACCGTCCGAATGCGGGCTTCCCGCTACAAGACCGCGAAGCCAGCTCACCTTGCTGCTGCCGCTGCTGGTGTGACAAGTGCTGCAAGCCTTTATAGCGCTGTGCGCGCTTGTAAGCGGGCCCGGCATCAGAAAGCGCGTGTCCCGTGCGAGGGCGAAAATCGCAATGAGGCTTGCAGCGGTCAGCACCGCGACGAGACGCGCGATGCGATCGCGCAATGCGGACGGAGAGACGTGGTTGGGACCCTCTCGACGCCAGAGCGGCTGCCACATCACAACGAACCTGATGAAAAGGAATAAACTAAAAGGATGTGCAGCGCGACGAGAACGATCAAACCGTAGGTGACCGGCACGTGGACGAAAAGCCATGCGCTTCGCAGCCAAAGTAGGATTCGCCCCCCATCAAGACGATCCTTTTCGACGACAATCGCTTTAATGACTCTAAGCACCTCCTGATGCTGCGCATCGACATAGGGAGATAGCGCATCGATCTCATTCGTCATGCGCCTCAGACGCGCGCCGGATCCGATGCGATAGAACGGAAAGCTTCGATCGCTTTCAATGAAATCGCGCAGACGTTTATGGTAGAGGTCGGCAATCCAGCTGCTATGCGGCAATTGGGGAAGGATCTCCGTGCCGACCTGGTCGTCGAGTGCAGCGATAAGGTCTCGGGCATTGCTCGCAAGTTTGGTACGGCGCGCGTTTAGATCGCCGGATAACACATCATCATCTATTCCACGCCGCGCTGCCAACGACCAAGAAAGATACGTGCCGCCGAGTCCGCTCAGCGTAATCAACACGAACCCTCCCCACAATGCCCATGCAACGCCTGTATCCGGAAGCGCGAAATTGGAGTGAGATAGAAACGCGGCAATCAAGATGCAACCGATCACAATGTGCGCCGACCGCCAACGTTCTCTTGCTTTCAGTGAAAGCCGTTTGGTGGCGATGTGAAAGAAAACTTGGGCAGCCATGCCCGCAGTTAGCAACCAGCCGTCGAGATAGCGTGGGTCGCGCAGACTGTCTGCGTAAATTTCAACGAGATAGAAAATCGTGATGGAGGCAACCGCAATCAAAGCGCTGCGCACTACGAGGCTTTGGAAGGCGCGCGTGTGCTCCCAGTCGATTCTCGAAATCGAATTACTATGCGGAACGCGTCGCACGGCCTTAAGTCACCCCCAACACAACATTCTTTCGACGGCCAGCGCAGAACAGCGCTGATCAGTTGATCGCCGCGGGCTTGCGCGGCGTGCCTTTGAATTTTTCGGGGCCGGGAATCATGCTGTCGAGGCCGGCCATCGAACTGCCGTCGTACTTGTCAGTCATGCTCACGATCAGCTTGGACACGCCATCTGCGGCTATTGCCAGCAAGCGTTCGTTGTTCAGCTTTAGTCCCGCAGAATGAGCTAACTCGACCATTTTGGCGATTTCTGGCACGTTCGGTGCGTTTTTGGCAGCGACGGCGAGTTGCTTGCGCGCGCGGTCAACGCGTTGCGCCATCAAGAAAGCGTATGCCTTTCTCGTCGTGGCCTTTGCGACCGCGCGTAGTGACATTTCGAGTTCGACGCCCAATCCAACGAGAAAGAGCATTCTCTTGCGTGCGGCGTTCGCCGGAACGTTGGCTTTTCCCTTCGAGTACCACGTGTTGTGCAACACCTCGCCCTGGGACCATGAAACCAGTTCGAACGGACTGCCCGCTTGGTGGCTGCCCTTGTTTACGAGAGCTTCGTTAGGAACGACGTGACAGCCGTAGCAATTCTTCGCCAACTGATAGATCGCGTGGATGCGGATCATGCCTTTTGCCTCGGCGAGTTTCCAGCGCTGCGCCTTCTCGGCGCTTGTTTCCGTCTGAGCCGTCTTTCCGCTGTAGCTGCTGTGCAGCTTGATCCACTCTTTGCCCGAGCCATGACAGGATTCGCAGGATACTCCGGCGATGGGCTCATCCTTGTCGTCTTTCTTCTGAACCGTGTAATGGCAATTAAGACATAAGCTTTCCGCCCTTATGCGGCGAACGCCCATCCGTTGCGCGATCTTGTTGGCTTCGAGATTGCGCGGCATTTCTCGGAAGGTCTTGAAGTGGTGTGATCCCTTCCACGCCTCGGTCTCCTGCTTGTGGCATTCGGCGCATGCATTTGGACCAGCGATCTTCTCTGGTTCGTTTGCCACAGCAGCGTCCGTACGGATTGTTGCAAACAGCGAAATGGCGAATGCGAAAATAGTAAAGCTAGGGCTGAGGCGAACGCGCACTGTGAAGCTTGCTGGTGGTGGATGCTTTGGTTGCCGAGATAAATTTGCCAAAGGCCTACTCTTGTACGTCGTAGTGAGGTGCTAAAGGCTGACGGAGCGTGCAAAAGGCAGTTGGAGCATTGGCCGCTCGCTCGGTATCGCGATCTTACGGACGTTGCGCGATCGACCATTCGGTCGGCGCGGAGCTTCGTCGGATGGAACAAATGGATCGGCGTAGCACGTTGCTCCGAAGCTCGCGGCTATCGACTTGATTGAGTTGACCATCTCCGGCGCGCCGCATGCATAAAGCGCGTCTGTCGAGAGAATTTTTGGAAGATAGTCCGTGGGACGACCTGGCATC
The DNA here is from genome assembly GCF_003987855.1 of Hyphomicrobium sp. Lineage (GTDB taxonomy): Bacteria > Pseudomonadota > Alphaproteobacteria > Rhizobiales > Hyphomicrobiaceae > Hyphomicrobium_B. The sequence continues at coordinate 175,307 of NZ_RXIZ01000013.1, forward strand.
ACGCCGCTCGGAAGCGCGTATGGCCCGCTGCAAACGGGAACGATGAAGACGTTCGGAAACTGCGCGAGGCGAGCCAGTGCCGGAGCCATATATAATGACTCAAGTGTGCGGCCGCCGACGATGATCATGATTCTTCGCGACGGATTTTCCCGGAGCGCTGCAATGGCAATCGCCCATATCGGGGCGAAACCGGTATTCGTGGCCACGAGAATAAGACGGCCGCCCGGCATTGGCCGGTAGTGTGCCGAACCATACGGTCCTCGTAGGATCACGCGATGTCCGAGCGCAATGCGGTGCCCGAGCGCCGGGCTGACATGGCCATCCTTTAGGCGCCGAATGTGAAACCAAACGGAACGACTATCTGGCGCCGCGTATACGGGTTGGGTGATGCTATAGGCGCGTTCTGGGAAGCCCTTGAACTGCACACGTGCGTATTGACCAGGGTGATGGGGCAGCGCGTAGTTGATGCGAATACCGATTTCGGTCACCTCGGACGTCACGTGCCTCAAGGCTGCGAGTGTGCCGCCAACTTCTCGAACTGCACCTAGACTGATCGTCTCGAACTCAGCTTCGCCGGCGATGCGGCACTGGCAAGCGTGTACGATATCAGGGTCGCGGGCCTCTCCGCCATGTACCCGACCGGAAGTCAGTCGGACGCAACACGTTCCGCAGTGGCCGGAGCGACATTGATGCGGGATGCTGACTCCGCTGCGTAAGGCGGCGTCTAAAAGCAGCTCACCCCCTTTAGCGATGAAGCTTGTGCCGTTGATCGTGATTTCGTGACTGTTCGGCATCCTATTATTCCGAATGTACTTCATATGATCTGCCAAGCGAATGAGCCCACTTGGGCGATCCCACCCCAGCATCGAAGCCGTAAAAACCTAGGGTTTTCCGACTTCCATTCGCTCTGAGACTCAGCTGCTCGTGCGGCGAGAAAAAGCGACGATAGTGAATTGCTAATTGGCTATCGTGTTCGGAGCGTGACCACATTTGAATTATCACTGTGGCGGGTTCGTTATTGAATTAAATAAATGGGAATGAATCCTGGGAGAAATTATCGCGACATTGGGTCAAAGCAATTCCCATGAAAACAGCCCAAAAATCAGCGCTCTGCACACTTAAAAGGTCTGCAGAGCATTTGCCATTTGAGGCGCGAACTTGGGAGATCGCATTTTCAATTTGATTGGCTTTTCTCAATTCTGGAATTTTATTCGGCCATATCGCTGCCCCTTTCCGGCTTTTGATTTGCAGTGGCTCTACAATCCAGCGCGGGGGCGCTTCGCGATAGGCGATCTAGGTTGGGGCCGCTCTGACAGATGATGGGGACAAGGGGTGGCTATGGGACGGTTTTTCTGCGCGTCGGTGCTTGCCTGCGCTTTGTCAGGTGTAGTGCTGAGCTATGGGGCATCTCTTGCAGATGAGGCCGCCGTTGCGTCGGAGACGATCCAAAGCCAATCCACGAAAAGTGTGCATCAATTACGCTTTGCAGAAAACACAGGAGAGGTGAGGCGGCGCGAGGGTGAAGCCGCCAAACGGGCTGACGAAGACGTGCAGAAAGCCGATCCCCATGCGGGAATTGACGGCGATGAGGCGTTGTATCCGACAGCGGCGCAATGCGGAGGCTGCCACAAGCAAATCTATGAGGAGTGGTCTTCCTCGCAGCACGCCTATGCTTCGATTTCGCCGATGTTTCACAAATTCGAGCAGAAGTTTCAGAAGCTGACGCAAGGAACCGTCGGAACGTTCTGCGTGCGCTGCCATCAGCAAGTCGGGACACAGCTCGGTGAAGCTCGCGAGGCGCCGCTATGGGCGCGCAGTCAGATCTCGCGCGAGGGCGTAACCTGCATTACCTGTCATCGGGTCAAGGAACAGTACGGCAAGGTCAACGGCGAGCGCCGCGTCGAGCCAGGCAAGATCTACGAACCCGTTTATGGCAGCGGCCAGAAGAGCGTTATCAATAAGGTTCTCGCGAACAAGGACACGTACTCCGTCAAGACCGCTCCGGACGGGCGAGGCAACGACATTCATAAAGGGATGATCACGAACGATCAGATTACGAAGTCGGAATTTTGCGTCAGCTGTCATCAGGTGGCGGTCAACCTTGGGATCAAGCTTGAGATCGTTTGGGATCAGTATCGGGACAGTCCGGCGCGCAAGGCAGGAATCAGTTGCCAGGATTGCCACATGGGCAAGGTACCTGGACAGCCCAAGGGTTACGCGACCGCGCCGTCCGCAATAGTCGGAGGGAAGGAGATCAATCCGGGACGGAAGCATGCCAATCATCGGTTCATAGGTCCGGGTTATTCGATCGCGCATCCCGGCATCTTTCCGCACAACACCAAGGCTCAGGCCTACAGCGTCGAAGATTGGCTGACGTTCGACTGGCGCGGAGGTTGGGGAACCGCCAAGTTCGAGGACAAGGTAGCGGCTGGAAAGATTAAGGCGAAATTTCCCAAGCGTTGGGCCGATGCACTCGACCGCGAGGATGCGCGCGAGATCATCGAAGAAAATCTGAAGAAGCTCGACGAGCGCGACAAACTTCGCCGCCAAGTGATGGAGAACAGCAGTAACGTCGACGGCCCGTACATCGCGGGAACACCGCGCATCGGCGCGGATTTGGCATTCTCATTCAAAATCAAGAATACGAATACAGGGCACAACCTGCCGTCGGGTTCTCTCGGCGCGCAGCCGCAGCTTTGGGTGAACGTAGCGCTTGTTGATCCTGACGGGCAGAACATCTGGGAATCCGGTTACGTCGACAGTAACGGCGATATGGCCGATCTCCACAGCCTGGACGTAGCGGCGGGTCGCATCGATACCGATCAGATGCTCGTGCATTTTCAAACGAAATTTCTCACAACGAATGTCAAAGGGACGGATCGGGAAATGTATTTGCCGGTCAACTTCGACATCGATCCGTTGCCACAACTCAGGCCTCCGAGCATTCCGACAACGGTCCTCAATCATCCGCCGCTGGTGCGTATGGAAAACCATTCGCTTACTCCCCTGGGGATGAGGGAGGCGACGTACCAGGTTCCGGGCAACCTGATCACCAAACCGGGCAAGTACCGTCTCGCCTTTCGCATGCGCAGCCGGGCCGAACCGATTTACTTCATGCGATTTGTCGGTGCGACGAAGGCGATGGAGCAGAGCATGAATGAGCGGATCATGAGCTTCCATGACTTTGCGGTGGACGTTGACGTCAAAGGCTAATGGCAAGCGACTGAGCGTTTCGGATTTGGACCTCGAAGTCGGTTCAAAAAGCGGGTCCGAAGCCTCTCTGAAAGCACCCGATCCTCTGCGCGAGGGCGGTGGCAAGATGTGGGAGCTTCTTTATGACTCGCGACGCCACGGGCGCCTTGCGATTTGGCACTGGAACAACTGCAGCTGTCGTGACCCTTATGGCAACAAGCTATCTGGTGCTGTCGGGTACCAGCGCTCGACCTCAGTCCAGCGAATCCACCACTGAGATCAGCAATGCGGGAGGTTGGGTCACGACGGCGTCGAGCACGGATGCGGTGGCTCCATCAACGCAACAGCAGAGGAATAGAAACGAGACCATCGTGCCCAAGCAGTATCTAGGCGGCGACGTTAAGGCAGGAGGCAATCAAGAGGCATCGGCGAAGAACGCCAAGAGCGGTGAAAAGAAGAGGTCGTCCACCAAGGGCGCGTTCCGAGATGATCCGAAATACTCGAAGAAATACGATGCAGCAGGACAAACTGACATCTACGGCGGCAAGACGGCTGTGGAGCCGCCGCGGCCGCTGCTCGAGATCGGACGCGAGCAATATACTTCCGGCATTTACGACGAGAGCAGCACCCTGTTCGGAAAGCTCAATCCGCTTTTGCCGGGTTTGTCCGTTTACGGCGATTGGCGGACAGCCATGGCCTACAATAGCAACAACGGCAAGGACATCGCCCAAGTCGCGACGCGGCTCAATCTGGATGTCGACCTCAAGATAACCGCAACGGAACGCATTCACGCGTTCTTTACGCCGTTTCAGGATGGCAACGCGAAGTTCACCCGCTTCGAGTTCAGCGGTGGCGATGGCGATGGAAGGTTTACCGATGAACTCGATTTCGACCCTCAAACGCTGTTCTTCGAGGGCGATCTGGGTTCAATCTATTCAGGCGTTTCTGGCAAGTATGCGGGTTTCGATCTGCCCTTCACGGTAGGTCTCTTCCCGCTATTCCTGCAAAACGGAATTTGGGCCAACGATGCTATCCTTGGCGGAGCGGTAACGTTTCCCGCCAAAAACTCATCTACGTTGGGGCTGTCGAACTATGACCTCACGTTCTTTGCAGCGTTCGACAACGTCGATAATGCAAGCTTGATTGGCGTCAACGGCAAGGTCGACAATGATCACGCCAATCTTTTCGGCGTGACGACCTTTGTGGACGCCTTTAACGGTTACGTCGAGGCCGGTTATGGGTTCATTCAAGGTACAGGCGCGTTCGACAATGTGGAACAACACTTTCTCACGGCCGCTTACAGCAGGCGCTACGCGAACACGATTTCAAACTCGACACGCCTTTTCGCCAACTTTGGAGATGATGGCCACGGCAATGGCGACGGATTTGCGTTCATTTCCGAGAACAGCTTGATCTCGCCGCTTCCTCTTACGCTTCTGCCCTACGCAAACTTCTTTGTCGGGGTTGGAAACCCTGAGCCGCTCGTCGACGGCAATAACGCAGGCATTTTGAAGAACGTCGGCATCAACTTTGAGACTGACGCATTGACCGGGTATCCGAAGCTCGACGACACAGCGTCCAATACCTTTGGCGGCGCGCTCGGGGTTGAGTATCTCTTCAACCTTGATCAGCAGCTGGTGTTCGAGGTCGCGACGGTTCAGCCATTCGAAAACGATGGCATCGGCGCTAAGGCAGCTCAATACGGCTTCGGCGTTCGTTATCAGATTCCGATCACGAGATCCTGGTTGTTCCGAGCTGATGCAACTTATCAGATTCAGGAAGGGCAAGACGACAACTTCGGTTTCCGTACTGAGTTGCGAAGCAAGTTCTAGAGTGAATGGACGTCATAGCCGGCAAAACGCAGGGAAACTCGACCACGGCGCATAGACGCTCGCAACACCGGCGAGTGCGAGCGCAATCCCTGCAGCAACGCGGACTTGTCGCTTGCCGTTGATCGTGCGCAAGAACGTCAACCCGCTGGCGGCGGCGACGACGGCTGGCAGGGTGCCGACACCAAAGCCCGTCATGAACAGAAACCCGCGTAGCGCCGAACCCGTCAGAGACGAGAAGAAAACGGCTCCGTAGAGCATCGGACAGGCGTTGAGGCCCCAGATGATGCCCAACGCGTATGGTCCCGCGATCCTTCTGTGTCTCAACGGTTCGAGGGCCGTCCCGGCCATCTGGCCGAGGTAGGAAGCCGCGCGGTCGAGGAATACTATCGTCGGCATCACGCCTGCGAGCACAAGGCCCATCCACATGAGCGAAACGGCAGCGGCCCATTGCATCATCTCGAAGCTTATGCCACCGCGTTTCGCAGCAAGTCCGGCGCCCATCGCGCCACCCACGGCGCCCAGAACGGCGTAGGTCGTCACCCTGCCTGCTTGCAGGAGCGATAATTGCGCATAGCGTTGTCGCGGTGTGGTTGCGTCAAGCAATAAGAGCGCGCCGCAAGCGATACCACCACACATGGCCGCGCAGTGAAGGCTGCTTGCCAGCCCAAAAGCGATGCCGGATATCAGCGTTTCAAGCATGGCGATCGCCGGATTCATCCTGCGACGATAACGTTTTTGTGGGCTCGCCGTCCTCGATGGCGCGCCAACCCGCGCCTTCGAGATCTTCGAATTGTCCGCTGCGAAGCGCCCATAGAAAGCCAGCGAGTCCCATGAGCCCGAGTGTCAGGGCTGCCGGCATGAGCCAGGCGAGAGATGTCATTGAGCGCTCCTCGCCGGCTTTAAACGTAACTTCTTGGTTCTAAGCCGGACCGCATTAGCCGTAACCACGATCGACGAGGTCGACATGGCGAGCGCCGCGACCAGGGGTGTTACGTGCCCAAGCATCGCGATCGGCACGAATACGAGGTTATAGCCAATGGCGATTGCAAAGTTCTGCAGGGCCATCTGGCGTGCGGCTTGCGCCACCATCATCGTTTCGATAACGGATCCCAGCCGGTCGCCTTGGAATACCGCATCGGCGGTCGCCTGGCTGATGTCGACGGCCGATGCGGGTGAAATCGAGGCAAATCCTGCGGCGAGGGCTGGAGCATCGTTCAATCCGTCGCCGACCATCAGAGGTTTGCGTCCCTCGGCGCGCAGATCGCCTATCCTTGTCAACTTCTCGGAGGGACGCAGGGCTGCGCGCCATTGGGAAATTTCGCAGGCAGAGGCGGCACGTTCCACCGCTCCCGGGCGATCTCCGGACAGCAATTCGATTTGGTACCCTGCGCTTCGCAGGTTCTGCACGGTTTCGCGTGCATCGGGGCGAATCTGATCGATGAAGCGGAAGCCGGTAAGTTCGCCGTCTCTCGAGCTGTACCATAGGGACGCTTCAGGGTTCTGGTCGACGTTTGCACCGACCCACTGCGCCGATCCGAGCCGTTCTTCTACGTCGTTTTCAACATGGGAGAGACCACAGCCTGGAACTTCCTGGACGTCCTCGATCGCTTCAATTGCAATGTGCCGGTCGCGCGCAGATCGGACCAAGGCCTGGGCGTAGGGATGGCGGCTTGTGATCGCGAGGCTCGCCGCGCGAGACAGAACAGCGCGATCGACCGACTGATCTTCGATCAGCGTAATCTGCGCGAGAGTAAGCGTGCCGGTCTTGTCGAAAACGACGCAATCGACCTCGCTCATACGCTCTAGACCATCAGCTGCTTTGACGATGATTCCGCGACCAAACAAGCGACTCATGGCGGCGACCTGCACGGCCGGTACGGCGAGCGCCAGCGCGCAAGGGCACGTTATGATCAACACAGCAATGGCGTGCGTCAGCGAAAGCTCCCATCCGCTTCCCATGATCATCCATGAGGCGAACGTGAGCAGGCCGAGAATGTGTACGGCAGGCGCGTAGAACCGGGCTGCTCTATCAGCTAGTCGCACGTAGCGCCCGCGGCTCTGTTCGGCCGCTGTCATCAGCCGGCCGATCTCAGCCAGAAGCGTGTTTTCGTCAGATGAGGTGATGGAGATGAGGAGTGCCCCACCGCCGTTCACGGTTCCCGCGTGAACATGGCTGCCGACGGCAACCGTCCGTGGGACGGTTTCGCCGGTGATCAGGCTTTCGTCGATCTCGCTCGTTCCAGTGATGACGTTGCCGTCGCCCGGAATACGCTCTCCGGCCGCCACCATCACGCGCATTCCAGGAGTCAGGGCGCGAGCAGAGAGAGACTTCGCGGTTCCGTCCTCCGACACGACGGTGGCCGTCATTGCGCGAAGGCTCAGCAAATTCTCTGCGGCACCTCGCGCGCGCACGCGCATGCTCTCATCGAGCGCGCGCCCAATCAGGAGAAAAAAGACGAGGGTCGTGGCGGCGTCGAAATAGACTTGTTCCGATCCGCGTATTGTCTGGAACAGGCTCATTCCCGTTGCGAGCAGCACGCCCAGGGAAATCGGAACATCCATGTTCAGGCGGTGCGCCTTGAGTGCTGCCAAGGCGGAGCGGAAAAACGGTTGGCCGGCGTAGGCGATTGCGGGAAGCGCAATCAGTGCCGATACCCAATGGAAAAGATCGCGTACCGAATTGTCCATATCGGATACTTCGCCCGACCAGACCGATACGGATAGCAGCATGATATTGGCTGCCGCAAAGCCCGCCACGCCGAGACGCGGGATGAGTTCACCGGTGCGATTGCGCGAGGCGGCGGTGTCCATGCCCTCGATGAGCTCGGCTGCCGTGTAGCCGACTCGCCGCAACGATGAGACAAGATCGGAGGCGTCGGGATGAATATCGTCCCCTTGACGGCGAACCATGACGGTCACGCGCCTCAGGGCGAGATTGGCTCGTGCGGCGGTCACACCCCGAACACTTTGTAGCGCCGTTTCGATAATGCGAATGCAGCTGCCGCATACGATGTCGGGAACTGAAAGCGTTATCGTCTCACATGTCGTCGCCGCGTCTTTCTCGCGCTCGCTCGATGGGAGCGGGGGTGTTGCGATCAGGGCTGCTTCCATAGCCGCGCCTTTGAACGATAGACCACATTTTCAGGCTTAGCGTCCGTTTCGCTGACGAAGAATGAGAGGTCCCAGGTGCCTGGGGACAAATCGGTGAGATTGACGCGATAGGTGCCGGAACCGATTTCATTGAAGATGATGGCGCGGTCTGCTCTGTCCGTGGCAGGGCGACCGACCGAGCCCTTGACACTCAGGCCGCTAAGGCCGTGACCGTCGCGGTCTTTCAGCGTCGTGCTGAAGATGCCAGTTGAGGTGTCAAACTTCGACTCTTCCGTCCAGCTGAGTTGATCCTGCTGGCGTTGCTGGGCGATGCGCTGATTGTAATGAAGGCCAGTGCGATATGCATCCGGCGTGTCGCCACCAAACGTCGAGATCGCATCGTAGATCATCACGCCGTTGACAGCCGTAACCGTCAAAAAAAATGCGATCATTCCGAACAGGACATGCCAGCCGTTGATGCCACCGGTTACCGCAAGAGTTTGCTTCATGATCCTGGCCCACTGAATGTCGTTGCGCGCGATGTTTCACGTCCAGTCGACATATCCCGCACGGTGACCAAAATGGGAGTGGAATCTCCCTTTAGTTCTTTGCGTTCCCCGGGGCCAATCGAAAGGAAGAATTTCACGGCCCGGACTTCAGAAGGCTTTATGTCGATTACCGGATCTTGGCCCTCGAACTCCACGAACTGAAGCTTAGCACCCGGAACGCCCGTGGCGGATATCCTGAAGCTCTTCGCCGTCTCCGTCTTGTTGGTGATTTTAACCGTGTAGCCATTGCGAAGGCCGCCATTGCTGAGCGTAACGAACAGAGGGTTGCGGTCGGGCGCCACGCTCACGATCGTGTCAGCGCGGTTGAGAAGCGACCACAGCATCAAGCCGCCAACGGCTGCGATCAACGCGGAATAGAGGATCGTGCGCGGCCGCACGATTCGCCAACCGCTTCGTGGCTCCACGCTCGCGGTATCGAGGTTCGCCATCGTCGTGTAGGCGATCAGTCCGCGTGGTCGTCCGACACGATCCATGATTTCATCACATGCATCTATGCACAGAGCGCACTGGATGCAGGCGAGTTGAGCGCCGTCACGGATGTCGATTCCCGTCGGGCAAACGGACACGCACGCCTTGCAATCAACGCAGTCGCCGCGGCCTTCCCAGCTTTGCTCGCGTTTGTGGGAGCCACGCGGCTCGCCCCGAGCTTCACGATAAGAAATGAATAGTGAATCGTGGTCGAGCATGGCGCCCTGAATGCGCGGCCACGGACACATGTAAATGCACACCTGCTCGCGGGCCATGCCGCCGAGCAAGTAGGTGGTCAGGGTAAAGATGCCAAGAAAAGTGTAAGCGACTGGAGATGCCGTGCCGGAGATGAGTTCGCGCGCCAATGTCGGCGCGTCTTGGAAATAGAACACGAACGCGCCACCGGTAGCGATGGCAATCATCATCCACGACAGATGCGTTGCAGATTTCTTCCAGAGCTTTTCAAACGTCCAGCTGCTCTGATCCAAACGCATTCGCGCGTTGCGATCGCCTTGCCAGAAGCGTTCGACGGCGATCATCAAGTCGGTCCAGACCGTCTGCGGACAGGCGTATCCGCACCACATTCGGCCCGCGACTGCGGTGACTAGGAAAAGAGCGAGTGCGGAAAGGACGAGGACGCCCGTCACGTAGTAGAATTCCTGCGCCCAAATTTCGATCGGGCCAATCAACAGGCGCTGATTGGCGAAATCGAAGAGGAGTGCCTGGTCAGGGAGGCTCGGCCCGCGGTTCCATCGGATCCACGGCAGTATGTAGTAGATCGCCAACGTAACCGCGGTCACCGCCCATTTCACGTTTCGGAAGGTGCCGTGAGCTTCCTTGGGGTAAATCTTCTGGTGGGCGGCGTAGATGCTCGACGGCGCAGCGGTATTCTTCGCGGCCGGAGCGTCGTCGTCTTTTTTGTCGGCGATGAACTTGTTAGGTCCGCCCATCAGTGTCATTTGGGCGCCTCGTGAGGTTCGTCTTTGTGCTCGGACTCGCCCTCCTCTTTTTTCGGTTCAGGCTTTCCACCACCGAGCGAATGGACGTAGAGCGTGACCATCTTGATCGAAACAGGATCTAGACGGCCGCCCCATGCCGGCATCATGCCGCCACGACCAGTTTCGATACTGTGCACGACGGCCTGTTGGCTGTTGCCATACAGCCAAATTGCGTCGGTCAGGTTGGGCGCACCGATCTCAGTGTTGCCCTTGGCGTCAGCGCCGTGGCAGGCCGCGCAGTTGTCTGCGAATATCGCTGATCCACGAGAGGCGGCAGCGGCATCGACGTCCAAGTGAGAAAGGGAGCGCACATAATTGGCGACGTCGTTGATTTGTGCGGGCTCGAGGATCTTATCGAGACCGAAGCGGGGCATGGCCGTGTCATGCGTTTTGGGATCACCCGACCTCGCACCGTGTGTAATGGTCGTTTCTATGCTCTCGAGATCGCCGCCCCAAAGCCAGTCGTCATCATTGAGGTTGGGATAGCCGACCGCGCCCTGAGCCCCGCGGCCATGGCACGGCGCACAGTTGTCGCCGAAAATCGCGGCGCCGCCATCTCTCGCGAATTCGAAGAGCTCGGGATTCTTTTTAACCTCGGCAATAGGCATTGCCGCGATTGCGGTTCGGTATTTGTCCTGGGCCGCTTTTGCCGCCGCCGCATCCTTGGCGACCTGGTCCCGCTGGCTATAGCCGAACCAGCCTTTGGTATAGCCGTTGAAGGTTGGCCATGCGGGATAGACGATCCAGTAGCCGAATGCCCAGACGATGCAGGCGTAGAACGTATAGAGCCACCATCGCGGAAGTGGCTTATTAAGTTCGGTCAGGTCGCCGTCCCAGACATGCCCGGTGGTCTCGGCACCTGTAACTTCATCGATGCGCTTATGGCTGGCCATGGGATCACTGCTTCTCTGTTTTATTGTCTTGTTCGATCGCCGCTTTCGCGATGTGATCGAACTTTGCTTTGTTCGAGGAGCGAAATGCGTAGACGAAGGCAGCCGCTAGCAGCGTCATGAAGATCGCCATCGAAACGAGCTGCGACAGCACCTGTGCTTCGTCGTAGGTCATGTTTTCACCGAAGGTTCTGGCCGCTGGCGTCGAACTTCGTGAAGTCGACGAGCGTGCCCAACATCTGAAGATAAGCGACGACGGCATCGAGTTCTGTCGGCTGAACGTTGTCGCCGACCTGACCATCGAATCGTCTCACCTGCGCCTTCGGATAGCGCTGAACCAAGGCCTTCGCCGAATCGGTGTCAGGCGATATTTGCGCAGATAAATCGGCTTTGGCGTTCGTCACCATTTCGTCTGTATAGGGCACCCCGATTTCCTGCAGGGTCTTCATCCGGGCGCCGATGTTGTCGTAGTTGAGCGGCGTCTTTTCCAGGAAAGGGTAGCCCGGCATGATCGAAGCCGGCACGACCGCACGCGGGTCGCGCATGTGTTCCACGTGCCAAGCGTCGGAATACTTTCCGCCGACACGAGCGAGGTCGGGGCCGTTTCGCTTTGATCCCCATTGGAAGGGGTGATCGTACATGCTCTCGGCCGCGAGCGAATAATGCCCGTAGCGCTCGATCTCGTCTCGTAGCGAACGGATCATCTGGCTATGGCAGTTATAGCAGCCTTCGCGAACGTAGATGTCGCGTCCGGCCAATTCCAACGGCGAATACGGGCGCATGCCTTCGACTTTTTCGATTGTCGACTGCAGCATGAAGAGCGGCGCGATCTCGACGATGCCGCCGATCGATACGACAATCAGCGCGCCGATCAGAAGGATGAGAGAGTTTTTCTCGAAAACTGCGTGGTTCATGATTCCCTCCCGTTATTCGGCCGGTGCGGCGACGACGCCGGGGCGGAGTTCGGGGGCAGCGGCAACTTTGGGCTGATCTTTGACGTCGACCGGCTGGTCGCCTCTGATCGTGCGCCAGACGTTGTAGGCCATGATCAAGCCACCGAGCAGGAACAGCACACCGCCCGTCGCTCGAATTACGTAAGGCCAATGAAGCGCCTCGACGGTCTCGATGAAGGAGTATTTCAGGAAGCCCAGGTGATCGTAGGCCCGCCACATCAAGCCTTGCGTGATGCCGGCAACCCACATCGAAGAGATGTAGAGAACGATGCCGATCATCGCCAACCAGAAGTGCCATTCGACGAGGCGCATCGAGTAGAGGCCTTCGCGTTTCCAAAGCCACGGTACCATGCAGTAGACAGCACCGAAGGAGATCATTCCAACCCATCCGAGGGCGCCCGAATGGACATGCCCGATGGTCCAGTCCGTATAGTGGGAAAGGGAATTCACGGCCTTGATCGACATGAGCGGGCCTTCGAACGTCGACATGCCGTAGAACGCGACCGACACGACGAGCAGACGGATGACCGCGTCCGTTCGCAGCCGGTCCCACGCGCCTGAAAGCGTCATCAGGCCGTTGATCATGCCGCCCCACGAGGGCATCCAGAGCATGATCGAAAACGTCATACCGAGTGTTTGCGCCCACTCAGGCAGGGCGGTGTAATGAAGGTGGTGCGGACCAGCCCAGATATAGAGGAAGATCAGCGACCAGAAATGGACGATCGACAGACGATAGGAATAGATGGGCCGCTCAGCGCGCTTCGGGATGAAGTAATACATAATGCCGAGGAAGCCGGCGGTGAGCAGGAAGCCGACGGCGTTATGTCCGTACCACCACTGCGTCATCGCTCCTTGAACGCCGGGGAACAGCGGATAGCTTTCAGACCCCAGCCATGAAACCGGCAGCGATAAATTGTTGACGATGTGAAGCATGGCAATCGTCACGATGAAGGCGAGGTAGAACCAGTTCGCAACGTAGATGTGGGGTTCTTCGCGCTTTCTCAGCGTGCCGAGAAAGACGAGCAGGTACACGACCCATACAATCGTCAGCCAAAGATCGGCGTACCATTCCGGCTCGGCGTATTCTTTGCCCTGGGTGATGCCAAGCACGTAGCCCGATGCTGCGATGACGATGAAGAGCTGATATCCCCAGACGACGAACCAGGGTGCCCATCGGCCAGGAAGACGGGCGCGGCACGTTCGCTGCACAACGTAGAGCGAGGTGGCGATCAACGCATTGCCGCCAAATGCGAAAATAACGGCCGACGTATGCACGGGCCTCAGCCGACCGAAGTTGGTCCAGGGAAGATCGAGGTTGAGCGCGGGAAACGCGAGCTGCCAAGCGAGGACGTCGCCCACGAGAAATCCGACGATGCCCCAAAACACGCAGGCGATCGTCGCGACCCGGATCGGGCCATCGAAATAGCCCGACGGTTTTTCGGTTCGTTCCGCCGGCCGGGACGCAATGACGAATAAAGCGGCGGCGCTTGCAAGCCCAAAGATAAGGCCGTGCAATCGCATGCCGCCGTCCGTGCCGGCAATAGCCAGGATCAAGCCGATAGTTGTGAAAAGCAGAGCACTCGCGAGAACCGGAATGTTGCCCATCCGACCCGTGGTTTCCGTCACAGCCGTCCCTCCGCGCCCGTTCGTAAGGCATCATTTTTATGAGGAAGCAGTGATCAATCGGGCGGCGCATGGCGACCTTGACTTGCGTCAAGAGGGGGGCGGGTCAGAGTTCATTCGTTCGACCCATATGTCGGATGAAAGACCTTGGGTTTGCGGTTCTTACCCGGGCAGACACGAAGCACCGACTGCAACAGCGCTCCCAAAAGCCTTGGCGGCCAGCCCGCTTTCCTGGTTCGCCTACGCGGACGAAAGCGACACCGATGAAACATCGCGATAGCCGGCAGGACACGGCAAGCCGTCGCGGATCCATCGGAAAAGAAGTGAGGGTGCCTGCTTCTACAACGGACATATCACCGGGAAAAAATCCCCGGCGAATCTGGATTGCTTATCGGGTGTCGCTCGTTAGAACGGCAGAAGGGTCTACGCGCGGGGTGAGCTCGGACAGTCGTGAAGCTTCTGATTGTCGAGGATCATCCAATCGTGATTTCCGGATGCCGCGCCTTATTTGCAGAGGCAGGTGGGATGGAAATCGAGGAGGCGCGCACGGCAGCGGATGCGCGTCTCGCTCTGACCCGTGACGCGCCAGACGTGACCATCATCGATATCAATCTGCCGGACGGATCCGGTCTTGAGCTTACACGCGAGTTCGTTGCGAACTATCCAGATCTTCGCGTCGTCGTGTTCTCAATGAACGAGACACCGATCCTTGCGGTGCAGGCGCTTCAGGCCGGGGCGAAGGGTTACGTCAGCAAGACGGGAGGCTCGACGGATCTGCGTGAGGCCGTCTTCGCTGTTGCGCGCGGCGAGACCTGGGTCTCGGGAGATCTGATTCAAGCGATGGCGTTGCTCCGCGCTCAAAACGGTGCGACGGCAGAGCTTCTCAATGAACGGGAGCGACTGGTGTTGCGCATGCTGGCGCGCGGGCGAAGCATGGCAGAGATCGCCAACGATATTTCGGTCTCCTACAAAACGGTGGCGTCCGACTGCGCGCTTTTGCGAAAGAAGCTCGGTGCCCGTACGTCGACCGAATTGGTTCGGATCGCTTCTGAGCTGAAGCTGATTTAAAATCTGGCCTGCATCTTTCCCGGGAAATTATTCCCATATTTCCTTCCAAATTATCACCTTAAGTCGGGAAATTATCCTCTGATACTTTGCCAAATGTATTGCGTTCCGGAGGGATGATCTCCGGTTGCCGGGCACGATTTGCAAATCGGGCGCGCGCTCGAGCCGCCCACAGAGGAGCCTTTCGATATGCAACTGCGATATTTGACGGCCGCTGCGCTACTGGCGATTGTTGGCGTCGCTGCCGTTCAATCCGTCAAGCCGGTAAGTGCAGCTTCGGCCGCGCTGACGAACCTTGATCCGGATAGCGACGGCACCGTCGATGTAACGGAAGCGAAGAATGCGGGCGTTAAGGCGTTCAGCAAACTCGATCCGGACAAGGATGGCACGCTGGACGCGAAGGAACTCACAGGGCGCGTCGATGGAGCCGGCCTCAAGACTGCAGATCCCGACACCGATGGAACGCTCGATCAGAAGGAGTACGAGGACCTCGTCGTCCTTCGATTCAAAGCGGCTGATCCAGACAATGATGGAACCCTTGACGACAAGGAGCTAGCCTCTGACGCAGGTAAATCCTTCCTGCTTCTCGTGGAGTGATTTCCTTGGCTGCCCGGATTTTCTGCAAGTCACTTTCGGGCAGCCCCTTTCTTCTGTGTGCGCGCGCACGGTTTGAAGTCGCGTGTGACTTTCGCGCTGTTGAGCTTTGCCCATTTAGCCTGCACGCTATCTGAAATTAAGAAGAGGCTTTGGAGGCACGCTCGAGGTTGGGGTCACACAAGGTGTGAGCAGCTAGCCTTTGGAGATGCCAATGTCCTTGCCAGATCTTTCGCGGTTCGCTGTTCTTCTCGTGTCGGCGAGTGTTTTGACGGCTGCCGCCCAATCGGATGAGCCCGTGCGGGTGTCCGGCTATTTCTGCGGGGCCAAGTACGAGCAGGTCGCATTCTTGCAGCGTCAGGCGGCCGGAGACAGCGAAGAAATCGCCGCGAATAACGTCAATAAGGTCGTGGGCAAGCAGACTTGCGCCTTCTTCCTTCCTGCTCATGCCATTCCCGTCGGAGACGAAGCGGTGATGAGTGACGGTCTTGTCTACAAGGTGCAAAGCTTCATATTTCTTCCAGAGAAAGTCGAGCGATGGACCGGAACGTATTTCGGGTCGATGCAGTCGAAGCGCACGTTCAGCGAACTTTGATCCTGATCATCTGTCTTGATCATAGTGCCCGTCGGTGAGGGTCGTCGGGCAGCTTGCCTTCGGGAAGGCAGGGCCTCGCAGAAGCGGTGCACTTGATGGTGTCGAACGGGCCTGGATGACACGTCAAGGCTTTGTCTTTCGCGCGCTCCCACACTTCATAGCCGGCGCCTAGCGCTCCTGCGCGCGACGACCACCACGTTGTTGCCGCGGATTTTGCTTCCTGCTCAGTCTTTCCCGTAGCCTCGCCGCTCTTGACGCCTTCGCCGCAGAAGACTCCTGCGTAAGCCCCGTTCAGCGGGATGGCAAAAATGGCGAGGCCAACGAAGACAAGAGAACTAGTCTGGCTGGCCTGCAACCAGAACCATGCGGGGACCTTCTGGACATGCAATGCGTTTGATTTCTGTTTTGCTTTTGAGATCGAGCACGGAAACGCTCGCCGAAAACCAGTTCGCAACATATGCCTTACTCCCATCTGCAAGCGTTCCTACGCCTTCCGGGTAACGACCCACTTTGATTTCGCCCTGCTCCAGATGCGACCGTGCATCGTAGATCGATACCGAGCCGCCGTGCTGGTTGGCGACCAAGATCTCAGAGTTGTCATTCGTTATGGCGACGCCGTACGGCATCGCGCGGGTCGGGGACGATGCAACAACGCTCAGCGATCTCGTGTCGATGATCGAAAGCGTGGCAGCTTGAACGTTGGCGACGGCCAGCTGCTGTTCATCGGCGCTGAGCGCCAACGCGAAGGGGGCGCGACCGACTGCGACTTCCTTCAGAACCGACAGAGCGGAGGTGTCAATGACCGCCACATTGTTCGACTCGCGATCCGCCACGTAGACGCGATCTCCGTCTCGGGTCGTGGCGAGATGTGCAGGCGAGCGGCCGACGGCCAAGGAATTTTCGACGATACCAGTATCGGCGTTGACGATCGATATCCGGTTCGCGCCCCAATCTCCAACGAACAAGCGGTCGTGGCGATCGGAGGCGATGCCGAAGGGTTGTCCGCCAATCTTGAATCGCGCGGAGACCACGCGCCGATGTAGGTCAATAACAGCGATTTCACCGCTATCGGGGAGAGTGACGTAGGCCTTCTCGTTTGCGGCGTCGATGGTGAATGCCGCCGGCTTGCCATCAAGGGATATTTTGTCGGTGATTTCGTCGGTCTTCGCGTCGATAGTAGAGAGAATGCCGTCGTCTTGGCTCAGGACATAGACGCTCTGCGCGTAAGCGGCGCCATGCGAACACGTCGCCGCGACTGATATCGCAATGGCGGAGGCGATCGCGAGACGGCGCCTCACTTTTTGGATTCCAATTTGGTCTTGAGGCCATTCAGGCCGGCTTTGATGAACTCGGTCGTTGCCTTGACGGCCGCGTCATCATTCTTGTCCTCCGGCGGCTCATTGCCGGTATCAAAGCGATAAAGGCGCGATATCCATTCGACTTGGCTGCCGCCGTCCGCGGGTTGCACCGTGATGGCCATCGAGTACGAGCTTACTGGCAGAGCTGCGAAGTCCTCGTTCTGAAGGCGGTAATTGAGCTCCATGGCTTTGTCGTCAACGGCGTCGAGGCTATCGACGAGTTCACCGCCCGACTTGAGTGTCACCGTGCGGGTCGTTTCGTTGCCGGAGCCCTCGACTTTGATCTTGCTGACGGCGGGATGCCAGGACGCGATCGAAGCGAAATCCTTGACGACTTTCCAAACCTCATCTGGCTGGGCGGCGATGGTGATTTTCTCGTCCACTTTCTGTGGCGTCGGACCATGTGCGAATGTGGCGCCGGAGCAGGAGGCAATTCCGATGATGAGCAGCGCAGCGCGTAACCTAAGAAGCATGGAGCAAGTTTCCTTCACGGTGGTGTGGCGTAAGGCGAAAATTCCGCAGTCGGCCGAGCCGGGAAAACGGCGCAGCTTCGACGAGTGAAAGCGCGTAAGTCGCAAGAAGAAGGGCGAGGGCGAAGATCGCGGGCACGTAGGACATGTCGGTGTTGACTGGCAGGAGTCTTGGTTCGGTCGCTGCTTTCAGTGGTGGCGCAAGTGCGCCGACGTGCTGCAGTTCTGCGTAGTGCAGCCCGGTAATGCGCGCGAGATCTTCGAGGTGTGCGGTCTTTACGGAGGTGAGTTGCTCGTCGCCGGTGGCGGGCATGGCGCCGAACGGAGCGTTGCGCGGGTTATAGCCTTCGCGTGTTTCGGCGTCTTTGGGCGGCGGACCAACGCGATTTTCCTGAGGTACGTCGGTTTCTGAATAAACGCCAATCTGGCGACCTTCGTCGTCAAATTTCGGTATCGGGATTTTCTCCGATCCGCCGACACCGACGATAATACCTTTGACGGCTGCAGGCTTGCCGTCGAATTCTGGAATGCCGCTGAGCGGTGTCGGCGGTGCCTCCTGGCCGTCGGTCATGAAGATCAAATCAGACTTCAGGCTCGAGGCGATCTCGATGGCGGAATAGAGCCCCTTGGCGATGTAGCTGTCGCCCTCCCAGGCCATGCGCCAGTCGAGCCCCGCTATCGCAGCTTCCATTGCGTCGTAGTTGTTGCAAATCTCGGCCGGCTCAAAGAGAAGATATGAGATGCGTTCGGAGAAGACGCCGAGGCCGAGACGAGATTCGCAGGGCACGTCCTGCATGAAGTTGACGAGCGCGGACTTCGCGGCCTCGAGACGATCCTGGGAACCCTTCGGATCACCCATATCCCGAGCATTCATGCTGCCGGTGATGTCGATTACAGCGAGAACGTCGGCAATCCGCTGATTACGGATAAGATGAAAGCCGATGGCGGCTCCGATCGCCATTAGAAGCGAAGCCACGAGCAGCAGCGTGCGCCGATCCAAGGTGATGCCGAAGACCGTCATGGCAGCCCCTTGGGTACGCCAGGCAGGTCCGTCCAGAGTTTCTTTGGCGCGTCAGGTGAGATTGTCTCCGGATTGTCGGCCTGGGGCAGGTCGCGAACGACGCGCATGGCGACATCGATATTGTATCGCGTGTCCCAATTTGAGGGGTCGAGCTGAAGAGACAGGCGGTACTCGGATTTCGCGAGATTGATGAGAGCCGCTGCGGTGTCGAGATCACCCTTGCGCACGGTTTCTCCGGCGAGAAGCGTGCGGGCGTTGGCAATGTTATAGAGAGCCGCGGCACGGACGGCGGGCGACAAGCCGGCCTCGGCGCTGCTCAAGATTGCCTGGGCCTCGTCAATCTTGTCTCTGCGAACCGATTCATTGATGCGCGCGAGAATTTCCTGCGGCTCGGCTCGGTGCACCTCGATCGGCACATCGCGACGGGCAAGAAGCGCCCGGATGTTGTGGTTTGCCCATTCGGTTCGAAGCAAGGAGGTCGCGGCGTATCCGAACCATATGGCGCCGGCTGCAGCGAGGCACCAAAGCATCCTGCGGCGCTGACTTCCTACGATCGATGCAATCCGCTTAGGAGACATGAGCGTTCCCCCAACTTGGTTTGAGCGTTCGAGCGCACAGTTTCGCAGCCAGAAGTAGCGCCAGCGCGATAGCGGCCAGCGCATAGGCCCAACGGGACAAATCGTATTGAGGGGTGCGCTCGGTGTAGACGATGGGTGTCTGCTCGAGCTTACCGATATCGGCGATGGCAGCTTTCACCGCTTCTGCGTTCTCCGCTTCATAGGCGTGATACGGGATGCGCAAGCTTTCGAAGAATATATTGAGGTGGCGCTCGGGTAACGCCTGGGGCGTGTCTTCCGCGCCTGGTGGCGGAGTTGCGAACATGCTGTTCGAGCCCTCCGTTCGCAGATAGAGGAAATACAGGTGTACGGGCCGGCGCGCGAACTCGGTGCGAAGGCTTTCCTGTACGCGGCGGCCGACGACGGCGACACCATCGGACACGAGAACAATCGCACGCGACCCAGGAAGCACGTCCTCGTCAATCATGCTCAGGCCCATGCCCAGGCCACGCCCTACGTCGGTGAAGGCCAAGCCCGGGCGATCGATCGCGTCGATCGCGTTGAGAACGATGCCCTTGTGATCGGTAATCGGAACGACATGCATCGGCGCGGTAGAAAACTCCGCGACGCCGAAGCGATCATGCTTACGCTCGATAACAAAATCCTTGAGGAGGCGCTTTGCGGCTGCCGACTTCGACTCTTCTTCGCCGCTTGGTTGGCGACCGGCAAAGGTGTCGTTCATGCTCGAAGAGCGATCGATGAGGAGAACAATATGAGCGCCCTGCCCGAAGCGCTGGATAACGCGCTCGCGTAGAGCGATGCCGGAAACTCCGAGAACGAGGCCTCCGATCGCCACTGCACCGGCCGTTCGTAGGGCCCAGGTGACGCCCTGCGAGAGCCTGTCCAAAGGCACGAATTGAAGCGCCGGGTAGCCGTCCTGCTTTTGCAGTGCGAGGAAGAAGGGCACCAGAGCCAACGGCATCAAATACAACCAGAGTGGATTGGTGAAAATCATGCGCGAGCTCTTTCCTCGCGTGCGAGGTCGCTGGCTAACGTTCGCAGTTTCTCGACGGGGAACAACCGCTCGGCCGCGCTGCGATCGTCGGAGAAGAAGTAGAGTCTCGAGCTTTCAAAGAAGGCTTTCAGTCGGGGTGAAAACCCACGGTAGACCGGGTGTGCTTCGGCAAAAGCTATGGCGTCATTACTGAAGATCCTTTGGCCAGCTGCTTCATCGAAGGCGCGATGTAGAACGAGGAGGGCCTCACGGTAGGAAGGATCGCCGGCTCCGTGCGCGAGAAGATCGCGGATCTGACGATCGGCTCGGGTAAAGGGGCGCCCGGCACGTTTCCGAAACGGCCAGACTGAATAGTGCCACAGCAACAGGAGCGTGGCCGTAGAAAGGACGACTGCTGCCAGTGCAAGCTGTTGCTTCTTTCCGGCGATGGGAATTTCACGTGCCGGCACGTCGGGTCGCAGAACCTCGGAAAGTTCTTTCGTCTTCTCCGGCATCAGGTCGACGAGGACGAGATCTCTGAGCGGCGCGACGATAATGCGGAAGGCTGGGATGGACGCTGACCGCTTGGCTGCCGCATCCGAGGCGTCGTTAGGGGATGTCCCGTCGAGTGCGACACTCGCCGGATTTTTGAACTTGAGCGGAAACGCGGGAATATCGAGTTCGGTCGCCTCGATCGCGGAATAGAAGATTTGATATTTCAGCTTGAGATCGTAGTGGCGGCGCCCTCCCTCGTCGCGCTCGGTATGAGAGATCGAGACGAGATCCAGCCAATAGGTCAGCGATCCAGGTCTTGGCAATGCGGCGGTGAAGAGTTCGGTTTTGCCGCTGGTGACCACTTCGATATCACGCTCGAGCGTGTCGCCGATGAAGTATCCGAAATTGCGCGGCTCATAGACGTTGACGGCGTCAATGGCCGCAGATGCGGGTGACAGGAAGAAAAGCAGCCAGGCTGCGGCCCAGTACACGCGCATCACGTTGCTCCGTAGAGAAGGTGTGCTGTGAGCCGCATCCAATCGATGTCGTCGCGGATGGTGAACATCTCGCGGGAAGTGGCATCCAGCACACGGGTGATCCGGTCGCGCTGTTCGCGGCGGAGTTCCAGCCAGCGGGCCTTCAAAGATGGCCGCATGGCGATGAGGCGCTGCCGACCCGTCTCCAGGTCGCGGAGATTGAGCAAGCCCCATCGCGGCAGGTCCTCGAGCTCGAGGCTGTCCCGTAGTTCGACAGGAACGACGTCGTGAAAGGAAAGTACATCCGCGGCTGTTCGTGCCGTTTCCTCAGACCAAAGAAAATCGGAAATGAGAAATACGAGCTTTCGGGATCCCGCGATTGCGGCGCCCGCCTCTGCAATTCCTTCACTGCCCGCGCGATGTGGAATTGTTCGACGGAGACTCTCGATGGCTCCGCGGTGGGCGGCGCGCGAGAGCGTTCGCCACAGCACGAGGTCCTGGCGAAGCTTGTCATCGAACGGCAGTAGAGCAAAAGTGTCCCCGGTCCGCTCGGTGCAAACAGCGAGCGCTTCCGCCAGATCGGACGCTATTGCGATCTTATTGATCCGGCCTTCGAACGAGATGGATGCGGAAACATCAACGAGAACGGCGACGTCGATGGTGCTGAGCTGCTCGGCGCGGCGAACAAGAAGCCTTTCGAAAGGGTCGTTGAGAGAAGCTCTTATAGCAAGGCGACGCGGATCCGGATACGTCGTCAGTGGAACGATATCGCGGAAGAGGCCAGCGCCTCCCGAGAGATAGCTTTTGTGCGCTCCCATGCGGACGCTGCTCGTGCGCCATGGAATGGCGTACGCGAGATCTCTCTGCGTATCATTCATGGCGCCGGAACTTTCGCGAAGACTGCGGAAATGAGAGAGCGAACGATCTCATCGCGCCGAAGCTCGTAGACGGGCGCGAGGAATATGCGGTGCGCCATGCATTCCTGGAAAATGTCGCGAATGTCTTCGGGCACGACCATATCGCGGCCAGAAAGCCACGCTTGCACGCGGGCTGCGCGGACGAGGTAGCTCATGCCCCGAGGACTTGCGCCACCGGCCACAAGACGGGTGACGTCAACATTGCCGATCGAAATGCCAGCGTTGGCTGGCTCCCGGATGGCAGTCCAGATATCGAGAACGTATTGTTCGAGCACCGGGCTAACGGTGATCGTGTTCTGGATCGCTCTAGAAAGGGCGTTCAGCCGGCCGTGATCGAGCACGCCTTCCTTGAGCGACAAGATCAACGAATCGACGTCGTGAAACTTCGTTTCGAAGAGGAGGTCTCGCCGTGCCGCTGTATCTGTGGGCGTCGAGATCGATACCTCCATGAGAAAGCGATCGCGCGCAGCTGCCGGAAGTTCGAAAGTTTCTTCGCGCTCGATGCGGTTTCGATCGGCGAAGACGAGCAGATTTGGAAAGACGTGCTCTCTGTTGAAAGCGGTGATGCTGCGCTCCGCCATCAGGCGCAGCAGCAGAGAATGCACCTGGGGCCGTGCGCGGTTGATTTCGTTGAAGAAGAACACCGAGAGGTCGCTGCCATGCCGAAGCACCGGGCCAGGGTCGACGCGCGGCTTGCCTTCCTCATTGAGGAAGGTGTGATAGATCATGTCCGACGGCATCAGATCGATGGTGCCTTCGATGCGTTCGTAGGCACCGCCGAGCGCGCGAGCGACTGCTCGCAACAGCGTCGTCTTTCCGACGCCGACATCTCCTTCCAACAGGACGTGCCCGCGTGCGACGACGGCGATTGTGAGGAGGCGGATCGCACGTTCCTGTCCAACGACAGCTTTCGCTATTTCGTTCTGGAAGTTTTCAACATCTCTGCGCCAACTTACAAGGTCGAGCGGCGCCGAAGTATCGGCATTGGATTGCCGGTCAAGCGTTGGGCGATTCATGCGTTTTGTTCCCCAAGCGTGACGGCCGCCAGCCCGCCGAGGTGCCTGGTCGCCATTCGCGTTCTGATCGAAAATGGGGTGCTGCATTCCGTAAGCAGCACCCCGATATCCCCGGAGAGGAAGTTTTTTGGTCCTGCAAGCGCAGCAAGATCCGAGGATGGCCGTACGTGGGCTACTGGATCTTCGAGACGTCGTAGACCCATTTACCCGTCTTCTTGAAGTTCTCTGCCCGGGCAGCGTTACGAGCTTCCATGGCCTTCATAGACTCGCTCTGCTTGGCGAGCTGCTTCGGGTCGTGCTTGGGATCGTACTTCGAGCCCGCGATCTTTTCCGGGAAGCCTGGCTTGGGCTCCCAGCAGTTGCCCTGCGCTTTGCAATGCGTTCCGTCGTAGGCCATCGCAGCAGGGGCGATAACGCCAGCCAGACCAGCAAACGCAATTCCGGCAACGAGCGTGAGTGAAAGGGTCTTCATTGGCATTCCTCCATTTTTTACTCATCATCGAACGGTCAGCGCCGTCCTTGTTGTTCCCGTACCAGCCGGTTCCTCGCGAGGGAGTATCGAACTAGTTGCCGGAAATCTTGCACTGCTCTTTTTGGGCAGCGGCGCGGCCCGTCTTTTCCCATTCCTCGATGTTGAAGGGCTTGTAGGCCTTCTTCTGTTCGGCCGTCAGCCAGGGCGCATCCTTGACGTCATCCTTCTGCATGTGGCGGATCCAGGCGATGAGCTTCAACATATTATCGAGCTCAATGTCCTGACCGTGAGGGCCCATCATGCCGTTGGCACCACCGAAGATCGTTTCGAAAATGCCCTTGTCGGTGGCGTTCTTTGGATAGGTCCAATAGGAATCGTTCAGACCGGGGCCAACCTTGCCCTCGCCGATATGACCGTGGCAGCCCGAGCAGGATTCAAGGTAGACCTCTTCGCCTTTCGGCAGGCATCCCGGCACTTCCACATAGGGATCGACGCCCGTCTCCATGAATTTCTTGACCGCTGGCGTGTCGCGACCTTCCTTCGGAGCCGTTCCGTCGACGTCGAGCGCGTCGCCGGTGATGGTATTCTGAAAGACCTGCTGAGCATGCACCGCGTGATTACCTGCGACCAATGCCGTGACAGCAATTGCCGCTGCCATTACGCCGAATTTCATCTGCAATTTCTCTTCCGTCGTTTCGAGTGGATGGGTGCGCTGCGCACAGTTAGGTTGGTGGTTGAGGTGCCTCGAAAGGTATGCCTTCATCTTTCAGCACCGCCTCAATCTTCGTCTGCACTTTGGGAAGCGCGGTATTGATCGCAGCCATCAGGTCCTTGTCGTCTTTGCGCACGGCGAAGGACTGGTCGAAGTGATGCGGCACGGGCACGCCGTCAGAGCGGACGTTGTCATCGGGGATGACGATCATCTTCAATGCGTCGTTTGCCTTGACGTAACGGGCCACTTCCGGCGCGAATCCGACGGCGAGATCGGATTTCTTCTCGGCCACTTCGACTACCATTCGCTCGGGCGGGACGCGCGTGTAGGAGTTGCGCTTGTCCTTAAAGTTGGTCAGCGATGAAACGTAATTGATGTTGTCATTGTAGAGATCGAGCTTGGTCATCATCACTTCGGCCGGCGTTCCCTGCACGAACCCAATCGGATGGGCCTTCGCAAGATCCGGGCTGTTCCAACTGTCGATCTTGAGCGGTGAGTCCTTGCGCTGGATGAAGACGTAAGCGGCGCGATAGTAGGGCTTGGAAGTCAGGACACGATCGTCGCTGGTGTCCGTGCCGATGATGACGTCACAGAGGTTTTTATCGAGTTGATCGCGCACGGCGTAGATCGCCGGCTTTTGCGACCACACGAATTCCGCCTTTCGCCCGAGCCCGTCGGCAAGGATTTCGGCGATCTTGTTTTCAAAGCCTGAGCGATCGTCGGCAGAGTAAGGGAGCTCTTTGGCCGCCGCGCAAATCCGCAGAGTAGAGGCATTCGCGGTTTTGGACGCATCTTCGGCCATCGATGGTTGCGATTGGGCGAAGGCAAAGAACGAGATGGCAACAGCGGCGGCGATCCGGCGACTGCTGGGTATTGTCTCTCTGGGTTGAGTAATTCGATGGGAAGCCATGATCTGAAGCAGGCCCTTCCATATGTTGATCTGACGGATGCGTGATGAAAGACGCCTTGGGCCGTCATCTCGCTTTGTAGCGATAGAATCGAAGACACGTCTCGCGAGGCTGATAGCCGCTGTTGAAGCTGATAAACGACTACCGCCGCGCGGCCCGGCTCCTCAGGATGCCGAGTCCGATTTAGAGAAAGTCGCGGCATCGATTTCTCTCCGATGCCGCGACGATGGCTGTTCTCAGCCCTTCTCGTATTCGCCGACGTTGACGTCGTCGTAGGGGTTCTTGCCATCAAGCGAGAACACTTCGACGCTGCCGCCCATCTGGGTGTACTTCGCAAGGTTCTTGAAAGCGCCGACCGCGCCGAGACCTGCGGTTGGGTCGTTGAGGTCGAATACCAGACCGACGCCCGGCCAACCGCCCACACCGGACATGATGGCGATGTACTGCACGCCGTTGTGTTCATACGTCATCGGGTAACCGATCACGCCTGACGGCAACTTGTGCTTCCAGAGGAGCTCGCCGGTGTCCGAGTTGCGCGCTTTGATGAAACCATCGAGCGTGCCGTAGAACACCAGGTTGCCGGCGGTTGCGAGCGTGCCGCCCCAAACCGAGAAGCGCTCCATGTGTTGCCACTTATAATCGCCGGTGATGGCGTTATAGGCTTTGATCTGTCCAAGGCCGAGATAGTTCTGGCGATCGCCTTTCGGGCCCGGGTACATCCACAACGTTGCGCCGACAAAGAACTGACCGGCACGGTAGGGAAGCATGAAGGGCTCCCAGTCCATGCAGATGTGGTTGATGCCCATGAAGAAGAGCTGCTTCGTGGGATCGTAGGAATCGTGGCCCTGGTTGTGATAGCCCATGGCCGACGGGCAGACTTCCGTCGCCTTGTGGTCCATGCGCGTGCCGTACTCAGGATCACGAACCGGCAGGCCCGTTTTCAGATCGACAGTCTTGAAGACGTTGACCGTATCGTCGAGCTTGTTTGCCGAGATCAGGTCGCCGTTTTCGCGGTCGAGCGTGTAGACGATGCCGTTGCGGTCCGGATGGGTCAGAAGCTTGCGCTGCTTGCCATCCTTGTCCTTCTGCTCGGACAGCATCATGACGTTGACGCCAGCGAAATCCCACTCGTCGTGGGGCGTCTTCTGATAGCCGAACTTCAGCATGCCGGTGTCGGCGTCGCGGGCCATAATCGTCATGGTCCACTTGTTGTCGCCGGGGCGCATCGTCTCGTTCCACGGTGCCGGGTTGCCCGATCCGTAATAGATCAGGTTCGTGCCTGGATCATAGGCGTACCAGCCCCAGTTGGTGCCGCCGCCAATCTTCCAAGCGTCGCCTTCCCACGTTGCGAGACCGAGGCCCTTCTGGCCGTAGTGAGGGTTAGCCTTGTTGAAGTCATCGCCGATGCCGATCTCGTTGTCGGGACCAGTGGCATACTTGCGCCATACCTGCTCGCCGGTCTTGACGTTGTAGGCCGTCGTGTAGCCGCGAACGCCGAGTTCGGCGCCTGAGGAGCCGACGATCGCGATGTCCTTCACGACATACGGAGCCTGCGTTTCGGTCTGACCAACCTTGATGTCGGCGTTCTCAACCTTCCAAACCTCTTCGCCCGTCTTTGCATTGAGGGCTACGAGATGGCCATCGAGCTGCGTCTTGATGATCAGGGCGGGGACTTTGCCGTCACCTGGCCAGTAGGCGAGACCGCGGTTCACGAGGTCGCAGCAAGCCACCGAGCGGGCGGCGGGATCTTGCTTGGGACTGTGCTGCCAGAGGATGTGGCCGGGGTCGTTGAGATCGAGGGCAAACGTTTTGTTCGGGAATGACGTGTGGACGTACATGACGCCGTCGACGACCAGCGGCGCGCCCTCGTGGCCGTGAAGCTCACCGGTCGAGAACGACCAAGCGTGCTTCAATTGCTTAACGTTGCTGACGTTGATCTGATCGTCTTCACTGTAGTTATTCGAGTCGTAGTTGCGGCCCGGCATAACCCAGTTGTCTTTGCTCTTCGATAACTCGATCAGCTTGTCATTTGCGTACGCAGTAGTCGCGACGCCGAGCTGCGCGGCGGCTGCAATTGCCACGCAGGACGCCGACAGCATAGAAATGCCAACGACTTTTTTCATGCCCATAAAACCTCGCGTTTCCTAAACCCAGCTTTTGTTTTTTGCCGATAAGACTCGTCTGCTCGCGATGAGCTCGCTCGTCTCCCGGCCGTTTGAGGCACGAGTGGTTCGCGGACGGCTAAGAGCGCTCCGCGTTCCCCCGTTGGTGCGTACCGTGCGTTTCGGATCGCTGGTGGTCCGATGGTTGCGCAATCAGCACAGGGCCGGAACGTAACGATGTAGCCTGGCGCGGTCTTTAGATTGATCAGCAATTCGAGCCGGGAACTTTTGGCAAAGAACGCTGCAGATGTTGTCCTGGCAGTCTGTGCGCGCCTCTGCCATAGCTGGCGCGACAATATTTGGTGCGCACCAGAAATAAGACTCTCGACAATGCGAATGGAAATCAGCCTCGCCTTTACCTTTGTTTTCGCGTGCTTCGTGAGCGCGTGCGGCGAGGAGCAGGCTCCGCAACGCCAAGGCGCGCAAAGATCGGGCATGACAGAGGCTGGGCAGCACAAATGGCTCACGCCGCAGGACGAGATCGAGCCAGAAGTTTGGCTCATAGCTCATGAAGCGAAGTCATCAGCAAGCCCGCAGATTGGAAATGCCAACGACGTAAGGCATTCGCTCGCTAAGGCATCGGCGACTTTCAACGATACGCCACGCATGATCGCGAACAGGGCCGTTCAGCTCGAAGACATGCTGAAAAGCGAAGGCGGAGGGGAGTCGGCGATATTTCTAATCGACCGTTTGAACGGCGCGATCGCGCCTGGACGGATCGAGAGCTTCGGAGCGGCTGGCCAGCAATATTACAACATGCGACGCGCAGGTCTGACGGGCGAGCAGGCTCTCGACGTCCTTTCCAAGCGCTACGGCACTCGTGGCTAGCCATGCAATCGATATCAAGCTTATTCGCCTTGGGCCGTCGTCTGAAAGACGCGGCATGGTTTGGACGCTCGATCCGCCAACAGGTATTGCTCGCCATTTCCGCCATGCTTGTGCTGGCGACGATCGTCATGGGGACTACGGCGGTTCTCAACGGGCGACAGTCAGTCAATGTCGAGATCGAAGCTTCGATGGATACCGCGGAGGGGTACCTTCGCGAGCTCGTCCGGCGTATCGCTGCGGAAAATCGCCTGCACGATCTTGATGATCTCGTCGCGCGAGAAATCCAGCACCTTCGTCACGCTCGCGTATACGTTCAAGATCCAGGCAAGCCGATGCGTCTCTTGCGGGCGCCAGAGACAATTTCCGATATTGAGGATGCGGATGATCGCACGCCCGACTGGTTCGAGCATCTAATGATGCCGGCGGGAGGTAACGATCACACCCGCGTCATCAACGTGGAAGCCAACGGCCGATATCTGATCCTCAAGGGTGATCCGGATGATGAGATCGCGGAAAAGTGGGAGCAGCTTTCCGCTTTTTCGACTGTGGCTCTGATTGCGATCGCGCTCATCATGGCAGCCTTCTATTTCGTGCTTGGGCGAATTCTCCGTCCGTTGACGGCGCTGGCGCGTGGGCTCGTTGCCCTCGAGGCCGGCGAACGTTCGCAGCGAATCGACATTCCGAAAGTTTCAGAAGTTGCCGACATAGCTGTTAAGTTCAATTCTCTGGCATGCTCTCTCGACCAGGCTCGCGCGGAGAATGGAGAGCTCTACAGGCAGATACAATCGGTTCAGGAGGAAGAGCGGCGCGAGATCGCAAGAGAACTGCACGATGAGGCGGGTCCTTGCCTCTTTGGTATCACCGCCAATGCCGAATCTATCGTTGCGCTCGCACATTCGCTTAAAGACAATGCAGCGCTGCAGATCGGCAGCCGGACCGAAGAAATCCTGTCCATAGCTGCCCGCATGAAAGCGATGAACCGGGCGCTCCTCAAGCGTTTGCATCCGGTTTCCGTTGGCAAGGTGCCGTTGTCGGCTCTCATTCAGGATCTGGCGTACGACTTCGAGCGGCGGCATCCGGACGTGCGTATCAGAGTGATGATCGCCCTGTCTGACAAAACCTATGGAGAAAGAATCGATCTGACCGTTTATCGCTCCACGCAGGAAGCGTTGACCAACGCCGTGCGCCACGGCCAAGCCGAAAACGTGATCGTCGAAATGCGAGAAGTGGCGAGCGGAGACAACCCCGAAAATAGGTTCGCCGCAAAGGCCATCACGTTGCGGGTTAGTGACGATGGCATAGGCTTGAAGCCGGATGCCGAAGCCGGCTTCGGATTGTCGGCCATGAAGGAGCGAGTCCTTGCTGCCGGAGGAAGCCTTACGATCACCGGCGAACAGCCGCGCGGAACGACGATCCTGATAAGAATTCCTTTGCAGCCGGTTCGTTCGAACAACGGCATCTCTCACAATCTTACCCGAGTTTCCGCATGACCAAAATACTCGTCATCGACGACCATCCCATCGTGCTGCAGGGATGCCGACGCGTCCTGGAGGACGCCGGCATCGAAGACATCACGCTGGCATCTAACCTGATTGAGGGATTTCGCTCTTATCGCTCGGATAAACCCGACGTGATCATCGTCGATCTTGCAATCAAGAAGGGCATCCTCGGAGGCCTGTCCTTCATTCGCCGGCTTCGCATCCATGATAAGCATACGCCAATCCTCGTTCTGACGATGCACGAAGATCCGATGATTGCCAGTCAATCGCTGCGGCTCGGTGCGAACGGCTATATTCTGAAAGACACGTCGTCCGTAGATATTGTCAAAGCACTGCAGGCCGTGCGTCAGGGCAAGCCTTTTCTCAGTCACGTTATCGCCTCCTCGATTGCGGTTATGGAGACAAAGGGGCGCAGCAATCCGCTTAACGGCATGACGCTACGCGAGCTGCAGACGCTCGAGCTCATCGCACAGGGTAAGCAGTACTCGGCGATCGCCGACGAATTGCACGTCAGCTACAAGACGATCGCGAATACGTGCTCGCAGATAAAGGCAAAGCTTGGCGTCAAATCACTTCCGGAACTCATGCGTATTGCGATCGATCATCTGCCGGAAATGTCCGGCCAGCGGGGAGGCGATCGCGCTTTACAGCAGTCGCGCGCCGGGAAAGTTTGGTAGCGCAAATTGCCGTGACTTGGCAGGTGGTCTTGCGTCATCCGTTCGCTATCAGAAACAGAGATGCGGATCAGGTGCCATTGTCATGCGAGCAGTAGTGGTCGGATTGTTTCTTCTCGCCTCAACGCCGGTCCTGGCAGAGCCTGATTGCAAGAAAGACGTCGATGCCGCGTTCGCAAAGTTGCGGCAGGAGAAGAGCTTTCGGCTCGATACCACCATCACGAACGCCGAGGGAACGTTGAAGATGCGGGCGGACTACGTGCTGCCGGATCGCATGCATCAGACGGTGAAGTTGGGAGGCGACGGCCTCCCCATGGAGATGATCGTGATCGGTAATAAGGCTTGGTCCAACCAAGGCGGAGGATGGGCCGAACTTCCGCAGCAGTTTGCCGACACGGTTGCGAAGCAAATCAAGGAGACCGTCGCACAGGCTCCGAAGGTCGCGACAGACTACAAGTGCGTCGGCGACAAGGAGTTCGAAGGCAAGACTTACGCCCTCTATCAGGGCGTTCTCGCTATGCCGCTTCCGACCGACGCGAAAGAGAAAGGGCCCCGGCTTTCCGCCGTCAGCGTTCCCAACCAGCAAAGCGTCTACATCGACAAGACCACGGGCTTGCCTGTTCGCAACATCGTGACGTCGGTGACGGACCCGAACAAGCGCCTGTTCGATGGCACTTTCGCGGTGATGGGCGAACTGAAAATCGATCCTCCCGCCGTTTCTGCAAATTGAGAGTTGGAGACGTTCGTGCGGACTCCGCTACGCGTTTATGCCGTCGTCGTCTGCTGCAGTATTGATGCCGTTCTGTCCGTAGTGTCCGCGAACGATGATCTACCTGTGCGAAAGGCAGGGCTTTGGCGGCTGACCACCGTTTCTGAAGCTGTCGGTATGAAGACCTTCGATACCTGCATCAGAGCGAAGGATTCAGTCCTATTGGGCGATGGTGATACGGCGTGCCAGACGTTTCCTATAAGGAAGCTTGGCGATGAGATGTACGTCGATGTCGTCTGCACGAGTGTGCGCGGGAGAGAGAAGACAAGCACGGTTTTAACCGGTGATTTTACGACCTGGTACCGCGCTATGTCGAAGATCACGTTTGATCCGCCATCGGATGGTGTCTCGCACATGGGCGTTACGATCGACGGCAAATACATTGGATCAGACTGCACGCCGACCAAAAATAGCGGAAATAATTCGCGCTAGTCCGGGAACATCTCCTGCTGCGCGCGCAAAGCTACATTCTTACAAACACTAGGAGTTCTTCCCGCGCCGATTGCCGATTATCGGCATCGGTGTCTTCATGCGCTCCGTTCACGAGGCCTATCGATTCAACACAAACGCGTGAAGCCTTCTTCGGCCAGGCAAGACGGGAAGAAATCCCGCACATCCTGAGATCGGAGCCGGGAGATTTCGGCGGCACTCGGGTTCGACTTGCAAGCGTGGCAAGATTCAAAAAATGGAGGATACGCGATGCGCAAAAGTGCATACGCCTGCGGCTTGCTCGCAACTGCCGCGTTCTCGGCGTCCGCATGGGCGAACGAGGATGCGATCAAGTTGGGAGAAAATCCAAACAACTGGGTGCAGCAATCCGGTGATTATGCCGGTCACCGTTACTCGAAGCTTGACCAGATCACGACGGATAACGTCGGCCAGCTGAAGGTTGCTTGGACGTTCTCTACGGGCGTTCTGCGTGGCCATGAGGGTGGTCCGCTGGTCATCGGCGACACGATGTATCTTCACTCGGCCTTCCCAAACATCGTCTTCGCTCTGAACCTCGCTGACGAGCAGAAGATCATCTGGAAGTACACGCCGAAGCAGGATCCTGCCGTCATCCCCGTCATGTGCTGCGACACGGTCAACCGTGGCGTGCAGTACGCAGAAGGCAAGATCTTCCTTCACCAGGCCGACACCTCTCTCGTGGCTCTCGATGCGAAGACGGGTAAGGAACTGTGGAAGGTCGTCGACGGCGATCCGAAGAAGGGCGAAACGGGCACGGGTGCTCCGCTTGTCACG
>NZ_RXIZ01000003.1 GCF_003987855.1 Hyphomicrobium sp.
CACTGCCCTCGATACTCGCGCGGTTCGCAATCGGGACGGGCTCAAAGGCCCATCCGCTGATGCCAACGTGGCCCTGCGGATCGAACTTGAGGCTGTTCGCGAGCGAAGCCGTGAGCAGGCGGCTATGATCGAGCGCTTGCAGGCGGCTGCTCAGATTGCAGCGTCGAATGACGAGCAGAACGCCGAGATCAAACGTCTGTTGCTTGCTTTGGCGAAAACGGAAGCCGAACTCGCGGGGCTTAAAGCAAGCCTGGGTGGCGAGGACGCCGAGAGGATGACCCTCGAAGATCGCATAGCCGACCTGCAATCAGCCAGCGACGCCAAATCGACTGAGATCGCTAAACTGAAAGCGGCACTGCAAGTTTATGAGGATCGGACTGAGCCGAGCGCCGATTTCGCTCAGAAAGCGGATCAGACCGCTCTGCAGGCCGAAATAAAGCATCAGGAGCAGCTGATCGCTCAGCTGCGGGCAGAGATCGCTGCAGGACAAGAGCGACTGTCGCGTCAAGCGTTGCGCTTCCACGAAGAAATGCGCCGGATCGCGCCCGACTCCGATGTCGATGACGAAGGCGGCGCTGGGCGGCCCTCGCTCGCCGAGCGCATTGCTGCGCCCAGAAGCTTAAAGCCGGCCGCTAACGATGCAGTGAATGTCGCGGACCCTGAGGTCAGCCGGCCTGGAGCCTTCCTTAGGTCCCTGAATGGTCCACCACCCGCTCAATCGTCCTCACTTGGCTCCGTGACAGACGCGGTTCGACCGCCGCCGCTGCCTGTTGCCGGATCCGATGACAATTCGAATGGCGCCCCCAACGCACGCCGCCCGCGGCTACTTGAGCGCATTAGCGGCATCGATAAGGGCTGATCAACCTCGGTCGGATCAAACGTCGGCTTGCAGCGTTGATTTTTAAGTCCCATTTTTGATGAGCGCGTGCCATATCCCGTGGCCGAAACCCGTTGGCCAGTTATCATGATTCAAGCCGAAACATCCCATCACGACCACGACCACGATCACAGCGGGCACGCGCACACTTCCGGCGATCATCAGCGTCCGGAAACCGTCGGGCACAGTCATGGCCCTCACAGTCACGGCGCGCACGGCCATAGTCATGTGCCCAAGGACTTCGGGCCCGCATTCGCGCTGGGCACTGCTCTGAACCTCGGCTTTGTGATTGTCGAAGCGACGTTCGGGTTTCTCGCCAACTCGATGGCGCTGGTGGCTGACGCGGGACACAACTTGGGCGACGTGCTCGGGCTTTTGATGGCCTGGGGCGCGAGCGTCCTGGTGAAGCGGCGAGCCACTTTCAATTTCACCTATGGGTTCGGATCTTCCACAATTCTCGCGGCGCTGGCGAACGCAGTGCTGCTGCTCGTCGCGGTTGGCGCCATCGTTCTGGAAGCGGTCCAGCGCCTGATAGAGCCGCAACCCGTCGTCGGCAGCACGATGATCATCGTTGCGGGCATAGGCATCCTGATCAACGGTTTCACAGCTTGGCTGTTCATGTCCGGGCGAGAGCGCGATGTGAACATTCGCGGCGCCTACCTCCACATGGTGGCGGACGCGGCTGTCTCTCTTGGCGTGGTCTTGGTTGGAATCGCGGTGCTTCTGACGGGCTGGGATTGGCTCGACCCGCTGGTCAGTCTCGTCGTCGCCGGCGTTATCGTTTGGGGAACTTGGGGCCTTTTGCAAGACTCTATCCGCCTCGCGATGCACGGTGTGCCGGTCAATATCGATGCCCAGGCCGTGCAGGCGCGGCTTCTCGCCATGCCGGGAGTGGTGAGCATTCACGATTTGCACATCTGGCCAATGAGCACGACGGAGACCGCTCTCACATGTCATCTCGTCGTGCCGAATGCGCCACCCGGAGACGCGCTGATAGAACAGACAGCCAAGATGCTGCACGACGAATTTGAAATCCGGCACTCGACTTTGCAGCTCGAAGTCGGAACCGGCGCGCCGTGCGGCGCAGGTGCCGGCTGTGCCCAGCCCAAGGAAGTGGCTGCGTCCGGCGCCCTCCTATAAAGCCAGTCACGTTTTTGGCTCTGGTGAGCGCGGTCCAGTCCGACCCTGATCGCGCGCCATCTCCAGCCACGCGCAAGGCGAACCTGAAAGGTATCGGGTGGGGAAAAGCGCGTAGGGGGAGGCGCTGTCATGAAGGTTCTTCTTGTCGGGTATGGCTATGTAGGTTCGTACCTGCTGCCGATCCTGACGCGCGCTGGTCTTGACGTTTCTGTTTGTGATCAGAACGTTGACCGTCTCACTGGTGTGCGCAACTCGATGCGCTGCCGTTATCAAGAACTGACGATCGCTGATTTGGCCGATTTCGGCATCATTCTCTGGTTCGCGGGCCACTCCAGCGTGCCGATGTCCCTGCGCGATCCGGATGGGGCGCTCGCCAATAACTGTCTTGATCTACTTCACTTTGCCCGCCGCAAGCCGATCAACGCCCGGCTGATTTATGCGAGCACGGCAAGCGTGTACTCGTCGCTCGCTTCGGAAGATGGCACGCCCCCGGCCGCGTTGGATGAGACAGAGACGCGGCTCGATCCCGTCAACCCTTATGACTGCTCAAAAATCTCGATGGATGCGCTTGCGCGCTGCTTCGCGAACGCAGTGACTGGATTGCGCCTCGGAACGGTCTGCGGCGCAAGCCCCTTCCTCCGCGCGGAGCTGATCTTCAACGCCATGAACATCGCTGCGATGCGCGATGGCTTCGTGCAGGTTCGCAATCGCAATTCCTACCGCAACATCCTGTTCCTAGAAGACCTCGCGCACTACGTCCTCCAGCTGATGAAGCAGGCTGATGACCTCCCGCCCATTCTCAATACCGGTTCTCTGAACACGAGCATCGGCGATCTCGCAGACCAGATCGCGGCGTTCCATGGGGTGCCGGTTGTCGATCACGGCAACGGAGTAACATACTCCTTCCAGATGAATTGGGATCGAATTCAAGCGCTCTGCGGGGCGCCTCCGGCGTTGAGCATCGCAGAGCGCTGCGCACGTTTCCAACAAGACTTCCGGCCCGAACTCCAAGTGGCATCATGACCGCAATCTGCGAACCACAACGTACCTGCATCGTCTGCGGCAGCAATGTCAGGCCGCTGCTCGACCTCGACGTCCAGCCGCCCGCAAACTTGCTGCTTGCCGACGCGAAGGACGACTACGAGGCTTTCCCCTTGGGATTTGCGAATTGCCCATCCTGCTCGCACGGGCAGCTGACCCACTTCGTCGACCCCGCGAAGCTCTTCAAGCACTACCTATACGCCAGCGGCACAAGCGGCACTTTGAAGGCCTATTTCGAATGGTTCGCTGCAACGCTTCGGCGCGCGAGCCGTCCTGGCGCCCGAGTTCTCGACATCGCCTCCAATGACGGCAGCTTTCTTGGTTGCCTTGAAGCCGAAGGCTTTGACGCGATCGGCGTTGATCCCGCAGAAAACCTAAACGCGGTCGCGATTGCGGCAGGCAGGAAGGTCGTAACCGGCTTCTTTCCGGAAGCTCGACCCGAAGGAAAGTTCGACATCATCGTTGCGATGAATGTCGCCGCGCACACGCCTGACCCAGCTACATTCATGAGGGGCGTGCATGATTGCTTGGCCCCGGGCGGTGTTGCGATCATTCAGACGAGCCAGGCACTGATGGTTGCCAACGGCGAATTCGACACCGTCTACCACGAACATTACTCGTTCTACACAGTCGCATCGATGGCCCGCCTCGCGGCCAGAAGCGGATTGCGCGTGGAGGCGTCGAAACTAACGTCCGTGCACGGCACCAGCCTTCTCTCGTTCTTGCGCCGAGCGGAAGACGACGTTGAGCCGTTCGCGTTCGAAGAATCTGCGCCTTTCAGCATCGCGTGGCCATCGCCGCAGCCGGCAGCACTTTCGCCAAATCTGTCCGAGGAAGACGCTGCTGGAGCCTACGTGAAATTTGCTGATGGCGCCAAGGATGCTATGCAATCCGCCGCGGAAGCTGTTGCCCGCCATCAGGCAGCCGGGCGGAAAGTGGCGCTCGTCGGCGTGGCAGCCAAGGCGATGACATTTATCAGGGCCGCCGGCATCACGCCCGATACTTACCTCGACGAGGCGCAGCTCAAGGTTGGTTTGACGATTCCGGGCACGCAGCAGGCCATTGAACCATTGCAAAAGGCGGCCGAACTTGCCGGCAATACGACCTTTTTGATCGGTGCTTGGAACTTCGCCGATGAACTGATGCGCAAGATCAGGGCGATTAGCGGCAACACGAATCCCAAGTTCGTTGTCTATTTCCCAACGCTCCAGGAAATCGGTTAGGCGCGATGCCGAAGCGGGTCGTCATTTCCCATTTCTACAACGAAGCCTACATGCTTCCATGGTGGCTTCGCCATCATCGCGAAATTTTCGACCATGGCGTTTTGATCGATTACCATTCCACCGACGCGTCGGTCGACATTTGCCGCGAATTGGTCCCGGGTTGGGAAGTCGTATCCTCGGAAAACGCAACTTTCGCGGCGCTCCTTTGCGATTTCGAAGTCATGAAGCATGAGCAGCGCTTTCCGGACGCTTGGAAGCTTGTCCTCAACACCACCGAATTCTTCGTAGCGCCAGGTCTTGCAAAGATGGAGCGTGTGATGCTCCAGCATGATCTGATCGGCGCGCGTCTCCCGGGCGCCGTCATGGTCGATACCGACCCCGACAATCCGCCGGACCCCGCAGTCTCTCTAGTTGCGCAGAAATCAACTGGCATCTGGGAAGATGAAATTGATTTCAAGGGGCTTGCGATTCCGGGCCTGACGTTTCCCACGCGCAACCGCCTTTATCATCGCTACGCCATCGGAGCGTATACGCCCGGCCGGCACAGCTCGCATTTGCCACGGCAGGGCAATGCAAGCCGAGATATGGGTTCTATCCGTTGGTACGGCTTTAGCCCTTGGTCGACCGCTTTCAAGGCTCGTAAACTGCAGATCGGCTCCAAGCGAGACAGCTTCGACATCAAGAACGGTTTCGGGGCGCAGCATCAGGCTGACATTGCCGAGCTTGATGGTCGTTGGTCGAAGCTTGCCGCGCTGAGCGGAGTCCTGCCTATCGCCGCCTGACCGCAGCTTCTCTCAACTTGCCAAAGGCGCCAATTCAGTTGCCGCGATCGTCTCGCGCAGTATCTTTGCTTGATCGCGCTTGGAAAAGATTTCAAACGCCGTCCGTTCGAGCGCACGCCGCCGGGGCTCGTCTCGAACCAGCGCAACACAGCTTGCAACGAGGTTCTCGTAAGGCACGGCGACCATGGCCCGGCGAATGTCGTCGTCGATTTCTGTCCTCGGTCCACACTCAGAGACGATCGCTTTGCTATTTGCCAGCAGGTAGGACGTCCGAATAATCTCGTGAATGCTGTCTTCGTAGAAATGCATATTGAGGACGATTTTTGCCTCGGCAATCGCGCGGTCGCGTTTCTCGCCATACACGCTGAAAAGGTGATTCACGTTTAGTCCGGCGCGCTCGAGTTCTCTCAGGATCGCCAAACGACGCGTGTTGGTGCTGCCATAGAAAAGAACGTCAACAGGCTGTGATTGCGAAGGGCGCGCGCGCGTCATCTCCGGCGTATAGCCGACGCTGACATGCCGAATGTACTTGTTCTGAGTCATGCGCCGCAATTCAACGATGTTGCGAACGCTGTAGTCCCAAACCGCGAGACGCTTCAGGAGGCTGAGATAGATTGGACGCTCGCGAACGTTGAAGCCGGTGATCTGCTCAAGATTGATGATGACGGTATTTTGGGGAATACGGTCCGCCATCTCCTGCGTCGGAACGAGATGCGCACCGAGCACGAGATTGACGCCAGCATTCTCAAGCTTATTGCTCTGCCGGCGGACGTTTGCTCCTAGCGAACGAAGTGCATGTTCAAAGCCGCTCGCCAAATCGTCGAAGGCAGCCTTATGCACGTTGCCTTCGGGCTCGATGGTCACAAGATTCACCTGACGCCACGCCTCGCCAATGGCATCGGCATCCTCGTTGAGGAAATCAGCGCCGAACAGGTCCGCGTCATCGTTCGCCGGTTGCGCGGCAGCCATCGATTGCGAAAGCGGTCGGGTGCTTCGTGCCTCAGCCATCTCTAGCTTGCCACGTAAGTCAGCGACTGAGGAATCGAGGTTAAGTGCGGTCCGGAATGCATCCACGGCCTCGTCGTACCGGCCAACGCTTGCCAGCATGTCCCCGAGCGTGCCCCACGACTCTGCGGAATTGTAGCCGAGCGAAATCGCCTTCGATTTGGCGCCGATCGCAAATTCAATCTTGTTCAAAGGAACCAGCACAGTCGCCAGCGCCTCATAGGCTTCGGCCAACTCCGGATCCTTGACGATGGCTTTCGCAAAGGCTTCGGCGGCGACATCGAACTCGCCGCTCCGCGCGATCTGCAATCCGACGAGCAGTAAGTCGACCGCAGACGCCGCTTCCGCATCAAACTCAGCGGCTTTGTCTGCCGCCGGATCTTCTGCGTCGGGAAGGTCGGCTAGCGATGGCCATTGTTGGTTCATTGCGTCGAGTTCCCGGCGATGGCGGCGTTCATTGAGCCGGCGCTAAAGTCATACCGACCCAATTCTCTCGACTAGCCCCTCAACCATGCGCGAGGCTGGAGACTGCGGCGTTACATATGACTCGCGACAAGGGGAGGATAGCCAACACTAATCCCGGCCCCGTTCCTTGGCGATTGCCACGAGGGCGAGTGTTCGCGCGCGCTCTATCGCATTTGCCTGCTCGGCCAGGAAGAGATAGGCAGCATCATCCTCCGACAACGGTTTGAGGAGTTTCATGCCCGCCTTGTGCCAGACGGCCCATGCCACTTCGCCCTTGAGCTTCAGGCCGGGAGCCAGGCTGATTTCGACGGGGTCTCCGATCGCGAGCCCCTGGGTCTGATCAATTCGTAGACCCGAGGGCGAGAAGTCGGCGACCCTGACTTTTTGGGTCACGCCTCGACATTCAAGCAGCGCCGAGAACATCACGCGGCGGCGAGTATCTTGTCGTCTCAAATAATTCTGCGACAAAGCCATCATGGCATGCGCTCCAATAATCCTTTGATGTCCAAAAGGGTTTTTTGGAGCTCTTAGAGCACACAAACCGTATCCGCTGAGATAATCCGACCAGTGATGATCAATAAGTACTATAATAAAATTGAGGTTTGCGTATTTAACAAACCTTAGCCCTAGCACTTTGGCTTCACCCCTACCGCAGGGACGCCAGGGGCCTCAGCGCCCACGCGGCTTCTACTTGGATTTCTTGCTGGCCTTGTCTTTTGGCGGCGTCAATGAACTTCTGGCGTTGCGAACGCGTGTCGGGCTTCTCAGCTTTGGTTTTTGTCTTCGCGTAAGTCTACTTGATTTGCTGGCGTGCCGCGAGGTGCGCATGCATGACGGAAACTCGGAAATAGAAATAGTCACCGAGGATATGCTTGAAGCTGGGCTTAAGGTGTTGTGGGACGCGGATTTAACGGATGTCCGTCTGGAAGCGGATAGACTAGTGGTTCTTTAAATACATCGAGCCATGGCTGCGCTTCGGCACCCGTCATAATGCTGGTTGCCAAATGGAACATGTTTGCGAGACGTCCAAAAACGCCGCACTTCTCCATGAACGCAACCAAGTCGCTATCGAGAAGTTGCGGAGTGTTCTCGTCCCATCCCGCAAAATTGGGCGGCCTCAACTGAAGTGATACACCATCGTCGCCAATCAGCGTGATCATGTTCCAATGGACGACTTCGTTTCGCTTTATATCAATGGGCCGAAGCTCTTTTAGATAAGAATTCCAAAAGAGATTATAAACCGATCCGAATTTTCGGCGGATGAGCTTTTCCAGTATGTCATTGCGAACCTGAGTGCTCGATATTCGAAAAAAGATGATCCCGGCTACTTTTGGGTCGATGTCTCCGCAGTATGCAAACAGCGCGCAAAGAGACTGCTCCAAGCTAGCGTATGATTGAATGGATCTGCCTCGGACAGCCCAGATGCGATCCGCCGCCGCCTGCTGCATAACTTCGCCAAGGTCATAGTTTTTTTGCTCAGGCATTACGTCGGCTCCGCGAACATTTAAGCTTTTCCATTCGCAGTCAGGCTGTCGATACGTCAACCGCTTGCCTTTTGCGCCTTTGATCGCTTTCGCAGCGAGCCTTGTCTTCGATGCCCAATGCTAAACGTGCGTTATAACGGAAGGCGAATTCCGCAAGACTGCGGTGAAGATGCTTCTCGCTGCAATGCTGATGGTGCCCTTCCCGTTTGAGGAGATTGAAGAAAGATTCAACCGTGTTGGAGTGGTTCTCGCCGCAACCCTATTCGCTTCGGCTGTGCCGACCGCTGCCGTGGAATGCGCTCGACCTCTGGTATATCAAAAATGCATCCCTGGCTCTCGATGCATTCGTATCGGCGTCAACCGTACGTACCGTTCTCTTTGGCGAGCGCGTCGATCGCCGTGCGATAGATAAAGCGCGCCAATCTCTTGACCTGATCCTCTCTGTTGAAGCTGGTCAAACCTGGCACCAGTAGCTGCACCAAAAGCCGAGAGCGCCCAGTAGGATGTGAGTTATTCGAGCGACACCCGAAATCTATGGGTCGCAATTCCTGCCCTGAGTGGAACTCATGGACCGCGTTAACGTTCACGCTTGCAATGAGGGCGGGGCTGGCGGGATCTGAACTGCGTTCCAATCTCCGATAGAACTAAAGGCCAGCGCTCGCGCGTGGACAATTCCAGCGATGCGCGTCATTATGCCGGTTGGGAGTTTTATGTTGCCTAGTTTTTGCCACAACGGGACTGCCGCCACCGCCGACGCTTTGAGCGTCGTCCGGTTCCGGTGCTGTCGTTGTCAGGCTAGCGCACAGCGCTCGCTGGTATGCAGTGTGGAGTATTGAGTTATGCTGCGGATGGAGTTGGCCGAGAACGCGGGTGTCGGCGACGATTTCGAGCTTCGCTTTATCGGCGATAAAGACGCAACCAGCGACGTCTGGCACATGGCGCGCAACGAGCTTCTTTTCGAAGCGGGCGACATCAAGCGCAACGTCTATCGCGTGGAAAGCGGTGCCTTGTGCATCTATCGCACCCGCCCTGACTTCACCATCGAAGTCGTCGAGCACGTCCTCGCCGGTGAACTCGTCGGTATGGGATTTCTTGAGCGCCATGCCGTAAGCGCGCGGGCCGAGGTCGAAACTACGGTGCGCGCGATTGCCCTCGATGCCGTCGAGCAATTGATCGAAGACGATCCGCACAATGCCGCGCGTTATGAAGAAGCGATGGCACGTGAATTCGCTTTCCGGCGCGAGAGCCTGGTGAACTCGGCGCGCGAACGTCCGATGGTGCGTTTAGCGGCATTTCTCGTTGCTGTTTCCAATCGCATTCGCGAAGAAGGCGGAGACCCCACTCTCATCGATGACAGCGTCGATTGCGGTGTGATCGCCGACTTCCTGGGCATGAGCGTTGATCTCCTCGCGTTGTCACTGACGCAGCTTAAAATGCGCGGTTTCGTAGAGACGGCGCCCCCGCACGGCCTTCGCCTGAAGGATGTCGAGGCGCTAGACGCGATTGCTAACGAGCAGGTGGATTGGCTGTCTTGGGCAGGTTTTGGCAGGGATGGTTCTTCCGCTCTTCAGTGACGCCTGCCGCGCTTAGCCTAAATCATCCCTCAGCCCGCTCTTGACGAGATAAGCGAATACCCGTTCCTCCTTCGGCATAGCCGGAGGAGTGCGGGAATGAGCGAAAATTCATTTGCACCACGACAGAGCCGCACCAGGATTTCGCGGCGCCTGTTTCTTGGAAGCTCCGTCGCGGCGGCTGCTCTACCCTCATTGCTGAAGGCTGAGGAGGTAGCGCCCGCTGAAGCTCCGGCTTCAAGTGGTTTTTCTCCCCGCCTTCTTCCATCTCGTGAGCTACCCGTGCCGACAACTGTCAGTGCGCAGCTGCAAGGTGTCATTGC
Source organism: Hyphomicrobium sp. (assembly GCF_003987855.1). GTDB lineage: Bacteria > Pseudomonadota > Alphaproteobacteria > Rhizobiales > Hyphomicrobiaceae > Hyphomicrobium_B. The sequence continues at coordinate 9,912 of NZ_RXIZ01000003.1, forward strand.
CGCTCCTTACAGTCCGGGTTGGGATACCATCCCCAAAGATGCAGCAGCCTGGAGAGATCTCGCAGCGAGCAGCTCAGCCGCCGCTGCGGACGCGATCACCGCTATCCGGGAACGTTTCAATCTTCAGGTCGAAAAAACCACAATGGCCGGTGTGCCGGTGTTCGTGATCACGCCGAGCGAGATCGCACCAGCTAATCGCAATCGCTTGCTCGTCCACATCCACGGCGGCGGCTTCGTGCTGTATCCGGGTGAAGCCGGAGCCGGCGAGGGGATGATGATGGCTGGCTACTCCAAATGCCGTGTCGTCTCGATCGATTATCGCATGGCACCGGATTTCCCCTTTCCAGCTGCACTTGACGACATCTCGGCGGTTTGGGGAGTTCTGCTGGCGTCTTACGATCCCCGGAAAATGGGCATCTTTGGCACGTCTGCCGGCGGAGCCCTGACGCTTTCGGCCGTGTTGCGGGCGAAGACAGAAGGGATGGCGCTTCCGGGAGCTATAGCGCCGGGAAGCCCGTGTGCGGATCTGACATGGTCAGGCGACACAGTCATGGCGAACGCCTACGTAGACAACGCGCTGGTCTCGCGTACCGGGTGGGTCGGCGCTGCCATCAACCTCTATGCCGGAACGCATGATCTTCGCGACCCACAGCTTTCGCCGATCTTCGGCGACTTCACCGGCTTTCCGCCTGCGATCCTGACATCAGGGACGCGCGACCTGCTCTTGAGCGATACGGTGCGTACTCATCGCAAGCTTCGCCAGGCAGGCGTGAACGCATTTCTGCAGGTCTTCGAAGGAGAAAGCCACGCGCAATTTCTGACGCCGTTCCTGCCCGAGACGGCGGAAGCTTTTGGAGAGATCGTGAATTTCTTTGATTCTCATCTCTTGGCGTGAGTCTTTATAGACCCATCAATGCCATCACCCGATCGACGGCCAGCGTCGGCAGCAGCCGTCCGTCGCGCACCGATGCTTCGATCTTCGGCAACTCGGTCGCCACGCTTGGATTTGCGCGCAGCGCGCCCATCAATCGATCTTCCAGCATGTCCCGCATCCACGAGACCGCTTGAACCTGGCGCCGCTGGGCGAACTCCCCGGTTTCAGTCATCGTCTTTCGATGCTCGAGAACCTTCGCCCAAAGTTCTTTCAATCCGCGGTTCTCGCGGCCTGATACCGTCATGACGGGGGGAAACCAAGTGGCGCCGTGAGGGGTGAAGATTTGAAGCGCATTCTTGTAGTCCGCCGCGGCACTTTCCGCGCGCCGGATGTTGTCACCATCCGCCTTGTTTATCGCGATCATGTCGGCAAGTTCGATGATGCCTTTCTTGATACCCTGAAGATCGTCGCCACCGCCTGCCAAGAGTAATACGAGAAAGAAGTCGACCATGTCGGCAACGGCTACTTCCGATTGTCCGACGCCAACCGTCTCGACGATCACGACGTCGAAGCCCGCGGCCTCGACGAGCGCCATCGTCTCCCGCGTGCGCCGCGTCACGCCTCCAAGTGTGCCGGACGAAGGGGAGGGCCGGATGAATGCATTCTTCTCTTGCGCCAGCGAATTCATGCGCGTCTTGTCGCCGAGGATCGAGCCTCCCGATCGCTTCGAGGTGGGGTCGATGGCGAGCACCGCCACAAGATGACCCTCGCCGATCAGATTCATGCCGAGCTGGTCGATCGTCGTCGATTTGCCGACGCCGGGCACGCCGGTGATGCCGAGCCGGACCGCGCGCCCGGTTCTGGGAAGTAATTCCTGCAGCACGCTCTGTGCGAGGCGGCCATGATCCGGGTTTGAGCTTTCTACGAGGGTGATGGCCCGTGCGAGCAGGGCGCGATCGCCTTCAGCAATCCCCGAGACGTAATCGGCCACCGGAATTTTGTTGGCTGGGAGTGCTGTAGCGGCCATGGCTGAGATGATGAACCCTGTTCTTTCGGAGCGGTGACGTTGGACGGCAAGTTCATCCTTGCGCAAGCCGAGATTTCGCCGCTCCACTCCGTCACAATCCCGTGCCATAGAGCCGTTGCTTGGGGGGCTCAAGCTCCTTAGCTTCGGCTGCGGCGCAAGTGGGGGAGGGGTAGCGTGGTTTCCTTGGCAAAAGGCTGGCCTCGGTCAGCATCACTTTGGAAGTTCGGGCTGACAGCGCTCGTCGCCTCCGGCCTGCTCTCAGCCTGCACGGAAGCCCCACGGCTCGCGAAGACTGGCGAGGAGCAGACGCGCTCTGCCGGAGCGCCCGCGCCGGCCCCGCCGCCTTCGGATGTGGCCGTTTCGCCAGCGCCTAGCGGGCCTCAGGCAACGATGCCGCCTCCGCCGGAGGCAACGCCGCCGCAACAGTCGCATGATCAAGATCGAGCGCCCCCCGATGCCGACGCCGAGAAGGAGGCTGAGACACATCACAAATATAAGAAGTCCGCGCGACCGCCCGCTGGCGCCTCTCAGGACACGCCAGAATCCGAGCCGACGCTTGGCAGCTCGCAGGCCTCACAGCCCGAGGCGCCACAGGATCAGCCGTCGCCTTCCAATGAAGCGAACGCCCCGGCGCAGCCCGCACCACCTTCCGCTTCGGAGCCCGCAGGCGGGTCTGCGCCTCCGACGGCGGTGGAATCCGCGGCGCCCGCGAAGCCTGCGCCTGCGCCTCCGCCTCCGGTCGCTGCCGCTCCTCCGCCAGCGGCCCCTGCGACGGCAGCTCGCGCCGCGATCGAGAGCGACCCCAATAAGAAGTACAAAATCGTGCCCGTGTTTTACGGCACGGACCGGGAAATAGAGCCGGACCCAAAAAGGCTGCAATTTGGATCGGGAAGAGGCCACAAGCTCCAGCTCGGCCGGGCCCTCATCTCAGTGCCATTAAGTCACGAGGTACCGCACATTGAGCGGCCTCGCATCTACGAGGTCTTCGGCTACAAGATTTATGCCGAGCAGGAAGACCCAAACAAGCACTTCACCGTTCAGGAGATTACCAGCCTGACGGAAGATCAGATGCTCGCAATGGTTCGGGCGCGCCTAAAGGACTCCTCAACGTTCAAGGATCACGCGTTCGTTTTCATTCACGGGTTCAACACCTCGTTCGACTGCGCCCTCTATCGAACGGCGCAAATTACCTACGATCTCGGTTTTGATGGCGCACCGTTCGTTTACAGCTGGCCGTCCGGGGGTAAAGTCGCGAGCTACACGTATGATCGAGGAAGCGTCGAGCAGGCGGAGCCGACGCTCGCCGAGTTTCTGACTATGGTCATCCAAAAGAGCGGGGCCAAATCAATTAGCCTCATCGCCCACTCGATGGGCAACGAATTGCTCCTGCGCGTTCTTCAAACCTTGAAACCAAAAATCCCTCGCGGTGTCGTGATCAGTCAGGTTATTCTGGCCGCGCCGGATGTTGACCGGGACAAGTTCAACATCATTGCCCGCGAGATCTCGAACTTCGCTAAAGGCGTGACGCTTTACGCCGCCTCCAACGACCGAGCATTGGGATATTCTCAGCAGTTCTGGGGAGGAGTGCCCCGCGCCGGCGATATTCCCAAGGATGGTCCGCTTATCGTGCCGGGCGTGGATACAATCGATGTAACGGCCGTTTCGACGGACGCGCTGGGCCTCAATCATTCAGGCTATGCGGAAAATCCCGCGCTGCTGGACGATGTGAAGGCGCTGGTTGAATACGGAATAAGGCCGCCCAATCGGCGGCTGAAAAGCATTCTTGCGGTGGAGTCTCCCCAAGGAACGTTCTGGCGGTTCCAAGCGGATCAATAGCGGCGGGCGACTCGGCCGCTCAATGTGCGCGGGGAGCGGTGGGACTTCGGGCTTTCGGTGGAGAGAGGGGCTCCTCGTCAGCATCGCTATGGTGGCGGCGGCCCATCGACAAGCCGTAAAACAATAGGATGCCGAGGATAGTCGGCGGCGCGATCAAAGAGAGCACCAGCAGTGCGTCGCTAATGTAATCGCTCACGGTTCAACCTCCGGAAATATGGCGGCAGAACGGGTTACGCGTTCTAAAAGTTCCTCGCTGGCGACCGCAGGGGCTTACCACCTCAGTCGTGGCGAGGTCGTCGACTCAGTAAGCCGGAACAGTAATTTACGCCTCTAAGTTCATGCCCGGAAGCCGCGTTGACGAGTATTACGACTAAGTTCCAATCGCCGGAACTTGGCGGCGCGCATCACGAGCAGCAGCAGGCCACTAGGCAGGAATTGGTTCACGTGTGGTTCGCTTGCGCGCCTCGCGCGGACTGCGGAGCCTCGGCTTAGCGCCTTCGGCGTTCCGCAGTTCTCTCGTTTCGAGGCGAGCGTTTCGCCGGATCGCTTGCGGCGGCTGACCCAGGATCCGAATGAACGCGCGGCGCATCCGGCTGCGATCCGCAAATCCGGTCTGCCGGGCGATCACGTCGATTGGATGACGCGTTTGCTCCATGAGAATGCGTGCCGCTTCGACCCGCATGGCCTCGACGGCTTTTGCCGGCGATTGCCCAGTCTCCTCGCGAAACGCGCGGGAAAACTGACGGGGGCTCAAGTGAGCTGCCTCTGCAAGTTTTGCAACCGTCAGCGGTCGATGTAAATTCCGCTTGGCATAGTCCAGCGCCGTTTGAATCCGATCCGACTTGGGTCCAAGCTCCAAGAGTTCTGAAAATTGTGATTGTCCGCCGGAGCGGCGATGGTACAGCACCAGCTTCTTCGCTACGGATCGCGCGGTATCGATGCCGAAGTCCGCTTCCACTAGTGCCAGCGCGAGATCAATTCCCGCGCTCATTCCAGCAGACGTCCAAATCTTTCCGTCATTGATGAAGATGCGATCATCATCGACGTGCGCGGTGGGATGCATCTCCTGTAGGGTGCGTGCGAACAGCCAGTGTGTGGTCACGCGCTTCCCGTCGAGCAGACCCGCTTGACCAAGAACGAACGCGCCCGTGCATGACGCCGCGACGCGCCGGCATCGCCGTTCTGCAGCTTTCAGATAGGATATGATTTGTGGCGAAGAGGGCTTCGGGTCATTGGCGCCATCGACCACCAGCGTATCGATGCTCCCGCCGCTAATCCGCTGCGTTTGGAAAACCAATCCCGCAGAGGTTTTTATCGGCCCGCCCTTCTCCGATAGAAACTGGATGTCGTAGGCCTTTTCCCCGCGAACCACATTGGCGATTTCGAACACGCTGGAAACCGCGAGCCCCATCACCGAACAATTCGGATAGACCAGAAACCCGATGCGCATGACCATGTCCGCTGCAGCCGATGACCGAAACTGCCTCATATATGTCGTTTGAGACATCGCCCCGCAAGCCTACGTAGATGCGGCGATTACAGCAGGCTTCGGAGACGATCATGACGGTATCTCAGGGCACGGCCCTCATCACTGGCGCATCGAGCGGAATAGGCGCGATCTATGCGGATCGCTTGGCGAAGAGGGGGTTCGATCTGATCCTCGTAGCGCGCAATGAGGCGCGCCTGAAGGATGTCGCGGCCCGGATAACCGCGAAGACCGGCCGATCGGTTACGGTTCTTCCCGCCGATTTGAATGACAGCGCGGGCCTGTCGCATGTCGAGGCGGCTTTGAAAGGCAATGCCGACATCACCATGCTGGTGAACAACGCTGGCTTTGGTTCGGCCGTGCCTCTGCTGCAGTCCGACATCGACAAGATGGTCGAGATGATCGACGTCAACGTGACGGCGCTCACGCGCCTCACATACGCCGCAGCGCCAGCTTTCGCCGCGCGCGGCAAGGGAACAATCATCAACATTTCTTCCATCGTCGCCATCGCGCCGGAGTTGCTCAACGGCGTCTATGGAGGATCGAAGGCATACGTGCTCGCGCTATCCCAATCTCTTCAGCACGAGCTGGCCAACAAAGGCGTTCGCATCCAGGCCGTCCTGCCCGGCGCAACTGCAACTGAGTTCTGGGACGTCGCGGGGCATCCCCATCAGAACTTTCCCTCCTCGTTCGTGATGTCGGCCGAGGACATGGTAGACGCAGCACTCGCCGGCCTCGACAACGGCGAAGTCGTGACCATTCCTGCTTTGCAAGATGCAACAGATTGGGAAACGTACGAGGCGAAGCGGAAGGCGATGGCGGGCAAGCTGAGCAATGTCAATCCCGCTCCGAGATATCGCGTCAAAGCCTCCGCGTAGACTCAAACTAAGCCCGACATCTCTCTGCATCGCGCATCACGTGCGCGGTGCTTTACCGCGCCACCATCTCTCCCAATTTGGCTTGCGGAACTTGTCTGCTTTGCCAACTGCCCGTTAGAACGGATTGAATTGCAATGGCGGGGTAAGCGACAGGTGGCCAAGCTCGACACGGTGGTCGCGGAGATTGTCGACGAGATGCGGCGGATCCCCGATCGGGGAACTGTTGCTTCATACATCCCGGAGTTGGCATGCGTTGATCCCGACTATTTCGGCATCGCCGTGATCGAGGCCGAGGGAAATGCCGTCGTCGGCGGTGACGGCGACATGCCGTTCTCGATCCAAAGCATCTCAAAGGTGTTCACGCTGACGCTCGCGCTCGGAAAGTTCGGCAATCGTCTTTGGACGCGCGTCGGCCGAGAGCCGTCGGGAAGTCCATTCAACTCGATCGTTCAGCTGGAACGCGAGCAGGGCATACCGCGCAATCCATTCATCAACGCTGGCGCGATCGCCGTGACCGATCTGATCCTGTCAGGCCACTTGCCGCGCGAGGCGTTGGGAGAAATCCTTCGCTTCATGCAGTTTCTCGCCGACGATCCCACAATCACGATCGATCAAGAGGTTGCGGCCTCTGAACAGCGCACTGGCTTCCGTAACGCGGCGCTTGCCAATTACATGAAATCCTTCGGCGTCCTCGACAATCCTGTCGATTTTACGCTTGGCGTTTACTTTCACCATTGCGCGATCTCGATGTCGTGCCGACAGCTGGCGATGGCCGGAAGATTTCTTGCACAATTTGGCAGCAATCCATCTACCGGCCTGCCTGTTGTGCAACCGGAACGGGCGCGTCGGATTAACGCGCTCATGCTGACCTGTGGACACTACGACGGATCGGGAGAATTCGCCTATCGCGTCGGACTTCCCGGTAAGAGCGGGGTCGGAGGCGGCATCTTCGCCGTCGCTCCAGGGAAGGCGTCAATCGCCGTCTGGTCGCCGGGTCTTGATCCCTCCGGCAACTCTCATTTGGGCCGCATGGCGCTCGAAAGGCTCGCCAAGCGCATGGGGTGGTCGATCTTCGGAGCCTGACGACTCGTCCGTCGTCCGGTCCCGTCTCGCGCAACAAGGTCAAGGTAACCTTTAGCGCGATCAGCTCAGACATTCCGCCGATTTAGGCAAACGCTTACATTAGCTCCAGCGGACAACGCGCGCGTCTTCCGCGATCGCTTCTTCGTGATACCAGCAGTCGCTCTGACCGATGTTGCGGAAGTGCCAAGCGGGCAGAATCGCTGCGGCCTTTTTCACCATGCGGTCGCCATGCAGGGACGCGCGCCCGCCCCTGGGGAACTGGTAGATCTTCGCGGTCGGCCGCAATTGCCTTTCTTCCATTTTCGCCTCTCGTTTAGGTTCGCCGGGCAGTCAGGGCTGGCGGCTCATGACACATGTAAGTCTGATTTTCCTGATGCCTCAATTAAAATCAGCAATTGCCCATATTATGGGCATGCCAGCATTTGCATCTTTCGGTAGCATCCCATCGGTGGTGAACGCGCGTCGCCAGGACCTGTTCCCACCACTGCATTGACGCGGATGGGCAATGCATCGCTCGAGGAGGTTTGATGCTGACAGATGGGTTCCAGGCCGAGAGAGATCTCCTCGCCGAGAATTCATTCCAAGGCATTTTCGTATTCGCTAGCAGCGCTGTCGGACAGCATGTCAGCGGTATCCGAGTGAACGCAGGCTCCCGTTTGCGCCGTAGCGCCTTTGCTACGCCCTCCACGCCTTCGCGCCATCGCAGCGAGTCGGTCCTCCGGCGGCTGCGCACGCACTAGGAAATTCAGAGACGTCAACTTAGGGAGCTGTCCAGAATGACGAAGTACAAGCTTGAGTACATCTGGCTCGATGGCTATACGCCCGTGCCCAACCTGCGCGGTAAGACGCAGATTAAGGAATACAGCTCTTTCCCCGATCTCGCCGACCTTCCTCTCTGGGGCTTCGATGGCTCTTCGACGAAGCAGGCTGAGGGCCACAGTTCCGATTGCGTCTTGAAGCCCGTCGCTCACTATCCCGATCCCGCTCGCACGAACGGCGTGCTCGTAATGTGCGAAGTGATGATGCCTGATGGAGTCACCCCGCATGCATCGAACAAGCGCGCGACCATCCTCGATGACTCCGGCGCTTGGTTCGGCTTCGAGCAGGAATACTTCTTCTACAAGAACGGCCGTCCGCTCGGTTTTCCCGAGGCTGGCTACCCGGCTCCCCAGGGCGAGTACTACACGGGCGTTGGATACAAGAATGTCGGCGACGTCGCCCGCTCGATCGTTGAAGAGCATCTCGACCTGTGCCTTGCTGCCGGCATCAACCACGAAGGCATCAACGCCGAAGTGGCGAAGGGCCAGTGGGAATTCCAGATTTTCGGCAAGGGCTCCAAGAAGGCCGCTGACGAAATGTGGATCGCTCGCTATCTGCTTCTCCGCCTCACGGAAAAGTACGGCATCGATATCGAGTTCCACTGCAAGCCGCTCGGTGACACCGACTGGAACGGCTCGGGCATGCATGCCAACTTCTCGACCGAGTATCTGCGCACCGTCGGCGGCAAGCCGTACTTCGAGGCGCTGATGGCGCAGTTCGACAAGAACCTGATGGATCACATCAACGTCTACGGTCCAGACAACGACAAGCGTCTGACCGGCAAGCACGAGACGGCACCGTGGAACAAGTTCAGCTACGGCGTTGCTGACCGTGGCGCTTCGATCCGCGTTCCGCACTCGTTCGTGAAGAATGGTTACAAGGGTTACCTTGAGGATCGCCGCCCGAACTCGCAGGGCGACCCATACCAGATTGCTTCTCAGATCCTCAAAACGATCTCCGAGGTTCCGACGGGCGCTGCCGCGAAGGCTGCTTAAGCCTTCAAATCATGGCGCCGGCTCTCGCGAGTTGGCGCCATGACTCTATCTGGCGTAGGTTCCGCCAGCCCCAATCTGCGGTCTTCCCGACGAATAATGAAACGGGACCGTCCGATGCTACGTACTCATCTGTGCACATGCCCGGAATTCGACCGGCATTGATGCATTAAGATCGGTTTACGTTAGAGATCGGAAATGTTGCTGTTCATCCTCGCTTACCTTGGCGGCGTCCTGACGATTGTCAGCCCGTGCATCTTGCCGGTGCTCCCTTTCGTATTCGCGCGCGCAGACAAGCCTTTCCTCCAGAACGGCATGCCGACGCTTCTCGGCATGGCCGCGACGTTCGCGGTGGTGGCCAGCCTTGCGGCGGTCGGAGGCGGATGGGCGGTCGCCGCAAATGAGTATGGACGCTACGCGGCTTTGATCCTAGTTGCGGTTTTCGGGCTCGCCCTAGTATTCCCGGAACTGTCCGATCGTCTGTCACGGCCGCTCGTTGCGCTGGGTAACCAACTGTCGCAAAAGGCAGATGCGGCAGCCGAAGGGCATGCCTCCATTTGGCCGTCGCTTCTTCTCGGCGTCGCGATCGGTCTGCTGTGGGCCCCTTGCGCCGGGCCGGTGCTGGGTCTGATCCTTACCGGCGCCGCGCTGAACGGTGCAAGCACCGGTACGACGATTTTGCTGCTCGCCTATGCCGCTGGCGCGGCGACGTCGTTGGCGCTCGCGCTGCTTGCCGGCGGGCAGGTGTTCGCAGCCATGAAGAGGTCGCTGGGAGCCGGTGAGTGGGTGCGCCGCGGCGTCGGCGTGCTGGTCCTCGTTGCGGTTGCCGCTATCGCCCTCGGTGCCGACACCGGCGCCCTCACGCGACTGTCGGTCGCCAGTACTGGCGCGATCGAGCAGCGCCTCGTCGATGCGTTCGGCGGGCATGCCGAAATGGCAAAGCAGGATGCGACAGGCGGTGAAGACAATTCCGATGACCTCCAGATTGAAGGCAAGATGCCGTCCATCGATGGTGCTGTCGCTTGGCTCAATTCAAAGCCGCTCACCCGCGAGGAGCTCAAAGGCAAAGTGGTGCTGATCGACTTTTGGACCTACTCGTGCATCAACTGCCTGCGCGCGCTGCCCTACGTAGAGGCCTGGGCAAAGAAATATCAGAACGAAGGACTTGTGGTCATCGGCGTTCACGCGCCCGAGTTCGCCTTCGAAAAGAACATCGCGAACGTGAAGACGGCCGTCGCCGATCTCGGCATTACCTATCCCGTCGCGATCGACAATAATTACGCCATCTGGCGCGCGTTCAACAATGAGTATTGGCCCGCGCATTATTTCATCGATGCGAACGGCGATATCCGCCACCACCACTTCGGCGAAGGCAAGTATGACGTCTCAGAGCGCGTCATCCAGAAGTTGCTGGCTGAAGCGGGAAACAAGAATGTATCCACTGGTGTCGTCTCTGTCAGCGCATCGGGAATCGAAGCGAAGCCGTCCGAGACCGTGAACTCTCCAGAGACCTATGTCGGCTACCGCCGCGCGGAAAACTTCGTGTCGGCCGGTGGAGCTGTTCGCGACGTCTCGCACGACTACACTGGATCACCTCGCGACCTCAATGATTGGTCCTTAAACGGTAATTGGACGATCACACCGGAACACGCCCAGCTGAACGCGGCGGGCGGAAGCATCGCCTACAAGTTTCGCGCTCGAGATCTCCATCTCGTCTTGGGCCCCGGCGCCGATCAAAAGCCGGTGCGCTTTAAGATCACGATCGACGGCAAGGCTCCCGGGGACAATCACGGCGCCGACACGGATGCCGAGGGCACGGGCGTCGTGGCGAATGAACGGCTTTATCAGCTGGTTCGACAATCGGGTTCCGTCGAAGACCATGTCTTCAGGATCGAGTTTCTTGATCCAGGCGTTCAGGCATTCGCGTTTACGTTCGGGTGACAAAAATCCAGAGCGAATGTCTCAACCCACGGATGCAGGATCCTTCCGCTCGCCGCGCGTATCGCCGGCGAGCCGCCAGAATGCCGCGAGTTTTGCTGCATCGTGATACTCGACCTGTTCGGCAATGCGAAATCCTTCCAGACGAAGGATCTGCCTAAGTGAGAGATTGATGGTGTGCCCTGACGCTTTGTGCCGGATGACCGCGGAGAGGCGCGTGCGGATGAGCCCGCGATCCTCACGAACTGAGTCGATGCGGGCCTGGCTATCGCAAGCATCCATTGATGCCCTAAGGCGTCGCCGCAAGTTGTCCTTTCCCTCGATCCTCAACGTTTCCCCGTTGGGACCGCCGGCATTCGTTATGTAGACGAGATCATCGACGTATTTTTCGAGCACGCCCTCAATGCTCCCGGAGTTCCAAGCCTCCTGAGACGCTAGCAGCATCGCCCTGACAGTCTCGATGTTTAAGCCCAAGGCCTGCCTTTTATCCGAACCACGTCGGGGGAAATGGCCGACGATCGCTATGCTATTCATACATGAGCGGGTAAGGCGATTTCTACGTCGCATTTGCGATTACAATGTTCGAGCTCGTGCAAATTCACTTTACCGGATTTCAGACGACCTGCGGCTAAGTTGGGCAGACCGCTTAGAGTGGCTCGAATATCTCCGCAACGTGCTTCGCTTCCGCGAGGCATATTTCGGCGCGGCTTTAACGGGGGGTGTGACGTCGGCGATCAACTGAACCGGGGCTTTGGCCTTCAGTTGCACGACTTTGTATCCGCCCTCTTTCAGTTTGAGCAGCAGTTGGGGTACTGCGTCTGCTGTCCACTTATGGATATCGTGCATCAAGATGATACCGCGCCCGCGCGCCTTCAGTCCGGCCATGACACGCGAAATGACGGGGCCGGAGCTTCGCATCCGCCAGTCTGAAGAGTCGATGTCCACGGCGAATTGCGCGATGTTCCGGCTCTTGAAATAGTCTTCAGCAAGCTTGCTGCTGCTCAGGTACGGGTAGCGGAAGAACGGTGCGACAGGCTCGGGGCTGTTTTTTTGGACGATGTTGATCGTCGCCTCAACCTCATGAGTTATTTCCGGCAGGGTGAGACGCGCAACGTTGGGATGAGACCATGTGTGCGTACCGATCGTATGCCCCTGCGCAGCGACCTCTTTCACGACTTCGGGATGCGCAGCCACCATCTCGCCGACCATGAAGAAGGTCGCCTTCGTGCACTGTTTGGCGAGAGCTGCCAGAATCTCACGGGTGTCAGCCGGCGACGGGCCATCGTCGAATGTCAGGACGACCTCGCCGGGCGCGAGGAAATTGCGGTCACCGTGGGGTTCTCCAAACCAAGGCCCGTCCTTCGGATCAACCTCAATCGTGCGGGAGACGCCGAGCGCGCCCGCCGGGCACGCCTCGTCCGCGATCACCGGAGGGCAAAGAGACAAAGCGACCATGGCCGCACTCAACGCAATCTTCCATCTCGCTCGCATACTTTGCCATCCCCCAGTTGGCACGCTGTGCGTGATCACAGGCGATGCCCCACTCCTGGCTCGCCGAACGCTCATACAACAAATTACGCAAAAACCGAACGGCGGCCGTGGGCCGCAAAGCTCGTGCCGGCACAATCTCGGCCTTTTTGCCCGCGATCGGTAGAATCCGGTGCCGGATAGGTCGCCAATCGGACGGACATTTACCGGCTCGCAATCGAATCTCTGCCACACTTCCCTAGCAAAGTCCTTAACATGTCCCGGCCAGGAGATGACGTGCGCAAGTTCCTACTATTGTTAGGCTGTTTTGCCGCGAGCCCCCTGGTTGCCGAGGAGGCGAAGCTTAAAGGCGAAGCGATCAAAACGACGCTCGCCGGAGCCTTGATCGCGATCGATACGCCGGTCGGGAGCACTGTGTCCGTGCGGATCGGCCATGATGGCATGATGACAGGCGAAGCCGGAACGGCTCTGGGAGCTGTCCTTGGCGCGGCAAAGGACCGGGGTCGCTGGTGGGTCGCGCAAGATCAGGTCTGCTTTAAGTGGTTTCGTTGGTTCGACGCTGAAGAGCGCTGTGCCACGTTCACGATCGAGGGCACGCATCTAACGTGGCGCAAGTCCGACGGCGACACCGGCACGGGCACGATTGTCGAGCAGGCTCAACCTGTCTCCAGACCAGCCGCGATCGTGGCCGAGGCGCCCAAGAAGTCCGAGCTGCCTGCGCACAAGGCCGAGCATAAGCCCACGATCCTCGCTGCCTCAGAATTGCCGGAGCCAAAACCGAAGTTATCGTCCTCCGTCACTCCGCAAGCTAAGCCTTTGGCAGCTGCGGCTCCAGTGGTGAAAAAAACGGCCCCGCCGCACGAAACGGTCGTCGCGATGAGTGTTCCCCCGCCCCGACCTGCCGTTCGGCCGGCCGTTCATCACGACAAGGTCGCCGTCGCGTCCGTGAAGCCTCAGTTTTTCAAACCTGCAAAAGCGCGTGCGGCCAAGGTTGAGCCCATCCGTGTTCAGGCTCCGACGGTTGAGCGCCATCCGTTCCGCGTCGCCGGTGTCGATCCCTCAGACGTGTTGAACATCAGAACCGGGCCCTCGTCGGACTATCAGTCGGTCGGATCGATAGCGCCGGACAGCCGGGGTATCGCGATCACCGGACCTTGCCAGAACGATTGGTGTCCGGTGAAGCATCGGACGTTGGTAGGCTGGGTGAACCGCCGCTACCTCGCGGAGGAAACGGCTTCAAACACCGCAACAATTTCCGAACCGAACTATTGGGACCCGGCGCCCTGACTTAGTCAGCCGCGCCCAAGGGCCTACTAGCCTCCTGATAGGGCTACGACCCTGCGGAACCGAAGCAGCGCCACAAGCAAGAACAATCCCCCGATCAGGCCAACGGCAACGAACTTTGGCCAAACGACATCGAAGCCGGCGCCGCGATAAAGTATTCCCTGAGCGAAGGCCACGAAGTGCGTCGAGGGTGATGCCTGCATTACCGCGCGAAGGAACGGCGGCATGCTTTCGAGCGGGGTATTGGCGCCGGACAGAAGGTTCAAAGGCACCGCGACCAAGATATACAGCAATCCTAGTTGCGGCATCGTTCGCGCAATCGTCGCCAGGAATATGCCGATCGCGGTCGAGAAAAACAGATAGATCATCACGCCAACCATGAAGAGTGGGATGGACCCGGCGATCGGGACATGCAGCAATCGCTGAACGACAAAAAACAGCGACAACGCGACGGCAATTGTGATCACGAGCGCGTTGGCCCAAATCTTCGACATGGCGATCTCGAAAGGCGTTACAGGCATGACGAGAAGGTGATCCATCGTTCCATGCTCGCGCTCGCGCACGATTGCCGCGCCGGCCAGAATGATCGCGAGCATGTTGACCGAACTGATGATGCCCATCACGGACGTGAACCAAGCCGTCGTGACATTTGGATTGAACGCAATACGCAACGATAGCGTCACTGCAGGGGTGGGCGTCGCTTCGCTGCGCGATACGAATTTCGCTGTTTCGGCAGCAACAATCTGCTCGGCGTAACTCGAGCCGATCCCAGCCTGGATCATAGCAGTGGCATCTACGATGATTTGAATCGTGGGCTTTCGACCGCCTAGGACGTCGCTCTCGAATCTCGGCGGGATGTCGATGACGAACGTGTACTGCCCCGTATTCATTAGCCGATCGACATCGCGCTCGTCGATGTACTGAGGCGTCTTGAAATAGGGCGGCAGAAAGCCCTGCGCGATCCGTCGCGACAGCTCCGAATGGTCCTCATCCACGATAGCTATGGAGGCGTTGTGAAGCTCCTGCGAGTTGCTCTGCGCCTGTGCGATCACAGCGAGCGAGAATGAATATATTACGAGGCCAAGCAAGACCCAGTCGCGCGAGAGACTGCGCAGCTCTTTCATCCCGAGCCAGTAGATGTTCGAAAGCTTGCGCATCAGCATCACGTTTCCTGCTTGCGCAAAAGGATCAAGCTGAGGAACGTGAGACAGGGAATAAAAAGCGCTAAAATTCCTATATGCCGCGCGAGATCGAAAAAGCTGAGGCCCTTTGTAAAGGTTCCCACGCTGATCGGGACATAGTAGGTCATCGGAAACAGCCGGCCGAGAATCGCGCCAAATCCCGTGATCGATGAGACCGGCGTCATCATTCCGGAGAACATCGTGGCCGGCAGCACCGTCATGATGGCGGTTCCAAACAGGGCCGCGATCTGCGTTCGCGTGAAGGAAGAAATGACCATCCCGTACCCGGTGGTGGCGGTCACGTAGGCAAGCGATCCAAGCAATAGAGCCAAGAAGCTTCCCTTCAGCGGCACGTTGAAAATGAAGAGTGCCATCAGGAACAGAACCAGGAAGTTGATCATCGCCACGGCAACATACGGAATCTGCTTGCCGATAAGAAACTCGAGCCGCGTGACCGGCGTAACGTACAGGTTCGTGATCGAGCCAAGCTCTTTCTCGCGTACGATCGCAAGCGCCATCAAGATTGCCGGAATGAGTGCCAGCTGCATCGCGATAGTCGATGGCACCATTGCATAGATGCTGTCGAAATCTTGATTATAGCGGAAGCGAACCTCGATGTTCTCAGGGGCGTCGGCCCTCGACAGCCCGACGTGGCCCCGGATCGCCGGATCCGAGAGAAATTGCTGGTGCGCACCCTGAATATAGCCACGAATGGTCTCGGCTCGAAACGGCATCGCGCCATCCACCCAGACGGCCACCTCCGTCGGCCTTCCACGCCGGATATCGCGTCCAAAACCAGGCGGGATCTCCACCGTCGCCGAAACCGCTCCGCTCTTTAAGCGGTTCTGCAAGTCAGCCGCGTCCTTGAGCGGCGGCTGTTCGACGAAGTAGGCCGAGCCTCGCAATTCGCCGAGATACGCCCGGCTCTCGAAACTGTCGTCACGATCTAGGACGGCGAACGACAGGGAATTGACATCCGTCGTTATTCCGAACCCGAAGATGAGCATGAGAAAGGCAGTGCCCAGAAGCGCGAAGCTCATGCGGATTGGGTCGCGCCACAACTCAAGAGCCTCTCTGATCGTGTAGGCCATCATCCGCCGTGGGGAGAAACTTTCCAAAACCTCTTCCGCCGTCGCGTTTTCGGCCCGTGCCGACAGCGAGCCAATTTCAAACTGAGGCTGATGATCCTTGGGCCGCTTGGGAGCGGCTTCCTCCAAGTATGAAATGAACGCGTCTTCCAGCGTTGCCGCGTTGCGAGCTCGCATCAAGTTTTCTGGCGTATCGGTCGCAAGAACGCGTCCGGCGTTCATGAGCGCAATCCGGTCACAGCGCGCCGCCTCGTTCATGAAATGCGTCGACACAAAGATCGTCACGCCGTTCTTTCGCGACAGCTCGATCAACAACTCCCAAAATCCGTCTCTCGCAATCGGATCGACGCCAGACGTTGGCTCATCGAGAATGAGAAGCTCTGGTTCGTGTACGACAGCAACGGCGAGCGACAGTCGCTGCCGGATGCCGAGCGGAAGATCCTCCGCGAGCTTGTCGATGTAATCAGCCAGTCCGAACCGGTCGACAAGGTAGGCAAGGCGATCCTTGATCGCGGCAGGCGCTAGGTTGAAAAGCCTCGCATGCAAATCAAGATTTTGCCGCACCGTAAGCTCGCTGTAGAGAGAGAAAGCTTGCGACATGTAACCGACGCGCATTCGAGAGCGCATGTCGTTGGCGTCGATGGGATCGCCAAAAAGTGTTGCACTCCCTTCATTCGACGGCAGAAGCCCCGTCAGCATTTTCATCGTGGTCGATTTCCCGCAGCCGTTTGAGCCCAGGAAGCCGAAAATCTCTCCGCGCCCGATATCGAAGCTCACGTGATCTACTGCGGTGAAATCGCCGAAGCGACGCGTGAGATCGCGGGCAACAATCACCGCGTCATCGGCAATTTGGCTTCTTGGCGGTATCGTGAGGGTATGTCGACCTGACTTTATTTCAGTCGGCAGAAGCTCGATGAAAGCTTCTTCTATGGTGCCTTTCGCAGTCTTTTCCTTAAGGTCCGATGGCGAGCCCGTTGCCAGAACTTTGCCGGCGTTCATTGCCACCAGCCAATCAAAGCGTTCTGCTTCGTCCATGTAGGCCGTTGCGACCGCAACACTCATGCCCGGTCGACGCGAGCGCATTTCTCCGATGAGTTCCCAGAACTGGCGGCGAGAGAGGGGGTCCACGCCGGTAGTGGGTTCGTCAAGAAGCAGCAGATCCGGATCGTGCACGAGAGAGCAGCAAAGTCCGAGCTTCTGCCGCATGCCTCCAGACAATTTTTGGGCTGGACGGTCCGCGAATGGCTCCAGACCCGTGCTTTCAAGCAGGTTGGCGATGCGCGCCTCTCGCTCCAATCGCGCCTGGCCAAAGAGACGGGCAAAGAACTCGATGTTCTCTCGCACGCTGAGGTCCGGATAAAGATTCTTACCCAATCCCTGAGGCATATACGCAATGCGTGGGCAAATCCCTCTTCGCGCGACCGCGCTCGACATGTCGGCATCAAAGACAGTAACGCGGCCGGATTGAATCTGCCGTGCGCCTGAGATCAGCGCCAGTAGCGTTGACTTGCCGACTCCGTCCGGGCCTATAAGTCCAATCATTTGGCCGGACGGCAATTCAATCGTTAGATTGTCGAGCGCGGCCACGGTGCCGTACCTGTGGGTGACGCCTTCCAGGCAAGCGACGGCTGGTCCGCCTGTCGCGTTCACGGCGTCCCCTTGAGGCGCTCCGGCCAATCCGCCTTCGAGTCCGTCAAAACATAAGCGTCCCCCGGCAAACCGCTGCGAACATAGTCAGCTTTCTCCAACGATCGTGCTGGATCGATGCGAACCCGAACGCGGAACATGAGCTTGTCACGCTCGGTCTGTGTCTCGACCATTTTCGGCGTGAATTGCGCCTGGTCGGCGATAAAGGTCACTTTTGCCGGGATCGGGTGATCGGGATAAGCGTCGAGAACAATTCGTGCGTCGTTCCCAATTCGGACACGTCCGGCATCGAGCGTTGGAAGGTAGACATCCATGTAGACGTAACCGAAGTCGAGCATCGTGAAGACTTTACCGCCGGCTCCGAGTACCTCGCCGGTATTGGCGATGCGGTAAGCGATACGTCCATCTCTCGGTGCGACCAACGTATTGTCGGCAATGTTCACGCGATAAAGGTCTGCATCATGATTGGCGGCCTCAAGCGCGTGCTCAGCCTCCGTAACTCTCGCCTGAGCTGCAAGTTCGCCGGCCTTCGCCGAATTCAACGCCTGCTCGCGCTGATCGAAAACTTGTTTCGTGACCCAGCCGGACTTTAACAGCGCCTCCGCGCGAGCCATCTCCTGCTGGGCGAGAATGACCTGACTATGCTGCTGATTGAGAAGCGCATTTGCTTCGCTGATGATCTTCTTTGCTTGCTCAGCCTGCGCTTCGGATTTCTTCAGCGAGGTCTCGAGGTCGCGGGTATCCATCACCGCGAGGACCTGTCCAGCGGCGACCTTCGCTCCCTCATCGACGCGCAATTGGGCTATGCGGCCCGAAAATTTTGTCGCTATGTCTATAGGGTCGGCTTCTATGCGCCCATTGCCATATACGATCGCGGCAGGAAGGGGCGGAACGCGATGCAGCCACCAATAGCCGCCACCGACTGCGAGCGCCAGACCGGCGAGTGCGGCGACGAGCAGACGCCATCGAAAAAAGCGCCGCGAGTCTTTGTCGATCCCGAGATGAGATTGCGGCGATAAAGCTTTGCCTCCAGCCCGCTGATCGGCGGCGGGCATTTCCGTGAATTCGGCAGGCTTCTGCGTCGTCGGTTGCTCAACTTGCATTTTGGACCGCTACCCCAGGTGCGCAAGCGTGCCGGAAGCCTCGATCTCACCGTGCATCGCGCCGTCATCCCATCGATTGTTAACTTCGCCTGGCTCGGAAATCGTTGACCTGGAGCAAATTTGTGTTGCGTCGCGGAAGTAAGCATTGCGGGCGGCTCGCTATCGGTGCTTCGTTAAGAGGGGCTTTGTGTTCCCCAGAGTTCGCCGCTTGATATACAGTATAGGGATGATGGTGATGGTCGGTTCGGCCTTCGCAGTCGTAGTTCGTTTCCTAAAATCAGCGCAGCACCGTCAGTACAATTCGTCCAAATCTGGAGCAGTTCATGGCCACTCGCCGCGAATTCATCGGCACGCTTCCCGCCGCCGGCGCGGCGTTCGCCATTGCCGGATCCTTCGCCTTCGAAGACAGCCCCGCGCGAGCACAACCGGCATCGGTTCCGGCCGCCGGACATTTTCATCCCAAAGGCAAGGCTCCTTCTACGTATACGCTCGAGGTGCTTCGCAAAGCGAAAGCCTCGTTGCCCCTTGCCGATGAAAGAGATCTCGAGGAGCAAAAGAAGGGGCTCATTGCGCCCATGAAAGATCTCAAGATCATGGCGGATGCAGGTCATGTCGCCTGGGACATGGAGCGCTTTCAATTCCTTAACAGTGAGGAGGAATTTGAAAGCGTGCATCCTTCACTGATCCGCCAATCGAGATTGAACAACAACTACGGACTCTATGAGGTCATCCCGGGCATCTATCAGGTCCGAGGGTTTGATCTTTCGGACATCAGCTTCGTTCGCGGTAAAACAGGCTGGATCGTCTTCGATCCGCTCGTCTCTGCTGAAACGGCGCGCGCAGCCTGGAAATTATTCCAAGACCACGTGGGTGAGGGTTTGCCGATCTCTGCGGTGATTTACTCGCACACCCATGGTGATCATTGGGGCGGTGTCCGCGGTATTGTGAATGACGCAGACGTGCGCTCGGGCAAGATTCCAATCATCGCGCCTGCGGGCTTCATGGACTTCACGATTTCGGAGAACGTCTACGCTGGGAACGCGATGAACCGGCGCCTCTTCTATCAATACGGTCTACTGCTGCCCGCGAGCCCATTCGGTTACGTTGGGCAAGGCTTGGGTCAAGCAGTCTCTGCCGGAGCCTCCGGTCTCATCGCGCCAACCCAATTCGTGTCCCAGCCCATCGAGGAACTTGAAGTCGATGGCGTGCGCATGGTGTTTCAGAATACGCCGAATACCGAAGCACCCCGGGAGATGAACACATACATCCCGGAAATGAAGGCGCTCTGGATGGCGGAGAATGTGATCGCATCGCTCCATAACATTTATACGCTTCGTGGTGCGCCCGTTCGCGATCCGCTCAATTGGTCGAAATATATTGGCGAGGCCTTATACCGGTTTGGCCTTGAGGCCGAGGTCATGTTCGCATCGCATCACTGGCCGAGATGGGGCAATGAGCGCATTCAGGAGGTTTTGCGGGCTCAGCGCGATCTCTACGCCAATATGAACAATCAGGTTCTGCACCTGGCCAACAATGGCGTCACCATCAACCAGGTCCACAACGTCTATGCCGTCCCTAAAAGTCTGCAGGATAAATGGCATTGCCGCGGCTACCACGGCTCTCCTCAGCACAACGCCCGCGGTGTTATTCAACGCTATCTGGGATTTTGGGACTGCAATCCCACAACGCTGATACCGCATTCGCCCGAAGACTCTGCACCCCTGTATGTTGAGATGATGGGAGGCGCCGATAAGATTCTTGCGCGCGGGCGCGAGCTGCATGACGCGGGAAAGTATCTGCTCGCCTCCGAAATTGTGAACAAGTTGGTTCAGGCGCAGCCCGAGAACAGCGAGGCCAAAGATCTCCTGGCCGACATCTTTGAGCAGCTCGGCTATCAGCAGGAAAATCCGGGTCTGAGAAACAGTTTCCTCGCAGGCGCCTACGAACTTCGGACCGGCATTCCGCAAGGTGAGACCGCGAGTTCCAGCAGTCCGGACGTGATCCGCGCCATGTCGACCGAACTGTTCTTAAATTTTCTCGCCATTCGCATGGATGCTACGAAGGCTGAAGACCTGCATTTCACGATAAATCTAATCACACCCGACAACGGCGAGAAATTCATCATTGAGCTTGCCAACGCAACGCTGACCAACATCCAGGGCTTTCAGTCAGAAAAGCCGGATCTCACTCTAACGATCGACCGCTCCGCGTTAGAGCAAACGATGATGGGCCTAAAAACCCTCGAAGCCCAAATCGCGGACGGCACCGCAAAGGTCCAAGGAGACGTCCAGATTCTTTACCAGCTGGCCGGCCTGATGGTCGACTTCGATCCACGATTCGAAATCATGCCCGGCACGAAACTCAGGACGGTAGCGGTGGCTCATGCGGATCCCTATGAGGCACTCCCGGGTGAGATCATAGCTGAGTAACCCTGACGCCAAAGAAGGCAGGCAAACCGACTAAACTGAAAACCGATCGAAATCGGCAGCGACAACTGCGCCCGGGAAGATCGCGCTGGCCTCTGCGAAAATTTCTCCCGCGCCATATCGGCCCGAGACATGCGTCAGCACCAGCCGTCGCACGCCATTCTGCGCGGCCAGCTGGGCGCCTTCCGCCGCAGTTAAATGGCCGTAATCGCGCGCGATCGCTGCATCGCGATCAAGAAATGTCGCTTCGATGATCAGCATGTCGGCGTCGCGTACGTGCTGCGCAATCCCCTGGGTCGACTCGATATCGCCGACCACCACCAGTTTACGCCCGCCTTCGGGGGGGCCCAGAACATCATCAGGCCTGATACTCAAGCCCGATGGAAGCGTTGCCTCCATTCCGCTAGCAAGCCTGCTTCGGATGGGACCGTCGGGCACGCCGAGTTCTTGCAGACGCTCCGCCAGAAGATGGCGGCGTGGCGCGACCTCGAAAATATACGCTAAGCTGTCGCTGTCTCAGTGTGAGACCGGGAAGCAGCTGATCGCAAAACCGTCCACTTCGATCCGCTGCCCTCCCTCTAAGGGCTCTAGCTCCAGCGCGATCGGAGGACACTGGTTTGGCCAAAAGCCCGCGATGATGCCCGCGACGATCTCAAGCGTATGCCGGCTCCCGTTGATCATGATAGGCCCATGCGATTGCTGCAGGCCAAGTGTAGCGAGTAGCCCAGGCAAACCGAGAACATGGTCGAAGTGAGCATGCGTGAAAAGAATGCGATGCGGGCGCCGTAAGCCGACACCTGCTCTTAGCATCTGCCGCTGGGTGCCCTCGCCGCAATCGACCAGCATCCGCGTGCCTCCGAACGAGACGAGGAGCCCAGGTTGATTGCGCTCCGTGGAGGGAATGCTGGCGGAGGTACCCAAGAACACGACTTCAAACATGATCGTCTCCGAACCTTCCGTCCCATATCAGATGATAAGGTCACGGAGCCGTGTTGAGGCGTCGATCGTCCTGCGAAAGAAGTCCGCGAATGACCTTCGGCGCAAGCAGACCTTGAAAGACGATCGTGAAGATCACAACCGCATAGCATGCGGCGACCAGTGCATCACGATAGGCCCCGGTGTCGGACACGACCTGCGTGAGTGCAACAGAGATAGCGCCGCGCAAGCCCAACCAGGTCATCAAGATGGGAATTCGCCGGTCACCGCGCAATCCAAACCCAAATATCGAGAACGGCAGCACGATACTGAAATAGCGGGCTATGAAGGCCAGCGGTATCGCGACAGCGGCGGACAAGAGAGCGAGTGGACTGAAATTCAGGGTCAGAATCTCGAATCCTAAAAGCATGAACAGGAAAACATTCAGAAGTCCATCGACGAGGGACCAACATTCGTTGAGCTTGGCTCGCCGCAACTTTTCTCCCGGCGCCAATCGGTTCGACAAAAGAATTCCGCAGCAGACGACCGCAACCGGAGCAGACAGCTCGAAAGCGGATGCAAGTCTATATGTACCAAGCGCCAGGGCGAGCGAACCAAAGATGGCGATCTCGTCATCGCGGACCATCGATATAATGAATGACGCCGCAAGCCCCGTAACCAGACCTAAAACGGCGCCTCCGCCGCCCTCCACAACCATGGCATAGAGAAGATGCCCGTTGCCAAGCACGTCATGCTGGCCCGTCAGAATAGCTAGCGACGCAAGAAACAGCACGATTGCCGTGCCATCGTTGAACAGGCTCTCGCCGACGACGATCGTTTTTAACGATTCCGGCAAGGCGCTTTTACTCAGGAGTTCTTCGACCGCGACTGCGTCTGTCGGCGCCAAGATCGCGCCTAAAACAAAGCACCAGGACAATGGAATCGGCATACCGCAGATCTGCAAAATCGCCCAAAACAACAACGTAAAGACAGTACACGATAGGATGACACCCAAAGTCGCGAGGCAGAATACGGACGCCGCGTTACGACGTAAGCTGGATACGTCTGTTTGCAGGCTAGCCGCGAAGAGGAGCAACGCGAGAACACCATCCAACAAAATTTTTGGAAGATGCGCATCGTCCACTCGCCTCTGGAGGACGACAGCGAACTGGCTATGCCCCGTGACACGGGCGATTGCTAATAGAATGATGGAAACCGCGAGCGCCCCAAGGAGCTGGGCGATGACGTTCGGCAGATGCAGATATCGCTCGTTGATGATACCTATGGCGGTAGCGAGGACCAGAAGAAGAGCGCCAATATCGAACGCCGACATTTACGGGAGTTCCTGCTGGAAGCTATGTCCACCGGCGCACGAAGATGTGGTCCGCGCCAAAGCCTTTTTTCAGCTTGGGGTGCGTCGTGTCAAAAACAAACGGTATCAATCGCGATTCAAAGCCGAGCGGCACCGGCTGCGCCAGATGTCTTTCCACGGGTGGCTGGTGGTTCCATTTGCGGCGCTGCGCAGAGTGCGGTGAAATCGGCTGTTGCGACAGTTCACCAAGTCAGCATGCGTCGAAGCATGCCGCCGAAACGGGTCACGCCATCATCGCGAGCTTCGAACCGGGCGAACACTGGTTCTACGATTACCGCACAAACGAGGCGTTCTATGGCCCAGAACTCGCACCCCCGAACAGTCATCCTGTAGACCAGCCTGTACCCGGTCCGGCTGGGCACGTGCCAAAGGATTGGCAAAAGAGATTGCGCAGCTGAAAGGGTCAAAAGCCTCCAGGCGCGCGTTCGTTTGATCGCTTATGAACTTCGCACCGTACGCGCGCCCTCACAACTCAGCGACCGTACTGGCGGTATGATCCGTCAGAAGTTAGAACGTGCCTGAGGAAACCTTTAGCGGCGCGTTATCTCCGCTCAGGAGCGCGCCAGGGAAGAAGGCGGGCACCTCTGCCTCTATCGTGGCTGCGGGCGGCGTCGAAGCGAGCGCCTTGTCGAGCCAATCGGTTTGAGCCGGCAGCGTGACGGAGAGGATCATCTCGATCTTGGTCCCGGGTTCGATCAAGTTCTTCTCGCCGCCTCCCGCACTGTAGAACAGGACCGTGCCGGTGAACGCGCTTCGACCGGATACCGAGATCGGCGCGAACGGCGTCTTCGGACGTTTCACGCGCGCCGCAACATCGTCTCGCCCGCCAAAATACTGGGCATCAGCAACATAATTGCTTTTGAATTTCTCTACTTGGCCGGTCTTGAGATTTTTCGCTTCCAGCTGAAGTGAGAGCACTGCGCCATCCCGTGCTCCGCTGTTGGTGATGGTGACTGGGACGGCTAGAACTTCATACGGACCGTAAGGGTCACGCGTATATTGAATGTTCTCGGAAACGTAGAGCTTGATCTCCGGCTGCCTGAGTGTCGTCTCCCATAGCGACACGGCCGATGCAGTGAGTGCCAGCCCGGAGATCATGACGGTCAGCAAATTCCCAGAGGAATGCTGAACGGCTTCGACCGCGATCTCCGATGCCTCGTTTGTGGCGTTTGGTGCGCTGGAAGATTTCATCGACGTTCCCCCAATAAGGTCTGGTACAGACGTACAGACATTCGACGGCACTATCGTCGATTTAGACAGCCATGCGCTGTCCTGGCAGTACCGCGATTTGCCTCGGCAGAAATCGGAGACCATGGCGACGACTTGCGGTCAAGTACAGGGCAGCCATCGCACCTGTACTCCGTCTGCAGGGTCTGCCGACCGAGCGTTGTCCAGCGGGATGCTCTTCGCCCAATCGAATGGCCGGCGAGATGACAGTTTCACGTCGTGATTAGGGAGACAAATGCCGACTCGACGATGCCAGAGCGGCTAGAGCGGAATTCGCAGCGGCTACATACGATTGCACGTTAGCGGACTAATCGCTAGGCTGAACGTGTCTCGTCCGAACAGCGTAGGGGGAAACGATGCCGGGGAAACAAGCGGCTGCAAAAGCTGTGCCGAATGCTTGGTCCGCGATGCTGTTCGCCCTGGCCGCTGCAATAGCCATCATCACAGCGCTATCATTCTTGCTTCCGTTCGGGTCGCCGGCCGCCGCGCTTCTGCTCGATCATCACAAGTACAGCGTTTTTCCCTACCCATTCACGATCCAAAACGCGACCTACCTCATCTTCGCGGTCGGCATCGCCGATCTCTATGTGCGGTGGCGAACCGCGAGATACGAACGCGCATTTCTGCATCGCAAGTTTTTGCCGGAAGACGATAAGACCGTCCTGCAAATCAGCGATCTCGGTGTCATCCGTCGCGACGTCTCCCGTCTTTATGACAGTCAGAACGGTTTTCTGCCCTATCTCATCGACATCTCGATCACCCAGCTCCAGTCCAGCCGCTCGGTCGATCAGGCTGTCGCCATCCTGACGTCGAGCCTCGATCTGATGATCCACAAACTCGATCTCAGATATCAGACGGTTCGCTATATCGCTTACCTGATCCCGACGATCGGCTTTATTGGAACGGTTGTCGGCATCGCGGTGGCGCTCGAATACATCAATCCGAACAATCCGGATCTAGGCCAGGTCACTGGCGCTCTCGGCGTCGCCTTCTATACGACCCTGGTTGCCCTGATCGTCAGCGCAATCATCGTTTTTCTCCAGCATGCGGTTCAGAGGGAAGAAGAAAGCGCCCTCAACGAAGCCGGGCAATATTGCCTGAAGAACTTGATCAACCGGATCTACATTCCCGAGAACACGGGACACGTCGTGTCATGAAGCGCCCGCGCCGGTCTGACCCTTCGGCGGGCAGCGAAATCGCGATGATGGCGGTCATCACGAAGGCCATGGGCGCCTTTCTCGTTCTGGTCGTGCTGCTCATGCCGTACTACGTCGTCAACATCAACATCGAGGGGCTCACCAAGAACGTCCAAGAGAAGATGGACAAGGTCCAAAGCCAAAGCAGCGAGACGCTCAAAAACGTCAAGGAGGCTTTGCAAAGGGCGGGCAAGGGCAGGCTGACCGACCGTGAGATCGACGAGCTTCAGGCACAGATCAAGCAGCTGGAGACCGATCTCGCCGAGGCGCGGACAGAGGTCGAACGCCTCAATTCCAAGGTTAAGCAGCAGGCGTCGCAGATCGCCCGCCTGCAAAAGGAAATCGAAGATCTCAAGCAGGAAATCGAGAGGCTCAAGAGAAATCAGGGCGATCCGCCTCTCGTCATTTCCCAGCTGACATGGAGCGGGTGCGTGGGAACGCGCTTTGTTCCCCTTATGCGCCTGACCGGCGCCGACGGCAGCACGTCCGCGCCAATAACGCTCACCTCCAATTTGCCATTTCAAACCGCGCAGTCCACCTGGAAGCTCGATGATGATGGCGGTGTTAGCCGCGCTTCTCTTCCGATTGGAGACGGACAGAAGACGACCGACGTCTTTTTTCTGAGATTGAATGGCGTGCCGGGCGATCACAGCACCTGTCACGTCAAAGCCGAGGTTCATGTCAAAAACTTAGTCCATCCGCTCGGTACCTTCGACGTACAGGACGAGACAGTCGGATTCGTCGGCCGCGTGAAGACGACCGCAAATTCGATCGAACCCGGGCAAGTTGAAGGCGCGGAAGTCGAAAAAGATCTCAGCGCGCTGAAGGCGTCCGACTGCGAGGATTTAACCTGTTTCTCGAAAGACAAGCCCGGCAGCGAGACCGACGTCGACCGCGCCTTCGCGAGCTATCTCGTCAAGGCCAAGGTGCCGGAAGATGTAGCCAAAGAGCTGGCCTCAGCGGTGGCCGCCAATCGAATGACGCCAGCTGCAGCTTTCCGGTGGGGCCAGCTCGTCCTCGATCTGAAAGACGCTCCGACAGGCAACGCAGGTATGGAGTCCGGTGAATTCAGCGGACTGCTGGAAGAAAAGGGCGCGCCGCCGACCGTGCGCACTCAAGCGCAAGAACATGCGTATTCAGATGAGACGACGCTCAGTGCCGCCGTCAAGAAGATGAAGGATTGGCCGGATGCGCTCGATCCAGCGCTCTACCCCATAGCTGAAGGCCTCCGCAATCAAGGCATGCCCCCGGAGCTCGCCAATAAATTCGCGCGTGCAATCGACAACAAGGTGGTGTCGGAGGACGAGGCGAAGATGTGGGCGGATCTGCTCAAGAAGGCGAACGTCAGCGGGCCTGTGAAATACGACACGACGAAACTCGCGATCCTGCAAACTCCGAAGGTGAGCGGAGCAAGGGTCGGCGTCGCGGTGCCGCTCGCCGCCGCGTTGGCAAAAGCAGTTAACGATGGGCAGACGACGCGTGAGCAGGTGTTGGGGCTCCTTGGCGCGGCGGTCCAATCCGCTCCCAGTAAGCCTCAATTCAACGCGGTTCAGCCGCCGCCATCATCGCAACCGGCGGCTAACAGCAATGGACGCGTCGATGCGACCCTGGGCCCGCTGGTAGCGTCCGGAGCGATATCGGACAGCGCCGCGGCGGCCTGGACAAAAGTCATTGCGCAAGGCCGGCAAGACAAGGAAATAAAATTGATGGCAGCCAAGAGCGCCATCGAAGGAAGCATGAAGCTGCCCGCTGCTCTGGTGGAGTTGCTCGCTCGGCAGTATTCCGAGGGAGCATTGACGATGGAGCAGATCAAGCAAGTCTACGGCGAGATGCAGAAATAGCCTTGCGCATTTCATTCGCAGCGTGGAGACGTGGGGAGAGGAACTGACGAGCATGACCAAACTGGTGCGCTGTAGGCAAGGTCACGTCTTCGACCTCGATCAAAACACCGCGTGCCCCCAGTGCGGCGAAATCTTCGCCACCGACGATGATACCGCCAGTAAGAAGGATGTACCGTTGCCGAAACCGGCGCCGGTGCCGTCGAACGGTCTTCTCCAACACCTGCTGACATTCCCGCTCAATGCGGTGGTTGGCGCAGTTCTCGTCGTGCTCGCCTGTTCTGTTTGGTATTTGACATCGCGGAGCCCTTCTCCGGTCCCGTCACCGCCGGTTTCAGTCGCTGTGACCAAACCACCTGCGCCGTCAGAACAGGCGAAACCACCGGCCGACGAGCACCCGCCAGCGACGGCTCCGTCCGGTGTGAAAGAAACCAAGGATACAACCCCGCCGGCGCAAGCCGTCCCCACTCAGGCGCCGCCAGCACCCCAGCCCGGACCGGCTGCGAGCCCATCGCAACCTACTCTGAAGGCAGCCGCTGCCCCGCGAGCACCACAACCCACAGAGCAACCCTCAGTCGAGCCTGAGGCTCCCCAGGAAGGCACGCCGTCGCCACCTCCCGTAGAGCCGGCCTTTGACGACGCCGGCCTGGACCCTATGGCGGGCGCTCGATTTATGTCGGACTATTCTCCAGCGAAACAGGCGACGCACCGTGTCGTCCTCGAACAGGCAGCCGAGGATTTCGCGATCGGGATGCGTGGCAAGACGGGAGTCGTCGCTGCGCTCGTCTGTCAAGATCCAAGTAAGGATCGCTTCGGCAGCGGCGCGATCACGGTTTGGATGTACGCCGATGGCAATTCCGCGGATCTCTTCAACCAACAACCTGCGCCGAAGATTAAGGTCGATGGTGTCGAGTTTACGCTCGATCTTTCGCTGCGCATCGATGGTCAGGACTTCAAGCTCACGCACGAGCGTATCCTGACAGTCAAGAACGGGCACAGGCTCGTGGCAGATGTTGCCCCGACGGAGCCGCTCTTTTCAGCGATGAAGGCTGCCAAGCGCGTGGAAATCCTCGGCGACAGCAAGGTCTACATGGTCGAGACCGGCGGCCGCTTCGATGAACTGGCAAAAATCGTCGACGGGTGCAAGCAGATCGCCGGGGTAAACACCGGCAATGCATCGGGAGCGCAATCCGGTGCCCCGCCTTCCGATGCGGCGATCGCCGCGCTCGAAGACAAATACGCTTTCACGCCGCTCGCGCGCGAACTGCTGGCGATCTCGTATGCGGACGCTGCCTACGCGCGCAAGGACTATGCGGCTGCCAAAGCCTGGCTGATGTCTGATGTGGCCAAGAGCAATCCGGCGGCAATTTTCTATATCGCGGAGATGGTAGCGGCGGGTAACGGGTTTCAGAAAAACGCCGCGAACGCGTTGGGTCTCTATGCCGAATCCGCTAACGGCGGATTTTACCCGGCGCAACTGCGGCTCGGGAAGATCTTTAGCAACGGCGACTATCCCGGTGTTCCGCGCGATCCGAGCAAAGCCAAGGCGTGGCTGATGATGGCGGCCAAGGAAGATCGCGGCGAGGCCAACCGTATCTTGTCGGAGATGGGCGTGCCGAGAGCCGAAATCAAGCCAACGCGGACGGACCTCGAGCTCGCCCTTGGCCGAAGTTATCAAGAAGCGTTCGGCATTGCGAACACGCTGATCTCGCAGGGTTCGGGCAGCGCATATTATTGGGCAGGCTCCTTCATCCACGAAGGCCAGGGGACGGACAAGAACCCGGACTACGGACGCAAACTGATCGCCAAGGGCGCCCGCACGTTCGATGCCCTTTGCATTGAGGCCGTCGCGGAATGGTCGTTCAACGGCGAATCAACACCCAGAAACGTCCCCGAGGCCGTGACGTTGGCCTACATCGCTCGTGAGAACGCGGTATTCGGCGATGATGCAGTGTTGATCGACAAACGCATCAGCATGTTCCTCGATAAGATCACTGATGAACAGTATGAAGACGTGCGCCAATTGCTGAAGGGGATACGAGATATCCCGGCCCGGCAAGCGTCACGTTAGTCCTTGGTATGTGTGAGAGGTCGAGCACAACATGACAGGACGGCTCACGCGCTGCAGCCAGGGTCACGTTTTTCAAGCCGCGGGTCTCACCGCCTGCCCCGTCTGCGGAGAAGAACTCTCCTCTCAAGCGCCAATACCTTCGCCCGACCCTGCGCCTCCGCCTCCGGCTGTCTCTCCATCATTCATCTGGAGCGGCGTCGCGGCGATCACGGCCGGGGCCGTTCTGATCTTCGCTTTCTGGCCAATGTCATCCCCTCGGAAAGAAAGCGCTCAGGCAACGCAGCCTCCTCAGGAAGCGGTGAAATCTACACAGGACACGGCAATCACTTTGAACCCTCCCAAAGAGGTGGCGGCCGCCACACACGACGCGTTGCCGCCAGATGCACCGCCCAACGTCGCTGCCGAGGCGCCGCCGGTAGATACGTCGGGTAAAGTCTCGCCACCGTCGTCGGTGCAACCTCCAGTCAAGCCCTCTGCACAGGCATCGGCACCTGCCGCGCCGGTGACCACACCGTCGCCACCCGTTCTGGAAGTCACCCCGCAGCCTCCTAAAAGTCCTGTTGTTGCTCCCGCCAATAGGCTGCTCCCCAACATCGATTATCCCGGCGAAGCGGTCGCGAAGCTGCAAAACACACTTCACCTCAGCGATTTTCTGATCGACATGCTGGGTGAGTTTGCGGCCGCCGATGCGATGAGCACCTCACCGACACCCGCCGCGGTCGCCGTCCTCACCAAGCTCGCCGATAAAGGGATCGGCGTGGCCAAGTTCGATCTGGCGAACGTCTATTTTGCTGGACCCGTTGTCGGAAAGGATGATGGACAGGCGTTGATGTACTTACGTCAAGCGGCCGATATGGGTGTGGGACCGGCTCGCATGAAGCTCGCGCAAATATTGGAGGAAGGTCAGCTCGTCCTGCAAGATCATCGCACGGCGCGCGAACTCGTGACGCTCGCGGCGCGCGAGGGCACCGGAGGGGCGAGCACAGTGGCCCAACAGATGGACGTCGATATTCAATCGCTTGGGCCTACGGGACCAGAGCTCACCGACATGGCGCTTCAGGGCAATGAGAAAGCTGTCGCGATCGCAAACGAATTCATCGCCAATCATCTCGCATCAGGCTATCTGGCCCTCGCGTGGTATGGCGCGAAATACGGCAAGGACGCCGATCTCCGGCGCAAGGTTCCGGAGTTTGCGCGCAAGGCCGCCTCGCTCGGGATCTCGAACGGAATGAACATTCTGGCTAACCTCTATCGCGACGATGTCCTCGTCGATAAGAACACCACGGAAGCCTATCTCTGGATCACGCTGGCCCATCGCTTTTGTGGTGAGCCCGACTGGTGCGCGGCGGAAGCAAAGTTGATTGCGAAGCTCGGCAAGACTGTCGATACAGCTCAGGTCGAAGCTCTGCGCGCCGCAATATCGAACGTCGTTTCGCCCCCCTCGGATGAAACCAGATAGGGTGCGGAAATGAAGGAAAGCTGGCGGCACAAGCCCTCAACGATTCCGAGAACGCTGTATCTTGCTCCAAGAACATCTCAACGGCTCAATTCCGATGAATGATAATAGTCTTGAAGACGCGTTCCGTCGGATTTGTTCTTCGGACGAGCCTCTTAGAGAGCGCTTGAAAGAATTTTCCTCGGCTGTTTGCCAGTTTGCGCCTGAGTTCGCCGCCGTCTATGACGATCTCGTTGCGAGGCTGAAATCTGCTGATGCCGGTAGCGGTGCGCCGAGGCCGGGCGAGCCGATGCCGCCCTTTGTACTTCCCAACGAGAACAATCGCGTCACTCAGCTGGCAGAGTTCATCGGCAAGCGACCCGTCGTCATCAGTTTCAATCGTGGGCACTGGTGCGAATATTGCCAGATCGAACTGCTCGCGCTTCAGTCGGCTCTCCACGAGTTCGCGCAAAGAGATGCGCTGGTCTTCTCGATCATGCCTGAGTTCCAACCGCGCCGACTTGGGCTGGAACTTAATGACACCATTCAATTCCTATGCGACGCCGACAACGGTTATGCGCTCGATCTTGGTTTGGCGATCTGGCTAGGTGATGAGTTTCGCGATCTCTACCTCAAGCACGGGATCGAATTGCAGCAGTACAACAGAAGTGAGAGCTGGTTTCTGCCGATACCAGCCACCTTTGTTGTTGGCCGAGATGGTCTGATCGCAGACCGCTTCGTCGATCCTGATTTTCGCCACAGGATGGACATCGACGCGATCCTTTCAGCGCTGGATAAAGCTTCGTAGAGCCGCGATCGCTCACCTTTGCTGCATCAGCAGTCAAGTCTTCCGCACAAACGTCTCGTTGTTAACGGCGCTGATGCTTTCGATCGGCTTAGAGTCTCCTGCTTCGTGGAGGAAAACGCCCTCGATCGGGTCGATTTCTCGTTGCCATGGCGCTTGCTCGATCACACGCATCGTCTGTTCATAGCCGGCCTGCCACCGCTTCTTGATTCCGGATAAGGTGAAGTCGACATCCTTTGTGTGGTCCTCGGTTTCGTGGCCTTGCCAGAGGAGGCGAACGAAGTGCATGCGCGTCAAGCATCCGTAGCTTGCGAGTTCTCTGATGTCCTCGCGCGAGCGAAGTTCCTCAGGAATATGCATCGCGAGCTCTTTGATTATGTGCCTAAGGCGGTGAATTTGCGCCTGGCGCATGATGTGCGTAGCCACCCGGCTTGAATATTGAATATTCTTCTGGCGATGAAGCACGTCCCAAATCGTCGAGGGTTCCGGTCCCGTCGGGTTCCACATATGAACCGCAAAGACCAATGAGTTCTTGCGCGGATAATCATCGAAGATCGCTTCGGCCGGGGTATTAGAGAGAATACCGCCGTCCCAATAGAGTTCACCGTCGATACGCACAGCCGGGAATGCCGGTGGCAAAGCACCCGATGCCATGATGTGCTTCGCGGTGATTTCTGTCTGCTGGCTGTCGAAGTAGTGCATTCGGCTCGTCCGCACCTGAGCGGCGCCGACCGTCAATCGAGGCTTGTTCCGTCTTATCAGTGAAAAATCGATAAGATCGTTCAGTGTCGTTTCGAGTTCGGAGGTGGAATAGTAGCCAGCGCGCTCTGCACCTAGCGGGAAATGGGGATTGAGAAAGGCAAGCATATTGGGCCTGAAAAACCCCGAAATACCGCTCGACAAAGCCTGCCAGTAAGAAAACATCGTCCCCGCCTGCGGCCATAGCATCGCAGGGTCCCACGCCGAGCGCTGAGCCATTCGTTGCCAAAATTCATGCAGAGCATCAAGCCGGTCGCTTGGTTCATTACCTGCGATGAGAGCTGCATTGATTGCCCCGATCGACGTTCCAATCACCCAGTCAGGCTCGATACCCGCTTCATGCAGTGCGTGATAGACACCCGACTGATAAGCTCCGAGCGCGCCACCACCTTGCAGCACCAGAACGATTTGGCCGTATCCGGTGGTGCGGTCGTGATGTTGTGCTTGCATTGCCGGTGTTGAGCGATAGTTGGGGTGCAGCGTCATAGCGGCCTCTCATTCATCGCTTTGACGCGACGCTCGATGTGATCGAAGCAATCACTGCTGATGCCATTTTGAATTGCGCGTCACGGTCGCTAATGCCATGGCGGCGGGCGATCCATCCGAAGTCTGTGTAGACGGCCCAGACTTGCCCGTCTCTATCCTTTCGGACGAGAAGGCGCACGGGCCAGTCGAGTCCGGAATCGGGATTTGACGTCAAAAACTGAATTCCCAGTGGCGGGTTGCCGAAGATCAATAAAGTCGAAGGGTTGAGAGTAATGCCGGCGCCTGCGCCAAGTTGCGACTGGTCGATGGCGGAGAAGAACATGATGCCCTTGCTCGAAATATCGGCTTTGAGACGAGCGACAGTTTCACCAAAGCTGTAGACGCTCTTCACTTTGATGATGCCGTTGTCCGGCGCTCCGTCGGAGGACGAAGCCGAATAACTCATCGGCGGCAAAGCTAGAAGCAGCGAGACTATTAGAGCGCTGAATATCCCAGACCTCACGAGCATGACCATCTTCCTTCTTCATCACGATCTCAGCGATCATTGTCAGGGGGAAAATGGCCAAGCGGCTCTCGTCACGAAAATATCGATTGGCTTCCAAGTCGATAGTCGCTGCCTATCAATTGAGGCTGGATGCTGCCGGGGATAGCACCGAGCTATCAATTCCAGTGCCAAACGGCATTTCAGTCGATTTTAGGAAGCTCATAGGTTCTCCCCAACCCCGCTTCGCAGGGGCAACTAAGACACCAGGAGAGAATCAATGAAACTCGCTTCAGCAGCAACGCTCGTTGCCATTTTTGCCGCGATTGCAACTCCGACTTACGCAGCCGAAGATTGCGACGGCGGTTTCAAGACGCACATGGGTAAGATGTCGATCTACATCGACAAGATGTCAGGCTATGAGTTGGCGGATGCGGTCCGTAAGTCGCTCGACGCCTACAACTCGTGCAAGGCCGGGGATGGTTTCTCGCCCCATGGCGTTTGGGACCAGATCGAGGCCGACATGCAGGCGAAGCACGGCAAGTGATGCGCTGACGAAGAGCATGCCGAGAAGCCTCGCACATCTGCTGCGGGGCTTTCTTTATTGGAGGTTTTTCGATGACCGCCGTGCGTCAACGTAGGCTCGTTCGGATGGGCTTGTTTGCTGCCGCAAGTGTGGCAGCCACGTTGGCTGGCGGATTTGATGCATCGTCATCCCTCGATGTCATGTTGACCAACCTACCGCAGCAGCAAAGTTCTGCTTATTCGCAGTTGTACGAAGCCGCCGGCAAGCCGGACCGTGAAGTCCTGGAAATGAGCAAAGCAGAGATCTGGAAAATACCTTCAGGGCAATGGGAAGCCTTCCTCGTTCTTGCGCAGAAGGCGGGGTCAAATGCGCAAAAGCTCAGTCCTGCCGCAAATCACCTACTGCTCCCAATGGCTGAATCTAAGGGGATGTCGGCAGCTCAGAGTGCGGTGATGCACGCCGCCATGGACACCAAGGCTGCAGTTGGTGCCGCCGTTATGTCTGTCGCTCCCGCGGCCGTCGCTGAGCATATTTTGTCTGGAGGCGAAATCGTAATTCCCCTTGCTGGCGGCGTCGCCGTAACTGCGAAGCGGATCAGCCTGCACAAGCGCGATGATGGGTATGCCTGGCACGGCGTGGTAACGGAAACCGGCGAACCCGTGACGATCCTATGGTGGGCAACCGGGCGCGTGGCGGGCTCCGTCACTTACCGTGGCCATGTCTACTCCGTTCACGAACTTGGGGGAGACATGCAAGCGGTCATCGAGATGGACCCTGCCCGCATGCCCCAAGAACATGCGCCTATGCCTTTCAACATGATGGAAAAGATGCATTTCGCGAAGGATCCGCTCGTCACACAGGGAGATCCGAGCGCGCTGACCGGTGTTCGCGGCGCCGGGGCACCAAAGGACGGCGGCACCGAAAAAGCTGTAAAGGAGGCGCGGGACATACCTTCGGCCTCGGCCGGCGTTATTGCACCGGGGCCACTGGATATCATTCGGGTCGGCTCGTTGCCGCAAGTGGCGACGCCAAAAGCCGTCATTCGCCTCATCGTCGCCTATACGAAGGCGGCCGCGGCTCATTATCAAGACATCAAGATGGATCTCATTCCGCTTGCGATCGAGGATGCGAATGAATCGTTTCGCATGAGTGGCATCGATAACGTGGAGCTGGAACTCGCTTACGCGTACGAAACTGACTACGTCGAAAGCGGCTCCCACTTCGAACACGTATTTCGGTTTGCCGACAAGAATGACGGCTACATGGACGAAGTTCATGCGCTCCGCGACCGTTATAAAGCCGACGTTGGTGTGTTGATCGTTGACGATCCCCACGGGTGCGGTCTCTCAGCCGGAGTGCATGTGGATGCAGACCGGGCATTCACGGTCGTTCATCACGAATGTGCCGCCAACATGTATTCATTGGCTCACGAAATCGGCCACATCATTGGTGCACGGCATGACGAAGCGCTCGATGACAGCAAAGATCCGTTCTCTTTTGGTCATGGCTATGTTTCGGGCAAGAACTGGCGAACGATGATGGCGTACAAAGACAGTTGCGATGGCTGCCCGCGCGTGCCGGTTTGGTCGAACCCCAGGGTCATGATACGGGGCGTGCCGGCGGGAAATGCCGAAAGCGATAACGCCCGTGTCATATCCGAAAATGCAGCCCGCGTCGCGGCGTTCCGATAGTTAGCGCGCAGGTTTTAGGTGCTGGGTCAACCAAGCGGCGACGGCAAGGGATACACCGATCCCAGCCACACAGGCGGCCCATCCGAACCGATCGAAGATCTGCCCGAGAACAGCTGTGCCGATCAGGCCGCCGGAAAAGTAGCTGGCGAGATAGATGCCGCTCGCAGAGGCGCGATTGTGTTTCGCCGCGCGGCTAACAATGCCGGTAGCCAGAGCTTGAGCCAGAAATGTTCCGGCCGCTACCAAAACCATTCCCACAAGAATGGCGGTTAGCCGGGGAACGACTAGAAGCGGTAGCCCACAAGCGGCTATCGCGAGCGCAGCCCAAAGAGATACTTTGTGACCCAGATTTTTGGCGATCGCTCCGGCAAGGGGCGTGGTGGCGATCGACGGCAGGAAGACGAAGTAAATGAAGCCAAGAGTCATCATACCGACGCCAAGAGGTGGCGCGACGAGAACGAAATTGACGTAGGTGAACGTGCCGATGAAAGCAAAAAGGATGCAGAAGCCGATCGCAAAGCCCGCGCGCATCTCGGTCACCTGGAGGTGCGTCCACCAGGGTTCCGAACATCCCTCAGTCGAAGCGCAAACAGTTCGTCTCGCAGGCATTCGACTGATGGTGCCATAGACGAGTGCGGCTCCAAGCAAATTCAGTCCGGCGAAGACGATGAAGTTGGCAGTAAGGCCGGCATGATCGGTCACCGCACTTGCCACGAGACGCCCGATGAGGTTGCTCGCAACATTGCCCGTTATATAAGCCGCGAATGCCGCCGCCGATTGATCGGCAGAATAGTGTTCGCCCAGATAAGCGAGAGTTAGACCAAATGCGGACGCCATGCAGAGGCCCTGCAGGATGCGCAGTGCCGCAAACGTGCCGATATTTGGGGCGAATGCGAGCAACAGCGTGGGCACGGACAACGCGATCAAGCTTGCCAGAATTCCGCTGCGGCGTTCGATGCGATCGCTCAAGAGGGCGATCGATAGCCCACCGATGGCCATTCCGAGCGTGCATGCATTGACCGCCAGTCCCATAGTGCCGGCGCTGACCTTGTAATGGCTCGCGAGCGTGGGAAGAAGCGCCTGCGTTGCGAACAGGTCCACGACTGTCAGGAATGCTGTGATCGCAATCACAAGCAGGTCGAACGACGTGGCCGTGCCAGCAAGCTCCGACGGAGTTTCGAAAACATTTGTTTGAGCGTCTGTGCGCATCGCTTCCTAGCTCCGAACGGATGATTGCTGCCGGACCAGACGGGCCGGCAGCAACGACCGGATAAGACGATCTTACATGTTGTGATCTTTGGGATCGGCTGCGATATCCGCCGAGATCAAGACCGTCGGCTTGTCTGAATTGTTCTTCCACCAATGCGATAGATGGCTCTCGACCGAGAGATCGCCGGCGTCGTGCTCGATAGGCACCGAGCAGGTGCTTGCATACTCGGTGATCTTTCCGGATACGACGTAGATGAGAGCCGGCCGTTCGTCATGGCTGTGCCAAGCCACTTCGCCGCCCGGGGCAACTTCGAGGCGTCGCATGCGGAAGTGATGGCCCTGAACAGCCACCTTCTCATTGGTGAGATCGATTTCGCCGAGCAGCTTTTCTGTGACGTCTTTGTGGGCGGTCGCGCCAGGCTTTTGTCCATCACTGGTCACAACTTTACCCGCCGGGCATTCGCCGGCACTTGCTGCGTTGGCCAGAAGCATGAGTGCGCCGGTAAGGGCGCCTGCAAGGGTCAAAGCAAACAACGATTTGCTGAGAGGAAGTGTCATTGTGTGTGTCTCCGAAGTTGAATTCAATTTGCGAAGCGCGGCAGCGCCTTCGAAGACACATTGCCGAGGGCGAGTGCGATTTTTAAATATCGATTTGTTCGCTGTTCGATAGCATCGAGCTATTGCGGCGCATGTAACAAAAAAAGCGAGCCAGGAAGCTCGCTTGTTCTGGTCAGTCGCTTTTTCGTGGCGCCTAATGGGCCGTCCATCCGCCCTCCACGGGGAGCGCAGCGCCGGTGATGGATCGCGCGCTCTCACCGCACAAAAAGGCGGCCATTTCGCCGACCTCTTCAGTGGTGACGAACGTCTTTGTCGGCTGGGCATGAAGCAGTACGTCCCGAATGACCTGCTCTTCCGTCAGACCGCGAGCTTGGGCGGTTTCTGGGATTTGCTTCTCTACCAGAGGGGTGAGAACGTAACCTGGGCAAATGGCGTTTGCGGTGACGCCGTGCTCCGCGAGCTCAAGAGCGACGGTTTTCGTTAGGCCGAGGAGTCCATGCTTGGCAGCCACGTAGGCGCATTTGAAGGGCGACGCGACGAGAGCGTGAGCGGAGGCGACATTCACGATGCGGCCCCATCGCCTTTTTTTCATCTCGGGAACGACGGCGCGGATGGTATGAAAAGCCGCTGAGAGATCGATGGCGATAATGGCATTCCATTTGGCGGCCGGAAACGATTCTATCGCCTCGACGTGCTGAATTCCTGCATTGTTGACCAGAATATCGATTTGTCCGAATGCACTTCTGGCGTCCTCGATCATCTGCTCGATAGCTTGCTCGCTGGACATATCGGCGCCTGAAAAAGCGGTCGAGATACCACTGCTCTTCTCCAGCTCTTTGCGGACATTATTTATGTCTCCCGCCGAGCCGAACCCATTGATCATAATGTTCACCCCGCGTTTTGCGAGTGAGCGGGCGATGCCGAGGCCAATGCCGCTCGTTGAACCCGTAATGATGGCGGATTTTCCGCTGAGCTCGCGATCAAAAGACTCCCTCATCCGCGTATCGACGTTCATTGGTGACACTCCAAGGAAAAAATGGGAGGATCCGATGGCACGGGGGAGGGCTCACCGGATCCTGAGGCGAACGAGGCGGAGGCGTGGTCATCCGCCGAAACCGCATTGAACCAGCCGATTCATTGCCGATGCTCTCTGCGACTTCGTTTGCGTGCAAACTATCTGCGGTAGCGCTGGATCAGAAATATCCTTTGAGCTAAGTTTCGATACCTTTTGACTATCGGCCGGGTGCTTGCGCCCGACCTTGTCATCGGCAGCTGAAATTCGGACCCATATCCAGATGGAAATGCACCAAGTTAGATACTTCTTGGCCGTTGCGCGTGAGCTAAATTTCACGCGCGCCGCCGAGAGCTGTAACGTGGCGCAGCCGTCGTTGACACGCGCGATTAAGCAACTTGAAGACGAATTGGGAGGCGAACTCTTTCGCCGCGAGCGGAGCCTCTCCCATTTAACCGAACTCGGACAGCGCATGCTGCCGATGCTTCAGCAGTGTTACGACAGCGCCTTAAACGCCAAATCACTGGCGCAATCTATCAAGAGTGGTGCTGTGGCACCGCTCGCCATCGCCCTATCCGTTACAGTAAACATCATGCTGCTCATCCCCTTCCTCTCGGAGCTGATGCGCGTGCTACCCGGTCTTGAACTGCGTTTTTATCGCGGAACGAACAATGAGATCGCGGAGCTTTTGAAGAAGGGAGAAGCTGAAATCGGAATCGGCGGCGCGCTTGAGGGAGTTTGGGAGCGGCTCGACTCCTGGCAGCTGTTTTCCGAACCATATCTTTTAGTAGTCGGCAGCCGACACCGCCTCGCATCGCTAGCCGAGCCGGTTTCACCTTCCGAGCTACCGGCTGAACGGCTTCTGTGTCGCACGAATTGTGAGAATGTTAAGGAAATTCTGCAGTTTCTCGCCG
The DNA here is from genome assembly GCF_003987855.1 of Hyphomicrobium sp. Taxonomy (GTDB): domain Bacteria; phylum Pseudomonadota; class Alphaproteobacteria; order Rhizobiales; family Hyphomicrobiaceae; genus Hyphomicrobium_B. The sequence goes on from NZ_RXIZ01000003.1 coordinate 49,557, forward strand.
CTCACGGCGGTCAGCCTAGAGTGAAGCACGACATCTCGACCGAACCTGACCTAACGGCCCTCTTAGAGAACAATTTCGGAATAGGAATCGCGCCAAGAAGCTCGGTGCTCAGTGTGAATGCGCGACGCTTGAAAATCGAGGGTCTCGAAATCACTCGAACAGTGTTCGCCTATGCCGTTGCCGGGCGACAGCGTTCAACGGCTGCAAGTACATTGATAAAAATGCTTCGTGCCGCTGATTGGCATGCGGTCGAGGAACAGCTCAACCCCGTCAACGGGGGCCCGGAGATCCTGCCCAGCTCGCGAGTTGCTTGAGGATCTCGAGAATTTCGTCCGTATCCATTCTCTTGCGGTAGTCGGGGTCGATAAACCGCGCTTTCACAAGACCATCCTGACCTACGATGAACGTTGCAGGTATCGGAAGCGTCCAGTTCGTGTTGCCCTGAAACGTAGAGAAATCCCAGCCGGCAGCCGTCATCGCCTCGCGCTTTTCGTCGCTTACCAGAAACGCCAAGTTGAGAAGCAATGCGTACCCATTGTCCATGTCTGAGAGGATTGGGAAAGTGTCTCGAACTTCAGGCGCAAGTTCCGAATTGAAGCGCTCGCTTTCAGGAGTGATCGCGACGATCTCCGCCCCGAGAGACTTAACCTCTCCATATATCTGGGCAAGCGCCTGTGCATTGATGCGGCAGTAGGGGCACCAATGCCCGCGATGAAACGCGATTACCGCCGGCCCATTCGCGATCAGATCATCGAGAGTATGGAGCCGCCCTTTCTGATCCGGCAACATAAAATTCGGCAGGGGCTCACCGGGTCTTGGGGCATTCGCGCCAACTCCCGTTGCCTTTAAGTGCGCGACCATTCGGTCGACAACATCGGCGAAATCGGGACTGAGGTCGCGCACATCGGCGGCGAAGGCCTGCAGTCTCGCTGTGAGCGGCGCTTCCATACTCTGGCAGCGCACCGTGCAATCATGCAGCGCTTCCGAAAGCGTCTTCTCAGCCATTCAGTGCGGCTCCGCGCTCGAAATTCCGGGCATTGCTTGGGCCTTTCCCAATCTAGTTCGGATCAGCCGAGTCCTCAACGATCCGAGCGAAAGCGCGTGAGGATCGACAAAATATCGTCGACTTCCATTCGCTTGCGGAAGTCAGGATCCACAAACCGGCCGATTATGCGGGCATCGCCGTCGACTACGAAAGTCGCCGGAGCCGGCAGGAACCAGCCGTCGTTGCCATGATATGTATCGAGGTGGTAGCCGCGCCCTTTCATCAAAGTTTTCAGATGCTCGCCGACCCATACAACGAGGCCAAGCGACAGCGCATAACCGCAATCGACGTCGGTAAGGATGCGAATGTTGTGCTGAGTTGTTCGTCTCAGATCATCTGTGAACTGCTGCCTATCGGGAATGATAGAAACAACTTGAGCACCGGTCTTTGCAATCTCGTCGTTATGTTCTGCGATCGTGCGCAGCGTTATCCGGCAGAATGGGCACCAGTGGCCTCGGTTAAGGCTGAGGATGACTGGTCCTTGTTTTGTTAGTTCCTCTAGGCTGACCAGAAGCCCAGACCTATCTGGCAACACAAACTGGGGGAGTGCCGCGCCTAACTCGGGGACCATGTTCCCAACCTCGCCGGAAAAAAGGCGCGCGACGAGATCGTCGTAAGCTTCGGCAAACGGGAAGTTCAACTCGCGTAGTTTATCGGCATAAGCAGCGAGCCTTGCATTCAAGGGCGCTTGCATCGCGCAGACCTCCGCGAAGGCTTCCGCAAGTGTCGACGCGCGCGTCAAGGATCAGCTCCTTTTATCCTAGTCTCTTGCACGGTCTCGCCTGTTGGCTCAGCTCACATCCCAATCTGATCTGATCGAGCATTGAAGACCAATGCTCGTTTCTGCCGGTTTCCATAGAAACTGGCTATCTGCCCGTCGATCGCTCCTGAAGAAATCGGTGCCCCACACAGCCTTAATCTTCTAAGAAATTCCCTAAACCCAAACCGCGGGTGCGATGCTTGATGGCCCCATGCAAAATCGCTGGTCAAGTGCAGATGGGGCGGGGGACGTGAAGCGTCCGCGCATGTTGCCGGCAACCACAAATTACCTTCAGAGGCATGCCCTATGCTGTTGAAAGGCTTGCGAGCAATGCTTACTGGTCGTCAGTTTCACTCCTTGCGAGCCTGGGGTGTGGTCACGGATCCGAACATCCGTCAGGTTTCCGAGCGAGATGGGTAGATCACAGCGGTCTAAAACCTGTTCTCCAACAGCACTCCGTGATACAGAGGGCGGCCCACAGTGGCGAGTATCTTAGACAGGGTGTTTCAATGCCTACCGGAACGGTAAAATTCTACAACGATCAAAAAGGCTACGGTTTCATCGCTCCTGATGGCGGTGGCAATGACGTTTTTGTGCATGCCACGGCGCTGGAGCGTGCTGGACTGACGGGCTTACGCGAAAATCAAAAGGTTAGCTTCGAGACTGAAGTTGATCGCCGGAGTGGTAAGACCGCAGTAAGCACTATCAAACTGGTTTAATTAATCCGTTTTAGATGTTGGTGAGCGGCTACTGATCAGGTCAACCGGCAAGTAACGATGTAGCCTCGCTCACGTTCACTTCACGGAAAACGTTTTGCCTGGTATCCACGGGAAGCACCGGCCGCCGGGCTGAACGCGGCCGGTGTTTCTTTGAACCAACCTCCAGGACACTCAGGATGAGTGCTGCCTGAAGCTTGGCCACCTTCCACGTCTCGCAAAGCACCGCCGGTTGGAGCAACTCGCGATTGCCATTTCCGAGTTGATGGGGGCGAGAGTCGTCAGATCATCTCGTGGCAGAAAATACGTGCAGTCGAATTTCGCCATTGATCGTTTGAAAATCGAAAGCAGCATTGGGCCACCGGCAACGTGCACCGGAACGCCGTTCAATCAAAACATAAATGTCGCCTACCGGACAATGGAATTGATTGTGGGAATGCCGGTCGGATTAAAAATGAAACGCTTGCGTCCTTATGGTGATTCGATAGCCTTATGCGAATTCATTGAGGGAATTGCAATTGGCGTTGGCAAGCGACTCCGAAGAATTATCATATTCCATCGAGCGACTTTACGATGCAGTCCTCGATCCATCCAAGTGGAATGAAGCTCTAGAGGCAACGACTCGGTTCATCGGCGGTGAAGCGGCTAATCTATTTTGGCAAGACTTGGCGACCAACGAGGCCGCCGTATTTCATTCTTGGAACGAGGACGCATATTACGGGCAGCTGTATACGGAGAAATACGCGAGCCTGAATCCGTATTTCCCGGCGCTGGCCTTCGTAGAGGTTGGTAAGGTGGTTTCCGGTGGCGATCTTATCCCTCACGACGAGTTTCGTCAGACCAGGTTCTATATGGAATGGGTAAAGCCGCAGAACTACATCGACGTTCTTGGCGCCAACTTGGAACGAACACTGACGAGCACGGCTTTTTTCTCTGTGCAGCGACATGAGCGCCAAGGGGTCGTCGACGAGCGCGCTCGCGAACGGTGTAACCTTATTCTTCCACATATCAGAAGAGCCGTTTCGATCGGCAAAGTTATCGAAAAAGGACGCGCGCACGAGCGCCTCCTAGAGAACGCTTTACATCTCATTTCTTCAGCTGCTCTGATGGTGGATGCAACCGGCCGCATCGTTTTCGCGAATGCCAAATCGGAGGAATATTTGGCGCACGCTGCCATCATTAGAGCGGATCAGGGTATCCTGCACGCTATCGATAGAGATGCGGAACGCGCGCTCAAGGATGCCTTCGCGGCGGCGGCAAGGGGGGACTCTGTCCTGGGCGTAAAAGGCATCGAAGTAGTCTTGGCCAATGGTGGAAAGAGCCGCTTTGTAGCTCACGTTCTTTGTCTCGCGTCCGATGCTCGGCGAGACGTCACGACGAGCGGCGCCGTTGCGGCTCTCTTCGTCAACGAAGTTAGATTGGCGCTTCAGTCTCCACTCGAAGAAATCGCCGCGCGTTTCCTCCTGACGCCTAGTGAACTACGCGTGCTGGCTGCTGTATGGGAGGAGAGCGGAGTACAGCAAATCGCCGAACGGCTCGGCATCTCTGCTGCGACAGTCAAGACGCATCTAAACCATATATTCTCGAAGACAGGCCTGCGTCGCCAAGCAGACCTTGTTCGTCTCGCGTCACGCGACGCCACGTTAGACTATCAACCGAAAGGTTGATGCCAGAAAATATAACGACGTCTACGAAAGCTCAGGGAACGAGGGCCGCGCAGTACTGACGTTCTCAGTCTGATGCCGATCGTTTTCAACCCGGGTGATCAAACTTCCGGGCGGTCGTGGCTGCGTTTTAAAGAATTCAAACGATGCAAAAACTTGCTCGGACCCACGGCGCAGGCGAATTAACGCGCGAAACAACCATCGATCAGGGCACGGAGCCACGGGGGATACTCAAGCGTTTTCACCGCGCTCTCGCAATAGTCCGAACAGCCGTTACCGCTAGGCTAATCGTCATAGCAGCGATTGCTGCTGCCGGCCCTGGTATCGCGCTTTCATCGTATGCGGACGATGTTCCGATGCCGCCGATCGAGCCGGCAACGGAAGCGGGCGCTCCCCCGATTGATGTGTTCAAACCGGGCGATATCGCGGCCAGCAGCTTCTCGGGCACGAAACTCATTGTCCAAAGTCTGCCGCCCGGCGTCGATCCAGTATCGAAGTCCTTTCTCGACCCCGATGGAGTTGTTTTACGCGTCTATTCGTTAGGCAACTTGCCAAGTGCCGCCACGGGACAAATTCTCGGTGCGAGTCCCGTATTTGAAGGCAAGGCTCGCGATTTGGGTCAAGTCTTCGCGTTGGCTTTCGAAAAGGCAAGCTCCGATAAGTCCACGCCGCCAGCTCTCTACGCGGCAGCCTCGTCGGCTTTCGGTTTGCAGATCATCGCGCCCGACAAGAATGGAGGCGGTCCGACTCGGATTTGGAAGGGTGCGCCAGGCGCAGCATTCATGCCGGGACAATTTGGTGGTCTGCCCAGCTCGGGGCCTGGAACGATCTACAAGATTGATCGGGCAAACGGAGACATACGGGTCTTCGGCAACGTCGCCACGAATGGAATTGCGAACAGTGGGCCCGGACTCGGCGGCTTGGCATTCGACCCCGCCAGTAAAACCCTTTACGCGTCCGATCTCGACACGGGGCTCATTCACGCATTTTCAGCCGATGGATCGGACGTCGCGCAGTTTGATCACGGTGCCGACGGTCGTCCGGTTGGCAAAAGGAATGCGGTTGGTGATAATGGCAAGCGCGCGGACATCTCATCACCGGAATTCATCGCTTCCGACCCTGCGACGTGGGGTTTCACGCAGACAGAACGGCGTATAGATGCCATCGCCATTCACGACGGGCGCCTCTATTACGCAGCCGCGGACGGACCCGAGATTTGGTCGATCGGGATTGATTCAAGCGGCAAGTTCACCAAAGACCCGCGCTTAGAGTTGGCTCCGTCGACTGTAAAGCCATTTCCAATTACGGCGATCGTGTTTGATGCCGCCGGTCGCATGATCATTACGCAGCGCGGCACACAAGACAATCCCGCAGACTATTCGCAATTCACGACGAAGGGCCCGGCCCAAACGCTCCGCTTCACACCAGAAAACCCCGACAATCCGCAAACGCCGGGGCAGTGGAAGCCCACGCCGGACGAATACGCCGTCGGCAATATCGAAGATTTTCGCGCCTCAAGCGGTGGTCTTGCGATTCAGTACGGCTACAGGGACGATGGCAGCATCGATCTCAGCACCTGCAGCGGCACCATCATCGCATCCGGCGACGCGCTTGGAGCGCAGAAGACCGCATTCGGTTTGCAACTTAGCAGTATCGAACGCGTGCGGCCCGCCAATGCCCCGCCTGTCCAAACTTCCATTATCGATCTCGATGCCAAACAGGACGATCCGGCGGCGCGCGGCCACGCAGGCGGCATTGCCGTCTTACGGGATTGCGCTGGCGGTGCCGGCGGCTTCCCGGCAGTGGCCGGTGGTGAAGGCGGAGAGATGCCTCCCGTTGCAGGCGGCGAGCCGGGCGGAGGATCTCCAGGAGCGACCGGCGGCGGCGAAATGTTCCCCCAGGTGGACGAGTCCGCAGAGGGCGGCGGCGGTACGGTAACCGATGATCAACAAGGCGGTGGTGGCACGACGACGAACGGTCCGCTGACGATGACCAAGTCGCCCGGGTCGGCGACATGCGCGGAAAATCAATCGTGCTCTTTCAAAATCACAGTCACGAACAACGGCGACAAGCCCGTCGACAAAATCGTCTTCACCGACAACCCAACGATCGGCGGCGCCCCGTTCACGAAGTTCAAGTTGGGCGACGTTGCGGCTCCCTGGAAATGTGAAGCCTCTGCGGCGCCGGGCATGCAATGCACGAACGCCGATCCCTTGCAGCCGAAGGCATCGACCGAACTCACGCTTTCCTTCACGCCGGATCCGGGTTCGCTCGCTGGCGCTTCCGAACTGAAGAACTGCGCGGCGTTTCCGGCCGGGGCAAACCAACAAGGAAACGGTCCGCAGCAAGCGCTGCCGCCTCCGCCCCCGCCGAGTGGAACTAACAACGGCGGTCTGAAAGTCGAGATGGCGCCTACGGCTGCGTCTTGTTCGCCTGCGACCGGCAATTGCGAGTTCAAGCTCACGATCACTAACACGACCGGCCAGCCAATTACGGCGCCGCTAAAGATCTTCAACACGCTCGCCGTGGGCACACAATCGCAGGCGAAGAATGAAGCAAAGTCGATGCAGCTTCCTGCTGGTCTGACATGCCAGCCAGAAGGCCGCGAATTCAATTGCTCGCAGGATCAGCTGACGCTCGCTCCGAACGGTGCACTTACGATGTCCGTCGCATATTCGGTCGATACCACCGAAGGCGGGGACGCAAATTTCGTCCAAAACAAGAGCGCCGTCACATTCGGGCCACTCACCGGCGAAGCAACGGCGGCGGTCGCCTTCGTTGACAACGCCAAGCTGCCCGAGCCAGGCGCGGACGCTCAGAAGCCGGGTAACGCCGGACCGGCCGAACCTGCGTGCGCAAGCATTCCGATCGCGCCAAGCGGACCGATCGTCGTCAACAAAAAAGGGCCCGCGAAGTGCGCGATCAAGGGACCATGCGCCTTCACCATTGACGTGACGAACGCCTCCAACGCGCCCGTACAAGGGCCGATCGAAATTGAAGACACGATCGATCTGCCGAATGCCACGATAGCCACCCCGGTCGCCGCGCCATTTTCGTGCGACGCGGCGGGACCTCCATTCAAATGCAAGTTCGACGGCACCCTTCAGCCGAAAGAAACGAAAACGCTCGCACTAACTCTGAATATCGACGCGCCGGCCGGTACCAAGTCATTGAAGAATTGCGCCGTGCCGACGCAGCCGCAAGCCGCAGGTGGGCAAGGTGGCGCTGGGCAGGGCCAAGGCGGGGGAGGAAAAGGCCAGCAGAAAAATCAGCTCGCGCCGGGCAAGAAGTCGGATCTCTTTCCCTTCGGCAGAAAGGCGATTTTCGACTTTGCAGCGTTTCGTCCGCAATCGCTACCGCACGCGACGTCGCTTTTGCATTTCACGGGTGGGGCAGGCGGCAATATCGGCGGCGTCGGCCCGAACAAATGCAAGCAATGGGGAATGCCGCAGAACGGCTTCAACATCATACAGAGTAACGGACCGCACGTTGGCTTCGGCGATGTGAAAGTTGGGCCCGACGGCAAGGTCACCGGAACGGCTTCTTTCATATCCAATGACGGGCCGGTGGGCGGCACCGTGACAGGAACCATCATCGGATCTCAGGTCGATCTCACGGTCAATTGGAAGAACAACAACGTCAAAAGCGGCCATTACACGGGCACCATCGAGCCCGACGGCGACTTTTCCGGTTTGAACAGAGCCTCAAACGGCAACACCGCGACGTTCAAGAGCAGTAAGATCTGGTTCAAGTGTTCGCTCGACGACCTTTGTCAAAAATACGCCGACGACGCCATCGCGACAGTGAGGGAATTTCAAAGCCTGAAATGCGGTTCTGTCGGTCCGGGCCGTTTCTCGCTCAATAAGCAAGAGCATATCGATTGGTGCATGGCGCAAACCCGCGGTGGTGGCAGTCCTATCCCCGTCGAAACAGAAGAGCGCACAAAGCGGCTCGACTCCTGTCGCGCATTCGATGCGAAATGCACTCAGGCCGGACTCGCGATCGCCGCGAAGAACGACGAGATGAAAGCGCTCAACTGCAAGGACGCGATACCGTCATTGCAGCCGGACAGAGCGAAGGACGCCTGCAAAGCGGCGGCTTTAAAAGCTAGTCCGGAGGCATTGGTGCAGGGCGTGCAGGAGAAACTCGACGCCTGCAAGCTCGCGAAGTTGAACGGTGACGGTGGAGCAGGTGCTCCCGGCGGCGCTGGCGGCGCAGGCGATCCCGGCGCCGGCGGACCGGCCAATCCCGGCAACGACAATGGCGCGAATGGCCAGGGGGGCGACCAGGTTCAGCAGCCGGCCGGCAATCAATGCGTAACCGTCGAACTAGAGGAAAAGCCTGCCCCAAATCCGCAGCAGGCAGGCAAGCTCGCGCTCTCCAAAAATCCGGCTGCCGGCAAATGTACCTCGACCGGCGGCGGCTGCGATTTCGTTATCTCGGTATTCAATCCTGATCCGGCAGTCGACTTCGTCGGTCCCGTGGACTTCACGGATCATATTTCACAACCGGACGGATCTCCGTTCCCGAATGTCACGGTCCAGACGCCGATAAACCCGCTGGCAGACTCGGGGATCAAGGGCGGGGTGCTCGGTTGCAGGAAAAACGGCAATGACGTGAACTGCACGTCAAGCGGTGCCTCGCTGACGATACCGCCCGGCAAGAAGATTCTCATCCCTATGAGCTTCACCCCCGGGGGCGACACCACAGCCAAGGCCGTCAAGAACTGCGCCTCGCTTCCCGGAGGAGAACAGCAATGCGTGACAATACCGTTCGGTGAGAACGGTCCGCTGCTCCGCGCCAAGAAGATCGCAGTCGGCAATCCCCAGACTTGCGTACCCAATTGCGAATTCATCATCACGATGAGCAACGTGGGTACGACCGACGCGCAAGGGCCATTCGTGCTGAAGGACGTTTTCACGGCCGCAAACGGCTTTGACTCTTTCAAGATGATCGGCGACAGCGCCTTCGCGTGCACGAGTACCAATGGCACGATCGGCTGCATCTCGACCAACAAGGGCGCGAATACATTGCGACCCGGAGAGACAATCTCCGGCGTGATCCTGTTCAACATCAGCTCGGTATCGCCAGAATATAAGAACTGCGTGCAATACGATCCCGCAGTCCAGGCAAAGCCCAGTCCCTTCGATCAGGATGCCGGTCCACTATGCGCGGTCGTCAAAGATACGGCGCATGCCGGACCCAATCTTCTAATGCAGCTTACGGCGCCCAATGAAGGACCGGATGGCGTCGGCGAATGCGCCATCAATTCGCCGTGCCGCTTCCAAACCCTCGTTCGCAGCAACGGCACCGTCGATTTTCCGGAACGAGCCCGGTTTACCGCAACTGTCTCGCCAAATGTTCCGCAAAGCCTGAAGGCGGGTGACAACCGATGGATATGCAGCCCCAATAACGGCGGTAAGATAGAGTGCTCAGACGGTCTTCAGCAAAAGCTGCTGGCCGTAGGAAATCAGTTGCCGGGTGAGATCGAAGTCCTTGCCGGACCGGGTTGGCAGAAGAACGATACCTTGACGCTTTGCGCCAAGATCGCACCCGCAAATTCCAAGAGCGACACCAACCCAGCCGACGATCTCGCATGCAAATCCGTCAAGCTTGACCCTTTCAACGTCAAGGTATCGAAGACGGGCGATCAGTCATGCACGCCAGGAGGCGACTGCCATTTCGCGATCAATCTCTTCAACCCTGGGCCGATCGATCACAACGCGCCGGTAACGATCACTGATCACCTCAACGGTTTGTCGTCCGCGACCATCGTATCGATCAATCCGCCGTTGCCGTGTGCGACGCAGCCGACGCAAATTCCATTTTCGTGCACGTCACCTGGCAACGTGTGTCTGAAAATCGGCGCCAAGGCTGGTGATGCCTGCGGACCGCTGACCTTCCAGATGGTGGTGCGGTTGCCAAACGATACGAGCGCGACGCAGTTCGCCAACTGCGTAAGCGTGACGGCGGGTGAAAAATCGCGGAGCGATGACGAGTCGTGCCATCCGGTATCGCTTAAGCCCGTAGTGACAACCGTTCCTCCGCCGCGCGAGACGGCGCCCGTAGTCACAACGCCGCCCCGCGAATGCTTCGGCGGCATGATCATGGTCGGAAATCTCTGCCAGTGCCCGCCAGGGTCGCGCTTCAATGGCAGGCGTTGCTTCTCAGACGGCGGAGAGGGCGGCGCGTATCCGGCCGTCCAGCCGGGCAATGTCGTCGTGCCTGTGGAGCCGCCGCGGTGCCCAGCCTTCCGGCCAGTCGGTATCTATCCGAACTGCTGCCCGCTCGGAACCGATTATCGATTCGGCGCCTGCCGCCGACCTTCTCCGATCGTAGTCCCGCCGCCAGCGGTGGAGCGCCCGCCGGTCTGTCCCTCGTATCGACCGGTCGGCACGTATCCGAATTGCTGCCCGCTCGGTATGGAATACAGGTACGGCTCATGCCGCCGCCGCGGGACGACAGGTCCGGGAACGGGAGGTGCGGACGGCACCTATCCGAATACAGAACCGCCATCGCGGAAGTGCCCATCTTTCCGACCCATCGGCACGTATCCGAATTGTTGCCCGCTCGGCATGGAATTCCGGTTCGGGTCGTGCCGACGTGCGCCGACCGGGGGAGGCGGCGCGGATGGAACCATTCCCGGCACTGAACTGCCACCCCGTAAGTGCCCATCGTTCCGACCCATCGGCATGTATCCGAACTGCTGCCCAATCGGCATGGAATTCAGGAACGGTTCTTGCCGACGCCCCTCAACATCTGACCAGGGTTCTGGCGGCACGAACGGAACGACGTCTCCGGATGATCGCAAATGCCCGCCGGGCTACCACCGCCTTCGCCGTCCGAACAAGTATGGTGCCTATTGTGAGCCAGATCAGTCGCAGAAGTGCCCGCCAAGTGCGCCAGAAGGCACGCCTCCCAATTGCCATTGTCCAGCCGGAACCGTCTCCCGAGGCGGGTTCTGCCGGCCGGCATCGTGCGGACCTAACATGACGGGCACGCCGCCTAATTGTCATCGCATCTGTCCGCCGGGCACGGTCAATCGCAATGAGACGTGCGTGCAAATTCAGAAGCCGCCGCCGAAAAAGACGCCCCCGAATTGCACTGGCGGAAAGGTGCCGCGAAATCCTGACGGACTCTGCGTCTGTCCGGCGGGATTTATAGACCAGGGTGGGCGATGTGTTCCGCGAGGTCCCGCCTAAGTGCGAGCATCCAAGCGTACAATTGTGTGCGAGGTGACTGAGCTCGGAGCAGAGGGAGTTCTGTGCGTATGCGGCGGATAATCTACAGCGGCGCATGCAAGTTTGCCGCGGCAACGATAGTGATCTTAGCCACTCCACATGAGCTGCGAGCCGCCGAATTTTCACTTCATTGCGCGCGCGCGGATGTGGTCAACCCGGCGTGGGATGGGCCGTTGACGTTCCGATATGACGGGTCCGATCACGGAACACTCCAGGTGGGAGGCGTCTTCGGTGATTTCACGCTTCCGGCGACACGCGCGCCATTACAAATTCAGCCGGGCGAGATGGGAGAAGCGATCGACGGCAGCGCAGCGGTGCAAGTGAAATTACCTCGACTGGACGAACTCGACGCGTGCATCAGCCAGGGGGCCGGCAAGTCCGCAGATGATATGGCGACGGGCCGCGATCAATGTATTCAAAAATTGTCACCGTCATCCTCACTCGTCGATGCGTCGGCGCGGATCCGGATCGGCTTCACTGGAGCGAAGGATGACAGTGGTGAGGACGCTTTTGTGGTCTTTAGATTGCAATATGCGGCACGCAGTCAAGTCTCCGGCGGTGTGATGACTGTGGAAGCATTCCCCGCACATTGCACACTGAAGAAGTGACTTTTGCATTCCATCCGCTGCAACACGTCTCTCAGCGGTTTGGGCGCGTTTGATGTCTTTGATTTAGAGAAATCTGTATGCCGCAAGTTCGCCGTGTGGGTCACACACGAATTGCGAGCCGAGCGGTCGCTGCAGCGGTCGTCCTTGGACGAAGCGGATAATAGGTTGGACATTCTGATCCCGAGGGTCTAACGTACAAATGGCGTTAGGCGCATGAACATCAGACGGCGCCTCTCTTATCTTCGGCATACTTCGCGCGGTTCAGCTGTCGAACTCACTATCGATGCCGACTTCGTTAAGCTGACGTTGTAGCTTGAATTCTGCTGATCCGTTGCTGCTTCGGAGCTGATATTCCGGGCGCATGAGGAGCCTGCCATGAAAGAGGATTTTATTCGCGTCACGCGGCGCCGTGATGGCTCGTGGACTGTGTTTCGCGGGCCCCATAGTCTCATGCTCCTCGCATTCCGTTTGAAAGCTCACGCAATCGCCTATGCACGCGCCGTCTCGTTCTCAGGAAAGCTGATCCTCTTTGTCGATGACAAAAGTGGAGTAGCGATCCGGCAATCGTCGTCGAGCCTGACCTATCCAATGCTCCTCGAGTAGGAAAAGACGTTAGCGCTGTGCATCTCGCTGTTGCCGTGTACCCGAACGGATCCAGCAGAAACCGCGAGAGAAAGAAATAATGACAGCAAGTCACGTCGTCACAAGATCTGCCGCGCTAGCCAAGCGCGGGTTGAAGCAGACCTGCGAAAATCTTGAATGCGCTAATAGGTTCTACGATCTGAAGCGGGAACCCTCTGCATGCCCTTATTGTGGCACGCCGTCCAATGCTACCCCCGCGATTGTGCTGAACTTCGATACGCTCGGTAAGATCCGTCCAAATAAACGCAATCGGTGGGCGGAGCCCAAGAAGCCAGCCATCGAAGTCTCAAAAGTCGAAGACGAGGTTGTCGACGAGCAAGTCGATAATGAAGCGGAAATTCCGTCAGCCGCCGAGGAACTGTTAATCGAGACCGAGGATGACGATGCGGACGAGCTCGTAGAGGATACGAGCGAATTGACTTAGCTCTAGGAAAGTTTGGAGCCCGAAATGTCACAAACTGACGAGTTCTTGGCGGCTTTTGCTCGTCTGCCCCAAGAAGAGCGAGAACGCAGTATCCGTCTCATCAATGCTTACAATGACGCTGTTGTCGAATCTCGTTCGAGCCATGCGGCAGCAAACGAGCCGTTCCAGTTATTCAGCTCGGCAGAAGTGGAACGCCTCGTTAAAGACTTTCGTGCCGATAGGTTGTCCCGAATAGGTCCCGCGATGGGACGCTATTTGTCCCTTTTGGACCGCGGATACAGGTGGCCGAGCTTCGTGTAGCAGCGGCCAAGTCGATCTACAAAAATTTGAAACTCAGGAGAACGCGATGCCCAAAGGCAATCAAAGAACCAACCGCGAGATACGGAAGCCGAAAGCTCCAAAATCGAAACCTGGTCAACTCGCGGCGAGTTTCACAAAAGCCCCACTGGGTTCCACGATGACCAGCGGAACCAAGAAGAAGTGATAGCGCCGTCGGCATCACGTTCGGAGCATGATTAGCGGCAGGGTGATGTGAGCGACCATACCGTCCGGATTCCAGTCTTTTTCGATCGTCCCGCCCAGCCCCTGGATAGAACCGAGAATTAGACGTGTGCCATAGCCGATATCTCTCGGAGCGACCACGTGCGCCGCTCCTATTTCTCGCCACGTCAGAACTAAGGATTCGTCAAGCTTGGTCCACGAAACCTGGACTTCGCCGTCCCCCCTGCTGTAAGCGCCGTACTTAGCCGAGTTCGTCGCCAATTCGTGGAAAGCTAATGCGAGTGAGTTGATAGCCCGTTCACCGAGAGCGATATCAGGGCCGTTCAACACGGGCGGCTTATATGGCTTGAGTGTTGCCTCGATTACGTCATTCAAGGAGACAACATCAAACGATATTTTATCGTTCTCGACGAGCTTGATGAGGGCATGGGCATCGGCGAGTGCCCTGAGCCGTGCGGATAGGCTCTGCCTCATCTCCTCCTTGGTGCTGCTGTGACGGGCGGCCATTTCTACCAACGCACTGGTTACAGCAAACAAATTTTTGACTCGGTGGCTCATCTCCAGAGCGAGAGTTTCGCGCTGTTCTACAGCCGATCTTAGCTCTTTCTCCGATTGGATCATCTTCAAAGCTACGCCAGTAAATACGGCGAGTTCCATCATAACGCGAGCGTCGCCCGAGTGAAAATGTTGCCCCTCCTCGGCAACCACCCACAGAGTGCCGAGAGGTGGGCTTCCCTTGATTTGGAGAGGAACCAGAAGGACCTCGGGAATGGTAATACCCGCCTCGGCGATCCACTGGTACGCACGCTCAGGACGTTCCATCAAAACCGGCTTCATCGAGTCGATACAAACTCCGCACGGGCTGAAGCCGCGAGGGGTCCGTGTATCTTCGAGGTCCGATAGACGGCCGGAAAGGTCCAGCCAGCGGAACTCCTGGCCCTCGAGCACGCTGATGCCCGCTGAGTCCGCTGCGCATAGTTCCATCGCGAGTTTCACAAGCCTCGGCAGAACTTCGGCAGGATACTCCGCCATTTGATGGGCAAGATCCTGCAGAGCCACTTTCTCGAGGAGGTAATTGGGAATTGGAGGAGGGCGCAGATCCAGCACGTCGGTGATCAGAACGCTGCTTATGTCAGGATGGCTCAAGCGCGAACGGACCTTCCTCTTTTTCTTGCTTGTTCCCTATAGGCAATCTTTGCACGCGTGACAACGCGCGCCTGCGGGAGGGGCATCGATGCGAAATTTCCGTTGGCCCACGCGCATGGCATTTTGTGGGGTGCCTTGATGATCGCATTCCAGGGAACGCCAGGTGGGGCGCTGTCACCCAAAGGAATAGCGGTGATGCGTTACCAAATAATGCGCGTTCCACCGGCTATTGAAGCCGCGCACGTCACGCCAATTGAGCCATAATACTGTTGAGCAGCTTCGGCCACTTGTCCCAGTCGTATGGCTTCGAAAACAAAGCAACGTTGTCAGGCAGCTCGTCAAAGCCGACCATGTTTCCAGACGCGATTATGATAACCGTGGGCGGCCAACGCTTGCGCACGTAATGGGCAAGAGCGAGCCCATCCATCTTCCCCGGCATTTGAATGTCTGTGAAAACCGCACGAATATCATCATTTCCTTCCAGGATCTGCGTGGCTTCCGCTGCAGATCCTGCTTCCACGACTTCGAAACCCGCCTCTTCAAGTCGAAACATTAAATCCCAACGAATCAAGGATTCGTCTTCGACCACTAATATCCGAGCCTTGCTTTTCGATGACATTGCGAGCCTCGGTATAAGTTGTGCTTGGGGAACTCAACCGCACCTCTTTAGGTTCATATCTATTTTGCTCGAGCGAAACTTCACAGAAAGCGGGCCTCGCTTACCGATGCAGTTAGTGAGCGATGCCCATGGTGGGTCGCGACCCGCGCATGCTCTATGCAAGTTTGATTGCAGTCGCGGGACCTACTCGACTTCGGCAGAGAAGATAGTCGATGATTGCTCGACCAGGATGTATCTATGCGCCGTGATTGCTTTTATATATTCGGCTCGCACATTGTTGAGTTCACCGCTCTTCAGGTGCTGCCACGGACCTCTGTTGCGCACATGTTCAGGAAGGCTTTCGAATGTACCTTCCTCGAAAATGAGATGAAGCTTCTGATCTTTCATGGAGCGGCGGATTGAATATCGCATCGCTTTGCATAGCACGTTGGCGGGCTGTCTGATATCACCAAAGCAGTTCGCGCAACGGCTGCCGCGACCCAGGAGACTGATCGCGTGCTGCGATAAGAAATGGTGTTAGCCACGGTCCAAGCGTCCGTATGAATTTCCTTCTTGTTCGAAATTTCCCTCGTGGCCCTGGCCGAAGAAATCGACCCATCCGCTTATAGGTGACGAGCGGAAGTACACGCGAATTTCGTGCTCCGCGACGGTCCACTGATGCCCGCCTCCCGCTTGCAGATTTTTCCGGGATGAGCACTGGAGAGCAAAGGTCTTCAGTGCGGCCGTGCCGCGGTTAGGAAGCGCCGCACGTCTATCTTTCGCCGGGTGGCTCTCGAAGATTGCTATTATTGCCCGCGTGCCTGTCTAAATTGATCTGCCGACATCATAAGTAACAAAGTCAGTTCCGGCAGAGGTTTTTTTATTTTGAAACAGCTTCTTGGAGGATCCTATTCCATTCAAATCTTTGGATGGGCCCCTGTTGACGCTCGCTATCGAGATGTTCTCTGATTGTTGAACCTGCTTGGTTGCTGCGGTCTATCCTCTCCAGCCAAGTTCTGCCTCGACGTTTAGATGGGCCGATCTCATCGGCCGAAATAATAAAAGTGACGTCAACAAGGGAGCGATGAAATGCAGGAAGCGGTGAAATTCCCACGGGCAACGCGAGCTTCTGAAGCCAAAAAAGATGCGACATCCCCTGAGGGCAGAGAAGGTCAAGCTCTTAAAATTACGCTCGAGCGGCCGGAGTCGATTGAGGCGCTGAAGTCGGCAAAACCCGACACCCATATAAATGACGAGGGGAGCGTGCCATGGCCGATGGCGGCAAAGGACTTCCGCGCTGACCTACAGAATACTTTGAAGACCGATGTGGAAGACAGGGACACGGCCGACGCGAAGCCAATCCAAAATCCGCTTCCTGAAGAGAGGTCCGAGGTATCGACCGCACAGCCTACGCCTGTCTACGAACCCTTCGATACCACCTATTTTGCTCGAACATTTATCATGATCGTCGCAACGATTGGATCAATCCTAGTAGCGGCATATTGCTATGCTTCGTTGCGAGATCTCCGCGGACAGCTCGCGACCGAGTCAGGCGCCAAGGCGTCTGCAGAAATGGCTCTAGCTGAATCGAAGTCGCGTTTAGCAGCTACTGAGAAGCAGCTCTCCGAGTCCCAGTCACGTCTAGCCGAGGCGGAGAAGGTTCTTGCGAGTGTTCGAGACGCCCTGGCAACTGTGAAGCCTCCGACGACACCAAGCGCAACGACAAAATAGCGCGTTTAACGAGTGAGCTATTAAAGAGTGCGGCGGAAGCCTCGGATTTCGCCGCACCAATAGGCAGTGTTAGCGAGGCAAGTGGTAACGAAAGGCATCTGGATCTAGCGGCGGCGATGGTCCTCCTTATGCTGAATAATTGATTTTCATCAGATTACCTTTGCAAAGCAGCAACGATTCCGCTTGCTCACGGGACGTGCGCAGCGCATCGTCATTATCAGCAAGACGGGTCGGGCACTGACGTAATCCAGCGATGAACTGGGATGTGCAGTGCTGTTTGCATTCATTTACACTTCCATTCTTTCGAACGCCGCAGAGCGTGTCGAATTTCCTTCCATCACCGAAACGATTACGAGCCCGTGGCTTTGCATGGCCGCGGAGCATGGTGAACAAGTCATGGAGTATGCGTGATGAAAAAGCTCGCCGGCGTGTCACTGGCGTTTGCAGGTGCAGCACTCTTGACCTGCTCGGCTGATGCTCAGGAAGTAATCGGGACGCTAGGATCGCCGGGGGCGAGGACCACGATTGATGGAAAGCAACTTCCGCCTCCCGACCCGAAATTCGGCGGCGTGATCAAGGACGGCGCCCTGCAATCGACACCGTGGTGGGCGCCACGCATCGTGCCGCCAAAGGGCGCGCCAAATGTCTTGCTCATCATTACCGACGACGCAGGATTTGGGGTGCCAAGCACTTTTGGGGGCGTTATCCCGACGCCGACCATGGACCGCATCGCGCAAGAGGGGTTGCGCTACAATCGGGTCTTTTCGACCGCACTATGCTCCCCGACTCGGGCAGCACTCATCACCGGGCGTAATCATCACTCAGTCGGCTTCGGCGTAATCTCGGAGCAGTCCACAGGCTTCCCCGGCTACAATAGTATCATTGGCAAGGACAAGGCCACGATCGGGCGCATTTTGCGCGATAACGGCTACTCCACTGCATGGTTCGGCAAGGATCACAACACGCCCGCATTCGCGGCGAGCCAGGTTGGACCGTTTGATCAGTGGCCGACCGGCATGGGCTTCGAATATTTTTACGGGTTCGTTGGTGGCGACGCCAACCAGTGGCAGCCAAATCTCTTCCGCAACACGACGCAGATCTATCCGTTCGAAGGCAAGCCCGGCTGGAACCTCGTCACCGGTATGGCCGACGATGCTATCGACTACATGACCCGAATACACCAGACGGATCCATCCAAGCCAATCTTCATCAAGTACGCACCTGGTGCAACGCACGCGCCCCATCACCCGACCCAGGAGTGGGTGGACAAGATCCACGCGATGCACATGTTCGACGACGGTTACGAGAAGTTGCGCGAACGCATCTTTGAAAATCAGAAACGGCTCGGGGTGATCCCCAAAGATACCAAGCTGACGCCTTGGCCGAATGATATCCTGAAACCATGGGATCAGCTGACGGACATCGAGAAGAAGCTTTTCATCCGTCAGGTCGAGGTCTTCGCTGCCTATGCGGCGTATAGCGACCATGAGATAGGCCGCGTGATCCAAGCGCTGGAGGATCTGGGCAAGAAAGATAATACGCTGATTATTTATATAAACGGCGACAACGGCACTAGCGCGGAGGGCGGACCGCTGGGTACGCCGAATGAGGTCGCGTTCTTCAATGGCCTCAACAAAATTCCTGCTGAAGAGCAGATGAAGTTCTACGACGTCTGGGGTACTGAGCAGACCTATAATCACATGTGCGCGGGCTGGTCGTGGGCCTTCGACACACCGTTCGATTGGTTTAAGCAGAACGCGTCGAGGCTAGGTGGCATCAACCAGAACATGGTCGTATCATGGCCAGCCCGCATCACCGACAAGGGAGCATTGCGCGAGCAGTTCATCCACGTCATCGACGTCGTGCCAACTATTCTCGAGGCCACCGGCATCCCCGCGCCCGAGGTCGTCGACGGCATCAAACAATCACCGATCGAAGGCACAAGCTTTGCTTACACGTTTGATCGGGATAACGCCAAAGCGCCCGCTCGTCATAAACTGCAGTACTTTGAGATGATGGGCCAGTGGGCGCTTTACGACGACGGCTGGCTGTTGAGCACTAAAGTGAACCGCGCGCCGTGGGAGGCCTTCGGACCGGCGAACCCCGATCCGCTGAACAACCAAGTATTCCAACTCTATGACCTGCATAACGACTTCAGCCAAGCCGAGGACGTCGCTGCCGCCCATCCTGATAAGGTTTCACAGATGCGTCAGGAGTTCGTCTCGGAAGCAAAGAAATATGAAGTCTTCCCGATGGACGCCTCGGTTGCAGCACGCATTGTCGCGCCGCGTCCTAACATTACAGCGGGGCGTACCGAATTCATCTACACGCGGCCGATGACCGGGTTGCCGCAGGGCGATTCACCCGTTCTGCTCAATACCTCGTACACGATATCTGCCGACATCGATGTTCCAGAAGGCGGTGCCGAAGGCATGATTTTAACTTCGGGTGGGCGCTTCGGCGGCTATGGCTTTTATCTCCTCAAGGGCAAGCCGGTTTTTCTTTGGAATATGGTCGATTTGGAGCGGATAAAATGGCAAGGCCCAGATACCCTTTCTCCTGGCAGACACAAGATAGAGTTTGACTTCAAGTACGATGGGCTTGGTGCAGGCACGCTGGCCTTCAACAACTTCAGTGGCGTCGGCCGCCCCGGCACCGGCACATTGAAAGTCGATGGCAACCCTGTCGATTCCAAAACTATGCCGAAAACGTTGCCCATGATCCTGCAGTGGGACGAGAGCTTTGATATTGGCTCCGACACCCTGACCGGCGTGAATGATGCCGATTACACTCCGCCATTCCCACTATCAGCCAAACTAAACAAGCTGACCATCAATGTGGATCGCCCACAATTGTCGGCTGAAGATATCAAGAAGCTCGACGCTGGAATGAAAGCTTCGGCGGATTGATGTGCGCGGGTTTCGCTTCTGACTTTCGCCGTTAGGATTTGCTGAACGCATATACGTATTCACCAAGCCAGCGCTCCGCTCGCACCGCAACGACGAATTCAATTGACGACGAATGGACGAGAGCGTCCTGTTCTTCGCGGATGGACGGGCCACTACGAACGTCATCGAGTCAGCTGATGCTAGCGTTCGTTTATGATTTGCAATCCGCGATAACGCGGCACGTCGTTCATGACGTCGTCCACAGCACGCCCGCGTTTCAGCCAGCGAGCTTTTGGGGACGCTCTTCTTCTTCGGAGGAGAGCGTATGAGTGAATGCTCGTCCTACCCAGTGAGGAATTTGATCGATCCCAGCAGGCAAAGGGAACAAGCAGGCGAGGGGGCAGGCGAGGGGATGGTGCTCGTGCCAGGCGGCACATTCCGAATGGGTTCGGACAAGCATTATCCCGAGGAGGCCCCATCGCATTTCGTCAGTGTGGATCCGTTTTGGATCGACGAAGCACCAGTCACCAACGCGCAGTTCCGCCGTTTCGTTGAGGAGACTGGGCATGTCACCTTCGCCGAATTGACGCCGAAGGCGAGCGAATATCCCGGCGCCCTTCCTCACATGCTCAAGGCGGGCTCGCTTGTCTTTAAACCTCCGCCCGGCAAGGTTGATCTTAGAAATTGGGCCCAATGGTGGGAGTTTCATTTCGGCGCGAACTGGCGCCGTCCCTATGGTCGTGGCAGCTGGATAAAAGGCATTGATGACCACCCAGTTGTTCATGTGGCCTACGTCGACGCCGAGGCTTATGCCCATTGGGCTGGCAAAGAGCTGCCGACCGAAGCGGAATGGGAGTTCGCGGCTCGTGGCGCACTCGATGGCGCGGAGTTTGCCTGGGGTAATGAGCTGACACCGGGAGGCCGGCACATGGCCAACACCTGGCAGGGCGACTTTCCGCATCAAAACCTGGGGCTTGACGGCTACGAGCGGACCTCTCCGGTCAAGGCGTTTCCGCCGAACGGCTACGGCATCTACGACATGATCGGCAACGTCTGGGAGTGGACCAGTGATTGGTATGGGCCCAAACACACCGAGGATGTGAAGAAGGCTTGCTGCATCCCTCGCAATCCGCGCGGCCCCAGAGAAGATCAAAGCTACGATCCTTCGCAGCCGAACATCCACATCCCCCGCAAGGTATTAAAGGGCGGTTCTCACCTCTGTGCGCCGAATTACTGTCGCCGGTATCGACCGGCGGCACGCCATGCCGAGCCAATCGATACATCCACTTGCCACGTTGGATTTCGCTGCGTCGTCCGTCGACCGACGCTAACGGAAGGAGAACAGTAGTTCCGGAGGCTGTCGCTTGGAATCTTTAAGAACAACAGGAGTCGAAAAATGTGTTTCTCGCGAACCACTAAATTTATTGCTCCTCTGGCTGTGGGCGCCTCATTGATCGCCTCGCAAATTTCGGCGCCCGCTGCCAACGCTCAGACGCAGCCAAACATCGTCTTCATTATGGGCGATGATATTGGCATGTGGAATATCGGCGCTTACCATCGCGGCTTGATGGCGGGTCGAACGCCTAATCTCGATAAGATCGCCAAGGAAGGCATGCTCTTCACGGACTATTATGCCGAGGCGAGCTGCACGGCCGGTCGTGCGAACTTCATCACTGGCGAGCTTCCGATACGCACAGGTATGACCACGGTTGGGCAAGCTGGAGCTCCGACAGGGCTGCCGGCCGAGGCTGTAACGATCGCGACGGTGTTGAAATCAATGGGCTACGCCACCGGCCAGTTTGGAAAAAACCATCTGGGCGACAAGAACGAGTTTCTGCCCACAGTCCATGGTTTCGATGAGTTCTTCGGTTACCTGTATCATCTGGACGCTATGGAGGATCCTGCTCATCCGAACTACCCGCAGAACCTGCTGAATGTCGTTGGTCCGCGCAACATGGTGCATAGTTGGGCGACCGACACCGACGATCCAACGGACATGCCGCGATGGGGAAAAGTCGGCAAGCAAAAGATAGAGGACGCTGGTCCGCTCTATCCCAAGCGCATGGAAACGGTTGACGACGAAATCCGTGACCTGGCGCTCAACTTTATGGAGAAGGCAAAAAGCGACGGTAAGCCCTTCTTCGTCTGGTTGAACCCGACGCGCATGCATATCGTCACTCACCTTTCCCCGAAATACGAGGCCATGCGCAACTCCGACAATGGATGGTCGGAAGAAGAAGCCGGCATGGCGCAACTTGACGACGACGTCGGTCTGGTCATGAAAAAGTTGAAGGACATGGGCGTCGACGACAACACGATCGTCGTCTTCAGCACAGACAACGGCACTGAAGTCTTCACTTGGCCGGACGGTGGACAGACGCCCTTTGCGCAATCCAAGGGAACCGTACTTGAGGGCGGCTTCCGGGTTCCGGCGATTGTTCGCTGGCCGGGCCACGTACCTGCGGACTCCGTGCAAAATGGGATCTTCTCAGGCCTTGATTGGTTTCCGACCTTCGTTGCGGCGGCAGGAAATCCGAGCATTGCCGATGAATTGCTGAAGGGTAAGCAGATCGGCGACCGCACCTACAAGAACCATCTGGATGGCTACAATCAATTGGCCTGCATCACCGGCAAAGGACCCTCTGCGCGTCACGAAATCTTCTATCTCGGCGAAAGCACCGTCGGTGCGGTGCGGATCGACGACTACAAGTTTCGCTTCATCGATCAGCCTGCAGGCTGGTTAGGCGAAAAGACACACCCCGACATTCCATATATCACCAACCTCCGTCTCGATCCGTTCGAGAGAACAGGTTGGCCAAATAACGGTACCAAGGAAGGCGCTCAGCAATATTTCGACTGGTTCAAGTATCAGTTCTGGCGCTTCGTATTCGTCCAGCAGGTTGTCGGAAAGGAACTACAAACGTTCCTCGACTTCCCACCGATGCAGCGAGGTGCAAGCTTCAACCTCGACGCGGTCAAAGCCGAAATGCAGAAGCGCATGGCCGAAGCGCAAGCGGCTAGCAAAGGCCCTGGCCAATAAAGCCTTCCATTGCGGCGGCTCACAAACGAGCCGCCGTGCCTAAGGTCCGTGCTGGGTCACTCGCCGGAAAATCCTGGCTAGGATGACGATAGCAGTGGCGCCGACGAGTATCGGTAAGACCAGGAACTCGAGGCCCGGCCGTGCCATGGCCACAACGATGGGATTGGCGCCAGCAGGCGGGTGGACAGTATCCGTCAGCATCATCGCGGTGATGGCGAGGCCAACACCGGACGCTAGACCAAAGGCGCTATAGCCGAGTAGTGCGCACGCCGATAATCCCATCACTGCCGAAATCACATGGCCGCCGATGATATTCTTCGGTTGGGCAAAGGGGCTCGCGGGAAATCCAAACGCCAGAACACAAGTCGCGCCAAACGGCGGGACGAGCAAATTCAATTGGCTTATGTCACGCACGAGGGCGAGCAGCCCAATCGCGATGAAGCCGCCAACCCCCGCCAGAATGGCTGGGCGCCAGGAGCGCGCATGCGTCAGCCAAAAGAACCTTTGTCGTGCCGGTGTGCCCAATATTTCCGCCTTTAATCAAAGTTGCGGGCGCAGTGAAACGGCGGCGCCGCTGACCAGAAGCAGCGCCGCCATGTGGGTCAGCGTTTGAACTTCGCAGCTTCTTCCGAGCCGGAAGTGGCGTTGCCTGCGCTATATGAGTGGGCGCCGACACCGGCAAGCTTACCCCCTTGAACGATCAGGTACTCGTTGCGAATGGGCTTCTTGCCGAAATAACATTCGAGAATTTCCCGCGTACCCGCTGCGTAGCGCGCTTGTGCCGAAAGCGACGTTCCAGAGATATGTGGCGTCATGCCGTGATGAGGCATCGTTCGCCAGGGATGGTCTTGCGGCGGTGGCTGTGGGAACCACACGTCACCCGCATAGCCAGCAAGCTGACCGCTTTCGAGTGCGCGAACAATGGCGTCCCGGTCGCAGAGCTTGCCGCGCGCGGTATTTACAAGGTATGCGCCGCGCTTGAAGTTCTTCAGCGTTTTGTCGTTGATCATATGCTCGGTTTCGGGATGAAGCGGGCAATTCAACGTAACGACGTCGCAGGCCTTCGTGAGGCTTTCGAGGCTCGTGTGATGGGTGAGATTCAGTTCCCTTTCAACTGCATCGGGGAGCTTATAACGATCCATATAATGAAGATGCACATCGAAGGGCTTCAGCAGGCGTAACACCCGCAAGCCGATGCGCCCTGCGGCAACCGTGCCGACGTGCATACCCTCAATGTCGTATGACCGCTCCACGCAATCAGCAATGTTCCAACCGCCTTTGATCACCCAATTGTACGAGGGAATGTAGTTGCGGACGAGCGACAGCATCTGCATGACAACGTGCTCTGCGACGCTGTTGGAGTTGCAGTATGTGACTTCCGCGACGGTTATGCCGCGATCCATGGCTGCCTGCAGGTCAGTGTGATCGGAGCCGATACCAGCAGTCACAATCATCCTGAGCTTCGGGGCTTTGGCAATTCGCTCGGCGGTCATGTACGCCGGCCAGAATGGTTGCGAGATGACGATCTCAGCGTCCGGCAGTTCCTGGTCCAGCTTTGAGTTTTTGCCGTCCTTGTCAGAGGTCACAACCAGCGTATGGCCGTTGCTTTCCAGGTATCTGCGCAGACCCAGTTCCCCCGACACGCTGCCGAGAAGATGCCCCGGAACGAAGTCGATAGCTTGTGGCGTCGGGGTCGTTTGACCATCGGGGTATTTGGTGATTTTGGGGATGTCGTCCCGCGCGTAGGATTTGGGGTATCCGTTTACGGGATCGTCGTAGAGCACACATACGATTTTAGCCATCTCATATTCCTCGATGAATAGGACATGAGGAGACGCTCCGTGCGGCGGGCCGAACGGCTGACGTAAGCGTAAAATGAGGGATGCTGGCAACGCTCCTGGGAGTGCTGCCCATATTCCTCTCGCGTTTCCTCGCCTGGCAGCCGGCTTTTTGAAGCTCTATGACCGATCAAGCGCCCGAGTTCTCGTGCTCAAGCGAGCCATCGTCAAACGGAAGGGATTTCTCGACTGATCGATCCCGTCGATGAACTAACGCGAAATCTGCCGGGACGGCCAACGACGGCAGTTATCGGTTGCACAACGCCTAGGTGCTAGCTATAGCCATATAGCTATATCGTTGGAGATGCGGATGTTCGTTCGCCAGATGAGCTATCTGTTAGCTCTTGCTCGCGAGAAGCATTTTACGCGAGCGGCTGAAAGCTGCTGTGTGACCCAATCCACCCTCTCGTCCGGGCTCAAAGCGCTGGAGCGAGAGCTGAACATGCCTCTTGTGCTAAGGGGATCCAGGTTCATCGGCCTCACCCCCGAAGGCGAGCGCGTGGCTGCGTGGGCCGTTCATATCGTATCTGACTACGAAAATCTGAAGCAAGATGTTGCGGGACTGCGCTCCGGCCTAAAGGGCACTCTCCGCCTCGGGGTAGTGCCTGCAGCAATGCCCGCAGTTGCAAAACTGACCGCTCCGTTTTGCGCTCAGAATCCAGGTCTGGCGGTAAACGTAATTTCACTGACTTCGGCTGAAATTCAAGTCGGCATCGATAAGTTCGATTTGGATGCGGGGATCACATATCTCGAAAATGAGCCGCTTACAAAAGTGCGGAAGATCCCGCTATACGAAGAGCGATATCTGTTAGTCACGCATATCGACAGCCCACTCGCACAGATGCCTTCTGTTTCCTGGCGCGACGCGGCGGCGGAAAATCTCTGCCTCCTCAACGAGAGCATGCAGAACAGGCGCATTCTGAATAACCTCGCTCGATCATTCGGGATCGAGCTCATACCCTCTATTACTTCCAACTCCTATCTCGCTATCTGCTCGCACGTTTGTACCGGCGGATGGGCGAGCATAATCCCGCACACTTTTTCCTACATCTTCCGGGGTTGCAGAGAACTCACGTTCGTAGAACTGGTCGGCCCAAAACACAGCCAATCGATCGGCATCGTCGTGTCGGAGCGAGATCCATTATCCCCGATCGCCCACGCGCTCTTGCGATGCGCCGGAAGAATGGTTGCAAACAATCCTCTCGTGCCGAGCCTGGCTTGACCAATTGCGCCGAGTCGCGAGCGACTACCTAAGGGCCGACCGTTGTAGCGGGATAACCGCGTGAAAACCGTGGACGATTGGCGACGTTGATCGCGCCGAACGGGATCGGGGCACCGTTACAATTGTTGCGCTTTGGTGACGCGCATTGATCATCCTCACGAGGGCGATATTAGTCCTTTGCCAAACGCGCAGGTTCAATTCTATTTTCACTCGGAAATACAGACGTTTGTGAAATCGGCATCATAATGAGTGCCCAGGGGCGCAAAATCGACGGCCGGACCTGGCGCGCGAATATCGTACGCGTCGTTCTTGCCGCATTTCTGCTGCGCGCCCTGATCCCCGCCGGATTTATGCCCGACTTCGGCGCTGCCTCTCACGGCGTCTTCCAGGTTGTTATTTGCTCCGCAAATGGACTGGAGCATCTCACCCTGGACGTGGATGGGAAACCGGTTCACGGGCAAAAGTCGTCTCACCAACATCAACCCTGCGCCTTCAGCGGTTTGGCTGCAGTCGCCTTGCCCTCCCTTGCAGACGCTCGGCTGCCAGTACCGAGTCATCACAGCGTAGCGACTCTAACCTACGATGCTGCAGGCTTGCCTCCGGCACGCGCGGGGCCTCCTCTCGGGTCTCGCGGCCCCCCTCAACTCTCCTGAACTGAACCGATTGTCCCGACGCCGGTAGCGGCGTTCGTTCAGAGGCTTGTCAGGAGCATTTTCCTATGTCGACCGCTTGTTCGCGCTTTCGCACGCAGCCAACAGCTGCTGTGCGCGCCACCATTTCCATCATGGCTCTCCTTTGCACCCTTCGTGCCGCTCAAGGCGAGGAGGCCAAGCTGCCAGAAGCGACGCTGAACACGTCTTCTCCTTCCGCCAAAACCGAATTGCCCGCCGTCGAAGTCTTGCAGGAAAGGAAAAAAGCCAAATCGGCGAAGAGGACGGCCTCCAAACAAATGACAGCAAATCCCGCGTCGGCCGAGAACCTTTCTCGGGCGGAAAAGGCAGCGCCAATCCAATCCGACGCCTTCACCCCGGTCAACGGGGAACGCATCGGCGATGCGGAACCAGGGACAAGTCAAAGCGGCGCCGGTCTCGGAGGCCGCTTTACGGGTTACACGGTCGTGGGATCCGCCGTTTCGACGAAGGATGGAATTGCGGTGATGCAAAACCCGGTGGCCGTTCAAGTGGTACCGAGGGAGGTCCTTGACGACCAGCAAGCGGTTTCAGTTCAGGATGCGATCGTGGGCAACGTCTCAAGCGTGCTTCCCTCGAGCGACACGTTCTATGATGGATTTACGATCCGCGGCTTCGACAGGGCAAATATCTACCGCAACGATTTGCGGACGCTCTCTTCGTCGCACCTCAACACGTCCAATCTGCAGTCGATCGAAGTCCTGAAGGGTCCAGCCGCCATGTTCTTCGGGCGGCTAGAACCCGGTGGCGTTGTCAACCTCGTATTGAAGCGCCCGCTCGACACATCCTACACGTCGGTTGAGGAGCAGGTCGACTCCTGGGGCAAGAGCAATACCTCTGTCGATACGACAGGTGCACTGACGCCAGACAAGACCTGGCTCTACCGGCTCAATCTCAATTATTCCGATGGCGACACGTTCAGAGACTTCGTGTGGAACCGGGATGTCTTCATCGCGCCGACAATTTCATTTCGTCCCAACAGCGCGTTTCGATTGAACGTCGACGTCGAATATCAGAACACGACCTTCGTCGCCGACGCCGACACAGCACTTCCAGCAATTGGAAACCGGCCAGCGCCTATTCCGATCAGCCGATACCTTCAAGACCCCGCGGTGACCGCTGCCGACCCTACCACGCAGGAGCGCGCGCTCATCGGATACGACTGGACCTATAATCTGAGCAGAGATTGGAGCGTCACCAATCGCTTTTCTTACGAGCACACCGACTACAACCAGCGAATAACCAATCTTGTGTCGCTTAATGAGACGACCGGCATCGCAGACCGCGGTTTATGGGACGAGGCCATATCGAGAGATGCTTACGCCACCAATCTCGATATCAAGGGCAATGTTCGCACTGGGTCGCTCAACCACGCCCTCCTATTCGGCGTCGA
This sequence comes from Hyphomicrobium sp., assembly GCF_003987855.1. Classification (GTDB taxonomy): domain Bacteria; phylum Pseudomonadota; class Alphaproteobacteria; order Rhizobiales; family Hyphomicrobiaceae; genus Hyphomicrobium_B. The sequence goes on from NZ_RXIZ01000003.1 coordinate 77,703, forward strand.
CTATCAGAAATTTTCGGAGATTCCGAACGGCTATGCCGCTTATGCGGATCCGAATTACGGTACAAATCCGGTCATCGGTCCGATCAACATTTTCGACCCGCATTACAGCTTTTCAGGCTACGTGAAACCACCGAACAACGACCACGGCAACGCTCAGGAGTCTTGGGCCGGCGTTTATGCTCAGGACATGGTGTCATTCTTCAACGACCGGGTGCACCTGCTCTTTGGCGGCCGTTATGATTGGGCAGACACGGGGTACGGATACAGCAACACGTCCGCCGCTGAGGCAGCAGCTTCCGTCCGGACCACGCACGAAGAAGCCTTCAGCCCGAGAGCCGGCATCGTGATCCAGCCTCAGCCTTGGCTGTCGTTCTATGCCAACTACTCGAAATCGTTCGGTGCGACGAATTCCTTCAATAGCCCTCTTCCCGGCTCCGCGCCGCTCGCTCCTGAGGAAGGAACCCAGTGGGAAGGCGGCGTCAAATCGCAATTCTTCAACAACAGATTGACCGCCACGCTCGCGTATTACGACATCACGAAATCCAATGTCGCCGAACCGATCCCGGGCAATCCATTTTACTATCAAACGATAGGCTTGGTGGGCAGCCGTGGCTTCGAGTTCGATATCGCGGGCCGCATTGATGAGCACTGGAGCGTCATCGGAAACTACGCGTACGACGACGCAAAAATCCTCGATGACACGAATGGCAATCAAGGTCACCGACTGGCAAATGTGCCGCAAAACGCCGTCGGCATTTGGATCAAGTACGATGCCGACGGATCATTCAAGGGGCTAAGTCTGGGCGGCGGTGTGACGGTGCTTGGAGACCGGCAGGGCGATAACACGAACGATTTTGAACTTCCTGCCTTTGCCCGCGTCGACGCGATGATCATGTATCGCCTGCCCCGTTATCTGCTCGACTGGGGAAAGAATGCGACCTTGCAGCTCAACGTCAAGAATGTCTTCGACGAGACGTATTATCTGCATTCCTACGATCGCTTCAGCATCGCACCCGGAGCTCCGCGCACATTCATTGTTTCACTGCGGTCGGAGTTCTGAAAATGATTAGCGGCATGGCTACATCGGGTTCGGCTGCAACCGTCGCTGGCTCTTCCGGTCGCATTCGATGGATGCTGCGCTTCCTCCATCGAACGCTTGGGCATACGCTCGGCATCGTCTTTGTCGTCATTGGTCTGACGGGGAGCATGCTTGCTTACTGGCAGGCAATTGATGAAGCATTGAACCCCGGTGTTCTGCTGGTCGCTGCATCGCCACCGGAAGATCGTCAATACCGCCCTATCGACCAGATCATGTCCTCGGCGAAGGCGGCGATGAAACCGGGCGGAGAAGCACGAATTTTAATCATGCCTCGACACGAGAATGCTGCCGCTTTGGTGCTGTACGAAATTCAGCGCTCGGGAGGCGTCATCGATCTCCACGAAATAGGCATCGACCCTTACACCGCGACGACGGTCGGACAGCGTGCTATCCAGGAAGACGGCCGCACGCTTTCGATGCCCTTCATCCAAATCCTCATGAGCCTTCATTCGGCGCTTCTGTTGAACGAAGGCGGCGAAATTCTGGTCGCTGTCATCGCCACCTTCATGATCATCTCCATCATTGCCGGGATCTATCTTTGGTGGCCCCGCAATGGCAACTGGCGCCAAGCCATTACGATCAAAAGAGGCGCCAGCCCGGCACGGCGGATTTTCGACGTGCACCGGGTTACCGGGGCATGGACATCGATTGTACTCATTGCGATGCTGTTTACTGGCACCTACGTTATCATTCGCCAAGTAATGCCCAGTCTGCTCTCGTTCGTAGCGGGATCAGAAAAGCCATTGGATAGCTACAGGTCGGCGGCATCGCTGGGCGCTACTATCTCGCCGGGAGACGCTGTCAAGCGTGCTGAAGAGGCGCTTCCTGGTGGGAAGTTGTACTCTCTCAGCTTGCCGCAAAATCGCGAGGGCGTTTACATCGTTGGCCGGCAGTCGGTAGAGGAGCCAAACCGCGCCGCGACGTATCGCAACGTCGTCGTCGATCAATTCAGCGGGGCTGTGCTCACCATTCAAGATCGTGACAAGTTTTCCGCAGGTGAGACATTCAACGAATGGGTCTATCCGCTTCACTGCGGCGAAGCGTTCGGCAACTTTGGTCGCGGTGTCGTCATGCTGCTTGGTATCGTTCCGGCGCTGCTCTATTTCACTGCTCTTGCACGTTGGCTGAATAAACGGCGCGCAACGTCAAAATGACTGATCAAGTTATTCCGGCTGTGATGTAGAGCAAGCAACCGGAAGGACTAAAGGCCGATGGATGCGTACGGCCCTTCGGCGCGAAATGAAAATCTCCAGCCTTCAGCAGGAGATCGCCGAACTTAAGATCGCCCTGAATCACGAGGCACTCTTCGTCATCGTCGTGATCGTGAGACTGATAACGGGCGCCGGGTTTCATGCGAATGAGGGACGACTGACGATTTGCTTTCTCATTTCGCCACAGCAACGCAGTTTCGACGCCATCCGACAGCGGTCGCCAATCATAGGCATCGGCCCGCAGAGTAAGCGTCCCAGTCAGAGCGGCGTCGGCCTCAGCTATGCGAGTTTCGATGCCCGCAAACAAATCGGGCGGAGGCTCAGCTGGTGAAATGAGCGTAGCAAGCGGGGAGAGCCGCATCGCGATTGCGTCCACCGCATGATGCAGATCGGCTTCACGTTGCTCAATCGCACCAGCGTGTCTCCGCTCATCCTGACTTAAGCCTCCGAGCACCAGACCTGCCACCAGCTCTTCAAACTCGTTCGTCGTCATGAAGCCAAGCAATCTTGAAGTTTCGCCAACCCTCTGGTTACCCAGCTCTTCGCAGTTCCCAGTGGAACGCTCAGTTTCGATGACAGTTCCTCGTGTGTCAGGCCGTGGAAGTATGCCAGCAAAATCGCGCGAGAATACTTGGCATCGAGGTTCTCAAGGCACCGCTTGAGGCTCAGAGCTTCGACCGACCCTCCGCCAAGTCGTTCCGAAGCAGAGGACAGAAGTTCTTCGTCTGCATCGTCGAGCGATATGGATGTTCGTTTCGTCTGAGCCAATCTATCGAGCACGCAACGTCGCGTAATTGTGACCATCCAGCCAAGAGCAGGCCCTTTATCTCGGTTATAGAGGTTAGCCTTCTGCCAAATACGGAAATACGCCTCTTGGAAAACATCGTTGGCGGCGTCCCGGTCCCGAAGCATCTTTAGGCAGATCGGATAAAGGCGGGAAGAGGTGGCGTCGTAAAGTTCGCGAAACGCATTCTTGTTGCCCGAAGCGACTGCGACGAGCAAATCCTCGTTCGAAACGAGGAGGGAGTTCTGAGCGAAATTGGGTTTTGCGCCGATCATTCGCGCGGCACAATAGATGATGTTTTTCGCCTGCGGAAGACCATTTGCACTTGTTGCCGCAACGTAAAATAATCCGTCAACGGCGCTTTTCATAGACCGCTGAACCAATTATAGCCATAAGTTTCCCAATAGCCGCCTGTATACTCGTTGCCGATCTGAATTTCGCCGATGTGCTTGGGGTTCTTGAAACCAAGCTTCGTCGGCACGCGCAGCTTCATGGGGAAGCCATGTCGGCGCGGGAGAATCTGATCATCAAGGAAGAACGTAAGCTGCGTCTGCGGATGAAGTGCCGTCGCCATGTCGATGCTTGTCACGTAATTATCGTCGCATCGCATTGTCACGTACTTGGCTGTCTTGTCTGCACCGATCCTTGCTAGGAACTCGGAGAAGCGCACGCCCGTGAACTTGCCTACCGCGCTCCACCCCTCAATGCAGATATGTCGGGTGATCTGGGTCGTCCGCGGCAGTGCATAGAGCTGATCGAGCGTCCAGTCAGCTTTGCTCTCCACCATCCCAGTGATGTTGAGCCGGTAGGTTGTGGGATCGACGATCGGAGCTTTTTCGGGCGAGTTGGGAAGGTAGAACGAGTTGAATGGGAACGGTCGGGTGATCATGCTTTCGGGGTATTCACGCGCGAGTTTGCCAGGATTGAACAACCAAGCCTGAACGCGATCGTTAAAGTCGGACATAAAAGACAACGCTTGCTCTGCCGACGCTCCATCCACGACTTCCCGACCAGCCAGGAGCGTAAGCGTTCCCAGTCCGAGGGCGTTGCGGAGGAACAAACGACGAGTCGGTACGTCGAGACGGCGCGCTGCCTCTTTCAGCGCGGGACCCGTGTCAGGATGCGGTGATTTCTTGGGCGTCATTTGCGTGTGCATTCCGTTTGTCAGCGACCAATTATCATTGCTCTGAGGCTCTTCGGAACGATCAGCGACATCGTCACGTGCACAGCAAGAAACCCCACAATTGTGCACATGGCCGCGAAGTGCATGATGCGCGCGTTGTCGAAATCCCCGAACAACAAGGTGATCTCCTTGAGCTGCACCGGCTTCCAAATCGCAAGGCCTGTGATAATCGCCAGCACCCCCGCGGCAATTACGCCGGCATAAAGCGCGCGTTGAACAGCATTGTAGGTCGAGAGATCCTCGTGATCGAGTTTGCCCGACATCGCCGCCAATGCGTCACGTAGAACGTCGCCAGGCCAGATCGGAAAAAGCTTGCGACGAAACCGATCTGTCAAGAATCCGTATGCGAGATAGACCCCGCCGTTGATGACGAGCAACCACATGGCTGCGAAGTGCCAGCGCAGCGCTCCTGGAAATGATCCGCCCAGCGTCATCCATTCGGGGAAGGCGAAGGGCAAAGTGGGATATGCGTTGTGGATGCCCCAGCCGCTCAAAATCATGACGATCATTGCGAACGCATTGATCCAGTGCGTGATGCGGATCGCCAAGGGATGAATGGGTGGAGAAGGCTTTTGTAAAGCCTCTGAACGAACAGTCAGCGTGGTGCTTTGGGGCATTTCATGTGCCTCCGTGAAGTTCGCATTCCTACAAGAAATTTGGGGCTGGCTCCTGGGGGGAGGAGAAAGGAGCCAGCCCCGCCCGCATCACTTCGGCAGAAGGACGGTATCGATCACATGGATCACACCGTTGCTCTGGTTGACGTCGGCGATGGTGACCATTGCTTGGTCGCCCTTGGTGTCGGTGATCTCGATTGCCCGGCCTGCGGACGACAGGGTGAGCTGATCGCCCTCGACAGTCTTCAGTGTGGCCTTGCCATCGCCAGCCTTGATCTTCGCCTTCAGATCCGCAGCCGAAAGCTTGCCGGCGACGACGTGATAGGTGAGGACCGAGGTCAGCGTGCCCTTGTTTTCAGGTTTGAGAAGTGTGTCGACCGTGCCGGCTGGAAGCTTATCGAATGCCGCATTCACGGGAGCAAAGACGGTGAAGGGGCCGGGGCTCATGAGGGTATCGACGAGACCCGCCGCTTTGACGGCCGCGACGAGAGTGGTGTGATCCTTCGAGTTAACCGCATTCTCGACGATGTTTTTGGACGGATACATTGGGGCACCGCCTACTTCAACGGTCTTCTCTGCGAATGCGGGAGCGGCGATGGCAAGCATTGCCGCGATCATCGAAAACTTGAAAAGCGACTTCATGGTCTTTCTCCTGTGGAACTAAAATTGGTTCGGCGTTGATCGGGAGTCATGATGATTGACCCGACTGACCATGAGGTGCGCGAGTTGACGGATGCGCATTCTGCTGTGGTCGTTCGCAAGAACAGGGCAGCGAGCCAATTTGGATGCGCGGCGGAAAAAAAATTTTGGGCTGCGGCGAGCGCGGCAAATTATTATGCGAGGTGGTGAAACCACCCTCGCGTATTCAGCCGTATAGCCAGAGCAGCAAGCGCCAAGTCGACGGTTGCGCGGAGCAGAATGCTCGGGGAAGAAATGATGACAAGTCTGATGTGGCTCAGGTGGCCACTCCTCGCCGTATCCGCAGTTGTCCTCGCGGTATCAGGGCTAGCGGTCTGGCAACCGCTTAGGGCCTTCAACTTTGTGGTTCCCAAAGATGACGCAGCGAGCCTCATTGACAGTGGCGTGGCATATGGAGAAACCCCCCGCCAGCATCTCGACATTTATCGCCCGGTTCGCACCGCAAAGAGCCTTCCGATTGTCGTCTTCTTTTACGGCGGAGCTTGGAGCAGCGGGCGCAGGGAGGATTACACATTCGTCGGTAAAGCCCTCGCCTCGCGCGGCTATCTGGTGATCATTCCCGATTATCGCTTGGTTCCCGAGATCCATTTTCCGGATTTCCTCCTCGATTGCGCTGACGCGGTCCGTTGGACCAGGCGCAACGCTCAACGGCTCGGCGGCGATGCAAATCGCATTATTCTCGTCGGCCATTCGGCGGGTGCTTATAATGCCGCCATGCTGGCACTAGACTCGCGCTTTTTGGGTGACGATTACAAAGCTGTGCGCGGCTTCGCTGCTCTTGCCGCACCGCTCGATTTCCTGCCGCTCGATGATCCAGCAAGCATAGCCGCCTTCTCGCATTGGCCCCGCCTTAGCGAAACCCAGCCGGTCAATTTTGTAACGCACACGAGCCCCCCGGCATTACTGCTGCACGGCGCGGCCGACGAACGCGTCCGCCCGCGTAATAGCCAACGGCTAAAGATGATGATGGATGCAGCCGGTGCCCGGGCCCAACTACGCATCTATCCCGGTGTGACCCACGCGGGCATACTTCTGGCCCTTTCGAAACTTTCGCGCGGTACGGCACCAGTCCTAGACGATATAGATCGTTTCGCGCGAGAGATTACGCGCTAGCGAGCGGCGTGGATCGAGATCACTGATGGAGTGAGGCAAGGCCGCAGTAAGATGCGCAGCATGATCCCTATAGATCCGGCTTGTCGGTTGATAAAGTCGAACGAACACGCCCCGATTACGCCGCGCGAGCCTTTTAATGAGGTGGGCTGACGTCTTCCTGCAACATCGTCAGCTTTTCTTGAAACCCACCATTTCTTTGTCGCCCGAGAGCTTCGGGCGAAGCAGCTGCAAGGCTTCGTAACGCTTTTAGCAATGCAGCGGGAATTCGTGCCCCATCGGCAATGAGTTGCAACTCTTGGCGTGCTGAATCCGTACCTATACGTGAACGCGTAAAAAACGTTCGTGCATCAGCATAGAAAAGTGATCAGTTATGCCCATTTTTTCTCCGATAGTTCTCATCTTGGCTCTGATGGTTCTCGGCTTAACTAGAGGCGGCCCTAGACTTGGATTCTAGGGCCTCGAAACTACTTTACGCTGCTACCTGCGGCGGTCAGGATATCGGCTTCCTTCTGCCATGCAGAATCGTACCCCAGCCCCTGCGGCCGCGATACCAGTAGTGAGTAGAGTGAAGTGAACATGACAACCTCCATGTTTCGAGCGCACCCTAATGGCGCCGAAGGAGGCCTTTATCGGCTTGGTGCCGATGAACTGCGGTTACCGAAGATACACTTCAAAATCTGCTATTGGCTTCTGCTTGAAGGCGCGTCGTCAAACGTAAGCTGATCACGCGGGTGATCACCAACTCCGGGTCCGCCAACGGCACGATCAATTATGTGCACGACATCTTCGGCAACTGCTTCGCAGGGAAGCGGACATGCCAACCCGGGCGGGATGCTGACCCGAGCGCGTGATGACCCATACGGGCGAGCGCATCCCCAGCAGCCTCAAGCATCGCGGCGATCAAAAGTAACGAATAAGCGACGATGGGGCTCATGTCTTCGCCCCGCTCCCGCAGTTTTGGCGAAGCTGTTCCATAGAACTCAATCGCTGCGATCTTGATGTTGGATTGTCTCAGAGTGTCCGGCCGATGCTTTCGTCGGAAGAGCCCCGGACGACAAACAGCTCTCGCCATTCGCATGCGCCTGCAGCTCGACCTTTGGCAAAGGCGGACGAGGCGCGAGCGCTTGTTCCCAAGCACGTGCGAGAGAATAAACCAGCAAAGTTCCGAAGGCATAAAAGCTCAAGACAAAAATAATAACCGGGTAGGCATCGGTATCGTGCACGGCTCCCCGCTCCTCATCGGCCGTTTGCCAATCGTGCTCGTGGTTCTCGCAGCGCCCGCTAGTCTGCCAAAGGTGAACTTTCTGTCTGCAAGGCATCAACGACTCTTGGCGACGTCGTTGCGATTGATACGTTGATGCTGTGAACGGCGCAGCTTTGAGCTAAGTCGGACTTCTCTCCGGGATTGAGGATGTTGATATTGGCATGCGAAGCAGATGATTTCGGCCACTGCCCTTTAGGTGCAAGGAGGACGCCCTGAGGGATATCGCTGGATAGTCCAATCCGAAGCTCGATGCTGCCCGCCTTGCTGCTTACCTGTAAGAGACTCCCGTCGGTCACTCCTACCGCAGCGGCATCCAGCGGATTGAGCCAGGCATCGCAGAACTTCAACCGACGAAGTATTTTGCCGTCGTTCGCGTAGCTACTGTTCATCAGCCACTCCGACGCCGGCGAAAGCATCCGAAATTCGCCGGTCAATGGGCGATCTTCGACAATGGGGGAGGGAGCGAACGGCAGGCCCGCTTCCACAAACCGTTTCCCGGAGATCTCTATTTTTCCAGACGGTGTTTTGAAGTCGTGATTTTCAAATTGGATGGTCGGGTCGGCAGATGTATTCACCGTGCCTTTGGCTGCTAGGCTCTCGAAGTTCAACCCTGGTTGCGCTTGGCTCAAGATCGACGCGATAATCTCCTTATCGGTCTCGAAAAGTTCGGGCTCCGTCAGCCCCATTTTCTGCGCTAGACGTCGGAAGATCTCCTGGTTTGGCAGCGCTTCTCCTGGTGATGGGAGCGCTTGGGCCTGTGCAGAAAGCGTATGGTTGAAGTACGACATGACGACGTCGTCGAATTCCAAGAAGCTCGCCGCCGGCAGAACAAAATCCGCTAGATCGGCAGTGTCGGTTTGAAAAAGATCGATCGTGACTTGAAGCAAGTCTTCGCGCGCTAGCGCCTTGCGAAGTCGTTTCTGCTCTGGGCTGGAAGCGGCGATGTTGTTGTTCCAGGTGAAGAGAGCTTTGATGCTTGGATCTTCGATCCGGGAAGCCAAGTCCATGTGACTGATGGAGGAAGGCTCCGCGTTCAGGTGAGACGCAGCAAGATACGCACCATCAACACCGCGCGTATCCCAGCCGTTGAGGTAGAGAAATCCCGCGCCAAGCTTGCCGATGTTGCCCGTCGCCGCGGGTAACAACGCGACGGATCGCATGGCATTGCCGCCATACCGTTGCCGCTGGAAGCCTTGGCCCATCCATAACAAGGAGGGACCGTTTGAATACATTAGGGCGGCTTTTTCAATGAGATCCGCCGGAACACCAGTCGCGGCTTCCCCCCATTCGAGCGTGCAGGCGTCGAGTTGAGATTCGATCGTCTCCCAACCCTGGCAGAAGGCGTCGATGAAAGCTTTGTCGAGACGCCCAGCTTTCTTGATAACGGCTAGGAGGGCAAACGCGAGTGCTGCGTCAGTGCCTGGGAACAACTGGAGGTGAATATCAGCCCGCGCCGCAGTCGCATGGCGTATCGGGTCGACGACGATTGTTGGCACGCGATGGCCAAAGAGCCAATGCTCGTGGACGTGAGGAGCGGATGCCGAAGGGTTAGCGCCCCATACCAGAACGCAATGGCTCGAACCGATAGTGCGCGGATCAAAGCCGCGGGTCGATTCCCCATAAACCAACTGAAGCGCGGCATGCCCCGCCTTGTTGCATACGGTATCGGGGTCAACCTCGGTCGCACCAATACGATTGAAAAAACGCAGTGGGAAGCTACCGGCAACAAGCGAGCACGTGCCAGTGTAGTGCGTTTGCAGAACGGCTTTTCCGCCGCCGATATTGAGGATGGTCTTCAAACGCTCCGCAATCTCGTCGAGAGCAGCGTCCCAGGAAACGGGTATGAATTCACCAGACCCCTTGGGCCCAACGCGTTTTAATGGCCGCGATAGGCGTTCTGACTTGTCGCGCCACACCCCGTTATAAGCAATCGAGCATTTGCCGCAGAGCTTTCCCCGCGCCATGTCGTGGTCCGGGTCTCCAACGATCGAAACACCGCCATCGCTGGCCATTTTGACGAGGACGCCGCAGGCATCGTAGCAATCTCTCGGGCAGGTGGTTTTTATCGACGTTTGCGTGCTCATTGGCGTCTCCTGGATGACCGTACGATCGGCGTCAGAACGCGCATACCCGAACATGAGAGCTAAAAGAGGTGGCTATATCGCTCGATTTCCCATTCGCTGATCGATAGGTGGTAGCTCTCCCATTCGGTGGTCTTGTACTTGATGAATTCGCTTTTTAGCTCTGATCCGAGCGCTTCTTCGACGAGTGAATCGGCTGCGAACGCCGCCACAGCCTCTTGCAGGTTCTGCGGAAGAAACGCGATGCCCCGTGTCGTGCGCTCTCCATCCGAGATCGCATAAAGATTATCTTCGTTTGGCTTTCCAGGATCTATTTTATCACGAACGCCTTGTAGGCCGGCAGCGAGGGCGAGTGTCGCTGCAAGATAAGGGTTCACCGAACCGTCGGCGTTTCGCGATTCGCACCGGCCGCCACCCATAGGGACGCGCACCGAATTTGTGCGGTTGTTCGATCCATAGGAGTTGAAGACGGGTGCCCACGAGAAGGTGCCCATAGCGCCTTGTCTCACAAGCCGTTTGTAACTGTTGACCGTTGGCGCGAAAGCGGCACAGAGCGCAGCGCCATGACGGAGGATGCCGCCTATGAAGTGGTAGCCTGTCTCCGTTAAACCCAGGCCACGCGGATCGTCGGCCGGATCGCAGGCGAACGCATTGCGGCCGTCGGAGAGATCGGACAACGACATATTAAAGTGAGCCCCGCAGCCGGTGCGGTGCGCGAAAGGCTTAGGCATCATCGTCGCGATGAGTCCTTCCTCTTTGGCGTAATGTTTTGCCATGAAGCGAAAGAACGTGAGTCGATCGCAAGTCGTCAGAGCATCTGCATATCTAAAATCGAATTCGAATTGTCCGTTGGAATCCTCGTGATCGAAAGAATAAAGATCCCATCCGAGATCGTTCATGCAGGATGCGACTTTGTCGAGCCAGCCAAACGCGTTGACGAAGCCTTGCACGTCGTAGCAGGGCTTTGCCAGTTTGTCGTCCGGGTCGGGTATGGACAGGGTCCCGTCGGCATTCTTCTTCAGAAGATAAATTTCGCACTCAATGCCGAGGTTGAAGCCGAAACCCATCTCCGCGGCTTTGGCCAACTGGTTTTTTAAAGCCACACGTGTGCTGAGCGGATAAGGCTGGCCATGAAACGTCAGATCGGCGGGCATCCAAGCGAGTTTCGGCTCCCAGGGAAGCTGGACGACGCCAGAGAAATCCGGGACCGACGCGAACTCATCTTCGTTGGGTTCCTGTCCTAAGCCGTCGAGCGCGTAACCGGTATAGAGTTCCGATCCTGCAGCCATATGGGCAAGGTGAGCGATCGGCACGACCTTGCCTTTGGGCGTTCCGTGGATATCCACGTAAGCGCCGATACAATATTTCACGCCTTTCTTTTTTAGCTCTTTGTAGAGTTCATCGATTTTGGAGTTACCAACGACTGCCGCTTCCATGATCGCTCCGACAAATATCTGAGGCAAAGCTCGGGTGAAGAAAGACGATCCCGACGAGGTGCGGAGCGGTGGCGACTTGGTAACTGGCCGCCACCGCAATGCCGACTACAGGGAACTTGTCGCAGTGAAGGGATCACGTCCTGTCATCAGTAGACCGCGAGATAGTAGCCGAGAGCGACGGCCGCTGCCCCGCCGGCCAGCGCGAGATAGGGCAGAATGCCCGCTTTGGCCTCAAAGCCTCGCGAAGCGCTGCCCGGTTGCCAGTCAATCGCAAGAGCGGCTGGGAATTTGCCCTTGTCGGTCACGTAATGCCGATACCAAAAGACCGGCACAGCGAGGAACACGGTTATAAGTCCGGCCTTCAGAACGCCAGCGCCATAGGAGTTGGCCCCCATGCCGATGAGAAACATATCGAAGAACCCGAGTGCCGCGCCGATTGCGAGCAACCAGTTGGGTGCCTTGTAAGGACGCGGAACTCCCGGTCTATCAATGCGATGGATCCAGCCTGATTGCAGGTTGAGATAGATGAAGGTCAGATAGCAAACGTTGGAGATCGCGAGCAGGAACACGCTGTTCGACATCGTGAGCAGGATGATATTGAAAACAAGGTCAGTCCACATCGCCTTCATCGGCGTGCCGTGCATGTTCACTTTCGAGAGATACTTCGGAAGGAAACCGTCTACGGAAGCCTGGTAAAGCGTACGCGCCGAACCAGCGATTGCCGTTAGTACTGAAAGAAGAAGCGTAATAACTAGCATGGCAACGATAACGTTAGCTGCCATCCCCGTTGCGCCCACCATTTTTGCCATTGCGGCAGCGACCCCCGAACCGTCGTATATTCCCGGTTCAAGCAATCCTTTAAGTCCTAGGAAGGCCTGGAAGCTGATCGGCACGATTGCATAGAAGAAAAGACAAATGAGGCCGGTTGCGATAGCCGTCTTGACCGTGTCTTTGGCCGGATTCTTGAACTCGCGAACGTAGACGAGGCAGGTCTCTAGACCGTAAGTCGACCAAGCCGCGATGAACAGTCCTCCAACAAAAAGCGTGATGCCTGCCATATCCCAGTTTCCTGGAATGACGGCACCTTTCGCGTCATGTGCGAGCGGGACAAAAGGCGTAAAGGAACTCAGCGGCGCCGAACCCGTCAGCAGCGGGACGATACCGACGAGGCCGAGCGGCAGCAGCGACGCGACCGTAAAGATCATTTGCGCGCGTGACGCTTGGAGAATTCCACCGTGCTGAATGGCAAATGAGACAAGGACAACGATTACGCTCAGCAAAAAGTTGGAGTTGATGCGAAGCGAGAGACCGTCTTGGATCCAGTGCAGATCGACCAAGGTGAGCTGCCACGTGTTGACTACAGAATCCGCAGGAAACAGCGCGGTCAAAACGTAGCCTGACAAGATGCCGGTTCCGATCGCGATCACCGGCGACCAGCCAAGCCAATAGGTCCAAACTGAGATGGCAGGAATAGGCTTGCCGTACTCTAGCCAGGCCATAGCGCCAGCAATGGCCGCTCCACCGGATCGATGTGGGAACAGTCCCACGACCTCGGCGTAGGTAAACATCTGAAGCACGGCGATGAGAACTGAGATCACCCACACCAACCATGATGGAGATCCGACCGTCGCCGCGATTGCGCCGATCGAGAACAACACCAGTGCGGGCGCACCGGTTGCGATCCAGGTCGCGTGCGCCCACCCGATATCGCGTTTCAGGTGACCTGCATCGAGTTCGTGTTCGTAACTGGAAATTGCGACTTCTGACATTGGCTGAACCTTCCTGGCCGGAGCCTCGTGATGGCAAGCTAACGTCAGCGAGAAGGGCAACTTATGTGCCATCTCTCATATGCACTAAGTACTTGTTTCTAATAAGTTTTTAAACTTTCCTTGCATGAAAAATCTTTGAACTGCAAGAAGGATGTTCAAATTTTGGGTTTCGCATGACGAAAATTATTGCATTCTCTGGAATTAATCCGGATACGGATTAATAAAGCGTTTTAGCGCTCCCAATGATCGTAATTTTGCTGTCTTCGAGAACGGTTCCCAGGCGAGCAATGGTAGAAAAATCTTGATCCCGAACGAACGAGTTTGGGCATGAAGCATCATGCACAGTGGAAAATCTGAAGCTCGATTTCATCTCCCCGAAAGTGATGAATGAATGAGCAGTTCTTTAGATCGCTGGCTCGCGATTAGGCGCAGCGAGGCGCGAACCACATAACTCGACGTCTTTTCTTTATAGCTTATTTATAGACGCGCAGATCCCTCTCTAAGACACTTGAAGAGCAAGCAGGTGTGCGACGAGGAGTGGACGTTGCCGATCAAGCGCACGACTTTCACGCGGCGAAGAAAAGCGGTCGCAAATGTCGTTCAGCCAAGCACATCCTCCCACGTCGTAACCGCAGCCGGACTTCAGATTCGCGCTCTTCGCATCAAATTGGGCCTGACCGTCCAAGAGCTCGCAGCGCAGGCGAATGTATCGACCGCCATGGTCTCGAAGATCGAGAACGGATATGTCGAAGCATCCGTCGGATGTCTTGAGAATCTCGCACGTGCATTGAACGTTCCAATTACGGAACTTTTCGCGCAGCTCTATGAGGAGCACGACTGCACATATGCAAGAGCAGCGGACGCGCCGAAAGACGTGATAATCCCCGGTTATCAAAGCCAGCGCTTGGGCCACACCGTGCTCGGGCGTCTGCGAGCCGAGTTCAATCTAATCACTCTCACCGAGCGCGTGATAAACTTCGACTTGCTTGGTCGGACCGGAGCAAATTTCATTTATATGCTCGCGGGCCACGTTCTTTTTCGGTGCGGGAGCCAGACTTTCCTCCTCGCAAAGGGCGATTCTTTACTTCTTAATTTGACCGACCTGCATGGCCCCGAGGAGATCATCGCGCCGCCTGTGGCGTTCTTATCCGTATGCGCATTTTTGTTGGGATGACGACCGGGCCTCGAGGCATCGTAATCCCAGAAGTGGACCTCGGCAGGTGGTTTTGGAAGGTCGTTGTCGGCGACTGCCTCGACGTCGGCTTTCGGTGGTCAATCAGAAGCGTTCGTGATGACATCAACAACCGCGTTTGACCCGTAGCTGATACCGCCCAGGCGCTACCGGATATCCGCACGTACTTGGATCTGCCAGTGACGTGACTGGTAGCGCTCGCTTCCCCGCGCCCCTTGCTTACCCAAGGCCGCCCAGACCGTCAGTTGTGGATTTGGGTGAGCTGAACTTATACTGGACGACCGCTGAAATCATCGCTGAGGCGATTGCGAGGTAAAGGGGTCTCGTTCTGGCGAAACTAGCTTTGCAGATGAGCTCGCACATGAGCACTCGCGTGTCGAAGTCTGTGCTCACTCTCGCTCTGGGCATTTTTGCACTGCTCGTCGGTGTCGACAACATCATCGATTACGAAACCAACTTCGCTTTCGTTCAGCACGTTTTGTCCATGGACACTACGTTCCCCGGCAATAAGCTGATGTGGCGGGCAATCACCCTAGGTTGGGCGCATCACGCGGCGTATGCCGGCATTATCGCAGCTGAGTTGGCGGTCGGAATTCTGTGTGTAGCGGGGGCATGGCGTCTATTCGCGGCAAGGGCACGACCAGCGGCGTACTTCAATGAAGCCAAAGCACTTGCAGTCGTTGGGATGGCTGCTGGGTTTGGCCTCTACTTTTTCGGCTTCCTTGTCATTGGTGGGGAGTGGTTTCAAATGTGGCAGTCCGCGACCTGGAATGGTCAAGAGGCGGCCTTCAGATTTGCCTCCCTGTTCGGGTTGGTGCTGATCTTCGTCGCGATTGAGGATCTAGACTCATCTTCATGAAAGAAGTCGAGGTGCCACGCATGGACATGATCAACGCGGAAGGCGTCATCGCCGTCGGACACGCGGGACATGTTTATCTAGTGCAATTGGCCTCGGGAGAAAGGCTGTGGACGGTTGCTCTCGCCACTCTGGAGGGAGCAAGTGGGTGTGAAGGGCAGCCGGTTACCGTAGGCATCGTAGGCGAAATCATTCTTGCAGGCTCAATGGGCCACGTGTTCGCCATTCGGCTTAAAAGCGGTGAACTGCTGTGGCACAAGGAACAGCGCTTCCGCGGCTCAGGTGAGACGAACTTCGCATTTGTGACGCCAACAAAAGATTAGTGTGTCGATTTTAGAGAGCAAATCAAACTAGCCGCTCGTGCCGCCGCAGCGCTTGCCGGGATACGCAACATGCCAATGCCGTCGCAATATTTGCCTTTCCGCTTCTGGCCCACAGCGTCAGCAGGCAGATGGCTGCTTTCAACCGTCGCGTCAGAATGCGTACAGCTGAGTCTAGCGACCTAGATCCCAGCCTATGTCTAAGCTGAATCCGCCTGACCGAAGAAAATTTTTGGATTTTTTCTTTTAATATCAACAAGTTACTGGCGCCCCGTAGGGGACGGGGAATAAGGCATTGATTCTAAGCAATAAAAGCGCCTGCTACTGCTATTCTGAGTAGCAGCTTTTCGAAGCAACTTCCAGCTTGTCAACGAGGAGAGAGAGGCGAATGTCACCAGCTCGCAAGCATATCGAAGATGCTCAACACGATGAGACCACGACGCAGGTGTTGCTCGATATTCGAAAGCACATCGTAGAAGAGACCGTCGCTATGCAGCCTGCTTTTGACTACGATGGATTAGACGAGGAAGTGGCACAAGCGTGGGTGGACCTGTCGTATTAAGGCGAGCGCAGCAGGGCACCTGACGACATACGCGCGGCAGAGGGCTAATCAGTTTGTGTGGGTGAAGGCGTCGAGGTGGAGTTGATTGTGCCTATCTTAAGCGGTTTGGTCGCTTGCCCCCTGATAATCTCCAAACCGAAACACGACATACTGTTCGGTCCCCTGGCCCTCGGGGGGCTGAATGGTTGGTCCAGCACTCCCCCCGTGCGGCACCAACTTGTGGGCGTCGGCCATCCCCCCCGGCTGACGCCCATTCTCATCCTTTTCATTCTTTGCAAAGCTTTGACGTCCATCGTGACAATTCACGGTCTTGCGTACGAAGGCGGTCGTCTCTCTCTCCGGCGTCCGCTTTCGATTACGCCAAATGCTGTTGTTACAGTTGGAGCGTGAGAGTCCTTCCCGTCGGCCGCTTCTCGCGTTTCGCAAGCCCTGGTGAGGGCACAATCGCAAATCGCGACGCGCTCGTTCAGAGGCCTAATTTAGGAGATGGCTTAGATGCGTCAGGCGATGGTGCTTCAAACACCGGGGCGACCGAGCGAACATCATTGAAGCTATGCCGCCTTAGCCGTCGTACATAACGTTGTCTAAGCGTTGCATTAGACGCAATTCGTAATCGCGCGGATATGTTGTCAAATAGCGCGCTGCGCATTGAAAAACCTCGCTAGGCATGGCTATGTGCTATCGCAAAAAATGATTTCATGTTCGACTTGCGCTTCAACCCTGAGAGCAATCTCGCCCCTAAGAAGTAGCTTTGATGTTACGCGGAGCTACGCTTTGGCTGTCTGCACCAATGGCAGCTTCTAGATCATTAGGATCGATGGTCAGTACTTGCCGCGCAAAGCCGCCCAATATTTTCGTCGGTATTTCTATAGTTGTGGCAACACGCCTGTAAGCGACGAAGGACAAACCTTCGATCAGTTCTTCGATAGTTTCGACTTCGTATGTCCCCGCATCAAATTTTTCATTGACGCCCGCCAGCTCGAAGGGGCGCGAGAACGTAACGGATTTGCGTGTGGTTCGGTCGAGCAAGCTAGCCTCACTTTGTATGATCCGTTCCTCCTGCCGCCCCTAGCGCTGATGCTAGAGGCGACGCGCGAAAGAGGCGGAGCGTTAGAGCGATCGGCCGTTGGCAAATGCATCGACGTCCTTTTGGGCCTGGGCCTTGTCCAACTGGTACTTGGATTGAACCTGGGCCACGAGGTCGTCCTTGCTTTTGAGCGCAGCGACATCCGACGCACTGAACTTCGACCACTTAGCCGCGATTTCTGAGCGCATACCGATAGGGTGCGTTGCGTTGGCGATGTTCTCGGACATAATAAAACTCCTAAAAAGTCACAGAAAAAGAATGATAAGAACAAGATTTATTCAACCATCCGACTGAATAGATGGGCCTTCGCCTAGTGCATAACAAGAATAGTCGTGAGCTTTATTGAAAATAAATCCGCCTGTGTATTCGCGCTGGAATTTGAAGTACGTGGAAGATCAAAGCTGGAAGAAACATGAATACATGAAAAAATCGGACAATACTTGGTTGCGGGAAGCCATGAGCCGGAGCTTCCGACAAGTGTTAGCGTGATCTTCGCTAACACAGTCGACGCCTCTAGCTAATGACACGAAGTGGATGCTTGGCAGAAGGGCAATCAAGGGAAGCGAGCAGCATTGCGTTTGAATGCTGCCCACAGGTTCCGTGGCAGCGAATTAGGGTAGCGACTTTTTAACAGCAGGAATTGTCCACGAGCCGTCAAGGATCGAGGGGTCATCTGGGTTCGGCCAGTAGAGCCGCAGCATCAATATGAACTTATCTGGCGGAGCCGGTAGCCAGTTCGCCTCTTTGTCGGCTCCAGGAGACTTGTTCTGGATGTAAAGATCGACGGAACCATCCGCGTTCGGTTTCAGGTCTTGCCTGGCGCTGATGGAGTAGCGGTTCAGCGGGTTTTCGACGAAGAAGTACTTGCTGTTGTACATCGTCAGGGACCAGAAGCCTTTGGCAGGGGGCAGTCGGCCCTTGTCGAAGTGCATTACATAACTGTTCGCCCCGTCGTAATCGTCGCCGTTGGCGTCTTTTTGCGAGGTCGGGTATACGGCATCATCGGGGCGATTGGCTCCGAGACCGATGGCGGTAACGAGCGCTCGCATGAGATAGTCTGTTCCATACAATCCGGTCTTGGTCGTATAAGCAAAACCGTTGATATCCTTCACGTCCTTGTTGATCTTGAATTGCACCATGATCCGATCGAAAGCGACTTGCGGGATACGCTTTGCGAAGTCGGCCTTGAGCTTGCTAGCGTCAAAATCCTGACCAGGGACAAGGCCGATTTTTGCGAACTTAGCAAGCTCAGGCGCATCTTCTGCTGCCGGTGGATTAGACTTCATAAGGTGTGCAAGCAGCGTGAAATATTCTACCGCCGTCATCCGATTGACTTGTTCGCGTACGGCCGTCTTCATATCAATCGATGGGTCGACTGATCCCGCGGGAGGCGTGTAAGGTTTTCCGTAAGAACTGAGCGGAACTAGCTTAAATTCATCCTGAAGAGCATGGACTGCCGCGTAATCGTCAGGCGTCCCCGTGCAATAAATACGGCCAAGTATCCAAACAATGCTCGTCGGCGACTTGTACTCCGTGACGCCGGCCGGAAGTGTGCCCTGCCAGCCCGGCCCGGTGATCGCGTAGGTCTGCGCACCGGTGCCAGTGGTACGCTTCCCAGGCACCTGGAACACATTGGTCCACCCATCCAACATCGGCAGCAAGAAATAGCGGCCCTTCATATCGGGGACGCTGATGATCCAGGGTTCCTTGCCGACATCGATAAATGCGGTCGTGTAGAGAGTGTCGGCGTTTGGCGCGGTTACGTCTTTAAACGACGCATTTGGATATTGCCGCAGTTTGATCAATTGACCCATTGGAGCGCGTGTGCCCTCGGGCGAAGCCACATTCGTGATCACTCGCCGGGTCATCTCCATTGTCACAAGGGGATAGCCGTAAATATAGGCGTCAGTGGCCAGCCAAAAATCTTCACCTCCTTCAATGGCACCTAGGACGGGCCCATCCCAATCAGCGCGCGCAGAAGAAATGCCAAATGATGCTAGAGCAATACTTAAGTAAGTAAGGATCGCACGACGATCCTTTAATATTCTTCTCACGGTCATGTTGCTATCCCAGTTCGGGGTAGCGCCCCTCGACCCTAAGCCAATCTTTCATTGCTTTCGCGTTCGTGTCTACTAGGCGCGGCAAACAAAAAAATCGGCGATTAGATGAATTATTGGTATTAGCAGTCGCAGATACGTCATGCCTTTATCGCTTCGCGATCCGATGCACGACGAGCCAGAGCGAGAGACGCACAAACTTAAGTCTCTGAGGGGATCTAGCATTTGACTATCGTGGATGTGCAGCAATTGAATGCGCCTCATGCGCGCGGCGCGGATCGACTGGCGGGTGGCCTCCGTAGTCGGGAGATTGTTGGTAACCGGATGGCATTCTAGATTTCGAAGTCGGAAAGCTTCGCGCCCTTCTTCATCTTGCGACAAGACAATTCGGCTTTCTTCCTCGGCCTGTCCAGGTATCTGCGGGGTCTGTGGGGTTCGCATATTTGGCAATGCTCGGGGCCTTCGCTTTCGGAAGTTTTCCTCCGAATAGACCGCCTACGGAGAAGCCATGCTCGGTCGCGAAGTGTTGGCTCGACGACGTCAGACTTCGGAAGTTTCGCATCAATGTGGGAGCGATACGCGTTGTCGAGTTGGGCGTTGAAAGCGTCAGCTTGAATGTCGGTGCGTAAATGTCTGGACGCTCGCCATTATGTTTGCGGCGTGGTTTCTTCGGCGAGAGCGTTCGATATGGCAAAGGCGTTGGTGTCTACGTTGTCGAGTGATGCGACAGTGTCGAAGGTATAGGAAGTCTTTCTGGGCTATGCCCGATGCGTAGTATGATATTGCTATTTGTTTTCGTTCAACATGTCTTCGAAGGCTAATGGCCCATCTTACTGACGGTTCCGGTACATCCCGCGAATAACTTGAAACGCCGCGCAACTAAATCGTCCTCTCAATCGTTCTTGTTCTGATGGCCGAAATGCATGCGGGCGTGTCATCGTTTGAGTGCTATTCTTCCCCGTCAAACGGGTCCTCAAATAAATCGGCAAGTGAAATTGGCGCGGCGCTTTGCAGAGCGACGCCCTGGCGCCCGCTCGCAAAAAGCCGAAACATTCTATACTCAAGGAAAAAAGATGAGAAAAAATATCAGGACGATAACGGCGCTTTGTGCCGCCCTATCATTTGCAGCGTTCGTTCCAATGGCCGAAGCTCGCGACCTCCATAGGCATGGTGGTCAAGATCACGGTCGCGGTCACTACTCACACAACGGCTACCACGGCGGCCATTACAGAGGGCGGGGCCATTGGCATAACGGTCAATGGATCGCGCTCGGAGTAGGTGCAGCCATCCTTGGAGCAGCGGCTGCGGACAATGACGACTGCTATCGGCGAGATGGACGTCGCTACTGCAACTAGTCTCGACGACAAGTTGGTTTGAATATTAGCCCCGTCCGCGTAAGTGGTCGGGGTTTCTTACATGCAAGGCCACTTACGCAGAAACGGCTGCTTGCGCGATTATCAAGTCTCGGCAGAAAATACAGCCGCTGCTTGGCTGACGATAACGTACCTGTGCGCGGTTATTTCTTTCAAATAGTCCTCGCGCAGATTGTCGAGTTCGCCAGTCTTAAGGTGCTGCCACGGACCCTGGTCGCGAACATGCTCAGGCAGACTGTCGAAGCTGCCTACCTCGAAAACGAGATGGAGAGTTTGGTCTTTCGTCGAACGGCGGATGGAATATTTCATTGCCCTGTGTAGCACGTCGCGTTCGTCGACGTTGGCATAAAAAGAGCGATGGCGGGTGATACCATTGCTCCCCGGCTTTACCGGTCAGAATGCCGGATGCACTCTGTTAACGTCGCCCTTTCCGGTTTGAGGTCGGATAGAGCGACTTTTGCTAGCAAATCCCGAGTTCGAAGCGGCAACAAGAATTCCCGCAGTAACAACCCGCTGGCAGCGTGAACTTGCTCGCTCCGGCATTTGCCTTTTCGCGGCGATCCCGTCACGGCAAAGCTACGGGTCCTTTCCCATGTGGTTTCTCGTTGTCCTATTTATCAGGCTCGCCGTTTCAGCGGCTGAAGCGCTTAATCGCAAACAACTTGCTTAACAGAATGCTAGCGGATTCACAGGCATTGATACTCGGAATTTAAGCTCGCCTCACACCCATGCAGATAGAGTCCGCCTGGAGGAGGAGGATTCGCTCGAATGCGCACGGCCAAGAGGCGCGTCAATTACTTACCGTCAAAAACGAGGATTGGCGGATCGCGGCTGCCTGAGGCGCCGGAAGATTTCTATCAAACCGCGCTGGAGCTGAAAGCGGCTCTCGAGGAACTCTCCATACGCGAGAAAGAGCTTAAACAGCTTAACGGCTGGTTCGATATTGCCCTCAACAACATGGCTCGCGGGCTGTCGATGTTTGACTCAGAGCAGCGCTTGATCGTCTGCAATAAGTTCTACCAAGAACTCTACGATCTTCCCGACGCGCTCACCAAACGAGGAACTCCGCTGGCGGATCTTGCGCGTTACTACGTCGTAAGGGAAACAGGCAAAGACGGCCCAGAAGAAATTCTCCAACAGCGAGCTTGGGCCGAACAGCACGCCGGGGAAATCGGCCGTGGCGCAACGTTCAGCCACGTCCAGAACTTGAGGAATGGACGAATCATACTGGTTACGATCAAGCCACTGCCCGATGGCGGCTGGGTCGATGTTCAAGAAGATATCACCGAACGGCGTAAGGCAGAGCAACAAATCAGCTGGCTTGCCCACCACGACCCACTCACAGAAGTCGCGAACCGCACGCATTTTCGACAAGCCCTAGATAGCGCGCTTCTGAATCTGAGGCCGACGACTGGGTTCGCACTGCATTGGATAGATCTCGACAGATTTAAGGACGTCAACGATACGCTCGGCCATCCTGCAGGCGATGCACTTTTACAAAACGTGGCGCAGCGTCTGCGGGCATCGGTACGTGAGAGTGACGTGGTGGCGCGCCTAGGCGGCGATGAGTTCATCATTCTTCAGTTCAGCGTTGAAGAATGGAACACAGCGGAAGAGCTGGCGCAGCGGCTACTGCGCACGATAAACGAGCCGCACTCGATTCTTGGTCAGATCGCCGTCACCGGCGCAAGCATTGGCATCGCTCTGGCGCCTCAGCATGGTCGCGATGCCGACCAACTGATGAAGGCCGCCGATGTGGCACTTTATAGTGCCAAAAAAAACGGGCGAAATAACTTCGCCTTTTACGAGGATTGATGGGCCGCGCAGATCGCCTGCATCAACAGCGAACGAAGGTCACGATGAACTTGGAGGATGGTATTCCGCTCACCTTTCGCCTTTCGACTCTGTGCGAGTCTGTGCTTGGCGGCGATGCGTCGCCGACCGATAGCCTCGTCGTCAGCCGCAACACGGCCGGCAGCACGAATGTGCAGGTAATCAATCTCGGCGGCACGGGCGCCCAGACCGTCGAGGGCATTAGAATCGTTCAAGTCGATGGCACGTCTGCCGGAAGTTTCTCGCTTCTCGGCGATTACGTTTTTCACGGTGATCAAGCGGTCGTTGGCGGCGCCTATGCTTACCGCCTTTATCAAGGTGGTTCACCCGCTTAAGGTGCAAAGTGATCGTGCAAGATATCGTGACAGCAAAGATCTTCACATAGCGTCTTCTCGTTAACGAGCTCCTCGTAGTTCGTTGTCATGTGTGCATCCTGGTGACGTGCTCGGCCGCGCCCACCGGCATGCCGACGTGCGATGTCGTTGAGACATCAAGTCGTTGATTTGAGTTCGAACGATCAACGCGAAACGAGAAGTTTGCGCAAAACGCTATCGCATCCGCATCCGATAGTGTGAGCAAGGATGTGCACACCCCGGGTGCACGTACGATCCCCGGTGTATGGGACCCAAGCCCAGGGGCAGGGTGGGGCGGCCAAAATTGCCTACTCTGGTTCTTCATAATTGGGGCGGACGGTCGGTTTTCCGAACCGACAATCCAGCGGTGTTTCTTACAACTCGGCTAACTGCGCCTCTGACAGCGACAGCTTGCGGCAACATCACGATTGGCTGCTTTGCCGAGAAAGCGGACGTCTGCTCCGCGGCCCTTCCCGGGTGACAGAACGCAAGAGATGGAGCGTCTGCAATCCTATTGAACCACTCATCTGCCATTGATGTTAGCGTCTGGTAGAAAAGAGTTTCTGATAGAGACGTCGCTCAATGCGGCGGAGCCAAGATCGGATTTCAGCACTTCCCATGTTTGGAGATCTACGACCGCACCAACGCATGTTCTGATTGGCGCACATAATCCCGGTTAAGATCGACATCACGTTGGTCAGTGCTGAGACCAGTCTACGCCAGGTCGACGCCCATTGGGCAAACGACCACTCTCCGGACGTGAGAAATCGTTCTTAGGAAAACGCGTCCGCATCTGGCGAAGGGACTGTCGATCCCACTTTGCCAAAGCCGGAAACGTCGCGCGATATAGCTTGCAGACGTTGCTGCAACCGGGGCGCTACAAAATCGATGAACGCCCGTAACTTAAGCGGCTGCTGCTGGTGGGCGGCATGTACCAGATGGACCGGCATGGCTGGCGGGCCTCGATCGACCAATAACGGGACCAGCGTGCCTGCTTTGATGCTCTCAACAGCTTGGTAGGAGAGTAAACGCGCGATCCCCACTCCTGCGACTGCTCCTCCGACTACTCCATCAGCAGTATTGATCGAGAACCGTGGGTTGATCGTCACCTGCTGCTCGGCATTGCCATCGACGAAAGGCCACTCTCTGTATCGTTGCAGTCCCTCGAACGCAATGCAGTCATGATCGGCCAAAGCCGCAGGCGTTTTCGGCACACCACGTCTCTGAATATAGTCTGGGCTCGCACAGACCACCCATCGAATGTCGCCGACCCTCCGCGCGACGAGGGAGCTGTCAGGCAGGCGTCCGATCCTGACCGCGACATCGACGTGGGATTCCACGAGATCGATGACGTTGTCGGACAGAACCAACCTGACCGTTACATCGGGATAGGCAGCCAGGAAGTCGTGAACGATCGGCGCAACGTTGAGCGAGCCGAACGCGATCGGCGCCGTAACGAGTAACTCGCCGCGCGGCGCGCGGTACTCGCCCGAAGCGGCGCGCTCCGCCTCTGCCAGTTCGTCAAGTACTCGGCGTGCCGAGATGACGTAAGCCGTGCCGGCCTCCGTAAGCAGGAGTTTGCGGCTCGTGCGAACAACCAGTTGAGATCCCAGAAAAGCCTCGAGATCGGCGACGCGACGGCTGACCGTCGGCAGAGGGATGTTCAACGCCCGGGCAGCAGCGGAGAGACTTCCCCCGTCAATTGCCGCCACCAGCGTGCGCATAGCCTCAAACCTATCCATTGGTCCTCTCGCTTTACGGAAGTCTTCGTTTCCAAGTTAGCGGCTGCTGAACCAATCAGGAAGGCGCTACTTTTTGGGTGCAAGTCGCGAGAACGCTTAATTTGGATTTCAAAATGTCGCGGATTCCTATGCTTAATATCGAGAGTGTACCGGCGGCGTCGCGGGTTTTATTGGCGAAGGCGGTCGAACGTCTCGGCGCGATACCTAATCTTTATCGCATAGTGGCCACCAGCCCGGCGGCCCTGGGAGCCCTGATCGCTTTCTACGAGGCTCTTGAGAAAGGCGACCTTGACCCGCTCACGCGTGAGCGCATCGCGCTGGCAGTCGCCGAGGTTAACGGCAGTGACTATTGCGTGTCGGCGCAGACCTATCGCGTTCGTGAGCGGCACCTGCTCGACGACATCGAGATTACGGCCAACCGAAATGGCGCATCGAACGATATCCGTGCCAACGCTGCCGTGCGCTTTGCGGTCAAATTGGCGCGCGGCCGCGGAAAGGTGAGCGACGCCGACTTCGCAGCGGTTAAAGAGGCCGGTTATTCGGATGCCGAGATCGTGGAGATCATTGCGCATGTTGCCGTCAATGTTTTCGCAGGCACCGCCAATTCCGCTCTTCAAACTGACATCGACTTTCCCGTCATAGGCGCACGCAAGTTCGCCTGAACCCACTCGACGCAAAACACCACGACGTAGGCGCACACTGTGCGTCCGCGAACCCTAACTCACGTCTTCAAACCAAGGAGAATTCCTATGACTGTTCGTTTCAAAACCGCCGACGTTGATGGCCTCAAAGTCTTCTACCGGGAAGCTGGCGATGCAACTCGCCCGACTGTTCTGTTGCTCCACGGCTTCCCAAGTGCCAGCCACATGTTTCGGGATCTCATTCCCGAACTCACCAGCAACTATCACGTGGTCGCCCCGGATCTGCCCGGCTTCGGCATGACCGAGCAACCAGCGCGTGAACAGTTCGCCTATACTTTCGAGAATATCGCCAATGTCGTTGACCGCTTCACCGAGGTGCTCGGTCTCGATCATTTTGCAATTTATGTATTCGATTACGGCGCTCCTGTGGGGTTCCGTATCGCGGTGAAACATCCGGACCGCATCACCGCTATCGTGACCCAGAATGGCAACACCTATCTCCAAGGCGTGTCGGAGGCCTTCGCGCCGGTCCAGGCCTATTGGAAAGAACCGAACCAGACCAATCGTGACGCTTTGCGCGGGTTCCTCGCCCCCGAGACGACACTGTTCCAGTACACCCACGGCGTTGCGGACCCGAGTATGGTATCGCCTGACGGCCGCAATCTCGACGACCATTACCTAGCGCGTACCGGTAACGACGAAATCCAGCTCGACCTGCTGCTCGACTATCAAACCAACGTCGCGCTCTACGAAACCATCCAGGCCTATCTTCGCGAGCATCAGCCGCCACTGCTGGCGATCTGGGGAAAGAATGACCCGTTCTTCATCCCGCCGGGTGCCGAGGCGTTCAAACGTGACGTTCCCGCGGCCGACATTCGCTTCGTCGACAGTGGTCATTTCGCGCTCGAAACCCACGCGCCTGAGATCGGAGCTGCGATGCGTGAATTCCTGGCCAAGCACGTGAGCTAACCACCCATTGGTCCGGTCGTCGCACCGCGAGCCGCCCGGACCATCACACCACTGGCGGTGAACCGTTCATAAAAACAACTCGGAGACGGACCATGAAATCTTCGCAAGACATTATCCGGAACTTCTACGACTACCTTTCCAACGGCAATGCGTCCGGCGCGCTTGGCCTGATGGCGCCGGACATCGAGTGGATCACGATGTGGCATTACAAAGTCAACGGCCGTGGCCCCGACCGTGTTGCCGAAGGCTTGTTCAAACCGCTCATGGCCGAATGGTCGAGCTTCTCGCTGGTGCCGACCGAGTTCATCACCGAAGGCGACACTGTCGTATCCCTTGGCGAGTTTGTCGGCGTGCACGCAACGTCGGGCAAGCGGTCCGAGGCCCGATACGCCCATGTCTGGACCCTTCGCGACGGCAAGATCGCCCGTTTCCGCCAGTATATTGACACGCAGGCGATAGCCGAGGCGAGGCGCTGATGGCTCGCGTCGCAATCGTCACCGGCGCCAGCCGCGGCATTGGCCGGGCAACTGCGATCAGGTTGGCCCGAGACTTCAGCGCCATAGTGTTGGTAGCGCGGTCGCCAGAATCGCTTCGCAATACAGCGGATTTGGTCATGTCCACAGGTGCCGATGCGTTAGTCGTGGCTCGCGACTTGCGAGAACCACAAGCGGCGGCCGCGGTTGTTGCCGCAACGCTTGAACGGTTCAACCGAATAGACGCTGTCGCCTGCATCGCCGGCGCAGTCCCGCAGCAGGATCTGTTCGATTTGACCGACGAGCAATGGGAAGAGGGGCTCGCGCTCAAATTCCATTCCGCCCGACGGCTCACCATCGCCGCGTGGGAAGCGCTCAAGGTTTCGCGCGGTTCGGTCGCGATCACATCGGGGACCTCCGCGTTGACGCCCAAGGCATCGCTCGCGGCGGTCGGCACCATAAACGCGGCCATTCTGGCTCTTGCCAAAACGTTTGCCGATCGTGGCATTAAAGATGGAGTACAAGTGAACAGCATTCTGCCGGGATCGGTGATGACCGACCGCCGCCGCTCAATGCTAAAGGGTTACGCGACCGCGAACGGCCTTAGTCTCGAAGCAGCGACAGAGCGCTTTGCAGCTGAAGTGGGTATTGCCCGCTACGGCCGGCCCGAGGATATAGCCAACGCTATTGCCTTCCTCTTTTCACCCGAAAGCCAGTGGTTGATGGGCACGGCGTTGCGCGTCGACGGCGGCGAAACCAAGGTAATCTAAACTTGATGGTGAAGGGAACGTGGAACCTCGAGGCGAAGGCGGCTGAGGGTAGCGCAGAC
>NZ_RXIZ01000022.1:0-3516 GCF_003987855.1 Hyphomicrobium sp.
AATTGGCGCGGTCGCCACCATATAACTTCTCGATTTGTTGACCGAAATTGGGGGATTGGGGCGCATAGATAGGGTCTTCACCACTTGAAATCAAAGTTTAATGTTGACTTTATCGCCGCGCGATCTAGCCACCGCCCTCGCAACACACCTTAGGATACCGACCGAACCTATGACCGCCGCATCGCCCGATCTCGTTGCTTCTGTGTCGCGGCGGCACTCCGAGGTGCATACGCCGTCTAGCAAGGTCGCGCGGTTTGATGCGGGTGCGCCGTTGAGGCTGGCATGCCAGCAGGATTTGGCTCCCTTTTCAATTGCATATGAGACCTACGGCAAGCTCAATAGCGACAAATCGAACGCCATCCTGATCTGTCACGCACTGACGGCGGACCAATATGTCGCTAGCCAGCATCCTATCACCGGCAAACCCGGCTGGTGGGACAACATGGTCGGCCCCGGCAAGCCGATCGACACGGATCGCTTCTATGTGATCTGCTCCAATGTCCTCGGCGGGTGCATGGGCTCCACCGGGCCTGCATCGATCGATCCGAAGACGGGCGTTCCCTACGGCCTCAATTTCCCGCTGATCACTCTTGGCGACATGGTGGAAGCGCAGGCGCGGCTGATTGATCATCTCGGCATCGATCAGTTGTTTGCAGTGATCGGCGGATCGATGGGCGGCATGCAGGTGCTGGAGTGGGCTTCGCGCTACAAAGAGCGCGTGTTCGCCGCCGTGCCGATCGCGACCGCCGCCTGGCATTCGTCGCAAAACATCGCTTTTCATGAAGTCGGACGTCAAGCCGTGATGGCCGACCCGGCGTGGGAGGGCGGCAACTACTTCGCTTCTGGCAACGTCCCGCGCAACGGCTTGGCGGTCGCGCGCATGGCGGCGCACATCACCTATCTGTCGGAAGAAGCTCTGCACCGGAAATTCGGGCGCAGCCTGCAGGACCGTTCCGAGAAAACGTTCTCGTTCAGCGCCGACTTTCAAGTCGAAAGCTACCTGCGCCACCAGGGCTCGACCTTCGTCGATCGTTTCGATGCGAACAGCTATCTCTACATCACGCGCGCTCTCGATTACTTCGATCTGCGGGAAAGTGCAGGCGGTGTGCTGGCCAATGCGTTTCGCGGAACGAAGACACGGTTCTGCGTCGTCTCATTCACGTCGGACTGGCTCTATCCGACCCGCGAAAGCCGCATGATCGTGCAAGCGTTGAATGCGGTGGCAGCCAACGTGTCGTTCGTGGAGATCGAAAGCGACAAGGGGCACGATGCGTTTCTGCTCGATGAGCCGACATTCTCCTCAACGGTGCGTGGGTTCCTCAATGCCGCCGCGGTGAAGCGCGGACTGAGCGCGGCGAACGAGGTGTCGCGATGAACGCGCCCGACCTCGGCGGAATCGTCGGCGCTCAAAAAACGCCGCGCGTCGACCATGAACTCATCGCCGAGATGGTCGAAGCGGGATCGCGGGTGCTGGACGTCGGTTGCGGCGACGGCGATCTCCTTCAGCTTTTGACCGAACGCAAAGGCGTCGACGGGCGCGGCGTCGAATTGCAACGCGACAAGGTCAACGCCTGCGTGGCGCGCGGGCTTTCGGTCATCCAGGGCGACGCCGATCGTGATCTCGATAACTACCCGGATCAGGCGTTCGACTACGCCATCCTCTCCCTCACGATCCAGGCGACGCGACAGCCGAAGACGGTATTGGAAAACCTACTTCGGATCGGACGGCGGGCAATCGTTTCGTTTCCGAATTTCGGGCACTGGCACGTGCGTACGAAACTGCTGCTGACGGGCCGTATGCCGATCAACGACAACTTGCCTGACCTTTGGTATCTGACGCCAAACGCGCATCTTTGCACCATCCGCGATTTCGCCGATCTGTGCGAACTGGTGCATGCGGATGTCGAACAGGCGGTGGCGTTCAACGCCTACGGCGGACGCCTGCCGATCAAGTGGTCGCTGTCGATGCAGAACCTGTTCGGCGAAAAAGCCGTGTTCCTATTGCGCGGACCGTCGCTATCGTCAGCCACGCCCTGAAAGAGCGCGGACGCCCGCCGTCGGCGAGCGGACGTCGGCGGCAGGCTTCAAGATGGCGGGCTGCAAGGCACGCTTGCCGCTGCCAACCGGCGCCATGACTTCCTTCGTCGCCTCGACAAGGATCACACCGGCTACTCCCATCGACATGCTGGACCCAAAGCGCTCGAATGCTGGCGCCATGCGCAGCATCAGCCTTTGGCTGACCGGGGGAAAGTAAAGGCACTCGCCCCAGGCGATCGGCGTGAAAAGCGCGTCCGTCAGTTGGGTTTCGAGCTGGCCCCGGCTGAAGGGAAGACCATAACCGAAGGGCGTGCGGTCCATGCGCGACCAGAGCCCGCGGCGGTTCGGGACGACAAAGAGAACGCTGCCGGCCGGCTTGAGTACGCGCCAGACCTCGCGCAGGAGCGGCCCGGGTCTTTCCGATTGCTCCAGGCAATGGACCATCAGCAGCCGGTCGATCGAATTGTCCGGCAACGGCCATTGCGTTTCGCCGACAAGCACCGAATGGCAATGGCCCGAACGGGGCCAGATGACCGCCCCCTGCCTGGACGGCATCAGGCACGCGAGGCTTGCGGCCTCGGTCCGGAAGGTGCCCAGGAAGGGCGAGGCAAAGCCTGCGCCGGCCACCGTCAGGCCGTTAACCCGCTTCCACTTCTCGCGAATGGCCAGCGTCAACTGACGCCGGGCCACTCGGCCGAGGGGAGACCGGTAGAAATCTCTTAATGTTGTCGCGTCGAGAGCCATCTTGGACGTTAGCTCGATGGACGATTTCTGGTCATCCCTCTATCTAGACGATCCGCTCCGCAAGAGACAGCCTGGACACGCAACAAACCTTTCTGTGCTGCGTCGTTTCGCAGCGTTTGACACGGCCGTCGGCCGCAACCAAAGTCCCCCGCCATGGGAGCCCTGGAAATCGTTCTTCTGCCGTGTCTCGCAGACAATTACTGCGTTCTGCTGCATGAGCCGGAATCCGGCGAAACGGCCGCCATAGACGCGCCGAGCGCTGAACAGATCAAAGCCGCTCTGACCCAGCGCGGGTGGCGGCTCAACCATATTTTTGTGACGCACCATCACACGGATCACACCGGCGGGATCGCCGAACTCAAAGCGTTTTACGGAGCGGCCGTTACCGGTCCTGCAGCGGAATCGGAGCGCATCTCTGGTCTGACCCGCGTGGTGACGTCGAAAAGCGAACTGGAATTCGCCGGTCATCCCATCCAGGTTTTGGAGACGCCGGGCCATACGCTCGGGCACGTGACGTACTACTTTCCTGAGGATGGGCTGGCCTTCACCGGCGACACGCTTTTCTCGCTTGGCTGCGGCAAGGTTTTCGAAGGCGACGCAGAGTTGATGTGGCAATCCTTGTCCCGCATCGCGTCGTTGCCGGGCGACACCGCCGTCTATTGCGGGCACGAGTACACGCTGGGCAACGCGCGGTTTGCGCTGACGATCGAGCCCGAAAACGACGCGTTGAAGAAA
>NZ_RXIZ01000022.1:3566-101888 GCF_003987855.1 Hyphomicrobium sp.
AGGCAATTGAAGAACAAATCCTAACTCGCTGCCTTTGGAGAGACCATGAGCGACGATCTCTCGGGCGACGATGTGATCGCGATGCTGGAACTGCTGCCCCATCCTGAGGGCGGACATTATCGCGAAACTTTTCGCGACAAAGCGGACCGGGGGCAGCGCGCGGCTTCGACTGCGATCTATTTTCTCTTGAAGGCGGGTGAGCATTCAAACTGGCACGCCGTCGATGCCGCCGAGGGCTGGCACCATTACGCAGGCGCTCCACTTCTGCTCGAAATGTCGCCGTCGGGGGGCCCTATCACGCAGGTCCGTCTCGGCAAGGATCTTGCGAACGGCGAGCGGCCCCAGGCGATCGTTCCAGCCGGGCATTGGCAGCAGGCGAAAAGCCTCGGCAAATGGACACTCGTCGGCTGCACCGTCGCGCCGGCGTTCACATTCGAAGGCTTCACGCTAACGGCGCCGGATTTCTCGCCGGTGTCGCGGCCGTCCGTCGATTGAGGGGCGAGCCCGCAACAGCACAAAGCGATTCAACGCTCATCCACACGCCGTCCCCAGCCGATTTTGTTGCTCACGTGGCGCGGGCGGGCTCCATCCACCGGTTAATTGTCCCTATCCCGTAAGAGCCCTCTGGCGCTCCTTGCTGGCGGCCTTCGACTCGTCAAAAGTGATTGCGAATCAAAGTTCCGATTCACGGGGGTTGCAGTCCATGAAACGCGAGTCCTTAGGACCCGTCCTTACTACGGTGTTCGTCGATTACGACAACATCTACCTGTCGCTGAAGCGCAAGAATGAAGATGCTGCAAAGCGCTTCGCCAAAGACAGCGGCGTATGGCTGCAAGGCATTGCCTCGGGTGAACTCATCACGGCCACGAATGCGTTTTCCCTCCCCGGCGAGCGTCGCATCGTGATGAACCGCTGCTATGGCAACCCAGTTCCAAGGCGGAACACGCACGACAACTCTACCGACATGAACTCCTTCCCGTTCGTGCGTCACCACTTCCTGCGCTCCGGCTTCGAAGTGATCGATTGCCCGCCGCTCACCGCGCAACTCAAGAATTCCGCGGATATCCGCATCGTCATGGACATCCGTGACATCCTCAATCACGACACGCATTTCGACGAGTTCATCATTCTGTCGGGCGACGCCGACTTCACCCCTTTGCTGCATCGTCTGCGGGCACATGCGCGGCGCACCGTCGTGTTCGCGAACGACCATACGGCGCAGCCCTATACCGCGATCAGCGATGGCGAGATCCGCGAGTCGAGCCTGCTAACGCTGCTGACGACCAATCGCGCGATTTCGGGCGAGAGCCCGCGCGAAATTGCAGCGCCTCAGCCGACGATCGACGTTGAAGCCGCGCGCAAGGCCATACTGGCTGAAGTCGTCGACAATGTTCGCAACGCGCCGCAGGCGGTGCCGCTCGAAACGCTTGCGGATCGGGCCGTGCGCGTCATCGGCCGCGACAAGACCATCGGGACGAACTGGGGTGGGTACGGATCATTTCGCGACCTGCTGCTCGCCGATCTTCCCGACGACATCCACCTGAGCGATACGGCTCCCTACACGGTGTTCGACGCGACCCGGCATATCTCGGCGACGGGCCTCATCGCGCCGCAGCTCGCCCCGCCGGCAGCAGAAGCACCCGCCCCGCGGCGGGAATACGCGCCTGAGCCGGCTCGGATCGAGGCGCAGCCTGCCCAGCGCGCCTATGCCCCGGAACCCGTTCGCGCTGAGCCACGGCTGCAGCCGCAGGTCAGCATGCCCCCCGCCCGGCCCGTCGCACCGCAGGCGCCTGTCGCTCCCGCCGCGGCGCAAATCCCCTACCAGCAATCGGCAATTCCCCAGGCGCGGTATGTCGACCGGACTTCAGCACCCCCTGCGCCTCCGGTGCATAGCGCGCCGCTGCAGCCGGCTCCGATGCCATCGCAGAGCATGCCGCTCGGGCCAGCAGCCTCGGCGCCGCAATCGGGGGCGTTGATGCCTCGGCGCCAGCCTTCGATGCCGCAGACGCATGCCGCAGCTTATCCGTCCGAGCCGCGTCGCGAACTGCCTCGCGCGCCGGCGCAGCCCGCTCCGCCACCGCCCGTCGCGCCGACGCAGAGGAACGCCGATCACGCGACGCAAATCCAGCAGTCGATCGCGCGCATCCACGAGGCCTGCCAGGCTCCGGCGCTGGCGCCCGCGGAATATCGCGTGCTGTTCGATGTCATGTCCCAGGAAATCACGACGAACGGCCTGCAAGGTGCGCAGACCCTCGTCAACATCACGCAGCGAGCTCGCGAGTTCGGGCTCGACGTGAAGCGCGATGATCTGCGCTTCATCTACGATGTCGTGAGCGAAAGCGATCCGTGGTTCGAGCACGGCACATCGGCGGGCTTGTTCGCCAGCCGCTTCCGCAACTTCGTCGTTGCGCGCTGCCGCAGCCAGGGGCTCAGCCTCTCGGCCGATGAGCTCGATCTGGTTGAAGCCTGGTTTTCCGCGCCGCAACAGGCGCAGCAGCAGCCTCCTCAGCAGTCGCTGAGACAGCAGCCACAAGCCTACGCGGGCCGCCCCTCGGCGCCGACGCAGACTGCGCCTCAGCCTGGCGTGCCGGCACAGGCCAGCGACCGCTGGTGGGGCGCGGAGGAGACGCGTCAAAGCCCTGCCGACCCTCGCAGCATGGATCCGCGCGGCGCGAACGCCTACGGCCAGCAGCAGAGCGAGGGCGAAGACGAGTTCCCGCGCATCGTGCGGTCGCGGTTCCGCGGCTAATCACGATCCGAGGCCCATCGGAAAATCAAAAGGCTCTGCCGGTGATCCGGCAGAGCCTTTTTCACATTCGAATGAGTAGATTTTTGCAGATCAGCCGGCGAGGTACTGCCCGCCGTTCGCCGTCAGCGTTGAGCCGGTGATGAAGCCCGCATCATCGGAAGCCAAGAAGACCACGCAGCGCGCGATCTCGTTCGGCTCGCCGAGACGGCCGACCGGAATCTGCGGAAGGATGTTCTTCTCGAGCACGTCCTGCGGCACGGCCTTGACCATCTCGGTCGCGATGTAGCCTGGGCAGATGACGTTGACGGTGATGCCGGCGCGTGCGCCTTCCTGCGCCAGGGCCTTCGTGAAGCCGATATCGCCGGCTTTCGAGGCCGAATAGTTCACCTGGCCCATCTGGCCCTTCTGGCCGTTGATCGACGAGATGTTGATGACACGGCCGAACTTGCGCGCGCGCATGCCTTCCCAGACCTGGCGCGTGACGTTGAAGAGGCCGTTCAAATTGGTGCCGATCACTTCATCCCACTGCTGCTTCGTCATCTTGTGAAACATGACGTCGCGCGTGATGCCGGCGTTGTTAACGAGAACATCGATGGGGCCAACGTCCTTGGCGATCTGTGCGACGGCTTTCTCTGTCGCTTCGTAGCTGCCCACGTCGAACTTATAGACGGGAATGCCCGTCTCGATCTGGAATGCCTGCGCGGCTGCATCGTTGCCGGCATAGCTCGCGGCTACGCGATAACCGTTGCTCTTGAGAGCGATCGAAATCGCGTGGCCGATACCGCGCGTGCCTCCCGTGACGAGGGCAACCCGTGCCATAGCAGTCTCTCCCTGGATTTTTTGTTTGGGTCTCTGGGTGGGGTGAAGAACGCAGCCGCTCTAACACGGGCGGCTGCGCGGTGATTTGATCAAGCTCAGTCGCGGGCGACGCACATGGCGACGCCCATCCCGCCGCCGATGCACAGCGTGGCAAGGCCCTTTTTCGCGTCGCGGCGCTGCATCTCATAGACGAGCGTGTTGAGGATGCGCGCGCCGGAAGCGCCGATCGGATGGCCGATCGCGATGGCGCCGCCGTTGACGTTGACCTTGTCGGTGTTCCAGCCAAGGCCCTTGTTGACGGCAATCGCCTGCGCGGCAAAGGCTTCGTTCGCCTCGATCAGATCGAGGTCGTTGACGGACCAGCCGGCCTTCTCCAGCGCCTTTTTCGAAGCGGAAATCGGGCCGGTTCCCATGATCGAAGGATCAACGCCTGTCGTCGCCCACGAGACGATACGGGCGAGAGGCTTGATCCCGCGCTTCTTGGCTTCAGCGGCGGTCATCAGCACGACGACAGCGGCGCCGTCGTTGATGCCCGAGGCATTGGCGGCCGTGACGGTGCCTTCCTTGGGATCGAAGGCGGGACGAAGCTTGGCGATGCCGTCGTAGGTCACGCCATCCTTGATGTACTCGTCCTGCTCGACGACGGTATCGCCCTTCTTGCCCTTGATCGTGACGGGCACGATCTCGTCCTTGAACTTGCCGGCCTTGCGCGCGGCTTCAGCCTTGTTCTGGGACGCGACGGCAAACTTATCCTGCTCTTCGCGTGTGATCTGCCATTGACGGGCGACGTTCTCGGCGGTCGTGCCCATGTGGTAATTGTTGAAGGCATCCCACAGGCCATCCTTCACCATGGTGTCGGTGAACTTGATGTCGCCCATTTTCGTGCCGTCGCGCATGTGTGCAGCGTGCGTCGACTGGCTCATGCTTTCCTGACCGCCGGCAACCACGATGGATGCGGCGCCCGTCTGGATCTGCTGCATGCCGATGGCGACGGCGCGGAGGCCCGAGCCGCAAATCTGATTGATGCTCCAGGCGGGTGAATCGACCGGAATGCCGGCGCCGACGGAAGCTTGGCGCGCGGGGCCTTGTCCCTGGGCAGCGGTCAGGACCTGGCCGAGGATGACCTCCGACACGTCGCCCGCCGGCACATTGGCACGCTGAAGCGCGGCCTTAATAGCGATTTCGCCGAGCTTTGATGCCGGCAGCGAGCCAAGCGCCCCATTGAACGAACCTACCGGCGTGCGCGCGGCACTGGCGATGACAATTGTCGAAGCGTCGTCACTCATTGGGGCCCCTCCCTGGGCATGGAAATCTTTTTTGAGAAGATTTATCGGATGGCTTGCCGAAACGCCAGTTTTTGCGGCGTCAATCGGATGACCCAAACACTTTGCAGTCCGGGGCTATTTTCAGCAATTGCGACCTCTTGGCTAGACTGCCCGATTGCACTGGGTTAGCCCCGCCCAAAAGAGTGACAGAAACGTCTGGCGGGGGACCCCGAGGGTGTGGTACGCTGCCGCAGTGCAGCAACCCGTCTGATAGCCGTCGATAAGAGAACGCGAACGCGATGTTGACCAATCCAGATCCACAAACGCAGGCGCCCAAAAAAGAAGCGGTCGTTATCAAGAAGTACGCCAATAGGCGGCTCTATAACACCGAGACGAGCACCTACGTTACCCTCGAAGATCTCGCCAAGATGGTCCGCGGCGACCGCGATTTCGTGGTTTACGACGCCAAGAACGGCGACGACCTCACGCATGCGGTTCTGACCCAGATTATCGTCGAACAGGAAAGCCGCGAAGGCGGCCAGGCCCTGCTTCCTATTCCGTTCCTTCGCCAGCTCATTCGCTTCTACGACGACAGCATCGCGCGGATGGTCCCGAGCTACCTGCAGTTCAGCCTTGAGCATCTTGTGAAAGAACAATCGCGGTTCCGCGAGCAGTTCGCTTCGGCTTTTTCCAACCCAGCCGCAGCCTTCGATTTCTACCAGCAGCAGGCCCGGCAGAACATGGCGATGTTCGAACAAGCCATTTCAATGTGGGCGTCGTTCGGAGCATCGGGCAACAAGCCCGGCGAAGGTCAGCCCGCGGGATCTCCCGCGGCGTCTTCCGACACATCGTCCGGCGACCGAAACGAACTCAACGAACTGAAGTCGCAACTGTCGGCGATGCAGCAGAAGATCGAGAAGCTGTCGCAGTCGCGGACCTGACCTCGCCAAGCCGCAGATCGGTTCAGGCAGCGTTCGAGTAATCGGCGCTGTCGAACGGGCGACCGAAGTAGAATCCCTGCATGTAGGTAATGCCGGCGTTCCGCAGGAATTGGGCGGTGCGCTCATCGCCCACCCATTCGGCGACCGTCTCCATTCCGAACTGGTTGGCGAGCTCGATCATCGTCTTCACGAAGATCTGGTCACTGGTATCGTCCGCAAGATTTTTGATGAAGGCTCCATCGATCTTGACCATGTCGACGTTGAGCCGCTTCAGATTCTTGAAGGACGTGTAGCCCGCGCCGAAATCGTCGATGGCGACGCGGCAACCCAGCTCATTGAGGGTGTCGACGAAATTCGCGGATTGATCGAGTTCTTCGAGCGCGACGGTCTCCGTGATCTCGACGATCATGCGTTTCAGAACGTCGGGCCGGTCTTTCGTCAGGCGCTGCAACGTCGTCAGCCACTCGCGGTCCGAGCACGTCAGCGCAGAGACGTTGACCGACAGCACGAGCTCGCGGTGCCGCTTTAAAAGTTCAACGGTGAGTTCGAGCGTTCGGCGATCGATCAGGCGCGAAAGGCCGAGCTGCTCGACGATAGGGACGAATTCGCCGGCTGACGCCAGGCTGCCGTCCGGCCTCTCCATGCGCAGAAGGGCTTCGTAAATTTCGGCTTGGTCCGTCTTCGTGGAAACCATGGGCTGAAGAACGAGGCGCATGCGATTGTCGTCGAGCGCCGCGATCACGCTCTCGGCGATCGATTTATTGCGCAGGCGGGCCATGTCGGCGATCGGCGAGGCTTCATAGGCGACGAAGCAATCGAAGCGCTTCGACTTCGCGACATCCAGGGCACGCAGGGCGCAGTTGATGGTCTCCTGGACCGATTTTGCCTGGTCGGGGACGATGACGCCGCCAAGGGAGATCGTCGCCGCCAGCTGTGCTGCCGGCGTGGCGATGGTTTCTTCGGTCACTGCCTTGATAAATCGCTCGGCGGCGGCGCGAAGCGCGCCCTTTCCGCATCCAACCAGGATCAATCCAAACTTGTTGGAGGAGTATCGCCCGATGATGTCACCGGTACGGAGTTTGCCGCGGAGGCGGCGGCCGACCTCAGCGATTACTTTGTCGCCGATCTCGATCCCGAACGTTTCATTGATGACGGCAAGGTTATTGACCGAGATCATGAGAAACGCGTTGGCGCTGTATTCGCGGTCGGCACGGGCGAGCACGGTGCCCAGCGCATCGGTCAAACGGATGCGGTTCAGCTGGCCGGTGAGTTCGTCGAGATCGGTGCCGAGCAGACGTTGCTGCTGCTCAAGATAACGCTCGTCGAGAATGCGGATGACGCCACGGGCGCGCGCCGGATGGCCATCTGCACCCTGCCACCAGCGCCCCTGATCCTCGACGCGTACCTCGCCACCGCCGCGCTCGTCACCGGTGCGCAAGCGGTATTGAATGCGATAGGGAACGCCGTGCTCGCGATCGGCGCCAATGCTGCACGAAAACGCTTGCAGGCGCGCGTTCAGATGTTCCGGGGCGATGCGGGCGTGATAGGCAGAGCCCGTCGCGATCTCGTCGATATCTCTGACGCCGAGAATGGTCGGGGCGTTTGTCTCCCAGTCGATCCGGCCGGATCGAAGATCCCAGACGTATGCCGTCGCATCGACGGACGAAAGGATGCCCACGAGATCGAGGTTCTCGGTCTCGTTCAAACGATCAGACGCGCTTTTCTGCGCTGACGGGGGCCGCAACCGGTTTTTAGGGACGGGCACAGCGGTCACGTCGTCAGCAATCGGCGTGGAAACCACGTTGTCCTCGAGCTGGATCGACTACTGCGCAAAACTCATTGAAGCGCACAATGTGCCGACGCCTGCCGCGAAACTAGTTCGCTAAGCTTAACAAGACTTAAACAATTGTCCCTCGCGCGGCCACGCGCGACGTTGCAGGCGGGGCCAAGCCCCGCCACGCCAATTTTCCGAGAGCGGATTGCGCCGTGCTTACTGATCGGCGCCGATGTTGAGATCGCGACGGGCGACGCGAATGCCGATCGTGTAACCGCCGATGACGTCGATGAGGCTCGCAACCATGATGAGGAAGAAGATCGACGAGGCCGCCTGCGGGACAATCAGGAACTCCGCGCCGATGGCCATGAAGACAACCATCGATAAGGCGTGATCGATCAAGGTCGACGTGGTCGTGAAGGTCGATTTCACGATCTCAACGAAGAGCAGGATGAGGGTAACGAGAAGAATGAAATCGCCCCAGGTGAAAATCCAATCACCGCCGCTCAGGAGATGCAGCTTGAAAATCTCCTTCTGCAGAGCGTCGAGCCCCATCGTCAGCACGACCGCATTGTAGAGAAGGAAGGCAAAAACCAAGAGCGGCAGGGCTCTAATGGACATGAAGCTCTCCTGACATTTCGATCACCCCCGTCGATCGCGCAGTCCGCTAGACCTGATCTTTGCGGCACTGTGGTTAATCACGGAGGCGCGGACCGGGTTTTGGCACGCTCCACCCTATTTGCCAAGCGAGGATGGCTGGCACATGGCAACGGCCGCCGGAACAGACCGTTCCGGCGTTCGAAATGCCAAGAAACTCTACTTAGAGCAGGCTTACTCTTCGACGGTCGGCGGCAGGATCTGACGGCCGCGATACTTGCCCGACTTCAGGTCGATGTGGTGGGGACGGCGACGCTCGCCGCTTTCCTTGTCCTCGACGTAGGCGCGAGCCGTGAGTGCGTCGTGAGACCGGCGCTGTCCCCGCTTCATTGGGGAGGTTTTTTTGCGCGGAACTGCCATCAGTCTTGCTCCAAATGTGACATCCATCCCGACCAATACGGGCGGGCCGCCGAACATGCGGCGGGAATGCCGAACGTCTTAATTGCTGGATGAACCGGCGGCCAATGTCGGCGCTCGGTACCTCGGGCCGGGCTTATACGCAAGTTGGACGAGAAAAGCCAGTCCCCCCGGGCGAGGCTCAATACGGGCTTTTCGAAAGCACACAAGCAAACTGGCTGCTCGGTGCGAGGCGCATCCGGACCTGAATTGCATTGGCAAGCCGCTGAAGCCCCGGACCGGGCCTGCCAGCGTTGCGGACCAACGGGTTAGGCAGCGAAACGGCCAGGCGGGCGGCCTCGCGCGACGAGAGCTCGCGGGCGGATTTGGCGAAATGGTATTCGGCGGCCGCGCCGACGCCGAAGATCCCCGGCCCCCACTCGGCGATGTTGAGGTAGACCTCCATGATCCGTCGTTTTGGCCAGACGAGTTCCATAAAGTATGTGAGCGGCAGCTCGATGGCTTTGCGCACATAGCTCTTGGATGGCCAGAGAAAGAGGTTCTTGACGACCTGCATGGAGATCGTGCTGCCGCCGCGCGTGCGCCCATCGGTATTCTCGATGGCCTCTTCAATGGCGTCGAGATCGATGCCAGCGTGCTGGCAGAAGCGGCCGTCCTCACTGACGAGTACGGCACGGACGACGTTGGGCGATATCTCTTCAATCGGCACCCACGTCTGCGTCATACCCTCGCCCGTGATCCAGTTCTGCAGCATCAGCATCGAGGCGGGCGGATTGACGAAGCGATAGGCGACGATCAACGCCAGCACGACAGCGAGCCACGCGATCACGAGCCAGACAGCAAGCTTTAGGACGCGCTTGGCAATTGATCCCCAATTGCGCGACGGCAGTGGCGGCGGCTGAGCGGGTGAGGCATCCGGCCTCAGCGCGCGTTCAATCTGCATGCCGTCGAAGTCGGGCTGAGATGCCGTTTCGAAGCGCGGCTCGAACATGCGTTGCGGAATGGTATGCCCGAGGTCGCGGGGTGCCGCAGCGGTCGGCACCGGCAGGACAAGTTCGCGGATATCGACGGGGCCGGCCGGCCTGATTTCGGTTGGGGCGCGGGGCGGTTCGGCATCGGAAGATTTTGAACGGGACGATGCTTCCGCATCGATCGCGGCGAACACGTCGTCGGGATTGGAAACCTCGGCGGCAGGCGCTCCAAGCGGCGCGGGCGGCGATAGGTCTGGAGAACTAGGCCGATCGTCTGTGCTCGCGCCATCTGACTGCTGAACGAAGGCGCGGGCGGGCAGGGGTCGCGGCGGCGGGTGATCGAAGCCCCAAAGCAGGGGGGCCCGCCCGAGAGCCGTACTCTCGACCGATTGGGGTGCTGGCGGCGCGGCAGATAACCCAGATGTCTCTTCCGGCCGATCCATGCTTTGCTTCAGTTGCTGGCGTTGTGATACCGCGTCGGCCATACCGCCAAACCATGGCCATGTTGAGCGGCGGTTAGTCACCCTCGGGGGAGAGCATAAGGCAGTGTCACAGTTTCTTGTCCAGCTTGGCAACGCGGCAACAGTCGTCGAAGCCTATTTGACCACCGTTCTGGCCAAGCAGGAGAGCGAAGGAACGCCGCCCCGTCTGGCCGAAGCGATACGCCACGCCGTTCTGGGCGGCGGGAAGCGTTTCCGGCCGTTCCTCGTGTTGCATAGCGCCGCCTTGTTCGGCGCCTCGCCGGAAGCTGCCCTGCCGGCAGCAGCGGCGATCGAATGCATCCATTGCTATTCTCTTGTCCATGACGATCTGCCGTCGATGGACAATGATGAGCTGCGGCGCGGACGGCCGACCGTATGGAAGGCCTACGACGAGTGGACGGCAATCCTCGTCGGCGACGCGCTACAGGCCTTCGCATTCGAACTGGTGGGAGCCCCGGACACCAACAGCGACGCGCGCGTGCGGGCGGATCTGGTTCATGTGCTGGCGGTCGCGTCGGGTGCCGTCGGCATGGTCGGCGGCCAGCAGCTCGATCTTGAAGCTGGCAAGCTTGCCGGTCAGCCGGCGCCG
Source organism: Hyphomicrobium sp. (assembly GCF_003987855.1). Lineage (GTDB taxonomy): Bacteria > Pseudomonadota > Alphaproteobacteria > Rhizobiales > Hyphomicrobiaceae > Hyphomicrobium_B. The sequence goes on from NZ_RXIZ01000022.1 coordinate 14,171, forward strand.
ACGATCGCGAGCATCATGCGGCTGCAGGCCATGAAGACAGGCGCGCTCATCCGGGCCGCGTGCGAGATGGGCGCCATCGTTGGCGGCGGCACGCCGGATGAACGGGCAGCGCTCCGGACATACGGCGAGCACCTCGGCGCGGCGTTCCAGATCAGCGACGATTTGTTGGATGCTGAAGGGTCAAGCGCCGAGACCGGCAAGGCGACCGGAAAGGACGCGGCCGCAGGCAAAGCAACGCTGATCGGGATGCTTGGCATCAAAGAGGCGCGTAGCCACCTCGACCATTCGATCGCGGCGGCTATCGCAGCCCTCAACGTGTTCGGTGATAAGGCCGAACCTCTCGCCGATGCCGCGAAGCTCATGGGCCGTCGCGACAGCTAGCGAGAGGCGAAGAGGCTTACCAAAATTTGTAGTTCAGACCGACGCGGACGGTCTGGAAGTCGTCGTTGATGCGATAGCCGCTGGACAGCTTCTCATCGCCGAAGCCCAGATACAGGTATTCGGCCTTCATGCTCCAGTTCGGTGCGAACGCCCATTCGACGCCGCCGCCAGCTGCGTAGCCGACCTTGGTATCGTTGTCGCGGAAGGTCAGCCCGCCGACATCAACCTTGTTGTCGAAGTCGGCCACCGCGAGACCGCCGGTGCCGTAAATGAGGAGCGATCCGGCGGTGAAGCCGAGACGGCCGCGAACGGTCGAGAACCAGTTGACGTTCGAATGCGCCGTCGCATCATCGAAGGGATTGTAAGCGCGGCCGCTGATGTCTGCAGCCTGGATGTCGCCTTCCAAACCGAAGACGAAGCGATCACGCTGCCAGTTGTAGCCGAGCTGACCGCCGCCGAAGCCGCCCTCTGGCTCGGTGAAGGTCGAGTTGGACCAGCCATAGCCGCCGTTGATACCGATGTAGGCGCCCTGCCAAATCGAAGGCGTCCCGTACACGACTTCCGCTGACGGCGGCGGCGAATACGGCTGATACGGACCGAGATCCGCGGCCCAAGCGCTCCCGCTTGCAGTCAACGCGAGCACAGCTCCGCCCAGAAGGGACTTCGTGAATTGAGATGTCATTTTGTGAACCCCGTAACTCTAGGCCAGCGGCCCAATCGTACGCCCTAACGCCAACAACCCAATTGGGGTTCCAGTTGGACAATTTCGATGCGCAAACCGATACGCTGGTATGCATGACAGCCGAACGTGGCTGAGTGGTTTCTGAAATGCCCTAATAAGGGGTGGATACTAATAACGCGTTGATTGAACGCAATCAGACGCGTGCCGCTAATCCACTTTTATCTGAATTGAACTTTAGTTTTCGCGCGATGCGCCGATCACGAAGTTTAAGAAGCGGTAATATCCAGTGCGCGAGTTTAATCTCGCGGCGCGCTTTTTCCGGATCGACGAGATGCGATGTCGGCAGTTTTTGCGTGAACGAGCTTTCCATCAGCGTGCCGAGCGGAAGCTCCAACTCGTCCTGCAACAGGATCATGCGCGCGTAGAGGTCGGACAACGGTGTGATCAGACGGCCGAAGCCATTGCGCGCTTGCGCCCAGCCAACGAGATACAAGCCGCGTGCGCCGGGAGGAAATGCACCGCCATAAACTTGCACGACGTTGTTCTTCACCGACACCAGCCCTTCGGGCAGGAACGGGAATGTCGTTTTGAAGCCCGTTGCCGCGACGATCATTTCGTAGGTGCCGGTGGTGCCGTCCACGAACGTCACTGTTTGACCATCGACGTGATCGATGCCGGGGCGCGGCTTCACGCGGCCTAGCCGAATGGCATTCAACAGCTCGGTTCCGAATGCCGGGTGGCGCTCGAAGATTTTATGATTGGGACGTTGCAAACCGTAGCGGCGGTAATCGCCAATGGTCAGCGCGATGATGGATTTCAAAAGTGCGCGCTGCATGAAGATCGGCAAACGCCACAACGGAATATCGGTCAACGGCCGGCCGAGAAACGTCTTGGGCAAATACCAATAGCCCGATTGCAGGCTGATATCGCAGGAATTGCCGAAGCGTCCCGCATCGCATGCCATGTCGACACCGGAGTTGCCGCCGCCGATGACGAGCACACGCTTGCCTTGGATCTGTTCGGGACCGACGTAATCCTTCGAGTGTAGGATCTCACCGCTGAACGTGCCCTGGAAAGTCGGATAGTTCTTGTCCCAGTGATGGCCGTTGCAGACGACGACCCCTTTGTACGTGCGCTCCTCACCGTCCTCGAATTTCACTGCCCAACGGCCTTGGGCATCCGGCGCGGCAGACACGACCTTCTTGTTGAACTCCGCGGACGCGTAGAGACCGCGGTCGTTGGCGTAGGCGGTCAGATAACTCAACATCTGATCGGCGGACGGGAAATCAGGAAAGTCGTCGGGCATCGGGTAGTCGGTGTATTCCGTCGCCTTCTTCGACGAGACGATATGGGCCGACCGATAGACGCCGTGCAGCCAGTTGCCGCCGACGCCCGGCGCCGAGTCCACGAGATCGAAGGGAATGCCGCGCCGCTTCATCGCTGCGGCCATCGCCAATCCGACCGGACCTGCGCCGATGACGATGTGGCGCTCGAGCGTGCTAATACCTTCGCTCATTCTCAGAAATTCCTTGGTGGCGGATGCTATTGCACCCATCAGCAACGCTTCCCGACTGAGGGGGTTCATCGGGAGCGTATTGGTCAGCCGCTTCGATACATCATTGACGGACCGCAATGCGAGCGCTGGAACGTCGCAAACGCCGCATCGGAACGGCGTGCTTCCATCAAATGCTTAAGAAATATGGTATTCTGCGGCAGCGCGCGGATCAATTATTCCGCCGCTTCCCCGCCAGCCAAAGCGTTCGCGCCGAAACGCCGGGCAATGTAATCCTCGACGATCGCCTTGAAGTCGCCGGCGATGTTGGGCCCACGCAGCGTCATGGCTTTTTTCCCGTCGATGAAAACGGGCGCGGCCGGCGACTCTCCGGTGCCCGGCAGCGAAATGCCGACGTCGGCGTGCTTGCTTTCGCCGGGGCCGTTCACGATGCAGCCCATGACGGCAAAGTTCAGCGTCTCGACGCCAGGATACTGCGTTTTCCAGTCGGGCATGCGATCGCGGATCATGTCCTGGATGTCGCGCGCGAGTTCCTGGAAAACAGTCGATGTCGTGCGTCCGCAGCCGGGGCAGGCGGCGACAACGGGCACGAACGAGCGCAGGCCCATGGTCTGCAAAAGTTCCTGCGCGGCGCGGACTTCCTGCGTGCGGTCGCCGCCCGGTTCCGGCGTCAGCGAATAACGGATCGTGTCACCGATACCTTGCTGCAGCAGAATGCCAAGCGCGGCAGAGGATGCGACAATACCTTTGGAGCCCATGCCCGCTTCGGTCAGGCCCAGGTGGAGCGCGTAGCGGCTGCGATCGGCGAGCATGGCATACACGGCAAGCAGGTCCTGAATCGATGAGACCTTGCCAGAGACGATGATCTTGTTGGCTGGAAGGCCCATCTCTTCGGCACGCTGCGCCGACATCAGGGCCGACTGCACCATCGTCTCGTGCATGACGCTGCGTGCGGGCTTGGGCTCGGCGGCCTTGGCGTTTTCGTCCATCAGGTGCGTGAGGAGTTCGGCGTCGAGCGAGCCCCAGTTCACACCGATGCGGACCGGCTTGTCGTGCTTCATCGCCATGTCGATGATGGCGCCGAACTGCTTGTCCTTCTTGTCCTTGAAGCCGACGTTGCCCGGGTTGATGCGATATTTGTCGAGGGCTTCGGCGCAATCGGGATTTTCGCCGAGCAACTTGTGGCCGATGTAATGAAAGTCACCGATAAGGGGAACGTCGACGCCGCGCTTGCGCAGCTGGTCGCGAATGTGGGGAACGGCTTTGGCCGCTTCATCGCGATCAACCGTGATGCGCACGAGTTCGGACCCTGCGCGCGCGAGATCAGCGACCTGTTTGACGGTAGCGGCGATGTCGGCCGTGTCCGTGTTGGTCATCGATTGAACGACCACCGGCGCGCCGCCGCCAACCTGCACGCTTCCGACGCTCACCGCGATGGTCTGGTGGCGTGGTTTCATCGTGATGCTGTCGCTGTGCAACATCGTATAGCCTTTCCGATCCCAGTGGCCCGAGTTCTAGCGCGCTGTGCGGCTTGCCGCCAGCAGCGATATGGCGGCGATTGTGCACAGCGCTATGACGATGCTGGGGCCGCCGGGCACGTCCGTCGACAAAGACAGCCAAAGGCCGAGAATAACGCCCAGAATGGCCACTGCCGCGGCAAGGACAGCCATCCGCTCGGGGGTTGTGGATAGTGGCCGTGCGGCAACGGCGGGGACGACGAGGAACGCCATCACGAGCAGCACGCCGACGATTTTCATGGCAACCGCGATGACGACCGCGAGCAGGAGATCGAACAGCGCACGCGGGAGACGTGGGTTTATGCCCTCGGCCGTTGCAAGATCCTCGTGCAGCGAAAGGCGGACGAGCGGTTTCCACAGGAAGACCATGGCTGCGAGCACAGCAACGCCGCCGGTATAGATCCAAACGAGGTCGGTGCGCGTCACCGCGAAAACGTCGCCGAAGAGATAGCTCATCAGGTCTATGCCCGGGCCCTTCACGAGCGAGATGGCGGCGATGCCCAGCGCGAGGGTGGCGTGGTGCATCAGGCCCAGGGCGGAGTCGAGCGGCACCGTCGACTGGCGCTGAAGCAAAGTCAGCACTGCTGCCGCGACGATCGCCGCCAGGATCACAGCCAACGTCAGATCGACGCTCGCTGCTAATCCAAGGGCAACTCCCAAGAGCCCGGCCTGCGATAACGTTTCGCCGACATAGGACATGCGCCGCCAGACGACGACGCAGCCGAGCGGCGCGGCGACGATGGCGAGCCCTAGAGCGGCGAAAAATGCGCGCCAGACGAACGGATCGGGCCAGCTCTGCACTCAGGCCTCGCGGTCGGGCAGGGAGGCGCCACCAAGAGGTTTCGCTTCGCCCGTCAGATCGTGCCGATGATCGTGATGGTGGCGATAGACGCCGAGTTTGGTGGCCGCCAGTGGTCCGAAGATGCGGGCGTAGGATTCGTGCTGCGAGACGTCTTCGGGTTTGCCCGAGCAGCAGACATGACCGTTGAGGCAGATGACGCGATCGCTGCGGGCCATGACCACATGAAGGTCGTGAGAAATGAGAAGCACGCCGAGCCTGTGCTTGGCGCGAAGGCGGTCGATGAGATCGTAGAGGTCGGCCTCGCCCGAGAAATCGACGCCGCTCGCCGGTTCATCGAGGATCAGCAGGTTAGGCCGGCGTAGAAGCGCACGGGCGATCAATACGCGCTGCGTTTCGCCGCCTGAGAGTTTCGAGAGTTGCTGATCGAGGGTGCGCGATGCGCCGGTCTCCTCCAATGCCGACTTGATCTCCCTTTGCTTCGCTGCCGCCCCGAGCGCCAGGAAGGAGCCGACTGTCATCGGTATCGTGGAATCGACGTCGAACCGCTGCGGGACGTAGCCGATGCGGGTCGAGGCAGGCTTTACGATCGTCCCCTGCGACGGCGCCTCGATGCCGAGAAGGAGGCGGACAAGCGTCGTCTTGCCCGCGCCGTTCGGGCCGATGAGGGTGACGATCTCACCCGGCAGGACGTCCAGATCGACGTTCGACAGGACCTCGCGATCGCCGCGCTTCATCGCGACGCCACGCGCAGAGATGAGGGTGCCCGCCGGTATCGGCGGCGCGCCCGGCTGCGCATGCGCATGGTCGTGGCGATGCCCGCAGCTGCACGGCGTCGCGTCCGTCGCGACGAGATGACCCGAGGGGGGCTTCAGGTTTGGGTCAAGGGCAGACAATAAACTCTCCGGATCAGGCGGGGCGATGCGCGGCGCAGTCGTGGCAGGTGCCTGAAACTTCGACAAAGCGGACGCGGGTGTTGAACTCCGCGCCCGAGGCCGCGGTGTCGATCGCGCGGAAGATCTCGTCGCCGTCGACTTCCTGGACGGCACCGCACTTTTCGCAACTTAGAAAAATCGGCGGCCGGCCGGTGCGCGGCTTATCCATGCGCCGGCAGGCAAAGTAGGCGTTCTTGCTTTCGAGGCGATGGACCACTCCGGCCTCGAGCAGCGCGTCGAGCGCGCGATAGACTGAGATGGGAGCGAGCCGCGTGCCCTTCTTGGCCAGTCGATCCAGCACCTCGTAGGCGCCGACGCTCGCTCGCGTGGCAGCGATCTCCTCGAAGACCTTGCGGCGGAGCTCGGTGAAGCGGATGTTCTTTTCGGCAAAAATCGCGGTGGCCTGTTCGAGCGACGTCTTGAGACGTTCTTTTGCTCCCAGGTCTTCGGCTGCGTTCGCTACCATGACAGTCCTCTTTCGGCCGACCGGAGGCGAAGTGCGATCGGACCTTGGAACTTCCACCCCGCCGGACGATATAACATGTCGGGTTGGGCGGCTATTCGGTTCAAGGGGCCGCATGCCCAATTTATCCCCGCGCGGTTTTCACACGGTAGAATGCGTCGTTGTTGGCTGGAAGAAGGGCGAACCTCAACAGATCTTCATCGGATGAGCACAATTCGTCTTATTTCCGCCGCCAATTGGCCCGCTGGGCCGCGCAATTTTAACCATAGCGGCCAGCGACTTGCCGGCCGTATTAGGCTGGGATCGACGACACGATGGACGTCAAATTTCTGATCGACAGGCTGGCGGAAAATGCCCGGCCGATCGGTATTGCCGTTTTTGTTGCATGTACCCTTGCCCTTCTCTTGCGCTCACGGGTGGCGCGTCGGCTTCGCGCGGCGATCGAAGAAACGATATTTTCCAACTGGCGTCTGGCTTTGCTCGGTACGACCGGCATCGTGCTGTCGGCCGCCGCCGGTTGGCGGACCTGGGAAGGAATGTACAATTTCACCGGCGAGCCTCTGCTCTCCGGCATGGTGACGTTCGGCATCCAGGGCATCATGCTGATCGTGGCTTGGCTGATCGGCGAAAGTTTCGCCACAGGCATGAACCGGCAATCGCGGCCGGGGCAATCGACGCTCGTCAGTTCCGGGGCGCAGCCCTGGATCGGCACCTTCATCGGCCTGCTCCTATTCTTCACGGTTTTCACGCTGGTCCTGCAGTGGACCGGTACGGAGGGGGGAAATCGCGCAGCCGGGCTTGAAAGCCTCGACTGGTCGGCGGCGGGCAACAAGTTTCTGATGTTCGGCGCGGGGCTGTTACTCGTAGCTCTGTTCGCCCTCTATGCCGCGAGCGACCTCATTCGCCCGTACATTCAGGTCGTGCGCATCATCATTCGAAATTCGATGCTGTGGCTGATGTTCCTCGCCTGCATGGCGACGAGCGTGTTCTTCTCGTTCGACAGTTTCTTCACCTCGATATTCCCGCAGTCGGAGCGCGTGCGCGCGGCCGAGTTGCGCGCGCAGAACCAGGTGTCCGGGATCATCACGGACATCGAGCAGGCCATCGCCCGGCGGCGCGCCAACCTGGCAGAAAGCTTGTTCACGACGGACGCGTGGAAGGCATACGACGGGGAACTTGAAAAGATCACCCAGGCGGCGACGCAATCGCAGAGCGTGATCGAGAAGTACGTCAACGATCAGATCGAAGAGCATCGCCGCGCCGTCAAGGAACAGCAGGAGCGGATCGCGTCGGCCCAGGCGGGTCAAGCCGGGTTGGCCGGGCGGAAGACTTCGCTCACCGATGAGAAGTCGAGCCTCGCGGGGCAACGTCCCGAGCTTGCGGCCGACTACGCGACGAAGAAGGCCGACTACGATCAAAAGCTCAAAGACGTCGACGCCAAGCGGGTCGAGGCTCTCGCTGAAGACAAAGGCGTCGAGGGAAGCGGCAAGGCCGGGCGCGGCCCGCTCTATCGCCAGCGGATGGGCGAACTGGCCCAGCTGCAGGCGGCAGCGCAAATCTCGCAAGAACGCATGAAGGACGCGCAGAAGCGCCTGACGGGCGTGGAGTCGCGGCTCGCGGCCATCGACACCGAGCTGGCGACGCTCGACGGCGATCTGGCAAAATACAAGGGCGAAGCCGAGACAGCGGAGCAGCGGATCAAACTCGCCGAGGACGGCGTGCAAACCGAAGCCGGGCCGAAAATCGATCCCGCGCGCATCCTTCCATTGTTCCAGCGGATCAGATCGGACTTCCGGGCCGATCCGACGGTCGAGCACCTCAACGAGGTGCAGCGGATGTGCAGCGACATTTCCACTGCCATGCAGGCAACGCCCGAGACGAAATCGCTCGTTTCAGGCATCGACTGCGATCCGAAGACGACGGCTGACGCGGCCTCGACCCTCTTCGCGCTGCAGGCGGGTACGAAAGTCTTCGAGAACACTTGCGTCGGCGGCGACAAGCTCAATGCGAACAAATCGACCGACGACCTTTTTGCGTTCGCGCGCCGCTGCCTGTCCGACAGCGCCCTGCCGAGCAACGATACCGACGCGCTTCGGACCGAGATCAACCGCATCGAACTTTCGCGAGATGACAAGGCGCATCGCTTCGTCGTCACGCTCAACGCTTTCCAAGACGGCAACCGGCTGGCCTATCTGGCGCTGGCGATTGCCATCGGGCTCGACGGCCTCATCTTCATGTCGGGTCTTTTTGGCGCCAACGCCGTCCGCTCGCCCCTGTCGGACATCCCGAGCTATCGTTCGCGCTCTGGCTCGCAGCTGGAAGCGACCATCAATGCGGCGCTTGGTGCTCACCCCTATGAGACGGCTTGGCTGACTCTCACATCGTTCCGGCCGATCACGAACCAGGACGGTTTTTCGGCGCTCGCCGATTTGAGCACGATGGAGCGGTCGCAGGCCGATCGCGTGCGCATGGTGCTCACCGCCGGGGCCGATATTGGCGCGGTCGAGACTGTCAGTCACAACCCTGAGCGCTACCGCGTGCGCAGCGAGCTGCGCGAATACCTGTCTTCGATCTGCGATAAGCAGTTCAAGACGGACGCTTCGGCGAAGGATCGCGCGCGGCTCGAACAGCTCGTCTCCGCGGCGCTGGCTCCGCATCCGCGGGAGCATTCCGAACTCGTCCTCAATACGCTCGAGCCTATCCGGGAGACGGAAGGCTTCACGTCGATGGTGACGCTCTCCGATATTTCCAGCGACTATGACTCGCGCCTCGTCCGCCGCGTCATGAATGCCGGGTCGGCGGTGAAGGCGGTGGCGCCCGACGTCAAGATCGACGACCGATACTACATTCGCCCGGCCCTCTATGAGACGCTGCTGATGATCCGGGCAACGGCACCGGAAAGTCCTGCCTACAGCCGGGAACGGGCGCGCTTCGAAGGCGTGCAGGAACGGCCAGCGCTTGAAGCGGGGGAGCTGCGCGAGGTTCAGCCGGAACTGCCGCTGCAGAGAAAACCGAGCTTGCCGGATTTGGAGAACCGGCGGCAGACTCGGGCGCTCCCCGGTTTGCTGCCGCTGTCGATCGAAGAACGGCTCGGCCTAGCGGCGCATTACCGTGAGGCGTTGCTGGATGCTGTGCATCTCACGCCGGATATCGTCGACAAGCGCCTTGGTCAGCCGCAATCGCGTCAAGCCGTTCTAGAGGCTTGGAAGGCGCTCAATGATCACAAAAAGAAAAATGAAAATCTTGGCATCCTTCTCCGCGATTTTCAGAACGAGCAGGATCGCATTTTGAGCGAAGTCTATTCGCGGTTGCGTGGCGAAAGCGATGGCGACGAGCGCAAACTGGCCGTTTTGGACGGCGTTGACGGCCGCCTGCGCAATGACCTGCCGCTTTACATGCTGTTTCCGGAGATGGGGCTCGTCGCGTACCTCATCGACGAACTGGAGGTGGCGGCGCAGCCAGACGATGGCTTGGCGCACGGCGAGCAGGATCTCAAGGACCAGCTCAAATCCGTGCGCGAGGCATTCGGCCGTCTCGACCTGGACAACCCGCGATCGTGGGACGAAATCCGTCAAAAGCTGGCGATGCGGACCGGATCGGATTTTCGGTTCTTCAACAAACCTTCGAGCCGTGACGTCGAGCCAGGCGATGACGCCTAAAGCTTGAACTCGACGACGGTCTGGCGCTGCGAGCCCAGGCCGTCGATTTTCAGTTCCACAACATCGCCGGCCTTGAGGAATTCCTTCGGATTGCGCGCGGTGCCAACGCCGGGGGGCGTGCCGGTGGTAATGATATCGCCGGGCTCGAGCACCATGAACTCGGTGACGTAGGCGAGCAGCTCGGGGATCTTGAAGATCATGGTCGCCGTCGAGCCGGTCTGCTTGCGTACGCCGTTCACGTCGAGCGACATCGCCAGGTTATCGACGTCGGCGATCTCATCGGGCGTCACGAGCCAGGGTCCGATCGGCCCGAAGGTTTCGGCCGACTTGCCCTTGACCCATTGGCCGCCGCGCTTGGACTGAAAGCGGCGCTCCGAGACATCGTTGCAAATGCAGTAACCGGCGATGTACTGCGCCCAGTCCTTGGCTTCGACGTAACGGGCGCGCGCGCCGATCACGAAGGCAATCTCGACCTCCCAATCGAGGTGGCGGGACTCTCGTGGGATCATGACGTCGTCGTTGGGACCGCAGATCGAGGTCGTTGCCTTATTGAACAGGATCGGCTCGGTCGGAATTTCCTGGCCCGTTTCCTTGGCGTGGTCGGCGTAGTTGAGGCCGATGGCGATGAAGTTGTGCGTGCCGGCCACCGGTGGCCCCAGGCGGGCGTCGGCCGGCGCCTTCGGCAGGGTCGTCAGGTCAATGTTGCGCAGCTTGGCGAGGGAAGCGGGCGAGAGGTATTCGCCCGACAGATCAGGAATGACGGAGAAGAGGTTGCGGATTTCGCCGTTGCTGTCGACGACGCCAGGGGTTTCGGCACCCTGGGCGCCAAAGCGAACGAGTTTCATCTCCAATTACCTCCAGGTCCATCGCCAGTCGTCGGGGAGTGGTTCTAAGCAGAAAAAAGCTGGCCTGCCAATCACGTGGGCCTAAGGGGCATGGGATCGGACACCGACCGCCGCCACACTGCGATAAATGGCGCACCACCCGGGCGTGGCAGCCCGGAAACAGCCTCGGCGGATCAAGGGATCGCGCGCGCAAAAACGATCCGGGCCCGGAACTCTTTCACGGCCTCCGGCATTCCGATCGGCAGAATTGATGTGCGTCATCGAGGCTAAGGGGTCGGCGTCGGAACATATTTTTTACGGGTTTGTGGTGCTTTCTCATTAGTGCGCGTACACCATATCCTCGACGGGCGGATGTCTGGAGTTGTCATGGCCCAGGGGGGCAAAATAGATCTGGAGGGGAAGCGTGCCGCGCGCCGTCGAAACATTAGGCGCTATCGCTCTGTAGCCTCGGTCTTTTCCCTTTTTTCGATCGCGATGACATTCGGCGGAGCACTTGCCGCCCGCGCTGACGACTACTCTCCGCGCGAAACCAACTCGACCTTCGCCGCCTATGCTTCGACCTCCGACCTTATCGTGACGATCGGCGGGTGGGGCAACATCTCACCGGAATACTCCGGCTCGAAGCATTACGACTTCGGCGGATCGCCCATCATCGACATTCGTCACGTCGGCTCGCGCGAATGGCTGAGCCTGCCGAGCGACGGCATCGACTACGAATTGTTCGAGACCGATAATTTCCGCGCCGGTCCCGTTGGAACGCTCCGCTGGGATTTCGGCAACAGCAAAGATCGCGGCCTGAAGGAAGTCGGAAACACCGGCATCGATCTCTCGCTCGAACTCGGCGTGTTCCTCGAATATTGGCCGACGGACTTCTGGCGGACACGCCTCGAAGCGCGCAACGCCGTTTATGGCGCCACTGGCTGGGTGTTCGATCTCAGCACGGATCTCGTCTGGCATCCGAGTTCGCAATGGACACTCGCCGCCGGCCCGAGACTCTCGATCGCAGATAGCGACTACATGAATTCCTACTACGGCATCGACGCGCAAGAATCCCAGCAACTGCATCTTCCGAAGTATGACGCGGCGGCGGGCGTGCGTTCGGCGGGGGCCGGCATTTATGCGGAATACAAAGTCACCGAGCAGCTCACGACGATGGCATCGTTCGAGTACGAGCGATTGGTGGGAAGCGCGGCCGACTCGCCCTACGTGCGAGACGACGGATCACCGGATCAATTCACGATCTCGCTCGGCGCCAAGTACCAGTTCCTCTGGCAGCGATGAATTCGGTTTAGCCCGCGCCTCGGCGCACGGGTTCGTCGCGGCTGGATTCCCGCGCGATGAGCAGCAGGCCAAGCGCCCATACCGCCAATATCGGGACAAGGTGAAGGATCGACGGCCGGGGGAGGACGTAATAGCTCAACGTCGACATGAGATTCCCGGACAGGAAGCTCGGCAGGATGTAATTGAGAAGCGGGTTCTTGTCGTTTTCGGGGGCCGCCATATCGACCGATACGGCGGCGAGACTCATGAGCACGCTCAAGCCGATGACAGCTAAGAAGACGGGCTTGATGCGGCTTGGTAGAGACGGCCAAACCAATCCCAAGACCAAACACGGCAGGCCAAACGCTGGCGTCAGGAAGCGAGGCCCCGTCGACCAACCGCCGTCCCAGTAGATGTATCCGGCATTGTAAAACAGATACCACGCAGTAACGAGCGCGGTGACGATGCTAACCTCTCGCAAAGCTCGCTGCCTGACGGCAAAGCACCAGGCGACAATCAGAACGATCAGCGCCGGACAAAACCAAAGTACGCCGCGGTAGCTGCCGACGAGCAATTCCTTGACGACGCCGAGCGACGGCAAACCGATACCGAAGAAACCGGACTTCATGCCGTCGAAACCAACGACGTTGCTATAGCCCAAGTGGAGCGGCGAGCCGAACGCCGCATCGTTGTAGATCAAGGTCGGCGCGAGGCCGATCACACCACCAAGAAGCGCGGCACCGAGAAGTTCAGCTGCAGTCGCCAATTGCTCGCGCGTCAGGAGGCGGATGACCATCGCCACGCCGATTATCGCCGCTGGGATCGCCGTTGGAAATTCCACGCCGGTAGCAACTCCGAGCGCAAGTCCGCCGGCAAAAAATCGCGCGATGCGCAGCCATCTTCCGCCATCGCCGTCCTGCCACGCAATGAACCCGAGCAGAAGGAGCGCTGCCGCAGTCGCGTGGCCGAAAAAAACCGTCGACCAACCGAACATCGGCGTCGCCAGGCCAAAGGTCAGCGATGCGATCAGCGCGGCATCGATGCTGGCCGTCGTGCGACTGACGAATAGGAACATTGCGGCAGCTGCCAGGGCGGAAAAGAATCCTGCCACGCTCAGCGTGCAAAGGTACATGTAAAGCGTCCACCATCGCGTGCCGAACTTGTCCGGTTCGATAGTGAAAAAGCGCGTCACCAGAAGCGACATGGGCACGGCCAATAGGCTCATGCTCGGAGCTTTGTCGCTGTAGTAGCCGCTCGGCGTGGACGCGCGATCCCCCGTGAGCTTCTCATAACCATTGATCGACAACTCGCCATGCTGAGACAATTGCGCGGTCAAAGCGAGCCGGGAGGTACTGTTCCAGTTGGGATGCTGTGCAAAACACGCGTAGCTGGCGAAAAGCACGAAGAACACGATCGCGCTTAGTCGAAAGCGGCTGGCTTCGCCTGAAGTCATGAAAGACCTAAACTAAAATCGAGACGTATGCGCCCTATCATCCGGCGCGGCGCGCAAATAGCAAACCCAGATGGGTGGTAGTGCCGTAATCAATTTGGCGGGGAATAAAGCTTACTTGCGCGCGTATTGAGCGCCGCTCATGCAGCGGGGGGCGGCGGCGTCAGGCCGCCGCCGATACCGGTTGATGTTTTCCGTGGCGCGCCGCTGCGGCGTTCAAGTTCGCGCGGACGGCGATGGCAACGTGGATGGCGATCGCGATCGCCAAACCCACAACGGTTTGCAGATGCGTCGCGGGGACGAGCCAGACGAGAGCCAGACCGAAAGGCGCGAACAACAGGACACCGGTGACGAGGCCTGGGTTGTAGGCACGAAACCGGGCCGCCATGACAACGTGGGCGACGCCGTTGACGAGCATCAGATAGCCTGCAGCCACGCCCCAACCAACATCGACAAAATGCGCAGCGTAAAGAGCAGCGAAATTCAGGCCCCAGACGCCAGGAAGATTGATCCAGAGGACGTCGGCAACGCTGAGCGCCTGCACGCCTCCAAAGACGGTGCCGTTGATGTAGGAGCGGAAGCGGTCGCCCGTGTGTTCCTCAACCTGGTGCAGCATGTAGACGGGAGAAGCGAGGAAGATGAGCGTCAGCGCCAGGCTGCCATCGCCGATGCCCACCGGCAGCAACAACAGCAACGCGAGGCTCATGAAAATCGCGCCGGCAACCCAATGCGCTTGCAGCCAGGATTTTAACATCGTCGACCCCCGATGGTGACACGACATTTTCGCCGACCCGCGTCGGCAAAACGCAGAATCGCACGGAAATTACTAAAACGAGATAAATGCGCTTGCCGCGGCCGGTCGTCGTCCGCAGGGCTGTCGGGAGGGCCGTGTGCGGACGGTGGGAGTCGAACCCACACGACGTTACCGTCTCAGGATTTTAAGTCGACGTCCGTTTGAAGACCTGGAGCGAAGTAGGGACACCTCAAAATCATGAGTCGCCCGTGCTTGCGATTTCACGGCTAACCGTTCCTTTTGAGTTCGATTGAGCTCTAAGATGCGACATAATCCCTATTACTCGAAAAGCGCCGAGCCGGTGCATTGACTTTTAGATGTCGTTTCACATCTATCTTGACAGATGACGATCGTCATCTAATCGCTGCAGACGTTGATTTGCGGCAGAACCGAATGGAGAACGACCATGAAATCTTTGATCCTTGCTGCGGTTGCAGCTGCTGCACTTTCCGCTGGCGCAGTAAGCGCGCAGGCCTTGGAAGAAACCGACCGCGCTTTGGGAGCCGGCTCTTATGTCAACCCGAATGGGTCTGACCAGGGCGCATGGTCCGCAGCGAAGGTAAAAATCAGCCACGCCGGTGCCGCCGTCACCAGCAAGAAGCGCTGAGTGCCGCGCAGGAACCTAACGGAGACCGGGACATTCTCGGTCTCTCCTTGCTCAGGTCAGCTCACACAAATTGCACTTGACAAATTAATTTCGATCAACATCTAACTTCTTACCGGAGTTTCGAATGGATCGCTCTAATCGAAATAGTGTGTGGAACCGGTTTCTAAGGTGGGTTCAGCAGGTCGGAGAAGCTATGGCTTACGAGCCGATCGACGATCTCGAATCCAGGGTTGTGCGATTAGAAAATGAGATCAGAACCTTGCGGGCAAGGTAGCTGACTCGGGATGTATCGACCAACTACGGCAGCCGCCTACCAAGAAGCGGCAAAAAAGAGAGGTGGATCATGCGCGTGTCCCGCGAGGTAATGGCGCAACGGCACGACGAAATCATTTCCGAGACCTCGAAAATGTTGCGTCAGCGGGGCATCGTCGGTACGAGCCTTGCCGATCTGATGGCTGCTGCGGGCCTGACGCATGGCGGCTTCTATAAGCACTTCGACTCGAAGGACGCGCTCGTCGCCGAGGCCACAGAGCGGATTTTCGCCGAGATCAACGCGCGCTTTCAGGAACGAGTCGAGTCGCAGGGATCCATGGCTGCTCTCATCGCCTACGTTACGGATTATCTTACCTTAGGGCATGTCAAAAAGCCCGAACTCGGTTGCCCGATTCCGGCATTCGGACCGGATGTGAGCCGAGAGCACGGCGCCGTCAGAGGCGTTTTCACCAACGGCATCAAGACAAATCTGTCCCTGATTATAGAGGGCTTGTCCGGCCCGATGGCAGAGCGAAAAGAGAAAGCGGTGGAGTTGCTTTCTCTGCTTTCGGGAGCCGTCGCCATGGCCCGTGCCACGGACGACGAAAAATTGTCGAGCGAAATCATCGCTTCAGCTCGCAAGCGCGCCAACCAGATCATCGAATCCCCTAAGTAATCAAAGCTGCTGGTACTCGGCACGGCCCCCTATTCACAACCCTGACCGCCAAGTGGCGTCGCGATAGCAGACCGTTGCGTCGTGACCCTCCGTGAGCTCGAAAGAGCCCTGGGGCGTTGACGCAGCGTTCGCGCTGGCCCTCCATTTCGGGTGAAATCCTCCCCCTTCGAAAGAAAGATGATGCTCAGCATCTTTTTCGCTTGTGCTTTTAAGATGTCGATCATAATCTATATTCAGGAAGTCGATTTATGTCGAAGCGAACCGCCGTCGGACAGTGAGGTTGTCATGAAAACGCTTGAACGAAACGCCGGGCCTCGGCACTTGACCGGCACGTCGCTCTTAAAAGCATCTGTCGCCGTTCTGGCTCTGAGCCTCGTATCGGTGGGCGTTGCAGCCTGCAAGCCGGCTGATGCCGATCCCAGAAACGGGGCGCGGCTTGTGCGCGTGGCAACAGTCCATTGGGCAAGCGCTGCAGAACGCGCCTTTACGGGAGTGATCGCCGCGAAGGTGCAAAGCAACCTCGGCTTCCGGGTCTCCGGCAAGATCATCGAGCGCCTCGTCGACACCGGGCAGACCGTCAAGGCCGGACAGCCGCTGATGAAGCTTGACCCGGTTGACCTGAAGCTCACCATCGTCGCCCAGACCAATGCGATCAACGCCGCGCGCGCGACCGCCATTCAGGCACGCGCGGACGAAGCGCGCTATAAAAACCTGGTCGGGCAAGGCTGGATCTCCCATCAGCGCTACGAGCAAGCGAAGTCAGCATTGGAAAATGCGGAAGCCCAGCTCGCTGCCGCCGAAGCCAATGCCCAACTGGCGCGTAATGCCGAAGATTATTCGGTCCTGACGGCCGATGCTGACGGCGTGGTGATGGAGACGTTGTCCGAGCCTGGACAGGTGGTATCCGCCGGCCAGACTGTGGTGCGCCTGGCGCACGCCGGCGCCCGAGAAGCTTCCGTTGACCTGCCCGAAACCGTGCGGCCAGCGATCGGCTCGGAAGCAACCGCCACGCTCTACGGTGATCTCAAGTCCCGGTCTGGCGCGAAACTCCGTCAGCTGTCCGATGCCGCCAATCCCGCCACGCGTACCTATGAAGCGCGTTACGTGCTGAGCGGTGCGGCAGCCAGCGCTCCCTTAGGCGCGACCGTGACGCTCCATATTCCGGAATTCAAGAACAAGAACATCCTCGAAGTGCCGGTCAGCGCCGTCGTCGATAATGGCTCGTCCTCGGGCGTGTGGCTGATTGACCAACAGAAGATGTCCGTAGCTTTCCGGTCGGTGGCACTCGCGGGCATCGGTGAAGAAACCGCGCTTATCACCGGCGGCGTGCAAGCTGGCGATCAAGTGGTCGCCCTTGGTAGCCGCCTACTGCACAACGGCGACAACATTCGCGTCGAAGGCGAAGAAACGGCATCACGATGACAAACTTCAACCTCTCTGCCCTCGCCGTTCGCGAACGCGCGATCACGCTGTTTCTGATCATCGCCATTACCTTGGCGGGCGCCTATGCGTTCGCCAAGCTGGGACGGGCCGAAGACCCTCCCTTCACCATCAAAGTCCTGACCGTCACTGCCGTGTGGCCGGGCGCGACGGCAAAGGAAATGCAGGACCTGGTCGCCGAACCGCTCGAGAAGCGAATGCAGGAGTTGCGCTGGTACGATCGTGTCGAGACGTTTACGCGTCCCGGCTTGATGCTGATGAAGGTCCAAATGCGGGACCAGACTCCGCCAGCCGACATCCCTGAGCAATTCTATCAAGCCCGAAAAAAACTGGGCGATGAAGCGCTGAAGCTGCCGGCCGGCACTATCGGGCCTTTCATCAACGACGAATACGCCGACGTCACGTTTGCTTTGTACACCGTGCAGGGCGATCGGATGCCGCCGCGACAATTGACGAGAGAAGCGGAAGCGCTTCGTCAGCGGCTCCTCCATGTCGCCGGCGTCAAGAAGGTAGATATCCTGGGAGAGCGCCCGGAGCGCATTTACGTCGAATTCTCTTACGCCAAACTCGCCACGCTCGGGATCAGCGCCCGAACGATCTTTGATGCACTCAACCGGCAGAACGTGGTCACGCCGGCGGGTTCCGTGGATACCAACGGCCCGCAGGTGTTTGTCCGCGTCGAAGGCGCATACGATGATCTGCAAAAAATTGCCGACACTCCGATTGTCGCCGGCGGCCGCGTTTTAAAGCTGTCTGACGTTGCAGAGGTCAAACGCGGCTATGAAGATCCCGCCACGTTCCTCATCAATCATAACGGCGATCCCGCGATGGTCCTAGGCGTCGTCATGCAGGATGGCTGGAACGGCCTAGACCTCGGCAAGGCGCTCGACGAAGAAGAAGCGAAAATTGCCAAGTCGCTGCCCGCCGGGTTGTCGCTCAACAAAATCATCGACCAAGCCGAAAACATCCGCGAGTCCATCGACGAGTTCATGTTGAAATTCGTGGTCGCTTTGGCGGTCGTGATGATCGTCAGCCTTCTAAGCCTTGGATGGCGCGTCGGCATCGTGGTGGCAGCGGCCGTGCCTCTGACTCTCGCAGCAGTGTTCGTGATCATGATGATGACCGGCCGAAACTTCGATCGCATCACGCTCGGAGCGCTGATCCTAGCTCTCGGTCTTCTCGTCGACGACGCGATCATCGCCATTGAAACAATGGTGGTGAAGCTCGAGGAAGGTTACGAGCGCACGAAGGCAGCTGCCTACGCCTGGAGCCACACCGCTGCCCCGATGCTTTCGGGGACACTCGTAACGGTCATCGGCCTCATGCCGGTGGGGTTTGCGATGTCCACGGCAGGCGAGTACGCCGGCAACATCTTCTGGATCGTAGCCTTCGCCCTCATCACTTCGTGGCTCGTGGCGGTAGCCTTCACGCCTTACCTCGGTGTGAAAATGCTGCCAAACATAAAGCCAATCCCTGGCGGCCATGCGGCAATCTATTCAACGCCGAACTACGAGCGGTTCAGGCGCGCCGTCGGATGGGCCGTGCGCCGCAAGTTCATCGTCGCTGGCTTCGTAGTGCTCCTCTTCGTTGCGGCCGGCGTGGGCATGACCGCGGTGAATCAGCAGTTTTTCCCAAGTTCGGATCGTCGCGAGTTGCTGGTGGAAGTGCAGATGCCGGAAGGCTCGAGCATTGAAGTGACGAGCGGTGCCGTTGCGAAAGTAGAAGCGTGGCTAAAGACGCAGCCGGAAACAAAAAATATCGTGTCTTTCATCGGCCAGGGCGCTGCGCGTTTCATCCTCGCCTATAATCCAGAACTGCCCGACCCGTCATTTGCGAAAATTGTCGTTCTGACGCCGAGTTCGGAAGCACGCGACGCGCTTAAGCTGCGCATTCGCCAAGAGATCGCCGCGGGTCTAGCCCCTGAGGCACGTGTTAGGGCGACGCAGTTCGTGTTCGGGCCACCATCTCCCTTCCCCGTCGCCTTTCGCGTTATGGGACCGGATCTCACAAAGCTGAGAGACATTTCGCAAGACGTCGTCAAGATCATGCGTACCAATCCGCACACCCGTGATGTCAACACAGACTGGACGGAAAGAACGCCTTCCATGCGCTTCACGGTTGATCAGGACCGCCTCCGCCTGATCGGCTTGTCGCCTAGTGACGTCGCCCAACAACTGCAGTTCCTGCTGACCGGCGTGACGGTCACAGGGGTTCGCGAGGATATTCGGACCGTGCAAGTCATGGCCCGCAGCGCTGGACCGGACCGGCTCGATCCGATGAAGCTCGGCAATCTGGTGCTGCAGAATGACAGCGGGCAACTGGTGCCGCTCAGCCAGATTGGTCACATCGAGGTGGTGCAAGAAGATCCGATTTTGAAGCGCCGTGACCGCACGCCGACGATAACTGTGCAGAGCGACATCGACGAGTCGATGCAGCCGCCACCGGTTTCTTTGGAGATCCAAAAGGCACTGCAGCCTGTCATCGCTTCCCTTCCTGACGGCTATCGCATCGAGATGGGCGGCAACATCGAAGAGGCAACCAAGGCCAACGACGCGCTCGTTCCAGTGTTTCCAGTCATGATCGCGCTTACGATGATCGTGATCATCTTCCAGGTGAGATCGTTTGCAGCGATGTGGCTGGTGTTGGCGACAGCGCCGCTCGGTCTGATCGGTGTCGTGCCGACGCTGCTGATCTTCAACCAGCCCTTCGGCTTCAACGCGATCCTCGGCTTGATCGGATTGTCCGGCATCTTGATGCGCAACACGTTGATCCTGATCGAGCAGATCAAGACCAACAAGGATGAAGGTCTCGACGACTACCACGCCGTGGTCGAGGCCACCGTGCAGCGATCGCGTCCGGTCGTGCTCACAGCCATGGCTGCCGTGCTCGCCTTCATCCCTCTGACCACATCGGTCTTTTGGGGTTCGATGGCCTACACGCTGATCGGCGGCACCGCGGTGGGAACGTTCCTCATCCTGCTGTTCTTGCCCGCGCTCTACGCCATCTGGTTCCGCGTCCGTCCGACTGAAAGGGCTTTTTCTCCTCCGGCGCGAGTCGAAGCTGTGGCCTGATCAGACAAGCGCAAAAAACAAGGAAGTTGCCATGCGATTGTCGCGGGAAGCCAAGGCCCAACATCACGAAGAGATCACCGCCGCAGCGTCGAAGATGCTGCGCGAACGCGGAATTGAGCGCACCAGCGTCGTCGACCTCATGCAGGCCGCAGGGCTTACTCATGGCGGCTTCTATCGTCACTTCAAATCTAAGGATGAGCTCGTTGCGTCCTCGGCCGCGAAGGCGTTCGAAGAAGTCGTCGATCGCTTCGAAACCCGAACGGAAAGACATGGGCCGAAGGCGGCACTCACCGCGTACGTCCTCGAGTACTTGTCCGACACTCACCGCGACGACCCAACAATCGGCTGCATGGTCTCGGCTTGCGGCGCCGAAGCGTCGAGACAAGCCGATGTGGTGCGCGAAGCTTTCACGGCAGGAATACGCAAACTCCTCGAGCTTGCCGAAGAGGGACTGTCTTGCGCCGTGGACAAGCGAACCGAACGCGCGATTGAACTCGGCGGATTGATGCTCGGTGCGCTCGTGATGGCGCGTGCAAGCATCGATGCGGCACTATCGGAGACCATACTCTCAGACGCCAAACGCCGTGCTCTAGAGATCATCAATCAAGAGGATTGAGGGCCGGGCGGAGCATTTCGACCACTTCGTCCTATCAGTCACTCCACCCCCCATATCCAAACAGGAGTTCAATCATGGCGTCTGACAATGCAGCTAAGCCAAGCTTGCTCAAAATTTCGGATAAGCTCAGCATCAGGTTTCAAAAGACGGGCGAAGGTCCGCCATTGGTTCTCATGCATACGATCCGTACGCAGCTTGAATACTTCCGCGCGCTGCTTCCTGCACTTGCGCGTTCCTATACCGTGTACGCCATTGACTTGCCGGGGCACGGGCGATCGCCGATTGATCCCAACGCGGAACTGGACGAACCCTATATGAGACGCGCGGTCATCAGTTTCATCGAGAAGCTGAACCTCACGGACGTAACGCTCGTCGGAGAGTCTATCGGTGGCGCGCTTGCCCTGACTGTTGCCGCCTCAATTCCGCAGCGGATCAAGCACGTCTATGCGTTGAACCCGTACGATTATGAAACGCGCTACGGTGATGGCATCCGCCGGGGCAACTGGTTCTCTAACTTTATCATCGGCAGTTTGCAAATTCCTGCTTTGGGCGCATTCAATGCGTCGCTGGAGAATAAGGTCGTGCTCAAGAAGATCATGGGCGGCGGCTACCACGATCCGAAGAAACTACCCGACGATTTGCTGACCGAGTTCGATCAAGTCGCCCACCTGCCCGGATACAAGCGCGCTGCGCGCAAGGTGTTGGCTGGCTGGCGATCCTGGAGCAAAGCGCGGGATCTGTATAGCGGAATCAGCGCGCCCGTTACCTTGATCTACGGCGACTCGGATTGGTCTCATCCCAGCGAAAGGGAACGCACCAGGTCACTCATTGCTCAGGCCAGAATGGTGACTCTCAAAAATACTGGCCACTTCTCGGCAGTCGAGAACCCCGGCGAACTGGCGCAAGTCATCCTCGCGGATCAGCCCAGGCAGTGAAAGTATTTCTGTGTCGCTCCGCGAGGCGAGCCAATTGATCCAAGGACCCCATGGCGGGTAACCCTTCGCTGTTGTCCGCCGTGACATGGTTGAGGAACATCGGGACAACGCGGACTTTGAGCTGACCGGACGTCCGCTCTCTCCGCAAAGCGGTAGCCGCTTCGTCACACAGAACGTCCGAACGCGCGTGTCCTGACGCATAATTCGCAGAACGAGATTGTCAGTGCATCAAATCGGCTTTTTTGCACGGCACAGCCGTATGGTGCGGACGGTGGGAGTCGAACCCACACGACGTTACCGTCTCAGGATTTTAAGTCCTGTGTGTCTACCGGTTCCACCACGTCCGCGTTGCTGGCCCTTATGACTGCTCGGGAGCGGAAGCGCAACACGCAGCCCGACCCGCGCTCAGATTTCAGGTCCGGTTGTCCGGCACAGGCGGAGCCGCCGCTGGCGGGGCATCAAATACGCTGCTGGCTTTTTTCATCAGGGCCAGAAGCTCGTCCGGTTTGTCGACATCGACGGAGTGGGGATACTGCGGATCGGAGCCCACGAGCTTATCTGAGACGTTACCCTGTGAGTCGATGAAGAGCGTTCGTGGCACGTAGGAGCCGTCCGGCTGGAACGCGCCGTTGATCTCCTTCTCCTTGTCGGCATCGACCAGGATCATCACGAAGTCGCGCGATGCTTCGACGATGGCGGGATCCTTGAAAACTTGACGGAAGCGCTTGCAGACCGTGCACCACGTGGCGTGAAAAACCATGAGCACCGGGCGTCCGGTTTTCGCGGACTCGTAAATGCCGGACCGCGCATCGCGCCAATTGATCTCCGCGCCGTTCCATTCCTCCGCATGATCTGGCGTCCGCGCCATTACGGAAAAAGGCAGCGCAAGGAGGATGAGCGCGGCAACTGCGAGCGGGCGGATCATGGGCAGATGAGCTCCGAATTAGGCGTCGCGTTTGTTGTTGCGCGCCTATCTACTGAAGACAAGCTTGCTTCTTCACGCGAGTTAACACCTCGTAATCTTCGCCGTTTCACGTGCGATCCGACGTTTGCGAGGCGCGGAGCACATTCTGATAGGCTTGCAAATGGACGTAGGCAGTGCGGAGCAGCGTCGCTTGCACGCCCTTTTCGCTTCCACGGCGGATGATGTCGCCGACGATCTGATCAGCTTCGATCTGGCCGCCCTTGCGAACGTCGCGAAGCATCGAAGCCGTTATGCTCGAGGCGGGATCGGTCATGAAGGTCTGGGCGAATTCGAGCGCGCGGGGCTGCGGCGGGTAACCATTCGCGGTCGCGATGGCGATGCACTCATTCAGAAGCTCGGCCATGAAGCCGGGGCCGCCATCGGTGCGAACGATTTCGCCCACAGAGGCACGCATCAGGCAGGTCGAGGATGCGAGAGCGGCGATGAAAAACCACTTCTCCCATATCGCTGCGAGAATATTCTCGGCATAGATCGCATCGGTTCCCCTCGCGAGCACCTGGTGAAGCTTCTCGGCTGGCGCCTGCTGCTCGGGCAATCGGGCGCCAAGGGTCAGCGTTGCGACATCGCCGAGCTTACGAATGGTGCCATCATCGGCAAGCGTCACGCTGATGTGGCAGAGGCCACCAAGCACACGCGTTGCACCAAAGGCGGCATCCAAGGCATCCAGGTGCTTCATGCCATTGAGCAGAGGCAAGATCACGGTCGCGTCGCCGACGGCAGGCCTGATGGACTCGATCGCGCTTGCCAAATCGTAGGCTTTGGCGCTGACGATGACCGCATCGAAGGGGGACGAAATCTCCTCGCGCGTGATGGCCTTCACGGGCATGGTAAAGCTGCCTTCAGGAGCCTCGATCTTGAGGCCGTGACGGGCGAGCTGCTCCCGTCGTTTGGGGCGCACCAAAAACGTCACGTCGGCGCCGGCGTTTACTACTCGGCCACCGAAATAACCTCCGGTCGCGCCGGCTCCAAGGAAGAGCAATCGCATCAAGGCTGCCTTTCGTAATTGTCACGGATTTCAACTGGTCGTGATCAAAGCGCGTTCCGAAACGCGAATAGATCACATTTTGCTCACGATATCAGGCCGCGGACGCACGGGGAGTTGTGTGGCGGTGAGCGGGTTCAATGTCTATCTCAAGTTCATCAGAGGCGGCACGTGCGCCGCGCATCCTAATGGAGATTACATGACCCGCATAATGTTAATTGGCTTGGCTACGGCTGGCATGGCCCTTCCGGCTTTTGCCGATGAGAGCAGCAATGCGGCCGCATTCAGTGCGGAACTTACGAACGCTGCAAACGCCCAGCAGGCGCGCGTTCAGCTGGCGCATCAGGGTTATACCGGGATTTCGCCGCTTTATCGCGGAGAGCAGGGCCACTGGTACGGCACAGCCGTGAAGGACGGCAAGACGGTCATCGTCGGCGTTCTGCTGCCGCAGGCTCCGAACGGACTGACGAACTAGAAAACCGCTGGTTGACGCCAGCACCTTGTTTCACTGAGCGTCCGGCCCACGTGGCCGGGCGCTCTTTGGTATCTACGGCGAGTTCCGTGAGGAACTACGTAAGATCCTAAGCTGGCGTAGCGCTCGGAGAACCGATGGAGGCTTTCGATGCGCTACGCTGGCATGTTTGTGGGATTGCTGATCTTTGGCGCCAAGCTCGCCTATACGGCGCACGCGATTTACGCGTTGGAGCGAGTGTCCGTCGCCACTTACAAGTATGCGACGGGACATCACGACCATGAGGATCGACGCGAAACGGCGCGCCCGTAAGAACGACAATCGATCCTCGGGCTGAGCCCGAGGATGACATCAAGCTTTCTTCTCCTGCGGGACGACGCGAATTGAAAGTTCCCGAAGCTGCTTCGGCGATGCTTCGCTGGGCGCGCCCATCAGAAGATCAGCGGCTTGCTGGTTCATCGGGAAAAGCGCCACCTCGCGCACGGTCTTGCCGCCGGTCAGCAGCATGACGATGCGTTCGATGCCCGCCGCCATGCCGCCGTGGGGCGGCGCGCCGTACTGGAACGCGCGGTAGAGGCCGCCAAAACGCGCCTCGACATCCGCCTTGGAAAGCCCGGTAATCTCGAAAGCCTTGACCATCGTCTCGGGCACGTGGTTACGCACCGAGCCCGAAGCGATCTCGTAACCGTTGCAGACGATGTCGTATTGGTTTGCCTTGAGCGCGAGCAGTGCGTCGCGGCCTGATGTCTCGGCAGCTTCCAGCGCCTCGCGTCCACCTTTGGGCATCGAGAATGGGTTGTGCGAGAAGTCGATCTTCTTGTCCTCCTCGTTCCATTCATAGAACGGGAAGTCGACGATCCAGGCGAGGGCGAAACGATCCTCGTCGATCAGCTTCAGTTCGTGGCCGACGCGATCGCGCGCGGCGCCCGCAAACTTGTAGAAGTTCGCTGGGTTCCCACCGACGAAGAAAACGGCGTCGCCATCCTTAAGGGCGAGCTGGTTTTTGATCGCGACCGCGCGCTCGGGTCCGATGTTCTTCGCAATCGGGCCTGCTCCGGCCTCCTCGCCATCGCGCCAGAAGATGTAACCAAGTCCGAGCTGGCCTTCACCCTGGGCCCACGAGTTCATGCGATCGCAGAACGCGCGGCTGCCGCCGGTCGGAGCGGGGATGGCCCAGATGCGCGCTTTCGGGTCCTTCTCGATCATGCCGGCGAAGACCTTGAAGCCCGAGCCGCGGAAGTGCTCGGTGACGTCG
This sequence comes from Hyphomicrobium sp., assembly GCF_003987855.1. Lineage (GTDB taxonomy): Bacteria > Pseudomonadota > Alphaproteobacteria > Rhizobiales > Hyphomicrobiaceae > Hyphomicrobium_B. The sequence continues at coordinate 39,759 of NZ_RXIZ01000022.1, forward strand.
GCCATTTCAATCGGGTTGCGCAAATCGGGCTTGTCGGAGCCATACTTGGCGATCGCCGTGTCGTAGGGAATGCGCGGCCAGCCCTGAGTGACCGGCTTGCCACCCGCGAATTCCTCGAACAGGCCGGTGATGACCGGCTCCATCGTCGAGAAAATATCCTCCTGTTCGACGAAGCTCATCTCGACGTCGAGCTGATAGAACTCGCCGGGAAGACGGTCCGCACGCGGATCTTCGTCACGGAAGCACGGCGCGATCTGGAAATACCGGTCGAAGCCCGACACCATCAGGAGTTGCTTGTACTGCTGGGGAGCCTGCGGCAACGCGTAGAACTTGCCGGAATGGATGCGGCTGGGCACGAGGAAGTCGCGCGCGCCTTCCGGGCTCGATGCGGTCAGGATCGGGGTCGGGAATTCGTTGAAGCCGGACTCATGCATACGGCGGCGGATCGAGCGCGTGATCTCGAGCCGCTTCATGATGATGCCGTGCAGCGTCTCGCGGCGCAGGTCGAGGAAGCGGTATTGCAGGCGCAAATCTTCAGGATAGTCGGGCTCGCCGAATACCGGCACCGGCAGTTCCTTGGCCGCTGAAAGCACTTCGATTTCAGTCGCGTAAAGCTCAATTTCGCCAGTGGGCAACTCAGCGTTCGTCGTGCCTTCCGGCCGGTTGCGGACCTTGCCATCGATGCGCACGACCCACTCGGAGCGGAGCGTCTCGGCGACCTTGAAGGCGGGGCTGTCGGGGTCTGCTACGACCTGTGTCAGACCGTAGTGATCGCGAAGGTCGATAAAGAGCACGCCGCCATGGTCGCGCACGCGATGGACCCATCCGGACAGGCGCACCGTAGCCCCAACGTCGCTCTTCCGGAGCGCACCGCAGGTGTGCGAGCGATAACGATGCAGCTTAGCCTCGGCCATTGCCGGAAACCCTTTGATCGATGTGGGTGAAAATTGCCGCGGAAAAGCGCATGGGGGCGCGCGAAAGTCAAGGTTACCGGGCGACGGAGACACGAGCGGCGGCGGAGCGAAGATTTTCAGGGCCTTGAGGCGGCCGATCTAGGCACCCTAGCTCGCGCCCCGGGGCAAACCGTCGCCAAAAAAGCCCCAGAATCGCGACGAAGCTGATGGCGACAACGAAGAGGCCATGCGCTATAGGCGTTGCCCTGATGCGAATGATCACGACCACGTCCGACCTGTCGGCACTTTGCGATGTGCTGGCGAAAAGTGAATATGTAGCCGTCGACACCGAATTTCTGCGCGAGCAGACGTTCTGGCCTTTGCTGTGCCTCATCCAGCTTGCGGGCCCCGACGCCGAAGCCGTTGTCGACCCGCTGAGCCCGGGGCTCGACCTCTCGCCATTCTACAAGCTGATGGCGGACCCGGCGATCGTGAAGGTGTTCCACGCGGCGCGGCAGGACATCGAAATCGTCTATCTGAAATCCGAGATCGTCCCCCATCCCGTCTTCGACACCCAGGTGGCGGCGATGGTGTGCGGGTATGGCGACAGCATCAGCTACGTCAACCTCGTCAAAAAAACGGTCGGCGTCGATCTGGATAAAAGCTCTCGGTTCACCGATTGGAGCCGCAGGCCGCTGTCGGACAAGCAGCTCGATTATGCCCTCGCCGATGTCACCCATCTTCGCGACGTTTACGTCCGCCTCAAGCAGACGCTGGAGAAGACCGGGCGGACGCCGTGGCTGCAGGAAGAGATGGGCGTTCTGACGAGCCCCGCAACCTATGATGCAAAGCCTGAGAACGCGTGGCAGCGGCTCAAGCTGCGCGTCAAAGGGCGAAAGTCGCTCGCCGTCCTCATCGAACTAGCGGCCTGGCGTGAGCGGCTGGCGCAACAAATGGATGTGCCGCGCGGGCGCGTGCTGCGCGACGATGCACTGTACGACATCGCTAATCAGCTTCCTGCCAGCGCAGAGGCGCTCGGCCAACTTCGCACGCTGTCGGACGGCTTCGCGCGTTCACAGCGCGCCAAGGAAATCATCGATGTCGTAAAGACAGGCTTGGCGCGCGATCCGAAAACGCTGCCGAAGATCGAACGGAGCGAGGCGCTGTCGGCGGAAGCGAGCGCAACGCTGGAGCTTCTCAAGGTGCTGCTGAAGGCAGCCGCGGCGGAGCACGGGGTTGCGCCGCGTATCATCGCCGACAGCGACGACCTCGAACAACTTGCCACGTCGGACGAAGCGGACATCCTGGCGCTGCAGGGGTGGCGGCGAACTCTGTTCGGGGACGCGGCGCTGAAGCTCAAGCGCGGTGAACTCGCGCTGACGCTCGTGGACGGCGAGGTAAGGGCTGTGCCCGCCGCGCGCTAGTTTTTTGTTGGCGATTGCCCCACCGGGGAGCCGGCCGCCAATCGCGTTACTTCCGTCCCGGATCGTAGCCGTGCTTCTGCCGCCACTCGGAGAAGAAGTAGGACAGGCTGTCGTCGATATCCGGCGGCATGACGATCTTGATGGTGACGAGCTGATCGCCCGGGTTGCCGGACTTGCCCCGCGCGCCCTTGCCCTTCAATCGAAAGGTCTTGCCGGAACTCGTTCCCTTCGGGATCGTCAGCTGCACGCGGCCGGTTGCGGTCGGCACTTCGACGCGACCACCGAGCACGGCTTCATCGAGCGTAATCGGCAGATCCATCAGAATATCATCGCCGTCACGCCGGAAGTCCGGATGCGGGCGCACTTTGATTTCGACGAGAGCGTCGCCGTGTTCGCCCGAGGGGCTGCTCGCAACGCCCTTGCCCTTGAGGCGAAGAACCTGACCGTCCTGCGTGCCCTCGGGAACGTTGAGGTCTAGGATGCCGCCATCCGGCAACGTCACCCGCTTCTTGGCGCCCTGCACGGCTTCCAGGAAGTCGACTTCGAGCGAGTAGCGAACATCCTGGCCGCGCGAGGCAAAGCCCTGCGCGTCGCGGCGGGTCCCCGCGCTTGCGGCGCCGAAAACGTCGGAAAAGATGTCGGAGAAACTGAAATCGTCGAAGCCTGCGCCGGCACCGGCCCGGCCTTCAAAGCCGCGTGCGCCAAAGGGGCTTCGCCGGCCGCCCGCCCCTGCTCCGGCGCGACTCCACTGGGGACGACGCGGGTCGCCCTTGGCATCGATCTCGCCCGAGTCGTACTGACGGCGCTTCTCGGGATCGCTCAGAATGTCGTTGGCGGCAGTGATTTTCTTGAAGCGTTCGGCGGCACCGGCATTACCGGGATTGACGTCGGGATGGCTGGCCTTGGCGAGCTTGCGGAACGCGCTCCGTATTTCATCCTCTGTCGCTGTGCGCGAGACGCCGAGAATGTCATAAAGATCTTCCGCCATGGAGGCTGTCTTCATCCTGGGAAACTTGGTCGAGACTATCAGAAATTGTTGCGTCGCAAGCGAGGCGTACTGCCTCTCAACTGATAAATCGGATCTCCGGGCGCTTGCCAACCAGTTCAGCGAGCAGGCCGAAGCGCCGGCGCAGGCGTTCACCATCGAGCGCGGCGTACGCGGGCGGCAAACTTAACACGAGAGCGCCTGCCTCATAGTTCAGCGGCGTCTGGTCGATGACGCCCGCCATGCCTATCGAGAGCATATGGGCGGCCCGGATCGCGGCGCCAAGGATACGGGCCCGGCGCTGGACCCGTTTGCTAACCAGACTCCGCAGCCGATCGGAAACTCCGGCGCCCCCATCGTCCGAGGTCTCATGGCGGTGGAAAACGGATAGGGCGAGGAAGATGCGGCCCTGATGGTCGACGCCGCCTAGCCCGGCGTTGGCGATTGTGTTGACGCTCTGCTCGCCGCGGTAATCGGGATGGGCACGCCAGCCGACATCCGACAGAAGGCATGCCGCATGACGCAGACGGCGTTCATCAGCGGATTCTTCCATCGCGGGATCGGCAAAAAGCTGGTCGGTCCAGGCGCACAGCTCATACGCGTGCTCGACCGAGCGGGCGCGGAGCCCGGCGTAGTCCTCGCAGAAGCTGATCAGAGGATCGCGCGCCCGTTCGAAAGGCGGCAAGAGGCCATAGATCAGGCCTTCGCGAATGCCATAGACCGAAAACACGACCTGACGCGGTTCCATCTGCCGCAACAGGCGCTCAAGGACCAACGCGCCGAACGGCAGCACTTCCCGCCGCGCCCTCGCCACGCCCGCGATGCCGGGCAGATCGAACGGCTTCTTCACCTTGCGGAACTGCTCGCACAGATCAAGGGCTTCGCGCGTGGTCAAACGGTAGCCCTGCATGACGCGCAGCGGGTAATCGACCCGTTCCATCTGCATGCGCGCAAGGGCACGCCACGTGCCGCCGACCGCGTAGAATGTCCGTCCCGCGCCGTTCCTGAGCCAGGGCAGGCTCGCCAGCGCGCCGTCAATCACATCGACCGCGCGCTCAATCTTGTTGCCAGTGGTATCGATCAGGCGAAGGCCGCCGAGCGGCAGCGTCGCCGCATCATTCAGTCGATCCTGCGCGATGTCGATCAGCTCGAGGCTGCCACCGCCGAGGTCCCCTGCGACCCCGTCGGCGTCGACGAAGCCCATCATGATGCCCTGCGCCGCGAGCCGCGCTTCCGTCTCGCCCGACAGCACATCGATCTTGGTGCCGATGGCCTTCTCGCCGCGCTCGATGAAATCCCGGCCATTCTGGGCATCGCGTACCGCGGCCGTGGCGATGACGCGGATGTTCTTGACGCTGAGGATATGCGCGATCACGCGGAAGCGGGCGAGCGCCGCAAGAGCGCGTTCTACAGCCTCGACACCCAGACTGCCGGTTGTCGCCACCGAGCGGCCGAGGCCGCACAGGATTTTTTCGTTGAAGACCGGGGTAGGCGCCCGAACCGCACCCTCATAAACGACGAGGCGCACCGAATTGGAGCCGATATCGACCACGCCGATAGGTTCCATTTCTGCGGTACGCTCGTTCGCGCCCGAGAGTTCTCTCCACCTCGTCATTCAAGATACCGGGTCTAGCCGGGCTGGCGGAAACGTTGCGGGAAGCTCTCCTTCAGAGATTGCCCGCGACCCGAAAGCGAAGGATTGGTCATGAAATATTTATGGGCATTGAAGGCTTCCTCCCCCGGACCCGGTTCGATCCGGGTGGCGCTGCCGTCGGAATTGATCCGCCAGCTCTGCTGATTGTCTTTCAGGTTCGCAACCATGATCTGATTGAGGACTTGCTCGTGGACGGTCGGGTTCTTCACCGGAGCCATGGCCTCGACCCGGCGGTCGAGATTTCGGGGCATCATATCGGCGGAGCTGATGTAGACGGCGGCTTTGGGTGAAGGCAAGGCCTCTCCGTTGGCAAAACAGTAAATGCGAGAGTGCTCAAGGAAGCGGCCGACAATGCTTTTCACGCGGATGTTGCTCGACAGCCCCGGGATTCCGGGACGCAGGCAGCAGATGCCGCGGACGACGAGGTCGATCGGCACGCCCGCATTGCTCGCCTCATAGAGCGATGCGATGATCTGGGAATCGACCAGCGCATTCATTTTCCACCAGATGCCCGACGGACGGCCGGCCTTGGCATTGCGGATCTCTTCGGCGATGTGCGTCATAATGCGATTGCGGATGCCGTGCGGGCTCGCCGCCATGCATTCGAGCTCAACAGGTTCGCCGTAGCCCGTCACGAAATTCAGGATGCGCGTGACGTCGCGCGCCACCATCGGATCGGTCGTGAAAAGGGACAGGTCGGTGTACACGCGCGCCGTCTGCGGGTGATAGTTGCCGGTACCGATGTGGCAATAGGTCGTGAGATCGGTTCCTTCGCGCCGGACGACGAAGCCGAGCTTGGCGTGCGTTTTCAATTCGGTGAAGCCATAGACGACGTGCACGCCCGCACTTTCGAGATCGCGCGCCCAACGAATGTTTGCGGCTTCGTCGAACCGGGCCTTGAGTTCGACGACAGCGGTGACGGATTTGCCCGCCTCTACCGCTTCTTTCAGCGCTTGAATGATCGGACTGTCGCGTGAGGTGCGATAGAGCGTCCACTTGATCGCCATGACGTTTGGATCGGCAACCGCTTGGCGCAGATACTGCACGACCACGTCGAAGCTTTCGTAGGGATGGTGGACGACGATGTCCTTGTTGCGGATCGCAGCAAAACAGTCGCCGCTGAATTCTCGAATGCGCTCGGGAAAACGGATCGTAAATGGCTTGAAAAGCAGATCTGGGCGATCATTGACGATCAGCTGCGATGTATCGGCGAGGGCGAGAATGCCTTCCTTGACGAAGATGCTTTCCTCGCGGACTTCAAGCTCGTCGATAACGAACTTTCTCAGCTTTTCAGGCATGCGGGAATCGATCTCGAGCCGGATCACGTTCCCGCGACGGCGACGCTTCAGCTGACTCTCGTAGGAGCGGACAAGATCTTCGGCCTCTTCCTGAAACTCGATGTCACTGTCGCGCAGGACGCGGAACGTGCCCTGGCTCTTGACCTCGAAACCGGAGAACAGCTCGGTCAAAAACATGCCGACGACGTTCTCGAGCTGAATGAAGCGGACGGCTTTGGGCTTATCGGGGTTGGCCTCGAGACGAATGAAACGGTCGAGCTGCCCCGGAATCGGGATCAGGCCGTTCATGGTCTTGCCGTCGACGGGACGCACAAGCTCCACGGCGATGGTCATCGCCTTATTCAGGATGAAGGGAAACGGATGGGCCGGGTCGGCGGCGATCGGCGTCAGGATCGGGAAGATGTGCGTGAGGAAGAGCTTCTCCAACGACGCGCGGTCAGCGGCGGTGAGGTCTTCGGGCTGGACCACATGAAGCCCGGCGGCCGCGAGCTCGTCAGTGATAACGCGCCAGTTTACCTGTTCGTCGACGACAATCGTCGTGACAAACTTATTGATGGCCGCAAGCTGCTGCATCGGCGTCATGCCATCTTGCGACAGAGTTGTGACACCGGCACGGATCTGTCCATACACGCCGGCCGCGCGCACCATGTAGAATTCATCGAGGTTGGCGGCAGCTATAGAGAGAAAGCGAAGGCGCTCAAGCAGCGGGTGCTGGGTATTTCCCGCTTCCTCCAGAACGCGGCGGTTGAACTGCAGCCACGACAGCTCGCGATTGTAGAAGCGGTCCGGCCCTTCCGGCACGGATGTGACATCTGCCTTGCCACTTCTGGTCTTCACGGTTGCCATGGTGAATGAGTGCTCCGAACGGGAAATGAGACGTCCATATAATAGCTTTACACCCAAATGACGAATGGGCATGTCAGCCAGGAATCATAAACCGATTCAATAGCCGAGAGCGTCGAGGGTGGCAGCGGCAATCGCACGCGTCACACGGCGTTGCAAGGCGAGCGCCCGCCGATCCGCCGCCGAGACAAAGCGTTCAGCCGCGAGCATCGAGCGCTCCATCCTGACCAGCACGTAATCGACGAGTTGAGGCTCGACGGTCAACTGCCTGTCGGCGAAGAGCTTGACGAGGACGGCTCGAAGCAGCGCGTCATCCGGCGGCTCGATCGTCGCGAGCGGCAGGGCCTTCAAGCGCGAGCGGAAGTCAGGAAGCGTGATCGGCAGATCACCGGGGGCCGTGTCGGTCGTCAGGAGGATCTGCAAGCGCTGCTCGCGGACGAGATTTAAAAGGTGGAACAGGGCGGCTTCGTCGCTCGCGCGTTGAATGTCTTCTATGAGGACCGCACCGGACGCGGCGACCGTGGGCACGGTATCGCGCGAGATGGCAGAGGCCTCGAACGCCTTGCCGTTGGCGCGGCTCAGCCAGACGTTTGCGAGATGAGTTTTGCCACTGCCTTTGGCGCCTGCGATGACAGCTGCGCCAATCGGCCAGTCAGGCCAGCGGTCGACGAGATCCACGGCGGCTTCATTCGACCGCGAGACCAGGAAGTCTTCCAGTCCCATGGCCGTGCGGTGCGGAAGTTCAAAGACAAGCTGCTCGGGCGTCGTGATCATGGAATAGGTGGTTGCTGTTCCTTCGGCGCCGCTTCAACCTCGCCTTGGTAGACGCTCGAGGCGAGATAGCTGCTGACCGCGAAACGTACGAGCACGCCGATTGCGGCAGAAACCGGCACGGCTACGAGAAGTCCCAGAAATCCGAACAGATAGCTGAAGGTCATCAAGGCGAAAATGACCCAGACGGGATGCAGGCCGACCTCTGAACCTATGATGTAGGGGCTCAATATCCCCGACTCCAGAGCCTGACCACCGAGCAGAACACCGACGACGATCAGAATGGACGTCATGTCCGGCCAGTACTGCACGATCGCCAGCAGCACGGCGATGAGGGCGCCGATCGACCAGCCGAACACAGGAATGAAAGAAGCAAGTCCGGTCGCAACGCCGAGCAGCAGCCCATAGTTCAGACCAGCAAGGCTGAAGCCCGCGGCATAGTAGATCGCAAGCAGGATGCAGACCACGCCCTGGCCACGAATGAAAGCGGATATGCGTTCGTCAATCTCGTGTGAGAGCGCGCGGATCTGATCGGCTTCGTCACGCGGCAGCAGCGAGTCGAGCTTCGCGACGATCTTGGGCCAATCGAGCAGAACATAGAAGAACACCACAGGCGTTATGAGAACGACCGTGAAGAAGTTGTAGGCGGCCGAACTCTGGTTCCAGACACTCTGGGCGATGCCGGCAAGCAGGGTCGGCGCCGCGTTCGTCACGCTGTCGAGCACATTTCGCACCGTCGCTTCAGCCTGCGGGTAGCGCGAGCCCAGGTGATCGCGGGCGCTCGTCTCGATCAGCGTCTTCAATCGCTGGAAGGCGGCGGGCGCGGCTTCCATCAAGCCTGCGGCCTGCTGGAACAGGATCGGCATCACGAAGACCAGCGCGAGAACGATGATCAGGGCCGAGCACGTGACCAGCAGAATGGTGGCCAGCCAACGGGGCACGCCGCGCCGGACCATGGCGTCAACGATGGGGCTCAGGAAGTAGGCGAGCGTCAAGCCGATCGCGAACGGCAGCAGGGCCGGAGCGATGAGCTGCACGATGTATGCAAACAGCAACGCCGTCGCTGCCCAGAACAGCGCGTGCCGCTCAAAATGCATGGAATTTCATCCTCACCTAATCGCCAAGCCTCAACGCAGCATGGCCTTAAACGCTCAGGTTTTCGAGCCGGGAGTTTCGTGGACCGTCATATGACGCAGCCACACGCGCAAATAGGCAACGAGTGACGCGACGGTGGTGGCTGCGGCGAGCAGCGTCAGGAGTTGCACAGGCCCTTTGAGCTTCAGCGCGAATGCCTCGTCGGCGAGCACGGTGCCCGCGAGAACGATCTGAGCAACGGTGTTCATCTTACTGATGGCCAGAGGCTTCATCGGCGTTGGATGTTCGAGCAGCCACGACAGCACGACGGCGATGATGATCAGGATGTCGCGGGAGACGACGAGGATCACGAGCCAAGAGGGGAGACGCCCCGTCACCCCCAGGGCGATGAATATGCAAACGATCAGGAGCTTGTCGGCGAGCGGATCGAGATAGGCACCGAGTTCGGTTTCCCAGTTGAACCGCTTGGCAAGGAAGCCGTCGATCGCATCCGAGATGCCGGCCAATACGAAGGCCAGAAATGCCGCTTGCAACTCACCGGTCAGCAAGAGCCAGAAGACCACGGGTACGAGGATGACTCGACCGAGCGTAATGAGGTTAGGAATGCTCACGCCGAAACTGTCCCCGTCTCTCTCCCCTATCGCCCGGCCACATATCACGCTTTGCCAAGCGGCGCGAACCTAGCCTCTCATGCTTCGGCTCGTCGAGGAGAACCTCCCTTGCGGTGCGGCAAAAGCGGCCGCGGGCTGAGTTGCGGCCCGAAAGGCGGCGCGCCCAGAGCCGGAAGTCAGATCTGGATAATTTTTGCTAATTCAATAGCCTGGACGAAGGACCCAGCCTGAACCGGTATTTGAGAGGCTGAAGCCTTTAGGCCCGAGCGCGGTTGCGAGGCTCGTGGCGCCGCCGGGGTATTTCAACGAAATTCCGGCGCTGCGATCGGATACGGATCCGATGTTCAAGGCGTCGACGCCTGGCATGTCGAGAAGCTGGGAGCGGATCAGGTCCCATTGATCGGAGCTGGCGAACTCAGCGGTCAGTGTGACGTCTTCCCCACTCCCGCCCGTGGACGCTGCCCAGACCGGTGCGCCGCCAGCCGGGTTGGACGATGCCGTCGCCTCGCCAATGCCTGCCTTGATCGCTTTCCAACGGCCCTCGATGATGCCAAGCGAGACAACTGCCGCGAGCTGAGAGGCGTAATCGAGGTCGTTATCGTTGATCCGATAGGCGCGTTTCAAAAGAAGGCCACCGACGGCATCGCTGCCGACGAGGGTCACCGTGACCTTTTTGGCCGGTAAATCCGGTTCGGCTATTGCAAGGACGACCAATCCGCTGCCGTACTCCGCTTTCAGCTTTTGCAAAGCGCTGTCCTGGCCGGACATCAGCGCCTGAACCGTGTCGGTCTTGATCGTGGGCTTTAGATCCTTCACAGCGATTGGTGTCAGCGTGTGGGTGAGGTCGAGGCCTGACCACGCGCGCCGCCAGAGGCCGGTGTCACTGGTCGCAGCGGGCGGATTACCTTGCAACAGCACCGTTACGACGGTCAGTTGCGGCGCCTGCTGATCAACGAATGGAATACCTTGGCCGGACAGAAGCGAGCGCACCCCGTTAGAGTCGAAAGAGTAGTCGAGGTTGGCGATATACGCGGTCGACGAGTTGCGCTCGGAGCGCACAGAAAGCCCGGAGACGAGATCGGCGACTTTTGCATTCTCCACGCGGGTGAGCTGCTTATAAGCCGTTACCGGCACGAGGCGCTTCAGAAGCGACTTGAAGGCGGCTTGCTGGCCATCGGCGAGGGCCTGATCTTTCGCCGCAACCGCATTCGCAGCCGTCGCCTCGACGGGGTAATTTGCGACGGTAAATGCGACATCGGGATCAGCCGCCCGCGCGGGCGCGACATCGAGGCCAGCGGCACCCATCCACACCAGAATAGCGATAGCGACGCAGCGGCTCGCGAGCACGTAAATCCCCCATTTCCGCGTTTTGCGACGTTCTCGGGCGAGCGTTCGATCCTTGCCCTGCGGAACCGGCCTTGAGAGCGCTTCGTTGCTCTCCGGTCCAGTCGCTGCTACGACCCCCAATACGGGTTGGCAATGGGGCAAAAGTGAGTTTAACCGAAGCTTTTGCCTCGCCTGGTTGTCTTATCGCGCCGGCCCTTCCGACCTTACTTTTTTGACCGACGACGAGGATCAATGTCCGCGGCTGACGAAAACTCGCAAAAATCCATCACATATGCCGACGCGGGCGTCGATATCGACGCGGGAAATGCGCTTGTCGCGGCGATCAAACCGTTGGCCAAGGCCACCAGCCGGCCCGGAGCCGATGTCGATCTGGGCGGCTTCGGTGGACTGTTCGATCTGAAGCGGACGGGCTTTCGCGATCCCATCCTGGTCGCGGCAAACGACGGCGTCGGCACGAAGCTCAAGATCGCCATCGACACGCAGCGCCATTCCACCATCGGCATCGACCTTGTCGCGATGTGCGTCAACGATCTGATCGTGCAAGGTGCGGAACCGCTTTTCTTCCTCGATTACTTCTCGGTCGGGAAACTCGACGTGCAAGTTGCGCGCGAGGTGATCGCGGGCATTGCCGATGGTTGCCGCGATGCCGGATGCGCGCTGATCGGCGGCGAGACGGCAGAGATGCCGGGCCTTTATCAGAGTGGCGACTACGATCTCGCGGGCTTTGCAGTGGGCGCGGTCGAACGCGACGAGATCCTGCCGCGTGCGAACATCGGCGTCGGCGACATCCTGATCGGCCTTAGATCGAGTGGCGTGCATTCCAATGGGTACAGCCTCGTCCGCAAGCTCGTGGAACACGCCAAACTCGACTGGAATTCGCCTGCGCCATTTGCAAAATCCCAGAACCAGTCGGTCGCCGAGGCGCTGCTGACGCCGACGCGCATCTACGTCAAACCGCTGCTCGCGGCCATTCGTGCAACGGGTGGATCGGGCTTGAACGGCGGCATCAAAGCGCTGTCGCACATCACAGGCGGGGGCCTTTCGGAGAACGTGCCGCGCGTGATGCCGAAGGATGTCGCGGCCCGGATCGACCTGTCGAGTTTCTCGGCACCGCCGGTTTTCGAGTGGCTGGCGAGGACAGGCAACATTCCCGATGCCGAGCTTCTCCGGACCTTCAACTGCGGCATCGGCATGATCGCCGTTGTCTCCAAGGACCGAGCTGACGACGTGGTCTCGGAGCTCAAATCTGCGGGTGAAGATCCAACCGTCATCGGCGACATCATTCCTCCGACCGGCGAAAAGTCGGATGCCAAAGGCAAAGGCGAAGCTTGGGCCGTCAAGTACGACGGCAAGCTCAACTTCGGCTGAGGGTGTACGGCTGTCAGTCCGCATTAGGGCAGCGCGAAAACCGTAAGCGTCCCTCCGAGGCTCGTGTACTCGGAGAGATTTGCAAACCCGCCGACGGCGCCTGATCCATCTTCCGGATTGGTGAGCCCGGCAGCAAGGCCGATACCGGCCCAACCTCCCACTCCCGACAGGATGGCGACGTATTGCTTGCCATCGTGCATGTAGGTCATCGGGGCGCCTACGATCCCGGACGGCGTCTTGAACTTGAAGAGTTCCTTGCCGGTCTTCTGGTCGACGGCTTTCAAATAGCCTTCGAGCGTTCCGTAGAAGACGATCCCTCCGGCCGTCGAAAGCGCGCCGGACCAGACGGCGAAGCGCTCGGGCTTAGACCAGATTATTTTGCCCTGAGCGCCATCCCAGGCGAGAAAGGCACCCGTGTCGCCGTTCGCCGACGGCGCGGGAAACATCGTCAGCGTAGCCCCGACATAGGGCTGCCCCGCTGCGTAAGACACCTTGAAGGCCTCCATATCCATGCAGAGGCGCGTCAAGGGAACATAGAACCAGCCGGTGAGACGAGAAAAGGATGCGGGCTGCTGGTTTTTCGCACCCATTGCCGAAGGGCAGATGCCTTTGGTCACATCATCCGTACCGGTGACGAAGGGTGAGAACTTCTTGTTCACGAGCGGCCGGCCGTACTGCGGATCATTTCTGTCCGTAACGACCTTGGACGCCCAATTGGCGTCGGGATCGAATTTTTCCGCGACGAGAAGCTCGCCGTTGGTGCGATCGAGCGTATAGGCAAAACCGTTGCGGTCGAAGTGAGTCAGGACCTTCCGGGTGACGCCGTCGATCTCAAGATCCGTGAGTATCGGCTCGTTGACGCCGTCGTAATCCCACTGATCGAAAGGGGTCATTTGATAGACCCACTTGGCGATGCCGCTGTCAGCATCGCGCGCAAAGATCGTTTGCGACCATTTCTGATCGATCGGTTTGTGATCGGGCCCCGCGCGCTGGACCGGGTTCCAGGTCGAAGGATTGCCTGAGCCGTAGTAGATCAGGTTCAGCTGGGGGTCGTACGCCATATAGCCCCAGACCGGCCCGCCACCGATCTTCCATTGGTCGCCGTTCCAGGTCTTTAGCGACGAATCCTTCCCAATCGGCTTGCCGAGAGACGTCGTTTTGTCGGGATCGACCAGGATATCCTCGTCCGGCCCCATCGAATATGCGCGCCAGACTTTGCGACCCGAGTTCAGGTCGTAGGCAGTGATGTAACAACGCACGCCGAACTCACCGCCCGATACGCCGACGATGACCTTGTCTTTGACGACCAGAGGTGCGCCGGTGCCCGAGGCGCCATTCTTCGGATCATCATCCTTCACCTTCCAGACTTCGATGCCGGTTTTAGCATCGAGGGCAATGAGCGAGGTGTCGGCGGTGTGCAGCAGAATCTTGCCCTCGGCATACTGGACGCCGCGATCGACGGTATCGCAGCACATGACGGCGGCGGCGAACGGATCCTGCTTCGGCTGATACTTCCATAGAATCTTCTGATCGTGAGCCAAATCGATTGCGATGACGGTATTGGGGAATGGCGTCACCAGATACATGACGTCGCCGATAACCAATGGGCCGCCCTCATGACCGCGGAGCACGCCGGTCGAGAACGTCCAGGCGACTTTCAGTTCCGATACGTTCGAGGCGTTGATCTGATCGAGCCGCGAGTATCGCTGACCCGCGTAGTCGCCGGATTGTATCACCCAGTTCGCCGGGTCGTCGGCGAGCGACTGTACGTCCAGATTCGCTTTCGCATCCGTCGCGCACAGGAGCGCGGTGACGGCGACGAACGCAAGCCATCTCATCATTCATTCACTCCCGCTCGCACGCCAACGACTTGAGCCGCCTTATCAATATCCAAGGGGCGCTCGTACCAGACTTATGGTGGGGGTCGTTGAAAACGCGGCAAGCTGTAGCGCCGACGGTGCGAATGGCCAAAACGCGCTGATGCTCGCGTCACGCATTAACGACTTTCAATGAGAGTACGCGAAGACTGCCACGCAACTGAAAAGTTTGGCGCCTACTCACCGCGCTCGTGAACGATTCGGAGCAGGCACATGGCTGGCCATTCAGCGGACCTTCTGGTGGGCGAAATTATCGAAATCAAGTATCGGGTTCCTCAACCCGCGTTCGACGAACAGCCTGATTCGCGATTGTCGGATCGCTGGATCGCCGCGGAGATCATCCATCGGGACGAAGACGCCTTCCCCATCGCGCGCCTAGCCGACGGGCAAATCACGGATATTCGCGCGTACATGACGTGGCGGCGGGTCTCGCGCTCGGTCGACGCCAATCACGGCTAGAGCAAAAATGATGGTTAAAGTGACGGTTGTCCCTGCATTTGCCGTCAGTTGTCACACAATCGAAAAGTGCTGACGTCAGAAGCGGTCTAAAATACACCGCTAGATAGATTCGGACCTGCTTCTCGTCATGCATTCTGGCCCGACCGGCGATCGCGCGGACCGCGCCCTGGGATCTGGGGACCGCGCCTCAGATGCGAGGTAGCATGATGCGAATCCTCATCGCCACCGACGCCTGGAGGCCTCAGGTCAATGGCGTCGTGCGGACCTACGAGAACCTGAAGCGCGAACTCGAAGCCGCCGGCCATTTCGTCACGATCCTGTCACCTCTGGACTTCGCAACGTTGCCATGCCCCGGTTACCGGGAAATCCGTCTGGCGCTCGCGCGACGGTCGCAAGTTGCGGCCGTGTTGAAACAGGGAAATTACGATCACGTCCACATCGCGACCGAAGGGCCGATCGGCCTTGCGACGCGCGGCGTGTGCTTGCGCCGGGGCATCCGGTTCACGACTTCGTTTCACACCCGCTTCCCTGAATACATCGAAGCCTATACCGGCTTGCCGGCCTGGATCAGCTATGCCTTCCAACGATGGTTCCACCGGCCAGCCATCGGCATGTTCGTGGCGACGCCGTCGCTGAAGGCCGAGCTTGCGCGACGCGGTTTCCGCCGACTGATGCTGTGGTCGCGCGGCGTGGATACGGCACAGTTCAACCCCAGATCCCGGGCGCATGACGGCGAGAGACAATCGGGCCCGACGTTTCTCTATGTCGGGCGCGTTTCGCGCGAGAAGAACGTCGAAGCTTTTCTCAATCTCGATCTCCCGGGTCGCAAAGTCGTGGTCGGTGACGGGCCGATACTCGGCGTGCTTCGCCGACAGTATCCTGACGTGATCTTCAAAGGCGCGAAGTCAGGCGATGATCTCGCGCGTGAATACGCCAACGCGGACGTGTTCGTGTTCCCAAGCCGCACGGACACATTCGGGTTGGTGCTGCTTGAGGCCATGGCATCGGGTCTTGGCGTAGCGGCGTTTCCGGTGACTGGCCCGATCGACGTCGTGACACCCGGCGTTACGGGATGCCTCAGCGAAGATCTGAGGGCTGCCGCGCTGGCCGCACTCGACCTAGGTCGCGAGCAGGTTCGTGTGCAAGCGATGCGGCACGATTGGTCGCGAGTCGCGAACCTCTTTATTGCCAATATCCATCAGGCCCGCCGCGCGGCCGGATTTGGGAAGCGCCTCATCAGGGCGCGTGCGAAGCTTTTGCAGATCAAGGCCGCCGCGCGGCCGATAAGCTGATCTCAGCTGGCAATTTTCGCGCGACGGATGGTGGCTTCGCTCGACGGGGCGCCGATCAACTTTTTGACGACAGCCACGGCGTTTGCGGTACCGTTCTCCTGCTGCATAGCGCGGCCTATTTCAGCGGCCTTGAGCGCGTAGGATGCATTGGTCGCAAGATCGCGAATGCGTTCGGTCAGGAGATCCAGCGTCCAGTCCTGAATGGGCAGCTGATCCGGTCCGGCGCCCAATTCGAAAACGCGGCGGCCCCAGTATTTCTGATCCATCATGAAAGGACCGACGAAGTTCGGGCGGCCAGCGCGCAGCGCCTGGGAGGTCGTGCCCAAGCCGCCATGATGGACGATAGCGGCCACCTCGCGGAAAAGCTTCTCGTGCGGCACGTATTGGTCGATCAGGTGGAAATTGTCCGAGAGCGGCACACGATCGAATTCGCCACGGCCTTTGAAGAGCACCGCGCGTTGGCCCGCTGCCTCACAGGCACGGAGGATCAACTCGGTGCGCTCGAGCCCAAGCGCGGGCATGCTGCCGAAGCCGATGTAGATGGGACGGGGGCCGCTTGTCAGAAATTCCGCCAGCTTTCCTGTCGGCCGCCACGTCGGCGCTTCATCGCGGAACCAGTAGCCGGTGAAATAAATCTCGTCGCCCTCCTCGCTCGCGCGCGGCTGAAGGACGGGGCTCACCGGGTAAATGACTGGAGCGCGCTCGCCATGAACGCGGTGTGGGTGCCTCAGCCAGAACGCGCGACCAAGCCCGAGCGACTTGCGGATCTCACCAATCACACGGCGGTAGGCCAAGCGTTGCAAACCCAGCGTATTGTAGCCGTAACGGTTCCAGGCAGCGATGCCGGTGCCCGGAATGACGGAGAGAAGATTCTCGGCGGAAGGGGAAACGGAACCGAGACCGACCATCACGGCCGGAATGTTTCGCGCTTCCGCGATTTCGCCGGCCACGGAAATAACGGGATGAAAGAGGATGGCGTCGGCGTCTGCGGAGGCGGTAACGGCGTCGCGCAGAATGCCTTCGAACAGCGCGCGCATGTCGGCGCCCGGCCGCAACCACTTCTTGACCGTCACGATCGTATGGGCGCCGGCGATCTCGGCCATCTCTCCGTCCTTCATGAACTTCGAGAAGTCCGTGCCGCAGCGGCGGGCCTCAAGGCCTTTGCTGGCGACGTAGTCCATGAAGTCTTCGGGAGCGGCGAGGCTGACCTCGTAGCCAGCCTCCTTGAGCGCGAGTCCCAGCGCCACCATAGGGCCGACGTCGCCTAGCGTACCAACTGTCAGAAGTGAGATGCGGCGAACCATGGCCATCCGATTTAGCAGTAAGACTGACCATGCCCGCAAAGTGCCGCGGCCGCGCAGTCGCGAAAGCCTGCGATCGTGGCCCCCGATCCCCATCAGCTTGCGTCAGGTGAAACCCAGCCGCAACAATGGTCACCAAGAATGGCTAACAATCTGGCCTATCGTAACTATCGAGCCTCACGCAGGGATGCACTCGCACACCGCGAGCGGGTCTGCTAGATCCGCGCCATGACCAGGAAGAAACGAACTGCCATTCTGATTTCGGGCCGCGGCTCGAACATGCGATCGCTCGTCGAGGCGGCACGCGCACCGGATTATCCGGCGGAAATCGCCCTGGTCGCGTCAAATAGGCCCGACGCCGAGGGCGTGGCCTGGGCCATCGATCAGGGCGTGCCGACCGTCATCATCGATCACAAGGCCTATCCATCGCGCGCCGATTTCGAGCGCGCTCTTCAGTCTGCCTTGGACACCAACGGTATCGAACTCGTTGCGCTTGCGGGTTTCATGCGGCTGATGACGCCGGATTTCGTCGAGTATTGGCGCGACCGCATGCTCAACATCCATCCGTCGCTGCTGCCGAGTTTTAAGGGGCTCAACACCCACGAACGGGCGATTGCGGCGGGTGTGCGGATCGCGGGCTGCACCGTGCACTTCGTCCGTGCCGAGATGGATGAGGGCCCGATTATCGCTCAAGCTGCGGTTCCGGTTCTCTCAGGTGATACCGCAGAGACACTCGCGGCTCGGATCCTCAAAGTGGAACACCGGGTTTACCCGGCTGCTTTAAGACTTGTCGCCGCAGGCGAGGCGCGCTTGGATGGTGAAAAAGTGCTTATTTCCTCGGATGTTAGCGAGCCGGACACCCTTTTCGCGCCGACGATCTGATCCACAGCATTAGATACCGGTTACCTTGCGCTGGCCGTCGCATGGACAGGGCCCCCCCAAAGCATGGTATTTCTATGGCTCCGGAGAGGGAGTCCGGCGACCCGAAGTGCCGAGCGCAGTCCGTGAGGCGCCCGAAGCGCCCGCCAAGCGGAACGATGTGCACGCTACTCCGGTGCCGAATGGAGAATGCTTATGGAAACGACCCCCAGCCACACTCTGGGTCTCGGCGAAGAATCTAGCATCTGGTTCAACCTGACGCCGTTGCTGCGTGGTGATCCGGACAATCCCATGCGCATCCTCATGCAGATGATGGATCGCTATGGGCCCGTTCTTCCGGTCAACATGGCGAACCAGCGCGTCGTGCTCATCTCCGAGCCGGAATATTTCAAGCACGTGCTCGTGACGAAGGCCGACAACTACATCAAATATTTCGACGGGCTGAAGCCGATTTTCGGCAAGTCGATGATCACGAACGACGGCGCGCTCTGGCAGAAGATTCGCATGCCGCAGCAGCCGGCATTCCACCCCGACATGTTCGCCGAATACATCCCGTACTTCCTGCGCGCCATCGACAGCAAGATGGCGATCTGGGGCGAACTGGCTAAGTCGGGTGAATCCGTCGAGATGGTCGAACAGACCTGGACGCTTGCCGCGGACATGATCTGCAAGGCACTGTTTGATCGCGACATGCCGTTCAATCCGCACGTCGTGTTCAAGTGCGTGAAGACGTACACCGACGTCATGAACCACCGCGACATTCGCCTGCGCAAGCAGGCCGGCGAGATCTTCGAGATGACCGACGAAGATCCGGCGAAGGCGATGGAAGTATGGGCGAGTGTGCCTCCCGCCGTCATGGGCGCCGACCCGCGTGAAATGCGCGAACGCACGCTGCTCAAGATGATCGAAGATACGGTGGCCGATCCATCCGTTCCCGAGTTCGATCGCCAGCAGGCGATCGACGAATTGAAGCAATATCTCTGGGCTGGCACGGAAACGACGGCTCTGACACTCGCTTGGGCGCTTTATGAAACGTCGCGGCGGCCAGAGATGGCGGAACGCATCCGACGCGAGGGCGAGCAGGTTTACGGCGATCGCGAGCCGACGGCGGCCGATTACTCAGGTCTCGCCTATACGCGCGCCGTGATCCAGGAGACGATGCGCATCTATCCGCCGGTATGGAGCCTCATCCGGATCGCCGCCGCGGAAGACGAAATTGGCGGCGTGAAGATCAATCCCGGCGACCGCGTCTCGATCTTCAGCTATGGCGCGCACCATAATCCGAAATTCTGGCCGGAGCCTGAGTCGTTCCTGCCGGAGCGTTGGATGGCGGGCAACGCCAAGAAGCAGGTGAAGTACAGCTACATCCCGTTCGGCGCGGGCAAGCGTTCCTGCATCGGCGGCGCGATGAGCCAGGTTGAGAACACGCTGGCGCTGTCGCTTCTGCTTCGCCGCTTCCAGCCCGAGTACGTCGGCAAGGACCCGGCGGGCCTCAACGCGACGGTGACGCTGACGCCAAAGGGCGGACTGCGCTTCAAGATCCGCGAGCTGAACTGAAAATCGCGCGGCGCTCTGGAACTGCGGCCGTAGGCACTCGCAACGATGCGAAACGCAAGTTGATTCGCGTCGTCGCGCTTGGGTCGCGGGACTTTTCCACAGGCAATCTCGCACTGCATCCTGTGCCCTTCCACCCGAATACTGCTCAGGAAAGTGCAAATCGAAGTTGCATAGGTGCTCGCGTTTGCGAGACGGGCGGGTATCCAAAGAGTATCAATGCCGTCATATTCACGGCACGTTAGTAAATTAATAGGATTTCCGAGTGTCACTTCCCCCCCGTGACACTCCTTCGTTCCAACTCCAGGAGGCCCCTCATCATGGAGTCCGTGAGAACAGTTGTGCTTGGAAAGCCTGTATTTCTTCTGACCGGCGCAAAGCCGCGCAGAGTTAAAGAAAATCCTTCGGCGACCTATGAAGTCGAGTCGCCGGAAAAATTGATTGAAGCCGCGCGTCGCAATCCCGACGCGGTTGCCTTCGGGTTCGTCGCCGGAAGCTGGGTCGCATCGGCCTGAGTTGCGCACCGCGCGTCGTTGGCGAGACAACAAAAGATACCAGGGCCATGCCGAAGTGCGCGTGGCCCTTTTTTGTACCTGCTCACCCGGTTCGCATGATCCTGATCAGATATCTGCCGGTGTGAACGGAAGGTCCGTTACGCCTGGGTTGATCCCGAAACCGGTCAGCATCGCGTTCACCTGGCCCCGGTGGTGCGTCTGGTGATTGAAGATGTGCACGATGATTTGCGCTCTCGGTCGCGTCATCTCTCGTGCCGCAGCGGCCGAGAACCACGAGAGATCGCCATCGATGGCGCCGGCGTCGATGCCTCCAGCCCAACGCTCGATGATCTGATCGAAGGCGCGACGCTCAGATTTCAGATCATCCCAGTTATCGAACAGGGAGAGACCTTCGGCGATCGATCCCTTGGCAGGCGGCGTCGCTGCGCCAAATCTCGACAACCAAATCCGGTCGGCCCAGAGGATGTGGTTCAACGTGGCGTGAATGGAGCGAAAGAAAGCGCCGCGATCTTCTTTCCGCTGATCATCGCTGAGCTTGTCGCATGCGTCGTACACACTGGCATTCTGCCAAGCGTTGTAGCGCGCCATGGTGCCGATGTAGGCGGGCGAAATCACGCCTGGTTCCCGCAGAAAAGGCCGGAACGCGCTTGGCGTTCCGGCAGCGTTTTTAGCCGACGATCTCGTCGAGCCGGAAATTCAACGCGATCTCGCGCTCAGCGGCAGCGGCGCTATCGGAGCCATGGGTCGAGTTCGAACCCTTCGACTCGGCGAACAGCTTGCGGATGGTACCGTCGGCGGCTTCCTTGGGGTCGGTCGCGCCCATGACCTCGCGGTATTGCGCGATGGCGTTTTCGCCTTCCAGAACTTGAAGAACGACAGGGCCGGAGGTCATGAAATCGACGAGTTCGCCGTAAAATGGCCGCGCCTTGTGCTCTTCATAGAATTTCTCGGCCTGGGCGCGGGTCCAGCGCACGCGCTTCTGAGCCACGATGCGCAGACCAGCGTCCTCGATCACGGCGTTGATTTTGCCGGTCAGATTGCGGCGGGTCGCGTCAGGCTTGATGATAGAAAACGTGCGTTCGATAGCCATAACTCTGTCTCGCTTTGCGGATTTTATGCGGGTTCCGCGGGCTTATAGCATGCGATCCGCCGCCAGCAAGCGCGGCACGGCGGGCGGCCGGGATCCGGTTGCACGTCGCACGCAAAAGTGGAGCTTTACCGCATAATCGCCCGATTGACGGGCGCAATTACGTGTGAACAGTGTGGGCCGGCGAAAAGCGCACGGTCGGAGGGTGGGGCAGCAATGCCTACGTGTGCGAAGAAGCAGAGATGACGGCACAGGCCAACGACATTCAGTGGTACATCGCCCGTGACGGCAAACAGCACGGGCCGCTGACCGACATCGAGATGCGCACGTTCGTTGCGCACAATTACCTGCGGCTCAGCGATCTGATCTGGCGCCCTGGCATGCCGGAATGGCAGTCGGCGCCGAACGTGTTCCCGACAGCATTCGAAGCGCTTGGGCAGGAGCCGGGTGCAGCTCCCGTAGCTGCGAGTGCGCCGGTCGCTGCGCAGAATGGCCCCGCCTATTCGTCCGCTGCCGTACAAAATAATCGCCGCGGCATCGACTATGAAGGCCAGCCCGCGCCGACGCCCGATCGCAGCTTCATCAAACGGCTGGCGATTGCCGCTGTGGCAATCACGGTCATAGGTGGGGGAGCTTTTGCCTTCACGAATTACCGCGATGCGATCATGGAAATGGTTTCCGGAGGTTCCAGCGGTACGACGGCGGACAACGCGCCTGTGGTCGCTGCTCCCGACAATTCCGCATCGGGACAAGCGCCTGCCCCGCATAGCGATCCAGTGCAGACCGCCGCGACCTCGGCTGCGAACGGTCCGTCGACGAGTGACGTCATTCCTCCGTCGCAGCCGGCCGACACGACGACATCATCCGTTTCGACGCCGAACACGGTCACCGACGCTTCGCCCGCACCTGAGACGCCAAGCACGCAAACACAAGTTGCCGCGGTGGAGCCGCAGTCGTCGACACCGCCTCCGCCCGCCGGAATCGATGGCTCGCCGCTCGATCTTCGCCTGCAGACGGTTCCCGTGTGGGCGCTGATCAAACGCGAATATCCCGACTGGTATTCCAACGAGATCACGTCGGCGAACAAGCTCGTCGCCGATAAGAAGCCGGACAACGAAGTCGCGACGTTGTTGGCCCAGGGCCTCGTCAATCTGCGCAGGCAGAACGCGGAGAAAGCTCTCGCCGCGAGTTCGGAAAAGCTCCAGGCAATCGCGGAAGCGTTTCTCAACCACTTGAAGTCGCTGCGCGCCCAGAGCGTCAGCGCCTGCTTCGGTTTCATTTCCAAGGGTGAGATGAGCCCCGCCGTCATTCAGATGATGGAGCATCCCGAACAGGCTTCCGCGCTCAACGCGCAGGCCGGGGCCATCTTCGAGGCCATCTCGGAAGGTTCGAAGAATCCGGCGAAGCACGACTCAGCCGTCAAGAGCGATTACGACATCCTGATCAAGGAACTCGGCAAGCTCGGCTGGAAGGAAGAGGATCTGCAGGTCTTCTCAAACCCGAAGCTGCTTGCGAAGCGCGAACCGGAGCAGGTTTGCAAGATGGTGCAGGAGTGGTTCGTTGCGCATCTGGCCGTGCAGGATAAGTCCGTTCGCGACAGGCTGCTCTATGAAACCCTGAAGCCCGTCGTTTCGGGCTGACGATGGCTTACACCGCGCTCAAAGTTCTGCTGAGTGCGGTCATGATTGTTGCCATCTCGGAAATCGCCAAGCGCTCGACCGTTCTGGGCGGCATTATCGCCTCGCTGCCGCTGACATCGCTATTGGCCTTCATTTGGCTTTATGGCGAAACGGGCGATACGGCGAAGATCGCCGGGCTATCGAATAGCATTTTCTGGTACGTGCTGCCGTCGCTGGTGTTGTTTCTCGTCCTGCCGCTCCTTCTAGCGCGCGGGCTCGGCTTTTGGGCGAGCCTGGCGATTGCATCGGCGCTAACCTTTGCGGCCTATCTGCTGATGACGGCCCTACTCGCGCGCTTCGGCGTAACGCTCTGACCCGGTGACAGCGGGCGGCGGACCGGCTATCGGCATCCCATGCTGCACATCAACGATCTCACCTATCGCATCGAAGGCCGGCCTATCCTGGACCAGGCTACCGCCGCCATTCCGTCAGGCCACAAGGTTGGGCTCGTCGGTCGAAACGGCGCAGGAAAATCGACGCTGCTTCGGCTCTTGAGGGGCGAGATCTCCCCCGACGATGGCTCGATTTCCATTCCGCGCAATGCGCGTCTTGGCCATGTCGCGCAGGAGGCGCCCGGCGGCGACGACAGCCTGATCGACTGGGTACTGTCGGCAGATACCGAGCGCGCCAGCCTTCTCAAGGAAGCCGAAACCGCGAGCGACCCGGAGCGGATCGCGGAAATCCAAATGCGACTGACGGACATCGACGCGCATTCTGCGCCCGCTCGCGCCGCGCGCATCCTTTCAGGCCTGGGGTTCGATGAGGACGCACAGCGACGCGCGTGCCGCGACTTCTCGGGCGGGTGGCGCATGCGGGTGGCGCTCGGCGCGATCCTGTTCCTGAAGCCGGATATCCTTCTGCTCGACGAACCGACGAACTATCTCGATCTTGAGGGCACACTCTGGCTCGAGAACCACCTCAAGAGCTATCCGCATACGGTGCTGATCGTCAGCCATGACCGCGACCTGCTCAACAGCGCGGTGACGGAAATCCTGCATTTGGACAAAGGCAAGCTGACCCTCTATGCGGGCGGCTACGACGATTTTGAAGAGGCGCGGCGCGAGAAGCAGCGCCTCGAAATGAAGCTCAAGAAAAAGCAGGACGAGCAGCGCCGGCATCTGCAGGCATTCATCGATCGCTTCAAGGCGAAGGCCAGCAAGGCGGCGCAAGCGCAGAGCCGTGTGAAAGCCTTGGCGAAAATGCAGCCCATCGCCGCGCAGGTGGACGATCGGGTGGTGCCGTTTCATTTCCCCGATCCGCAGAAAATCATCGCCAGTCCGCTGCTGCGCATGGAAAAGGCGAGCGCCGGTTATCAAGCCGATAATCCGGTCCTGTCCGGTATCGATCTTCGCATCGACAACGACGATCGCATTGCGCTTCTCGGCCAGAACGGCAACGGCAAATCGACGTTCGCCAAGCTGATCGCAGGACGACTGAAGCCGCTATCGGGCGACATGTTCGGCGCCCAGAAAGTCGACGTCGGCTACTTCGCACAGCATCAGCTCGACGATCTTCTGCCCAACGCGACGCCCTATGATTACATGTTGAAGCTCATGCCGGAGGCAACGGAGGCGCAGCGGCGCACGAAGCTCGGCACATTCGGTTTCAGCGCCGATAAAGCCGACACCGCGTGCGGGAAGCTTTCGGGTGGCGAGAAGGCGCGCCTTCTGCTGGCCCTGACCGCGTTTCATGGTCCGCACATTCTTATCCTCGACGAGCCGACCAACCATCTCGACATCGACAGCCGCGAAGCCCTGATCCGCGCGCTGATGGAGTACAACGGCGCCGTCATCCTGATCAGTCACGACCGACATCTCGTCGAAGCGACTGCCGACAGGCTCTGGCTCGTGCGGAATGGCACGGTGAAGCCTTACGACGGCGACATGGAAAGTTATCGCGCATTGCTGCTCGAAGAACGCGGGGCACGATCGAGTGAGCGGCGCGATGACAGCGGCGGCGAAGGGCGTGCGTCGCGAACCGACCAGCGCCGTCTCGCAGCGGAAAAGCGGGCCGAGCTGGCCCCGCTCAAGAAGGCGATGGTTGCGGCCGAGAAGCAGGTTGAAAAGCTGTCGAAGGAAATCGCGGCCCTCGACGCGGTGCTCGGAGATACTTCGATCTACACGGTCAATCCGCAAAAGGCGCGGGCCGCCGCACAGCAACGAGGACAGCTCGCGCGAGACCTCAGCTCTGCCGAAGAGGCGTGGCTTTCGGCGACGGAGGCTTACGAGCAGGCGGCCGAAGGAGCCGACGCCTAGCCGTTTTGATTCGGCTGAAAGGCGTAGACCCTCTGATTTTCCATCGTGATTTGAAGAAGAAGGGCGGAATTGCGAATTCGTCGCGTCTATCCACACCTGGACGCGGGGCATTTCGGAACCCATTTCACTGTCCAGAAGTTCAATGGAACGCGCAGACAGAGTGCACCTTCCCCCGGCGTACTGCGCAAGTGAGAACGATCATGGACCAGAAATTCGTCTACCACCCCCTCAACCGCACGAACTCTTCGCGTGCACACGCCGCGAGCGCGAAATTGGTCGTGTCGGAATATCTTGCTTATCTGACCATGCTTTCGGCGGCGGTCGTTATTGCAATCGTTACCTTCGCTTACGCCGCTAATATTACAGTGCACTGGCTCTCTCACGTCAACGGCCCTGGCTTCTTTTCGTCAGAAGTCCAGCCCGTATCGAATTCCAGCATCAAGCCGTTCGCGCCCGAGAAGGTTGCGATGGTTTCAGCGCGTTGAACTGAATTCTTCGTCCACGCCTCGTGAATGCTTGATCCTCGGGTTTCCCAACCCGAGGACTTTTTATTGCGTGCGAGCGGCTGCAGCGGCGGTGAGGATCAGCCGCTGATCTTGGAGAAGTCGGCGACGGTGGCCGTCGCGGCGCGGATCTCGGACAACAGGTGCAGGCGGTTCTCGCGCACCTTCTTATCTTCTGCATTCACCAGGATCTTATCGAAGAACTGATCCACGGGGGCGCGGAGTTCGGACAGCGCGCGCATAGCACCGCCGAAATTTTCGACCTGTATCGCGGCGACGGTATCCTGCTTTACGGCTTCGATGGCGGCGGCGAGCGCGATTTCTTCTTTCTCGGTGAGAAGCGCAAGATCATAGGAACCCGCGTAGGACTTCTTGTCCTTTTTCTCTTCGATCGAGAGGATGTTGGCGGCGCGTTTGACGCCGGCGAGCAGATTGGCGCCGTCGTCGGTCTTCAAGAAGTCGTCGAGCGCTTCGACGCGACGGACGATGAGCGCGAGGTCCTCCTGGCCCCCTAGCGAAAACACAGCGTCGATCAGGTCGTGGCGCTTGCCTTGATCCTTGAGGAAGACCTTCAGGCGGTCGGCGAAGAAGGAGAGCAGATCTTCCTTCACCTTCGGAACATCGAACCTGTTGGGCATCAGCGCGTTGCTTGGAGCCCCTACCCCGCCTTTGAGTTTCCAACCAAAGAGTTTGGCAGAACTGTCGATGGCAGTGAGCAGAGGAAGACGAAGGTCATTCTCCAGCACGATGCGAATGACGCCGAGCGCGGCGCGGCGAAGCTGGTAGGGATCGCCGGAGCCGGTTGGCTTTTCGCCGATGGCCCAGAAGCCAACGAGCGTGTCGAGCTTGTCGGCGAGGGCGACGGCGCAGGCGACGGCGTCGCCCTGATCTTCACGCGGAACGGAATCGGTCGGGCCCTTCGGCTTGTAGTGCAGCTCGATGGCGCGGGCGATTTCGGGCTTAGTGCCGACGTGCTCCGCATAGTAGCGGCCCATCAAGCCTTGCAGCTCGGGGAACTCGCCAACCATTTCGGAAACGAGGTCCGCCTTGCAGAGACCAGCGGCGCGGCGCGCATCTTCCGGCACGGCATCACAGGCACCAGCGAGTTCGAACGCGAGCTGCTCGATGCGCTCAACGCGATCTTTCTGCGAACCGAGCTTCTCGTGGAACGTGACGTGTTCGAGCCGACCCGCCATCTCGCCCAGCGGATGCTTCAGGTCCTGCTCCCAGAAGAACTTCGCATCCGACAGGCGCGCGCGACTGACCTTCTCGTTGCCCGAGATGATTTCCTTGCCCCCATCTTTGGCGACGAGGTTCGAAACGAGAAGGAACTTGTTTGCGAGTTTCTTTGATTTCGGATCGCGAACGGAAAAGCACTTCTGGTGCGTCTTCATCGAGGTGGTGAGAACTTCGCCCGGGACTTCGAGGAAGGCCTTTTCGAACGATCCCATCAGAACGACCGGCCACTCGGTCAGCCCGGCATTCTCCGCTAGAAGCGCGTCATCCTCAACGAGCTCGAGCTTGGCTTCCTTGGCGAGCGCATGCGCCTGCTCGGAGATCGCAGCGACCCGTTTTGCCGGATCGAGCATGACGTGGTGCGCCAGGAGCTTCTCTTCGTAGTCGGCGAAGCTTTTGACCTTGAACGGTCCGGGACCGAGGAAACGATGGCCTCGGGTTTCATTGGCCGACGCAAGGCCGTTGATTTCGAACGGCACGACCTTGCCGCCAAGCAGGCAGAGCACCGACTGGAGCGGACGCACCCACTGAAAGGGAGACGCGCCCCAGCGCATCGATTTCGGCCAGGGGAATTTCGCGACGACGTCGATGACCGTTTCGGCGATGATCTCAGCCGCGGCCCGGCCGGGCTTCTCGATGTTGGCGACGTAATAATCGCCCTTCTTGTCGTCCTTGACGACAGAGGCGTCCTTGATAGACGCAAGGCCAGCAGACTTCAGGAACCCGGCGACCGCTTGTTCCGGCGCACCGACGCGCGGACCCTTCTTCTCTTCGGAAATCGCAGGGGAGCCGTGCGGGACATTATCGATGACAAGCGTCAGCCGACGAGGCGTGGAATAGGCCCGCGCGTCGCCAACTTCCAGACCGCGCGATTTAAGGCCGTCGAGGACAAGGCGTTTCAGATCTTCCGCTGCGCGCAATTGCATGCGCGCCGGGATTTCCTCCGACAGAAGCTCAAGCAGCAGTTCAGACATTCAGGATCGATCTCGCGAGACTGTCTCTTTCCTGGTCTTACAGGAAAGAGTGAGGGTGAGGGGTAAAGATGCAGGGCGCCCTTAGGCCCCTCACCCTGGCCTCTCCCCATCGCGATGCCGCTACGGGGAGAGAGGTTTCTTATGGGTTCGCAGGCGCCGGCGTTGCAGGCGGCGTCGCGTTGTCGGGTTTGCTTTCCGGAGCCGGAGTTGCCGAAGGCGCGGGCTCGGCCGGCGGCGTCGCAGGAGCCGCTTCCGGAGCAGGTGCTGGAGCCGCCGGCGGCGTTGCTTCCGCGGCAGGTGGGGTTGGTGGGGTCGGTGGCGTGGCTGGTGGCGTTGTTTCCGCTGGCGGTGGCAACGCCTTCATCGCGCCGCCATCAGCCGGCGCCTCTTCCGCCTTTTTGTGCTCGGGCAGAATTCCAGCCGGAAGCGAAACGCGCACCTTGTGTCCGAACTCCTTCATCGTGCCGGTCGTTTGCAGATAGCCAATGCCAACGGCGACCAGCGCGATGAAAAACGCAAATACCCACGGCAAGCGCCGGAGAGCGAAGAAGCCAATAATGACGAGCGGCACAGCAGCCGCGATAATACCGAGGGTCGTGTCGTTCATACGCGTCCTCCTCCTTCAGTCTTAAGCCACGCGCCGCAACAGGCTTTCGCCAACTCCCGAACGCGCAGGATATAGCTCTGACGTTCCGTGACCGAGATCACGCCCCGAGCGTCGAGCAGGTTGAAGATGTGGCTCGCCTTTATGCATTGATCGTAGGCGGGGAGAGCGAGCAAGTGCTCCTCGCCATTTCTTGCGCCGGCCTCAAGCAGGGCCATGCATTCCGCTTCTGCGTCCTTGAAATGCCGGAGCAGCGCCTCGGTGTCGGCGTGCTCGAAGTTGTAGCGGGAATATTCGCGCTCGGCCTGCAGAAAGATGTCGCCATAGGATAGGCGTTTGTCGTCGTCGCGACCGTTGAAGTTCAGATCGAACACGCGATCAACGCCCTGGACGTACATGGCGAGGCGCTCGAGCCCATAGGTGATTTCGCCGGCAACAGGATTGCAGTCGAAGCCGCCGACCTGCTGGAAGTAGGTGAACTGCGAGACTTCCATGCCATTGCACCAGACTTCCCAGCCAAGGCCCCAGGCGCCGAGCGTCGGGCTTTCCCAGTCATCCTCGACAAAGCGAATGTCATTGAGCGTCGTATCGATGCCAATGGCATCGAGGCTCGCCAGATAGAGCTCCTGCATATTGGCGGGAGACGGCTTCATGATGACCTGGAACTGGTAGTAATGCTGAAGCCGGTTCGGGTTTTCGCCATAGCGTCCGTCCTTGGGACGACGGGACGGCTGCACGTAGGCGGCGGACCATGGCTTGGGCCCAAGCGAACGCAGGGTGGTTGCCGGGTGGAACGTGCCGGCGCCGACTTCCATGTCGTAGGGCTGCAGGATCACGCAACCCTCGGCGCTCCAGAAGCTTTGCAAAGTCAGGATGAGATCCTGGAATGCTGCTTTTGGGCGCAACGGCGGGAGGCGCCCGGCCTTGGTTGCAACCGACGTCTGGGGCATATTTTCTTGCTCGATCCGGCTGGAATTTGCGGCCGCAATATACGCGTTAAAGAACCCTTGTCACGCGCTGTCGGCGTTTTGAGGAAGGTAGGGCCAGGCGCGCTCCGCCTTGCTTGCATCCGGGGCTGCGATGCGCCGCAGCACAGCCGTCATCTTGAACGACCGGCGGTTCAGAGTTGGTCAGTTGTCGCGTTGCGCGCGGGGACGATAAACGCCGGCAACCTCGTCCCATTCGAGGTTGCCCAGATCCCGGACCGGTGCCGTCGCCCGGCGCACCCGGGCTTCTTCCTTACGCGCGGCCTGACCATATCGAGCCAAAGAGGACAGCAGCCGGTATCCGGCGATCCCAGCGGCACCAACGACTGCAAGAAACATCAACGGGGGCATTGTTCGGCCCTCCGGGCCTAGATCCCAAAACGCGACCACATCGTGCGCGTCTCGGCAGCGGACACCAGATCGTCGGCAAAAGCAAGACCACCTAGGCCTATGGCAGAGGCGCCAGGGGCCCGTCGCAGCCGCGACAGCAGACCACCGCGCTCGGGTTCAACGACTTTGAAGCGGACTTTGTCGCCGAAAACCTGCTGCATCTTGGAACGCATATCGGAAATGCCGTCGATGAGGCCAAACTCGGCGGCCTTCGAGGCGGACCAGAAGGCGCCCGAGAAGAGTTCTTCGTCGGGTGCCTTGAGCTTGCCAAGGCGGCGCTCTTTGACAAGGCCGATGAACACGTCGTGGACGTCCTTCTGAATGGCCTTGAGGCGTTCGACGTCTTCCTGATCCTCGGGAAGAAAGGGATCGAGCTGGTTTTTGTTGGCTCCTGCCGTGTAGACGCGACGCTCGATTCCCGCCCGCTCAAGCAGCTCCACAAAGCCAAAGCTGCGAGAGACGACCCCGATCGAGCCGATAATCGATGAAGGATCGGCATAAATTTCGTCGCCTGCGATGGCGAGGAAATATCCGCCCGACGCGGCGACGTCTTCGCAGAAGACGTAGATCTTCTTCTTCTTCTCGGCGGCCATCTGACGGAGCCGCTTGAAGATCAAGTTCGACTGCACCGGCGAGCCGCCTGGCGAGTTGATCACGACGGCCAAGCCCGGAAGCTTCGATAGCGAGAACGCTTTGTCGATGGCGCCGGCGTAACTTGCGAGCGACAGCCCCGGCCTTAGAGGCGTCGCCATTCCGATTGGACCGGTAAAGCGCAAAACAGGGATAGTCGGCTGACGCGAAAACGGCCACATGAATGGAAACTCCTGCGGGGCGATGTGGGGATTTGTGAACCGGCTTGAAAGAGGCGAGTTTCTAGAGCAATTGCCCGTTTGCTGCCAGTAGAGATCGGGTCGCCGGTATCAAGTAGGCAGAGCGGCGCCGTGGCGGAAGACGGCTTCGATCTCGGGTCTAAAAGCCTGATCCGGACCATGGAGCACGATACCGGGCTGAATGGAAATCGGTGCTCGGCTGCCCTTGATGCCGGATACGATCACGCGAATGGCCGGTTCGCTGGCACGTGCGTGTATCGGAAGCACGCTAATCGCACCGAACCTGGTCGCGAAGGCTGAAAGAATGCGCGGCAGCGCCTCCGCCTTATGGATCATCGCCGCGCGCCCTCCAGGCGCGGCCATCCGGTTCATGAAGCGCGCCCAGGTATCCAGCGCGTCCGGTGCCATCTGATGTGACGCCGCTCGCAACTGGTTGCCCGCCGCAGTGCTGCGCCCCTCCTCGTGGTAGGGCGGGTTGGCTAAGACGTGGGCGAACGTTTCCGATGGGATCCCCGCGAGGTCGAGCGCACCGGAAGCGCGTGCGAGATCGCCCTCAACAACCGAAACGCGCATCGCCAGGCCGTTTTTCTCGACATTCAAGCGGGCGAGCTCGGCCAGCTGCGGCTCACGTTCGAACAAAACGACTTTGGTGCCAGGGCACCGCGCTGCTACGCAGAGCCCGACGACACCGACGCCCGAGCCGACGTCCAGGACGGGCCCGCCGTGAGCTGAATTTGGCTCCAGAGTGGCTGCCAGGAGGACGGCATCGGTACCCGCCCGATAGCCGCTTCGGGGCTGTACGACGCTTAATGCGTCTCCCAGGAATAGATCTTCGGTCACCGGGTCGGACGAGCGCTTTTCAGCCTCAAGCGCGTTCATTGCTCACGACCCATTCACCAAGTCCGGCGTCGACAAGGATGCGGCTTGCGCGGTGCCATGTTTCCTGCGCAACGACAAGACGTCGCGGGAATGCTCCGATTGACCCTTCCATCAAGCTCATATTTCGATCAAATACCACCGCTTCGATCCCTTGGTCGGCGAGCAGAGCCTCCACGTAACTGAGCAAGACCGCATCATTCGTTAAAATTAACTCGCGCATGGCAATTCCGAAAATGAACAAAGTTGTTGCCACGCTGTACCGCGTGACGACTTGACGACGACTGCATATATATTAGCACGCAATGAAAACTGGGGGCCACCTTGGGTCGCGTAATTCCACTCGAAGACGTCCGGGAAACGAGCCAGAAGCTGCAGCCGCTTCTCGATCTCGTGGCCGACGACATGGAAGCGATCAATCGCATCATTCTCGACAAGGCGGTGTCCGACGTCGAGATGATCCCGGAACTGGCGCATCACCTCATCGACAGCGGCGGGAAGCGTCTTCGGCCGATGGTGGCGCTGGCGACCGCGAAGCTCTGCGGATACACGGGCAACGGCCACATCCGCACGGCTTCGGCTGTGGAATTCATGCACACCGCGACGCTTCTGCACGATGACGTCGTCGACGAAAGCGCCGCACGGCGCGGCCGGAAGACGGCGCGCATGATCTGGGGCAATCAGGCGAGCGTTCTTGTGGGCGATTTCCTGCTCGGCCAGGCGTTCAAGATGTTCGTGGATGTCGGGTCTCTTTCCGTGCTCCGCATCATGTCCAATGCCGCTGCAACGATCGCCGAAGGCGAAGTCATGCAGCTCGCCGCGGCCAAAAACACCTCGACCACCGAAGACGATTACCTGACGATCATCAATTCCAAGACGGCCGCTCTGTTCTCTGCCGCGGCCGAGGCCGGCGCCGCGCTTGCCATGCGGCCCAGCGAAGAGCAGGCGGCGCTGCGTTCCTACGGAAAGAATTTGGGCCTGGCATTTCAGCTTGTCGATGACGCCCTCGACTACGCAGGCGACAGCACGCGGCTGGGAAAGTCAGTTGGCGACGATTTCCGCGAGGGCAAAATCACGCTCCCCGTCATTCTCTCATTCCGGCGCGGTTCGAACGACGAGCGGCAGTTCTGGAACCGGACCGTGGCGGAAGGCAAAATCGCCGACGGTGATCTTGAGCACGCGGTCGGCCTCATGCGCCGGCATAAGGCAATCGAGGCGACGTTCGAACGCGCACGCTCCTACGGTTCCATTGCGCGCGACGCGCTCGCGATATTCCCTGACAGCCAGGAAAAAGATGCGCTCGAGCAGGTGATTGCATTCTGCATTAGCCGTTCTCACTGAACGAGCGAACGGCCGGCTGTTCAAACCAAACGCGAGTGGGCAACCCACCATTGGGGCTGCCGCGATTTCAAGATGCGCGCTCCTGTCTTAGCTGCGTGCTCTGTTTCGAAGAGCGCGAAACAGGTGGGGCCTGCCCCCGACAGTTGCGCAGCGCGTGATCTCGGGAGCTTGGCGAGCGCGGAGACCACAGCGTTGATCTCGGGGATCAATTGGCGTGCCGGCGCCTCGAGTGCGTTGCCCCGCAACGCTGCGTAGCGAAACACATCCCGGACGGACGAGAAGACCGGTGCGCTTTCCTTGGCGGCATCGGGCGCGAGCGGCTGGGCGTTGAGAAGACGAAACACCTCTGCGGTTTTCTTTGCCGGAACAGGTACGAGCGGATTCGCCAGAACCACGAATAGATCGCCGGGAAAAGCAGTCGGGCTGATGTCCTCCCCGATGCCGGTCATCGTCGCTGCCCGGCTCTGCAAGCAAACGGGAACATCGGCGCCAAGTTCTTGCGCAATTCCGGTGAGATCGAGCTCAGCAATTTCAGGATGCGCAAGGCGCAAGAGACGCAGCGCAGCAGCCGCGTCTGCAGAGCCGCCGCCGATACCGCTCGCGACAGGCAGATTTTTCTCGAGCTCTATCCGGCCGAGTTCGCGTGATGGCACCACGCGCGATACTGCGGCAATGGCGGCGTCGACGAGATTGGATCCCTGCAGGCCCACGGCGAAAGGGCCGCTCGCTTCGGTCGGCATGGAAGGTCCAGGGAAAAGCGTCAACCGATCCCCGATGTCGGATGCGAAGGCAACAAGACTGCGAAGCTCGTGATAGCCGTCAGACCTCCGCCCTAACACTTCGAGCGTCAGGTTGATCTTCGCTGGAGCGAATTCCACTTTCGACATGCATTCCATGATGTAAAAACGGGCGCTGTTGCGCCCGTCTTTCCCACAAACATTCTTGATGCGTCGTTACTATTCGACCGCTCGGCTGGGCGTTCCCGTCTTGTTTTCGCTACGGCGACGAAGCTCGTCCCGCTGGACCTGACGCGTCTTTTCAACGTTTTTTGCTTCGCCTTTGGAATCCAGCCCACGCTCGAGCTTCGCTTTGATCTTGTCTACGTCGTCCGGCTCGGGATTGAGGGACAGAGCCTGGCTCCACTGGAAGCGCGCCTCGCGCTCGCGGCCAACCTTCCAGAAGGCATCACCCAGGTGGTCGTTCAAGGTCGGATCTTCGGGCTTAATCTCGACAGCACGCTCGAGGTAGCGAACGGCTTCCTTGAAGTTGCCCTGCTTGTAGTGGGCCCAACCGAGGCTATCGACGATATAGCCGTCATCCGGTTTCAGCTGGACGGCCTTCTCGATCAGGCGCGTGCCCTCTTTGAGGTTCTTGCCCTGATCGACCCAGGAATAGCCGAGATAATTCAAAACAAGCGGCTGATCGGGCGCGAGTGCCAACGCGCGCTTCAAATCCGCTTCCGCAGCCGACCAATTCTTCAAGCGCTCGTAGGCCGTGCCTCGTGCGTAGTAGTAACCCCAATTGCGCGAATCGGACTTGTTCAGAACAGCGAGCGCTTTGGTGAAGTACGTGACAGCGCTCTGATAATCCTTGCGGGCACGCATGATGTTGCCCAGCGCTTCAAGCGGGCGAACATCCTTGGGGTCCTGCTCGCTCAACTTGACGAGGATGGCTTTGGCTTCATCCGTGCGATCGAGCGAATTGAGATCGAAGGCGCGGCGGATGTCGATCGCGCTCTGCAGCGGCGTTCCGGCCGGAATGCGGTCGTACGTTTTCAACGCATCGTCGTAACGCTTGACGGCTTCCTGTGCGTTGGCAAGAGCTGCGAGTGCAAAAACGTGATCCGGCTTCGCATCAAGAGCAAGCTGGAGATAAATCGTGCCGAGGCTGACGCCGCCCTCGCCCGCCAGCGCCTCACCGAGACCGTAGAAGACTTCGGCCAGACCTTCGGTCGGCGACGAAATGAGAAGCGGCGGCTTTTCTTTCTTATTGATGATCTCGAGCATCTCCTTCGCCAAGGGATGCGGCTCACCTTGCGTTTTCGCGAGTTGCTGCTTGATCACCTGACGCGCAGTTTTGAAATCGCCGTAGTGAGCGGCCGACTGCGCATAGGCAAGTGAGGTCCGGAGCGTGCGGCTGTCCTGACGAAACACTTTTTCATAGGAGGCGCGTGCATCGGCCTTGCGACCGGCAAGATCAGCGATCAAAGCGCGATGGTAGCGGAGATAGAATTGTGCCCAATCCGGCTGGCGCGGAAGATCCAGAGCCTTGAGCGCGCCATCGGTATCGCCAGCGGCCAAGCGCGTCCAACCGATCGCAATCGCGCTAGTCAATTCACCGATGGGGTTCTCGGAAGCGGCGGTGAAACGATCCTCCGCCTTTTTATAGTCGCCCGCCTTGAACGCGGTCACGCCAAGGAGGAATTGCGACATGCGATGCGACTGATGGGAGGCAGACAGCTGTTCGGCCAAAGGAATAGCCTTCGACCAGTCGCCCGACATCGTTTCCATCTGGAAGGCTTGCTCGAGCAGAACCTCGTTCGTCGGATCGCGTTCGAGCGCGCGGCCGTAAAAGTCTGCCGCTTCTTCCGTATCCTGTGCCGCGCGAGCGAAACGCCCGGCGAGATAATTCCCAAGGATCGAATTGGACGTCTCGTCCTGACCGGTATCTTGCGCTTGATCCTGGTCCTGATCTTGAGAGCGGGCCGGAGCCTCGCTGAAAAACCCGGCAATCGTCAGTGCAATTGCGACAAGGCATACACTCAGCACGCGCCCGAAGGGTCCCCGCATCGACTTTTTCCCTTTGCTGCCGGAAGCCAATTCGATTCCTGCAGGGTCAAGCCTAGCAAAGATACCGCGCTGTTGGCGACAAGCTTTACGTGAAAAATAAGACATGAGCCGAAATTGCTAACCGTTATCAACATTGTGCGCGAGACTGCGCTACAATGCACCTAGCGATCTGGCTTATATCGTCGCGAGCGGGCACGCGACGATCGCGCCCTGCTCAGCAAACGTTATTCAGTAGAACGTCACATTCCGGCGTAATTGGGTCCGCCGCCGCCTTCAGGGCACGTCCAGACAATGTTCTGGCTCGGGTCCTTGATATCGCAGGTTTTGCAGTGGACGCAGTTCTGCGCGTTGATCTGAAACCGTGCTGCGCCGGCGCTGTCATGAACGACTTCGTACACGGCGGCGGGACAGTAGCGCTGAGCCGGCTCGGCATATTCGGGAAGATTGACGGCGATCGGAACGGTCGGATCGAGCAGCTTGAGATGAACCGGCTGATCTTCCTCATGGTTCGTCGCGGAGAATGAGACGTTCGTCAGACGGTCGAACGTCAGTTTGCCATCCGGTTTCGGGTACGCGATCGGCTTATAATTTCGCGCTTTTCCGGTCGCCGCCGCATCGGTCTTGCCGTGCTTCAACGTGAAGCCCAGGCCCACACCTGAAATGATGGTGTTGAGCCAAAGATCGATGCCGCCAAGCATCACGCCCAGGATTGTTCCAAATCGAGACCACAGCGGCTTCATGTTCCGTACGCGCTTCAGGTCTCTGGCGATATCGCCACTGCGCACATCGGCTTCGTACGCATCAAGGGTGTCATGCGCGCGTCCCGCAGCAAGTGCATCGACCACGGCATCGGCGGCTGCAATACCGGACAGGATGGCATTATGGCTGCCCTTGATGCGCGGGACGTTGACCATGCCTGCCGCGCAGCCCAGGAGCGCGCCGCCCGGAAAAACAAGATCCGGCATCGATTGCCAACCGCCCTCTGTTATCGCGCGTGCGCCGTAGCCGATGCGCTTGCCGCCTTCAAAGACGCTTCGGATCGCCGGGTGCGTTTTGAAGCGCTGGAATTCGTCGTAGGGCGAAAGATACGGATTGGCGTAATTCAGATGCACGACAAAGCCGACGGCAACGAGATTGTCTCCATAGTGATAGAGAAAAGAGCCGCCGCCCGTGCTGTTGTCGAGCGGCCAACCGAACGAGTGCTGGACATATCCGGGCTTATGTTTCTCCGGCGCGACCTGCCAAAGTTCTTTGATGCCGATACCGTATTTTTGCGGCTCGTGATCGTTGGCCAGATCGAAATGGCGGATCAGCGTTTTCGAGAGAGAGCCGCGGGCGCCTTCTGCGATCAAGGTATACTTACCGCGAAGTTCCATGCCGCGGACGAAGGCGTCTTTCGGTTGCCCATCCCGACCGACGCCCATGTCTCCCGTCGCAACACCCGCCACGGCTCCGCTCTCGTCGTAGAGAACTTCACTTGCCGAAAAGCCCGGATAGATTTCAACGCCGAGTTCAGCTGCCTGGTCGCCGAGCCATTTGCACAGCGCGCCGAGGCTGACGATGTAATTGCCGTGGTTCTTCATCAGCGGCGGCATCGGCCAGTTCGGCAGGCGGATGTCACCTTCCGGGCCGAGCACGAGGAATACATCCTCGGTCACCGGCGTTTCGACCGGAGCGCCGCGTTCTTTCCAATCCGGGATGAGGCGGTTGAGGCCGATCGGATCGATGACCGCGCCCGAAAGGATGTGCGCGCCAACTTCTGATCCCTTCTCAACGACGACGACGGATATTTCTGAACCCGTTTGCGCCGCCTTCTGCTTCAGGCGTATCGCTGCGGCCAGTCCCGCCGGTCCGGCACCGACGATCACCACGTCGAAGTCCATTGCCTCGCGGGCCGGCAATTCGGCGTCGTCAGCGGCCATCGTCACCTCTTTCGGATGTTTGGAAGTCCATCAGTAAACTCGATTAGGTTGCGGGACGAGAAGCGTCAAGTTGACCGATGCCACGGGTGGGGTCGCGGCGGACGCGTGCATTTTGGCGGGGCTGTCTTTATTGTTCGATCCCGATGACAAGTTTTTACGATCGGGATGAAATGCTGGCGCTGCTCGATTGGTTGCACGCCATGGGCGCGGATGCGGCTGTCGGGCACACAGCTCAAGACTGGCTGGCGCGCGGCGACGAGGCCCCGGGCGCTGGT
Organism: Hyphomicrobium sp.; assembly: GCF_003987855.1. Taxonomy (GTDB): domain Bacteria; phylum Pseudomonadota; class Alphaproteobacteria; order Rhizobiales; family Hyphomicrobiaceae; genus Hyphomicrobium_B. Next base: position 77,672 of record NZ_RXIZ01000022.1, read on the forward strand.
TTTTCTTGGCCCAAACGGGGACATGACGTCGCTTCGCCACCCGGCGCGGCTGCCCGGCCTTCTGGAGCTTCGCCGCCGATCCGGCCTCAAGTGGAAATGAGAAGTCCTGCTCGTGCCGACACCGGAAGGGCGGAGGCCGTTCGTCCGCGCGCCGCAACGCCGCTCGGTGCGAGCGAAGCGGAGACCGGCGCCCGACGCATTGCGCGGTCTGTGACATCGTTGGAGGGATTGGAGGCCGCACTTCGCGATTTCGACGGCTGCGGGCTGAAATCCACGGCGACAAAGCTTTGCTTCTATCGCGGCGCGGCCAAGGCGGACCTGATGATCATCGGCGAAGCACCGGGACGCGACGAGGATCTCGCGGGCAAACCTTTTGTCGGACGGGCGGGGCAACTGCTCGACAAGATGCTTGCCGCGATCGGGCTTTCCGAAGCCGAAGTTCACATCACCAACATCGTCTATTGGCGGCCGCCTGGAAACCGCACACCGACGCCGCAGGAAGCACTCGCCTGCCGGCCTTTTCTTGAAAGGCAGATCGAACTCGTTGCACCAAAAGTGCTGGTTGCAGTGGGCGGTTCGGCCGCAAAAGAAGTGTTGGGCGCCGCTGAAGGCATTATGAGGCTTCGCGGCAAGTGGCGCGAAGTCCAGATCGGCGACCGCACGGTGCCAGCCATCGCGACGTTGCACCCGGCCTACCTTCTACGTACGCCAGCCGCCAAGCAACTGGCGTGGATAGACCTGTTACAGATCAAGTCGAAGCTCTAGCACGAGAGACTGCCATGGCCGGCATCGATGCCGAACGCCAATTCATTCCAATCCGCATCGCGATCATGACGATGTCAGACTCGCGGTCGCTCGCGGACGATACGTCGGGATCGTATTTGGAACGCGTGATCGGCGAGGCGGGCCATGCCTTGGCCGACCGCAAGCTCGTCAGGGACGACGCAATGCAGATCCGGCAGATCATCCAGGGCTGGATCGAGGACCCGTCGATCGATTGCGTGATCACGACGGGCGGCACTGGGTTCACGGGCCGTGACGTGACGCCGGAAGCGGTGAAGCCGCTTTTCGAGAAAGAAATCGAGGGCTTCTCGATCCTCTTTCATATGCTTTCATATCAAAAGGTCGGAACGTCGACGATCCAATCGCGCGCTTGCGGAGGTGTGGCGCGGGGTACGTATATCTTCTGTCTTCCAGGATCGACCGGCGCCTGCAAAGACGCGTGGGAAGGGATCCTGAAGTTCCAGCTCGATATTCGGCATCGGCCGTGCAACTTCGTCGAGATCATTCCTCGTCTCGAAGAGCATCGAAAATGATCGTCGCGCGTCTAAGGCGCGCTTTCTACGTTGCCGCTCAGCCGCGCTATCATGCTGATCGGCAAGCCCGCCCCGTAAAGCATGTGGCAGATCTGATTGCGAAATGATCGCGAGAGATAGCCGTCACGCCGATACCGATGTGCCGATGTCACCGCTTCCGCATCAAGCATCGCAAACCTGCGGCGACCGAGACGACGGGCGAGATCGATGTCTTCCATGATCGGCAGATTCTTGTAGCCGCCGACGGCATCGAAGAGATCGCGCCGGATCAGCAAGCCCTGATCGCCGTACGGCACGCGGAGGAATTTACATCGCAGGTGCACGGCCGCTTCGAGCAATCGGGGAGCGAGCCCCCTGTCATCGAGGCGAAATTTGAAGGCGCCGGCTGCCATCGAGCGCTCGCCGAGGTCCACACGGCGCATGAACGCGGTGGCGCTTCGCTCCCATCCGTCCTGGAGGACGGTGTCGGCGTTCAGAAAGAGGAGCCAAGGGAATCGCGCGGCGGCTGCGCCCTGTGCCAGCTGCCCGCCACGTCCCGGAGCACTCGTGACGACATCGGCGCCAGCGATGTCCGCGACCTTGGCGGTGGCGTCCGTGGAGCCGCCGTCGACTACGATGACCTGCCGCACGATCCCGTCGACGGCAGCTGGGACTAGCGCCGACAGCGTCATCGCCAACGTTCGTTCGGCATTCCGGGCGGGAATGATTACTGAGATCATCGTCTTTTCCTTACACGACAATCTTTGGTCGGCAAGGCGCGCCAAGTCGCGGGCTTTAACTACGGCCCGTGCCGGGCCGACCTCTCGATGTTCTTTATTTGTTCCATGACGTCTGGTATGGAGGTGGAAAACAGCAAGTGAGCCAGGATGCGGGCTGACAGAGAAAACCCAAGCCGACCCCTTTCGCAAGACGCCGTGGATGCGGAGCGCCGCCGCGGGCGTGGAGCCCGGACGAACAAGACCGGCCGCTTCGAGGCAGAGGTGCATGAAGCCTTCGACGACGGGTGGGAAAGCCTCGGCGATCTCGACGCCTTCAAGACCGAGGTGGTCGAAGAGGCCGCGAAATCAATCATTTCGCACAATGACAGCCCCGATGTTTCGTTCGACAGTTCGATCAATCCCTATCGAGGATGCGAACACGGCTGCATCTATTGCTATGCGCGTCCGAGCCACTGCTATCTCGGGCACTCGGCCGGGCTGGATTTCGAGACCAAGCTCTACGCCAAGCCCAATGCGGCGGCACTTCTGGAACGGGAATTCAGCAAGCCGAGCTACAAGCCGGAGACGATCGCGATCGGCGGCAACACCGACCCATATCAACCTATCGAACGCGAACGGCGCATCACGCGATCAATCGTTGAGGTGATGGCGCGCACCAATCATCCGGTGGGGATCATTACCAAATCGGCGCTCGTCGCCCGGGACATCGACCTGCTCGGGCCGATGGCGGAGAAGACTCTAGCTCGCGTCGCGGTGTCGATCACCACGCTCGACCGTCATGTTGCGCGGGCGATGGAGCCGCGCGCAGCGACACCGCCTAAGCGGCTCGAGACGGTGAAACGCCTCGCTGACGCGGGTATCCCCGTGACCGTAATGGTGGCGCCGATCATTCCGGGGCTTACGGATCACGAGATCGAGCCAATTCTCGAAGCGGCGCGCGAGGCTGGCGCGCGGGATGCGGGCTACGTCCTGCTGCGCTTGCCCCTTGAAATAAAAGATCTCTTCCGCGAGTGGCTGGCATAAGAGTTTCCCAATCGGGCCGAACGGGTGATTTCTCTTCTACGCTCGATGCATGGCGGCCGCGATTACACGCCTGACTTCGGCGTGCGTCAGGTGGGGCGCGGCCCCTATGCCACGCAAATCGCGTTGCGCTTCCGTCTCGCAAAAAAGCGGCTCGGTATGGGCCAAGATCGAGTTGCGTTGCGAACTGATCTTTTCCTGCGCCCTGGTAGCAGTGGACAACAGCTTCCACTGCTTTGACAGGCTGTTCGGCGCGATGACCAAACTGGCGAATGAAAATCGCCGATTCGCGCATCAAGCCGACATTCGAACTGGAAGCCGCCGAGCACCAACTCGGCTCGCGTCCGATCGCGGGGGTTGACGAAGCTGGACGCGGCCCGTGGGCCGGCCCCGTCGTCGCGGCTGCGGTCATTCTCGATCCCGATAAAATTCCGGCAAATATCGACGACAGCAAAATCCTCGACGAGGATTCGCGCGCCTATCTGTACCGACGCATCATGAAGGTCGCGATCGTGGCCGTCGGGATCGCCGATGTCGATCGCATCGATCGCGAAAATATTCTCGGGGCGACGCTGTGGGCGATGGCGCAAGCAATTGGCCAGCTCGCTGATGTGCCCAAGCTCGTTCTTGTCGACGGGAACAAGGCGCCCCGCGTACCGATGCCCACACGAACCATCGTCAAGGGTGATGCGAAGTGTCTGTCGATCGCCGCTGCGTCGATCGTGGCGAAGGTGACCCGCGATCGCATCATGACGCAGCTGGCGCGCGACTATCCCGGATATGGTTTCGAACGCCACAAAGGTTACGGGACGCCCGAACATCAAGCAGCGATCGACAAGCTTGGCGTTTCGCCGTTGCATCGGCGCTCGTTCAAGCCCGTTCAACTGGCTCTCGGGCTTGGGGCGCTGGTCTGAATCAGCGCTCGACCAGTTGCAGATCGAATCAAAAAATATAAATCGCTTGCGCGTCGCCGGAGCGTATCCAAGCGGAGTCCCGATGATGTAGAAAGCTTGGCCCGTCGCATTTTGAGTTCGAGGCGGTGCTTCAGTCACACGTAGCGTAACAGGTTCGAGTACATGGGTTCGCGTCGCGTCAAGGGCCGCTCGGAGAGCGGAAGGATTCTTATTGGTGATTGCATTGCTGAGCTAAAAAAGCTCGAAACGTCCAGCGTCGATCTCGTCTTCGCCGATCCGCCTTACAATTTGCAGCTCGCGGGCGATCTTCTCAGGCCGAACAACACGAAGGTCGACGGCGTCGACAATCAATGGGACAAGTTCGACGATTTCGCAGCCTATGATTCCTTTTGCCGCGCCTGGCTCGCGGAATGCCGCAGAGTACTCAAGCCCGACGGCGCGATCTGGGTGATCGGCTCTTATCACAACATCTTCCGGCTCGGCGTTGCGATCCAGGATCTTGGCTTCTGGATCCAGAACGACGTCGTATGGCGCAAGGTGAACCCGATGCCGAATTTCCGCGGCAAGCGCTTCACCAATGCCCATGAGACGATGATCTGGGCTGGGCGCGATAAGAAATCTCGCGTGACGTTCAACTACGAAAGTCTGAAAGCGTCGAATGACGACATTCAAATGCGCTCCGACTGGCTCTTTCCGATTTGCTCGGGTCCAGAGCGTTTGAAAGACGATGGCGGCCGAAAGGCGCATCCGACTCAGAAACCTGAGGCGTTACTTCATCGCATCCTGATCGCCTCCACGAAGCCCGGCGATACGGTGCTCGATCCATTTTTTGGGACCGGGACCACCGGTGCGGTGGCAAAGCGGCTCGGACGCAAGTTCATCGGCATCGAGCGCGACGTCGATTATGCGAAGGCGGCCGATGAGCGCATAGCGAAAGTCGTTCCGCTCGACCTCGATGCGATCGAAGCGATCCCATCCAAGCGTGGCGAGCCGCGCATTCCATTCGGGCAGATCCTCGAACTCGGCATCATCGAGCCGGGACGCAAGCTGTTTGATCCGCGACGCGAAGTGCGGGCCGAAGTGCGCGCCGACGGCACGCTGTTTTACGCTGGACAGCAGGCTTCCATTCATCGTCTCGGAGCCATCGTGCAGGGCAAGTCCGCTTGCAACGGCTGGACGTTCTGGCACTTCGAAGTCGAAGGAAAGCTCAAGCCGATCGACGTTTTGCGCGCGCAGGCGAAGCGGCAACTCGGCCTGAGCGGAAGCGTATCTGCTTAGACAGTTATGGCGCTAATCCTGGTGGCGTGCCGCGCCATCAGGAATTTAAGACATCCATAACCACGATTGGGAAAATCCACTGCCTACGCGCTCGGCAGAAAATTTCCCGAAAAACTCCAAAATCGACCGGGATTGTTCATTTGGCGATCAGCCTGCTTTCTCCCCAAGCAGCAACGCGCACGCCTTGAATATATATCGAGCAAGGCTCACGGCTCTCTCGCAAGTCTCGCTCAAGCTCTGTTAATTGCCCGGTCGAATACTCCCGCCGATTTTGCCAGTGGGGGGTATTCATGTCGCACGATTTTCTTCGAAAGCCGCAATCGTCTTCTTCTCGATCGACTGTACGCTTGGGCCTCCATCGCGTTCGTGCGCGTCGCCGCGCGGGGCCGAAGGCAACTTTAAGCGACGACGCCAAACATCTGGCCGAGCGCCTGGAGAATGCCGAGAGGACAAACAAGCAGCTTCGCGAAGCCATCGACATGCTTCCTCAGGGCGTGGTCGTTCTCGATCGCGAAGGCCGGTACGTACTGTGGAACCAGCAATACGCCGATATCTACAAGCGAAGTGCGGATCTTTTCGAAATCGGCGTTCGCCTCGAAGATACGCTGCGAATTGGCGTTGCACGCGGGGATTACCCGGAAGCGAAGGGCCGCGAAGAGCAATGGATCGTAGAGCGGGTCAAGCGGCTGTTCCAAGCGAAGGACCGGCACGAGCAATGGATATCGGACGGGCGCTGCATACTGATCGACGAGAGGCTGACGAGTGACGGGGGCGTCGTCGGGCTGCGTATCGACATCAGCGAATTGAAGGAGCGCGAAGCATCGTTTCGCATGCTGTTTGAAGCCAATCCCGTACCGATGTTCGTCGTGCGCAAGAGCGACAAAGGAATTCTAAGCGCAAACGCGGCGGCGCTTCGCCATTACGGTTTCACCGTCGAGGAGCTGTCGACGAAAACGCTGCTCGATCTACATCATCCGGATGACCACGCCTATCTCGATAATCTCTATGGCGGGAAAGCCGAAGAATTCGCCGGACAAACGTGGCGGCACATCAAGGCGGATCAGACATCGATCGACGTTGCCATCTACTCGAGTTCGATCACTCAGGGACAAACGCCGGCGATCCTGTTCGCTGCAATCGACATCACCGAGCGCAAGGCAGCGGAGGCGAAGGTCGCGTATCTTGCTCACCATGACGCTCTCACAGGGCTCGCCAATCGCGTATTCCTCCGCAAGCGGCTTGATGAACTGCTGGCGTCAAGGAAGCGTTCCGGTAACGGGGTCGCGGTTCTTTGCATCGACCTCGATAATTTCAAAGTCATCAATGACTCCATGGGACATGCGGCGGGCGACTCGCTTCTTCAGCAGTTGACCACGCGAATCCAAGGCAGCCTGCGCAAAGATGATATTGCCGCGCGTCTAGGAGGCGATGAATTCGCCGTCGTGCTTGCGAACGCAAATCATGCCGTCGAGGTGAGCTCTGTCGCACAGCGGATCATCGACGCGCTACGAGAGCCCTTCGCCATCGATGATCAAGCCGTCAACGTCACCGCGAGCGTCGGCATCGCTTTGTGCCCGAGCGACGGCGAGACGGCCGAAGCCCTTCTGAAGAACGCCGACTTGGCGCTCTATCAGGCTAAAGGTGACGGCAAGGGATGCTACCGGTATTTCGAGGCGGAAATGAACGTTCGCGTGCAAGCGCGGCGCAAGATCGAGAGCGAACTTCACCACGCTTACATGAGCGGCGGATTGGAAATTCATTATCAGCCGCTCGTGACGTTGAATTCCGGCGAGGTTTCAGGTTTCGAGGCGCTGCTCCGTTGGCCGCATAGCGAGCGCGGTTTTATCCCGCCCTCCGAGTTCATTCCGATCGCGGAAGAATGCGGGCTTATCGCGCCGATCACTGATTTCGTCTTGCATCGCGCCTGTCAGGACGCCACGACCTGGCCGAAAAAAGCGCGGCTCGCGGTCAATATGTCTCCGCAGCGGTTCCGGATTGGCAACGTCTTCCAAGCTGTTTCGGAGGCGCTCAAGGCATCGGGATTGGAGCCGGAAAGGCTGGAGCTCGAAATAACGGAGGCGCTGCTTCTGGAAAACTCCGAAAGCGTGCTGTCCATTCTCCATTCGATCCGGAGTCTGGGCGTGCGCATCTCCATGGATGACTTCGGCACCGGCTACTCGTCCCTCAGCTACTTGCGCATGTTCCCGTTCGACAAGATCAAGATCGATGGCTCGTTCGTTCGCGGGATTGGATTTGGAACTGAATCGCAGGCCATCATCCGGGCAATCATGGGACTCGGTTCAAGCCTGGGAATGACGATCACAGCCGAGGGGATAGAAACCGAATCCGAGCAGGCTTTCCTCAGAGCGGTCGGATGCGATGAGGGACAAGGCTTCCTTTACAGCAAGGCGCGGCCCGTCGGAGATGTCCCGTTGATCCTTGATGCCTTGAACGCGGCGGGGATCGGCGCAGCGTCCGGACAGTTTTAGCCCCGGCGCAGCATCAATTGTCGGCAAGGCCGTGCGCAATGACCTTCTTCATAACGCTCGGCAGCGCCTGAGCGTGAAGGTCGCGGCGATGAACCCAACGGCAGCGCTCGGGCTCAGCCCAGAGCGTGACGCTCGTGTCGGACGGGACGAGAGCGCGATAGACGATCAGCTCGAGGCGAAAGTGCGTGAACACGTGAACTACGGTTCCCGTCACCGCGTGCCAGGACGCCTTTACCGGCGCCGACCGCATTGCTTCACTCCGCGCTGGCTGTTGCTCGTCCCACGGCGTTGACGGCACCTCCAGCATCCCGCCGAGCAGTCCCGCTTCCGGACGCTGTCGTAGAAGCACCGCACCGTCCTCTCGCTGGACGAGGAACGCCACGCCTTGCCTGGTAGGCCGAGCCGTCTTGGCGGCTCTGATCGGGAGGAGTTCGGCAAGATTGTGAGCGCTCGCCGCGCAGTCCTGCTGGACGGGGCAGACGAGGCATGAGGGTTTTTTCGGCGTGCAGATTTCAGCACCGAGATCCATCATCGCCTGCGCAAAATCGCCGGCGCGCCGTTGCGGCGTCAGCGTCGCTGCGAGACGGCGAATCTCGGTCTTGGCGCCGGGCAACGGCTGCTTCACCGCAAACAAGCGAGCGACGACGCGCTCGACGTTGCCGTCGACCGGGGTCGCCTTTTCACCGAAGGCAATCGCGGAAATGGCGGCCGCTGTGTACGGCCCGATGCCGGGAAGCTTCAGCAGATCGGCCTCAGCGCGCGGGAACTCGCCTCCGAAATCTCGAACCACCGTCTCTGCGCATGCCTTCAAATTTCGGGCGCGCGAATAGTAGCCTAGACCAGCCCACTGTTGCAGAACCTCTTCGAGCGGAGCTTCCGCCAGGGCAGCGACCGTAGGCCATCGCGCCACGAACTTCTGAAAATAGGGCACGACCGCTTTGACAGTCGTCTGCTGCAGCATGATTTCAGAAAGCCAGACCCGATAAGGGTTGGCTGCCTTACGCGGGCCGTAGCGCCAGGGCAAATCGCGGCGCTCGGCCTCGTACCAAGCCAGCAACGATTTTACCGTCAACGGACCTGCCGGCCGCAACGGAAGCTGTTGCTGCTTTCTGCGAAGAGCGACATTTTCCTGGACCGCGCCCATGCGCCCTTTGTCTCCGGTTGCGCGGGAACCTCGAATCGCATCGACAATGCTAGCTGGCCTACGCGTCACCACAAGCCTCACGAGCGAGTTTACTGCCGTGTCCGAGCCGGAACCCACAGCCCAGACGACACAGCTGCCGCGCGACACGCGTATTAGTAGCAAGGGGCAATTTGCAAAAGCAGTCGGAGCCTTCGTGCCGAAGGTGACAGCCGCCGTTTTCCAGAAGTTCGGGTTTCACAGCGCCGAGATCATGGCCTCCTGGCCCACCATTGTCGGGTCAGATGTCGCCCGACTGACGCGTCCCGAATCGATCAAGTGGCCGCGCGGGAGCAAAGCTGCGGCGACCGAGGGCGATGACGAAGGCCGAAGTGCTGGTGCCACCTTGATTGTCGCAACCGACCCGGCATTTGCCCTCGAAGTTTCCTACCGGCACAAGGAAATCATCGACCGGATCAATCGTTATTTCGGCTACCGCGCCATCGGACAGCTCAAGGTCCACCAGGTTCCAGGCTCAATCGCTGCGGCTACGCCCAGTCCACCTCCATCTCCTGCGCTAGCCAGCGCACCATCTTCCAGAGGTGGAGGCGACCTCGCTACAGCCCTTGAAGCCCTAGGGAGAAGTGTCACGGCGGCCCGTACCCGCTGAGGGCCATCGTTCAGCTCATATTGCTGATCGTTTTGTTGCTATTCAGCTTCGATTGGGCTTATTCGGGCGCCGGAACCGCGTTCGGCCGGCCCTCGTTTGGCCGCCGTTGCAAAGCGAGATGCATTCCCAGAGGAGTTGGGACCTTGATTACCTTCAAAAAAGTCATTTCCGGTCTGCTCGCCATGGCGGCCGTTGCTGTCGTGGCGATTTCGAGCGCGGACCCGAGCTTCGCGCAGCGCAAAGACGGCCCGGCGGAAGTTTCCGTCGAGGAACTGATGAAGCCGACTGACCTTCCCGATCTTTCCCTCGGCTCCCCGGACGCGAAGGTAACCGTTGTCGAATACGCATCGATGACGTGCCCGCATTGCGCGCACTTCACGAACGACGTCTTCGAGAACTTCAAGAAAAAGTACGTCGACACCGGCAAGGTTCGCTACATATTCCGCGATTTCCCGCTCGATAACCTGGCGGCTGCCGTTTCGATGCTCGCGCGCTGCGTCGCCCCGGATAAGGCGCTCCCGATGATCGAGACCTACTACGCCAAGCAGCAGGATTGGGCGTTTGCCGAAGGCAGCCCGGTGCCGAAGCTGTTCGACATCGCGAAGCAAGCTGGGTTCACTCAGGAGAGTTTCGATAAGTGCCTGACGAACCAGAAGCTTTTAGACCAGATTACGGCCGAGCGCACACGCGCTAGCGAGACCTTTGGCGTCAATGCCACACCGACGTTCTTTATCAACGGCAAGAAGCTGCAAGAGGCTCCAACGCTCGAAGCATTTGATAAGGTGATCGAACCGCTGTTGGCAGCGAAATAACCGGAAACCCAAATGCTTTCTGTCCGCACGCTCAGCCTAGCCGCCGCTTTCCTCGTTGCAGGCTTGCTGGCGGGCTGCGGATCGACGCTGCCGTCCCTGTCGCCAATGGCTACGGCAAGTGTCTCCACCGACAGCAACAATCTCGGAGCCTATCCAACGACCGGCTCCGAGACGTCAGAAGGGATGCCGACGCCCTTCGGCGATTCGAGCGCAACGGCCGTAAGTGGCCGTCAGGTCATCGAAAATCCTACGATCGCTGATATCATGGCGCCCAGTCCGCTTCCCGAGATGAGCTGGGGGCAGCCGAACGCGCCAGTGACGATCGTGCAGTACATGTCGCTGACGTGTCCGCATTGCCGTAACTTTCACCTGACGGTCTATCCGGAATTTAAGCGCCGCTTCATCGACACGGGTCGAGTCCGGTATGTCCTGCGTGAATTCCCGATCGGGAAGTCTTCCGGCAATGCCACAATCGCCCTGCGCTGCGCGCCTCCCGACAAGTATCTGGAACTCTACGGAAAATTCATGGAGCAACAGGCCTCTTGGGTCAGCCAGGAGGTCAGGCTCGATGCGATCTACGCCGTCGCCAAACAGGTGGGGATGACGCGCCCGCAGTTTGACGCTTGCTTGCAGAATCAAGACATGATCCAGAAGTTGAAGTGGGTTAAGGATCGTGGGCGCAAGCTCGGCATCATCGGGACGCCGAACTTTTTCATCGGCACCAAGCTCGTGAAGAAAGAGCTGACGATCGCCGAGATTGCCGACTACGTCGAACAGGCCAATCAGCAGCGCAGCACGCCAACGGCGGCTGCAAGCCCTTAAGGGCTCTTGCGACGGTCCTGACGCCACGTCGAGCGGCTTCGAGGACTGACGCAAGCGAATGAAAATCACCCGGCTCAGGCTTCTCGGATTCAAGTCCTTCGTGGACCCGACCGAGCTCGTAATCGAGCCTGGGCTGACGGGCGTTGTCGGCCCGAACGGATGCGGAAAGTCGAACCTCCTCGAAGCGCTTCGCTGGGTCATGGGCGAAAGTTCGCACAAGTCGATGCGCGCCGCGGCGATGGACGACGTGATTTTCTCTGGAAGCGGCGGGCGACCCGAGCGGCAGAGCGCCGAAGTCACCATGTTTCTCGACAACAGCGCGAGAAAAGCGCCGGCCGAATTCAACGGCGGCGACATTATCGAAATCACGCGGCGGATCGAACGCGAGGCCGGTTCGGCCTATCGCATCAACGGACGGGAAGTCCGCGCCCGCGACGTGAAAGTCCTATTCGAAGATGCGGCTACCGGCGCGCGATCGCCCGCGCTTGTGCGTCAGGGCCAGATCGGCGAACTCGTCAACGCCAAGCCCGAACAGCGACGCCGCATTCTGGAAGACGCGGCCGGCATCGCTGGACTTCATACCCGGAGACATGAAGCCGAACTGAAGCTGCGCGCCGCTGAAGCGAATATCGAGCGCGTCAGCGATGTCGTTGGACAGCTTCAGTCGCAAACGGAATCGCTGAAACGCCAGGCAAGGCAGGCGCGGCGCTACAAGGAGCTTTCGAGCGAAATCCGTCAGCAGGAAGCGCTTGCTCTGCACCTCACATGGGAAGACGCCCAGCGCAGCGTCGATGCGGAAGAAGCACAGCTTACCGACGCTATGATGCGGCTTGGCGCGGCCACCGAAGCGGAAACGAAATCGTTCAACGCCGAGATCCGGCTCACCGAGGCGTTGCCGCCCTTGAGAGAAGCCGAGGCCGCCAAGGGTGCGGCTCTCGCGCGGTTCAAGATCGAACAGGAGAATCTCGAACGCGAGGCAACACGTGCGGCCGAACGTGCGCGCGAGCTTGATGCCCGCGCGAAGCAACTCGAAGCCGATCTGAAGCGCGAAAGCGGCTTTATTTCGGAAGCGAAGGAAACGCTCCTCCATCTCGATGCCGATCTGGCTGCAATCCAGGAAGCCGATCGCAAAGGGATCGAGGAGGAGGCCGCCGAAAAGATCACATACGAGGCTGCGGAGCAGCGCCGAGCAACTGCGGATGCGCACTTCGCCGACATCACGCATCGCGCCGCCGACGCCCGGGCACGATTGCGCAGCCTCGAATCGGCGCTCGCCGAAAGAAAAGATGTTGTGGCCAAGGTCACGCGTCAGATCGCAGCTTTCGATGCACAGATTGCCGATCTAAGGGCGAAGGCTCCTGACAGCGAAAAACTTTCGGCAATGGCCCAACGCGGACAAGCGCTGGCGCAGGAAATTTCCGCGATCGAAGCGAGTGCGCTCGCTGCCGAAGAGACGGTTCGAGCAGCTCAGGCCGAAGCAAAAGCGCGCCGTGATGAAGCGCAGCGGGTGCGGCTGGCTGCTAATGCTTTTTCCACGGAGCGCGAGACGATTGCGAAGCTGCTTGCAAGCGGCAACGCAGACGCCTATCCGCCAGCCGTCGATTACATTCGAGTGTCCCCGGGATATGAACCCGCCCTAGGTGCGGCGCTTGGCGATGATCTGGAAGCGCCGATCGCGCCCGAAGCTGCCGTGCACTGGCGGCGGCTCGATCTTCCGGCCGAAGATCATGCGTTGCCTGCCGATGCCGAGCCGCTCGATATGCACGTCGAAGCACCGATCGAACTTGCGCGGCGATTGAGGCAGATCGGCGTCGTCCAGCGAGCGGACGGAGCACGCCTTCAGCCACATTTGAAGCCCGGCCAGCGGCTCGTCTCGCCCGAAGGTGACCTGTGGCGTTGGGACGGCTTCGTTGCCGCATCTCATGGCGTGACACCGGCAGCGCAGCGTCTCGCTCACAAGAACCGGCTTGCGGAGCTCGACCGCAAGGCACAGGCCGTTCTCAATGAAGCCAAGGAAACGATCGATGCCGAGCGCGCTGCCGCGACAGCGATGCAGCAGGCCGAGGCGGAGGAGCGCCGGCTCCGTCAGCTTTATCGCGAGAAGCAGAACGAGCTTGCGCAGGTGCGCCAGCAGCTCACGGGCCTCGAAAAGCTACAGCGCGAGAGCGAGACGCGACTCGCTGCGGTCACGGCTCAGCGCGCGAGAGCGGACGAAGACCTAACGACCGCCCAGGCGCGTCACGTCGAGATCGAAGCCCACATCGTAACGATGAGCGAAGGAGAAGACCTCGAGCCGGTATTGAAGACGGCTCAGGCAGAGGCTGAAGGTGCTCGGCGTGAAGTGGCAGAAGCCCGGGTTCGTCTTGGCTCGTTGGATCGTGACAAGCAGATCAGAGCCGAGCGCATTCGCCATTCTCACGCAGAGATCGCACGCTGGAAGGCACGCCAAGCCAGCGCGGAAGCGCAAGTGGAAAGCCTGAGCGCGCGCCTCAAGGAAGCGCAGGACGAGATCACGGCGACGGCGGATCTTCCCGCAAAAATTTCTGCTCAACGCGAAAACCTACTTTCCGCACTGTCGCGAGCGGAAGCGGAGCGCAAGGCTGCGGCCGACGCACTTGCGGAGGCAGAGACCGCGGCCAAGGCGGCTGTAGATGCCCTCAGGGCCAATCAAGCCGAGGTTTCGGCAGCACGTGAAGCGAAGGCGCGCATCGAGACACGCCTTGAGAATGCGCGACATAAGCGGCAGGAAGCGGCCCGCGACATCCGCGAGACCTTCGAGGTTGCGCCGGAGAATTGCTTGGCGCTCGCGGGGTTGCCCGATGCCTCTGCGATACCGCCGCTTGTCGACGTCGAGCGTCATCTAACGAAACTCAAAGCCGATCGTGAGCGCCTGGGCGGCGTGAACCTCCAGGCCGATGAGGATTTGGCTGATATTTCCAAGCAGCTTGAAAGCTTGCTCGCGGAACGGGACGACCTGGAGCAGGGAATAGCCAAGCTGAGGCAGGCCATTCAGCAGCTCAATCGGGAAGGCAAGTCTCGGCTGGATGAAGCGTTCCAAACGGTGAATACGCATTTCGAACGGCTTTTCACTCACCTTTTCGGTGGCGGCGAAGCGCGGCTCGAAATGATCGAAAGTCCCGAAGATCCTCTGGAAGGCGGGTTGGAAATTATTGCCAAGCCGCCGGGAAAGAAGCCTGCGACGCTGTCTCTTCTCTCCGGTGGCGAACAGACGCTGACGGCACTTTCGCTGATTTTCGCGGTCTTCCTGACCAATCCTTCACCAATCTGCGTTCTCGACGAAGTCGATGCCCCGCTCGACGACGCCAACGTCGATCGCTTCTGCCGTCTCATGGAGCAGATGTCGGCCGAGACGGAGACGCGGTTCCTTGTGATCACGCATCATCCGATGACGATGGCGCGCATGAACCGGCTGTTCGGTGTCACGATGGCGGAGAAAGGTGTGTCGCAGCTCGTCTCAGTCGATCTGCAAACTGCTCAGAGCTTCCGCGAAGCCAGCTAAGCCTTGAGGTTGCGCCTACCACGAAATTGTGGTCGCGGCATCGTGCTGGAACCTGTCAGTGGGGGAGGCGTTCCGTTCCATTAGGAACAAGGAGGCGCAGCATGCAACCGCAACGAGATCCCCGGGCGACCCGAGAGACCATCGAGCCGACCGACGCGCGGCAGGCCAGTCCGAAAAAATCGAACTTTCGCGTGCTCATTGGGTCGATGGTTCTCGCGATCGTGGTCGGCGTGGTGCTGGTCGTTGGTTTTTGGTTTAAAACGCCAGCAAGCGTGGACGCTTCCTCTGGCGGAAATCCCGATCAGAACACGCAGCAGGCCGCTGAGCCTGCTTCCTCAGGAGGTGCAGACAGTACGCCAGCACCGGCTCCCTCAGCGGCTCCACAAAATCAGTCCGCGCCCTAGCGCGTGCCTAAAAGTTTAGCGAAACTGATCAGCCCATTCCGCACCCGCGGAATGGGCGTTTTGTTTCGCGCTGCACCGGAAATCGTGCTGAAAAGAGTTCAGGCGAGCCTGCGCGGTTTCGCCGTACCCCGATGAGAGACAGCATTATGCCCAATTCCTTGACACCCCTATACCCCCTAACTATGGTCCGCGCCGTCGATCTCCCCGAGCGGCAGGTTTTCCGCGATAACTGGATGGTTTGAGCCATGTCAGGCAATGACAAGGATCAGCGTCCGGAACGCGGTGAAATTAGCCCGGAAGACCGTGAAGCGTTTCGCAAGCGGTCGGCGGAACTTGGCCAAAAGCTTGACGCGCTCAAATCGCAGAAAGCCAAGGTCGAACGGTCGGCGGGCGGTGGATATCAGAACCAATCCGCCTATGGAGCCGCGTTCAAGTTTGCGGCCGAGTTGATTGTCGGCGTGGTCGTCGGCGGCGGGCTTGGTTGGGCACTTGATCGGCAGTTCGGCACGGCGCCTTGGCTGATGATCGTTCTGGTCATCATAGGCTTTGCGGCGGGCCTTCTAAATGTTGTCCGCGCTGCTCAAGAGGCGCAGACAAAAATCGAACCGCTGCAAAAAGCAGCGCCGTCCGTCAAAGACGACGAAGAAGAATGAGAGACTAGGGGGTAGGCCTTGGCTGCGGAAGGCACCGGACATCATGGTCCGATGGAGCAGTTCGAGATCAAGAAGATCATAGATCTTGATCTTCTCGGTCACGATATTTCGTTCACCAACTCGTCGTTGATGATGGTCCTCGCGTTTGCGGTCATCGTCGGCTACATGCTCTTTGCGATGCGCGGGCGCGCGCTCGTTCCGACCCGCATCCAGTCGACGGCTGAGGTCGTCTACGAATACATCGCCGGAATGGTGAAGGAAAACATCGGCGAGGAAGGCATGAAGTTCTTCCCCTGGGTTTTCACCATCTTCATTTTCATTCTCGTGCTCAACATTTTCGGGCTGATTCCGGGCAATTTCGCCGTGACGAGCCACATCATTGTGACGTTCGCACTGGCCGCCATGGTCTGGCTGGTGGCGACGTTCGTCGGCTTCTGGAAGCACGGCGTCAGCTATCTCAAACTCTTTGCGCCTTCAGGGGTGCCCCTCTGGCTGATGCCGATCATCATTCCGATCGAGCTGACGTCTTATCTCATTCGCCCGATCAGCCACTCCGTGCGTCTTTTCGCAAACATCATGGCCGGACACACCATGCTTGAAGTCTTCGCGGGCTTCGCGGTGCTGCTCCCCTGGTGGGGCAAGATCGCGCCGACCGGGTTCATGGTCGCGTTCACCGGCCTAGAGTTGCTGGTGGCGTTCCTGCAGGCCTTCATCTTCACCGTTCTGACCTGCATCTACCTGAACGACGCAGTCAACATGCATCACTGAACAATGCGGGATGAAGGCGGACTGGTTCGCCGACATCCCGTTTTGCTGTTTATCTGAAACCACTAAACTGCACTTAAGGGAGAGACTTCATGGATCCGCAAGCCGCCAAGTTCATCGGCGCCGGCCTCGCCTGCTTCGCGCTCATCGGCGCCGGCATCGGCATCGGCAACATCTTCGGCAACTACCTTTCGGGCGCGCTTCGCAACCCGTCTGCCGCCGCATCGCAGTTCACGAACCTGCTCATCGGCTTCGCGCTTGCTGAAGCGACGGGCCTTTTCGGCCTTCTGATCGCTCTCATCATCCTCTACGGTTGAGCCTGGGCCGGGAAGTCAAACCACGCCCGATCAACCGGAGGCACTGATGTTTGCCGGCACTACCATGCTGTTTGCGGTCGCCGCTGAGGCGGCCGGGGAAGCCGCCCATAAGGGAGGCTTGCCGCAGCTAAATCCTCACACCTTCGAGACGCAGCTCTTTTGGCTGGTCGTCACGTTCCTCGCGCTGTTCTTCGTGATGTCGAAAATCGCTTTGCCGCGCGTCGGCGAAGTGATCGAAGAACGTCGGGACAGGATCAAGCGCGATCTGGATGCCGCTGCCCGGCTCAAGGACGAGACCGATAAAGCGCTGGCTGATTACGAGAAAGCTCTGGCGGATGCCCGAAGCAATGCATCGGGGATCGCCAAGGATACGCGTGAGAAGCTCGCAGCGGAGACCGAAAGTGAGCGTCACCGTGTCGACGAGCAGATCGCCGGCAAGCTTCGTGATGCCGACTCACGGATTGCAGCATCGAAGTCGAAGGCTCTCTCGGCCATCGGCGATATCGCGAACGATACGGCGCGCGCCGTCGTCGAGAAGCTGATTGGTCAGGACGTTTCGTCCGACGACGTGAAGAAGGTTCTGCGTCCCGTGGCGGGCGAGTGAGGATTTAGGACCATGTTCGACCCTCAAGATCCTATTTTCTGGGTGATGATCGCCTTCCTGGCGTTCATCGGCTTGCTCGTTTACTTCGGCGTTCCTGGCGCTCTTGGGAAAGCCCTCGACGCCCGCGCTGAAGGCATTCGCAAGGAGCTCGACGAAGCCCGCAAGCTTCGCGAGGAAGCGCAGGCTCTTCTTGCCGACTACCAGCGCAAAGCGCGCGAGGCCGAGAAAGAGGCGCAATCCATCATCGAACAAGCAAAGCGAGAAGCGGAAGCCTTGGCTGCCGACGCACGCAAATCGCTTGCAGAGAGCCTCGACCGACGCTCGAAGATGGCAGAAGACAAGATCGCCCGCGCAGAGGCCCAGGCCTTGAGCGAAGTACGATCAACTGCTGTCGAGACGGCATTGGCCGCAGCGCACGAGATTCTGAAGTCTCGCGCGACCGGCGACACTGGGCATACGCTCGTTTCGCAGTCGATCAACGATCTTCGCGGCAAGCTCAACTAAGCCAACCGCGAATGGCTGAAACGATCAAAGCCGGGCGTCGTGCCCGGCTTTTTTATTTCAAGCGATGAGCAGTGTGCGGTTCGGGTCTCAGCCAGAACTTGGCGCGCGACTGTCGAAGCCGACAACCAGCTGATACTCACCTGGGCGAGAACCTTCTGCGATCGGAAACGTGATCGTGCGGACGGTCGAGAAGTAGCTGATGGGTTTGTCGAGGCCGACGCTGACATCCAGCTTCACGCTATCGGTCGTGATTTTCGTCCGCTTGCCGTCGTTGACGGCGACGGTGATCGGTAACGTCACGCTGCCCGGCTGACCTTTGGGTCCTAGCAACAGTCGCCCAGAGAATCCGTATTTGACCGTTACTCGGCCAGGCTCAACCTGACATTCGCGCGCTGTCTTCGTGATTTCGCCTCGTTGCGCGACGGCGAGCGCGTCGCCAACGTGGCCGACCTCGTAGAAGGTGATGTAATTGTCGTGCGGAGCAATTACGAGCCTCGGGCAGCCGGCATCGACGTCGCCGGAGAACGTGCTTCCAGTCGCACTCGGATCGCCCGACTTGGCGGCATCCAACAATTGCGCCTCATTCACGGAAGCAACCTCGGATGTGGCGGACGAACCGCCAAACATCCCGCCACCGAGGCCGGACGTCAGCGAGGACATACCGCAGCCACCAAGTGCAGCCAAAGGCAGAGCGAGCGTCGCTGTCGTAACGACGCGGGTAATCGGCGCAGAGAGGCGACGCTTCAACGTCACATCATTGCCAAAAGGGTGCCGAAAACCCGAATTGTGCAACACTGTCCCCCGAGGTTCGCTTCCCCGGCCCCTTGTATTGTCAGAAAACCACCGTAGCATCCGACGTCACCGGCCCCCAAATGCATTTTCATGCCAGTCGACCGAAAATAGAGGACGTCTTTCTTCCATGTCCGGCCTTAACCAAAGCGAAGCGACGATGAAAAAGCCGCCCCTCAAAATCCTACTTGCCGCGCCCCGCGGGTTCTGTGCCGGCGTGGATCGCGCGATTCAGATCGTAGAACAGGCTTTGACCAAATTCGGCGCCCCCGTCTACGTCCGACATGAGATCGTGCACAACCGTTACGTCGTTGATTCCCTGAGGGCCAAAGGCGCCGTTTTTGTGAAGGAGCTGGATGAGATTCCAGATACCGCTCAGCCCGTGATCTTTTCGGCACACGGTGTGAGCAAGGCCATTCCCGAGGCAGCGCGCCATCGAAATATGTTCGTGGTCGACGCGACCTGCCCGCTGGTGTCCAAGGTCCACATGGAGACAGCGCGGCATTACGAACAGGGCAAAGAGATCATCCTCGTCGGCCACGCCGGACATCCGGAAGTGGTGGGCACCTTAGGTCAACTTCCCGAAGGCGCAATTACGCTCGTCGAGACCGTCGAAGACGTCATGGCCTTCGTCCCACGCGATGCTTCCAAGCTTGCCTATGTCACTCAGACGACCCTGTCGCTCGACGATACGGCAGAGATCGTTGCGGTTCTAAAGGAACGCTTCCCAGGGATCGGTGGCCCGGTAAAAGAAGACATTTGCTACGCAACGACTAATCGTCAGAATGCGGTCAAGGCGCTTGCGCCGCAGATCGACGGCCTTATCGTTGTGGGTGGGCCCAAGAGTTCCAACTCGCTCAGGCTCGTCGAAGTAGCATCGCGCGCAGGGTGCCGTTTTTCATTCCTGGTCGAGCGCTCTGCCGATATCCCCTGGGATAGGTTAGAGGGCGCCGAGACGGTCGGAATAACAGCGGGCGCATCCGCGCCGGAAGTCATCGTCGAGGAAGTGGTCGAGGCGTTTCGCAGCCGTTATGATGTCACTATCGACGTCGTGACCACGCTCGAAGAACGTGTCGTCTTCAACGTGCCGCGCGAGGTCAGGGTCGCACGCGCTCCGGCCGAGCAGCACTAACTCAGCGCGCAGGACATGGCGGTTTATACTGAAGTCAGCGACGAGGAACTCGCGCGCTTTATTGCCGGGTATGACCTCGGCAAACTGCTTTCGTTCAAAGGCATCGCCGAAGGCGTCGAAAATACCAATTATCTGCTGCACACGACTGCCGGCACTTTCATCCTGACGATATACGAGAAGCGGGTTGATGTCGCCGATCTACCTTTCTTTCTGGGCTTGATGGAGCACCTCTCGGCTCACGGCGTGAGCTGCCCGTTGCCGGTGCGCGATCGCAGAGGCAATGTGCTCAATGAGCTTTCGAAGCGTCATGCGGCTCTCGTGACTTTTCTCAAGGGTGTTTGGCCAAAACGGCCAAAAGCCGATCATTGCCGTGAGCTCGGCAGCGCTCTTGCGCGCATGCATATGGCCGGCAGAGACTTCCCACTATATCGACCCAATGCGTTGGGACTTTCAGGCTGGCGGCCTCTGTTCGAGAAGTTCGCCTCACGCGCCGGCGAAATTGATTCAGGCCTCGGGTCGCTCATACAGCAAGAACTAGGTTTTCTCGAGCACGCTTGGCCAACCGATCTGCCGGAAGGCGTAATTCATGCCGACCTCTTTCCGGACAACGTGTTTTTCATCGACGAGAAGCTTTCCGGGATCATCGACTTTTATTTCGCGTGCAACGACTCCCTCGCGTACGACATCGCGGTATGCCTCAACGCATGGTGCTTCGATCCTGATTCGGAATTCGAGCCGAGCAAGGGCGCTGCGCTTCTACAGGGCTACGAAAGCGTGCGGCCCTTAAGCGCCAAGGAGCGCCAGTCCATGCCCACACTCGCGCGCGGCGCCGCGATGCGTTTTCTGCTGACCCGAAGCTATGATTGGCTCAATACGCCGAAGGATGCCCTGGTCGCTCGCAAGGATCCGGCCGACTACATCCGCCGGCTCGCATTCCATCAGTCGGCGGCCAGCATCGCAGACTACGCACCACAATTGATCTCATGACCGCCGAACGTCCCAAGGTTCAGATCTATAGTGACGGCGCCTGTTCAGGCAATCCTGGTCCGGGAGGCTGGGGCGCGATCCTTATTTCGGGCGCGCACCGCAAGGAGATCAACGGGGGCGAGCCGCTCACGACGAACAATCGCATGGAGCTCAAAGGCGCGATTTCAGCGCTAGAAGCGCTGAAGAGAAAAAGCGATGTCGAACTCTGGACCGACAGCAATTACGTCCGTCAGGGCATTACGTCGTGGATTCACGGCTGGAAGAAAAACGGCTGGAAGACAGCCGACAAGAAGCCGGTGAAGAACGCGGAGCTTTGGCAAGAACTCGACGCTCTTCGCGCCAAGCATCATGTCACCTGGCATTGGCTCAAGGGGCACGCCGGACACCCAGAGAATGAGCGCGCCGATGAACTGGCGCGCTTGGCCATGGCCCCTTTCAAGAGCGGCCGGCGTGCGGAGCTTGCCGCCGACGATCTAGAGTGAGCGATCGATCATTGAGCATAGCGTTGCGGCGCTCGACTTGTCGGCAATCGGCGGGGAATCTTCAACGTTGAGAACCTTGACTGTGCCATCCTCGACAAGCATCGCGTAGCGCTTTGAGCGCAAGCCCAGCCCGAAGTTCGATAAGTCGATATCCAGCCCGATAGCTTTCGCGAAGTCGCCGGACCCGTCGGCCAGCATCTCGATCTTGCCCGTTGCACCCGTATCTTCTGCCCAGTTCGTCAGGACGAAGACGTCGTTGACGGCAGTGCAGGCGATCGTATCGATGCCCTTCGCTTTCAATTCGTCGACGCGATCGACGAAGCCCGGCATATGGCTTTTGCTGCACGTCGGGGTGTAGGCACCCGGCACCGCAAACATCGCCACCTTCTTACCCGCGAAGATCTCGCTGACGGTTTTGGTTGCCGGGCCATCCGGTCCCATGACCGTGAATTTCCCTTCTGGCAGATGGTCTCCGACCTTGATCGTCATGCGGCTTTTCCTCCGTGATTGGGTGCTCGGTGGGCTATCTCTACCTCAACGTCGAGGCATGCTACTCGAACTTTATCGTCGTCTCTGACTGTCCCTGAGAGTCGATCATTGTGATACGCAACGGCTTGCCCGCCAGATCCTTTATGTTGACGCCATCGGTCAGATCGACTTCGAGCAGGGCCTTGCCAGCGACTGAAACGCGCTTGGGAAGCGGCACGTAGACCCCAGCTGGTCCTTCGACGAACGCATCCGCGGTTTCGGGAGCGGCGCTCGCCACATCGAGCACGAGCTTCGGCTTTCCGGCGGACTGGTCGATGCGCCAAGAAGCTAAATGCGGATCGTGTTCGGTCCGTGCGGTCGAGCCGGGAACGCTGGCCAACGCCTTCGCCAATTCGGGTGAGTTCCCGACGTCTGGCGGAACGACAAGCTTCAAGTCGGCTTCGGCCGGAATGCAGATATCCTTGCACACGCCGTAAGCGATCTTGGCATGAAGCGTAATTGGCCGTTTTGGGTCTTTTGGCGTGAGAAGAACGGGGAAAAGAATAGCGTCTTTGTAGCCGACCACATCGCCAGCCTTATCGTGAATTCGATGGGGGGCGGGATAGAGCACCGTCGCCGAGGCGAGATTGTCAGAGCCTTCCCAATCGAATTCCGGCGGAACGCCACCTGCGTCCCCGGGGGAACGCCAATATGTTTTCCAACCGCCGGGCATCGACAGATCGACACCGGCATACAGACCCTGCTGGCCATCGCGCGCGGCATGGCCGGCAACGAGCCGCACCTGATTGTTGAACCCGCGATACCAGTCTGAGGAGACCGCCGCGGTATCCGCCCAAGCGGCTGCCGAACTCACCAGCAACAAACCTAACGCCCACTTGATCACGATCAGCGCCTCTTCAAACTTAAATCCCGGTCATGAAGGCCCGGGCGGCCCTTGTAGCCCTGCCTTGCGCTCTAATATGCGTAGAAGGACGCGGCCGTTACATGGGGTATCCTCTTGCGTTGTTTAAGGATCTTCACGTCGCCGTAGTATAGGGTTAGTCTCGTTATTATGAAGGTCAGCCGACAGACGGGCCGGACGGAGAGTCCGGAGATTAAGCTCGAAGGGCAGCTCCTCATCGCGATGCCGTCGATGACGGACCGGCGGTTTCAACGCTCGGTCATCTACATGTGCGCCCATTCATCTGAAGGCGCGATGGGGCTCATTATCAATCAACGCGCGAACCATATTTCAGCGCCGGACCTGCTGGAACGGCTTGGCATTTCCCCCCGCAATAAAGATGATGAGATCACAAGCGAGGTTTTGTCGCTGTCGATTCAAGTCGGTGGACCTGTCGAAACCGGGCGCGGCTTCGTGCTTCATAGCTCTGACTATTTTACCGAAGATTCAACCTTGGCGATCGAGAAGGGCGTGTGCCTCACGGCAACCATCGACATTCTGAAAGCCATTGCGCAGGGGCGCGGTCCAGCACGGGCTCTCCTCGCGCTCGGTTACGCCGGTTGGTCACCGGGGCAGTTGGAGACGGAGTTGCTCGCGAACGGCTGGCTCCATTGTCCTGCCGATCCGGACCTCATTTTCGATGAGGATCTGGAGAGCAAGTATTCGCGGGCGCTTGCCAAAATAGGAATTGATCTTTCGCACCTGGTCAGTGACGCCGGGCACGCCTGAAGCCGGCGTCGGGCGGCAGTCTCCTGGTAACCCGGCCTTAGCCGATTTTTGACGCCTTCTTTGCGTCCCCGCGCGCAACCTCGCTACCCGCGGGCCCGCCACTCGTTTTCTCGCCTGGCAGAGGCGTACCCGCGAGCCGGGCGAGACTCGCCGCGATCGACGGGGGCAACGTCGAAAAATCAGGCTGGGTCGCGGGCTCGGACGGAAAGCCATTTGCCCCATTGGCCGGCAACGGAGGAGGCGCCGTCGTCGGAATGATCGTCGGCGTATCGCTGCGCTGGATCGGAGTTCCCGCCGGCGCAGGGCCCTTTGCAGGTCCGGGGGGCGGGGGAGGCGGAGGTGCGCTACCCTGCAGAGGCGACGTGCCGCTCGCCCGCGCGAGGGCCTCTGCAAGCGGCGAAACAATATTATCCCTCTGCTGCTCGGGGCGCTCTGACAATGCCCTCCCTGGCGCGGGCGCGGGCGGCGCCGATCCATTGGTCGCGACTTGAGCAGGCGGCGGTTGGAGCGGGCTCGGCGCGGCGCTTGGCGAGCGGGTCTGTGTTGACGGAGATTGCATCAAGGACGGCGGCGGCAGATTCGTCTTTGCCAGCGACGCGGAAATCGAAGGCGGTATGGTTGGGGTCGTTATGGGCTCAAGCCGCGGGGAAGGACCTTCAGGCGCGGGCTTGGCATGCCCATTCGATTTTCCGATCATCGGGGTGCCGTTCAAGGCTCCATTGGTCGTCGCGGATGGCATTGG
>NZ_RXIZ01000022.1:101938-142601 GCF_003987855.1 Hyphomicrobium sp.
TGCGGGCTTCTTTGGGTCCTTCGAAATTGACTTGGGTTTTGGCCGGAAAAAGCCGCGCGGCTGAAGCTTGCGCTCGGACCGGCGAACCATTTTCAGAAGCTGCGAGACGGCACGTTCGGGAATGGGCTCGCCGAAGTGATAGCCCTGCGCGTATTCGCAACCGATAGAACGCAGAAAAACGGCTTCATCAGCTCGTTCGACCCCTTCGGCCGTAATGGTCATCGAAAGCTCGTGGGCGAGCGCCACCATGGAGCGCATGATCGCGGCGCCGCTTCCGGTCCCGCAACCGCGCACAAGTCCACCATTGATCTTGATCGTATCGAATGGAAACCGGTGCAGATAGGCGAGGGATGAAAAGCCGGTGCCAAAATCGTCAAGGGTCAGTTCGACGCCCGACCCGCTGAG
Organism: Hyphomicrobium sp.; assembly: GCF_003987855.1. Classification (GTDB taxonomy): domain Bacteria; phylum Pseudomonadota; class Alphaproteobacteria; order Rhizobiales; family Hyphomicrobiaceae; genus Hyphomicrobium_B. The sequence goes on from NZ_RXIZ01000022.1 coordinate 102,344, forward strand.
GACCTTCAAAACCTCGACCGCCTGTTCGGGATTATCCATCAGCAAGCTCTCGGAAATTTCCAAGCGCATCGTGCCTTGCGGAGCAATATTGCGGCCAAGAACGTGGCGCACTTCCTGAACGGATTCCGGACGGAAGAACTGTCGGCCCGAGACGTTGACGGAGACAAAGATGGGTCGCTCTGAGCGGGGAAGCTCCAAAGCCCACCGAGCGACGTCCTTGGCAGCTTTTACCAAGAGATAAGAGCAGAGCTTGATCAGCAGCTCGGTGTCGGCGGTTTCGCCCAGTTGGGCCAGCGGATTTATGAGACCAAGATTTGGATGCTCCCAGCGCAGCTGCGCCTCGAAACCGGCGAGTTCCTTGGTCGGGAGGTAGACGATCGGTTGGTATAAGACCTTAAGGTGGTTCTTCTCGATCGCGCGCGCGAGATCCGCTTCAATCTGTTCGTCAGCTTCACGATCACGCCGCATCGACGGATCGAAGACTTCAATGCGATCGGAACCGCTCTGCTTGGCCCGATACATCGCGAGTTCTGCATCCTTCAGGAGATCGCTATCGGCGGCTTGGGTTCCTTCCCAGACCGCGACTCCCATCGAGCCCGTCAAAATCACTTCCTGATTGGCGAGCGGGATCGGCGCACGGAGCGACCGGCGTACGCGCTCGGCAAGGGCCGGCAGGTTGCGGGCTTCTCGCTCTCCAGTGAATAGCATTGCAAACTGGTCGCCGCCTACGCGGGCAACGGTATCCTGTGGGCCAAGATGGCGCTGGAGGCGACGCGCGACCGTCAACAATAGGCTGTCGCCACGGACGAGCCCGAAGGAAGCATTCACGCTCTTGAACTTATCAAGGTCGATGAAGATGACAGCGGGCTTCACGGTGTTGTCGGACTTGGCCCGAACGACAACATTCTTCAGGCGGTCGATGAAGAGTTCGCGATTGGGAAGACCGGTCAGGCGGCAATGGACGGCGTCGTGCAGCAGACGCTCGTGTGCACGCTTCGAGTCCGACACGTCGCGCATCAGTCCGACGCAGCGAAGGGTCCGGCCATCGGCATTCGGGACGCTTGCGGCTTCCAGCTCGAACCAACGCCAGCTGTTATCGGAATGCCGCAAGCGGAAATCGCTCTTGATGCGAATGCCGGAGCGCTCCTGCGCCGACATCAGCGTTACCCGGAAGCGTTCCTTATCCGTTGGGTGGACATGCTTGAGGAAGTCCTCGACCTTCGACGACAACTCACCCGGCATCAACGAAAGCGCCATCTCGACTTCGGATCCGACCTTGATCTCGTCGCGGCGGATGTTCCATTCCCAAATTGTCGATCCGGAAGCGGCAAGAGCAAGTGATCGGCTTTGCAGCTCGTTCGGGGCGCCGGAATAAACCGCGTCGGCGGATCGGAACGCGAACTGGGTGACGGTGAAACCCATCAGGATGACTACGAGGACCAAGCCCGCAACGAGACTTGCAACCACGACGTCGCCCGACATGCGGCCGGTAAGCGTCATGCCGGTCGCGAATACCCAGACGAGAAACAGCAGCCACGTGGGCACCAGTGACAAAGCACGATCCTGGCCCTTGAACGCCAGGAACACGATAAACAGCCCACCCACGCTACCGATCGCCAGAAAAGACAGGCGCGCGAACGTCGCTGCGAGACGCGGGTCGATGACGGCCACGGCGATCAACGTCAGCTGCGCAACGATCCAAACGCCGATCATCATGCGAACGATGCCGTGCCAAAGGCCCAGCCGCAGGAATGTCGAAAGGAAGATGACGAAGCTCGACGCCATGGCAGCTTCGCCCGCGGCGCGATAGACCGCGTTGTCCTCGGGCCGCAAATTGAAAAGTTTATGGAAGAAGCCGAAATCTACGCAGAGATAGTTCAGCACCGTCCAGGCGACGAGGGCCGCAGCAGGAAAAATGAGCTTGTGGTTTGCCGCGAAAATGGACGTCAAAAAAATCGCAAGCAGGCCTGTCAACCCAAGCATCGCGCCATTGAAGAGCTGGCGGTCGCGACTTTTAATTTCGTAGTCGATCGGCTGCCATAGGTACATGCGCGCATAGCGATCGCCAGCCAGCTCGGCCACATACGTAATCGTCTGCCCGGGCTCCAGCGTGATGCGGAAAACGTCTGCCTTATCGCTCTTAATGCGTTCCGGAACGAACCCCACGGAAGGCGTCACGCTTTCGATGCGGCGCGCGTCCAAGTCGGGCCAGACGGTGCCGGACCCCACAATCGTATAGCGATCGGCCGTTAAAAGGCGTTCGAGCGATTTGTCCGTCTTGTTGGTTAGCGCGAAGACCATCCAATTCGGGCTGGTGCCGGGAACAGAGGCCCGAACTGTCATACGGCCAGAGACGCCATCCGATCCGGCCGCGGTCTCAACCTGCAAGCTGTCGCCTCGGCCTTCATAGGCTTCGCCAAGGGTGGTGATTTCAATGCGTTCTTGGTCAGCGCCAACGGGGATCGGCGTCAACGCCTCGGCACGGCCCGCGAGTGACACGAGGCAAGCCGCGACGATACCCACAAGCCCTAGCCAGGCTCGTGTTCGCGTCCCCCTGCCCTTCCCCCAGGCTGCCATCAGCCCCCCTGTTCCAACCTCACTGCGGCCAGCCCCTCGGCCAAGCACGCGTAGAGGATGTGGTCCTCCCATCGGCCGTTGATCTTCAGGTATCCCCGGGCCATGCCTTCGCGCTCGAACCCGACGGTCTCGAGTACCCGCATAGAAGCGAAGTTGTTCAACATCGTGGCGGCCTCGATGCGGTGGAGCCGCAGGGCGTTGAAGGCCATTGGCAGAAGCATACCGACAGCCTCCCGCATGTGCCCACGGCCAGCATAGGGTGCACCCATCCAATAGCCTAAAGACGCCGTCTGCGCCGATCCACGCCGCACGTTCGAGAGGGTAATTCCGCCAATCAGTGCCCCAGTGGCGTTCTCGAAGATGAAGTAGGGGTAAGAGACATCGTTGTGGATATCTTTGGCATAGGCTCTCAGGCGGCGGCGGTACATGGTGCGGGATAAATCGTCCGGCGACCACGTCGGCTCCCACGGCGTCAGATGGGCGCGACTCAGCGCTCGGAGTTCAGCCCAGGCGGTGTAATCCGCGACCACAGGCTGGCGTAAAGTCAGCGCGCGACCGCTTACGACCTCGAAATCCTCGTCGGGACGGATTGAGCGGAGAAATGCCATACCGCCGCTTACCTCGCTGCCTTGCCAACGGCGACCGGGGCTTCAATCGGCGCGAACCGCGAGGCTATGCGCGAGGCTTGTGCCGAGGACTTGCGGCCTGAGCCAATGACCGCGACCGAGGGCGCCTCCGTGGTCAACTGTCGTGCAAACGCTTTGATCCTTGCGGCGTCGACAGCGTCGACCTGTTCGATCAACTCGGCGATGGGAATGAGGCGGTCATGGGTGAGAAGCTGACGGGCCATTTGCTCGGCATTTGCTGCAGAGCTTTCGAGGGCCATCAGGAGCCCGGCCTTCAGCTGCGCCTTGGAGCGTTGCAGTTCTGGCTCGGTCGGCCCCGCTTCTGCGATTTCAGTCAATTGCGCTGCAACGACCTCGGCCAGTTCGTCGACAAGTTCCGGGGATGTGGCTGCATGGACCGACAGCATTCCAGTGTCCCTTAATCCCCAGATGGAAGAGTCGATCGAGTAACAAAGGCCTCGTTCTTCTCTGATCTCTTGAAACAGCCGCGACGACATTCCGCCGCCAAACAATCCCGAAAAGACCTGCGCAGTGTAGAAATCCGGTTCAAGATAGGACGGTCCCGGAAACCCGATGAGTAAATGACTTTGCTCAAAGGGCTTGTTCGAACCGGCAAAGCCTCCCCGGTAATACGCAGCCGATTCACTTCCCCGTTCACGATGAGTGAGCCCACCGAATAGGGCCTCAACGTGGCGAACTATGGATTGATGGTGTACTGCGCCCGCAGCGGAAACGACAATTGCATCAGGGAGATAGTGCTGATCGAGGTACCACTTGAAGTCGGCCGCCTGAAAGCTTCCAACGCTCGCCTTGGTACCTAGGATGGGGCGGCCAAGAGACTGGCCTGGAAATGCGACACCCTGCATGAGATCGAAAGCCATGTCGTCCGGGTTGTCATCCGAGGCGGCAATCTCTTGCTGAATGACTACCCGCTCGCGCTCGATATCGTCGGCGGCAAACTTCGAATTCAGTAGGATGTCGGCGATGAGTTCCAAAGCAACCTGATCATCGCCTTTCAAAACGCGAGCGAAATAGGCGGTGGTATCCAAGCCGGTCGAAGCGTTGAGGTCGCCGCCGACGCTTTCGATTTCGTCGGCAATCTGACGGGCGGAGCGCTCCTTTGTGCCCTTGAACGCCATGTGCTCGAGAAAGTGAGCGAGACCGTGCTGGTCATCGCGTTCATGACGCGCGCCTACCGCCACCCAGACGCCGAGCGATACCGTTTCGAGACGCGGGATGTGCTGGGTAACGACGCGGATCCCATTCCGAAGAGTCGTGATCTCCGTCGTCATCGCGACACCCCCGAAGCAGCGCGAGTGTGATGAAGGACGAACTCTTCAACCGCGGCGAGGCTGTTGGGTAGCACATCGAAACGCTCGTTATCCGTCATCAGGTGCTCGAACCCTGGCGGCAGAGGAGGACGCTTATTGGTGATCGCTTCGATGGCGTCCGGGAATTTCGCCGGATGGGCGGTAGAAAGGACGACGGTATGCTCGTCTGCCACCTGTTCAGCGGCGACGAATGCGCAGGCGGTATGGGGATCGAGTTGATAGCCGTATCGCTCCTCGGTGGATCGAATGCAATCGGCTACGTCCGGTTCGGTGGCGCAGACAGCTGCAAAATCCTTTTGGAGGACCTGCGTGAGGTCACCCAGTTCAAAAGACCCCTTGGTGGCGAGTGCCCCCATCAAGTCGCAGACGCGACCTGCATCGCGGCCGGACGCTTCGAACAGATAGCGTTCGAAGTTCGATGAAATTTGAATGTCCATGGATGGAGACGACGTCGCGATAACGTCGCGCATGGCGTACACGCCGGTCGATACGGCGCGAGGCAAAATATCGTTTTCATTCGATGCGATGATGAGCTTGTGGACCGGAAGCCCCATGCGCTTGGCGACGTAGCCTGCGAAGATGTCGCCGAAGTTTCCGGTCGGAACGGCGAAAGACAACTGTTTCGATGCGGCGACGCCAAGCCGGGATACGGCATAGAAATAGTATGTCACTTGCGCGACGATGCGCGCCCAATTGATCGAATTGACGCCCGATAGTTCGACGCGATCGCGAAAGCCATGGTCGTTGAACATCCCTTTGACCAGCGCCTGGCAATCGTCAAAGGTGCCTCGGATCGCGAGGGCGTGGACGTTCTTCTCGGCCGGCGTCGTCATCATCTTCCGCTGCACATCGGACACTCTGCCTTCCGGATACAGGATGAAGACGTCCACTCGCTTCGAGGTGCGGAAAGCTTCGATCGCAGCTCCGCCCGTGTCGCCGGACGTCGCGCCGACTATCGTCGCCCGTCGGCCTCTCTTGGTGAGTACGTGATCCATCAAACGGGCGAGCAATTGCATCGCCACGTCCTTGAATGCGAGCGTCGGACCGTGGAAAAGCTCGAGGATCGTCAGTCCCGGCTTCAGCGTCTTGAGCGGTGTGACCTCGGGCGTGTTGAATACGGCGTAGGCATCGCTCGCCATTCGCGCGAGCTCTGCGCGCGAAATTTCATCGCCCGTGAAAGGGTGGATGACGTCGACGGCGATTTCGGCGAACGATTTCGTCGAAAACGAAGCGATCGTCTCTGGCGAGAGAACGGGCCAGATGTCGGGGACGTAGAGGCCGCCGTCCCGCGCCAGCCCCGCGAGCACAACATCCTCAAATCCATGTCTTTCGGCTTCGCCACGCGTTGAGATGTAGTTCAAATTCGTTCTCGATCCTAAAGCCCGAGCATGGCGGGCCCTCAAGTTGTTCTGACGAAACTAATACCAACGCAGGGAGTATCGTCCAATTACTCGTCAACGGATGGAGTTTCGCCATCCCTCAAGGCCGCTAACCGCTGTCGAGCGAAGACGACGAAAACGCCAATCAGGGTCAACGCAAGCCCATACCATGTTACAACGTACTGAAGATGGTTATTGGGCAAATTGATTTCCGTAGTCCCGCCCTTCGGCCAGCCCCCGGGGTTGGGGGGTGAGGCGTCAGCGTCAAGCGAGAAAGGCGCGAAAGCCTGGCCCTTTTCAGCGTTGAACTGGAGTTCGGAAGGTGGCCCTTGAGGTCCCCACTGCATGGCGTCCAGGTCGCGCCAATACAGCCGATTTCCGGCGAAATCGTTCTCGGGCAAGAACCAGGTCTTCTGAGGCGGCAGCCGGACCAATCCCGTGACCGTCACCACCCCGGGCACCTGCCCCTCTGTCCGCTTGGACGGGTCCTTCAGCGCGTCAGGGACCCAACCGCGATTGACAAATATCGGCGGCAGACCGCCTTGCGGTATCAGGAGGGTGTAAATATCCCACCCCTGGGACGTGTCCTTTGGATCGTAAACGTGCCGTTCGCGGCCGTAGTCGAAGGTGCCCGTGACGCGCATGTGGGTGTATTCTACGTCACCTGATTTGACGTACTCGGACAGAACGGCGGGGTAGGACACCGGCTCGGCATTTCGGCGCGTTTCAATCCGGGCGATGAGGCCCTCTTTCCACTCCTTGCGGTGCCACTGCCAATTGCCGAGAGCAATCAGGACCGGCAGCAGGGCAATCGTCATGAGCCCTGGGAAGATGAGCCCGGCGGCGCGCCAGCGCGCAAACATGATTACTCCTTGGAGAGACGGGCTTCCTCAGCCTTGTTCTTGTACTGCAGAGCGATCAGCAGCGCCTTCAGGAAACGCAAGAGAAAAACCGCAAGAAGCGGGGTGAGAATGCCCCAAAGCATCACGTGCACCCACCATGGCACGCCGAACTCGAATTCCGCGACCAGAGCGCCACCGATGCAGAGAAAGCCTAGAATGAAGATGGCGAACACTGCCGGTCCGTCACCGGTATCGACGAACTTGTAATCGAGGCCGCAGGCGTCGCATCGATCGCGCATATTGAGCACGTTGACGAAGAGCTTTCCCTGACCGCAGCGCGGGCATCGGCACCGAAGTCCGGCAATGAGCGGCGAGACGGTTTGAGCTGATGACTGCAAGGCGATCTCGATCTCATGTGGCGCCAGCGACGGCGGTCTAGAAAACTTCAAAAGTCGTGATGGTCAAACAGCAAGAGGCGGCTCTAGGCCGCCCCTTGCGTAAATCATCGTTGCGCACCTGCGCGTCACTCTGCGCCCGGAACGATCGGACCTGCGCCCCACACGTAGATGCAAGCGAAAAGGAACAACCAGACGACGTCGACGAAGTGCCAGTACCAGGCGGCAGCTTCGAAGCCGAAGTGCTGCTGTGGCGTGAACGCACCGCGCATTGCGCGCACAAGGCAGACCAAGAGGAAGATCGTGCCGATCATCACGTGCGCGCCGTGGAAGCCGGTCGCCATGAAGAACGTCGATCCGTAAGAGTGCCCAGCGAAGCTGAAGCCGGCGTGGCTGTACTCAAGTGCCTGGCAGAACGTGAATGTCATGCCGAGAAGCACCGTCAGCACGAGGCCGATAACGAGGCCACGACGGTCGTTCTTCAGAAGCGCGTGATGCGCCCAGGTCACCGTGCAGCCGGACGTCAACAGGATCAGCGTGTTGACGAGCGGCAGCCCCCAAGGATTGAAGGTGTGTTTGAAGAAGCCCGGGATCGTAGCGTCGGTCGCTTCGACGGGCACCGGAGGCCACTTACCACCGAACACCTGATCGCGCGTCGTCGTGCCAACCACCGATGCCGCGTTGTTCATCAAATCGTGGACGCCGGCGGGGAACAGGGCGAAGTCGAAGTAGGCCCAGAACCAAGCGACGAAAAACATCACTTCCGACGCGATGAAGAGGATCATGCCATAGCGGAGATGAAGCTGGACGACCGGGGTCTGATAGCCCTGGTTTGCTTCGCGGATGACGTCGATCCACCAGGCCCAAGCGGTTGCTACGACGGCCGTTGCGCCGATGGCGAAGAGCCAGGGGCCCTTCATTCCAAGTACGCCCAAGCCGTCGACATGCGTGCGCATCCAGACGATGGCGCCGACCGCCATGATAAGCGCCGACAATGACGCCGCCAGGGGCCAGGGACTCGGATTCAAAAGGTGATAGTCATGGTGCTTTGCGTGCGTATCCGCCATTTCCGTCTCCGTCCCCTTCAGGCCCGTTCTTGCTTGATTTCCAGCTCGGCTTATCGGTGCTAGCCGCGTCTGCCACGCCTTCCATTCGGTGTTTGAACCATCTTCCTATTAATTTCAGCCCCCGCTCTTCGCCGGCTTATCGGTCACGTCCGCGGTCGCGGCCGGCCGGTCTACCGGGTAGAAGATGTAAGACAATGTAACCTCGGTCAGCGGCGCGGTATCCTGATCATCGACCATCTTGGGATCGATGAAAAACGTCACAGGCATTTCCACCGTCTGGTGCGGTTTGAGCGTCTGCTCGGTGAAGCAGAAGCACTGAATCTTATTGAAGTAGGCGCCGAACACTTCCGGCGTCACATTGAACGACGCGTGGCCCGTTACGGACTTATCCGAATTGTTCGTAGCTCTAAAAAACGCCAGGCCCGTCTCGCCGATCTTGACGTCCATCTTGGTGACATCAGGCTCGAATGTCCAAGGCAGGCCTTGCGCCACGTTGGAGTCGAAACGGACCGTGATCGTCCGATCAAGAACCTTATGCGACGCGGCGCTCGCTCGCTGCGTGGTTCCGCCGTAGCCTGTGGCCTTGCAGAACATCGTGTAGAGGGTCGGAGACGCTGCGGTGATCGCCGTCATCACGCCGAGACCGAAGAGGCACGCAAAAACCGCGCGCCGGTTGTTGCGAGAGGATTGCGATCGTCTGGCCTCGTCGGGTTGCACGGTGCGATCCTTATCCATCAGCCCATGCCGTTCACGACGTTACCGCCAAGCCGTACAAACGTGGCGATGTAGAATGCGATGACCATGAAGCCCAGCGCCAAACCGATGGCAATCGACCGCCGCCGCCGGATCCGCTCGGCGCGATGATCGATGCGCTCTGGATGTCTAGGTTCTTCCGTCACGCTGCCTCACGCAAGAATTCGGCTGATAACGGCTTCGCCCAGAAGGACCGCGAACAGCAAATAGAGATAAAGGATCGAAAACCAGAAGAGCTGCCGCGCAGCCGTATCAGCTTCCCGTCCTTCGGTCGTAATGTAGACGCGCACGGCGAGGGCGAGGAAAGCTGCCCCCAAGACTGCCGAGCAAATGAGGTAGGTCACGCCACCAAGGCCAACGAAATAGGGCGCCACAGCGAGCGGTACGAGCAGCACAGAATAAATGAGGATCTGGCGCCGCGTCTCCTTGAGACCAGAGACGACCGGTAGCATCGGGACGCCGACGCGTTCGTAGTCGCGGCAGCGATACAGAGACAGCGCCCAGAAATGCGGTGGCGTCCACATGAAGATAATGAGGAAGAGCAACAGGCTGTCCAAGCTGACATCGCCAGTCACCGCCGCCCAGCCGATCATCGGAGGGAACGCACCGGCGGCGCCGCCGATGACGATGTTGTAGGGCGTTCGCCGCTTGAGCCACATCGTGTAGACGAAAAGATAGAAGGCGATCGTAATGGCAAGAAGGACGCCGGCCGTCCAATTGACCAACACGCCGAGGGTCAGCACGGAACAAACAGCGAGAACCCCGCCGAAGCTGAGGGCTTCTTCACCGGTAACCCGACCGCGCGGAAGCGGGCGGGCTGCCGTCCGTGCCATACGGGCGTCAATGTCAGCGTCGTACCACATGTTGAGCGCACCGGAGGCGCCTGCGCCAATGGCGATCGTGATGATCGCGATCGTTCCGAGGATAGGATTGATGGGCCCCGGAGCAGCGAACATGGCTGCGAGCGCGGTGAAGACGACAAGCGTCATCACCCGCGGCTTCATGAGCTGAATGAAATCGCCGACGCTCGGTTCGAACGTCAGGTCGCTTTCGCTGATTTCACTCTGGATGCTCATGTGCCCGATGCCGGTTTGTATTTGATTTTATTGTTGTGGAAGCTGCGGACCGAAAAGGCTCGGTCCGCAGTAGGGCATTGCCGATCAGTGATGATCCGTCGAGGCGATGCGCGGCAGCGTCTCATAGGAATGGAAAGCTGGCGGTGACGGCAGCGTCCACTCGAGGGTCGTTGCACCCACGCCCCAAGGATTGCTCGCAGCCTTCTCCTTACGGATGAAGTAGGCGTAGAACATTCCGAAGAGGAACACGAGCAAGCCGGCCGTCGTGATGTACGACCCGATCGTCGAAACACGGTTCCAGTAGGTGAAAGCCTCCGGATAATCGGCGTAATGGCGCGGCATGCCGGCAAGACCGAGGAAGTGCTGCGGGAAGAACAGCACGTTGGCGCCGATGAAGGTCAGCCAGAAGTGCAGCTTGCCCAGGAACTCACTGTACATGTAGCCGGACATCTTCGGGAACCAGTAGTACCAGCCCGCGAAAATGGAGAACACGGCGCCGAGTGACAGCACGTAGTGGAAGTGAGCCACGACGTAGTAGGTGTTGTGCAGCTCGCGATCGATGCCGGCGTTCGAACACATGACGCCGGTGACGCCGCCGATCGTGAACAGGAAGATGAAGCCCAAGGCCCAGATCATCGGCGTGCGGAACTGGATCGAACCACCCCACATCGTCGCGATCCACGAGAAGATCTTGATGCCGGTGGGCACCGCGATGACCATCGTCGCGAACATGAAGTAGGCCTGCGTATCGACGCTAAGACCCGCCGTGTACATGTGGTGCGCCCAGACGACGAAGCCGACGAGACCAATGGCGACCATAGCGTAGGCCATCCCAAGATAGCCGAAGATGGGCTTGCGCGAGAAGGTCGACACGATGTGGCTGATCATGCCGAAGCCCGGCAGGATCAGAATGTACACTTCCGGGTGACCGAAGAACCAGAACAGATGGGCGTAGAGCAGCGGATCACCGCCACCGGCCGGATCATAGAAGGTGGTGCCGAAGTTGCGGTCCGTCAGCAACATCGTGATGGCGCCGGCAAGAACCGGAAGCGACAGAAGAAGAAGGAACGCCGTCACCAAAACTGACCAGGCGAAAAGCGGCATCTTATGCAGCGTCATGCCCGGAGCGCGCATGTTGAAAATGGTCGTGATGAAGTTGATCGCGCCAAGGATCGAGGATGCGCCCGCGATGTGCAGTGAGAGGATGGCGAAATCGACGGCAGGCCCTGGATGGCCAATCTTACTCGATAGCGGGGCGACAACGATCCAGCCCGTGCCCACACCATTCGCGTCAGCCGTACCGGGCACGAACAGCGAGATGATCAGAAGCGTGAACGCGATCGGCAGAAGCCAGAACGAGATGTTGTTCATGCGTGGGAACGCCATATCCGGCGCACCGATCATTAGAGGCACGAACCAGTTGCCGAAGCCGCCGACCATCGCGGGCATAACCATGAAGAACACCATGATCAGGCCGTGCGCGGTGACGAATACGTTGTAGACGCCTTCGTTCGCGAAATACTGCAGACCCGGCTCACGGAGCTCAAGCCGCATCATCAGCGAGAGGAAGGCGCCGACACAGCCCGCGAAAATCGCGAACAGCAGATAAAGAGTTCCGATGTCCTTGTGGTTGGTCGAAAAGAACCAGCGCTTGAAGAATGGCGGGGCGTGATCGTGGTCGTCCCCCGCTACATGTGCCGTGCTTCCCATATCGTAAAGCCCTTGTCCCGGTAGTTTTTCCGATGTTCTTTTTTTGTCGCTTTTACTGCGTGAGGCAGCAGGCGCCGTGATTTACTGCGCCTGCGCTACCGACTGCTCAATGACGGCTTGGCTTGCGGTGTCGGCGTCGAGAATTTCCTGCGCCTTCTTTCCGTCCTTAGCCTTCAGAGCGCCCATCCATACATCATACACAGGCTGCTCGACGACGCGGACAACGATCGGCATCGCAGAATGCAGCTTACCGCATAAGACCATGCACTGACCAAAGAAAGAGCCGATTTTGGTAGGCTTGAACCACACGGCTGCCGTGCGGCCTGGAACGGCCTGCTGCTTGGCCCCGAACGACGGCACAGCCCATTGGTGGATGACGTCGTTGGATGTGACGAGAACCACAACGTTCTTGTTAACAGGAACCGCGATTTCGCGATCGACCGACAGTCGGCGGATCTTCTTGTCCTCCTTCCAGAGGGGAAGAGAGTCGGTATAGAGCGCGTTGTGAAGCTCGGCACCCTCGAGAGCGCCATACTTTTTATCGAAAGCTTCCTCGCCCAACTTAGCGCGCAGCAAATCCTCGTCGTTGATGATGTTCGAGGTGACCGTCACCTTATCATCGACGTACTCGTGCTCCCAGAACCAGGCGTCGCCGATCGCCTTGATGGTCACATCAGCCTTCGGGAAGGTGTACTGATTGAACAGCAGGTGGAAGGAGGGAAGGGCGATCGCCACCAGGATCAGGATCGGCACGATCGTCCAAGCAACTTCCAGCAACGTATGGTGGGTCGTGCGCGAAGGGGTCGGATTGCTCTTCTCATTGAAGCGGAACATCACCCAGACCATCAACACGAGCACGAAAAGCACGATGACCGTAATGATGATGTTGACCAAATCGAAGAGGCGGCTGATCTCATCCATCAAAGGCGTTGCGGAGAGCTGCAAACCCAGCTGCCCCTGCGAGGGCTGGCCTAGCCCTGCGAGCGCCGGTGTTACGCCACCGAGAGCAATCGCCAAACACGCGGCCGCCATAACGGCAACCGCGCCAAACATCCTCTTCGACATTCCTTCGCTCCCAGTTCGTCGCACCAGATCTTGCCTGACGCGACAGCCTCCCTTGATTTGTCCGCCGGCGAGCGAACAATCCCCGTTTCGTTATTGCCCGGCCTCGAAACCGGGAACGATCCGAACGTGCTCGGACCGTATGCCTCATCGTTTTGTTAAGGCGGGTTGATAAAAAGCACAATCCGCTCAAGCGTCTCAAGTCAACTTTTCTGCGTCATTTATTCGCGAAATTCGTGCGCGACGTCAGCGAATCAACGACTTTGGTCGAGCCGCTCTCACCTCCGGCGACGACAGAATTCGGCCGAAATCCTAGTCGAGGTAGCGCAGGCTTTCCCGTCACCCTTTCCGACAACTGGGCGCCGCCCGCGAAACAAGGACACTGGCTTGTCGCTGCAAAATAGCGGGTTCCCGAGCGGATCCCTCATCCTGACGCGGCTGTTGGAGGCGGTTTTCCCCCGCAATTGGCCAATCGTGTCGCGTGCGCTGGTGTTGGCACTGTTCGCAGTTGCACATCTCGGTCTGATGGTGTCTCTCGCGGGAGGTGCGCATGCGGTGGACGCGCCGGAGGGGACTGTCAAAGCCCAGCACGGCGATTGGCAGGTCGTGTGCAAAGAGCCGCCACCGGGCGCCAAGAATGGCGTCTGCGCGCTCGTTCAGAGCGTTACTGCCGAAGACAAGAACAACATCGGCCTAACGGTCTATTTCCAGAAATTCTCGAACGGCACCCGCGTTCTTCGGGTCTTCGCGCCGCTCGGCGTGCTGCTCCCGCCAGGCCTTGGCCTGAAGATCGATGACAAAGACGTAGGCCATGCTCCCTTTCTACGCTGCCACAGCTTTGCCTGTTATGCTCAGGTCGTCGTCGAAGACTCGCTCATTCAACAGCTGAAGACCGGCAAAACGGCGATCTTCATCATCTTCCAAACCGAGGAGGCGGGAATCGGCATTCCGATTTCGCTCAAGGGGTTCGCCGAGGCGCTTGACGAGCTGAAATAAGCAAAGCGCCGTCAGGCAACCCAGCGTTCAAGCGGTGCAACCTCACCGCGATCGAGCAGGATCAGAGTATCTCGCGCAGGCTTCTTGGGTAGCTGAAGCACCTCAGGATTTGTCGCCGATTCAGCCGCGGTTTCCACGACCGCAGCCATGCGGGGAGCCACCTCGGCATATTGCTGGATCATCGTCGACCAAAGCAGCGCGTTGGCATTCAGGAAGTCGTTCGGAGTGGTCGGGCGCATCCATTGATAGGCCCATTGAACAACCGCGCGGGTCTGCTTCGCCTGCAATCCTGCGAGTTCAAGCTGTGTTCTGCCAATTGCTTTCAGGGTCGGCTGCCACAAGCATGACGTCATGTCAGCAGCTTCGAACATATACTGGAACGCTGAATAGTATAGGGAAGTATTCCTGTCGGATACCTCAACCGTTTCTTCCATTTCTGTCCTCCCAACTCTGAGCAATGGCGGACTAATTCGAGAGTTCGCTTATTTTTGGGCGCTCAGACACAAATGCCAGCGCCATATTGTTCGTTAGTACCACGGCTCGACTGCACCCGCAGTTCACAGATGTGTGGGGCTGCGTAACACATCCATCACGTCCGCGTTTTGCGAACGGTCAACTGTCTGGTTCGGCGGCGAAGGCGATGGCACGCGCGCAGCCACTTACTTGAGATCTTCTGATCGTTCCCTTTTGTTCTTCTTGACGAAAACGGAGACCGCGGCGTTATGTGCGTCCAGTCTAATACTTTAGTAGTGTTCGCATGCGTTGGGGGCCTCGTCGACGAACAGGCGTTTTTTGGTGGATGGCCCCTTTCGCCGTGGTCGCCGCCATCACCTCGACGTCTGCCGCGTCTGACGAAATTGGCGGACGTCCATCAACCTATGGTTGGCGCGAAGTTTCCGGCGGCGTGGACGCTGCTCGCGATCAGTGGCTGTTTTATTCGGGCGCTACGATCGCGCCGTTCAGTCGCGATATCTACAGTGACGGCTGGCGGCTTCGGTTCGGCGGTGGTTATGGCCAATACGGCTACGACGCGATCGGTCCGCACACGAATTGCGGAGACGCCACTCAAAATGACATCTGTACTGAAACAGACCGGCGAACGCGGCATTTCAGGGTTTCGCACTCCTATGCCGAAGCGCTTCTCGGATATTATCTGCAGCTTGGACAGTTGACCGCGAAGGCGTTCGCCGGCGCTGCGATGACGACCAATCATCATCTCAACGGCCAAGATGCTTCGCACGATGACGACGGAACAGAATTCGGGGTCAAAGGCGCGCTTGAGCTATGGCTTACGCTGAACGATCAATCCTGGACCTCATTAGATCTCAGCTACTCGACGGCCAGGAATGAATCGGCGTCGCGGTGGCGCGCGGGGTGGAGAATAACGCCTTCCCTGTCGGTCGGCCCAGAACTGCGCTATGACAAGAACATCGAGAGCGGTGATGGCGCGTGGAACGGGCGAAGCGGACTCTTTGCTCGTTACGAATGGCAGGGCGGGGAAATCTCTGCCGCAGGCGGAGCTGCATGGTGGGTCGATGATTGGGAACCAAAAGATCCCTCTGCGTACGGCACGCTCAATGTTCTATTTCAGTATTGAGCGTGGTCGCTGTGCTTGGTCAGGGCCTGGCCGCATGCGTCTGCTCGCTTCCCGGTCATTATTGTGGAACATCATGCTCAAGGTCTCAGGCGCGACTTGCTTCGTCTATGTTGCGAATTTGCTCATAGCCACCGGCCCGCGAGCCGACACATGCGCGCCGTCGCCCGTCAGTACCCGCGGTGAAGAATCCCGATTTGAATGGACCGCGAAAGCGAAGACCCGCGCGAACTGGCGGGCGAAAGTGAGGGCTATACCTTCTCTCGGTCCCGACTACGCCAACTGGGCGCGTGCGGAGAACACCGAAGAGCGTTGTCTTTCCGGCCCGAATGGCACCGTTTGCACATTCACAGGAACGCCTTGTCGACCGTAGTGCTCACGGAGGCGGAAAAGATTCCGCTTCGCCTTCTTGAAATCTCAAGCTCGGAGACCAAGCTCTGTCACGTCTAGTTGAGCCGAGTTGGTGCAATTTGCTGAGTTGCTGATAGCCCTCTGGCCATGATCGAGCGCGGAATCCGCCCGGCCCCAAGGCTCGGGCGGTTAAGAGAGGAGCGGTGGGCTGCGGGACCTACCGCTCCTCTTTAGACATTCTTTGAACCAGCTGATCCTATTGTAATTTCCGCTCGTGCGATGGCGCTCGACGTGCCGAGGCGCAACCGCCAGCTGAGCGTGAAAAATTTCCAAAACGAACAATCATTCGCCTTGACTGCACCGCAATCCGAGCCCAAACAGAACGCTCATTCGTTTTTATGGAACCTCGGACCGCATGCCGAAGCTTCGTCCAGACACACAGCGCGCCCGACGGGAAAACATCCTTGATGCGGCGCTCACGTGCTTTACGCGCGGCGGATTCCACGCGACGACGATGCAGATGATCTGCCAGGAGGCCGGCGTCTCACCCGGCGCTCTCTATGTCTACTTCGACAGCAAGGAAGCTTTGATCGCTGGGTTGTGCGAACGGGATCGCGCGGAATTCGCGGAACGGTTTGCAGCGCTGGCGCAAGCACCAGATTTCCTCGAGGCGTTAGGTCAGCTTGGACAACACTATTTCGTAGACGAGCCCGCGGAGAAGCAGCGCTTCGCGGTGGAAATGGGGATCGAATCGACGCGCAATCCGCGCATCGCAGAAATCTTCATGAGCGTCGATCGCTTTTGCAACGATAGCTTCGAAGCGCTGTTCCTTCGATTGGAAGCGGAGGGGCGCATCGCGCCGATCGTCGACATTCCCACGTTGGTCAAGGTGTTCAATGTTTTCGGCGACGGCATGTTCTGGCGCCGCGCGATCGATCCCGATGCCGACATTGCGGCTGTTCTGCCCATCGTCGTCAATCTCGTCAGCGGCCTTCTCAATCCGCAGAAGCCATCGCCCAAGCGCGAGACGAAGGCGCAATCGAAGTTGAAGAGCCCTATTCGGGAGGCTCGCCAATGAACTTCAAGACTTTCCTGTTCGGTGTGCTTGCCGTCGGTGCCGTTTCGGGCGGCGCTTATTTATACCTCGAGAAGAGGCATACCGCTGAGATCCAAGCTGCGCGCCTCGAGGAGGCCAAGCCGATAGCGGCGCCCGCGGTGACCGTGATGAAGGTCACCACGGAGAATTTCGTCGAAACCGCTGCCGTTTCCGGCTCGCTCGTCCCACGGGAAGAAATTCTCGTTTCGCCGGAGGTCGATGGCTTGCGCGTTCTGGAGCTTCTTGCCGACGAAGGCGACAAAGTGAAGAAGGGCCAGGTTCTCGCTCGCCTCGTGGCAGAGCAGCTTGATGCGCAGCTCGCGCAGAACGACGCCAACCTCGCGCGCTCAACCGCTGCGATCGCTCAGGCAGAGAGCCAGATCGTTCAAGCCGAAGCCCAGGCGAAGGAGGCCGCCGCGCAACTGGACCGGGCCGTTCCGCTCAAACAATCCGGGTATCTTTCCGGCTCTATGTACGATCAGCGTGAGAGTGCGGCGCGCACGACCCAGGCGCAGCTGCTTGCCGCGCGAGATGGCCTCAAGGCGGCGAACGCCGAGAAAGCGCAAGTCGAAGCGCAACGTCGCGAACTGCAATGGCGGCGAAGCAATACCGACGTTACGTCGCCCGAGGATGGCGTCATCAGCAGGCGGACCGCGCGTATTGGAGCGATGGCTGCGGCAAATGGCGAGCCGATGTTCCGCATCATTGAGAAAGGCGAGATCGAGCTCGACGCCGAGATCGTCGAAACCGAAATGAAAAATGTTCGCGTAGGTCAAAAAGCAATCGTGACCGTGCCACAGGTCGGCGACTTCGAGGGAAAAGTTCGGCTAGTTTCGCCAGAGGTCGACAAAACGGCGCGCCTCGGCCGGGTGAAGATCTTTCTCGGTATCAATCCCGTCCTGCGCATCGGGTCTTACGCGCGCGGCCGCATCGAGACCGCCTCAAGTCGCGGTCTTGCGGTTCCTTCGTCGGCGGTTGCATTCGACCATGACCTGGCATCAGTCCAAGTCGTGAGTGACAACAAAGTGCACAGACGGGTTGTAAAGGTCGGTCTCGTCACGAACGATCTCATAGAGATCAAGGACGGTGTCTCCGAGGGCGATCTCGTGGTCACGCGCGCAGGGACCTTTCTGCGTGATGGCGACGTCGTACGCCCAGTGCTGCCCGAGCCGCGCCTCAGCGAGGTCAAGTGATGCGCATCAACATCTCGGCATGGTCCATCCGCCGTCCAGTTCCTGCGATCGTGCTGTTCGCGGTGTTGATGCTGCTCGGAACGCTGAGCTTCAAGTCGCTTCCAGTGACGCGCTTCCCAAACATCGATGTCCCGATCGTCTCGATCAAGGTCACCCAATCCGGGGCCGCTCCCGCGGAACTTGAGACGCAGGTTACGAAGGTGGTGGAGGATTCTGTCGCCAACCTGATCGGCGTCAAGCACATCACCTCCACGCTCACCGATGGCCTATCAACGACGATCCTGGAGTTCCGTCTCGGGACCGATACGGACCGCGCCTTGAATGACGTGCGAGATGCCGTCGCCGAGGTGCGGGCCAACCTTCCACGTACCATCGATGAACCGATCATCGAGCGGATCGACGTCGAAGGCCAAGCCATCCTCTCGTTCGCAGCCACTTCGCCGGCGATGACGCTGGAAGAGCTGTCGTGGTTCGTGGACGACGTCATCAAGCGCAAGCTCCAGGCGACGAAGGGCGTCGGCCGCGTCGAGCGCTATGGTGGCGTGGATCGCGAAATTCGCGTCAACCTCGATCCAGACAAGCTTCTGGCTTATGGGATCACGGCGGCGCAGGTGAATGCGCAAGTTCGCGCGACCAACGTCGATCTTGGGTCCGGCCGCGGCGAGGTGGGCAGCCAGGAACAAGCAATCCGCACGCTCGCGGGCGCCAGACAAGTTGATGCGCTGGCAGACGCTAAAATCATTCTCGCCGGCGGCCGCGAAGTTCGGCTGCGCGATCTTGGACGGGTTGTTGACGACGCCAGCGAGCAACGCTCGTTCGCTCGCCTCGACGAAAAACCTGTTGTGTCATTCTCCGTGTTTCGCACCAAAGGTTCGAGCGAGCTGTCCGTCTCGGATGCCGTCAATCGGTCCCTCAAGGAGCTCGAGGCCCAGCATCCCGATGTCCACCTGACGAAGATCGATGACGCGGTTGCCTACACACGCGGCAACTACGTGGCGGCTATGGAGACCCTGCTGGAGGGTGCCGCGCTCGCTGTTCTTGTGGTGCTTGTCTTTCTAAGGAACTGGCGAGCGACAATGATCGCGGCGATCGCGCTGCCTCTCGCCGCGGTACCGACGTTCTGGGCGATGAGCGCACTTGGCTTCTCGCTCAATCTCGTCAGCCTTCTCGGCATCACGTTGGCGACCGGCATTTTGGTCGACGACGCGATCGTCGAAATCGAGAACATCGTGCGCCATATGCACATGGGGAAATCGCCGTATCGTGCCGCGCTTGAAGCTGCGGACGAGATCGGTCTTGCCGTTATCGCCATCACGCTAACGATTGTCGCGATTTTTGCGCCTGTCTCGTTCATGGGCGGCATTGCGGGTCAATACTTCCGCCAGTTCGGACTGACGGTTGCCGTCGCCGTGCTTGTGTCGCTTCTGGTAGCCCGACTCATCACTCCGATGATGGCTGCCTATCTGTTGCGACCTATCCCAGAAGAGGATCACCCGGATGGCGTGATCATGCGCTTCTATACGCGCTTCCTGCGTATGACCCTGCGCCATCGCTATCTGACGCTCGTCACAGGCGTCGCGCTCTTTTCGGCGTCCGTTTATGCCACGACGCTTCTGCCTACTGGCTTCCTTCCGGATGAGGATACATCGCGCGTGGTCGTGGCGGTAGAATTGCCGCCCGGCACTCAGCTGGCGGAAACTCTGGATAAGACCGACGAAGTAGCAAAAAGCCTGAAGAGCATTCCAGAAGTCGAAAAGGTTTTCGTCCTGGGCGGTACGAGCCCGACGGGGCAGCTGGAAGTTCGCCGGGCGTCTCTCTACGTTGAACTCGTTCCGAAGGATCAGAGAAAGCTCACGCAGAAGCAGCTGAAGTCGATCATTGCTGCAAAGATCGGCGATATCCCGGATGCGCGCGCGTGGTACGTCAACGAGCGCGGCGAGCGCGAGCTTTCGTTTTCGATGCTGTCGAGGGACGGCGACGATCTCAATGCCGCCATCGGCAAGGTCGAAGGCGCTTTGCGCGGCGTGCCGGGGTTTCGCAACGTGGCCGCGTCAGGTTCCACCGACCGTCCCGAAATTCGCGTCGTCCCGCGGCTCGATGTTGCGGCCCGGCTTGGAATAGCGCCGGATCAGATCGCGGAAGCCATTCGGGTTGCCACCATTGGAGACGCCGGATTCAACCTTGCGAAATATACGATTGGCGACCGGCAAGTTCCGATCCGCGTGCAGCTTGAAGAAAACATGCGAAGCGATCTGAAAAAGATCGAACAGCTGCGTTTGACCAACGCTCAAGGCAAGGCGATTCCGTTGACAGCCGTTGCGGAGGTTTCGCTCGGTCGCGGGCCGGCATCCATCGAACGGTTTGACCGGTTGCGCCGGGCTGTTGTTGGCGTCGATCTCGACCGAGGCATGCCATTGAGCGTTGCGCGCGAGCGGTTTCTCAAGGTCATAGAAGATCAGAACTTGCCCAAGTCCGTGACGCTTCAGCCTTCCGGCGATGCGGAAGTGCAAGATGAGGTCGCGGACGGATTTATCACGGCGATGGGCACGGGCATCCTCATCGTGTTCGGCCTCCTCGTGCTTCTCTTCGGTAGCGTCTTCCAGCCGGTGACGATCCTGCTTTCTCTACCGCTCTCGTTCGGCGGCGTCGCGATAAGTCTGCTCATCACAAACAACCCTATCAGTATGCCCGTTTACATCGGACTCTTGATGCTCATGGGCATCGTGACGAAGAACGCGATCATGCTCGTGGATTTTGCGATCGAGAAGATCGCGGCGGGCGTTGATCGCGCCACCGCGATCATCGATGCAGGGCGCAAACGCGCCCGACCCATCATCATGACCACCTTGGCAATGGCGGCGGGTATGCTTCCCAGCGCGTTCGCATTAGGCGACGGCGGCGAGTTTCGCGCGCCGATGGCAATTGCGGTTATCGGCGGCCTCCTGGTTTCGACGCTGCTTTCACTCGTCTTCGTGCCGTCCTTCTTTACCGTGATGGACGATGTGGGGAACTTGATGCAGCGGATATTTGGCCGGTTCGTTGGTCCCACGGACGAGCCTGACGCGGAAAGTAACTCCACCCAAGCGGGTGAACATTCATCTCGGCCCTTACCGGTCGCGGCAGAATAAAGGCGCCAAGATTCTTGCGGCGTCCGATTGTGCGGGTGGCATCGCATGCCTAAGTTGCAGGCCATTGGCCGCAACAAAAGGACCCCCGCCATGTTCGACGCCAAGTCTATCCTGGAAAATATCGTGCGCGGAGCTTCGCCTTCGGGCGGCCCGGGCGCACCGCAAACAGGTGGCAATCTCGCCGACGTGCTGAACGGCATATTGAAAAACGCCGGCGGCGCTGGATCACAATCCTCAAGTTCTGGCGGGTTCGGCGATATCCTGAGCCAAATCAGCAAGAGCCTCTCTCAGCAGCAAGCGCCGGCAGGTGGCGCAGGTCAGCCCCAAGCTCAGTCCGGCGCCGACCTCGGAGACGTGCTGGCGCAGATCAAGAACAAACTCGGCGAAGCCGGAGGCGCGGTCACGGACGGCGGCAGCATCAGCGACATTCTCGGCAAGATGTTCTCGCAGGCGACACAGGGCGTGAAAGAAGGTTCAGCCCGAGTGGGTGAAGCGACCGGCGCGTCCGACGCGCTCGGCCGGCTCGCCGCTGATCCGCAAGCCGCCGAGGTGATCGCGAAGCTCAAGGACTTTGTCCAAAACAATCCATATACCGCGGGAGCCGCGGCAGGTGGGCTGGGGGGCTTGGTCCTCGGTACGCGGACGGGCCGGTCACTGGCAGCGAGCGCAGCGCGGGTCGGCGCGTTGGCCATGATCGGAGGATTGGCCTACAAAGCGCTACAGAACTATCAAGCCGGCCGGCCGCTCGTCACGGGCGCTGCATCCGCGGAACCGCCGCCTGCCGGTTCCGGCTTCGAGCCATCCGCGGTCAGCAACGAGTCAGCCGTTCGCTATATCCAGGCAATGATCGCAGCCGCGCATGCGGACGGACGTATCGACCCCGACGAGCGTGAAAAGATTATCGGCAGCTTGAAACAGACAGGCTTCGACAGTGAAGCAGAAGCTTTCGTCGCCAAGGAACTCAATAGCCCGATCTCGGTAAGGGAGCTCGGGCAGTCTGTGACCAGTCCGCAAGAAGCCGTCCAGCTCTACACAGCGGCGCGGATTGCGGTGGCAGACAATTCTCCGGCAGAGAAGGAGTTTCTAGCGGCACTTGCCGAGGCACTGCGGCTCGATCCCAAGCTCGCGGCTCACATCGATGCGACGGCGGCCGCGGCTGCGTGACGAATTCGACGAAGCTCGAAAAGAAAAGGGCGCCAGCAATGCTGCCGCCCTTTTTTGTCGAATAGGTAGGTCGAAAATCAGTTGGTTTTGGCAGTTGAGGTCGTGACGTTGTTGGCCGCCTGATTATCGAGCTTGAAGAACGTGTCAACGCGCATGCCGGTAAACAGCGGCGGGCGACCGTCCAAAGCAATCATGACCTCGACCACCTCAACGTCGTTAGGCCGGCGGGGACCGCGCGATGCGATGCGAGGTGCTCCGAGCGATTGTGAGATGGACGTAACCGTGCCCTCGAAGGTCTTATCGGGGAACGCATCGGCTTTTACGACGACGCGCTGGCCGACGTGAACCTTTGCCGCGTCTCGTTCTTCGACTTCGGCACGTAGCCGCAAACTCGACATGTCGCCGAACACCACCACGGCGCTGTCCGGAGATGGAACGGCCGTTTCGCCGACGCGTGCGAGAACGTTCAGCACGGTGCCATCAGCAGGCGCGCGAATGCGTGTGCGCTCGAGAGCAAGCTCGGAAGACGTCAAATCGGAACGGGCAAGGGCGAGGGAGGATTCCAGACGCTGCTCAAGCGGCATGCCCGGAAGCTTCTCGACCTGTGCCAGCTTATCCTTGGCGGCGGCCAGCGCGGTCTGCTTGTCGGCCAGATCTTTCCGAGCTTTCTCAACCGCATCCTCGGGACCGGCCGCAGTCTTCCATGCCCGGTATGCCTTATCGAAGGCTTCATGAGCTCCGAACACAGCTTCCTGCGCCTTGAACACGGCATCGTCAGCATTGCGCCGATCAAGTGCCGGGCCGGTCACCGGCTCATCGGCGCGCTCGCGTTCGCGTACACCTTCTTCGGCGGCCGCCGCGTAGATCTTGTTGTAGTAATCGCCGTCATCGAGCCGGATCAAAAGATCGCCAGCCTTCACAACGTCGTTGGTCTTGGCAAGAATCTCCGCGATCTTGCCGCCTACCTCGCTGGCTATTCGGACCTCGCCGTCCTTTGGTTCGACGCGCGCCGTCGCCGAGGCGGCCCATTGCGGAGCGGGGGGCGCAGTATCAGCGTGGGCCGAGGCCGACACGCCGCTGAAAAGCCCCTCACTACTCGTGAGCGTGTTGACGCCGAAACTTCCCACGAGCGCTATCGCGCCGGCCACCAGGATCGCCGAGATCGCAGGATCAATCTTTTTAGGCATGCAGCTTTCGCCTCTTCGTAAGGTCGGTAATTTCGGGGGAATCGATACCCTCCGGCCGGCGCTCTTCGCCGACGATCTTGCCGTCTTCAATTCTTACGACACGGTCGGCGTATCCCAAGGTCCGCGGATCGTGCGTCACAGCTAACACGCTGCGATTCTGTTCCTTGGCGATGCGGGACAGAAGCCCCATGACCGCGTGACCGTTTTCGCTATCCAGCGCCGCCGTCGGCTCGTCCGCGAGCACCAGGGAGGGAGAACTTGCGATCGCTCGTGCAACGGCCACGCGTTGCTGCTCACCACCGGACAGGTTGCGCGGATAGTTGGTCAAACGGTGACCGAGACCGACTTCACGCAACGCCTCTTCAGCACGGCTCGTAGCTGCAAAGCCTTTTACGCCGCGGACGTCCAAAGCAATGCGTACGTTCTCGAGCGCGCTGAGCGTAGGAAACAAATTGTAGGACTGGAAAATAAAGCCGATGTGATCGCGTCTGACCTTCGCGAGTTCTTCTGCGGGAAGGTTGTCGACCACAGTGTCCGCGATTTGCAGGCTGCCCGAGGTCGGCTTCAAGATACAGCCGAGGATCGACAACAGCGTTGTCTTGCCAGACCCGGACGGCCCCATCAGCAAAGTCAGTTCGCCCGGAACCAGGTCAAGAGACACGCCCTTGACGGCGACAACCAGTCCGGCGCCGCTTCCCAGTTCTTTGACGATATTCTCCGCTCGCAAGACGGGTGTCGTGGTCATCTGGAAAACACCGTGGCCGGATCTATCTTCGTGACCTTGACGATGGCCGAAAGCGCCGAGATCGCGCACATGAATAAAGTAAGTGCGAAAAGCCAGAATGCCAAACCGGGCGTCATTACCAACGGCAACGATGAATTCCTGCTCAGGTAAAGTATGACTAACGCGATCGCCATTCCAAGGATATAGCCCATGATCGCGCTCAGCGCGGCTTGGGCGAGGATCACCTTGTAAATATAGCCCCTGGAAGACCCGAGTGCGCGCAAGGTCGCGAACTCGTGAATGTGGTCCTTGGTACTGGAATAAAGCGTCTGGGCAACGATAACGGTTCCGACAAGGCTGCCGAGGATAGCACCGCCGATCAGTGCGAGACCGGCGCCGGTTCGGAACAGCCATTGTTTGAGGCTGCGGCTCTCGAATTCGTCTTTCGTCAGCACGTCGGCGGAATCGAGGCGCTGCGCCAAGTCTTTCTGCACTTCGCTGATGTTGGCGCCCGGCGCCAGCTTCACCAATAGGAACGTCGACTTGTCATCGTCCGCGCCCAGAAGCTGGCGCGCGCGGTTGAGGGTCGTATAAGCGTACGGCGACTGCGTGAAGGAGCGGATGCCTTCGGTCAGGGCGCGGATCTTCACGCGGCCGTTGGCTACCTGAGCAGTGTCGCCGAGGCCGTCAATGCCCAGTTCGTTGAGATACGTCTGGTCGACAGCGATGGCGTCGGGAGCCTTGATGTCTTCGACCGTGCCCCTCGTCAATGCCCACGGGACAAGCCCCTGGTCATCGGCGTCGGCGCCCACGAGAACGACTCGCGAGGATCCACCCGACGGCTTGCGCCACTCAGCAAACGCCACGACGATCGGAACGACACTTTCGACGCCTGGGGTCGCCAGCGCCTGATGACGCTCGCGATCTCCGAGCAGCAAGCCGCCGTCCTCGAAACTCTTTGCACCATAGGTCGTGACAATGAGGTCGGCGTTGGAGCGGGCGATATTCGCAGTGATCATCCGGCTCGAACCAAGATAAAGCCCGAGTTGCACGGCCACCAAAACAATCGAGAAAAGAATGCCGACCAGCGTGACTGCGAGGCGAACGCGATCGTGCAGTAGATTTCGAAGCGCAAGAGTAAAGACCATGTGGCTGCAGTTCTCTCAAAGTTTTTCGAAACGGGCCAACGGACCCTGCGCTCGGCGCTCCCGCACAGTACAAATGGAGCGTCTCCGAAGGGTCCTATAACCTTATTGTGTCGCGGCTACCACCGCGAAACGCCCCTTTTGTCCGCGGCACGTTCCGCACGCGTCGGAAAGTCCGACCAACCTCGAAGTGCCTCAGAATTGATGAAGGCTTAGCGAGGGTTTAACAAATTGGTTCCAATGTTTCGCCTTCTTCGCGGCATAGGAGATTGAAAGTTGGGCTTTCATCTGCGGTTTATTGTCATGCGTTGCATCAATACTTCCAGACGTTCGAGCGCTGCCTTCGCCGCGGCCGGTTTGCTTCTCGGTACTTCCTTCGCCGCGGCTCCGGCTTTTGCGGATCCGAAGGAAGTCGGTGTCTGGTACGACGACACGGGCAAAGGCGCGGTCAAGATCGAGATCTGCACGCCGACGACGCTCTGCGCGAAAATCTATTGGCTCAAGGAGCCGATGGCTGACAACGGCAAGCCGAAGATCGATCGGTTCAATCCCGAGCCCGCCATGCGGAATCGTCCAATCTGCGGACTTCCGATCATGGGCGACCTCGTCAAGGTCGACAGCGGCTTTGATAACGGCTGGGTCTACGATCCCAAAGAAGGCAAATCTTATAGCGTCGCGTTAGACTTGGTGGATCAGGACACTTTGAAAGTGACCGGCTACAAAGGCATGCGCTTCCTGGGCAAATCCTTCATCTGGACCCGCGCCCCCGCTGACCTACCGTCGTGCGACAAAGATCAAGCGTCGCTTCCTGGCGCCGTACCGGCCCCCGTACCTGCCGTGCGTAAGAAGCAGGCTACTGCGGCGAGCGCGACGACGAAGAAAGCTAAAAACGACGTCGGCGCCTCCAAGCTTGGAGCCGCCGACGTTGCGAAGTCATCGCACAAGAAGAAATCGGAAAAAGCGACGGCTGCTACTCAGCAGCCCCCAGTTGCTTCGAACTAGTCGAAGCTGCTTTCTGGACGGAGACTTTGTCGGCCTGACGCGCAAGCAGACGGTCGACAAATTCCATTGTCCGGTCAACAACATAGCCGCGCTGACGGTCCAGCGTCACCAGGTGGTAGCTGTCGTCAAGCACTGAGACTTCAACCAAGCCACCGAGACGGCGCTGGAGCGCCATGGTGTTCTTGATGTCGCTCTGGTCATCGTGACGGGGGTGGAAGATCAACGTGTGAAGTTTGACCAGCGACAGCATTGGGCGAACGTTCCTGACTAGCGACAGGAACTCATAAACCGTGCCACCGCCCCGCTCAGTGATATCGGCCGGGAGGTTGTCCGAACCGCGCATCGATTCGAGTGCGAAGTTACGAACACGCTCGTCCTTGATGCCGTAAGGAGCCGGCGTGCGGAACTTGAAGAGCCGCGCCGTCCACTTGTCGGTGACGAGATGGAAGAGCTTGATGGTCTTCGGAATGGCCCAGCCGTTCACGGACAGGGTCGGAGCGAAGAGCATCAAACCGCAGGCTTGATCCTGCCGGTAAGCTGCGAGCCTCAAGGCCAGGATAGATCCCGCCGAAGCACCGCCAATGATGATGTTATCGCAAACCGACCGCATGTGATCGAAAGCGGCTGCGACGGACTTGTACCAGTCCTGCCAAGTCGACAATCCGGAGATGTCGGTGCCGAACGTCAGCCCCGGGACGACCGGACAATAAACAGTCATACCCTTGCGTGAGAGCGCATGCGCGACTGCTTTCATCTCAAGCGGCGAACCCCCAAGAGAATGGATCAGAAGCACACCCGAACGGCCGCCGGGGATGTACAGACTTCCACGAGGGGCCTGAAATTTTTCTTTGTTTTTCATTACCTACGTTGAACTCGTTATTTCCCTGCCGCAGGCTCTTACGACGCGGCTGCTTCAGATGCTAACGCAACTTTGTCGCGTCGCCGTAGATTTGAGCTTCTTTGCAGATTCCCGTAGTTGAGACGTGGATTGTGAAGCTATTACGAAGTTACTGAAAACACCATACGTTTTGACATCTGGTTACTGCTGTTTGGTTAAGCTGGACGTCATGCCGCGCCTCTTCTTTGATAATGTGTTGCTGCATTGCAGCACACGATTGCGGACCGGCTGAATTTTCCCGTGAAGATAGTAGTTTCCTCTCACATCATCATATGACGTCTGAGATCCCCCTATGACGCTCAAATTTAGGCCGAAAGCCACTGTTCCCACGCAATCTTAAGCATATACTCCTCGCCAATTTACCGGCCGCAGGTTCGCATAACGCTGCTTGCCGGATTTGGTTAGGGCTGGGCTGCAGTGGCATTTTCGTTCCGTTCGCCTTTTACGTTACTGACTGCAGCAGCTGTAATTTCAGGCCAGATCGTCTCCCTCTCGGCATTTGCGCAGCCAATCAGCCGCGCAGAGTACGAAGCTTGCCAAGCCAAAGACGACAACGCGCTAAGGACGGCAGTCGTTGCCATTGCGACTGATGCCCTCACCAACGGCACGAGGTCCCTCGACTATCGCGCGCTTGTCGCCGAGCAGTGGCGGGTACGAAATCTCGACCAGATCATCGATACTAGGGTCGATATTGCGATTAGCGATGTCACCAACGAGACAAGCTGGTCGGACAGGCTCCAGTCTCTCGCTTACAGCGAAAAGGCTCAGCAGCTCGCGACGATGGTCGCAGAGAGGGTGTACCGCTCAGACGCGGTGAAGACAGGCATCGAGGAGCTGGCCGCGGGCGTCGCAAAAGAGGTCGGCAAGACCATCGAATTTGCCAGTTCGGACGCGGCTCAGCCTTTACTTGATTGCCTCAAGGCCTACGTCGGGCCCAGGTACGGCTCCGCCGTCGCCAGTGCGCTTGCCGGGGACGCCAGCAAGGGCGTTATCGTCGATCCGAGCAAGGGCTCCGGCAACGTTTCAGCGGGCTCAGTCTTGAATGAGACTAGCGGTGGTCTCGCAGGCGCGACAATTCTCATCGTGCGCCGCCAGCTTGCAAATTTGGCTTCCCGTGTCGGTCAACGCATCGTTGGCAGCGTCCTGTCCCGCTTGGTTTCGGTCGTTGCCGGCGGCGTCGGCCTAGTGCTGATCGCCAAGGATCTGTGGGACTTCCGAAACGGCGTGCTGCCGATCATCGCCCAAGAGATGAAGGCGCCTGCAACGAAAGACAAAGTGAAGGATGAGCTCGCCATCACGCTAAATCAGCAGATGAACGACCACGTCAAGGAGATTGCCGAGGCGGCGGCGGATCAGGTCATCGAGGTATGGCAATCATTTCGTCGGGCTCACGCGCTGGTGTTGCGGCTCGCTGAGCAAAACGGCGAATTCCGTGCTTTCCTCGATGGCGTCAAGCCCGAGGCCCTCCCGCGCCTCGACGAGGTCGTATCGATCCTCATGGCGTCCGAGGGTGAAGGCGCCATACTGAAAAGGCTGCAGGACGGTTCGCTCAATGCGGCCGTTCACCTGATGCCCGAGAAGGGAATGGAGATCGCGCGCGATCTTAAATCGATACAAGCGGGTCTGGACTGGTCGGCGCTGGCAGGCGATCAGCTTCCCACTGTCGTCAATTACGAGTTGCACAAGCGAATCGAGCCGAAGGATCTCACACGCGCGTCTCTCGATCGCATCCTTGCGCTACAAGACCGAACAGCGATCATCAAAATTGCCAGCGTGCCGGCCAGCGCTCGCGATCTTCTCTTCACGCTCAACTCTAACGACCTCAATGCTCTGCTGAGATCGCTCTCCGACGACGAGCTTGAGGCCCTTGCAGGCTATCTTTCAGGATTGAAGCCCGGAGCCCGCGAGAAGGTCTTGCAACTCGTCGCTGCCGAGCCCGTCAAGATGCAAGTCTTGGCGTCCAAGCGTGTCCGCGAACGAATCATCGGGAGCCGGGACCAATCGGCGGCGGTGGACATGATGCTTGCTCCCAATCTTGGGCTTTCGACCGGCGCGCTCGTCAGGGATGCGACGTTGGCATGGGAAGGCCGAGTCGACCCGTTTCTGCTTTGGGACAAACACCCGGCTGCCGCCTCGCTGGCCGGAATTCTCGGGCTCATAATGCTCTTCTGGGTCGGCCGGCTGTTTCGGCCGCGAAGGATTTCCGGGCCACAGCCCGGCCGCACCTAGCCACAGTTCCCCAGCTTTCCACATCAATCCGCCCAGCGTCGTCTCGGCTATGACAGCTGGCTGCTATAAGGATTCGCGAATATAGGCCTGCGACCCAGAGGGGGGGTGGATATGCGCGTTCGTTTAAGAGGCGAGGAGGGGACTCACGACATGGGATTGAAGGCACCGGGCATCATTACGTTCATGTTGTCAGTCATTCTGACCGTGATCGTGCTGATGTCGAAATGGTTCGGCGCGGAGATCCCCGGCCTGACCGGCAATGAATCCTGGGCCATGCTGGGGTCGTATACGCTGCTGATGCTCGGCTGCATGGTCAGGGGCATGTAATTGAAGGCAGGTCGGCACTTGACCCGCCGGTCGCCACTGCAGCGGCAGCGTCTGCCCAATTCATGTGCGCTGGTGTCGCGCGGCATCCCGTGATCTGGAGCGTTGCCGTTGGCATAACTATCCAAACGGCATGGCGAAAGAAATATCCGAAGTCTTTGCTCGTCGCGCCCGGCTTTCATCAAAAGCCATCGTGACGGCTATCATGCTGACACTTGCTGCGCTCGTGGCGGTGGCTATCGCCGCGCGGCAAGAGCGGCAGGCTTCGTCGCTGAAGGACCTCGATCCCGTGACCCGCTTGTCGATCGGGACTGGCTCAGGCCTCGTGCCGGTCGTCAACAGATAGCCGTGGCACAAGGGGTTTGGCGCGCACGAGACCTCGGACGGAATTTCCAAGATAGATTGTCTTTGCGGCGTTCACGTCGTCGATGGTCAGACGCGCTTCGAGCGCACGCCCTTCATCGATCAAAGCCGCGCGCAGCGTACCTGGCAACAATCCTGCCGAGAGACGCGGCGTAAGCAGCTGGCCGTCGCGCTCTATGAAGATCGAGGTGCGGCTTCCTTCCGCCAGTTCCCCATCCTCGTTCAGGTAGATGACTTCATCGGCCCCGAGCGTGTCGGCGTAGTGTTTCCATTCGCGGTCATAAAGCTCGCGCCGCGTTGTCTTGTGATACAGAAAGAGGTCGTTGCTGTTGAGGCGAGTGTCGGACACGACATACCGCATGACGGCGTCTGCCGCAGTCTCCGCTTGCGGTGTTGCGGTTGCGGTCACCATTCCATCTTCATCAAGAAGCAGCCGCACGCGCAGTCGCTCGTGAGGCGCCGTCGCGATCGCAGCATCAAGCGCGTCGCGCACTTTGACGGCGTCGTAGGCGAAACCAAAATACGCAGCTGACGCAGCGAGGCGAGCCAGGTGATAGCCCTTCAGCCAAAGCCCCTCGCCGGGAACATACAGCATCGTCTCGATCAACTCGAAGCGGCGCACCGGGTCCGTGAGGAATTTCATTTTGAGAAGGCATTCGGCGTATTCCTTCGCGCCATCAGAATCGGCCACCACGCCGGATCCGATGCCCATCTCTCCTGAGCCTTTCCGGTCGATGATTGCTGTTCGAATCGCGACGTTGAACTGAGCGCTCCCATCGGGGGAATAGCGGCCGATCGCGCCGCAGTACACGCCCCGCGGTTCCGTCTCCAGTTCGCGAATGAGTTCCATCGCGCGGATCTTGGGTGCCCCCGTAATCGACCCGGGCGGGAAGATCGCCTTCAAAATATCGACAATGCCCACGCCGTCCTTCAGATGCGCCTGAACGCCGGACGTCATCTGGTGAAGAGTTTTGAATGTCTCGACGGTAAAGAGGTCGGTGACATTCACGGAGCCAAGATCAGCGATGCGGCCGAGATCGTTTCGCATGAGGTCGACGATCATCAGGTTTTCCGCCCTGTTCTTCACGTCTTTTGAGAGGGCCGTGCGGACTTCTGCTTCTCCTTCAGGAGTGCCGGCTCGAGGCGCCGTCCCCTTCATCGGCCGCGTCTCGATGAGACGGTCGTGCTGGTTTATGAAAAGTTCGGGTGACGCGGACAAGATGGTCGCATCCCCAGTGTCAACGAGGGCCGCATAGGCGACGCGCTGCTTCAAGCGGAGATCGCGATAGAGCGCGAGCGGCGAGCCTTCTAAATTGAACTTGGCCTTGAAGGTCAGGTTGAGCTGATAGATGTCGCCGCTTCTGATGTTCTTCTGCACCTGTTCAAAGCGCTGAACATAAGCGTCTCTATCCCAGCTGCGGGCGAGTTCGCCTAACGTCGGATTCCCGATCGCTTCGTCCGTGAGCCAGCCTTGGACCTCGGCACCCGATAATTGTCGGGGCGCTGTATAAAGGCCGAACCAAAGCAACGGGACCTTGCGATTCGGCGGCAGAAGATGAGCAAGCTTGGGCTCGAGCAGATAGCCAAGCTCATACGAGAAAAATCCCGCCGCGTGGAGACCGCCAGAAACACCCGCCTGGAGCGCAGAAAGGGCGGCGCCCACCTCTTCCGGCGCATCGGCCCGGATGATCTGCGTCGGCTTTTCGAACAGCTCGGAGACGGCATCGATGTTCGTGCTGTTGTCGAGCAGCACGAAACCTTCCGCGAGAGCTGGCGACTTCGGCTTCGCGCCGCCGTCAGAGGCCGCGCCGTTCGGTGTCGCGGAAGGAGCGGCGGCGAATTTGGGTGAACTTGACTGCATGGGCCGCTTCTAACGCGGCGAAGGCGGGATTTCCATAAGCTGTTCGCAGAGAGAGTGCCTCTGTTGATGCAGCAAGCGGTCGCGCCGCGATCTCCACCCAGAACCGATCCATCAGCGACGCCGGAATTGCTCCGGGGGCGGGCGACGCAGAGGCCGCGGGCCTTTTGAAGCGGCATAGCCGTGAGCAGCGA
This sequence comes from Hyphomicrobium sp., assembly GCF_003987855.1. Lineage (GTDB taxonomy): Bacteria > Pseudomonadota > Alphaproteobacteria > Rhizobiales > Hyphomicrobiaceae > Hyphomicrobium_B. The sequence continues at coordinate 134,608 of NZ_RXIZ01000022.1, forward strand.
GGCCGATGCCCCAGCCCAAAAGGGGCCAGAAGAACCAAAGGTGCTCCGGATGCATTAGGTTGACGACGAGGAGGATGCCATTGACGACCAGATAGGCCAGAAAATGGTATCTGAATCCCTGGTCTTGCCAGAGCTTGTTTATCATATCCGTGTCCATCCCATCGCTTGAGCTGGCGAAGGCCATCATTCGCCGCCATGTATCTTACCTCTACAGGGCGCGACAATTCACGGGTAGCCCCGCACACCGTTAATATTCTGCCGCACGCTTACAATGTAGGGATCCAGCGGCGAGGTTCTGCGTTGATCCTCGTCATACCCTCGGGCCAGACTGCCCGAGATGTCCTGGAGGCGCCGGTGAACAAAGAAAAATCCAAGGCCGAAATCGACAAGCAGCTCAATGAAGCTCTCGAAGAGACGTTTCCAGGTAGTGACGCTATTGCAGTAGATCGCCAGAGCGGCGACGTGGTCCGGCCCCTCGGCCGCAAGCCACCGATCATCGACAAGCAATTGGTAGAAAAACTTGCCGAAGAGGCGAAGGCAAAGAAGAACTGACAGTACGAATGTTGGAGCGGTTCGGCTCGATTACCGGGCTGAGGTCCCGGAGGCAGTGATCGTTTGTGAGCTCGGCTGCGATGAATGACTTCCGCCGCGGCCAAAAAATACGGAGCCTGCCAGCACGACACCGATCAGGAGAACGATCGCACTCGCCCAGCAGGAATTGACAGTCGGGCGTGGCGGTATGAAATCGCCCGAATGTGACGCAAAGCGAGGATCGATATCGACATCCATGCGCTTTTTCCTCCCACTCAGTCCGCGGTGTTGATCCTAACCGGGCAGCGAGGAGAAGGTTTCCCCGCCGTCAACCAGACCACGTCCATGCGAAGGTACTCTTCTGCAGGATATCCGCTTCTTGCAGCCTAGGATAGCTTTTTGCTCCGGCGCGCATTACGAGCCGGTCGCTAATTTGGTTTCTTCCTCCCAACCGAAGACCGAACGCCCTCCAAGTTCGTGAGAAAGCGCGCGCTCGCGGGCAACATGGCTCGCGAAGGACGGCCCATCAGCGGCCACTTCCAAGCGCCTCGCCTGCTCGTCCAAGCGCTTCAAGGCAGAAAGCATTTCGGTATTTCCGAGCTTTGCCTTTTGCATCGCAACTTTGAGAACCGAAATCGTCTCATCGTAGACCTTAACCGGCACCGGAAAGGGATGCCGATCCTTGCCGCCCAGCGCCAGTGAAAAGCGTCCAGGATCCTGAAAGCGATACGGTGCGCCGTGCACAACCTCGGCGACCATCGCGAGTGATTGCACGGTTCTAGCGCCGACCCCCGGCGTAAGTAGCAGGTCGGGGAAATCTGCCGGCCCCTGCTCGGCGGCGGCCGCAAGCGTTCCATGAAGCCGGCGGATGAAGACGTCGCTCGAACGAACGTCGTGGTGGGCAGGCATCACCAAGTGCGGCAGTGAAAGCTGAAATTGATCTTTCGGCTCTTCACCCGATTGAGCCATAACTTCCTTGACGATACGGTCAGGCCCGAGAGTTGCCAGCAAATCAAGCTGGGCTGAACGCGAATGGCTCGCGCGCTGGTCTGTCAGGTTGACGATCTCTCCCTGCGCCGGCCCTTCAATAGCCGCGTGGGGTTGATCGACAAAACTCGAAAGCGCCTCCGAATGCCAGTGGTAGCGTCGCGCCTGCCGTTTGTCGCCATTCATACCTTGCTGGACCACGGTCCAATGCCCCTCACGGGTCACGAAGAAGCCGTGCAAATAAAGATCGAAACCGTCTTGGACTGCGGCACTATCAACTTTAGCCACTAAGCGGCTTGCACGTACCAACCCATCGGCATCGAGGCCAATACGCTCGCCCAGCGAATTGAGTTCTTCTGGCGTGCGACGCGAGTGACGGCCCCGGCCGCCGCAAACGTAGATTCCGAGTTCGTCGCGGAGTGGTTCAAGACCGCGCTTCAGTGCCCCTATGACACTCGTCGTGATGCCTGACGAGTGCCAGTCCATGCCCATGACCGAGCCGAAGGACTGGAACCAGAAGGGATGGGCCAGCCGGCTCAGCAGCTCGTCACGCCCGTAATGTTCGACGATCGCTTGGCATATAACCGCGCCCAGAGACGACATTCTGCGGGCAAGCCACGGAGGCACGTGGCCAGTATGGAGTGGGAGGTCAGCACTTCCGGAGCGACGAGCCATATACTCTCATCGCATATTCGCAGTCGGACAGTCAAAAAGCAGCGGGCCGAGAGAGACCACCACTCGATGGCCCAACGGCTATTTTCGCTGCTGTGCAAGTTCAGCGGAGGTGTGGCGGGGAAACAGCGTCAACACGGGACGCCTCAAATCGCTCCGCATGTAAGAGTGCGCAATGTTCTCTTTGACCTGCGTTGCTCCAGGCTCAGCAAGTTTGAGATCTCGAAGTGCCCGCGTAAAGGCGGCGTCAAACTTTGCCTTTTTCTCAAGCCGGGACGCGCGTGCTCGGCGCGTGAACTCGCTTAGCTTCATCTACCAGTCCTGTCGAAAGATCCAATTGGAGCACCGGCTAACTGAGGTCCGCCGGTGCTCCATAACGAAAGGGTCGATTGCCCTTTCCAAAAGAGAAAACGCCGCGTCACGCTTGCAGTTCCAGGTGCGCTCTTGTGCGCACCTGTTGTTAGTGGTGTCCGCCGCTGCGGAATGTATGAGCCGCGAAACCTCGGCCCGCGAACATGGACGAGGACGATCCGCGCAAGCCCGGGCGCAAGCCGGTTGGTCCGATCGAACTCATCTGAGTGGACGCTGATAGGGCGGCGGGGCGAATAATTGATGAAGAGCCGGTGGAGCGCATAAAAGTTGATGACGTCGCCGGCGCAGACGAGAGTTGATTGGTCGCGACTGCGCTCGAACTGACGACCGCTGCCGATCCAACGAGCGGGCCCATTGCTGTAGATGACGATCGTCTGATGCTCGCAGTGATGCTGCGCATCAGCCCAGCGCCGCCGAACGACGAACCGGAGCCACTGCCAGGTGTTGTCAGTCGAGCTGGATAGAAGCTTGTTGACGATGACAAACTGGCGGACGAAGCCAGGGGGAATTGCGGCGTGGCAAAGGGTGTCGCGCCCTGGACGGAATTGAGGGAAACGCCGGCAGTCACCGGCGCCAGCCCATCCGCGTTCGGGCTGAGCATTGCCGCTGACGTACTAGCAGGATCTATTGCAAGCCGGAGATTGATGTCCGCCGACGGATCGACGCGATTAGCTTCAATCGGAACCACGTTGAGGGTAGCGGGCACCTCCGAACTCGACTGAGCCGTCGAAACAGTTCGCGATTGTGACTGGCCAGTAATGGGATTGGTTGTATTCGGGGTGAGCGGGCTGCTGTTATTGTTCGACGGTGTGAGGGGGCTGTCGGTGCCCGGCGTTATTTGCGTTTGGGTTTGGGTGGTGGACGTCGCATCTTGTGCAGAGGCCGCCAATGGGGCCAAAAACGCGATCACCGCAACCAGCGCTGTTGAGAAGTTCTTCATAACTAAACGTTCCACTCGAGACTTAGCGCAGATAGGAACGTTGTCCAAAAATTCCTAGTTCCCTCTCGATCGTCTGGGACTGCGCAAGACCTGGCCAATATGCCGATACGTCAGCCAAGCCCCGCTTGGGGGGGCGCCCGTAGGTCTGCATCGCTGACCGCGTTTTTTCTTCCTGCGTCCAAAGCCTTCCCGACAGATAGGGCTTTTCGGAGCCTGCCGGCCTTTCTGTCGCCCTTGTCGACTGGCTGAATTCGATTCGGGGAGCACTGGATTGAAGCGATGGGGCTTATCGCAGCGAGACTAATTTTAGCATTGAGCGTTATTGCGGCGCATACCGCGCCGGTACTGGCCGACGGATCATCCGCAAGCAATGCGACAGAGCCAGGGGCCTTTGCGCTGCCGGCCTTCGTGCCGAAAGCGCGACAGGCCAACTATGCGACTGCTGTAAACGATACGAACTCAGCGGTTGGAGCGCGGCGAGCGGCTGAAGAATTGAGCGCCAAATTTGCGGACGTCACCACCAGTTCGATTTCTCGCGACGAGGCTGCAGCGGAGATCTCGCCTCAAACTGCGCAACCGGCTGTGGAGGCGGACGACTCACGTTCCATCGTCCTCGCGGCGAACCATCCGGACGATCCAAAATTAGTGACGGGCTCGCTTCCGCCCCCCTCGCGACCGAAGCATGTTCCGAAATCCGCGACAAAGGGCGGTACGCTCCGCGATAGTCGTCTGCCCGCTGGCGGCACAGCTGAAAACTTAGCGAGCATCGGCAGGAAAGTGGGTCTTCTGGACCTGATCACCAATCCGGCGCTGTGGCACTGAATTGGCGTCAGAGTGAGACTAGCTTCAATTTACTTCGAGCGAGCAGCAGCTTGTATCCGCACGATGGTGCGTTCCCAGAACTGCCCGAAAGAATTTGCCGTGGTCTCGCTCGCCTTCGTCCGCAAGCGCGCACACGCGCTGCACGACGTCGTCCGTTGAAAGTTCAGGCCGATGCCGGCGTGCTTCGACGAGGATGTCATTGAGGATACGCGCGAGATTCTTCAGCTCGTCAGAAGTGTAGCTGCCCGGCATGAGGATCCCTTGTCCGATATTGCTCGCCAGCTTTGCGCCGCGATGACACGGACCTGAAACTCGATATGGCAAACGCGGTTCCGCAATCGACATCGTGAGTCGCGGGGGCGCCGGTGTGGCGAGACCGCGGCGTAACACTTGTTGCCGCAACCGACATTTCCGCAGCGCAAACGATGGTGAAACTTTACGAGTTTTGAAGACGACCTGCCCCGACGCATGCAAGCATGGTGGTGGTCTGAACTTCTGTTGCTGATGCGGAAGGTGAGCAGATGGGAAATCTGGTTCTTCTAAGTGGTGAGCGCGCTAAGAAAGAGTTGGAAGAGAAACAAAGAATTATCGTGGGTTTGAAAGAGCTTTTGGCTCGGGCAGAATGCGGAGAACTAAAGGCAATCTGTTATGCCAGCGTCGATGCAGATGGTCAGAACGTTACGCTCGGCATCCTTCAAGACGACAAAACGGGGCTGCATGAGCTGATCGGGCTATCGCAGATGCTCAGCGATGCCATACTGCAGGGGGCGCGCGACTAGAATAGCCAGCCTAGAATATTGATCGATCAAAAAATATCTGCGGAATGAGATCAGGTGCGAGACGGAGCCTCGCACCTGATGTGAAAGCTTAGCTGGCCTTCTTGGTCGTGTGCTTAGAAGCAACGTGCTTCTTCGTCGTGTGCTTGGAAGCGACGTGCTTCTTCGTGTGCTTCGATGCGACATGCTTTTTAGCAGCCGGCTTCGAAGCAACGTGCTTGGCAGCGTGATGATGATGGTGATGGACCGGCTTGGTTGCTTCTGCAGCGCTCGCTACACCAGCGCCGAGCATCATTGCAGCTGCGGCCAATGCCACGGTCAGGGACGTTTTCATATTTGGCTCCATAACGAATCTCGCGATGCCTGATGGCTTCGCCGTGGCGTTCTGGTAGCCTCTTCTTCCTGTCATAGAGATGAACAAAGCTGCGAAATCGGAATACGTTTTCGTAAGGAGCATAAGTCGTTACAAGCTGGTGACGACTAGGTTGTAGATCGCCCGTAGTTCAATTATTTCGCGAGCGCCCTTGACCGTGGCAGACCAAATCAGATTGCTTAACTGTCGCCGACAGCAGCGTGTGTGCTGAGTAGTTGTTGTCCCTGGATCTACAGGGTCAACCTCTACCCCAGAGGTTTCATCGGCGGCAGACAGAGCCGCGCCGTCCCCAAATGGTTCTGTCGTGAGCGACAAGCTCAAGAAGAGAGCGGTATTTCCCACCGCTCTCTTCTTACATTACGGAACCGCGTAGCTAGTCGCGCCGTTAGTCCTTCAATGTTCGTTTGGAGGATGGCGCATGACGCCCAATCCGGATCGGCGATATCTAGAAAATTCTGAAGAAGCAGATGCGATTCGCGCAGTCCGGCGCGTGTCGATCATGGGGAGCTTGGCCGCCCTCCTCTTGGGATTTGGGCTTATATCTCTGCTGATTTACGGACCCCTGTCGGACGCCGGGATCAGCGAGCTCACGGCAACCGCGCCAATTACGGTGCCTCATGTGCCGACCCCAAACGCCCCCGCACCGTAACGGAGAACAGATGGCATTTTGGTCAGATAATCGAGGCATCGACGGCATTGTGCAAGCCAGCGACCGGACATTGAACGTCCTAGTGGTGATCTTCCTGGCTGCGTTCGCGCTCGGAACGGTCGCCTACTACTACGGTCAGCTAAATCCGCGTGTTCATGGTGCCGCGCCGACGGCATCCACCACGCCGGTCCCTGCTGCGCCCGCCGGTTAATGTAGGCAATTCGCAACCATTTGCTCCGAGAATTGGCCCACCGTCCGGTTCGCCATCTGGAGCTTCTCCTTGAAATATGTGTTCGCCTGTCTGGTCTGCGCGACCGGGCTAAATGCTGGCGCCGCTGCAGCGGGCCCCTTCGTCCCGGGTGGTATCCACCTCCGCGCGGCGGCTGAACCCGTCCACTGGGTGCGCAAGGGTCCAGGCGGCTACGGCGGGCCGCCGTACGGCATCGAATACTCCCGCTCGTACGGCTATGCCTTCACTTCAGGATATTACCGCTCGGGATATGCAGGCTGCCGAGGCGTTCAACATATGTGTGCGAGCCAATGGGGCTGGGGTGGGTCTAACTATCGCCGATGCCTGTGGTCACACCGCTGGTGCTGAACGCTCAAGGGTGGGTTGCATCGTACTGCGCCACGTTCGTAATCATGATGTAGCGGCCGGCGACGAAACCGATCGCCACAAGAATGCATGCGATTGCAAAAAGTTTGACGTGACGATGCATGGTTCCTCCCGAACTCTGCTCTTCCCCTAGAGCAAATCGGGCCACGCATCCAGTCTTGTCCAAAGGGGCCTTTAGAGAAACGCCGAGGCAGTCCCCGCAATCGCCAATAGAGCGACGATGCTCCAACTCGGCACCTTCCAGATCGTCAGCAAGAGAAAAGCAGCGACCACGAGCGCAAAATCCCGCGAGCCCATGACCGCGCTCGTCCAAACGGGATTGTAAAGTGCAGCGCCAAGAATGCCGACGACCGCAGCGTTCGCTCCGCGCATTGCGGCCTGTGCCCACGGATTGGAGCGAAGATCATCCCAATAGGGAAGCATGCCGTAAACCAGCAGGAGACCAGGTAAGAAAATAGCGACGAGGGCGATCATCGCACCGGCGATCCCGTTCGGCCAATGGACGGCCACAGCCCCTAGATAGGATGCAAAGGAGAAGAGAGGTCCGGGTATCGCTTGAGCCAGCCCGTACCCAGCAAGAAAGTCTCCGTGCCGCACGATCCCAGAATCGACGACCGCATTCTGCAACAGCGGTAAAACCACGTGACCGCCGCCGAACACGAGGGCTCCCGAACGATAGAAAGCGCTGAAAAGCGCCAGGACTTGATTGCTCTTCAGCAACTCGGGAATGAGCAAGAGAAGAATGAAGAGTGCAAGACTGATGGCGCCCTGCGCGCGAGATACCGGGAAGTTCAAACGGCCGTTGAGCGCCGGGGCAGTTCCTCTACACAACCACAAGCCCGCGATGGCCCCGCCTGCGATCGCGCTGACCTGCCCGAAGGATCCGGGCAGAGCCATCACGTTCCAGAGGCAAGCGACAGCGATCGCAACTCTCGTCCGATCCGGCGTCAGCGTTTGCGCCATACCCCAGAGCGCTTGCGCAACGATCGCTACCGCCACGAGCTTGAGACCGTGCAAAAGTCCCACGGCGAAGAGCCCCTGAAACGAAGACGCTCCGAGCGCGAATGCGAGAAGAATGGCTGCTGAGGGCAGTGTGAATCCTATCCACGCTGCGATCCCGCCCCGTAGACTGTTTGCCCGAAGGAGACCGAGAGAAAAGCCGATTTGACTCGATGCCGGACCGGGAAGAAACTGGCAGAGAGCGACCAGATCAGCATAGCTTTCTTCGTCGATCCAGCGCCGCCGCAGCACCAGTT
>NZ_RXIZ01000005.1 GCF_003987855.1 Hyphomicrobium sp.
ACCGAGCCAAAGCGCACCGGCTTGCCGTCATCGCCTTTGACTTCGAATGTCAGCTCGGCTTCGAACACCGGCCCGGTGTAATATTCGAGACCGCGGACCACCGTCTGATCGAGCCGAATGCGATTGCTCTCGTACCCTGCCGACGCGCAAATCTCCTGCAGTTTCAAGAGATCTTCCGCGCCTTCGCGGAACGCAGAATTCGCAGCACTGTCGGCGATCGGCTTTTCGAGAAATCCGATGACCTCCGCCACCTGTGCGGCTGTTAGATCCGCACCCTTGGTGAAGTCGCCGCTATCGTCCTTGCGCCCCTTACCGAGCAGCTGGGAAACGCCTTCGATGCCCAGACGATCGAGCTTGTCTACTGCCCGCAAAACCGTGAGGCGGCGTCCTGCGCTTTCATCGCCGGCTAGACCAATTGTACTGAGCAAGCCGTCCAGCAGCTTACGGCTGCTCACCTTGATCACGTAATCGCCGCGCTTGACGCCCAGCGCTTCGAGCGTGTCCGCCGCGAGCATGCACATCTCCGCATCCGCGGCGACGCTCTCGGCTCCGACCGTATCGGCGTCGAACTGCATGAACTGTCTGAAGCGGCCCGGTCCCGGCTTTTCGTTGCGATAGACATTGCCAAACGCGTAGCGCCGAAACGGCTTCGGCAGCGACTGGAAATTCTGCGCGACATAGCGGGCGAGCGGCGCGGTCAGGTCATAACGCAGGCTCATCCATTGCTCGTCTTCGTCCTGGAAGGAGAAGACCCCGGCATTCGGCCGATCCTGATCGGGCAGGAACTTGCCGAGTGCGTCGGTATATTCGATCGCAGGTGTTTCGAGCGCCTCGAACCCATAGCGCTCGTAGACCTCTCGGATCCGCGCCGTCATGTCGTGGAGGCCCTTCAGCTCCGTCGCCTCGATATCGCGAAAGCCTTTCGCGAGGCGCGCTTCGGGGCGCGTGGGGGTATTCGCTTTGGACATGACGAGGTACGGAAAACCTGATGGCAGATAAAAAAGTTGCCGAGACACCTTTTCGGGCGTCCGGCGCGCGAGCCCGGGTTATATCGGATCGACCCGTACGAGGAAAGTCGGCCAAATCGCTCAAAAACGGGGCGGCAGCATTGCCCGAAGACGCGGCAAAGCCGACTTCAGGCGGCTATTGGTGACGCGGCGGCCGAATTGATGAAGGACGGCCGCCGGCAGGGCTGCAACGTCCTGGGCAATAACCAAGTCGTAGAGCGGCACCGGCGTCGATCCAAAGCCGTGCGGCAGGGGATTGGACCGGCATCCCATGTCGAAGCGCCGGATGCCTTCCCCCGACAGCGACCTTACCGTCTCGAGCACAATCAGCCGGCCGGGCGAAAGATTGCCCCAGCGCTCGCCTGCCGTGGAGATGCGGAGCATCGTGAAGGTCTCGGCGTGAACCAAACCCAGGATTGTCGCAATCGTCTCGCCGTTGGCCTCCAGCGCAAAGAGCGCGGCGATGCCGGCGTCAGACCCATCGATGGCGATGCGCTCATAGAACGGGCTGATGCCCGGCACCGCATTCTGATACCTGCCTTCGTGAGCGGAGCGCCAGTGCGCCTCCTGCTCTTCCATGATAGAAAAAACTCGCGCGATCTCATCGGCGGTCGTGGCGCGATAAAGGCGCGCGCGGCCCCCGCTCTGCCAAAGGCGATGGCAACGCTCGTAGTCCTTGCGATACTTCTTGCCGATACTGTCCAGATATCTGTCAAAGCCCTGATCGACGACGAGCTGATGTCCCGCCTCTTGCGCCGGTGTGCATCCGAAAAACGCGATGAGCGGGTTGTCGCGATCGCCGATTTTTTCCGGCATTCGCTTCAGACGAATGAGATCGACATCGCGCAACGCGTTTCGGATTGAACGCCAAGCGCGGCGGATCATGCTGGGGCTGGCGGACGGCATGAAACCGAGCAACGGTGCGCCGTAATCCGATACACCGAAATCTGGAAAGCTCGCCACCCGTAGCAAGCCCTCGCGCCCGATCGCCAGTGGCAACGCAATTACGACCTTACCACTTCCCCGATCAGTCACGACCACGAGGCAGGGTATCGCGCCAGATCCGGTCGCGAGTTCTTCGTAAAGGACAGTCAGCCAATCGAGCGATTGAAACGCGGTGAAAACGAGATCTCTCTCTATGACTTCGAGAGCGGCCAGCACATCGTCGGCGCCATCGAAGACTTCGACAATGAAAGGCGAGCCGCGGAGCAATCCTGCCCGCTGCTTGGCGTGTCCCGCATTCAAAGGAACGCTGCTCGCCATTTCGCCGTCGCCTACGCAAAACAAACCGGGCGTTGCGAATAAACCCTATCCCGATGACAGAACCATCGCACCGTCGCAGCTATCGTTCAAGAAAACCGATAGCGGTACCCGTACGCCCCGCGCTCCGAACCGTTCGCGCCTGCGAAATTCAACCTGGCCCGGCGATCATCGCCGCTGCCATCGCAATGAAGGTTGCCTCGTAAATTTGCTCTACAGCACCTAGGATATCGCCGGTATAACCGCCGATTTTTCGATGCGCGAACAGCGCCATGCCTGCCGCAGGCACGAATGCGGCAACCGTCGAAGCGGCGAAAATTCCAGCGTTCATCACGACCAAACCCATCGCAAAAAACGATGCAACCGCCAGGACGAGTTCCATCCCCCTCATGCGTACGGGCGAGCGACTGACCTTGACGTTGTCGCCGCCAGCGTAGGGGAGAGCCGTCATCGCTAGAACGGCGGCGAGCCGTCCGCCGGTATAGGCCGCAATCAAAACACCAATGTTCGCTACCGGACCGATCGCGTCGAGAGAGGTTGCCTTCAACGCAAGAACCGCGACGATCGCGAGCACGCCGTAAGTCCCGATACGACTGTCTTTCATGATTTGCAGGCAGCGTTCGCGGTCTGCGCCGCCGCCCAACGCGTCCGCCGTATCCGCTAAGCCGTCTTCGTGCAGGGCGCCGGTTAATAGTACGGAGGCAATGAGGCCGATCACGATCGGCACCGGCGCTGGAAACACGGCTGCAGCAACCGCTATAACCACGCCAGTAGCCCCGCCAATGAGTGCACCGACCAGCGGCATATATTTCGCACATCGCGGCAGCCAGTCTTCGGGGAAGGGCTCAATCCGCTTGATACGAATGCGCGTCAGGAATTGCAGCGCGATGAGGAAGAGCCTCATCTCATACGCGATCATGCCGGATGTTCACCCGGCAGATCCGCCATCTCGCGCAGCATCAATTCGGCGGCCCGCACAATCGGGATAGCGAGAGCCGCACCGGTTCCTTCGCCCAGCCGCATCTGCAGCTCGAGCAGCGGCTGCACGCGCAGATGATGCAGAAGCGCGGCGTGACCCGGCTCGGCCGAGCAATGCGCAAACACGCAATTGTCGAGCGTTCCAGGATGCAGCGCCTCTGCTGCGATGGCGCCAGCCGTGGAAATGAACCCGTCGACAACAATGACGCGTCCTGCTGCGGCAGCAGCCGTCATCGCACCGGCCATCATCACGATTTCGAAGCCGCCGAATTGGCGCAGAACTTCAAAGGTACGCCCGGCTTCGGTCGAAGGTCCGATCGCAGCGCGAGCAAGTGTTTCCCTCAGCACTTCGTACTTGTGTTCCAAACCGAGCGCAGGTGCGCCAGCGCCAGGACCGACGAGCGTTCTGAGGTCGATCCCCGTGAGTGAGTGCGCGATGACAGATGCCGCGCTGGTGTTGCCGATGCCGATCTCGCCGTAACCGACGATGCCGATGTTCGACTCACCGAGCCGCGCGTCGAGTGCTCGGCCCGCATCGATCGCGGCCTTACATTGCTCGACGGACATGGCCGGTTCGCGGCGCGCATTTCTGGTGCCTGGCCCGACCCGATAGTCGATCATCGCCTCATGGTGAGGAAGCGGCGCCAGCAATCCAGCGTCGACAAGCTCGACACGGACACCCGAGGCGCGCGCCAGGACGTTGACGCCAGCGCTGCCGGCAAGAACCAACTTTGCGATCTCTCCGGAAACGACGGAAGGATAGGCTGTCACACCCTCTGCCGTAATGCCGTGGTCACCGGCGAAGACCATGATCCGCGCTTCGCCGAGATCCGGCGTCGTGGTGCCCGCTATCAATCCAATTTGGACGGCAAGCTCTTCAAGGCGGCCGAGCGAGCCCACAGGCTTTGCTTTGCCGCGAATGTGCGCTTTGATCTTGTCGCTGAGAAGGGCGCGCGATTTGGTGCCTTCGGATGCGATACTCGTACTCATGCCCCGATATAATCCTCAACGCTGTGCTTCGGCTGCGGAACGTCAGTCGAATACTTCTCGAGATGCTCGATGCCCGGCGGCACCGGCCCGCCATGCGCCCAATCGAGAAGCTCGATCGTATGAACGACGGGAATCTCGAGCGCTGTTGCCAACTGCGTGATGCAGCCGATGTTTCCGGCCGCCACCACATCCGGCTTCAATGACTTGATGTTCGCGGCCTTGCGGTCGCGAAGAGCGCTGGCGATCTCGGGCTGCACGATATTGTAGATGCCTGCCGATCCGCAACACAGATGCGCCTCTGGTACGTCGAGTACGGTAAAGCCGGCCTTCTTCAGCAGCGCCTTGGGCGGCGCGGTAACCCTTTGCCCATGCTGAAGCGAGCAGGCGGCATGGTAGGCAACCTTGAGGCTGGACCACCGTTTCGGGGCGCCGATGTCGTACTGATCCAGGAACTCGGTGACATCCTTGGCTAGCGAGGAAATGGTCTTGGCGCGCTCGGCATAGTCGGGCTCATGCTTGAGAAGATGACCATAATCTTTGACCGTCGTTCCGCATCCCGACGTATTGATGATGATCGCGTCAATTCCGCCCTTGGCGATCTCCTTGCTCCAGGCGTCGACATTTACCTTCGCCGCCGCGATCGCCTTGTCCTCATACCCTATGTGCTGACTGAGCGCCCCACAGCATCCGGCACCGGCCGAAACCACCACATCCACGCCGCCACGGGCGAAAAGCCGGATCGTCGCGTCGTTGATTTCCGGCCGCAGCACCTGCTGCGCGCAACCCGCCAGCATGATGACGCGACCCGTGCGCACGCCGGTCGGCGAGGCCGTACCCGGGCCTTTGAAGCGCCCGGAATGCACGCCATTGAGGGGCGCCAATTCGGCCATCGCTGCAAGCTCGGGAAATTTCAGCGCCCGCAGTGTGGGCGCCATTCGCCTTCCGAGTGGAGCGACCCTCAGCATCCACCGAAACCGGCGCGGATAAGGGACGATCTCAGTTAGCGCACGGCGAATGAGCCTGTCCTTCAGGCTTCGATGCCCAGTTTTCTCGATATGCTTTCGCGCCACTTCGACCAGATGCATGTAGTCGACGCCGGAAGGACACGTCGTCATGCACGAAAAACACGAGAGGCAACGATCGATGTGCTTCGACACTTCGGGCTTCGCGTCGAGCCCCTTCTCCAGCATGTCTTTGATCGCATAGATGCGGCCGCGCGGGCTGTCGCGTTCGTCCCCGAGCACGACGTATGTCGGACAGGTGGCGGTACAAAAACCGCAATGAACGCAGCGGCGAAGAATGCGCTCGGCTTCCTTCACATCCGGATCGTTAAGCTGCTCACTCGTGAAGTTGGTTTGCATTGCGCCAGGTTGCCGGGCTTCGGTGTCTAGAGGTTGGCGTACATGCGCCCGCGATTGAAAAGGCCGCTTGGATCGAACGCCGACTTGATACCACGAGTCAATCGTTCGATCTCAGGCTTCAACGGCTCGAAGACGTCGACGTTGCCGCGAACTTCGGGTTCTGCCCGGATCAAAGTTGCATGACCGCCGCGGACAGCCACCGCTCGGCGCACGTCGGCGGCGCCGGCATCGGCAGCAGCTGGAACTTCGAGCCAGACCATGCCGCCGCCCCAATCATAGAACGCGACCGCCGGCATGAACTTTTGGATCGCAAAGACGATGTCGGCTGCTTTCGTGGGCAGCGTCGAAATACGCCACAGCGCCGTATCCGTCGAGAACGGCATGACCGAAAGGGATCGGAACTCGCTCCACAGACTGAAACTCTCTTCGGAATCCAGTTCCACCGGTGTTCCGTAGACTTTGAGCGCAGCCTTCAGCTTTTCCTTGCGCTGCTCGATCGCGCCCGCGAACGTTTCGAGACGCAGAAGTGTCAGCGGCTGGTCGATGCCCTTGAGCTTAGGCGTGCGAAGCCGAGCGGCACAGTTGCGCGGCAAATGCACCGCCCCAGAAACTTCCAGTGGCGTCGACATCGCAATGTTCAAAGCTTCGACGGCGAGATCATCGGGAAGTCCGCCGAACGCCAGTGTCTGCATCGTCTGCGGCATCGGCGCGACCTTGAACGTCACTTCCGTAATAACCGCAAGCGTACCCCAGCTGCCGGTCAAGCCACGCGCGACGTCAATGCCTGTGACATTCTTCATCACGCGGCCGCCGGATTTGAAAAGTTCGGCCCGGCCGTTGATCGCACGAACGCCGAGAAGATTATCACGAGCGCTGCCGGCGATGATCCGCCGCGATCCAGAGAAATTCGTCGCGAATACGCCACCGATCGACAACGCGCCGCCGGGAGCGCCCGTGGTTGGCCCGAGATCTACCGGCTCGAACGCAAGCATTTGGCCGCGCGCCGCCAGCACCGCCTCGATCTCATAGAGCGGCGTCCCGGAGCGGGCTGACATCACAAGTTCCGTCGGCTCGTAAAGCGTGATCCCCTTGAGGCCCGAGGTCGTCAGTACGACGTCAGCTTTCGCGGAACGTCCGGCATTACGAAGAGCGCCATGCCCGACGACCTCGATCGCGCGTTTGTCGCGCGCGAGCTTGGCGATCATGGACTGCAACTCCCACTCGGCTGCGGGACGCCAAAGTTCGCTCACGTCGCGTATTCTCCTAGGCGGCTTCTGGCGTGCTGGCAGCGTTTCCTGCCCGCATCGCGTCCGTGAAGGCGAGCGGAAAGACTTTCGCCTGATTGAGGCGCCACGTCGGGTCGAACACCGTCTTGATCCGCATCTGCACAGCAAGATCCGTCGGCGTGAACTGCGTCGTCATCAGTTCGCGCTTTTCGATGCCGACGCCATGCTCACCCGTAAGACAGCCGCCCAGCTCGACGCACAGCTTCAGAATAGCCTCACCGGCGGCTTCGGCCCGTTCCGCCTCTTCAGGATTGTTCGCATCATAAAGGATTAGCGGATGCAGATTGCCGTCCCCGGCGTGGAATATATTGGCGACCTTGAGCCCATACTCTGCACAGATTTGGTTGATGCGCGTGAGACAGTGCGGCAGCTGAGCCAGGGGAATAGTGCCGTCCATGCACAGATAGTCGGCGACGCGTCCGATCGCGCCGAATGCTGCCTTCCGCCCCGCCCAAATGCGCGCGCTCTGATCGGGGTCCGCGCTGATCTTGATGGTCTTGGGATCGAACTGCGCCGCGATCTCGGCGACCCGTCCGAGGAGAACACCGATCTCGCTCTCCGACCCCTCGACCTCGACGATGAGCAGGGCCTCGACGTCGAGCGGATAGCCCGCGCCGGCGAACGCCTCGCACACTTCGATCGCCGCCCGGTCCATGTATTCGATCGCCACGGGAATGATGCCGGCCGCGATGATCGCCGACACGCAGCTTCCGGCAGCTTCCGGCGAACGAAAGCCGATCATCATCGGCCGGGCTCCTTCCGGCGATGGCACGAGCTTCACCGTCGCCTCGGTGATGACGCCAAGCTGGCCTTCCGATCCAATTACGTAGCTCAGCAGATCATACCCGTTTCGCTCGAGCAATGATCCGCCGATCTCGACGACAGTCCCGTCGATGAGGACCATTTTGACGCCAAGCACGTTGTGGGTGGTCACGCCGTACTTCAGGCAGTGCGCGCCACCGGAGTTCATCGCGATATTGCCAGCGAGCGAGCAGGCGAGCTGTGATGAAGGATCGGGGGCATAGAAGAAGCCGGCCTTCGCCACCTGCGCCGAAATCTGCAGGTTTGTGATTCCCGCCTCCACGCGGGCAATGCGATTGGCGTAGTCGAGTTCGATCACGCGATTCATTTTCGAGATGCAAAGCACGATCGCGTCTTCTGTCGGCAGCGAACCGCCGCATAGCGAAGTGCCGGCCCCACGCGGGACGACCTTGATATCGTTCTCGTGGCAATACTTGAGGATCTTGGAAACTTCTTCCGTCGTGCGCGGCAGCACGACCAGCATGGGCACCCGCCGATACGCGGTGAAAGCATCCGATTCGTACGCCCGGCGCCCCTCCTCATCGACGATGAGCAGATCTTGGCCGACCCGCGCCTTTAGGCCCTCGATCAGGATCGGCAGACGCCTGATGACGCCGGCATCGGGCTCAGGCAGCTCGATATGCGGCATCGTATTCGCTCTCCAAATTCGAAACCTTGGGTGGTGGTTGAGCTGCGCTGAATGCGCGTCGGAAACGCTCCACCAACCCGCTGCTCAACAGCGTTAATCATCCTGGCACGTGTCTTCGCAACCGGCAATATGCGCTTACGAGACCGGAGCGATCATCGGTCGTTACGGTCCGCGACGCTCAAACCCTCCAGGACCACCGAGCCAACGCTGGCCAGGACCGCGGAAGTCCCGCGGGGGCCCGTGCATTTCCGGCGGAACCCGACCTTCGGGAGGACCGCGCATGTCGACGGGCGGGCGCATGTCCCGCCGATCGCCGAACTCACCACGGTGATCGCGCCCTTCGCGTTCCCGCGAGAACCGCCCGGCAGCGAAACACTGGCTGATGCAGGACTGCAGTTGCGCATCGCACCGCGCCGAATACAAAAGCTTGGCGGCCATGCGGCAGCCGTTGTGCTGCGATCGGCACGAGTCGGCGCACGGATCGGCCTGTGCTGCCCCCGCCGACATAGCGAGGACGGCGAGGAAGGCAGCGAACGCCATTCCCCAAATTCTCGTCGACGCAAATGCAGTCAGAGACACGTACCGCCTCCTCATACCGGATTGTGGTGCTGGGCGGCTGAGCCTGAGCAAACGCGGGAAGCTAGTGCCAAAAGCCTGAACGTGGGCTGAACCGAGGGTGACCCGCAGGCGGAATCCAGCAGCAGATCAGAACGCAAACTGTTCAAAGATATGATCAATGTTGCCGTGCCACTCCCCCGAATAGCGCCGCAGCAGCTCGTCCGATACCGTGTGGCCATTGCCCGCGATCTTCTCAAGCGGGGCCAAATAAATCGTTTCGTCCTGGTTCTTCGCGTTGATGCGCTCGCGATTTTTAAGTCCGAGACGGGAGATGCGCAGGACTTGGCGGGCAATATTTCGCACGCTCGTGTTTCGGAACGGCGTCGCCAGCGCCGTTTTCGGAACGGCAGCCCGAAGTTCGTCACGCTCCGACGCCGTCCAATCGCGTACGAGCTGCCAAGCTTGGTCGAGGGCTTCTTCGTCATAAAGGATGCCGACCCAGAACGCGGGAAGAGCCGTGATCGTCCCCCAGCGACCGCCATCGGCTCCGCGCATTTCTAGAAAGCGTTTGAGGCGGACTTCAGGAAAAAGCGTGGTGAGGTGATCCGACCAGTCATCGATGGTCGGCAATTGCCCCTCGAAGCCCTTGAGGCGTCCCGACATGAACTCGCGAAACGATGCTCCGGCAACATCGATGTAATTGCCATCCCGATAGACGAAATACATGGGCACATCGAGCGCGTAATCGACGTAGCGCTCATAGCCCATGCCGTCCTCGAACGCGAACGGAAGCATGCCCGTGCGCCGCTTGTCGGTATCGAGCCAGACCTCGCTGCGCATCGATTGAAAGCCGTTCGGTCGGCCTTCCGTGAAGGGTGACGAGGCAAACAGCGCGGTTGCGATAGGTTGCAGCGCCAGCGACACGCGGAGCTTCTTCACCATGTCGGCTTCGGACGCGAAGTCCACATTTACCTGGATGGTCGCCGTGCGGTACATCATGTCGAGCCCGCGGCTGCCGACGGTCGGCATATACCGCGTCATGACTTGGTAACGCTTCTTCGGCATGTGCGGGATCTGATCGAGACGCCACTTAGGCGAGAACCCGACGCCAAGAAATCCAATGGCTAGACCTTCGCCGACGCTGAGAACTTCGCGCAGGTGCTCGTCGGTCTCGGCGGCCGTCTGATGTAATGTTTCCAGCGGTTCGCCGGAAAGCTCGAATTGTCCGCCGGGTTCGAGGCTGATCGTGCCGCCCTTCTCGCCCTCCGGACGTTTCAGGGCGATGACGTTTTCGCCTTCGTTGATGGCGACCCAGCCGTAGCGCGCGATAAGCTTCTCCATGAGCGCGCGTATTCCATCCGGACCGCCATAGGGTACCGGATCCAGCGTGACGGTGCGGAACACGAATTTTTCGTGCTCGGTGCCAATGCGCCAATCGGCTTTCGGCTTTTCGCCGGCAGCGATCCACCGCACGAGGTCGTCGCGCGACTCGATTGATGCGCTTGCAGCACCTTGTTCCCGTGTCGACATGCCGAGCGGCCAGCCTTCCCAATTCGACGCGAGGCAGCGCCCGCGGCCTGAGCCTTATGACGAGGAGCAGCGGTTACGGCAATAGGGCGGCAACTGCGGTCAGGGCCGCCGCCAGTCGCCAAGCGTCGCGTTGACGAGGGCGAGGATGGCGACCGCGGCGGTATCGGCGCGCATGATTCGCGGGCCGAGCGAAATCGGCACCACGAACGGTTGCCGGATCAGACGATCCCGTTCCCTAGTTGAAAAACCCCCTTCCGGCCCGAGCAGCACCGCCAATGGACCAGGCTCCATATTCTGCAGGGTAGCGATCGGATCGGCTTTCTGCTCCTCCTCGTCGCAATAGATAATTCGCCTCTGAGCGTTCCATCCGTCGAGCACATCGTCGAGCTTGTGCGGGGCCTCGACATCGGGCACCCGGAGAATGCCGCATTGCTCGGCCGCCTCGATGACATTGGCGCGCATCCGCTCGCTGTTAACCCTCTCCGCAATCGTCCGTTCGGTGATCACGGGGCGGAGGCGCGCCACCCCCATCTCCGTCGCTTTCTGAACGACATAGTCGAGCCGGGTGCGTTTGAGCGGTGCAAAGAGATAGTCAACGTCCGGCCCGGGCTCCTGCGCACGGACCCGATCGCCGATGTCGAGCGAGCCGCCACGTTTGTGGGTCTCGGCAAGTGTCGCAACCCACTCGCCGTCCCGGCCGTTGAAAACCAGGAGTTTGGACCCGAGCCGGAGGCGAAGGACGGCCGTCAGATAGTGCGCCTGGGGAGGTGCCAGATCGACGCGCCGACCCTCCCCAAGGTCCCCGTCAACAAACAAACGTTCTGAGGTCAAGTCGCGTATGGCCATCCGGCGTCTTTAGCGAAGCCCGGTAGACAGTCAAACCCTCTGCCCTAATTTCCTGACCGGCTGATCTTATTGCTTCAGAAAGCATGGCCGGATAGGTCTCTGCGAACAATGAAATAGGTCATCATGATGGGTGCCGACATATTGCCCAAGCCTGCTCAGAGCATCGCCGATGCCGCCCCGTCGAACTGGGTCGACCGCTGGGCTCCGCTTGCCTTGCAACCCTATCTGCGGCTTGGCCGCTTCGACCGCCCCATCGGCACGTGGCTCCTGCTCTTCCCCTGCTGGTGGTCGATGTGTCTCGCACAGGTCAACTCGGCCGAGCATTACCCCAACTTTTTTTACCTTATCCTCTTCGCCATCGGCGCTATGGCAATGCGCGCATCCGGCTGCGCCTATAACGACTACGTCGATCGCGACTTCGACGCCCGCGTCCAGCGAACGGTCGGACGACCACTTCCTGCAGGCCAAGTTACACCCGGCGCCGCGCTCGGCTTCGTGGTCGTGACCGCTTTGATCGGGCTCCTCGTGCTTATCAACTTCAATAGCTTCACCATCTGGCTAGCGATTGCGTCGCTGCTCATCGTAGCTGTCTATCCCTTCGCCAAGCGCGTCACTTCCTATCCTCAGATCGTGCTCGGCCTGGCGTTCAATTGGGGCGCGCTCGTCGGGTGGGCGGCAATTAAGGGCTCCATCGGGCTTTCGCCCCTGGCTCTTTACGCCGGCTGCGTATTCTGGACGGTTGGCTACGACACGATCTACGCCCACCAGGACAAGGAAGATGACGTCCTTCTGGGTCTAGGCTCTACGGCGCTCAAATTCGGCGAGGATACGGTGTCGTTTGTTGGTGGCATGTATGCGCTCGCGGGCGTCATGTGGCTCATCGCGGGCGCGCTAGCCGGGGCCCATCTCGTATACTTCCTCGCCGTCGTCCTGGTATTTCTTCAAATGTCCTGGCAGGTGGCGACACTGGACATCGACAATTCCACCAATTGCCTTTGGCGGTTCAAGTCGAATCGCGACGTGGGGCTGGCGCTCTTCCTAGGCCTCGTAGCGGATATGGCGCTTTCCTGGTTCGCGGGCCTCAATTGAGGCCCAAAACAACAACGCAGCCCGAGGAGGGACAACCTCGGGCCGCGCTGAGCACTCACTGTTGACGTCTTCGAGCCGCTTGAACGGGCAATTACGTGGAAGACTATCAGATTGTTCTTCCGATCGACTTAAGAAATAGCGTAAACAAAGGCTTACCGCCGAAACTCGTCCTTGCCCCAACGGAAGGGCGGTTTTGCGCCGTTGACGGCCCATAAATGGCGCGGTCTCTTTGCAAGCTACGCAATAAAACTCCGGAGTAGACCGTCGTCCATGACCAAGACCGCATCTTCGTCCACCTCTGCGCCGCAGTCGCTACACCTCGTTTTCGGCGGTGAACTGAAGACCCTCGACAGTCACGAGTTCCGCCAACCTGACAGCCTCGATGTCGTGGGAATTTTCCCGGACTATTCATCGGCTTACGCTGCCTGGAAAAACGCTGCTCAGCGCTCGGTCGACAACGCCATGATGCGCTACTTCGTCGTGCCGCTGCACCGTATGCTCGACTTCTCGCAACCGGCGACATCGGCCACGTGAAGGACCTTCTGAATAAATCCGAAAAACGGCCCCGGCCGAAGCTACGGCTCGACGCTGCGTCGCGCGCGCTTCTTGCGCGTTTCGTCCGTGACTGGGTTTGGCCGCGACGCTGGCAGCTCGCCTGGACCCTGCTGCTGACCACGTGCCTTGCGGCCGTAACGGGCGGCTACCCCGGCATCATCAAGAAATCATTCGACCTGCTGATGGGCGGCAAGCCGGGAGCGCTGCCGTTCGTTCTGACGGCAATTATCGCCATTACGGTTGCCCGCGCGTTCCTGCTCTATTTCCAGGCGATCGCGACCAGCAACTTCATCCTCCGCATGACATCCGACATGCAGAAGGTGGGCTTCCGCCATCTGATTAGCGCCGATTTTGCCCGCCTCTCGCGCGAGACACCGGGCCGTCTGATGTCGCGGCTGACGAACGACATCGGCTTCATTCAAGCCGCGATGACCGCTTCTCTGAATTCGATCTTCCGCGACACCTTCTCGGTCATCGCGCTTCTCATCGCGATGATTTATCTCGACTGGCAGATGACGCTGATCGTGCTTGGCGTGTATCCGCTCGCCGCGCTACCGGTTGCATCGATCAGCCAGCGTCTTCGCCGCGTCGCCAAGCAAACTCAGAGCGGGCTTGGCGACATGACCTCGCTTCTCACCGAGAAGCTGTCCGGCGCGCGCCTCATCAAATCATTCCAGCTCGAAAACTACGCCGCCGATCGCCTCGATGCCATGTTCGAGCAGATTTACTCGCTGCGCATGAAGTCGGTGAAAACGCGGGCGCGCATGGATCCGATTCTCGAAGTTCTCGCAGGCGTGGCGATCGCCGGCGTCGTCGGCTTTGCCTACATGCGAATTTCCCACGGCATCTCGACCGTCGGCGACTTCATGGGCTTCATCACTGCGTTGCTGATGGCGTCCCAGCCGATCCGCGCGCTCGGCAACCTCGCTGGCCGATTGCAGGAAGGCCTCGCCGCCGCCGAAAGCTACTACGGCCTGCTCGATGAGATCCCGACGATCGCCGACGCGCCCGGCGCCGGCAAACTTGCGGTCTCGAACGGCCACATCAGTTTCCGGGCCGTCTCGTTCGCCTATGACAAGACATCAGAAGAGCGCGCCGTT
Source organism: Hyphomicrobium sp. (assembly GCF_003987855.1). Taxonomy (GTDB): domain Bacteria; phylum Pseudomonadota; class Alphaproteobacteria; order Rhizobiales; family Hyphomicrobiaceae; genus Hyphomicrobium_B. The sequence goes on from NZ_RXIZ01000005.1 coordinate 14,011, forward strand.
CACGAATTCACGCTCGAGGTTCCTGGCGGATCGACGGTGGCGTTCGTCGGGCGCTCCGGCGCGGGCAAATCGACGATCATCAACCTCGTGCCCCGCCTTTTTGACGCGACGGAAGGCCAGATCCTGATCGACGGCCAGGACGTCAGACAGGTGACGCTGAAATCGCTCCGCGATCACATCGCCATCGTCAGCCAGGACATAACCCTCTTCGACGACACCATCGCGGCCAACATCAGGCTGGGACGGCTCGATGCCACCGATGCAGAAATCGTCGAAGCCGCCAAAGCAGCCGCCGCCCATGACTTCATTCTCGCGCTTCCAAACGGATATAAAACCGTGATTGGCGACCGTGGCAGCCGCCTGTCCGGTGGCCAGCGACAGCGCATCGCTCTTGCGCGCGCGATCTTGAAGGACGCCCCGATCCTGCTTCTCGATGAGGCGACGAGCGCGCTCGACAATGAAAGCGAGCAGCTGGTGCAGGAGGCGCTGGCAAAGTTCACGCGGACCCGAACCACTCTCGTGATCGCGCATCGGCTTTCCACCATTCAGAATGCCGATATGATCTGCGTGATGGAAGGCGGCCATATCATCGAGCGCGGCCGGCACTCCGAATTGATCGCCAACAATGGTTCGTACGCCCGCCTCAGCCGGTCGACCACGGGCGCGCAGGCCAAGCTCGCAAGCTAACGAGCGACTGGCCCTTTACTCGCGACGGAGAATTCCATTGACGAGGCGATTGGCCCAGCCACGCGCCTTGAACGTGCTGCTGACTTCTCGTGCGTCGTATACGGTCTGCACCCAGTCCCAGAAGCCGATCCCTGTTTTGGCCTCCGCTTCCAGGTAGTGCTCGAAAACGGCATCGATCACGCCGGTATCGGCGCTGCGAACATGGCCATAGCGCAGAGACAGCTGCTTCATCGCCTGCCGTATCGGCTGCCCGCCATGCAGATGCGCGACCATGACCGCCATAAGCCCGGCGCGATCAGCACCGGATTTGCAATGGATCAAAATCGGAAACTGAACGGTTTCCAGGACGTTTTTGATCGATTGGAATTCCGCGCGCGTCGGCGCAGCGCGCGATCTCAATCGCAAATTCACGAGCGCAAGGCCATTCCGCTCGCAAGCGCGCTCCTCGAGCCACCGCGTACCGTAGGTTTGCTCTTCGCCGCGAAGATTGATGACTGTTTTCACGCCGCGCCCAGCGGCACGCGCTATGTGATGTGGAGCAGGCTGAGCCGACCGCCAAACGTCAGGCAGGATGCGGTGTCGGTTGTTGTAGACCGATCGAATGAACCCGTAATCGATCAGCAACATCTCTGCATAGCAAAGCGCCGGCGCAAACCGCGACCGCACCCATGGCGGCGAGGAATGCACGGCACTATGCAAAAGCGCATCGCTTCGCCGCCGGAAACCACGTTTTGCCTGCTTGAGTAGGCTTGCCATCAGGAGTTGTCTCGATGCTCCCGATTAGCGGGCAGCCCCTCTGTGCGCGCGTTCAGTTTCGTGCCTATCTACACGAAGCCACAGCGCGTTGCTTTTGAGCCCGCTAATAATTCACAACGCTCCTGCGCCGCAAGGAAATTGACCGGGAGGCGCACCGTGGCGCACCTCGCAATCCGTTTACCGACAAAATATGGCATGCCAAGCCTGAGGCGTCATAATCAACAGGACGGTTAAGCCACAGCGCCACGTCGAGCTGAACATGGGTTTCGCGCCCCTATGCTTATTACTGCAACAGCGTTGCTCAGCTCTGCCGGTGACAAGCGTATGAACCGGGCCTTATTTCCGTTGGCAGCGCACACGGCACCCCCTATCAATAAGCCGAGCACAGGAAGCATCCGGCACGACAGAGGCGAATGATGATAAACGTCATTCGTGTCCCCACGGCCGACTGCGCATAACTTCTCGCGAGGGCCAACATTACACGCACGACGCCACTCGATGTCCTCGCCGACGCGCCACCGGCCCCTGGACTGGCTCTCAAAACCTATAGCATCGGCACGGCATTGCTGCGGCCCGCCGTTCCTCTGCTGCTCAACATGCGTGGGCAACAGGGCAAGGAAGATCCCAACCGGCGCGGCGAGCGGCTGGGCTTTGCCGGACGCCCGCGTCCCGACGGGCAGGTGGTCTGGATCCACGCGGCTAGCGTTGGCGAAACGAATGCCATCCTGCCCCTGATTGAAAACATCCTCGGTGCGAACGAGAATGTTCACATCCTGCTGACCACAGGCACGAAGACCTCGGCGGAAATTGCATCCCGGCGCTTGCCGCCCCGCGCTTTCCATCAGTACGTGCCGCTCGACATCCCGCAATACGTAAAGCGCTTCCTTGACCATTGGCGGCCGTCGCTCGCGATCTTCACCGAATCCGATATCTGGCCCAATTTGATTCTCGGCACGTCCGAGCGGCGCATCCCGCTTGTCCTCGTGAACGCGCGAATGTCGCCTCGCAGCATCCGTCGCTGGCGAAAATATGCCGGTATCGGCAGGCCGCTTTTCTCGCGCTTTGCGGCTGTATTGGCGCAAAACGCGCAGATCGCGCGAGCGATCAAATGGCTCGGCGCACCCAACGTCATCACTGCCGGAAATCTCAAGATCGATTCCCCGCCGCCGCCAGTGGATGCAGATACGCTTGCGGCATTGAAGAAGGCCGTTGGTGAGCGCCCGCTTTTCCTGGCGGCGAGCACCCATCCTGGGGAAGACACGGTCATCGCCGCCGCTCATTCCCTCATCCGTCAGGAAGTCGATGGCCTGCTGACGATCATCGTACCCCGCCACCCGGAGCGAGGCAGCGGTCTCGCCGCGACGCTCGGCGGTCTCGGATTGCGCACACAGCTTCGCACACGCTCATCGGGGCCGGACAGGGACACTGAAATCTACGTCGCCGACACCATCGGCGAACTCGGCACGTTCTACTCGATTTCGCCCGTTGCACTCGTCGGCGGCTCGCTCGTCGAGCATGGCGGCCAAAATCCTATTGAGGCCGTCAGGCTTGGTTCATGCGTCCTTACCGGCCCGTTCGTTCACAACTTCCGAGATGCCTATTCCGCGCTTTTTCGCGAAGGCGGCGCCGTGGAGGTCCACTCCTCCGACGACATCGCGCGGCAGGTGACGATGCTGCTTGAAGATCAGCAGGCCGCAAAACGCATGCGCGAAGGCGCTGGCGTCGCGCTCGAGTCACTGGGCGGCGCCCTGACGAAGACGCTCGGCGCAATTCAACCGCTGCTCGAAAAACAGCAGGCCTGAACCCGTGCCCGCCGCCGAACCAAGCTGGTGGTATGGCAAGGAAGGCGCCTGGAAAGCCGCGCTCCTGTCGCCGGTCGCAAAAATCTACGCAGCGATTGCGAGCCGCCGGATTTTGAACGCGCAGCCTTACCGCGCGTCTTTGCCCGTCATCTGCGTTGGAAACTTCACCGCGGGCGGGTCCGGCAAGACGCCGCTGTCGTTGTTCATTGGAAAACTTCTCGCTGCCGAAGGCCGCGAGCCCTGGTTTCTGTCCCGCGGCTACGGCGGACGCCTCGAAGGCCCCGTCCGTGTCGATCCCGCCCGTCATTCCGCGGCCGAGGTCGGTGACGAACCCCTGCTTCTGGCGCGCGCGCACCCGACCGTCATCTCCCGCGACCGCTCCGAAGGCGCGAAAGCCATAGAAAGCATCGCGCCGAAATCGGCCGTCATCATCATGGACGACGGACTGCAAAATCCAGCGCTCCGGAAAGATTTATCGATTGCTGTCGTCGATGCGAAACGTGGCTTCGGCAACGGACAGGTCATTCCTGCCGGCCCTTTGCGCGCACCTCTCGTGCTGCAAGCAAAGCTCGTCCAGCTAATCGTTCTAATTAGCAACGATCAGAATACCACGCCGCCGGTCCTGAACGCGATTACCGCCTACACCGCCGCACCGATCGTCACTGCGCAAACACGCGCCGATCCTTCGGCAATCCGATTCCGCAATCGTCCTATACTTGCCTATGCAGGCATCGCCAATCCGGAGCGGTTCTTCTCGATGCTGAAAGCTCTTGGCGCCGATGTTCTCGCTGAACAAGCGTTCGCCGATCATCATGCCTTCAGCGAAGAGGAAGCGCGCGCACTGCTGGATAAGGCGAACCGCCTGAACGCGACACTGGTCACAACGGAAAAGGATCTTGCTCGCCTCGGCGGCCTCTCGGGATCTTGCCGCGAACTGCAAACACGTTCTGAAACACTCGCCATATCGACGGTGGTCGCGCCCGATGGCCTTGAGGTCTTGCGATCAGCAATCGCCCGATCTATCGAACGACCACTCGCCTAAGCCAAGACAACTCAGCCGGTCTGAGCGGCGTTCTTTTCCTTGGCCGCGAGTTCGAGATAACGCTTTAGCGAAATCTCCGCCGATGCATACGCTTCCTGCGCATCGACACTCCAGTATCGCAGATCAGGCAACGCGATCGGCTGGCCCGTTACGGCGCATCGCACGAAATCGCCCGGCGACATCACTTCGAATTCGCCATCGAGGTAGCGAACTTTGGCTTCATTGCGCAGCCCAAAAAATTTTTCGATCCGATTCATATGTTTTTCGAGCCGTGCTCTCCATTTGTCGCCCGGATGATCTGAACTCTGACCATTCAGCGCGAGACGAACGTACAATCTAACCCAGGCCTATTAAAATAGTGAGCCCTGTTTGTTGCGCCCACTCGTCTTTTGTCGCGGCGTCTTGCTGCCACGTTCGCTCGATTTCGAACCTTCGGATTGCGTGTCAGGTCCTGGCCCGCCCTCCGCTATTGCTCCAACCCGGCCGTCGGCAAATTCAATGTTAATGACAGCGCCCGCCTGGACCGATGCGGCCTGACGCACCATCTGGCCGTTGTCATCGCGCACGAGGGCAAACCCGCGCGACAAAACGCTTTGATAGCCCAACGACTTGAGAAGGTCGGCGCGGCCATCGAGAATGCGACGGCTGACCGCCACCCGGTTCATGAGGGCGCGTCCGGCGCGGCGCTCCAAGACTTCCAGCCGCTCGGCGCATCGGGAGTGCCTTTGAAGGATCGTCGCAGGCGAAAGTCGGCCAGTGATGCGCGCCAGCTGAGTTGCATGCGCGCGCGTGTTGGCAAGCAGCGCGCGAGAGAGCCGCCGGTCGACCGCATCAAACCGCTGCCGCGGCATCGCAACGATGTCCTGCAGCTTCGGCAGGCCGCGCGATGAAGCCTTGAGATGGGTTTTCGCGCTTTCAAGGGCGCGCCGCACGGCGGTCCTCTTTCGCATCATGAACTTCTCGACGCATTCGACGAGCTCTGAATATTTCGGCACCGCCCATTCCGCCGCCTTCGTCGGCGTCGGCGCGCGCGCATCGGCAACAAGATCGATCAAAGTCCAATCGGTCTCGTGTCCGACTGCCGAGATTAACGGGATCGAACTTTCGGCTGCGGCCCGAACCACAATCTCTTCATTGAAGCTCCAGAGGTCTTCGAGACTTCCGCCGCCGCGCGCAACGATGAGAACATCGGGACGCGGAATGACGCCGTTCGCTTCAAGCGCATTGAAGCCCTTGATCGCCGCCGCGACCTCCGCCGCGCTGCCTTCGCCTTGCACACGCACCGGCCACAGCAGGACGCGCGTCGGGAAGCGCTCGTTGAAACCGTGCAGCATGTCGCGAATGACGGCCCCCGTCGGCGACGTCACGATACCGACGACCTTTGGAAGATAGGGACGCGGCTTTTTTCGCTCTTCCGCGAATAACCCTTCGGCTGCGAACTTCCGCTTGCGCTCTTCGAGCAGCGCCATCAGCGCGCCGGCCCCGGCGGGCTCCAGCGCTTCGATCATGATCTGATATTTCGAGGAGCCCGGGAAAGTCGTGACCTTCCCTTGCGCGATCACTTCCATGCCCTCTTCGGGCTTGAACCGCAGACGGCCGAACGCGCCTTTCCAGATGACCGCCTCGATCTTAGCTTTTTCGTCCTTCAGGGCGAAATAGCAGTGGCCAGACGCATGCGGCCCCCGATAACCGGAAATCTCGCCCCGCAGGCGAACGTAGCCGAAGCCGTCCTCCAGCGCGCGCTTGATCGCGCCGGAAAGCTCGGACACGGAAAATTCCGGAGCATTTGCTCCAGCGCGGTTGTCTCGGGTGTTTGGAATGGAATTCAAGAGCTTACTGTTCTCGTCCGCGGTCTTGCTTGTTTCGCCGTCGATGTTACACCCGGATGCTACACTGAAAACCGGATTGCAACAGGCGACCTTATGAACGTCCTACTACTCGGCTCAGGCGGCCGTGAGCACGCACTTGCCTGGGCCTTGAGCGCGAGCCCCTTGCTGACGAAGCTTTTCTGCGCCCCCGGCAATGCCGGAATCGCCGAGGTTGCACAATGCGTCCCTCTCGATCCCGCCAATCAGGAGAGCATCATCCAGTTCTGCCACGACGAACGCATCGACCTCGTCGTCATCGGACCCGAGGCGCCGCTTGTGGCCGGCCTCAGCGACGCCCTGACCCAAGCCGGAATTCGTAGTTTCGGACCAACCAAAAGCGCCGCGCAACTCGAAGGTTCGAAGGGCTTCACCAAAGACCTTTGCCGCAAGGCCGGCATACCGACAGCCGCATATGGCCGTTTCATGGATCTCGACGCGGCGAAGGCCTATCTCGCCTCGCAAAGCATCCCGATCGTCATCAAGGCGGACGGCTTGGCGGCGGGCAAGGGCGTCGTTATCGCCGAAACGCGCCAAGACGCCGAAGCGGCCGTGGAAGCCTGCCTCTCCGGCGCGTTCGGCTCAGCTGGCGCAGAAGTCGTCATCGAAGAATTCCTGGTCGGCGAGGAAGCCAGTTTCTTCGCGTTGTGCGATGGCACGACCGCCCTCCCCCTTGCCTCCGCCCAGGACCACAAACGCGTTGGCGACGGCGACACGGGACCGAACACAGGCGGCATGGGCGCTTACTCGCCTGCACCGATCATGACCGCAGACATGACCGAGCGCGTCATGAGAGAAATCATTCGCCCAACGATCGAAGAAATGGCGGCGAGAGGGACGCCGTTCGAGGGCGTGTTGTTCGCAGGCCTGATGATCACGGCGACTGGCCCCAAGCTCATTGAATACAACGTCCGCTTCGGAGATCCGGAGACACAGGTTCTGATGATGCGCCTGAAGTCCGATCTGCTCGCCGCACTGATCGCCACCACCGACGGCGTGCTGAAGACGTTCGATGTCCGCTGGAGCGATGACGCCGCTCTCACCGTCGTCATGGCCGCGAACGGCTATCCCGGAACGCCGCTGAAAGGCACCGAGATCAGGGGCCTCGAAGTTGCAAAAACGATCCCGAACGTCGAAATCTTCCACGCTGGCACGCGCCGCGACGGGGACCACATCATCGCCGATGGCGGGCGGGTGCTGAACGTCACGGGCCGCGGCAAAGCGGTAAAGGAAGCGCGCGACGCGGCGTACGCCGCGATTGCGAAGATCGATTGGCCGGGTGGCTTCTACCGAAAAGATATCGGTTGGCGCGCCCTGGAACGCGAAAAAAGTTGAACGGATCAGCGGCGGCGATGGCGGGGAAGATAGCTGAAAATTCAGCCTCAGACGGCAAACTCCCCGCGCGCAAGCCGACGATCGGACTGGCGCTTGGCGGCGGCGGGGCGCGTGGCCTCGCCCACATCGCGATGCTCGAAGCATTCGACGAGCTTGGTCTGAAACCCAGCATCATCGCCGGAACCTCCATCGGCGCGGTCTATGGAGCCGCATACGCGTCGGGCATCTCTGGGCGCGAACTGCGCGAGCACACGCGCTACATCCTCTCGCAACGGCTTGGTCTTATTCGCGACCTGTTCATGCGCCGGGCTCAGCCGTTTTCCCAACTGCTCAACCTCTTCGGAGCGCGCAACGCCGTTCTCGATCCGCTGGCCGTGCTCGACCTCATACTTCCGGCGACGATCAAGTCCACGTTCGAAGAGTGCGAAATTCCGCTGAAGATCGTCGCTTCCGATTTCTACGACCAGGAACAGAAAGTCTTCACCGCCGGATTGCTGCGCCCCGCAGTGGCGGCGAGCATGGCGCTGCCGGTGATCTTCCAGCCAGTCATTTTCGAAGGACGAGCGCTGATCGACGGCGGACTGACGAACCCGCTGCCGTTCGATCTGCTGTTGCCGGACGCCGACATCGTCGTTGCCATTGACGTGTCCGGCGCGCCCGTTCCCGATCCAAAGCGCGTGGCGCCGACAGCGTTCTCAGCCCTGTTTTCGAGCGCATTCCTGTTTGAACGCACGATTGTGCGGGAAAAGCTGAAGGCGCGCCAGCCCGACATTCTCATCAGCGCGGGGACGAGCCAGTATCAGGTTCTCGATTTCCTGAAGTACGATGAAATTCTCGCCGCCGCCGAACCCGCGAAGGCGAAGCTGAAGCAGCAGCTGTCGCGCGTCCTGTCCGTCGAAACGCTGCATGTTCTCGAGGGCCCCCAGCCCGAAACCCCCACGCTGCCGGGACATAAGCCGAAAAAACGCCGCCTTCTTCCCCGTCCGCGCAAAACACGAGATCGCGATTAAACGAGCCGCACGCTGAGGCGGCTGACGCATCAATCCCGCCGCGCGGCGAAAAAGTCTTTCAGCAGCGCGCTTGCTTCCGCCTCTCCGATACCCGGATAGATCTCCGGCACATGATGGCAGGTCGGCTGGTTGAAGATGCGCGCACCCTGCTCCACCCCGCCACCCTTCGGATCGCTCGCGGCATAGTAAAGCCGCTTCAATCGCGCGAAAGAAATTGCCGTCGCGCACATCGGGCACGGCTCAAGCGTCACGTAGATGCTGCACCCGAGGAGCCGCTCCTCCGCCAATTCCGCGCACACGGCCCGGATGACGAGGATCTCCGCGTGCGCCGTCGGATCGCTGAATTCACGCGTGCAATTGCCCGCACTCGCCAGCACCTGCCCTTCCGGCGAAACGATGACCGCGCCGATTGGCACCTCGCCGCGCGCCGCAGCCGCTTCCGCTTCGGCAAGCGCGCGTGCCATATGGCTTATGGCGTCCTTCGATGTCATAAGCTCGCTTCACTCATCAACGCCAAATCCTCAGATGCAAAACCCACAACGATCGAAGCCACGTCAAACGCGCCGCCCGAAGCCGCCGGAAGCGGTTGCATCAGCCCCTGCCAATCGCGATGGACCGATGCGCATCGCCAAGGCGATGGCCCGCTCCGGGCTATGCTCTCGCCGCGAAGCCGAGCGATGGATCGCCGACGGCCGCGTCAGCGTCAACGGCAAGCTTCTGAAGACGCCGGCGATCGAGGTAAAGCCCGGCGACAAGGTGATCGTCGACGGCAAGCCGCTGCCCTCGGCCGAACCTCCACAGCTTTGGCGTTATCACAAGCCAAAGGGTGTCGTCACGACGCATTCCGATCCTGAAGGGCGGCCAACCGTTTTCGACAAATTGCCCCCCGAAATGCCGCGCGTGATCTCTGTCGGCCGTCTCGACTTCAATACCGAGGGCCTGCTGCTCCTGACCAATGACGGCGGCCTCGCTCGCCATCTGGAGCTCCCCGCGAACGGCTGGGTTCGCCGCTATCGCGTTCGCGCCAAAGGCCGCGTCACGCCCGATGACCTCGTAAAGCTAAAGGCCGGCGTAACGATCGATGGCGTGAACTACGGTCCGGTCGAAGCTCAGGTCGATAGCGTCCAGGGCGCCAATACCTGGCTGACGATCGCGATCCGCGAAGGCAAGAATCGCGAAGTCCGCAATGTGCTCGCGCACCTGGGGCTCACCGTAAATCGCTTGATCCGTGTCTCATTCGGGCCGTTCCAGCTGCTCGATCTGCAGCCGGGTGCGGTAGAAGCCGTTCGCCGCAAGGTGCTCGTCGCTCAATTGGGGCCGCGGACGTCCGAAGCCCTCGGCATGTCCGAAAGCCAAGCCCAGCGCAAGGAGCGTCATGCCCGCGGTAAGGCCGCGAGCGAGGCTGACGAGAAATGAGGGTGGTCGCCGGACGATTTCGCGGCCGGGCTCTCGAAGCGCCCGACGGCATGGATACGCGTCCAACGTCGGATCGCGTGCGGGAAAGCGTATTCAACATCCTGACGCATGGCATCGCCGATTTTGCGCTGGACGGTGCCCGTGTCATCGATCTCTTTGCAGGAACCGGCGCACTCGGCATCGAAGCCGTATCGCGCGGCGCAGCTTATTGCCTGTTCGTCGAAGAAGCACCCGACGCCCGCGCGCTGATCCGCAAAAACGTGGAAGCCCTGGGCCTCACCGGCGAGACGCGCATCTTCCGTCGGGACGCAACAGATCTCGGACCGGCGGGCAACATGGAGCCATACAGCCTCGCCTTTCTCGATCCCCCTTACGCCAAAGGACTGGGCGAGAAGGCCCTCGCCGGACTTGCGGAGGGCAAATGGCTGACCCCAAGGGCCGTTTGTATGCTCGAGGAGCGCGCCGGCGTGCCTGTCGCGATCCCGGCTGCGTTTGAACTGCTGGATACGCGGACCTACGGCGACACCGAAATCCGCTTTCTCCTCTACCGCGGATAGATCTAGGGCAGAGCCGCTAGGCGATCGTCGCGTTCGCCTGCCGCGTACCCCGCCACGCCATAGAACACGATGAAGAGATAACTCGGCACGGCCAACACCAGATAGGCGAGTTGGAAGTCGACATGCTCCTTCAGCACGCCGAAAGCGTAGGGCATCAATGCGCCGCCGGAAATCGCCATGATGAGCAGCGCCGATCCGGTCTCGGTATGTTGCCCAAGGCCGCGGATCGCCAGCGGAAATATCGCCGGCCACATCATCGCATTGGCAAAACCTAGGCTCGCGATGAACAACACCGACACGTATCCTGTCGTCACGTAAGCACCGATCGCGAGCGCGACGCCCAGTACGCCGGAAAAGGCCAGATAGCGCTGCTGCGAAACGAACCGCGGAATGACGATGAGCCCAACCACGTATCCAGCAAGCATCGCGAAGAGAGTGTACGAGGTAAAAAAGCGTGTCGCCGACACCGGCAGTCCGAAACCCGCTCCGTAGAGTCCGATCGCATCGCCAGCCATCACCTCGACGCCGACATAGAGAAAGAGGCACACGACGCCCAGCCAAAGATGCGGAAAAGCGAACACGCTTGGCAACTCGCGCGCTTCGTTTGGACGCGCGGCGCGAACGTCCGGCAGCTTCGAACGCGCGATCCACAAGCCGAGGACTGCGAGTAGAAACGCCATCACGAGATAGGGTCCGTGCACGCGGGCAGCGAAGCTGTCGAGCAAGGCTTCGCGCGCTTCGGAGTTAGCCGCCTTTGCCACGTCCCCTTCGAAGCTTTCGACGCCCCTCAATACGAGCGCCGCAAAGACGAAAGGCGCGATGACACCCGCGAGCTTGTGGCAGATCCCCATGACCGCGATGCGCCGCGCCGCGCTTTCATGCGGACCGAGAATGCACACGTACGGATTGGATGCCGTCTGCAGGAGCGACAATCCCGCGCCGGTGATGAAGAGGCCAGCAAGCGTCCCGGAATAGATGCGCATCGTCGTGAACTGCCCGAACAGCACCGAGCCGATGGCCATGACGTAGAGACCAATCGCGATGCCCTGCTTCATGCCGGTGCGCTTCAGGATGGCGGACGCAGGCAAGGCCAAGAAGAAATACGACAGGTAGAACGCCATGGGGACGAGAAACGCGTTCACATCATCGAGCGTGAACGCGAGCTTTACGAACGTGATCAGCGGGCCATTGAGCCACGTGACGAAGCCGAAAATGAAAAACAGCGCCCCGATGGTGACGATCCCGGACGTGGCCACTGTGGATTTTTCTCGCTCCTCAATTCCCAACTTGGCCCCTCCTGGCGGATCTACGGATTAGGACGCCCCTCGCCAGCTGCGCCCCTAACCTCTGGCCGACGCTCGCTTTTCCCCTCGGACCTTAATCAGGATATCCGCGAAATCCGGAAAAAGCGACGTGCCGCCGCACCGTCACGAGCGCCGAAATCGACTGCAATCTCGTGCTGAAGCTTTTGATTTTCGGTGCCGGGCGTACTATGTCCAGACAGTGAAAAAGTAGGCTTGACGAAAGTATACTTTTTCGCGAAACTACTAGTCTCGATTACCCGACTGGGTATCCGATGCCGGGGCCTTGAACCCCGTATGATTGGAGCCGCAATTGATTGTTTGCTCGTGCGCCGTAATAACCGATCGCGATATTGACGTCGCGGTTTCAGAGATCATGAGTACCGGCCCCGGCATTTTGCCGACGCCCGGCGTGGTCTTCCGGCATCTCAACAAAAAGATGAACTGCTGCCGCTGCGCTCCGATCGCGGTGTCTGCCATCTATTCCGCCATGGACCGGCTGGAGCGCTCGACGCGCATCTGCCCGTTTGCGCTCGCCGAAGCCCGCGCCCGCCTCATCCGCATCGAAGAGCGCCGCGAACGCCGCCAGCGCCGCATCGATGCCGAGATCGCCGAACGCCGTCTCCAGCGCCGCCGCTCGGTCGCCTAAGCTGCTGTGGAGACTTGCGTCTCCTTTGCGGCCGAGAAATCTCGCCAGCCTCTGGTTAAAGCCGAAGTGATCCGCTAGTTGTCACTTTAGAATGTTTCTGGATTCCAGGACGGAAGCATTCCAGGACAACATTCGGCACGGAGCGGCGCCATGAAGGGCAACAAAGACGTCATCACCCGTCTCAATGAGGCACTGAAACTCGAACTGGGCGCCATCAACCAATACTGGTTGCATTACCGTCTTCTGGACAACTGGGGATTCAAGAAGCTCGCGAAGAAAGAGCGCAAGGAATCGATCGAGGAGATGGAACACGCCGACCGTCTCATCGACCGCATCATCTTCCTGGACGGCCATCCGAACTTGCAGCACGTCGCCCCCCTGATGATCGGCGAGAACATCAAGGAAGTGCTGGAATGCGATCTCAAGGGCGAGAACATCGCCCGCGATCACTACAAGAAATCGCGCGAGATCTGCCGCGACGTCGGCGACTACGTCACCATGCTGCTGTTCGAAGACCTCCTGAAGGACGAGGAAGGCCACATCGACTTCCTCGAAACCCAGCTCGATCTTCTCGCCAAGATCGGCGTCGAAAACTACGGTCAGCTCAACGCCGAACCGGCGAGCGACGACGACCACTGATCGAGTTGTCATTTTCGGGCTCGTCCCGATAACGACCTTCAACAAAACAAGCGTCATCCCGGCGAAAGCCGGGATCCACGCAAGCATCCGCATCCATGATGTCGATGTTCGTCGTGGATGGCCGCCTTCGCGGCCATGACGAAGCGTGATGCACTTGTATTCGCCGCCGCCCGCACCCGGCCTTTTCCTCTCACGAGGAGCCCAAAGTCATCGCCGCCCGAATAGGCGTTCAATGTCGCTGAGCTTCAGCGCGACATAGGTCGGCCGGCCGTGATTGCACTGGCCGGAGTAGGGCGTTGCCTCCATTTGCCGGAGCAGCGCGTTCATCTCTTCGACCGTCAGGCGCCGGCCCGAGCGCACACTTCCGTGACACGCCATGCGCGACGCCACGCTGTCCAGGCGATCTTTCAGCGCCCGCGCCAGTCCGTCAGCACGAAGCTCCGCGGCGAGATCCTTGACCAGCCCTTCGACGTCCGTTTCTCCGAGAAGCGCCGGGGTCTCGCGCACCGCAACCGCGCCCTCACCGAAACTTTCGAGCACAAGCCCGAATTGGGCAAGCTCGTCGGCATGCTCCGCCAGGAGAGCCGCATCGTCGGCCTCGAGTTCGACGATCGCCGGGATCAGCAGCCCCTGCGTCGCGACCCCGCCACTCGCCAGCGCCGTTTTCAGCTTTTCATAGACGAGCCGCTCGTGCGCCGCGTGCTGATCGACGATGACGAGACCGTCGCGCGTCTGCGCCACGATATAATTCTCATGCACCTGCGCCCGTACCGCGCCAAGTGGCCTGTCGATCGTCTGCTCAGCGCCTGCCGCCGCCACCACGGGAGCGTCGGCACTCGGGGCGTCGAGCACCGCGAACGGGGATGGAGCTGTTTCCGCAAACGACGGCACGCGTGGGGGCACCATCCACGCGTAAGTTCCGCCTTGATCTGGATACCCCGGCTCTACGCGAGTGCTCGGCAGAATGCCCGCCTCGAAGCTTTCGACCGTCAGCACCCCGCCTTGCGCCGACGCACGATGCCCTGCCGTCGCTAACGCGTCGGCCAGCGCCCGCACCATCATGACTCGCACGCGCCCAGCGTCGCGGAAGCGAACTTCAGCCTTCGCCGGATGCACGTTAACATCCACATCAGATGGCGACACGTCCAGAAACAGCGCCAACAAAGGCGAGCGCCCGCGCGGAATGAGATCGCCATAGGCGGCCCGCACCGCGCCGATCAGCAGCTTGTCCTTTACCGGCCGGCCGTTGACGAACAAAAACTGTTGGGTGCTGTCCGGCCTGTGCAGCGTCGGTAATCCTGCGAACCCGAAGACACGCATTGCCGCCGAGGCGCCGCTCGCCGCTCCCGACACTTCCAATGCGTCGGTCATGAACTCGCGGCCCATGATGGCCCCGATGCGCTCGAGCCACGCGGCGGACGAGCGATCGCCCTGTGCGAACACGGCAGGACGCTTATCACCCGTCTGCAACGTAAAGCCGATATCGGGATGCGCCATCGCGAGACGGCGAACGACGTCCGTCACCGCCATGGCCTCGGCCCGCTCCGACTTCAAAAACTTGAGACGCGCCGGCGTCGCCGAGAAGAGATCGCGCACCTCGACGATCGTTCCGCAGTTCACCGCCGCCGGAGCGACCGGCGCTTTGGCCCCACGCGTGACGACGATGCCTGCGCCGTGCGATGCATCCCGCGTCCGCGAACGGATTTCGAGCTGCGCGATGGACCCGATCGATGGCAAGGCCTCGCCGCGAAAGCCGAGCGAGCGAATATCGAATAGATCTTCTTCGTCGAGCTTGGACGTCGCGTGCCGCTCGACGGCGAGCGCGAGATCGCCTGGAGCCATCCCGCAGCCATCGTCCGTCACGCGGATGAGCGACAGTCCCCCGGCTGCAATGACGATCTCGATGTGCGTGGCTCCGGCATCGATGGCGTTTTCGACGAGCTCTTTCACGACGCTCGCCGGACGCTCGATCACCTCGCCCGCAGCAATTCGGTTGATCGTCTCTGGCGATAGTTGCCGGATCGCCACCCTGTCGGCCCCCTCGGTCGAAAAGCGCTCAAGCGCCTTCCGCGAGGCGCTCTCTCGTCAGAACCTTCGCAAGCTCGACGCCCGGCTGATCGAAAGGATCGACGCCAAGCAGGCGGCCTGCGAGAATCGTTTCGATCATAAAGTGCATCAGCAGCGCCCCGACGACTTTTTCGTCGAGTTTTGCAATGTCGATTGTGCGCACGGGCCGCCCAGCCCGGGACAAAGCCTCGGGAAGAGCATGCGACTGGGCCGAAACGATATCGCCGATGGTATGGCCGCCGAGCATATCCGCACCGGCGATTCGCGCCAGTTCCGGATCGATTTTGGGGCCGGTGCCTTTGCTCGCAACCCGGATGATATTCAGATAGTGGTCGTGCGGTCCCTCCATGAAGAGCTGCAGCTGGCTATGCTGATCGAGCGGACCGAGCGCCCCGATGGGTGTGGTGCCCTCGCCATTCTTGCCCAGGCTCTCCGCCCAAAGCTGCACGAACCAAGTCGAAAGACGCCCGAGCTTGTCGGCATACGGCATCATCACCAGCGTACCGACGTTCTTTTCCTTGGATAGCGCGACCGCTGTGGTTGCTCCAACGGCCGGACCGAAATCCTTAGCCGACTGCGCCGCCAGCAACGCGTCGATCACGCTCTTGGCCCCGGCACGAATGGCCCGAACGTCGAGACCACGCGCCATAGCTGGAATGAGCCCGACGTTCGTCAGGCACGAGAAGCGTCCGCCTATGCCGGTGTGATGTTCCAGCATCGGGATATTGAACTTCGAAAACAGCGTGCGCAGCCCGTTCGACTTTCCGGGTTTTGCCGGTTCGGTGATGCCGAGAAACATCTTCGGGATCTGCGCTTCGAGGCCCGCAGCTTTCACTGCCGTCATCGTGGCGATGGCCTGCGCCAGCGTCTCCGCCGTACCGCCCGACTTGGAAGTGATGATGAAACGCGACGTCGGCAGGTCGAGCGACTCGAGCACGCTTTGCAGCGTGCCGCCATCGAGGTTGGCGTAAAAGCGCGTCCGCGGACGATTGCGCTGACCAGGCGAGGCGACGCCGGCGATATTCCAGCCCGCATACTGAGCGAGCGTTTCGCCGCCGAGGCTCGAACCCCCTGTTCCGAAGAAGACGAGTGTCTTTGCGCCTTCGCTCAGCTTCGCGAGCGCTGCTTCGGCATCGGCGATATCCTGCTGCTCTTCGGCGATACCGAGGAGCGCAAGGCTTTTGCTGCGATAATCATTCTTCAGCGCCGCGACGTGCGGCTCCATCTTCGCGAGCCAGGATGAATATGCCGAATGCGAAAGACCGTGCTCGCCGATCTTGTCTTCAAAGCACCCGTCGATGTTCTGCTGAAACATGATCTCGTCGTGTCGCTGCCCGTCTTGCATGGCCGCTTCAACGCTCCCTGTCTAAACTGCGTTCCGGCCTAGCCGATTTCACTCCTGCGGCCAAGTGCGCTTAGTTTCGCCTCACCTGTTCAGCCGGGCGGGCCCTGAGAAAGCAAATGGCCGCCTACGGAGGGCGGCCATTTGAAACTGCGCGATGATACGAAAATGTCTTTCCTCAGCCTCTACCCGGCACCGCGAGCGCCGGCTGCAGAACCGGAGGCGTGGCGGCGGAGTTCATGCCCGCCGGCTTTCCAACGATCGTGACGACCAGGTTATCCGGCTTCAGCAACCGTGCCGCGACCCGCTTGGCATCGGCCGCCGTCACCGCATTGATCATCGCATTGCGGTTCTCGACGTACTCGGGACCGAAGCCTTCCTGCATCAGGCCCAGAAGCTGCGAAGCGATTTTCGAGTTGGTGTCGAAGCGCAGTGCATAGGAGCCCGTTAGATAGTCTTTGGCGGCCTGGAGATCGTCTGGCGCCGGGCCATTCTCGGCCATCTTCGCCATTTCTCCGCGGATGATCTTGAGGCTTTCAGCCATCGACGCGTTCTTTGTCGCGACGCTGCCAACAAGAATTGACGCCTGCTGATACGGCTGAATGTACGTATAGACCGAATAGGCGAGCCCGCGCTTCTCGCGCACCTCTTCCATCAGCTTCGCGGAAAATCCGCCGCCGCCCAGAATGTGGTTGACGACAAACGCCGCCATGAAATCCGGATCCTTGCGCGGCATCGCGCCGAGACCGAAGATCGCCACCGACTGCGGCACGCCCATCTCGATGATCTTTTGACCGCCGCCCGGCACCGGCTCCGTCTTCGCGACCGGGAACAGATTGGCCTTTGCAGGCAGCGCCCCGAAGACGTCGTCGAGAATTTTCCCAAGTTCCGCCGCTGTGATATCGCCGACGGCAACGACCTTCAGATTATCGCGAGCGAAATTGCGCTTGTGATAATCGACGAGATCGTCCCGCGTGATCTTCGCGACCGTCTCGGCCGTGCCGTTCGACGGATTGCCATAAGGTTGCTTCGGGAACGCCTGCGCATACCATTCGCGCATCGCAACCTTCTCTGGATCCTTGTCGGCGTAAGCAATGTTGGCGAGAAGCTGCTGCTTGATGCGCTCGACAGCTTCCGTGTCGAAGCGCGGCTTCTGCACGGAAAGCTTCAGAAGCTCCACTGCCTTGTCGCGGTTCTTCGACAGCGTCTCGAACGAGCCGTAAAGCGAATCCTTGCTGTCGTCGTAGCTCATGCGCATGGCGATATCTTCCATGCGCTCCTGGTAGTCTTCCGATTTGATGTCGCCGGCGCCCTCGTCCATCATCGCGGTGATGAAGTTGGCAAGTCCTTCCTTGCCCGGCGGGTCCTGGCTGTTGCCGCCATCGAAGGCGTAACGGAGCGAGATAAGCGGTACGCCGTGCTCTTCGACGAGCCAGGCCTTGATACCACCAGGTGACGTGATCTGCTGAATGTTCATTGCGGCCGCTGGTTGGCTGAAGGAAGCGGTGAGCAGCATCGCGACAGCGGGAACAGCCGTAGCGATGCCGGAGCGGGCTGCTGCGCGAACGAGCTTGGCAGCCGCGGAATATAGTCCTGTCATCAATATTACCTCAACTCGGCGGCTGCTGACGGGGGTGCAAGGTCTTCGGCCTGCGCCACGCCCGACTCGTCGGGAACGAGGTAGCCGGTCACCGAATCCTTGAGGTCCAGATACTTGGCAGCGACTTTCTTGACGTCGTCGGCCGTCACCTTCGAAATGTTCTCCGGCCACGCTTCGACATCCGCGACCGTTCGGCCCACGGCGAGATTCCAACCATAGCGGCGCGCGAGCGTCGCCTGGTTGTCGCTGTCGTAGACGTAGTCGGCGAGATAGCTGTTCTTGGCCCGCGTCAGTTCCGCGTCCGTCACGCCGTTCTTGACGATGTCGGCCATGACGTCATCGATCGCAGCTTCCACTTTCTCAAGCGGCACGCGGTCGGCGGCGATGCCGTAAAGCGAGATCGTTCCGCCATCGAGGCCATAGCCGGAGTAATCGCCGCCGGCACTGGACGCGATCTTCTGCTCCACCACGAGCTTCTTGTAGATGCGGCTGGTCGATCCCGAACCTGCGATCTTCATAAGGATATCGAGGGCCTCCGCCTCGCCCGGCTTTGCCGTGACGTAGCTCGGAACCTGATAGTAGCGCTGCATGAGATAATTTCCGGCGCGCGGATCCTTCAAAGTCAAACGGCGGGCGACGCGCTGCGGCGGCTCGGCCGGACGATGACGAACGCCCGTGACCGTCGGATTGGTCGGGATCTTGCCGTAGGTCTCTTCCGCGAGCTTCCTCACTTCGGCGTCGGTCACGTCGCCTGAGACGACGAGGATCGCATTGTTCGGCGCGTAATAGTGCTTGTAGAAATCAAGCGCGTCCTGGCGCGAGAGCTGCGCCATCTCGCTGTACCAGCCGATCACCGGCTTGTGGTACGGGTGATTGAGATAAAGCGCGGCATTCATCTGCTCATCGAGCAGCGAAGACGGATTGTTGTCGATGCGCGAGCGGCGCTCTTCGAGAATGACGTTGCGTTCGGTCAGCACTTCCTTCTCGTCGAGACGAAGATTGACCATTCGGTCCGCTTCCATCTCCATCATCTTGCCAAGACGGTCCTTGGCGACGCGCTGAAAGTATGCGGTCGCGTCGTTGCCCGTGAAGGCGTTGTCCTGGCCGCCGAGACGGCCGACGATCTTTGAAAACTCGCCGACGGGAATCTTGTCGGTCGACTTGAACATCAGGTGCTCGAGGAAATGCGCGATGCCGGATTTGCCAAGCACCTCGTCGGCGGCGCCGACCCGATACCAAACCATGTGGGTCACGACGGGCGAGCGGTGATCGGGAATGACAACGACGTCCATGCCGTTCGAGAGCTTGAACTCGGAGGCGCGCGTTGTGCCGTCGGCGGCGTGGGCGAGTGGTGTGACTGCGAGCATCAGGGTGGCCAATACGGTTAAGAAGGGAATTCGGGAGCACGTCGAACGACGCATTATGGCGATCCTTTGAACCGAATACAGCAAGTTTGCTCCCTAGCTTTTCGGATCCTACCCCAAGCCGAAAACCCGGGGATTACTTTTTCGAGAAGGCTCGGACGCCAGCATGCGGAAGCCGCGTCAGTGAGCGGCAGATGGGCAATCAAAGTCAAATGACAAGGCGTTCATCTCGCCCGCGGAAATGCGGCGAAAAACTGAAGCTACGACGCTGGCAGGAAAGGCCGAATTAACGAGAATTCACAGCGGAACTCACTGCGTATCTTGGTCGTCTCCGTCGCCCTTGCGCCCGGTCGGCGTTGTCCACTTCTGGACGGCCGTCAGGATGGACGGATGGCACGAACCGAGCGGACCCGATGCCGATTCGGCCGACGTGTCGCCGCGCGAAATCGGCTCCTCATAGTTCTTCTTGCAGTATTCCGCCTGCCGGGCTTCGAGATCGGCCTGAGAGGTCTTCTTGACCTTGTCCGGATCCTGAATATCGGCGAGCGCCGGCTGCTCCGCCTTACCCCCGGCCCCCGGCGGCGGCAGCAATTCCGCGCTCGGCGGCAGCGTGAGCGGCTGGCGCACGGCCATTTTCGGGTCGCCTTGGGGTGTGGAACTACCGTTCAGTCCCATCACATCGAAAACCTTGCCGTTAAGCTGCACGCCATCGAACCCGCTGCACCCGCCCATAAACATGGCGGTGGCCGCGACTAGAACGAATTTATGAGCTGTTTTCAACGACATGGTTTTTTGCCCGTGTCTTGACCTGACACGCCCCCCAGCCCCGTTAAGCCGGATTTACGGCACTAATGCGACTCGCCCCTGAATGACTCATACAACAGGCCGATAACGCCAGCAACGATGGCCACATCCGCGATGTTGAAGACGTACCAGTGGAAGCCATAGGCGTGGAACGAGAAGAAGTCGGCCACCCCGCCCAGGCGCAACCTGTCGATGGCATTCCCGAGCGCCCCGCCAATGATGAGCCCGAGGCTCAGCGCCATCATGCGGCTGCCCCGGCTCCAGTTGAGCCACCCCCACAGCGCTGCGCTGGCCGCCACGGCGAAGCCCACGAGAAGGTACTGCCCGCCCATGCTCTCCTGATTGAAGAGCGAATAGCTGATGCCGATGTTCTTCACGTAGATCAGATCGAAAAACGGCGCGATCTCGACGCGGCCCTTCGCTTCGATGTCGTAGACCGAGAGCATCCACCACTTGTGCAACTGATCGATCGCGATCGTGGCGATGATGACGATCGCCGCCAGAGGCGCCGTTCTGCTCCAAAGGGCGCTACGCGAAGACGCGAAGTCGGTCATGCCGATGCTCCGGCGTCGATCTCACGCATTGCTGCGGCGTCCCGCGCCGACAGGTCGGGATAGCCTGGGTCCGATCCGACGTCGTTCGTGATCCGCCACGACCGCGCGCATTTTTTGCCATCCGCAAGCGCGACGACAACGCCGACGCCCGGCTCGTTGGGCAGCGCGAAGGCTCCGCTTGGCGCAGCATCAGCAGAAATCGAAATACCGGACGTAATGCACACCTCCGCCATGTCGACGCCTTCGAGCCCCGACATCAAATCGGTGTCGGTGACGTAGACCTGTGGCGCGGCTTCGAGCGACGAACCGATTTTCTTCTCCGCCCGCGCAATCTCGAGCGCACCGGTCACCACGCTGCGCACTTCCTTCACGCGATCCCACTTCGCGGCGAGATTATCATCGCGCCACTCGCGCGGGATCTTCGGAAAGCCGACGAGATGCACGCTTTCTGCTTCGTCCGGCCGATAGAGGAGCCACGCTTCCTCAGCCGTGAACGACAGGATCGGCGCAAGCCACCGGATCAGTGCATCGCAAAGCTTGTCGATGACAGTCAACGCCGCCTTTCGCTTCACGCTCGATGGCGCTTCGCAGTAGAGCGTATCCTTGCGGATATCGAAATAGAACGCCGACAGTTCGGTGTTCATGAACTGCGAAAGCAGACCGACGATCTTGCGGTAATCGTAGTGCTCGTAAGCCTTGCGGATCTCGTGGTCGAGTTCCGCCAGCCGATGCAGCATCAGGCGCTCGAGCTCGAACGGTTTCATCGCTTTGATCGAAACCGCGTCTTCCGCCTTGAAGTGCGCCAGCGCACCGAGCATCCAGCGCAACGTGTTCCGCAGCTTGCGATAGGTTTCCGAAAACGTCTTCAGGATTTCAGGCCCGATACGCAGATCGTCCGAATAGTCCGACGCCGCCACCCAGAGACGGAGAATGTCCGCGCCCGATTTGGCCATCACGTCCTGTGGCGCCACCACGTTGCCTAGCGACTTCGACATCTTCTGACCCTTCTCGTCGAGGACGAAGCCGTGGGTCAGTACGATGTCATAAGGCGCTTCGCCGCGCGTGCCGCAGCTTTCGAGCAGCGAGGAATGGAACCAGCCGCGATGCTGATCGGAACCTTCCAGGTACATGACGCGGTCCTGTCCGCCGTCCCGCTTCCGCTTCAGACCTTTAAAGCCCGGGAACGCCGTCGGATCTTCGAGCGTGAAGGCATGCGTCGAACCTGAATCGAACCACACGTCGAGCACGTCCTTTACCTGCTCCCATTTCGCCTTGTCCTTCGGCGACACGAAGCCCTTGAGGAAACGATCCTTCGCGCCCTCTTCGAACCAGACGTCGGCACCCTTCTCCTGAAACGCTTTCTCGATGCGCGCGATCAACTCGTCGGATTTCTCGAACCCAGGCCCCGGAATCACTTCGTCGGTTTCGACATTTCGGAAAACGGTGATCGGCACACCCCACGCCCGCTGCCGCGAGACGACCCAATCGGGACGATTTTCGATCATCCCGGTGATGCGGTTCTCACCGGCCGCCGGCACCCACGCAACGCGCTTGATCTCGTCCAGCGCCAGCTGGCGCAGACTCGGAGCATTGTGCCCCGCGCTCGGCGGCCGGCTCTCCGGAGAAGCGTCGCCAAGCGCAGACAGGGGCTTATCCATCGAGATGAACCACTGCGGCGTATTGCGGAAGATGACGGGCTTCTTCGAACGCCACGAGTGCGGATACTGATGCTTGAGCCGCCCACGCGCGATGATGTTGCCCGCTTCCGAGAGGGCCTTGATGACCGCGTCGTTGGCATCGCCCTTGTCGCCGTTCTCCTTGAGCACGCGCTTGCCTTCGAAGCCCGGCGCGGCTTTCGTCAACACGCCGTCGGCGTCGACCGTGAAGGGGATTTCGGTTTCGATCCCACGGTCGCGCAATTTTTTCTGGTTGGCGATCCAGATGTTGTAGTCGTCGGCGCCGTGGCCCGGCGCGGTATGGACGAAGCCGGTACCGGTATCGTCCGTCACGTGATCGCCGTCGAGCAGCGGCACGTCGAAGGCATAACCAAGTGAGGCAAGAGGGTGTTCGCAGATAATGGCCGATAATTCACTGCTATCTACCGCCGAGCGACGCGAATAACTCTCCACTTTCGCCGCTTTCATCACGTCGGCCGCAAGTTTGTCAGCAAGAATGTAGATGTCGCCAATTTTGGCCCAATTGCCCTCGGGCGCGTGAGTGACTTCATAGAGCCCATACGAGATCTTTGACGAGAAGCTGATTGCACGGTTCCCCGGGATCGTCCAAGGCGTCGTCGTCCAGATGACAACCGACGCACGGTTCATCAGTAGCCCACGCGCACCTAGCTTCTCGACTTCCTCGATGCGGACGGGCAGTAATTTTCCCGAAGGATCAACGTCCGCGCTTACCCAACCGAACGAAGAAGCGTGCTTCACCGGGAACTTCACCCAGATCATGTCCGACTGATAGTCCTGATACTCGACTTCGGCTTCCGCCAGCGCCGTCTTCTCCACGACGGACCACATCACGGGCTTCGAGCCGCGATAAAGCTGGCCGGTCGCCGCGAACTTCATCAGCTCGCGCGCGATGATGCTTTCCGCGCGATAGTCCATCGTCAAGTACGGGCGTTCCCAGTCACCGATGACGCCAAGGCGCTTGAATTCATCGCGCTGGATGCCAATCCAGTGCTCGGCGAACTTCCGGCATTCGTCGCGGAAAGCGTTGATCGCAACCGGATCGGAGAAGTTCGGCTTCTCCTTGCCCTTGGAGCGATACTGCTCCTCGATCTTCCACTCGATCGGCAGGCCGTGACAGTCCCAGCCGGGGATGTAATTCGAATCGTTGCCGAACATCTGGTGCGATTTGACGACCAGGTCCTTCAGGATCTTGTTGAGCGCGTGCCCGATATGGATGTTGCCGTTGGCGTAGGGCGGTCCGTCATGCAGCGTGAACTTCACGCGTCCCTTCGACTGCGAGCGGAGCTTTTCATAAAGGCCGATCTCGTCCCAGCGCTTCAAAAGCTTCGGTTCGAGTTCAGGCAAGCCCGCGCGCATCGGGAACTCGGTCTGCGGCAGGAACAGTGTTTTGCTCCAGTCGCGGCCCGCTGCAGCGCCTTGAGCTTCCTGTACGGCGCCGGTCTTGTCGGCGGCCTTGGCGTCTTTCGACATTCGTTGAGCTTTCAAATTCCAGAGAAATCAGCGCGGGTTCTAGCAACTACGCTGCCCGTTAGCAAAGGCAGCCGTTCCAGTGGCGCCGCGTACGCCGAGCCACGCTCGAAACGGCCGACTTGCGGGCAACTTTTCCTCTGAGCGCCAGCGGGTTGAGCGTATTGCCCCTCTCGGCGGAAACCGACTTGGACGCCTAGTCCCGCAGCAACACAGGGGCGGGGTGGCGTCAAAGTGTGCATATCTCGCCAGTTTGCTCGTTGCGCCTCCGAATCGGCCCTATCGTTCTCAGAGATTCGGGGGAGAGCGTTTTACGAAATCCATTATTTTAACAATGATTGTCGCCGTGGCCATTCAGGGCTGCGCTTCAGCGGCAAGCGAAATAACTCCGCAGTATGTTTCACCGATCCAATATCAAAGTTATTCTTGCAGACAGATCGAGGAAGAAGCCTCGAGAATATCGGTCAGAGCGTCTCAATTGGCTGGCATACAGGACAGCAAAGCGACGTCGGATTCTGTAGCCATGGGCGTTGGGCTCGTGCTCTTCTGGCCCTCTCTATTGTTCATCAAAGGTGATGGACAAACCGCAGCGGAACTCGGCCACTTGAAAGGCGAGTTCGACACGCTTCAGCAGGTATCCATTCAGAAGAACTGCAATATTCAGTTCCGCCAGCAAAACGCGCCGTCGCCGAAACCAACCTCGACGGCAAGCATCGACACCGTGCAATCCCCGCTGCAGCACTGAAGGATCTAGGACGCGGCCAAAACCGCCTTCACCGCGGCGATGTCCTTGTCCATCTGGGCAACAAGCTCTTCGACGGAATGAAATTTCCTGTCGGCGCGAATGAAGTCGATGAATTCCACTTCCATGGTTCGGCCGTAAAGGTCGCCGTTGAAGTCGAACAGAAAAACTTCGAGTACGGGCATGCCGTCGTCGAACGTGGGGCGCGTGCCGAGATACGCAGCGGCGTTGTGCGGGACGCCATCGAAATAGGCTCTCACCGCGTAAATCCCGTGGCCCAGGGTCGTGCCCTTCGGCATCGGCACGTTCGCGGTGGGATATCCCATCCCAGTGCCCCGCTTGGCGCCGCCGACGACCTTGCCGGAAACGCGCCATGGCTCGCCCAGCACATGGGCCGCGCCTTTGACGTCACCCTGCGCCAGATAGAGCCGCACGGCGGAAGACGAGAACGGTTCGCCTGCTTCTGCGACTGGCGGCATGATGGTCACTCCAAATCCAAACTCTTCGCCCGCGCGCAGCATCATTTCCGGATTGCCGCTTCGCTTATGGCCGAAATAGAAGTCGTAGCCGATGATGACGTGACTGGCGCCGAGCCCGGCCACGATCACGCGTTGAATGAAATCTTCGCCCGATAGATTTGCCAACTCCGCGTTGAACGGCTCGACGAACGCGAGATCGAGACCCAGCGCCTCGAAGATCGCCAGCTTCCGCTTCAGCGGCGTCAGCCGGAAGTGCGCCTCGTTGGGCTGGAAGAATTCGCGCGGATAAGGCTCGAATGTCATCGCCGACGCCAGCACCTTCTTTTCCGCAGCCCGCGACTTGGCTTCCGCCAGCAGCGCGCGGTGCCCTCTATGCACACCGTCGAAATTTCCGATAGCCACGGCCGCCCCGCGAAACTCAGGCAGAACGTGCTTATGGCCATGAATGACGTGCATGAGAATGCGGCCTCGTCGGTCATCCCGATAGCGGCAGTCTAAGGGGTAAGGGAAACGCGGGCGAGACTGCCCTTTACTTTGGCCGGGCGGGAACCATCAGAACCGCCTCACCCGTCAACACCGGCTTGCCGCCGACGGAGCAGAGGCACTCGAAACGCGCCCGCTTCTTGTCGGGAATGAGTTCGACGAGGCGAACGAGAGATTCGACCCGATCGTCGATCTTCACCGGACCTTTGAAGTTCAGCGACTGCGATACGTAGATCGCCCCGGGCCCCGGCAGCTTCATTCCGAAAATGGCCGATATGTAGCCTGCCGACAGAATGCCGTGCGCGATCCGCTCGCGAAAAATCGTCTTTGCAGCGTATTCGGCGTCGAGGTGCACGGGGTTGTAATCCCCCGAGAGCGCAGCATAGGCGACGATATCCGCCTCGCTGACGATCCGCGACATCGAGGCTTCCTGGCCTACCTCTAAGTCTTCGAAATATTTCGTCCGGCCGGCTGTTGCGAGCATTCAGCGTCCCTGCACATTATTGCCCCAGGCTATTGGCCCTGGACATTTTTTCGAACACTAACCCGCTACAAACACCCGCCGCAACCACGCCGCGCCCGTTCTGGCTGCGGCCTTGTTGCATTCTATTAAGGCATTGAGCCTTGCATCCGAGCGCTTGGAAGCGTTATAAATACACCAATCCCTTCAATTTAACGTTTTACTGCCCTTCGCGAACCCCCTGCGAAGGACCGAAAGAGGACACCCATGAGCGATCGTCGCCCCCTGATGCCGAAAGCCACCGCCGTCTGGCTGGTGGAAAACACGGCGCTCTCCTTCGATCAAATCGCGGAGTTCTGCGGTCTGCATCCGCTCGAGGTCAAGGGCATTGCCGACGGCGAAGTTGCTCAGGGCATCAAGGGCATGGACCCAGTGACGACCGGGCAGCTGACGCGAGAGGAAATCGCGCGCGCGGAAAAGAACCTGTCGCACAAGTTGCAGCTCGCAGTCAGCAAGGTCGAGCTGCCGCCCCTGCCTCAGACGCGGAAAGGCCCACGCTACACGCCCGTCTCGCGCCGCCACGATCGGCCGAACGCCGTCCTCTGGATCCTTCGTAACCATCCGGAGCTGAAGGACAGCCAGATCATGCGTCTCGTCGGCACGACGAAGCCGACGATCGCGCAGATCCGCGACCGCACCCATTGGAATTCTGCGCAGCTGACGCCTCAGGACCCAGTCACGCTGGGTCTGTGCTCCCAAATCGATCTCGACGCCGAAGTGAAAAAGGCCGCCCGCCGCACTGAACGCGACCGCAAGGACGGCGGCGAGGAAGGCGAGCGCGCTGGAACGCTGCTCCCGGCCGCCGAGACGACGTCACCGTCCCGCGCCGAGATCCTGGCGCCCAAATCCTCTGAGCCAACCGAGGAGGAGACGCCCGAGCAAGAGCAGGCACGTGTGTTCGCCAAGCTCAAGGAAATGTCGTCGGGTCCCAAGGACGAAGAACAGAACGACGACTGATCCTCAGCTCATACTGGCGCTGGCTGGGATCATCGCCCGGCTGGCCGCCACAGCGTCTTCGACATCGGCGGCATAGTGCACGAGCGGCAGCTTCAGGCCCGCACGCAAAAGCGCCTGACGCACGCTGCGGTTGGCTGAGGTGAAATAGATCTTCGTTCCCGCGCGCCCGAGTTTGTGTGCAAACCTGTCCAGCGTGCGCGCCGCCGTGCTGTCGACGAAAGACACATCGGCAAAGTCGAGAATGAAGGTTTTCGGATGCGCTCCGATGCGGTCGAGGACTGCGCTGACGGAACCTGTTGCTCCGAAAAAGAAAGCGCCCGAAATTCGATAGACCATGATGTCGCTGCCGAGCGCCGTCGGTTCGGACGCGGCCTCCGGCTTGTCGGCGACATCGTCTTCGATCAAGACGTTCCCCGTCTCGATTTCCACCGCCTCCGCCATGCGGTGAATGAAGAGGAATGCGCCGAGCGTAACGCCCACAGCGATAGCCGTCGTGAGATCGACGAAGATCGTCAGGAGGAAGGTGGCAAGCAGCACGGCGGCGTCGCCCCATGAGGATCTGAAGAGCGCTGCGAATTCCTGCTTCTCCGCCATGTTCCAGCAGACCACGGCAAGAACGCCGCCGAGGCTTGCAAGCGGAATGAATGCCGCGAGCGGCGCAGCCACCAGCATGAAAAGCAATACGAACACCGAATGCAGCATCCCCGAAACCGGACCGTGCGCGCCGGCTCGGACATTGGTGGCCGTGCGCGCGATCGTGCCGGTGACGCACATGCCGCCGAAGGTAACGGCGGCGACGTTGGCGACGCCCTGCGCGACCAATTCGCAATTTGAGCGATGCCTGCGACCGGACATGCCGTCGGCGACAACGGCGGAGAGAAGACTTTCGATCGCACCGAGAAGCGCGATGGAGATCGCGTCGGGCAGTGCGGCCTGAAGCTTGGCCAAGTTGATCGCTGGCAGATGCGGCGCGGGAAGCGTGCGGGGAACTTCGCCGAAGCGCGAGCCGATGGTCGCGACGTCGAGACCCAGGCCCCAAGCGAGAAGGGAAGCCACAGCGACGGCGATCAGCATTCCCGGCCAAGTCGGCCTTACTCTCCGCATGCCGACGATGATGCCGATCGACAGGGCGGATATCGCAATCGTGGCCAATTTCATGGTGCCGAGAGCAGGGATGATCGCCTCGAGCTTGGGGAGCAGCGCGGCCGGCTCATGGGCTATGTCGAGCCCGAGGAGATCCTTGATCTGGCTGGCAAAGATGATGATCGCGATGCCGGCCGTGAATCCGACAGTCACCGGAAACGGAATGTATTTGATGTACGTGCCG
Source organism: Hyphomicrobium sp. (assembly GCF_003987855.1). Taxonomy (GTDB): domain Bacteria; phylum Pseudomonadota; class Alphaproteobacteria; order Rhizobiales; family Hyphomicrobiaceae; genus Hyphomicrobium_B. The sequence goes on from NZ_RXIZ01000005.1 coordinate 42,473, forward strand.
AGCCGGAGAAAGCCGGCCGCCGTCATCATGAAACCGGCCATCACGGTTGCGATCACCAGGCCGTCGTAACCCCGGTGCTCGACGATTGTGGCGATGAGAACGATGAACGCACCCGCGGGACCTCCGATCTGGTAACGGCTTCCGCCCAGCGCCGAAATCAGGAAGCCTCCGACGATGGCGGTAAACAGGCCTTTCTCTGGAGACAGCCCCGATCCGATGGCGATCGCCATGGACAACGGAAGCGCCACGATCGCGACCGTGAGGCCCGAAACGGTATCGGCGCGCAAATCCTTCAGCCGATAGCCTTCGCGCAGCACCGTGACGAGCTTCGGCGTGAACAGTTCGGCCCAGCTTGGCCGATGGCGCGCCGGGGAATCACTGGCCGAAATCTCCATGTCTTCGCCTCTTTGAATGAGAGCGGCGAACTCGTCGGCTGCAACACCGGCGCTATCGTCGCTGAAACGTGGAAGTACTCAGGCCCCGCCTTTCCTCCGGCGCTGCGGTCGCGGAGGTGATAGCGCTGCCTTGAGCGACTGGCGTTCCTTGAAGCGGACGCCGCGTCCTTGGCCGCTGCTGGGTGTATTCTCGCCGATGAGCTCGATGCCAGCGGCCTCGAAGGCCGCCACGACTTTGGTCAGGGTGTCGACGACACCGCGGACGTTACCGGTGCTCGCTTCCATGCGTTGAATGGTCGGCAACGAAACACCAGCGCGCTCGGCCAGCGTTTGTTGATCGATCCCGAGTAGAGCGCGACCGGCTCGCATTTGGCTGGCGGTAATCAGGGTGTCCGCTCCATACCCCTAAAACTCAAGTTTTCTTACTAGACATTGATGTTTCAAACATCAAGATAGACCTTTCACAAATGACAGCCGGATTATCGACGAAAGCGGTAATGGACGACTGCCGGATCTGACGTGAAGGGCAAAAAATCCGCCATTGTCCGTTTCCGGCGCATTCGCTAGCGTCTTGGGAAAGCAGGAAGAAGCAGGGCCCGCAAAAAGTGTCGAACCCATTTGAGCATCATCTCGATAAGAATCCGGCCAACTATCAGCCGTTGACCCCACTCTCGTTCCTGTCGCGCTCGGCCCTCGCCGCGCCGAACCACACCGCAATCATCCACGGCAATACCCGCATCAGCTATGCGGAGTTCTATAGCCGCTCGAAAAAGCTCGCCTGCGCCCTGGCTCAGAAATACATCGGCCCCGGCGACACCGTCTCCGTGATGCTGGCGAACACGCCGGCGATGCTCGAAGCCCACTATGCCGTGCCGATGGTCGGTGCCGTCCTTCACACCATCAACACACGTCTCGATCCGGCAATCATCGCTTTTCAACTCGACCACGCGGATACGAAAGTTCTCATCACCGATCGCGAGTTCTCCAGCGTGATGAAAGCTGCGCTCGCGCTGGCAAAGGTGAAGCCGGTTATCATCGATTACAACGATCTGGAGTTTCCACAGAGCGGCGAAGCTCTATCGTCGATCGATTACGAAGCCTTCCTGGCGCAGGGCGACCCGGACTTCAAATGGCGCTGGCCACAGGACGAATGGGAAGCGATCTCGCTCAACTACACGTCCGGCACGACAGGCAATCCCAAAGGCGTCGTCTACCATCACCGCGGCGCGGCGCTGATGTGCTACGCGAACGCCATCTCGACCGGCATGACGCGTTTTCCAGTCTATCTTTGGACGCTGCCGATGTTCCATTGCAACGGTTGGTGCTTCCCTTGGACCATCACCATGGTCCAGGGCACGCACGTCTGCTTGCGATGGGTCAGGGCCAAAGCGATGTACGAGTCCATCGTCGCGAATAAGGTCACGCACCTGTCGGGCGCGCCGATCGTCATGGCAACGCTGCTCAACGCACCTGACGACGAGAAGCAGAAGATCGAGCACGTCGTCGCCTTCAACCATGCCGCCGCTCCGCCGCCTGCCGCCGTAATCTCGGCGATGACAGATGCGGGCTTCGAGCTCACCCATCTTTACGGTCTCACCGAAACCTACGGGCCGGCGACCATCAACGAATGGGATGCCGACTGGAGCGCGTTGGAGCCAGCCGAACGAAGTGCCAAACGCATTCGCCAAGGCATCCGCTACGTCGCCCTCGAAGGCCTGACCGTGAAAGACCCCGAAACGATGCGCGACGTGCCCGCCGATGCCGAGACGCTCGGAGAGGTCATGTTCCGCGGCAACATCGTCATGAAGGGCTATCTCAAGAACGCCAAGGCCACCGATGAAGCGTTCGCGGGCGGCTGGTTCCACTCCGGCGACCTCGGCGTGATGCATCCCGATGGCTACATCCAGCTGAAGGACCGCTCGAAGGACATCATCATCTCGGGCGGCGAGAACATCTCGTCGATCGAGGTCGAAGAGGTTCTTTACAAACATCCCGCCGTAGCGTTCTGCGCCGTCGTCGCCAAACCCGACGAGAAATGGGGTGAAACGCCCTGCGCATTCGTCGAACTGCGTCCTGGCGCTTCCGCAACGTCTGATGAAATCATTGAGTGGTGCCGCGCCGGGCTCGCCCGCTACAAGGTTCCTCGCCACATCGTATTCGCGGAAGTGCCCAAGACCTCCACCGGCAAGATCCAAAAATTCAAGTTGCGCGAAATGGCGAAGGACGCCTGATCACGGCGCGCTCGCGTGCATCCCGGAAAGCTCAGGTTCGGGCCATATGACCGGCACGAGCAGCCGGCTGGCGATCAACTGCGCGCCGCTCATCGACAGATGGTTGTTGTCGAAATAGAGGACGGCACCGTCTTGGTAAGCCTTGCATCGGCTTCCTGAACAAATCTCCTGTGAGATCGGGAGAAAGATGGCTCCCTGCGCAGTCGCAATGGTGCTCAGGCGAGCTTCGACGTCGTGTATCTCGTCATCGTGCTGCTCGAACGAATAATCGCTGGGATCGCCGCCCAACGCTGCCCAACGCGCAACGGCAGCTGGAATGCCCGAGGCGGAGGGCAAGTCCGGCACGGGGCCTAGAACGATCACGCGATGACCGGCACCGCGCAGTGCAATTATAGTCCGTTCGATGCCGGGCCAGAATTGATCCGGAAATTCCCGGCTCCAAGTTAGGGAATAGCTCGCGAGCACGACCGTCGATGGCGCAATCGACGTCAGACGCTCTAGCATCCTGTCGTTGTACTCGCTGCAAGCCGAGCGTCGAGCATAGGTGAACCCCGATGCGGGCGGACAGCCGGACGCCGTGATCTGCCGCACGCTGGCGTGCCGGGGCTTTGCGAACTCGCCCAAGACCGCGCTGAATTCCGCCCCGTGACTGTCGCCATAGACGATCACGCTCGGCGCGACGTCATCGCCGAGCACGCAGGTGTCGTCGAAGGATTTGCTGCCGGCGTGGGAGTGGCACTTTTCGCGTAAGGGACTGGCGTCCTCGCGCGCCGCCGCGATCTGCAGAACGGTCTCGGGGAATCTCTCGGGTATGCCGCCCAGCGCGATCAACGCCCAAGCCGAGGCCGCCAACGCGCCGAGGCCCAGTGGACCGCTCGCGAAAATGGCGCGTCGAGAAAAGGCGCCGGCGCCTCGTCGGCGAAAGGGCTGCTCGACGAAGTGCCACGTGAAGATTGCGAGCCCCACCATCACGACCGCCAGCGAGACCTGCTCTGTCCAAGCAAGGTGCTCAGACGTTGCGAGCTTCGAGAAAACGATCAGCGGCCAATGCCAGAGATACAGGCTGTAAGAGATGAGCCCGAGAAACATGAGCGGCCGAAACTTGAGGAAGCGGCTACCCGCCGCTTCTCCGCCCTCGCTGGCCCAGATCGCGAGCGCCGTTCCGATACAGGGCAGCAGAGCGGAAGCACCCGGAAACGGGGTCTTGGACGTAAAGCCGAAAACCGCCACCGCAATCGCAACGATGCCCGCCGCGACCGCGATTTCACGTTGAGCCTGCGAGGCGGGCCGGGGCAACAAACCCAATGCCAGGATTGATCCGGTAAGCAATTCCCACGCGCGTGTGTGTAAAAGGTAGAACGTGGCGGCGGGATGCTCCGGCAGCAGGACAACACTTGCGACGAGCGACGCCGCGAATGCCAACCAGATCACCGTCCCAAGCGCGCGCGGCCGCCAGCGGAAGACCGCCAAGAGCAACAGCGGGAAGACAATGTAGAACTGCTCCTCGATCCCGAGGCTCCACGTATGCAGCAGCGGTTGCGTGCCGCTACCCGGATCGAAATAGCCGGAATTGTCGAAAAACCAGACGTTGCTGTAGGAGAACGCCGCTGCGATCAGGCTCGACGAATAGCGCTTGAGTTCGTCGGGCAGCAGAAACGCGATCGCCATCGCCGTGGTGCAGGCGCAGACGAAAACCATCGCCGGCACGATGCGCCGGATGCGCCGCTCGTAAAAACGCGCGAGACTGAATGCGCCGGAGCGCATTTCCTCCGCGATGAGGCGCGTGATCAGGTAGCCCGATAATACGAAAAAGACGTCGACCCCGACGAAGCCGCCCGTAGCGAACGGCAGTTCGAGATGGTAGGCGACAACGGCAGCAACGGCGATGCCGCGTAGACCGTCGAGGTCCGGACGATAGCCCCCGACGTTTGCCGCGAAGGGATTAGGCACGGCGCGAGCCTCCGACGGCAGCCGAGGCCGGCGTCACTGCATACCCGATCATCGAACCCTCGGACGGACGTCCAATTGGAAGCGCGACACTGCGCAAGGCGAGTATCGGTCATTTCGATACAGGCCCTCAAACGAATTATTTGCCGGACTCCGTCGAGCCGTTCAAAACGCGTTCAGATTAGCCATGGACGCGCCGATATTGCGGCGCCGTACCCAAGAGGGAGGGTTAAAACTCGACCTCGAGTTCAACGATCTCATCGGGCTCGACGAGAGCACCCTGCGTCCACTCCTGCATGAGCGGCCAGTGGAATATGGTGTCGCAATAGGGCGTAAGAATCGGTTCGAGCGCCACGGCATAGGTTCTAAAGCGCGTGCAGACGGGCGCATACATCGCATCCGCAACGGTCGGCTTTGCGCCGAACAGATAAGGCCCGCCATACGCTTCAAGACACTCCGCCCAGATCGTCTTGATCCGCTCGACGTCCGGACGAGCACCGGAGAAAATCTTGAAGGACTGATGACGCGCCTTCAGGTTCATCGGCAGCGCCGAACGCAGGTTGTAGAAACCGGAATGCATTTCCCCCGACACTGCCCGGCAATGTGCACGCATTGCCTGATCCTTGGGCAGCAAGCCTGCATCTGGGGCGATCTCAGCGAGATATTCGGCAATAGCCAGCGTGTCCCACACGGTCACTCTGCCGTCCGACAGCCGGGGCACGCGCACCGACGGAGACAGCAGCAAAAGCTCCTGGCGCACCTCCTGATCGTCATGCGCAACAAGCTCTTCGTCGAAATCGAGCCCCGCCATCCGGCAGAGAAGCCAGCCGCGCAAAGACCAGGACGAATAGTTCTTTGACGATATCGTCAGTGTCGCTTTTGCCATCCGACGATCAACCCCGCTGCGCCGTAACCGTGCCTAAACAATTGTCTCGCAGCGCAGCGAGCGATGCACTACGTTTTTCCGTCGCATCGATATTTATGTTTACCGCCCGCGGGGGGGACGGACCCGAATGCTGTATCAAGCCTATCAGTTCCAGGACGACCTGCTCGCTCCGTTTCGCGAAGTCGCCAGGAACTCCAAGGCAGCGGTCGAACGGCAGATCATCCCGACTGTCGACGCCTGGCGGGCGCACCTTGCAGCCGGCTTCGAGATGATCTCGCGTTTCGAGCTCACGCACTCGCGTCCGGAGTTCGCGATCTCGACGGTGCGCGTCGGCAACCGTGATGTTCCCGTGTCCGAGGAGGTCGCTCTCAGTCTCCCGTTCGGCAACCTTCTGCACTTCCGCAAGGACATCGATAGCAAGCAGCCCAAAGTGTTGGTGGTCGCCCCGTTGTCGGGCCATTTCGCGACGCTGTTGGCCCGAACGTGCGAAACGCTTTTGCAGGACCACGACGTCTACATCACCGACTGGGTCAACGCCCGGGACGTCCCGTTGGACGCCGGCCGTTTCGGCGTCGATGAGTATGTCGATTACATCATTCGCTTCGTCGAAGAGATTGGCCCCGACACGCATCTGCTCGCGGTTTGCCAACCCTGCGTCCAGGCTCTCGTCGCCGTCGCAGTCATGTCGGAAGACAAGAACCCCGCAACGCCGCGCTCCATGACACTTATGGCCGGGCCGATCGACGTTCGCGAAAGCCCTACGGCGGTCAATAAGCTCGCAAGCGAAAAGCCGCTCTCGTGGTTCAAAGCCAACGTCACGGCGCGCGTTCCGGCCCGGTACGCCGGTGGAGGTCGCCGAGTCTATCCCGGATTCGTGCAGCTCTTCAGCTTCGTCGCGATGAACGTCGACCGCCATCGTGCGCAACATCAGAAACTCTATGACCATCTGGCCAAGGGCGAACTCGCCGAAGCCCAGAAGATCAAAAATTTCTATGACGAATACTTCGCCGTGCTCGATCTCACTGAAGAATTCTATCTCGAGACGATCGATCGGATCTTCCAGAAGGCGGAACTCGCGACCGGCGACTTCACCTATCATGGTCGAAAGGTTGATTGCGCCAAGATCCTGAAGACGGCGCTATTGACCGTCGAAGGCGGCCGCGACGACATCTGCGCGCTTGGTCAAACCTCAGCGGCGCATGATCTCTGCCAGTCGCTGCGTCCGCACTTGAAGCGACACCATCTGCAAGCGAACGTCGGTCACTACGGAACGTTCAACGGCAAACGCTGGGAGCGCGAGATCTATCCCGTCGTCCGCAACTTCATCCTGTCCATGGAATAGCTACGCGGCACATTGCGTGTGCGGCGCAGCGTGATCCTCATCTAACGGTCGACTATTTCACCCACACCTTGTGCTGGCAATCGAGCCATTTCGCGATCACCGACCGGTCGTGAAACTGGATCGCGCCGCAGTTTTGGCAAACGATCATCAGCACATTGACCGGCGCATTGCTTGAAGAAGACTTGCGCTCGCAGGTCAGCATGTGGATGTCGACATCGCAGTTCGAGCGGAAGCGGCCGCAAACCGGGCAGCCCGTGATGTGCTTCCCGAACAGAAAACGATCGACTTCAGCTTTGGTGAGATCTCGGGTTGGTGCGGTGGTGTCCCGTTCCACCGTGGCGGTATCTGTCATCGCAGTCACCGTTGTTCAATTCGCTTACTTGAAGCGTATGCTGAGAAACCAGCACGCACAAGAAGAGTTCAAACAAATCCGCCTGAAATTAAAGGTCTTTTGATACAGAATTCTTGTGCGCCGCAGTACGGCGCTTGGTGAGATCGATGCTCGGTTCGATCCCCATCGATCCGCCGACTCCATCGAGACGGCACGCTTTTTTGCTTTGTCCGGAACAGCACTCCTTCCAGCACGTTCACCACGCACTCGCGAGGGCAGTCGCGCTTGAATGTCGAATGGATGGAGAGGAACACGCTATGATGAAATATTCGATTGTTGCCCTCGCACTTGTGGCGGGGTCTTCATTTGCAATCGCCGATCCGAATGGCGCCGGCCCCGGTGGCGGAGCAGGCGGCGGCGCCGCGATGGAACGTTCCGGCGGAGGTGGCGGCATGGACCGCGCAGGTCCCTCGGGTGGTTCTCCGGCAGCGGCAATGAAAGGCGGATCGACCGAGGGGAATGGTGGCCCGTCTGATAACTTCCGTTCAGAAGGCAAGGGTGACCGCAGCTCGGCCTCGGAAGAGCGCTCCGGCTCCATGAAGCGAAATTCGGCTTCTGACGAGCGTTCTGGCTCGATGAAGAAGCATTCGGCGTCCGATGAGCGGTCTGACAAGTCCGATCGCCACCAGGCAGCTGATGAAAACCGTGGCGGCAAGGATCGCGATAGTCAGGCATCCGATCGCGACCACAATCGCAACAAAGATAACGACCGCGCAGACCGTGGCGAGCGCCAGGATAAAGATAAGATGCGATCGGAAGCCAACGATCGCTCACGCGGTGATCGCGGCGCAACGGGAACGAGCGAAGGCGCCGAGGGTAAGTCTCGGCCGCGAGGATCGATCACCAGCATCAGCCCGGAACAGAAGACCCGAGTTCGCTCGGCTTTCATCGGTCATCGCGTCTCCCCAGCGCGCGACATCGGCGTCGCGGTGAACGTCGGAGTGGTGGTGCCTCGTTCGGTTCACTTCTACCCGATCCCCCAGGACATCGTGACGATCGTGCCGGACTACAGCGGCTACGAGTACTTCATGATCGATGAGTCGCATGTCGCTATTGTCGATCCTGACACGCTCGAAGTCGTCGACATCATCGTCGTCGCGTAACGCCGCCATCGGCATTGAGAATGAAGAAGCCGTCGGCGGTGCCGGCGGCTTTATCTATTCTCCCACACCTCACTTGACGGATATTATAACATACTAATATACAGGCGATCTCATCTTCACGGAGGTCGTCATGGATTCCGGCATTACCGCTCACCTCAGATCATTATCAGCGACGCCCGACCGGCGGCTGCCGGTCACCGTTCTTTCCGGCTATCTCGGCGCGGGAAAAACGACGCTTCTCAATCACGTCCTGAACAATCGTGCTGGCTTGAAGGTCGCGGTCATTGTCAACGACATGAGCGAGGTCAATATCGATGCCGATCTCGTCGCGATGGGCGGCGCCGGTCTTTCCCGTACCGACGAGACGCTGGTCGAATTGTCGAACGGGTGCATCTGCTGCACGCTCCGCGATGACTTGCTGAAGGAGGTGCGTCGCCTCGCAGCCGAGCGCCGGTTCGACTACCTGCTCATCGAGTCGACCGGCATAGCCGAACCCCTGCCTGTGGCGACGACGTTCGAATTCCGCGATGAGAACGGACAAAGCTTATCCGACGTCGCCAGGCTCGATACGATGGTGACTGTCGTCGATGCTGCTCATCTTCTCAAAGACTATTCATCCCGCGACTTTCTTCGCGACCGGGGAGAGGTCGCAGGCGAAGGCGATGAGAGGCCCCTTGTCCAGCTTCTCGTGGAGCAACTCGAATTTGCCGACGTCATAGTCCTGAACAAGGTAGACATCGCGTCACCGCAAGACTTGGCGGCGGCCCGCGCGATCATACGATCGCTAAACGCCGATGCGCGCATCATCGAGACAAATCACGGCCGCGTCGAACCCTCCGATATTCTCGACACAAACCTTTTTGATTTCGAGAATGCGCACCGGCATCCCACGTGGCTCAAGGAGCTCAATGGCTTCAAGCACCACGTCCCGGAGACCGACGAGTACGGCATCTCAAGTTTCGTATATCGCGCACGCCGTCCATTCGTACCCGAAAAGATCCACGCGTTCTTCAATAGCGGGTGGCCTGGTGTCGTCCGCGCCAAAGGCTTTTTCTGGCTCGCCTCTCGTCCGCAATGGGTCGGCGAGGTCAGCCAGGCAGGCGCTCTCGTACGCCACGAGGCCATTGGTTATTGGTGGGCGGCGGTTCCCAAAAAGAACTGGCCGACTGAAGAAAGCCTGCTCGGCAGGATCGACAAGGGGTGGCATAAAATCTGGGGCGACCGCCGCCAGGAGATCGTCTTCATCGGCACGCGCGAAATGAACCCGGACAAGATCCGCGCCGATCTCGACGCCTGTTTGCTTGCGATTGCTGAGAACACGCGCGTCGACATTTCGCTCTGGCGAGGATTGCCCGATCCCTTCCCCGAGTGGCACAAAAACGTCGCCTGAGATGTAGGGCCTCGTCGGCCCGGACATTCACGGTACCGTAATAAGAATTCTTGATCATATCGATCATCGCCCCGTGGCTAACCGCCACGCGGGCTGATTTTTTGCGCAGATAATGTCTGTCCGTTGGGCTCCGAAGACGGTATGAAACCGCGGACATGATTGCTGTCATCAATACCGCAACGGAGAAGCTTCCATGATGTCCTATCGGCGCGTAGCTGCCGCCGCGCTCGTCGCTGCGATAACGGTCACCCCTCTGTCGCAAGCCAATGCGGACGCCGACGGGGAGAGTCTCGTGAACGCTCTCAATTCCGTCTTCGGCGCACACAAAGGTCTTCGGGCCGCACACACACACGGCATGTGTGTTAAGGGCAACTTCGTTCCCAGCAGCGACGCGGCCGCTTTCAGCAAAGCGCCTCATCTCAATTCGAAAACTCCGGTCGGCGTGGTCGGCCGCTTTTCAATGGGCGGCGGCGATCCAAACGCATCGAATGCCCAGAAGGACAATGTGCGCGGCATGGCGCTGCATTTCGATCTCGGGCATGACAATACCACCGATCTCGTGCTGATCTCCGCGCCGGTATTTGTTGCGCGCGATCCCGACCAGTTCCTGAAGCTGTTGACGACGGTGGCCACGAAGGACAAGGCCAAGATCGGCGAATACTTCAAGGAAAATCCCAACTCGACGCAGCAGGCGCAATTCCTGAATGCGCGACCCATCCCAGCAAGCTACGGCACGGTCGATTACTGGGGCGTTCATGCCTTCACCGCCACCAATGCCGAAGGCAAGAAGCAGGTGTTCAAGTACAAGGCCATCCCGCTCGCCGGCGATGTCGGCCTTTCTGACGATGAAGCCAAGACGAAGGACGCCGACTTCTATCGACCTGAGTTGAAGGATCGCTTAGCTAAAGGCCCCATTGAATTCAAGCTGACGGCCATTCTCGGCGAGGCTGGCGATCCGACGGACGATCCCACGAAGCTTTGGCCGGAAGACCAGCGCAAGTCCGTGACGCTGGGGACCATCTCGATCACCGGCTTCGAAGACGACAAGACGTGCGACGCCGGAATGTTCGATCCGACCAACGTGGTCGATGGCATCGAAGGGCCCGAGAACGACAAGATCTTCCCGATGCGCTCGCAGGCCTACGCCGTTTCGTTTTCGCGGCGGCAGGGCGGCTAAGAACCAGCCAAGCTTCCAGACAAATAAGGACACCTCCGGATGATAGCGGAGGTGTCTTTTTTGTGCCTACTCGCCCTTCTGCAGAGCACCCAGATAGCTCTCGAGCTGTCCGAACGTTCCGGACCAGCCCTGCGTCATGCTCGGACGCGCCTGTTCGAAGACCTCGCGCTCTTCAGCGCTCTCCTCGATCGGCGTCCAGGACACCGTGAGCTTCGTTTTTCCGCTCCCCACGTCCTCGAACGTGAAGATGGAAAGCATTCGCAGAGGCCATTTCGGATTCATCGGGTGTCGCGTCAGCCCGCCCTCCGCGTCCGAGAACGAATTGACAAGAACGATCCGTTCCGGTGCCGAAACCTCGCGGTAGACGAACAAGCCCCACATGATTGAACCATCCGGCGCTTGGAGGCCGTAGTGGTAGCGGCCGCCTGGGCGGAGATCCATCTCTCCGGCAATGCCCTTGAAGCCCTTCGGTCCCCACCACTCCTTCATGCGCTCGGGTTCCGTGAACGCCTTGAAGACCAGCTCGCGAGGCGCATCGAATACGCGTGAAATGACGAACGGCTCGATTTTTTCTTGTTCGTTCGATTTTGTCATACCGGTTTTTCCAGCTCGCGAGAGATAGTCTTCGAGACGAGCGAGCGTCTGATTACCGCCTTCGATCGCTCCGAACTCCGCCAACATCTTGCGCTGTTCAGGTGTCGCCAGGGTAAGCCGCAACGTCACTCTCGTGTTGCGGCCTTCTGGCTCGATCGTGACGGTAGCTTTGAACGCCTGCAGCGGGTTTCCGCCCTCGCCTTCATCGTGATCGTAGGCAAGGAACTCGAGTGGCCTCACCTCTGTGTAGCGGATGCGGTTCGGGTAATCGGTGCCGTCGGGACCGTGCATCGTGAAGAGCCATTGTCCGCCCGGCCGCACATCCTTTTCATAAGTCGTCGTCGTGAACCCGTTGGGTCCCCACCACGCGCTGATGTGTTTGGCATCGGTGAAAGCCGCGAATACCAGTTCCCGTGGCGCTGGAAGAAGCCGCGTGACGACCATCTCGCGATCCGAAGATGACGTTTCCGAAGACGCATCAGCTTCGCTTCGTTTGCTTTCGGCCACTTTTCTTCTCCTTGGCTTGCAACACGCGCAGATACTCATCGAGCCGATCGAAGCTCTGCTCCCAGAACCTTCTGTAGTGCTCCACCCAGTTGTCGACTTCCTTCAGCGGCGCTGGATCGAGGCGGCACGGCCGCCACTGTGCGTCCCGGCCTCTGACGACGAGACCCGCACGTTCAAGAACCTTCAGATGCTTGGAGACAGCGGGAAGGCTCATCTCGAACGGTTCCGCGAGATCGGTGACGGACGTCTCGCCGAGAGCAAGGCGCGCCAAAATCGCGCGACGCGTCGGGTCCGCAAGGGCAGCAAAGGTATCGCTCAGACGATCGGTCATATTTATCTTATCGGTTAAATAACCAGTCGGTTAAATACGGGAGGCGGGAACGTCGGTCAACAGCGATTTTCAGCGTGGGAGAAGTCCAGGAGAAAATATAAAAGCCCCGCCCGGACGGTTTCCGGTGGCAGGGCTTCGATCAGAATTCGATGATGTGATCAGCTGTGAGCTAGTGGCGTGTCTCTCGCCGTAAACGCTCTATCTCGTCCTTGAGCTTCAGCTTTTCCTGTTTCAACCTACGTACTTCGATATCGTCCGATCCGGGGCTCGCGATGGCTTGATTGATTTTCAGCTCTAGGGCCCGGTGCTTCTCTGCAAGTTCTACGAGATGCGACGTGATCGTCATCAGTTGCCTCCTAAGGAGATTGCCGACGTTGAAATCGTGCCACACGTTTACCGCGTTGTCCAACGCGTCTTTTGGCGAAGCTTCCATGTTTGATTTTTGTTACGCTGCAGCGCGGAGCTGCGGCGATTAGTGATTCGTAAAATAAATTCAGAGAATTAAAAGAACGCCCGAGTTCGCGCATCTGAGGAGTTGCCATCACAACGGCAATCACTCAAAAGCGATGGCGGTCGACCGGACAGCGGCAGGATAATGATATGGAGCGGCGCGACGAACGCGAGCTCAGGGAAGAACTGGTAACGTTGCGCGCCGAGCACCGCCAGCTCGATGCGGAAATCGCCGCCCTTGAAGATAATCCAACGGCTGACCAACTTCTCATCAAGCGGCTGAAAAAGAAGAAGCTCGTCCTGAAGGATCGCATTACGCAGATCGAGGACAAGCTGCTTCCCGATATCATTGCGTGAATGCCGTTTCGCGCTAGGCTGCTTTGCGGTTTCGCGCGTTTAGTGGTTCATGAGTTCGCCAGCACCTCCCGTCGACACGTGGCTGTATCCCGTAGGGTCCGGCCTTTACTGTGAGCCCGGCGATTTCTACGTCGATCCCGGCCGCAAGGTCGATCGCGCCGTCATTACGCACGGCCACAGCGATCATGCACGCTCCGGCCATGGCGCGGTGCTCGCGACCGCCGAGACCATCGCCATCATGAAAGTCCGCTATGGCGAGGATTGCGCCGGATCTTTCCAAGCCCTCGCTTTCGGAGAAACGATCTCGATCAATGGCGTGAGCGTCCGGCTCGTGCCCGCCGGTCACATCCTGGGTTCTGCCCAGGTCGTTATCGAATGGGCCCGACGGCGAGCAGTTGTATCGGGGGACTATAAGCGCGCCGCTGATCCGACCTGCGCACCGTTCGAAGTCGTCCCATGCGATGTCTTCATCACTGAAGCGACGTTCGGTCTTCCCGTGTTTCGCCATGAGAAGGCCGCGCATGAGGCAGAGAAGCTGCTCGCCTCACTCGCCGCCGAACCCGACCGCACCCATCTCGTTGGCGCCTACAATCTCGGCAAATGCCAACGCATGATCCGTGTCGTCCGCGATACCGGATACGACAAACCAATCTACCTTCACGGCGGCGTGATGGCCCTGACCGACCTCTATGGCAAGCTCGGCATAGATCTGGGCGAATTGCACGCCGTCTCCGAATCCGATCCGAAATCCATGCGCGGTAGCATCGTCATGTGCCCGCCGTCCGCGCTCGGTGATCGCTGGTCGCGTCGATTCGGCGATCCTGTCACAGCCTTCGCCAGCGGCTGGATGCGCGTCCGCGGCCGTTCCCGGCAAATGGGGATCGAACTGCCGCTCGTCGTCTCCGATCACGTCGATTGGCCCGAGCTTATTCAAACGATCATCGAAACCGAAGCCGAAGAAGTTTGGGTGACGCACGGGCGTGAGGACGCCTTGGTGCATTATCTTGGATCGATCGGCAAAAAGGCGCGCGCCCTCGCGCTCGTGGGCTACGGCGAGGAGGCGGAGTAGAGATGCGCGCCTTCGCTCGCCTCATGGATTGTCTGGTCTACACCCAGAGCCGAAATCGAAAGGTCGCGCTGCTCGGCCACTACTTCCGTTCGGCTCCCGATCCCGATCGAGGTTGGGCACTCGCGGCGCTGACCGATGGAGTTCCAATCCGTATGCCGTTGCGTCGGATGCTGAGCGATCTCGTCTCGCGCTTCATCGATCCCGTACTCTATCGGTTATCGCGCGATTACGTCGGTGACACCGCCGAAACCGTGTCCCTCCTTTGGCCCGACGACCGTGTCATCGTTCCCGAACCTCCGGCAGAAACAAGAGTGGAGGCGGATGCCTCTAAACCACGTCAGCTGCGGCTCGCTCTCGAACCACGCGCCGACGTCCCGGAATTGTTGGCGGCAAAAATCGGTGACAATTCCGGCGAGCTGCCCGAGCTATCCCTCGGCGCTGTCGTCGCCGCGATGGCGAACGGCACCACGGCCGAGCGGACCGAACGCCTCGGACATCTTCTCGATCAACTCGACGCCACCGGCCGCTGGGCCCTATTGAAGCTGATCGGCGGCGCGCCGCGTGTCGGCGTGTCCGCCCGTCTGGCGCGCACGGCACTCGCCGAAAGCTACAGCCGGGACGTCAGCGAGATCGAAGAAATCTGGCACGCATTGACGCCGCCATACCTCGACCTCTTCCAATGGCTGGAGGGCAACGCCGATCGTCCCGATCCCGGCGCAAAACCTGTTTTCCGGCCCGTCATGCTGGCCCATCCGGTCGAAGAGGAAGATTGGCCGCGGCTGGCTCCAGAAGATTTCATTGCCGAATGGAAGTGGGACGGTATTCGCGTGCAGATCGCCGCGCGCAGCGGTGACGTGAAAATGTTCTCGCGCCAAGGCGACGACATCTCCGCGGCATTTCCTGAAATCCGCAGTGCCTTTCAAGATCAGGATTGCGTTGCGGACGGCGAGCTTCTCGTCATGCGCGACGGCGAGATCGCCCCGTTCAACGATTTGCAGCAGCGCCTCAATCGCAAGAGCATCACCGCCAAGATGATGCAAATGTACCCGCCGCACGTTCGCCTCTACGATCTTCTGTTCGATGGCCAGGAAGATTTGCGAACTCTGCCGTTTGAAGATCGCCGCGCACGGCTGGAAGCCTGGCACGCCCAGCACCATCCGCCGCTGACCGATGTCTCGCAGCTCGTCGGCTTCAAGACGTTCGCAGAGCTCGGCGAACTCTGGTCGTCGGCGCGCGCCGAAGGCATCGAGGGCTTGATGCTGAAACGCCGCGCAGGCCCCTATCAAGCGGGCCGCGTCAAAGGCGAATGGTTCAAGTGGAAACGCGCAGCCCTGACGCTCGACTGCGTGCTGATGTACGCCCAGCGCGGCTCCGGCAAGCGCTCGTCCTATTATTCGGATTACACGTTCGGTGTCTGGAAGACCGACGACAATGGCGACCGCCAGCTTGTACCCGTCGGCAAGGCCTATTCCGGTTTCACCGACGAAGAACTTTTGATCTTGGACAAATGGATCAGAGGCCACACGACAGAAGCCTTTGGGCCAGTGCGCGCGGTCGAGCCGGAACTCGTCTTCGAAGTGGCCTTCGATGCCGTGCAGTCTTCGACTCGGCACAAGTCGGGCGTGGCGATGCGCTTTCCTCGCATCCACCGTATTCGGTGGGATAAGCCCGCCGCTGAAGCCGATACCATAGAGAGCGTTTTGAAGCTCATCGGCGGCGCCTCATCCGAGGCGGCTGCGGCTGCGGGCAATCCGGCTCAAACGACTGGCTGATACGTCGCGCGGTTCGGGGACCGGGCGTAGCCCTTACTCATCCTTGCCGCCCACGCTCACGCATCATCCAGGATGCGACGCGAAGCAGGCGCGCGCTATCTTCCCGCGCGCCGACAAGCTGCACACCGGCGGGCAGCGCGTTAATCGACAGCAAGGGCAGCGAGATGCACGGCATGCCCAGATACGTCCAAAGTCCATTGAACATCGGACTTCCCGTGCTTGCCAGTCCCAGAGGCGCAACGCCTTGAGCGGCGGGCGTAAGGATGACGTCATTATTCACGAAGATCGACCGCAAATCATTGTAGAGCGCTTCACTCATGCCTCGCGCCTCATCGTAGCTCGCGGCAGAAAACGTCCGGCCCTCCGCAATGACTTCCTTGAGCTTGGCGGAAACCCGATCCGGATTGGCGTCGGCGATGGGGCCATAGTTGCGCGCAATGTCGGAGAATTGCACGATCTGCTGCAGGCGAATGATACGGTCGAACTCCGCTGGCAGCGGCGTCTCGTTGACTTCCACTTCGCCTTTGAACGTCGAGGCGAAAAGCTCGAATGCGGCACGCATGTTTTCGTCCGCCTGCGGCCAAGCCGGCGATTTGACAAATGCGATACGCGGCGGCCGCGCCATCGGCGTCGTGAGCGCAGCCACAAGGGAAGGCTTGCGCCCCGGGATCATGCCGCGATCGCTGATATCGAAGCCGTCGATGCAATCGAGAAGGAGGGCTGTATCTTCGACCGAACGGGCATAACCGCCGATCGTGTCCAGCGGCGGAGACTGTTCCAGAACGCCGGTGCGAGACACGTAGCCGAACGTCGGCTTCACGCCCACGACGCCGCAATACGATGCCGGGCGTATGATCGACCCCGCCGTTTGCGTTCCGAGCGCCAGCGGCACCTGGAAGTCCGCAACCGCCGCAGCCGATCCCGAAGACGATCCCCCTGGCGTGCGCTCCGGATCATGCGGATTGCGCGTTTCACCCGGACCGAAGAAAGCGAATTCGGTTGTAACCGTCTTCCCGAGGATGATCGCACCGGCCGATTTCAATTGCGTCACCACGAACGCGTCGGCCGCCGGCTGCCGTCCGGCGAACACGGGCGAACCAAGCTCCGTGGGAAAGTCCTTCGTGTCGATAATGTCCTTGACGGCGACGGGAATTCCAGCCAGCGGACCCATCTGTTCGCCGCTGGCACGCTTTGCATCGCTGGCGCGGGCCGCTTCCAATGCGGCTTCGGAGTTGATGTGCGCCCAAGCGCGTACCGTGTTGTCGCGAAGCGCGATTCGGTTGAGGCAGGCGCCGACGAGCTGCTCCGACGTGATCTCGTTGGCGGTGAGCGCCCGCCGCGCTTCGATTGCGCTCAGTCTTTCCAGGCCGTTTCGCTCACTTGCGTTCATTCGCCCTCCAGCAGGCCCTCGCTTGCCTTTGTCGGACCTTTATCGCAAAGCAGGGCAGGCATAATTTGTTTGTCGGCCCAGACTAATACGGGAAAATTTTCTTGGCGGACCACCGCCGAGACAAAAAGCGCCTGAGAGCCGGTCGAATAGAGCGTGCGGGCAATTGTATCCGGGGCGGTTCGGTACTAGGACACGCGCGGAGACGAACAATAAGAAGACCCTTGAGGACCATAATGTCGAGAAAGCATCGCCGGCCGGGCCGTCACTTTTTGCAAATTCCGGGGCCGACCCCCGTGCCGGAGCGGATCCTTGCGGCCATGTCGCGCCAGATTCTCGACCACCGGGGACTTGAATTCGGCGAACTTGGGCGTCGCGTCCTCAGCGGCATCAAAGGCCTTTTCAAGACCCAAGGGCACGTCATCATCTATCCGGCGTCGGGCTCTGGCGCGTGGGAAGCGGGTCTCAGCAATACGCTTTCGCCGGGCGACAAGGTCCTGATGTGCGAGACAGGGCAGTTCGCCGTGCTTTGGGAAGCCATGGCGCGCCGGCTCGGCCTCGAGACAGACGTCGTTCCGACCGATTGGCGGATCGGCGCGGATGCAAACGCCATCGAGAAGAAGCTGCGCGCCGACACCGAAAAGAAGATCAAGGCCGTCTGCGTCGTGCACAACGAGACATCGACGGGCTGCCTGACGCGGCTCGATGAAGTTCGCAAAGCGATCGATGCGGCCGGACATCCCGCGCTACTCATGGCCGACGCGATCTCATCGCTCGCCGCTGCAGACGTGCGCCACGACGAGTGGGGCATCGACGTGACGGTGGCGGGTTCCCAGAAGGGCATGATGCTGCCGCCGGGCCTCTCGTTCACGGCCATCAGCGCCAAGGCGATCGAAGCCACCAAGACAGCGCAGCTGAAGAAGTCCTATTTCGCGTGGGATGACATGCTGTCGATGAACGCGACCGGTTACTTCCCCTACACTCCGGCCACTGGCTTGCTGTACGGCCTCGCTGAAGCCATCGACATGATCAACGAGGAAGGCCTCGAGAACGTCTTTGCGCGGCATCGCCGCTTGGCCGAGGCGACGCGCCGGGCCGTCCAGGCTTGGGGCTTTGAAACACAGTGTCGCGACGCGAAGTATTATTCGCCAGCCGTTACGACCGTGCAGATGCCGGAAGGTCATAACGCCGACGCCTATCGCAAGATCGTGCTCGACAACTTCAACATGTCGCTCGGCACGGGGCTCAATAAGATCGCCGGCAAGGCTTTCCGCATTGGCCATCTCGGCGACACCAACGAACTCACCGTGCTCGGCGCGCTGACGGGCGTTGAGATGGGCTTCGAGCTTGCCGGCGTTCCCCACAAGAAGGGCGGCGTCGCTGCCGCCATGAGCTACATCGCCGAGACCGCGAACCCGGCTCAAGCCGCCGAACAGGCGGCCGCTGCTGCCGCATAGGAGCGAACGCGGAGCGAGATAGCTGAAATAAAAAATGGCCGGGTTCTCCCCGGCCATTTTCGTTCGATCAAAGCCTCAAAGATCAGGCGAGCTTGAACGGCATGTCCTTGCCCGCGAAGAACGCATCGATGTTGTCGAGCGCTTCGAACCCCATCTGATTGCGGGCCTCGATGGCCGCCGAGCCCAAATGCGGGAACAGAAACGTGTTCGGCAGGTCGTAATAGCCTTCGTTGATCTTTGGCTCGCCGGCAAAAACGTCGAGACCGGCATATCCCAGGCGTCCCGACTTCAGCGCCGCGATCATGTCTTCGTCATTGACGAGATCGCCGCGCGCCGTGTTCACGACGATAGCGCCTTGCGGCAGCTTATCGATCGTCGCTTTGTTGAAGAAGCCGCGCGTCTCGGGCGTCGACGGCGCATTGATCGAGAAGAACTGCGAGACCTTGAGCAGGCTGTCGAGATTGTCGTGATAGATCGCGTTGTACTTCGCTTCGACCTCGGGCTTCGCGCGGTAGATGTCGTAATAATGGATTTCCATGTCGAAGCCGCGCGCGCGCTGCGCCAGCGCCTGCCCGATCTTGCCGAAGCCGTAGATGCCGAGTTTCTTGTTATCGAGGCGTTGGCCGACGAGTTGCAGCGGCTGCCAGCCGGGCCAGGAGCGCGTGCGGATCATCTTTTCGCCCTCGCCCGCGCGGCGTGCCGAGCCGAGCAGCAGCAGCATCGCGATTTCTGCAGTGGCGACCGTGACGCCGTGCGGCGCGTTGCCGACCTTGATGCCGCGTGCCTTACACGCTTCCAGATCGATGTGATCGAAGCCGATGGAGAACGTCGAGATGCACTTGATGTTCTCAGGCACCCGATCGATGACGGCCTTGGGGCACTTCTCGTTGAGCGTCAGGAGGATCGCGTCCACCGACTTTGCCGTCTCCAGCATCTCATCGACGGTGATCTTCGGGTTGTCCCCATGTGCGATGACATCATAGGTCTCGCGGGCGCGGGCCATGGCAGCTTCGGGCAGAGGCCACGTGATCAGGATCTTCTTCTTGGACATGAGGTGAGGGGTCTCCCGGAAATCGGAGTTTTTCGCCGGCACGCTTGTGCCCGACCGCACGGGCCCTGACAAGCCCGCTTGTCCGTTCCGCTGCACCGCAACCGGCCGTGAGACAACGCTTTTTTCACCATAGCGGTGCACACTGTCGGGCCGATTGAGAGCACCCGCCTCCGCGTCCGGAGCAATGCTATGCGCACGATTTTGTTTGGTCTGGCCCTGCTCGCAGTCGCGAAGGTCTGGTACCAGGATCATACCTACCGCGCCGCCATGAGCGATGCCGTGGTCGAAGCCTATCGCGACCGCGCCGCCGAGGCCTGTCGCCGCAGCGCCGTGAAGCGCGCGCCCGGCGCCAGGGAGGTCAATCCCAACGCCTGGACCACATCCACGACGGCGGAAGCGGTGATGGGCAACCTCGATCTCAACGTCGCCATTTGGGATACGCAGAATCCGCTGTGGGATGAGCGTTTCCGCGACCCGCATATCGTTCTGACGTCGCAGATTGGCCAGCGTTGCGCCTACGACGTGCGCAAAGGCGGAACGACGCTGCTGGCCTCGGCTCGCTGAGATCGACGCCGCACAGGTGCAGATACACGCGAACTGCCTTTTAACCAACAACCCCCTGTTCATCTTTGCGGATGAAAATAGCGCGTGATTCGGCGTGTTCGCCGACTCGCAGGTGTCGTGGCCCCGATGGCCCTATGCACCGTGGAAGACGCCGAGACCATGGCTGACGACAAGGCATACGCAGACGCCCCTCATCGGACAGGGTTCACAATCACTTGCGCCCGTGGCGCGGTCTTGAAGCGGGCCAAAGCCGTGTTGCTGGTTCCGCTCGTTGCCGCGTTCGCTGCTTTTCTCGTCCTGACGCTCATGCCTGAACGGTATACCGCTTCAGCGCTGATCCAAATCGGCCCGCGCCAAATGCCGGCGGCGGCCGACGATCCAGATGCGCTTCCCGCTCCCGCGACATTCGAAGCCGAACGTAAGTCCATCGAAAAAGAAATTGCCGCCCTGCAGTCCGCCTCTCTGATGGAGCGGGTGATCGCCGAGCTCAAGCTCGACGATGATCCCGAGTTCAAGAAGCAGCCTTTGTCGGCAGTCATCTTATCGCCTTTCACGAAGACCGATTCCCAGGCGATCGCTCGGGAAGTTTTTAGATCCGGTCTCGCCGTTCAGCGCCTTCACAACTCCTCGCTCATCGCGGTTCGATATTCGTCGCCTGATGCCGCGAAAGCCCAGCAGATAGCCAACACCATCGCTTCGATCTACGTCGCCGGAGAAAACCCGGCATTGGCCGCAAGCGACGCGACGAAACTCAGTCAATCCGAACCAACGGCGTCGGAACGAGCGTTTTCCGCCATGCTCGCGGAATATGGCTACGCGCGCACGCTGAGCCGGGCGCAAGTCATCCAGAAAGCGCAAATGCCCTCCGAGCCGGCCGGCGCGAAGAAGCTGCGTGTTACCGCGATAACAGCCATCTCTTCGCTCGCGATCATGCTCGCCCTTGCCGTGCTTCTTGAACGCAACGCCTTGCTCCGCACGCGCAAGGTGGAAAAAACGCTCGCCTGCCCGCACATGACGACGCTGCCCGCAATGACGTCCGACGGTGATGAAGACGCGACCGCATCGGCCAGGTCAGCCCGCCTCATCGTTGCCGAACCCGCTTGCCCTTACGCCGACGCCGTCCGCGATGCTTGCAGCGAACTTGCCAAGCGGACAGACGGCGAGAGCACGCGCGTCATCCTCGTAGCATCGGCTCTGCCCGGCGAAGGCGCGGAATCGTTCGCATCGAACATGGCGCACCATCTCGCAGTGGCTGGCGAGAAGACCCTGCTCGTCGACTGCGATTTCCGCTCCAAAGGTCTGACGCGACAGCTGTCACCCCACGCCACGGCGGGTCTTCTGGATCAGATCGCAAACCACGCCCCGGTGGAGAAAGTCATTCTGCGCGACAGTCTCACCGGCGTACACTTCTTGCCGGCCTCAGGACCGGCGCCCGTATCGCTCGCCGTTCCTGCAGCCTTGCGCTCGCTCGGCTTCACGGCGTCGTTCCAATCCCTGAAAGCGCGCTTCTCGACAATCGTTCTTGCCGCTCCGCCGCTGCTCGACACCACGGATGCGCGGGCCTTGGCCGAGCTCGCCGACCAGATCGTCTTCCTGACGGCGTGGCACCGCACGCCGCACGCCGTTGCCAAGAAGGCGCTGGCGGTGCTCGACGCGCATCAGCACAAGGTGGCAGGAGCCGTGCTGACGGACATTTCGGATGAGAGTGATTCCAGCCTCATGAGCTTCGGCGCGATCTTCCGAGAAATCCGCCGTGCGACGCGCCTGGTCTCGTTCGACCGCGCGGCCTGACGACGCGGCACGCGGGCCGGGATATACGCCCGAAGGATAAGAGTAGCCGGGAACGACTCTCCGAAATCGCCAGAAGGGAAAGTTTCTGACTGCATTTCGGGAAAAATTCTCGATGCGCCGCCGTGCGGTGAGACCCCGCAATTGCCGAAGCCCATTCACCTGGAAACTGTTCTAAATCAAAAACGACCCCAGCGGTGCCGAGCCCAGCTTTTCTTACAAATTTCACACTGGCAACCATCTGCCAAAGTGGCTACACGCGTTGCGAGCACCTTCAAAATCAATACGCAATGGAAAGTCTTAACGTGATCAGAACTCTGAAGCGTTTGTTGCTCTCTTGTGCGCTCGTTCTTCCCGTCTGCCTTTGCGCAGGGTTGGCCCTCGCCGATCCGGAGACGCCCGCCGCCAAACCCGCGGCTGAAGACGCTGGCAATGGTGTACACATCGAACTCAACAAGCTCGAAACCTCCGAGAAGGGCTGCCGGGCCTACATGGTCCTCAACAATCCGGCTGAAGCGAACTATCAATCCTTCAAGATCGATCTGGTGCTGTTTCAGACCGATGGCGTCATCGGCAAGCGCTTCTCCATCGATCTCGCGCCGCTGAAGCCGAAGAAGAAGACCGTCAAGCTGTTCGAGATCGACGGAATTCAGTGCGACAAGATCGGGTCATTCCTCATCAACGACGTCATGGAATGCAAGGCCGACGGCGCCGCTGTGGCGGGCTGCCTCGACAAAGTGAAAACGTCGACCCTGACAAACGTCCAGCTATCGAAGTGAAGCAATGACTGCCCTCTTTTTGATGTCCGAAGAAATCGCTTCCAAGGATCTCTCGATCCTCGGGCTCTTTCACCATGCCGATATCGTCGTGAAGTGCATCATCGTCGGCCTGCTGATGGCGTCCGTCGTGTGCTGGGCTCTCGCGTTCGAGAAGTTCGTGCGCGTCTGGATGCTCAATCGCGAGATTGGCGTTCTGGAAACCAGCGGCCAATCGGCCAGCATTCCGAAAGCCCGGGCCGGAAGCCTCATCGGCGCGGTTGGCGATGCCGCGCGCACCGAATGGACGGAAACCGCCAACGACGCTTCGACCGGAGAAGTCCGGGACCGTCTCGAGGTGGCGATGCGCGCCGCCGTGAAGCGCAAGCTAAAAAGTATCGAGAAGGGCTTGCCCTTCCTCGCGACGCTTGGCTCAGCCGCACCCTTCATCGGTCTCTTCGGAACGGTCTGGGGCATCATGAACTCGTTCACTGCCATCGCGCAGCAGAAGGACACGAGTCTCGCTGTCGTCGCGCCCGGCATCGCCGAAGCGTTGTTTGCGACAGCCATCGGCCTCGCAGCGGCCATCCCGGCAGTCATTTTCTACAATCAGATCACGGTGGCGTTGGGACGCGCGTCCGACCGCGTGACCCCGGCCATCGTCACGCTCGCACGCATGATGTCTCGCCGCGGTCTTGAAGGTGTAAACTAATGGGAATGGCGGTAGGCGGCGGCTCCGGAGGCGATGACGGCGACAGCTACAAGCCGCTCGCCGAGATCAACGTCACGCCATTCGTTGACGTCATGCTGGTGCTTCTGATCATCTTCATGGTCGCCGCGCCGCTCATGGTGCAGGGCGTCCCGCTGGAGCTTCCCAAGACGGCCGCTTCCAAGATCGGCGCGCAGAAAAAGCCGATGGTCGTCTCACTTGCACCCGACGGCAAACTCTATATCCGCGACGAGGAGGTCACGCGCGAAACGCTCGTGCCGCGCCTACAGCAGATCAAGACGCAAGAAGGTGATTCCGTCGTCTACGTTCGCGCCGACCGCAAGATCGCATATGGCGACGTGATGGAGCTTCTCGGCCGTGTCGGGGAATCTGGCTACGCGCGAGTATCTCTGCTGTCCCAACCATCTCCCTCGGGAGCGACGGCCAACAACTGACGACGAGACGCGCCGGGATGTACTTGCGAGCCGTAGCCATCATTGTTTCGCTCCTGATCCATGGCGCGATCGGTTACAAGCTGCTGCCCGCCGTCGAGGCAGCCAATGACGTGCAGGCCATCGACATGGGCAAGGGCATGGACATCATGCTGGTCCAGGGCGAGGCATCGAGCGACGGCATATCAAAGGGCGACGCGCAGGAGACCCGGGAAATTCCCGAAGTCGCGGCCATGCAGGCTGCCCCTCCGCCGCCGCCCGAAGAAAAGAAACCTGACGAGTTGCGCGACGTGATCGCTTCGGCTGAAAGCTCCGTCGAGCAACAGGTCGTCAAGACCGAAGAACCGCCACCTCCGCCGGACACGCCTCCGCCACCGCCCGAGACGGCGCAGGCGATCACGCAGCCAGCCCAAGTGGCCGTTTTCGAGGTCCGCAGTTCCGGCCAATCCTCAGGCGGCGATGCCAAAGCGTTCGGCCGCTACATGAGCCAGATCAACGACCGGGTGCAGAAGGCGAAGCGCAATCCCCACGTCATCGCCTCCGGAACCGTCGTGCTGCGCTACACCATTGGTGTCGACGGCCAGCTCCTGTCGAAAGAAGTCGCGACGAGCTCCGGCTCAAAAAGCCTCGACGATGCGGCGGCGGAAGCCCTCGATCGCGCCGCTCCCTTCCCGCCGATCCCGCCTGAAGTCAGCGTCAAGCCGCTCGCCTTCACGCAGCCCTTCAAGTTCATCATGCGTTAGCATTCTCGGAAATGAGCGTGGAAGTCGCCCATTGTAATGCTTCCGAAACCAAGTCTTCCCACGCGGTCCTGCTGAACGAGAGCAGCGGAAGCAAAGATTAACCCAGAGTTAGGCAGTGATCCCTAAATTGTGGCAGGCTACAGTTACCGCGTAGGCTGCGTACGATCATGTTTGGACCTGTCGGACAGGCGAAATCCAGCTCGCTGCTGGATGAGTATTCGTCGCTGCTTAGCGATGCCGTGATGCGCCATCGCGCCCGCGCTGCAGAGCACTCCGCGCGCGTCGAAGCCGAAATCGCCAACAAGATGAAGTCCGAGTTCATCTCGAACATGAGCCATGAGCTGCGCACGCCGCTCAACACCATCATCGGATTTTCCAAACTCCTCGCCGAGCACGAGCAACGCCCGCTCGGCGGCAAGGAAGTCGCTGAATACGGCGCACTCATTCACGATGCCGCCGACCATCTCCTGGCGATCATCAACGACATTCTCGAGATCTCGAAGCTTCAGAGCGGCAAGTACACGCTCGAAAAGCGCCAAACGAACATCGGCGAAATTCTCGCTGGCGCGGTGAAGTCCTATCAGATGATGGCGAGCGAAGCGCACGTCGACTTCAAGACCGACATCGCCCCCGATCTGCCAACCACGCGTGGCGATCCCGCAAAGCTCCGCCAGATCTTTATGAATATCCTCTCCAATGCGATGAAGTTCACGCCGGCAAACGGCATGATCGCGGTGACAGCGCGACCAAGTGCAGACGGCGGCGTTCTCATCGCCATTCGCGATAGTGGTCTCGGCATGAGCGCCGAACAAATCGACATCGCCCTGACCCCATTTGGCCAGGTCGACAGCAGCCGCTCGCGCTGGCGCGAGGGTGCTGGCCTAGGCCTCCCCATTGCGAAAGCGCTGGTCGAGCTTCACGGCGGCCTGCTCGAGCTTCGATCGAAAAAAGGTAGCGGCACTGACGTCGTCATGGCCTTCCCTGCCGATGACAACGTCAACGCTCCTGCTCCGGCCGAGACGCAATCTCACGCAGCCTTAACGCCCTGAACTGGATCCTGAATGCAAGGCTCAAGCACACAGTCTCTCGGCGCGCGCGATCCAGCCGACACCTCCATTGGCCGCATTGTCTCGGTGACAGGTTCGAAGGCGATCGTACTGCTCGACGGCGCAGCCGATATACACCGCCGCAGCCCCAATGGCCGCCCTGAGATGGGAACGCTGCTCGCTGTTGAAACCGCGCGCGCTACGGTGCTGGCAACGGTATCGGCGCTAAGCGTGCCCGTTCCCTCCCAGCGCGATGGCGAAGGCGAAGTCTGGATCGCGGAACTTGGACTGGTCGGCGAGCTGTCGAGTCCTGGCCCCACAAAGGAGCGCTCGTTCAACCGCGGCGTCACAGCCTATCCCGCGCTCGGCGATCGCGTCCGCCTGGCGCTGAAGCCAGAACTCGAAGCGACCTTCTGTGGCGATACCTGCTCGATGGTGCGCATCGGCTCGATCCGTCAGGACTCCAGCATTCCCGCGATGGTCCGGGTCGACGAGCTTCTGGGCAAGCACTTCGCTGTGCTCGGCACGACCGGTACCGGCAAGTCCTGCACGACGGCGCTGATCCTGCGTTCGATCGTGGAGAAGAATCCGGCGGCCCACATCGTTCTTCTTGATCCCCACAACGAATACGCGACGGCCTTCAGCGAGTGGGCGGAAGTCATTTCTCCGCGCAACATGCAGCTTCCGTACTGGCTGTTGACCTTCGAAGAAATCGTCGAGGTTCTTGTCGGCGACGTCGATCGCAAGACCGAGATCGAGGTCCTGCAGGAAATCATTCCCCTCGCCAAGGTGCGTTACAATTCGGGCCGCGCCGGCGCCGAAGTGCAAAGAAAGCTTCGCGGCCTCGGCGATGCCTCGCGCTATACCGTCGACACGCCCGTCCCCTATCGTATCTCCGATCTGATGTCGCTGCTCGATGAGCGGATGGGCAAGCTCGAGAACCGTAGGGATCTCGCACCCTATCGTAGTCTCAAGCACCGCATCGAAACCATTTCGCAGGATGGCCGCTACGCCTTCATGTTCGGTTCGCGCACCGTGTATGACGGCATGGCGCAAGTGCTCGGCCGCATCTTCCGCGTGCCCGTCAACAGCAAGCCGATCACCATTCTCGAGCTGACCGGCATTCCGTCGGAAGTCGTGAACGTCGTCGTCTCCGTCCTGTGCCGTATGACGTTCGACTTCGCGCTCTGGAGCGAGGGACAAGTGCCGGTGACCCTCGTTTGCGAGGAAGCGCATCGCTACGTTCCCCTAAACTCGACGTTAGGTTTCGAACCTTGCAAGCGCGCGATCTCAAAGATCGCCAAGGAAGGGCGCAAGTACGGCGCATCGCTCTGCATCGTCACCCAGCGCCCCGCCGAAATCGATCCTACGATCCTTTCCCAGTGCAACACCGTGTTTGCATTGCGCCTGTCGAACGATCGCGACCAAGCCATCGTCGCCTCAGCCGTTGCCGACACCGGCGCCGGACTGCTCGAATTCCTGCCCTCGCTCGGCCAGCGCGAAGCCATCGCCTTCGGTGACGGCATGGCGCTGCCGGTGCGCATCAAGTTCGATGAACTGCCGAAGCACGCCCTGCCGCGCTCATCGAGCGCAAACTTCTCGCAGAAATGGCAGGCATCACTCGCGGAGGAAGGCTTCCTCGATCAGATCGTCGAGCGTTGGCGCGCATCCGGCATTCCTCCGCAAGGGGACGCGCCGCATCATCTCGCGATGATGGCGGACGCACTCGGAATTCACGCGAACCCCACCGTCGAAGCAGCCCCTCTTCCCGAGTACGCGCCCGAGCCACCGGGCTACCGTGCCGTTACGTCGCCATCGTCGACGACGAGCGCAGCATCAGCTCTCCGCCCGACTGGCTCTCTTGTCCGTCGCGATGTCCCTCACGCTGCCGAACCGGCAGTCAAAGGCGACGCCGGTTCCATGTCGTCCAGCAGCGCACTTCGATCCCTACGCGAAAGACTGACGCGCCCCTCCAATTAAAGTCGATGTCTGCGCGCGCGGAGTGGATTCGCTCGATGCTCTGTGCAAGACTGCCCCATCGACTGCAAAACGATGGGACTTTCATATAGTTGTCGAATTACTGCGCATGCTCTGCGTCATGGAACGCGAGCGCACCCTAAAATAGATCTTGCAGCTCAGAGGTTTTGCTTATGAGTGCCGTTTATCCAGTTATTTTGTCTGGCGGCTCCGGAACGAGGCTCTGGCCGCTCTCGCGGTCGATGTATCCCAAGCAGTTCATTCGCTTCTTCAACGGCCAGGGCTCATCGTTCCTCGGCGCCACGCTCGCGCGTTTACCGCACAGCGCCGGTTTCGAGCGGCCCATCCTTCTCTGCAACAACGATCACCGCTTTCTCGTCCGTGAAGAGATCGAGCGCTCCGGCATCGAACCGCGCGCGATTATTCTTGAACCGATCGCGCGCAACACCGCACCGGCAATTGCGGTCGCCGCACTGGTCGCGCTGCGCGATGATCCGAATGCAATTCTCGCCGTAATGCCTTCCGATCATGTCATCGGCAACGAAGCGCTTTTTGCGGAAAACATCCGCCGCGCCGCCGCCGTTGCAGAAAGTGGAAAGCTCGTCCTCTTCGGCATCACGCCCACGGAAGCTCACACCGGTTATGGCTACATCAAGCGCGGCGGCGATCTTCGCGGCTTCGAGGGCCAAGCCTTCACTGTCGACGGCTTCGCTGAGAAGCCCGACCGAGCCACGGCCGAGCGGTATCTCGCCGATGGCTCGTATTTCTGGAACAGCGGCATCTTCGCCCTCAATGCCAAGAAATACCTGACGGAAGTCGAGCGCTACGAACCGAAGATCCTGGAAGCGGCCCGCGCCGCCCTCGCCGGAGCCAGCGAAGATCTAGGCTTCCTACGCCTCGACAAAAACGGCTTCGCGATGTCGCCCAACATCTCGATCGACTACGCCGTTATGGAGAAAACTCGCGAAGCCGCGATCCTGCCGATGGACGTCGGCTGGAACGATGTCGGCTCATGGTCGTCCCTCTGGGAAATCGCTCCGCGCGACGACAAGGGCAACTTCATCAAGGGTGAAGCCGTCCTGGAAGATACCACCGGCTGCTACGTTCATTCCGAGAAGTCGATCGTCTCCACGATCGGCGTCAACGACCTCATCATCGTCAACACGCCGGACGCCCTTCTGGTCGCCGACAAAAATCGCACGCAGGACGTTTCCAAGATCGTCTCGCGCCTGAAGCAGTCGAACCGGAAGGAGCAGGAACAGCACCTTCGCAACTATCGCCCCTGGGGCTACTTTGAGACGCTGAACATCGGCCCGCGTTTTCAGGTCAAGCTTCTGCACGTCAAGCCCGGCGGCAAGCTGTCGATGCAAATGCACCATCACCGCTCCGAGCATTGGATTGTCGTACAGGGCACCGCGCAGGTATCGATCGGCGAAAAAGAGCAGCTCGTGCGCGAGAACGAAAGCGTCTACATCTTCGCGACGCAATGGCATCGCCTGCAAAATCCGGGCAAGGTGCCCGTCGAGATCATTGAAGTCCAGATCGGCTCATATCTCGGCGAGGACGACATTCGCCGCACAGACGATATCTACAATCGCCAGCCCGAAGAAACGAAATAGCGTCTAAACAGCTGCGCGCTTCGAATGCGCGTGGCGTGCTGAAAGCTACTTCGGCTGGTCGGTCGGCCGGAACGTAACGATGCGCCCGCTCGCCTGCGGGTCCACAGCCGAGGGAGCACCGCCCGATGCCTGTGGTGCCGCCGGAGCCGCCGACGGAGCAGCCATCGCCGAGGCCGTGGCTAATGCGGCGTCGTCTTCGCTCTTGTCTCTGAAGGCGCGCCAGCTCACCGGAATAAATCCGAGATAAACCGCGGTTAGAACGGTCAGCGTCTCGTAGGGATAGGTGAAGAGGAAGGCGACGAGGCCCACCGCGACCACGAATATCGGCAGCACCCATTCGCGTCCGACGCGCTCACCGAGCAGCTTCCCGGAATAGGTCGGAATCGTCGACACCATCATGAACGCGACGAAGACCGTGTAGACGAGCACGATCTTGAGCGCCCACTGCGCTTTCGCCTCTCCCAAACCCAGCTGATCGAGATAGAGCGGCAACAGCACGGCAATCGCCGCCGCCGGTGTCGGCATGCCCATGAAATAGTTCGACTGCCATTTCGGCTTTTCGTCATCCAGCGCAGCATTGAAACGTGCCAGGCGAAGCGCCGACGCCAGCGCGAAGATCATCACGCAGATCCAGCCCGCGCTTTTGAGATCGCCAAGCCCCCAGTTGAAAATGAGGAACGCCGGCGCCACGCCGAAATTGACGAAGTCAGCGAGACTGTCGAGCTCCGCGCCGAACCGCGAGGAAGCTTTAAGCAGCCGCGCAATACGCCCGTCGATGCCATCGAGGCAGGCGGCAAACACGATCGCCGCCACCGCCAGATCGTACCGGCCCTCAATCCCCATGCGGATCGACGTCAGGCCCGCGCATAGTCCAAGCAGCGTGAAGAAGTTCGGCACCAGCATCCGCACCGGAACGCGCCTGTGCCGGAAAAGAGAGCGGCGCCGGCGGCGGCGGGTTTCCGTCTCGATAAAGGGCTCGTCCGTATCCATGAGAGCCTCCTTGGCTCGCGCGCCGGTTGCAAGATAGCCGCTCTGCTTCAATCCCTAAATGTGCCGGGGTCAAGGCTTCGCAGCCATCGAAGCCGCTTTTCCGCAAACAAATGGTTACGCTCGCAACGCCTCGCGCTCGGGCTCGACCGAATGAAGGTCCGCAAAGACCGTCTCTCCGGCGATCGCCCGCTGCCCGACGCTGACCAGCGCCGTCTTCCCCGGCGGCAGGTAAATATCGACCCGCGACCCGAAGCGAATGAGGCCGAAGCGCTGTCCGGCGACCAGCGTGTCGCCGACTTCCGAGAACGTCACGATGCGTCGCGCCACGAGGCCCGCGATCTGCACCACGCCGATGTCACCGTCCGTCGGCGTCTCGATGACGAGAATGCGCCGCTCGTTGTCCTCGCTCGCTTTATCCAGCGCCGCATTGAGAAACTTGCCTGGAACGTACAGCGAGCGGATGATCCGGCCCGCCACCGGCGACCGGTTGATATGGACGTCGAACACCGACAGGAACGTCGATATCCGCACCCGCTCATCCGACCCCATGCCGAGTTCGGCGGGCGGAACGATCTTCTCGATCCCCGAGATTTTGCCATCGGCCGAGGAAACGACGAGCCCCGCACGCAGCGGGGTCACGCGCGGCGGATCGCGAAAGAAGTAGACGACCCAGGCCGTCAGGCCGGCTGCGACCCATCCGAGCGGCGGATAGAGAAAAAAGAACAGCAGCGTCACCGCCGCCGCGATCGCTATGAACTTGTGTCCATCGGGATGCACAGGCGACAGCTGGTCGAAGATGGTATCGAGAATGCTGTGACCCTCGGACACGAATGACCTCCTGAAGTGAACTCAAATTGGGCGCATAGCACGCCGCTTACGACAAGGGTACGGCGACGAAGCGAAGATCGCCCTTCGAATCCTCGATGCGCAGCAGAACCGCTTTGCGACCGGCCTTTTTGACCTTCTCGATGCTCTTTGCGACATCCTCTGGATCGGAAACCGAATCCTGCGCAGCTTCGACGATCACGTCGCCGGGCTTGAGACCCTTGCCCGCTGCCGCGCTTTGCGGATCGACGGCCTCGACCACCACGCCCGTGATCTTGTCGTCCAGCTTGTACTTTTTGCGCAGCTCGTCGTTGAGAGGCGACAGCGTCAGGCCGATGATGGCGGAACCCTTCGGATCCTCGTCGCTCTCATCGCCACTCTTGAGGTCGCTCGCATTGTCGTCGTCATCCTCCAGACGCCCGACCGTGACCTGCGCGTTTTCCTTCTTGCCCTTCCGCAAAAGCTCCATGTCGACGGCCTTGCCGATCGGCGCCTGCGCCACGATCTTCGGCAGACCGCGCATGCTGGTCACATCCTTGCCGTCGAACTTCAAGATCACGTCGCCAGGCTGCAGACCCGCTTTGGACGCTGGACTTTCGGGCGTCACGGCCGCAACGAGCGCGCCGACGTTCTCTTCGAGCCCGAGCGTCTCTGCGATGTCTCCCGTCACGGATTGGATTTTGACGCCGAGCCAGCCCCGGCGAACTTCGCCGTATTGCTTCAGCTGATCGACAACGTTCGCCACGGTATCGGAAGGCACCGCGAACCCGATGCCGATCGACCCGCCCGTGGGCGAAATGATCGCCGTGTTCACGCCGATGACCTCGCCATTCATGTTGAACAGCGGCCCACCCGAATTGCCCTTGTTGATGGCCGCATCGGTCTGCAGGTAATCGTCATAGGGACCGGAATTGATGTCGCGGCTCTTGGCCGAGATGATACCCACGGAAACCGATCCGCCGAGGCCGAACGGGTTGCCGATCGCCATGACCCAATCGCCGACCTCGATTGCATCGGACGAGCCGAACTTGACGTCGACCAGCGGCTTCTTCGGCGTCACCTTCAACAGCGCGAGATCTGCTTTGGTATCGCGGCCGATGATCTTGTCGACCACAAGCTTCGAGCCATCGTGGAAGTTGATATCGATTTCCTCAGCGCCTTCGATGACGTGATTGTTGGTGACGATCAGGCCTTCCTTGCCGTCGATCACGAATCCGGAGCCGAGCGAGGAGATCTTGCGGTCGCCATGCGGAACGCCGCCGCGCTTGTTGAAGAAGTCATCGAAGAAGTCTTCGAAGGGGGCCCCTTTCGGCACCTTCGGCAGCGGTACGCCGGCCGGACCCTTGACCGTCTGCGAAGTGGAAATGTTGACGACCGCATCCGAAAGCCGCTTTGCAAGCGGAGCGACGGAAACGGGACCATACTGAAACTGCTGCTCGGCACGGGCACCCGTCATGGCCGGCATCAGGCTCAGGCCGAAGCCGAAAAGGAGCGCCGCACTTCTCTTGATCATCGCCGAAGAACTCCAAGGCTTGCCGGCCCGAAAAGGCCCGCATTCATGCTAGCTCGCCCAACATGAAAGCGTGAACATGGCAAGGTAGCATAGGTCCAGACAGCGGGGATAAGTTGCTGCCGCCTCGGCTTATCCCCTGGCGAGCCAGACGACAAATACGCCAACGGCCACTGCGGCGACGGCGAAGATCTGTATCCGGCCGTTGGGAAAAGTTGCAATCTCTTCAACGGCCCGCCGAGCCATCTGCGGCGCGGCAGCCCATAAGAGCCCCTCGAGCACGAGGGCGATGCCGATCCCGGCGAGCAGGTCGCTCATTGGGGTGCGGCAGGTTGCGCAGCCGTTGGCGCCTTCCCAGTGGGATCTTCGAAATACCGGAAGAACTGGCTGTCAGGCGACAGCAGCATGCGCGTGTCCTCCGGCTTCAGAGCCGTCGTATAGGCCTGCATCGAGCGGTAGAAGCGGAAGAAGTCGGGGTCCTGCCCGAACGCGTCCGCGAAAATGCGGCTGCGCTCGGCCTCGCCATCACCGCGAATTTCATCCGACTTCTGCGTGGCCGTTGCCTTGATGATGGTCACGTCCTTGTCGGCGTTCGCCTGGATGCGGTTCTTTTCGGCATCGCCCTGAGCGCGGAGTTCCGTCGCCTCGCGAATACGATCAGCGCGCATCCGGTCGTAGACCTTGACGAGGTTCTCTTGCGGCAGGTCCGCGCGCTTGATGCGCACGTCGACAACCTCGAGGCCATAGTCGCGGCCTTCGCTGTTCACCTGCGCAGCGATCTGCTTCATCAGCGACTCGCGCTTGTCTTTGACGACGTCCTGCAGCGTCGCGGAACCCAGCACGCGCCGGATTTCCGATTCGATCAGCGGTCCGACGACCTCACGCACGCGCTCCTCGTCGCGCACGTTCTGATAGAACTTCAAGAGGTTGGTGATGCGATAGCGCGCGTAGGCGTCGACGATCAGACGCTGCTGATCCGATGCCGTGACTTCCTGCTCGGTGGTATCGAGATCGAGAATGCGCTTGTCGAACTTCTCGACCGTATCGATGAATGGCATCTTCCACTTGAGGCCCGGCGTCGTAACAGCCGGAAGCGGTTCGCCGAAGCGCAGGACGAGCGCCTGCTCGTTCTGATGCACGATGAAGGCCGACGAATAGAGCGCCACGGCGCCGATCGCGAGCACTGCCAGGATGAAGGCGAAAAACGAACGCATTGTTATCTCGCTCCATCCGTATCGGTAGATTGCTGCGGATCGGCCGGACGCTTCTGCAGCTGCTCCAGCGGCAGGAATGGCACCACGCCCTGGCCCTTTCCGTTCTGATTGAGAATGATCTTGTCGGCGCCGGAGAGCACCCGCTCTTGCATTTCAAGATAGAGCCGCTCGCGCGTGACGTCGGGCGCTTTCTTGTATTCCTCGTAGACCTTGAGGAAGCGCGCCGCCTGACCCGTGGCTTCCGCCACCGTCTGATCGCGATAGCCTTCCGCCGCCGCAACGATCCGATCGGCATCGCCTCGCGCTCTCGGAATGACCTGATCGGCATACGTCTGCGCCTGCTTGATCAGGGTTTCCTTTTCCTGCGCCGCCGCAGCAACCTCTCGGAACGAGCGGATGACTTCTTCCGGAGGATCGACCTCTCTCAATTGCACCTGGTCGATCTTGATGCCGGCGCCGTAAGAGTCGAGCGTCCTTTGCATCAGCTGTTGCACGGATTCCTGAGCCTTCTGACGCCCAAGCGTCAGAAGCGGCTGCAGGCTGGATTGACCGACGACTTCACGCATCGCGCTTTCGGCGACTTCACGAACGGTGGTCTCGGGCTGCGCGATGTTGAAGAGGTACTGTTCGACGCCGGTCTCGCCGTTTGGTCCGTCCTTGTCGAGCTTGATGCGCCAGAACACGACGAAGCGGACATCGACCACGCTGCCGTCTCCGGTCAGCATCAGGCCGCTGTCACGTCCGCCGATGATGCTCCGGCCGGCCCCGACTTCGATCGTCCGCTGCTGCGTGACCTTCGGCAGGCGCACTTCTTCGATCGGATAAGGAAGACGCCAATGCAGGCCCGGTCCTTCCCAGCGATCGTACTTGCCGAAACGCAGAACGATGCCCTGCTCGTCCGGATTGACCCGGAAGAAGAAACCATAGAAGGCGACGCCCGCTAAAAGCAGCATCGCGATCAGAAAGAGGAAAGACTTCGGCACGCCTCCCGTGAAGCCGCCGCCGCCAGCGCCATTGCCGCCGCCACCACGCATCACCTGACGCATGCGATCTTGGCCGCGGCGAAGAATTTCATCGAGATCGGGCGGCTCCTTGCCGCCGCCACCGCCACCGCCCTGTGGACCCCACGGCCCCTGACCCCAGGGACCGCCGCCCTTGCGGCCGCCGTTTCCCCCGCCGGTGCCACCACCGCCTTGACTACTCCAGGGCATGAATCAGGGCCTCTTTCGCATTTTGAGCTGAAGATTGAGATCGTGCCCCCTGCCTTCCGAGTTGCGGATGGCGTCCTGATGACGCCCGATGTAAGTCCTGCACTGCAAAGGCCTGAGCAACGTTGATAATTCGGATTTTGCGCAGCTTATAGGGCAGGCCCCGGCCGTTCGCAAATTCCGCAGGTTTTGGCTAATCGCAATTTGGGGCGTGGAAGCCTACCTTCAAGGGCGATAAAGCCCTTCAGGCTGCTTGCTTTTGCCGATCGTAAACGAAAAGCGTGGCGCTGTGGTCATCGCGCGGACCCTTTGGCAGCTCCTCACGGCTAGCCTCCCGCCACTCGGCAGTGTCGAGCGGCCCGAAGTGCCGGTCCCCCTCGACGTTCGCGTGAACGCGGGTCAGATAAATCCGATCCGCCACGGGCAAAGTGCTTTTGTAAATTTCCGCGCCGCCGATAACCATGATTTCGTCCACGCCTCGCGTTTTGGCGAGAATGCGGCCGAGGGTCAGCGCATCCGTCACGGACTCGCACGTCGAAACTCCCTCGACCTCGAACGAGGGGTCGCGCGTCACGACGATATTGTCCCGGCCGTCGAGCGGCATGCCGATCGAGCGGAACGTGTTGCGCCCCATGATGATGGGCTTGCCCAACGTCAGGCGGCGAAACGCCTTGAGATCGGAAGACAGCCGCCAGGGCAATCCTCCGTCCCTGCCGATGACGCCGTTTTCGGAAACGGCAACGATCAGAGATAACAGAATATCATTCATCGCCGCCCGCATAGCAACGGCGCGCGAAAGAAGCAAATGCGTCCGCTTGGCGTGACGGCGGTGGAAGCATTTTCCCTCTCCAAGGGAAGAGGCGATCTCAGACCGCCACAGGCGCCTTGATATGCGGCCAGGGGTCGTACGCGCGCAGCTCGAAATCCTCGAATTTGAAATCGAAGATCGACTTTCGCTCGGGATTGATCAGCATCTTCGGCAGCGGCCGCGGCGCGCGTGATAGCTGCAGATCGGCCTGCTCGAGATGATTGAGATAAAGGTGCGCATCGCCGAACGTGTGGACGAATTCGCCGGGCTTCAGCCCTGTCACCTGCGCCATCATCATCGTGAGCAGTGCATAGCTTGCGATGTTGAAGGGCACGCCCAGAAAGATGTCGGCGGAGCGCTGATAGAGCTGGCATGAGAGCCTGCCGTCAGCCACGTAGAACTGGAACAAGCAGTGACACGGCGCGAGCGCCATCTTCGACAGATCGGCTGGGTTCCACGCCGTCACGATGATGCGTCGCGAATCCGGATTGTTCTTGAGATCCGAGACCGCGTTCGAGATTTGGTCGATCGTGCCGCCGTCGGGCGTCTCCCAGCTTCGCCACTGCTTGCCGTAGACCGGACCGAGATTGCCCTCGCTGTCGGCCCACTCGTCCCAGATGCTGACGCCGTGTTCCTTCAGATATTGCGTGTTCGTTGCACCCGCCAGGAACCACAAGAGTTCGACGACGATCGACTTCACATGCAGCTTCTTGGTCGTGACGAGCGGAAAGCCGTCGGCCAGATCGAACCGCATCTGATGGCCGAAAACCGAAAGCGTTCCCGTCCCCGTGCGGTCGGTTTTCTTCACGCCTTCGCTGCGCACGCGGCGCAAAAGATCGAGATACTGCTGCATGAGGTGAGCACTAAGCGATTCTGCTGGGCGCCTTAAGTCATCCCGCCGACAGCGAACTGTCCGGCGTCAGCACCATAAGCGCAATGATGAGGGAGTTGTAGATGCTGTGGCAGACGATGGGCGCGAGCAGGCTGCCGGTTCGCTCACGCAGCCAGGCGAGATATAGTCCGATCAGAGCTATCGCGCCCAAGCCGTATGCCGAATAGTTGGCGTGAAGCAACGCCCAGCAGAGCGCCGAAATCACCATTGCTCCGATGAACCCGAATGGCGAACGCCGTAGCGCTTCAAAGATGAGCCCGCGAAACAGCAACTCTTCAGCCAATGGCGCGCCGACACCGGCCGCTAGCAGAATGAGCCACCAGGTTCGCGATCTCATCATTTCCGCGAACGGCTGAAGATCGTTTCGTAGCGCTTCAGGGTTGAAGAACAGGACCAGCGAAGCAAAGCAGGTCGCGAGCGCTATCAGCGCCACGACGGCCAACGCCAGCGTCCGAAGCCCTCCGCGCGGCATCGAGAAGTTCAGAAGGCTGGATCCCGTTACGCGGCGGCGATACGCGTTGACTAACAAGACACAAATGACCGTCACGGCCTGAAAGGCGAAAAGCGATGCGGCCACGCGTGCGGTAATCAGGCTCTCGATTTCGCCTGCGGCAAAAGCGCGTGGCTCATGGATTTCGCTCAAGACATCGAAAAGAGCGGCCGCACCATGGCCCGCCGCAGTGGCCAGCAAAATGATCGCTATGACGATGATCGTGGTCGCCGCCAGGCCGACCCAGGTCTGAAAAGTGTTCTGCACCGGTCGGTTGTCTCGGCCCCTGCCTTGCGACGAAACGCTCACTCGATAAGGTCTCCGGCCGCTCGGAGGCGGGAACCTCCTGTGGATCATCAGCTTTGCCCGAAGGCTATGCCAAAATATAGCCGACCAAAGAAGAGAGCGGCCCTCAGCCCGGTGCCGCTTGACGTCTCAGTCCGGTTACAGGTTCCTGAGGACGAAACAACGATATCTACTGAAAAGCTTTTTTTCGGACGCGTTGCCCCTTATATTCGTGGTGCCGGTTCTGCCGGCTATGGCGATAAACGCGGTCGTAATAAGCCGATCGGACCCGGGGGCGGTACCCGGCGCCTCCACCATATTCTCCGGGCCTTGCGCCTCCCCTCTGGGGAGCTGACCGTAAGGCCCGGTATTATGGGGGCGAAATAGGATCGACGAAGGCGTAAAGGACTTAGCTTTTGCCCGGCATGATACCACCGTTATCGGGTCATACAGAATAGTTGCCAATGAC
>NZ_RXIZ01000016.1:0-77459 GCF_003987855.1 Hyphomicrobium sp.
AGGACTATTCCCGCAAGCAGCAAAACAATCCAGCCGCCGGTACTCGCCACCGGGGCATCGCTGGTTCTATGAAAGACACGGTCAAGCCAATCGCGCGCCTCGCGCAGCGCTGCCTGCGAATAGAGCACTGTGACATGCTCGACATGCGGGGCGACCGCCGCCCGGCGACCAGTATCTTTGGCCGGGTCGCCTATTGTTTCGCCCTCGTTGGCCGCTGGTTCGGCGAGACGGACATTCTTCAGCGCATCCTGGCGCAGATAAGTTTCCCAGGCGCCGGAGATTACTAGGAGATTTCGGGGTGCTGTGGGCGTCACGGCATCGGAAAACATCGAGATTGCGATCGTCGCAGCAACGCGCGGATCTTCCTCGGCGCGTCGCACGATGATGTCGGACGCCATCGAATGCCCCAGCAAAGCAACGCGACCGTCCACCTCTGGAAGGTCTAGCGCGACATCTGTAATGCGCCCGATTTCGCGCACTAGAATTCGAGTGGTGCCGTCGGGACGCGTTACGTCACCGGACATGGGCGTGGGGTTCCGGCCGTGACCGTCAAAGTCGAATGTGACGGCGATATAGCCCGCTTGCGCGAGTGTCAGTGCATACGCTTGCATCAGCTGCTGAGAA
The DNA here is from genome assembly GCF_003987855.1 of Hyphomicrobium sp. GTDB lineage: Bacteria > Pseudomonadota > Alphaproteobacteria > Rhizobiales > Hyphomicrobiaceae > Hyphomicrobium_B. The sequence goes on from NZ_RXIZ01000016.1 coordinate 625, forward strand.
CCGGCGAAGCCATGCGCGATGATCACCGCCGGAGCTTTTGTGATCTCCGCACGACGATAGATGGTCGCTGGGGTCTGACCGACCGACATTTGCGTAATCACGAGCCCTTGCCGCGCGCTCTCAAGACCCCACAGCCCAAGGGCGATCAGTACCAGACTTGCGAGCGCCACTAGCGAGCGCGATGCTGTTTCCGTCAATTGGTGTCCCGTTCACCCTTCCTATCGCATCGATCATAGCTGAAGCGGGAGCGACTTGACGACTGAACGTACGCTTTAGAGTAGGCCAGAATGGGGATTCCGTCAGAACTAAGTGGGGCACGGCTGCCGCGCTCGATGCGGCGACTGGCATTTATTGTTTCGAAGAGTCGGTTCCCAGCCAAGGGATGATGACTGCAGCGTTTATACAACTGAACCAACAATAGAGCGGTGAACAATCGCAAATCGGGCGATGAACTTGGCGTCTCTGGCGCTGGCGTTCCCGAGACTACTTGGAGGCTTCGAACGGCAGGTATCTCGAGCAAAGGCGTGGTCATCTCCACCCATAGCTCAGCGGCTGAAGCTTCGACGATCAATATCTGACCGTCATCCTCCGCTAAAATCAGCGCGCCTTGGCAAACTGCTCGGGCATGGGTTGGCCAACCATCCGCATCCGGTCGAGTTCCTGGATGACCTGATTGGCTATCTCTTGAGCGTAGCTCGTCACCTGCGGAAGTCCCATCAATTCGCCGAAGGTTGCGCGCGCCAAAGGCCCGGCGATCAGCAGACTGCTGACCGCCTGACCTTCGCGCGAAATAGCGCGGCCTTGCCGATCGCAGAATATGCCAAGCCCCAAACCATCCGCCCTGATCCACCCAGCGGATGCGAGCGAGTTGAGGTGCGGCTCCACTTCCACGGCCCGGCTGTGTGCTGGGCCCGTCGTGACGATGACGTAATCAGTCCGATGTTCCTCCAGAGCGCGTTTCCCCCGAGTGCGGAGCTGCAAGAGGATGTGATCGGCATTGGCTTCGGCGGCAGTTACCGACGCCGCGCGGGATGTGAACGTGCCTTCCGACCGGCGTCGCGCGATGACGCGTTGCACCTGCGGCGCGATTCGAAAGCGGTGAACATCCCAGTAAGGCCGGAGATGCTGGACGATTTTTCGCCGCTCGGTCTCCGGCAACTTCGGCCAAAAGGCGCTAGCTTGAGCCCGTACCTGATCAATCACGGCCTGCCACTGCAAATCGAGCGCGTCGGCCTCGCGGATCGTCGTGCGGATTTTCCGCAGGAGATCTAACGCGGAGTAGGGCGCGCTTTGGTCGAACTGTCCGAAGGGCTGATAGGGCACCGTTGCGTGCGGCCGAGACAACAGTCCACGACGTGAGATGGCAGTGATCGTGCCTCGATGGCCTCTCCGATCGAGCGACGCGACGGTATCGGCCATCGTGAGGCCCGTTCCGATGATCGTCACGCGCGCTTCCGGTTCAATTCCGCTGAGCGGCGAAACCGTCATCGCGTCGGAGATGATGAGCCGCGGATCATCCTTGAGGCCGTCGGCCAAAATCGGCGGTACTTCCGGTGCCGGGTGCGTCGTCGCGATAACGACGATATCGGCCAAAAGCGTTCGGCCCGATGCGGTTTGCAGAGACCAGTGGGAGCCCGCCCTTGCTATCGCGCGCACACTATCCCGTACATGTGCGATGCGACCGCTTGCGATCCAGGGCTTGAGGTGATCGAAGACATACCTGCCAAAGACGATCCGTCGCGCGTAGACCTCGCCGTTGCTGGATACAGCTTCGGGGTCATCCGCAATCGCGTGCGTTCGGGAAATCCAATCCACGAAGTGACGATCTTCCGCCGGGATGAGACTCATCTTCGCGGCGGGTACGTTGATCCGGTGTGCTGGATCGGGGGTACTGTAAGCGAGGCCCGCTCCGATTGTGGCACGAGGCTCCAATACCGTCAGCGTCGCGCTCGCATGGCGTCTCGCCAAATGGAACGCGACGGCGGCGCCGGATAGGCCGCCGCCGATGATGGCCACCGATGGATAGCTGTTATTGCCCATGCATTCCGCGCCGTTATCGGGAGCAGGCCTTGAAACGGGGTGATCCATGATCACCCCGCGCCGCAATCAATTCAGCTCAGCTCCATGCGTGGAGTGGCGGCTTGACGCCGTTGAGCGCATGGTTGCCGACGATTGCGTATTTCCAGCGAACGGGATCATGGAGTGTGTGCGTGCGCGCATTTCGCCAATGACGATCGAGGTTATGTTCCGCCAGTACAGACCGTGTGCCGCTGAGCTCGAAGAGCTTGTTCGATGCGTCGATCGCCAGCTCGGTGCTGAATATCTTTGATTCGGCGACCGCGATTTGTGCTGCGGCGACCGTTTCTGCATTGGGTTCCCGCACGGCAAGATCGACCGCGATGCCCGCGCGCTCCAGCAGAGCTTCTGTGGCGCTGAGGCGCACCTTCAGCTGGCCAATCGCTTGAATGACGTAAGGATCATCGGAATTGCGCTCAAGACCGCTGTCGATCCAGGGCCGTGACTTCGTTTTGATGAACGTGATGGCGTCGAGGATTGCGGCCTCGGCGATACCGGTGTCGACTGCGGCCTGGATGATCTGGAAGGTCGGGCCATCGGCTGTGGGATGATCGTATCCTTTATAACCTGGAATGAGGTGTGTCTTGGGTACTTTGACGTTATCGATGAGGACGGTGCCGCTCAGCGTTGTGCGCTGTCCGAATGCAGACCAGTCATCAATAACCGTCAGTCCCGGGGCGCCGCGATCGGCGATCGCGTACCACGCGCGACCCTGGTCATCGATGGCCACGATGGGGACCAAGTGCGCGAGAAGGGCGCCTGTGGAATAGAACTTCTTTCCGGTGACAACGACGTGATCTCCAGCGTCTACGAACTTCGTCTCAAATTCAGCGGCCCGCTTCGATCCAAACTCGGAGAAAGCGTTGCCCAATCGCGTTCCGCTCAGAACTTCGGCGAATAGCAGTCGCTGCTGTTCCTCACTCGCGGTCGTACGAATGGCCGCGATGACGCCCAAATGGTTTTGTGGGATTTGCGCGAGCGAGGGGTCCGCGGTCGCAATAATCTGGATGACTTTCGCCAGCGTCGCGTAAGAAACTTCCGGGCCGCCGAATTGCTTCGGTACATTGATCGACCATAGCCCGCTTTGCGAGAAGGTATCGAGTTCCTCTACCGGCCATTTCCGCTCGCGATCCCGCTCGGATGCGCCGGTAGCAAGATAAGCTGCGATGCGTTTTGCGACGGCGATCGCTTCGGCATCGTCCTTGATGACGTAAGCGCGATCCTTGGGGCGAGGCACGGGAGGAACGCCTTTCAGCGCTTGAGGATCCGCGGGTGGGTTGACGAGAGCGAGGTTCATGAATGTCTCCAATGTTATTCGGCTGCGATTGTCTGAAGCTCGTCAGATGTCGAGACGGCGCTAGGCTGCTGCGGTCCTGCTTCGCGTTTAATTCCCGTGGAGACGTTGGAGCCGAGATAGAACTCCTTGACGTAGTCTCCTCGCCGAAGTGCGTCGGCGGTATCTGATAAAACATCTGTGCCGTTCTCGATGACGGTCGCCTGGTCGGCATAGCGGAGCGCGATAGCGGCGTTCTGTTCGGCCATCAAAATGGTGAGCCCGTCGTTTCGATTGAGCGCTCTGAGCGTTTCGAAGATCCCCTTGACGACAATTGGCGCAAGCCCCATCGATGGTTCATCGAGAATAAGTAAGCGCGGTCGGGACATTAGTGCTCGCCCAATGGCTACCATCTGCTGCTCGCCGCCGGATGTCAGTCCTGCCGCGATCTTCCGCTTCGGAAGGAGCGATGGGAAGAGGGCGTAGATCCGTTCGAGGTCGGCAGATAGCTCGGATCGCCGTGAACCGCGCGCGAGACCGCCCACAATCAGGTTTTCTTCGACATTGAGCGATTTGAAGACGTGGCGGCCTTCAAGAACAGATGCGAGGCCAGCCTGAACGAGCGTTGATGGCGGCATCTTGAGGACATCCAACCCGTCAAACACTATTCGTCCCGAGGTGACGGAGCCTCGCTGTGCGCCGAGAAGGTTTGCGATCGCTCGCAGCGTCGTCGTTTTGCCGGCTCCGTTGGCGCCAAGCAGCGCGCGCACCTCGCCGGTGCGAACCGACAGACTTACCCCGTGCAAAGCGGCGACAGAATGATTGTAGATCGCGAAGATCCGATCCACGCTGAGCAGCTGATCGAAATTCGACATCGCACCCTCCTTCAGGACGATCGCCGCTCCTTGGCCGCGCCAAGGATTGGCGATCGCAAAGGTTGTCAATTCTTGGTGCTCTCGCCTTTGACGTCGATCGACGTAACTTTGTCGGCGTCGCCCGCAGAGCGGATTTTGAGGCCCTTTTCCTTGGCATAGGCCTCGGAGGACTTTTCGATGATCGGCCGCAGCAGCTTCCAATCAGGCGCGATCCAATCGGAGACCACCTTCCACTTTTTGCCGTCCCATTGCTGGAACGTCACGCGACCATCCCCTTCGTGATTGTCCCAAGTGACGTTGATCGAATGAAAGAGACCCTTAGCGCCCAAGTCCGCAACGCGCTTTTCGTCAAGGTGCAGATGTTCAAAGCCCCAGCGAACTTCATCGCCGGTAAGCGTGCGCTTTCCGAATTTCTCCTGAGCGATGCGGACGGCTTCGACGTTGAGGATGCCATTCACGATACCGAGATTATGATAGACGCTGCCGATCCGCTTCTTGTCTTCGAGATTGCCTTTACCGCTGTCGTAAAGGGTTTTTACGATCTCCTGGAGAACGGGATATTCGGCACCCGAGGCTTGCGTCGTTATCGCCGTATAGCCGACAGCGGCATCGCCTGCCGGTATGACGTCCTCTTCCGAATTGGACCAGACGTTGCCGATAATGTGGTCGGCCGGGAACCCGGTTTTCTGCGCAGTCTTCAGCGCCACGGGGTTCATAACGCCCCAACCGCGCAGGACTACATAATCCGGTTTCGCCTGGCGTATGGTCAGCCATTGCGCCTGCTGTTCGTTGCCGGGATGCGGCACCTCAATCTGCTGGACGGTAAAGCCCAACTTCTTGCTCAACAGTTCGTAGATCGGGATCGTCTCCTTGCCGTAAGGCGAGCCGTGGTAAAGGACCACGATCTTCTTGCCCTTCAAATTGGCCTCGCCGCCTTCCTTAGCGGCGATGTAATTGATGATTCCGGAGGTCTCGCTGTAAGGGTTGAGAAGGAGCGGGAATACATAGGGAAAGACGCGACCGTCGGTTGAATCCGTTCGCCCGTGATTGATCGTGATAAGCGGAACCTTGTCTTGCGTGATACGGTCGATCATCGCGTAAGCGATACCCACCGACAACGGATTCCAAGCGGCGATATTTGCGTGGCTCTTTAAACGCTCGTAGCACTCTACGCCGCGTTCGACTTCGTACTGCGTTTCGCACTCATCCCACGTCAGCTTGATGCCGTTGACGCCGCCGTCACGGCTGTTGATCAAGTTGAAATAATCGATGGTCCCGCCGAAGAAACCTGTGCCACCGGCGGCGTAAGGGCCGACGCGGTAGCTCTGGAGCGGAAAAAATTGTTCATCGGCGGAAGCGCTCGTCGTCAGCGCGCCAGCGAAAAGCGTGAGAGAAGCAGCGAGTCCGGATAGGAAAGAAGTTTTCTTGCGATGACGTTCCATGCGAGGTGCCCTTCGTTTAAATGCGAGGTGGAGAGTTTTCATGCGGTGACTTCCCGTGCTGGTCGGCGGCTGGTCAAGGCGCCGAAGAAGCGGTTGCGCGCTCGAATCCAAAGCGCCGCCAGGCCATCCGGTTCTACGATCAGGAAGACGATGATGAGCGCGCCGATAAGAATGCGCTGGCTCATATCCAGGACGCCCGAGTTGAAATAGCCGCCAAGAAGAAGAGTGCCGATCCGGGACAACACCAGCGGTAGTACAACGATAAGAGCCGCTCCCAGGAACGCGCCTCGCAGTGTCGCCAGTCCGCCGATGATGATGATGAAGAGGATCTCGAATGAACGGTCGAGGTTGAAGCCGTGAGGCTCGACTGTCCTGAGGTAGGCGAAGGCCCATAGGATGCCCGCAATGCCAATGATGAACGATGACACGGCGGCCGCGAGAAGTTTGGTCTTGAACACCGGCACGCCAATGATGCGCGCAGCGGTTTCATTGTCCCGTACGGCAATGAAGTTCCGTCCGGTCTGTGTGTTGACGAGCCGTGCTGCGAAGGCACTCAGGAGTAAGACGACGGTAAGCGCGAAGTAATAGCGCCCGCTCGGACCTGAGAAAGGTACACCGAAAATGACGATGGGCGGCGCATCGATCACGCCCGACGAATTGTAGTTGGAGAACCAGTCGAATTTGGTCAGTGCCCATTCGACAAAGAACTGAGCCGCGAGCGTTGATAGTGCAAGGTAGAAACCCTTGAGGCGCAGGCTCGGTAATCCGAAGACAACGCCAAAACCGGCCGCGGTCAGTCCTGCGAACAAAACGCTCAGGATAAAGGGAAGGCCATCTATTCGAAGATTGAAATTGTAAGCCGCGAAGGCGCCGACTGCCATGAATGCCGCCGATCCGAGCGAAACCTGGCCCGCGTAGCCCGTCAGCAAGTTCAGTCCAACAGCCGCAAGGCTCAGAGCAAGGAACGGCGCGAGTATGGCGTCATAAACGTAATCAGAGGCCAATAACGGGACGATGCCATAGGCCACGACACCGATGCCAAGGAGATAGCCCCAAGCTGGCAAAAGCCCTCGCGACTGTTGAGCGTCATATGCGTTCGTCATTGTCAGGCCCTCTCGACAAGCCGTTGTCCAAAGAGCCCCTGGGGCCGAATGAGAAGCACGCCGAGCGCAAAAACGTACGCACACCAGCTTTCGATGCCGCCTCCGACGTAGCCGCCGAGATAAACTTCCGCGAGTTTCTCTGTTGCGCCGATCAGTAACCCGCCAACGATGGCGCCGGGAATGGAGTCAAAGCCGCCGAGCACGAGGACAGGCAACGCCTTCAACACGACGAGGGACAAGGAGAATTGCACGCCGAGACGCGCGCCCCATAGTAGCCCGGCAATCAGAGCGACGAACCCCGCCGCGATCCACACGGCCGACCAGATCACCGGCAGTCGCAGTCCCACTGCAAGCGCGGCGAACTGGTCGTCCGCGACCGCACGAAATGCGAGGCCTATGCGCGTTCGCTGGAAGACGAAGGCAAGCAGAGCGACCATTCCGGCCGCCACCGCCGCCGCGAAAAGATCGAAAGAACTGATGAGAACGCCGTGGATGATGAAGGGCTTGTCATCGATTCCGAGTTCGAGCCCGTGAACCTGCGTTCCCCACAAGAGCTGGGCGCTACCTTCGAGCACGTATGCAAGGCCGAGCGTTGCCATGAAGAGGGTGATCGGCGGCTTGTTCACAAGCGGTCTTAGAACGGTACGTTCGATAGCAATACCAAGTAGGGCCATCACCGCGAGCGTGACGAGGAAGGCGAGAGCGAACGGGACACCCTTCTCGACCAGACTGACAAACGTCAGCGCCGCGAACAGGAGCATCGCTCCTTGCGCAAAATTGAATACGCCAGATGTCTTGTAGACCAGCACGAAGCCGATCGCGACGAGGGCGTACATAACCCCGGACAAGAGGCCGCCAACGAGAACTTCGACGAAGAATGCCGGATCGAAATTCGTCATTGGGCCGGCGCTCCTGCATCATCTTCATGAGCGACTCCGAGATAAGCGTCGATGACGCGCTGATCGTTGCGGACGTCTTCGGGGCTGCCGTCGGCGATCTTGCGGCCGTAATCGAGAACAGCGATCCTGTCGGAAATTCCCATGACGACACCGATATCGTGCTCGATCAGAATGATTGTCGCGTTGAAGTCATCCCTCGCAGAAAGGACGAATTGCGCCATGTCCTGCTTCTCGGCGCTCGTCATTCCGGCCATGGGCTCATCGAGGAGAAGAAGCTTCGGTTGGGCGACGAGCGCGCGCGCGAGTTCGACGCGCTTTTGCAGGCCATATGGCAATGTGCCGACGGGGCGCTCTCGAATGGCTTCGAGATGCAAGGCGGTAATCACCGTATCCGCGCGTTCGCGGGAGTCCCGCTCCTCTGCTGGCGAGCGCCCGACGCCAAGAACTTGCTCGATAAACGTTGAGCGGACCGTCGACGAGCGCCCCGTGACGATGTTTTCGAAGACCGTCAATCCCTTGAAAAGCGCGAGGTTCTGATACGTTCGAGCAATGCCGAGCTTGGCGGCCCGGCTCGCCGGAACCGCGGAGAACACCTGGCCATCGATCGCAATCGTGCCGCGCTGGGGGCGATAGAGCCCACTGATCAGGTTGATGAGAGAGCTTTTGCCGGCTCCATTCGGTCCGATGATCGCGCGAATCTCGCCGGGGAAGACATCGAGATCGATGTCCGAGACGGCTTTGATGCCTCCAAAGCTAAGCGTCAGGCCGCGCAGGGATAGAACAGTTCGGGCTTTCTGGGCGTCGAAGGCTGGGGCTAACAGCGCTCCGGCGTCCGAGGTCACCTGCGTGTTCCGATCGTCGGCCGCGGCGAGACTACCTGCATAGGCGAACGCGCTCACCGATGCCTCCGTATCCGGCACAGCCTCAGGAAGGGTGGCTCTGACATCGTGCTCATTCCGCGGCCTGAAAGTGGGGAGTTCCGCGAGCCTCCAACTCGCGGACTAGTGGAATGACGTCGCGACCGAAGGATTCGACATCCTCTTGGAAATGCAGGAAGCCGAGCAGGACGAGATCGACGCCGATGTTCTTCAACTCGACAATGCGCTCCGCAATCTGAGTCGGCGTTCCGATGAGATTGGTTCTGAAGCCATCGTTATATTGAACGAGATCATCGAAGGTGGATGTGGACCAATTGCCTTCTCCTTCCGGAGAAGCCTTGCCGGCGTTCTTCACTTCGTGCCCAAAGGCATGAACGGCTTCCGGGTTGGCTTTCGCTATGATCTCGGCGACAACTGCACGAGCCTCTTGCTCTGTTTTACGAACAATGCCGAAGGCGTTGACGCCGATCTTAACGCTTCGACCATGTTCCCGGGCCTTGGCGCGAATATCGTCGACCTGCTTCTTGATCTCTTCGGGCGTGTTTCCGTTTGTGAAGTACCAGTCAGATACCCGGGCCGCCATGTCGCGCGCTGCGCGTGAGCTTCCGCCCTGGAAAATTTCCGGTAGCGGGTCGAGCGGTTTTGGCTTCAGGGAGTAATTGTTGAACCTATAAAAATCACCGCGGAACGTGAAGTTGTCGTCAGACCAGATCCCGCGCAAAGAGCGAATAAACTCCTCAGAGCGGCGATAGCGTTCGTCATGATCCAGCCAAGGTTCGCCAATGGCTGCGAATTCGCCGCGAAACCAGCCACTGACGATATTCACCGCGATGCGGCCGTTTGTGTACTGGCTGATGGAGGCAATCTGCTTGGCGGCCACGGCCGGATTCCAGGGACCCGGCAGAAGCGCGGCGATCACTTTGATGTTCTTGGTATTGTGCAGGATGGCTTGACTGAACGACACCGGCTCGTGCTGAAATTCTGCGCCGTACCCCGCGGTAAATCTTATCTGGCTCAAGGCATAGTCGAAACCCGAGTTCTCGGCGATTTGCGCGAGTTTGATATTGTAATCGAGCCCCCAGTCGGTTCGCTGCTCGATATTGGAGATGACAAGGCCGCCGGAAACGTTCGGCACCCAGTATGCGAATTTGATGTTGCTGGGTGAGGATGGGGGCAGCGGTGCTGGCATGCTTTTGCTCCGTGGGGCTGTGCCCGTAGGCTTGGCGACGAGACTGAGTTTTGCAGGAGGTTCGCTACGCGGTCTGACGCTGGCTGCGAGCAGCGCTTCGTCAACCGCCCGCTCGATGCGGTCGGAAATCTGCTCGTTTTTCAGTTCCGTGTAGTCGAGATCACGATCCGTGGCGTAGATCGTGGTTGGAACAGGTGCGGCGTTGAAGAAGCTGAACAGCGGGCGAAACTGGTGGTCGAGAGCGAGCGCATGACGATCTGATCCGCCGGTGGCGCTCAAGATTACCGGCAGACCACTCAATGCCGTTGGCGGGATGAGATCGAAGAAATGCTTGAAAAGGCCCGTATACGAAGCCTTGTAAATGGGTGAGCCCACAACGAGTAGATCAGCGGTTTCAACGGCTAGGAAAAGCTCTTCGACGCTCTGTGGTATGCCGTCGCGCGAGATGAGCGGCGCGATTTGCGCCCCGGTCTCCGCCAAATCGATCGTTACTACTGCTGCGGATCGCCGTTTGGAAATGGAACGAACGATTGCGTCGGCAAGCGTTCTGGTGCGAGACGGCGCTTTCAGGCTGCCACTTACGAGAACGACTTTCAGCGCGTGCGCGTCCGAGAGATCAGACGCAGCTTGTCGGCTTGCAGGCATAAACTTCAACCCCACTTTCCGGAGCGACCCGGAACATGTTCAGTTGTCGCATTTCTAGTTTTGATTGGGCTTTAAGCTGCGGCGCCCTCGTGGCCGCGTATCGTAAGGTCTTCGTGCGCTGGATTCCGAGTAAGCGCATTTCCGCATTTTGCGTGCGAAACAGAGGCGCCAAATTTTAATTTCACCTGCACGTCGCGCCGTCCTCAAATCCCCGCTGCAATCGAGTTAGTGCCCAACCGGCGCGAGGGTCAAATATCAATTTCTCATTTGTTTTTCCTGTTTAGCGATCAGCGCGAAATCGCGATTACGATATGCGCAAAAATGCATATTGAATTTCAGAGACTGAGCGGCGCTGGAGACGGTAAAGGCCCGAGCCTTGGTGACTCGAGCCCAGATAACCGTGATGCCGCTTCAAATTTTATCAAAGCTGGGATTTGCGACAGCGGTGGCGCTAGAACGAAATCAACGCCCCGCCCACGACTTCGGTGAAGTCGTCCGTGCTGAGGCCTCCAGTAAGCGAGCGTGGAATATCCGCCGACAGCACCCTCGCGCGAAGCCACACTTGCATCGCGGCGGCATCGATGTCCTGCGCTATGCCGGCGCCGTAGAACGTCTGACTCGCGCCAGGTGCAAAGTTGCCGTCATTGTCGTAGATGCCGTTGTTGGCGCGGAGATATTCACCATACGGACGAGTGACGCCGAGGGACGTCAGCTTTAGCTTGATACCCGCTTTTGCGTAGTAGACGTCGTTGGACTCATATCCCTTGCTGTCCATGTGACCCCACTGGAAGTTGCCCCAGATGCCGGTGGGCACATGTTCCAGATAGCCGGCCAGCTGAAGATAGTGGGAACTGGGTTGAAAGTCTGCAACAGCGGGGTTAGCCACGACCAGGTTCGGATCGTTGGTTCCGGAATACGAGGCAACACCTTTGACGAGGAAGTCTCCCCAATTGGCGGTGTAGTAGCCGGTGACGCCCCATTCGTCATCCTCACCCCAAGAAGCGACCAGCTGAACGCCTGCGATTACGGGTGAGTCATAACGGACCTCGTTTCGTGGCGAACCTACGCAGTCGCCTGGCCCGCCGCCCCAGCCATGGCATTGCCCGCCAGAAGCGTTCTTCCCGCCACCCCAGGTGAAGTTCGAAAAGCTGCCATTGCTTAGCCGAATTCCAAAATCCCATGTGTCGTATGCGACCCAATATGCGGCGGCCTGGGTCCCCGACAGATCGGAGTTGAAATTGGCGTTGTCGCCCGCGGGGCTCTGCTTTCCAACCGCGACTCTGCCATAGCGGTCGCTTTTGAGATACCAGTACGATTCGTTGGCGTTTACGGTATTTGCGTCGGTGGAATCCGCGCGGTTCTGATTGATCGAATAGATGTTGTTGTCGCGAAGCTCCAAGTGCAGCACGTATCCGGCGGAATAACCTGGAGCGATCTCAGCGGAGCCAACGAACTGAACGTTACTGGCGTAATTCGTGCCGAGGCCGATGACGTAGGTGTTCCATTCATGCCCATCGTCCCACCACATGACCTGTTCGGTCACCCAGCCTGTAACTGTCAACGAAACTTTGCGATTGCCCTTTCGGGCGGTGGTTGCTTCGAGCTCCGCGATGCGTTCCTCGAGATCGGCGCAGCAGTTGCCGCCGAGATCTGCCGCTTGCGCGAGACTTGAATTCCAAATCAAGAGCGACCCTGCCGCACCGATGACGGCAAGCACATTTCTCGACATCCTCACTCCCCCAATGCATTGCTGTTACGCCGCCGTTCACGGCATAAAAGTTTGAAAACAGTGGTCCTGCTGATGTCATTCCCCCGATCAGCAGTGCACGGCTCGATGGAGGCGCAAGCCTTCGGCCGCTTCGGATGATGTGTAAAATATTTGTTTTCGCTAAAGATATTCGGCGATTACCAGCTGCAATTGCAGACCGCGTCTGAGCCGTAATTTTCGGGCCGCCTTTTCTAAGAGCTCGCGGAACGAAGCGTATCGGCCTTTTTGGTGATCGACGGCACTCTCGGCGAATTAGAAAATCGGATATGCATTTCGATTTTTCTTCTTGGACCGGTCCGGTCACGCCCATTCAAAACGGGAGGCTCAACTTGCCAAAAACGGCTTCTCGAAAGATACGCGATGAGCGAAGACACTTCCGCATCTGGTCTCAATGTACTTTGGTTTCTTCCGACGTTTGGAGATGCACGGTATTTAGGGACGGCGCTTGGTGCGCGTGAAGCGGACTACAATTATTTGAGGCAGGTCGCGCTTGCCGCAGATGCGCTTGGCTACTACGGCGTTCTCTTGCCGACGGGGCGAAGCTGTGAAGATTCTTGGATTGTCGCTGCCGCTCTTGCGCCACAAACCACGACTTTGAAATACCTTGTGGCTGTCAGACCTGGACTGCAATCGCCGACAGTGGCGGCGCGCATGACAGCGACACTCGACAGGACATCTGCGGGCCGCGTCCTCATAAACGTAGTGACAGGTGGCGACCCAGTCGAAAATCGCGGGGAGGGATTGTTTCACGATCACGCAGAGCGATACGAGCTGACCTCCGAATTTCTGCGCGTCTACCGGGCGCTGCTCGATGGCGAAACGGTGAATTTTAAGGGACGCTTCGTGGAGATCGAAGACGGGCGCCTGCAATACCTTCCGGTACAGAAGCCGTCGGTACCACTTTATTTCGGTGGATCCTCCGACGCCGGGATCCGTGTTGCTGCACAGGCTATCGATAAATTTCTGACGTGGGGAGAGCCGCCGAAAGAAGTTGCCGCGAAAATTTCGTCGGTCAAGGCTGCCGCAGCAAAAGAAGGTCGACGACTGAGCTTCGGCATTCGCCTTCACGTAATCGTCAGAGAGACGAGAGAAGCCGCATGGAAAGCAGTAGAGAGTTTGATCACGCATCTGGATGACGACGCGATCACCGCTGCTCAGAAAATTTTCGCCCGGATGGATTCGGTTGGTCAGAAGCGAATGACGGCGCTGCATGGAGGCCGTCGCGACAATCTTGAAATCAGTCCGGATTTGTGGGCTGGTGTCGGCCTTGTGCGAGGCGGTGCGGGCACCGCACTTGTCGGCGATCCTGAGACTGTCGCAACGCGCATCAAGGAATATGCTGCACTCGGCATCGATACGTTCGTGCTCTCAGGATATCCTCATCTGGAAGAAGCATTCCGGTTCGCGGAGTTGGTGTTTCCTTTGCTTCCGCTTTCACATGCCAAGGCACGCTCGACAGGAACGGTCAACACCGGGCCATTCGGAGAGGTCCTAGTGCGTAACGACTTGCGTCAGGCTTCGCAATCGTAGGCGCTCCAACTAGGAGCGCTATTTGGAAGGCGGAGGCAGAACTTTAATCCAGGCCGCGCACGTTCGCCGCTTCTTCCGCCGCCTGAACAACTTCCTTTGTCACTTTCGGAGCGCACATTTCAATAAAGCGATAAGCGTAATCTTTCAGAATGCGGCCGCGACGCACAGCAATGCATGTTGTGGACGGCTGAAACAAATGCGCGGCTTTCAGCTTCTGCAATTTCGTGTCGCGGGACGGGATGAAAGCCATCGACGCTATGATGCCCACTCCAAAGTCCAGTTCGACATATGCCTTGATGACATCGGAGTCTATGGCGGCCATAGTTATGCGTGGCCGAAGTTGATGCTTCTGGAAGGCCGCATCGATCTGACGGCGTCCTGTCAATCCAGTATGATAGGTAATGAGGGGGTACTCCGCTAATGTCGCGAGCGTCACTGCCGACTGCTTGAGGAGCGGGTGGCCCTTGGGCACAACAACGCAGTGCTCCCATGAATAGGACGGGAACGTCAGCAGATCCGGATTACCTTCGAGCGTGTCTGTTGCGAGCCCGATATCCGCACGGCCCTCGATCAGAAATTGGGGAACGTCACCTGGATGCGCCTGCAGCAGCACCACCTCGACGTTTTTGTAGATTTTGCGGAACTGTGTGAAGACCTGGGGAAGGGTGTAGCGGCTTTGCGTATGCGTCGTCACGATGGTCAGCGTGCCGCCTTTGTCGTCCGAAAACTTTGACGCCACCTGACGGATATTGTCGGCCTCGAGGAGGACCCGGTCAACAATGCTCAAGACTTGAGCGCCCGGCTCTGTAAGTCCGAGCAGCCGCTTCCCGCGCCGCTCGAATAGCTCCACGCCGAGCTCGTCCTCGAGATCTTTTATGTGCTTACTGACCCCGGATTGGGAAGTGTAGAGTGCTGATGCTGCGTCCGTCACGTTGTATTTGGAGCGAACGATCTCTCGGAGAATACGAAGCTGCTTGAGGTTCATTCTCGATGCCAGTGACCCGCGCAGTGCGCGTTGGCGCGTTTAGCGGAAAGCTGGCGGTATTCAAAAGACGGATCTATGATTCCGTTATTACATACACCGAGGTGTACGCGCGTGCGTTGAGCAGATCGGCGCTGACAGCTTGCGGGCAGAAAAAACTAAAAAAGTGATCGTGAGCTGTGTGAACTTGTGATCGGAACGGTGGTTCATCCTCCACAAAGGAATGGGAGGAGCAACCATGCGTAAGAAGATGGTCGATCCAATCTACCGCCTGACGCGATCCGTCGAGCACTTGGAGAGCCTCGCGGCCTCAAGGCCGGACTTGGGGTACATTGCTGACGAATTGCAGAAGGCGAAGACGAGGCTGAGCCAGGTTCTCGCCGTAACCAACTCGCGTATGACCAGGGTCGCCTGAAGGCGAGCAGGGTGCGAATGCGGTTGTCAGCGGAGCGTTGCCTCTAGGTCCACCGTAGCGGGGGCCGCTTTTTGGTCGCGGGTAGCGCTACAGGATAGCTTTCTCAAAGGAGCCGCGCCCTCCCTGCGGGGGGCTGGGGGACTTATCAAGATCGTCGACTCCTGGCACAGCACTTACGGCTCGCGGCCTTGGCCTCGGTTCATGCCCGAGGGATCCCGCCTGAAATCAACTCATCCCTACCCAGCAATTCATGCCCTCAGGACTGCACAGTTTGCTCGGCTGGCTATTAGGTGTCGCGCTGGCCCTTTTCGTCGCGTGGCTGCTGCTGCGACGCCGGTCGGCGCAACCACCAAACGGTGTCAGCGACCCTAAGAAGCAATTGGAATTCGTCTCGCGGGTGGAGTTCGAGCGGCAGCCGCTCATCAACAAAAGCGAGTTCCAGGTCTTACTTGTGCTTGAAGAGGTGGTGAGAAGCTGCGGGCGCGGTCACAGGGTCATGGCGCAGACCGTGCTCGGCGAGTTCTTGCGCCCGAAACCAGGAGGTGGCGCTGAGGCCGATCTCGCGTATCGGTCGATCAACTCTAAGCGCGCCGACTTCGTGGTTGTCGACTCGCGAGGCTACGCGGTACTCGTCGTGGAGTATCAGGGTTCCGGGCACTACCAAGGCACGGCGAACCTGCGAGACGCCGTCAAGCGAGAAGCCTTTCGTACCGCTGGTTTGACGCTGTTGGAGGTGATGCCCGGTTTTTCCAAGGCGGACGTGGCGGCGAGGGTGCGGCAGGCGTTGGGCGCTTCGGGTGTGGCCTAGCAGGTAGCGCGTCAGGAACCTGCCGGCCGCGCCGACGCGGGCTGACAACTTCGGCCATGGGTTCTAGTCAGCCGCCCGCAGGTGCTTTCGGTGCGACTCGTGATAGGCATTAAGGCTGCCTGGGGTGGCAAATCCGGCACGGTTTCCTGTTCCTTTCAGGAGAATCGGCTTGTGACGGGGCTGTTCTGTTGTCGGGGGTTACGCGCTCAATTAGTTTCCCGACTGGATAGATCATTTTTGGAGGGGCAAATGCGATCTTTGAAACTCGGCTTGGCCGCTGCGGCGGTAATGTGCGGCCTTTCGGCGACGGCTCATGCGGACTGCGTCAAGGTAGGGGCCGTTGGCGAAGCTGTGACCCACGATATCGCTTATCTCTTTTCGACACATGGTCTTGCCAACGTCATCTATGGGCAGGGCCGCGTAGGTAAGGGTCCGGTCCATACGAAATGTGATGACGGCGCGGGCACGTCGACGTGTCATTCCTCGCAATTGGCGTGCAAAGTGACGACGCCGAAAACCTGCCTTGGCGCCTGGCTCTGCTTCCCTGCCTAGTTCGCACGCTCGGCGAATAGGCAGATTAGAGTGTCTTTCGCAGATCCGGCCTGAAGACCTCTGCCCCGTTGGTCGGTAAAAATTGCAAACCAGTTGAAGCCGCCGGGCGGCTCCAGCTGGTTTTTTGCTTTTGAGCAAAAAGGTGAGCGAACCTCAGAGAGCTGGATATTCCGCCGCCCTTCCAGGAACCACCAGTGGACCGGACCGTCGGCCGGCGGATATTTGTTATGCGTCTGCCGGAACGGACTGAGGCCAGCGGTCATGCGTTCATGACGGCTTGCTGCCCTATTTCGAGTTCGTTCGCGAAGGGGAAGAAATTATCCCAGCGTTGGTCGAGAACGAAGAGCGCCCTATCGGGAGGCAGGACAGAAAGATCGTTTCCGTCTCGCAGGAGAAGTCCAAGCCGGTCAAGTTTGGCAAGCGCATCATCGACTTCGAAATCGATATCGAGTTTGAATTTTTCCTGGAGCCAAGCTTCAATGCGTCGGTCGATTTCCTCCTGCGCGACGCGTCCATTCGATGTCATGAGAAAATAGTACGCAAGAAACGCCTCCTTGCATTCCTGCTCTTCCGCAGCGCCGACCACAAAATCAAATATGCCGATGTTGTTGCTGACGTTGCGATAATAGCAATGGTCGGAAATCTGCTTCTGATATTTCAGAGACAAACGCTCGTATTTCAAACGCTGCCTCATGACGAGCCCAGCGAGGGCGGAAACCCCACTCAGTGCAGCGAGGGCTTTGACGACTTGCTCGTGCTCAACCGGCCCAGTTAGCCCGAGGTAAAACCCGGCTACGAGAAAAAGCACGGTGAGGGTGGGCATGGCGTTCAGCAAAAGCGGGATGCCACCGGCGAGCGCTGGAACTGCAATGGTCATCTTGTCGTAGGTGCCCATGACCACGCGCACGCGAGGCAGGAGCATGTGCAGGTCCGACAGGGCAATTTGGCGGAAATATTTGATCAGGATTGTACCGGGTCGAAGCTGATTGACCTGAAGTGCTTTGGCCTGTCGTTTCGATTGCAACTCGCCCGGCAACTTTACCGTGACCATCATGATCACGTTGTCGAATACTCTCGTTCGAACGATCCGAGTTCTCAGTCCTGCCCACCGGCTGTGCTTTACTTCTTCGATGCGATGGCCTCGGCGGAAGAAGCTGACCTTGTGATAGTTCTCCGTCGTCGCTTTGACCTTGACCCGCAGGCTCGGCCGATCCGAGTGGGCTTTCTCGATCTCTTCCAGCGAGATCTCTTTATAGTTTGCACCTTTTAGAACCTGGTCGAGGGTTTCCAGGAATTCAGCTCTCGCTGTGGCAAGGTCCGGCGAGTTCGCTTCCGTATTAGAATCCAAGTCCGGATTGAAATAGTGGTAATCATCACGCAATTTTTCGAGAGCTTCGAAATACTCGTAGTGAAAAATCGCCGATAACAGGCGGCATAATTGTTGGAATTGCTCATGGAGCGCCGGTGCCCGTATTAGACAGTCGCTGAGCAAAGCCTGCACGAGCTCTGTCTTGCGAATGGGGATGAATTGGTCTCGGTCATCCGTCGCGAAGGCGTCCGTTGCTTCCGTGCTGCTCGCCATGTCCCCTCCAGGCGCCATCTGGTGTTGGCTCAAGGCGAGCATCGGTAAGGGCCACGATGACATTCGGCCAAACGGCTAGTTCATTCGGAAATGTTCACGCGCCATGATGTTAGTTGTCTCTTAAGAGCCGTCCTCGATCCTGCGTCTGACTGAGAGTGGTCAAGGGGTCCATGCGATGCGTTCTGTTGTTTTGATGCTCGCGGCGCCGCTGGCGTTGATCGTTTCACAGCAGACGCGCGCCGATGAAGCAGGCGTTCGCCCGCAACGTGTCGTCCGCTCGCTGTTCATGCAAGAGTACGGACCAGTCGCGGCACCGCTGGCTTTCTACCGGTTTTGCTTCGAAGATCCCGCTGAATGCCGACAACACGGCGCTGTTCAGAACTTCGCGGAGACGGCGACCCGATTAAAGCAACTGCAAGAGATCAATCTGCAGGTCAACCACTCGATCCTCCCTGAGACCGATATCGAACATTACGGCATCGAAGACTATTGGACGATCCCGAAGGATGGGAGGGGTG
This sequence comes from Hyphomicrobium sp., assembly GCF_003987855.1. GTDB lineage: Bacteria > Pseudomonadota > Alphaproteobacteria > Rhizobiales > Hyphomicrobiaceae > Hyphomicrobium_B. The sequence goes on from NZ_RXIZ01000016.1 coordinate 19,160, forward strand.
ACTGCGAGGATTATGCTCTTCTCAAGCGACACATTCTGATCGCCTTGGGGTGGCCATCCAGTGCGCTGTTGATGACCGTGGTGCGCATCGAGAATGGAGAAGGTCACGCCGTACTTACGGCTCGAACGAATTTTGGCGATCTCATTTTAGACAACCGGACCGACGTCGTGCAGCCCTGGTACAAGACGGCTTACAGCTACAAGATGAGGCAGTCGTCATACAATCCGAAAATCTGGGTCGATCTTGATCCAAACGACGACGTTTTGCCTGCGCCGATTGCCGTACCCGACTTCACGGACGGCTCAATCACGTCACGATGACCAGTTCCAACAATGATCTTTGGTCTGCCCCAGCAACACAGTTGAGGCTTATCGGTCTCGTACTAGAACGGGTTTATGCAGCGCCGTGATCACGTCTACGCCATCCTGACTCGGCCGCGACTTTGACCGCGATTGCAGTTCCAAACGTTCGATCAGTGTGAGAGGCCGCATGTCTCGATCCTGCTTCGCAACTCTGAAATTTACCCAGACAACATTGTCACCAAACATCTCGGTCCTCGTGCGTTCACATGACCAACGAACGTGCGACGCAACTCGTTGTTCCGCTACCGGTATCTCCAGGAGGAACTTCGCCGTCGGTCGTCACGTTGGCCCTAAGCATCGGCACTTAGCGAGTGTGGTTGAGCACGGAAACGAGCGGAAGAGCGTGAATGGAAGCATCGATCAATAGAATGCTTAGGCCTATCGATGACATGTTGGAGCAGCTCATCCAAATCGTCGGACCCGCAGCCTTCCTCCTGCTTGCGTGTTATATCTTGGTCGCTTTTGTTCGACCGGTGCTTCAATCCCGATCGGGAGCGGCGCGGTTTTTGCTTCCTCGTATCCTCGGTCAGTTACGGACATAGCGGTTGAGCGTGTTCCCGTGTTTGAACGCACGCACGTGCCTGCCGTAATTTTCCGCCTTGAGGGCCGATTTTCCCGCCCACATCGCATCGTCATCGGCCTGCGGGCACCTCCGAGTGTGCCTGCCGAAAGCGGCAGAGGGTGAGCCGGGAACAACACTGCGCCACCTGACGTTAGAGGTCGACGCCCCTCGTGAGTGCAAACACCATGCCGTTGCTCGCAGATACCATTCGAAGTCTATCTGCCAGCCTCGTAACGGCTGCTCTCATCATTTTGGCGCTCGTTTGGGGCCGTGATATACTTGTGCCTCTCGCGCTTGCCGGCATCTCATGCTTCGTGCTGGTGCCTGTCGTCATCTGGTTGAAAAAGCAGGGCGTTCCTAATGGTTTTGCCGAGGGAACAGTACTGCTGCTCGTCGTAGCTTGTCTAACCGGAGCATCAATCGGCTTAAGCTCGCAATTGCTGTCGCTTGCCGCAGAGCTTCCGCAATACCGAACCAACGTTTTGGAAAAGGTGCGAAGCATCGTCGGTTCGTCGGTGCCGAGCGGGGTTGTCGGACGCGCGATCGATGCGGTCGAAACTTACCAGAAGATGATCAATCACGAACTGCAGTTTGGGACTACGTTTCCGCCGGACACGCCTGCACCGGAGACAAACAAGCCGGAAGATCAGCAAAAGGTCCACTTCGTAAGAGATGACAACGAGAGCACCGCCCTCTACGGACTGCGCATCTTCGCCGAGCCGCTGACGCAAGTCGCGCTAACCTTCTTGTTCACTCTCTTTTTGCTGATGCAGTTTCGCGATCTTCGCGATCGCGTCGTTCGTATCTTCGGTGTCGAACATATGACGGAAACGACCGCTGCCATGTCGGATGCGGGGGATCGTCTCATAGCGCTATTCACCGGGCAGCTCGTTCTGAATGCAGCGTTCGGAACGTTCGTCGGCTTGGCTCTGCTCGCCCTAGGCGTTCCGAATGCTCCCCTCTGGGGCGTCGTTGCTTTCATCATGCGCTTCGTACCATTCGTGGGTGCCTACATTGCGGCAGTTCCGCCAATTTTGCTAGCTGCTGCCGTTGATCCTGGTTGGACGAAGGCTCTTCTAACGCTCGCGATTTTTGCAGTCGGCGAGCCGATCATGGGTCAGGTGCTCGAGCCGTTGGTGCTGGGGCGCCGCGCGGGTCTGTCACCCTTTGCCATGGTCGTTGCGGCTAGCTTCTGGACGCTGACCTGGGGTCCAATTGGGCTTGTCCTTGCCGCGCCGATCACACTGATTTTGGTTGTGTTGGGAAAGTATGTTCCGGATCTTGAATTCGTGACGGTGCTCCTCGGGGACGAGCCGCCGCTTTCGGAACAGCAAAATTTGTATCATCGTTTCCTGTCGAATGACGTTTTCGCGGCAACCGAGCAAATCGAAGATGCCCAGGAGGAGGCGCCGTATCCGGAAGTTCTCGATGCGCTCGTCTTTCCCGCGATTGCTTTGAGCGCGCGAGATCGTCGACGCGGCCGCCTGGACAAGGAGGCGATTGGCGAATTGTCGAACACGATCGGCGCCGTCGCGGGAAAGGCAAAAACTGAAAAAGTGAATGAGGATCCTAAAGTCATCTTCGTTCCTGTCCGTGGTGAGTTCGACGAATTGGCGACGCGGTTCGCCGTATCGGCAATCAACAATGATCATCCGGCAACATCCTGCGCGATGAAGGAGGCTTCAGGGCTCACTGCCTTGGCCTTTCTCGCGGATGTCGGCTATGAAAATTTGCAGAAGATCGTGCTCATGACAGTCACTGGTCTAGCGGAAGGTGGCATCCGAATTTTGGTCGATCGTGCGCGCCAGCTGTTTCCAAGCACCGAAATCATTCTTCTTGACCTCTCGGCTCGCCAACTATCGCCGCCACCCTCACGAGCACATTTCGATGCGCCGGAGATTTTCACATCGTTCGCCCGTTTATCGAAGTCTATCGAGATCTCGCTTTCCAACGAGCGCGATGTGTCAGCGCCCCGACAACTCGCGGTCGTTAGCTTGAAGAATTGAGCTGCCTTACAAGAATATGGGGGGAACGCGGAATAGTTTCGCGCGTTGGTATGGGCCATTGTTCAAAGGAGGCTCAGATGAGCGAATTAAAGGGCAAGATCGACACCGCCATCGGCAAGGCGAAGGAGAAGGCGGGCTACGCGATTGGATCGGACAAGCTTCAGGCCAAAGGCGCAGCGCAAGCGGTCAAAGGCAAAGTAGAGACCGCAGTGTCCGAGAAGGCGAATAAAGTGCGTGACGCCGTCGATAAGGCAACAGATCAGCTCTAGCGGAAGTTTGGCGGGTCCTAATTAGACCCGCCGCTCCTTTTTTAGTGTTGCGATGGTGAAGGCTCTCGCGACCAATTGCGAGCGGTGGCGATGGCAGCCTGGTAAAACGCTGATTCCTCGGACTCGTCGATGTAATACGAATTGCCCTGGGCGTCCTGAATCCTTCCGACGAGTCGCTTAACGGTGACGCCATCGACATTCGTGCGAAAGGTTCGCCAAGCCGGCTCCTTATCCCAACGCAGCCTTTTAGCTTCCATTTCTTGTTGAATGCTTGTCTGATAATCATCCAGTTTGCGGGACATGCTCACCTCAACTACGGGATTGAAGATCCTTTACGCCGCCAGTGGCTCTGCTTGATCTGCGGGGCAGAGAAGGGTTCGGACGTGGGCTTCGAGCGCCGGCAACTCGGAAAATCTTTCGGCGGCGTCTAAGATCGCCATCACGATTGGTGCACGGACTTTATGGTTGGGATCAAGGCTCAGCACCCCGTTATCCACTTCATCTCGAAGACGGATATAGAGGTCAACCAAGATGGTCGCAGGAAGGGTGTCCGCTGACATTTTGAGCCCCTGGCGCAATGATGCGGAGCAACAACGCACGGACGGGCGATTCGGTTTCCTCAGGCTTGAGAACCAACCCAGTCCCTTGGTTTGTTTACGTAAAAAGGTTGGGCAGTTTCACGCCCAACCTTTTTCATTGCCCACCAGGCAGTCTCAAGCCGTGCTCAGCCAGGAGCCGTAGTAGCCTTCAATCTTTTGCTGCAGTCCGGTTTCCCAGGGTGCGCCGGAGTTTTCAATGGTCGGACCGTCCATCAGGGCGTCCTTGGGAATACCAACAACATAGCCGCCGGCTTCAGGAACATACTTCAGGGCAAGCCATGGCAGGGGATGATACTTCTTGCCAATCCCGAGCACGCCGCCAAACGACATGATCGCATAAGCGACCCGGCCAGTGCGCTTCTCGAGCATGACGTCGTAAATCTCGCCAAGGGAATTCCCCGACGGATCTACAACGGGCGTGCCTTGCACCTTTCCCGCGGAAATAAGTGTGATGCTCTCGTCAGGTGTGTCCATGCATTGTCCTTCAATTCAGAAGAATAAAGCGGGAAGGCGCGAAGCCTTCCCGCTCGGCTTTACGATTTGAAGAAGGTGTAGTCAGGGAGAGCCTTCAACGAATCCTTGGTTCCGTCGGTCATCACCTTCAGGCTGCTGCCATCACGGCTGACCTTCAGAGCGCTAAAGGGCATCGAGACATATTTATCGCCAATGCCAAGGAAGCCGCCGACGCTCAGGACAACCTCGTCCAACGAGCCATCAGCTTTGAGAATGATGTCTTCAATGCTGCCGATATTTTCGTTGGCGCTATTGTAAACCTTCGACCCCACCAACTTGCTGGTGCGATATTCGTCCGCCGCTTGGGCATTGTCGGCGGCGAAGGCCGGAATTGTCAGAGACGTAGCGGCTGCCGCTAGAATGCAGGAGCCCGCAAGGATGTGTGTCGTAAGTCGTTTCATCTTTTTACCTCCACCAGAGTGATGCACACAAAGGTCTGGCGGCAGACATTGGTTCCCGCATCGAAGCTGTGAGGTGTTAACCGGGTAAGTTTCTGAGAGCGGAACCATTTTCATCAGCGAACCGTTCGCCGCTAAAAGGACATCGCCGATGAAACCAATCTTGATAATTGCCTCGTTGATAATGTCGGCTCAAGCCGGCAGTGCCTTCGCCCAATCGACGGCGAACCCATCCAATACGAGTGGCTCGAACCAATCCACGACGAGCGGCAACAGCGCTTTGCCTGAGAGCATGCGCATTCAGCAGAGCGTTACGGAGCAAAACGCTGCTGACAGCGCCAACGGAACACTTTCTCGCGCATCGCGCCCCTCTGGGGGCGGAGGGGCCGGCGCATCCATGGAGAATAATCGTCTCGATCCATCGGCGCCCAGCCCGCACCGCCTGCAGATCGATGACGGAGCAAGCGCGGCCGTTCGCAACCCAGATGTGGATACGGTCCATCCGGGCTACACCGGAGGTTCTTACAACACGATCGTCCGGGGCGCGCCGTCAACAAGTGGCGTGAATACCGTATCGTCCACCGGGGCAAGCGGCCTGTCTGGCCGAGCAGGGTCGTCGAGTGGAATGAGTGGCGGCGGTCTTGGCGGTGGTTCAGCAGCAGGGGGCTCTAGTGGAGCCAGCGGCGGATCATCAGGCGGTGGCAGGTGAATTAAGTGAGACGAGCAGCGGCTGCATCAAGCGGCCGCTGCTCGTGCCCAGTCACCGGTCAGTTCTTTCCAAGCGCTTCCAAAAGCAACACCAATCGCGAAGGAAGTTCGTCCCAGTTCTGATCGAACATCTCTCGGAGATGCGGTCGCGCCTTTTCGGCAAAGCGCTCGCCCCAATACTCATCACACATCTGAATTCCCCGTCTTAAGTTCGACACCAGAAGAATTCATCGAGGACTCGCAGGTTCCAGGAAACACGCCGGATATATTTCCGCTTATGCCGCTAGCTTTTTAAGAGAATTTCAAATGATTCCGCGGTTGCCTGCGGGCCAAATTCAGGCGACCTCGCCAATGACTCCAAACAGACGGAGCGCGATAGGCGTCATCTCTGCCGGCTCGAGGTCTGATCGTGCCGTCGCGAGTGAAAGAACTATCGTCGCGAGCATCTCACGGCGCTGTGGTCGATCCCCACGAGGAATGGTCGGCGCGACGGTGGCCCAAGCGTCATCAAACACCTGTTGGACGCGGGCAAAATCCTCAGGCGTGAAAGCACCGCGCTGAAGGATACGTATTGCGCGCATTTCACCCTCCGGGTTTCAGAACGCCCGGAATTTGAGAAACTGCACCCCACGACGTCTGTCCGATACCTGACAGACCTACTACATTTTCTGCGGGAGGAACCGCTCGTAAGCGGTCCGAACCATCGCATAACATTCACACGACGCGGCCTCGAGCCCCTCGCGATTCAGGACTTCGATGGTCCCGCGCCGGTAGGAGACCAGTCCGGCCTCCTGGAGCGCTCCGGCCGCCAGTGTTACCGACTGCCGGCGTACGCCCAGCATTTCGGCGAGGATTTCTTGAGTCATGACGAGTTTTTGCCGTCCCGAGCGGTCCTGCATCTGTAGAAGCCACCTCGCGAGGCGCTCGTTCAGGCCGTGGCGACCGTTGCAGGCGCCGGAAACTAGAATTTGATAAATGTATGCCTGAAGATAATTCGTAAGCACCTCTTTGAACGAGGGGAGTTCGGTCATCAACCTTTTTAAATCGGGCAATCGAAGTGCCAGCGCCTCGCCTTCGGATTGAACGAGTTGCACCGCGAGTTCGTGTTCGCCGCCGCTGATGATGCCAATGCCCGTACATCCCTCATTTCCAACCGTCGCCATCTCGATTGTTCGCCCGTCGCGATAGCGCGCGATCGTGGACACGACACCTCGAAGCGGAAAGTAAACGAATTTGGGAACGGTTTGAGCTTCGATCAGCACATCTCCAAGGCTTAATGGGACCTCATCGCAGCTGTCTATGATGGTTTGTCGATCCGCCGCATCCAATGCCCCAAGCAATTGTGAAGTCATTATTCCTTAGTCATCCTCCGTTGCGCGTTGGCGTTCGGGCCAATTCTGAAAGTTGGTGCTAGAAAAACCGATCGGAGATGATCTCTCCCGTGTAGGATAACCCCATCGGCACTATCCTGGTTTCCGACTAAAGGGGTGCAATCGTGCACGATCACCTTCCCGACGACAGAAGGCGGTGTACGATGTTCCTCGCGGCGGGCGTCAAATTCTCATTACGTGAGCAACTTCTGGGTTGGAGCGGCGTTGCTGCGCGATAGCAGCGTACGGAAAAATTTGCCGGATCCCCGGGGAGAGTGCCTTGAAATTGTTCGAATGCCAGAATTGCGGGCAGGTTCTATTTTTTGAGAACACGCATTGTGAACAGTGCGGTCTGAAGGTCGGATATTACGCTCATAAGGAAACGATGACGTCGGTTAAGCCCGATGGCTCGAACTGGATTGCGCTAGCTGATCCCAATGCCCGTTACCGCTTTTGTGCAAACTGGGAACTGCAAGCATGCAATTGGCTGGTCGAGGACGGTTCCGAGGACCCATATTGCGCGGCCTGTCAGCACAATCGCACGGTGCCCGACTTGGCAGATCCCGCCAATGTTCCCCGGTGGCAACGGATCGAAGAAGCGAAGCGTCGCTTGATGTATACACTGCTGAAGCTCCGCTTACCGGTACCGACGCGCGCTAGCGACGACCCGGAGCCCTTGCTGTTTGATTTTCTAGCGGCCGCGCCCCAGGCGAAAGTGTTGACCGGGCATGACAACGGGATCATCACCATCTCCCTTCCGGAGGCTGATGACGTTGAACGCGAAAAGCTTCGGGCGCACCTGCATGAGCCCTATCGCACGTTGCTTGGACACTTTCGACATGAGGTCGGTCATTACTATTGGGACCGTTTAGTTCGCGATGGCGGCAAGATCGATGAGTTTCGTCAAGTTTTTGGCGACGAGACGCTCGACTACAACGCTGCGCTGCAGGCTCATTATCAAAACGGTGCGCCCGCCAATTGGCAGGAAAACTTCGTCAGCGCCTACGCCACCATGCATCCATGGGAAGACTTTGCGGAAACCTGGGCGCATTACCTCCACATCATCGATACGCTTGAAATGGCGCACACATTCAATCTCAAGGTTTCGCCGCGATTGAAGTCGACCGAGGGTCTCAGCGCGACAGCGGACCGGGATCCTTATACGATCGACGATTTGGCCGCCTTGATGGCTGAATGGATTCCGGTGACCTTCGCGGTCAACAGTCTGAACCGGAGCATGGGGCAGCCGGATCTATATCCGTTCGTTCTCTCGCCGGCTGCGATTGAGAAACTCGGCTTCATTCACCGGTTGGTCCGGAATTCTGCTCCAGCCGGGAAGCGACCGTCGGAAACGCGGCAGCCCTTGCTCAAGAGATTGTTCGCCAAGGGGTGAGCAGAGTTTGCGCAAAAGCGCTTAGCCGAATACGCGAGCTGCGATCGCCTTTGCGACGAGGTGGGGTTTGATATCTTGCACCGCGCTTGATGTCTTCCCGGAGAAAATGAACTGGAGCAAAGGTGCTTTCGTCCGTTCGGTGACTTCGAGCTCCAGGCCGAAGCCGCTTTGCGTCGATCGTCTGATATGTGCGTCGAACGTTAGCCCAGCAAAGCTCACGCGCACGGGACTTCCTAGCGGAAGTGGCGGGGTCCCGAGCAAATGCATGCCGCTCGCCGACAGGTCGGATGCTTCGAAATTGAGAACCCGGGAGCCGCAGGTGATTTTAACGGGAATGCGTATGTCAAAACGTTGCCCGATGCGCCGTTGCCGTTGCTCTGCACAGACGTAACAACACAGCGTCAGCACGATCATATTGTACCAACTCCAGAAGAGCGCGACGGCGCTGGATTCTGCGAGCGGGCGCGAGGGATTGAGGAAGAATGCGGTCGCGATCCCCAATATCGTCAAAGCCAGCAGCGTTCCGAAAATCCGGAGCAACGGCCATTGCACGAACTGTTTGCTGCGGTCGCCGCCCTTAGCTGTGACCTTGAATTTCTGCCCCTTCGGGCGAAAGAGCCCTGTGGCGACGGCCTTCAGAACCTCGGTCGAACAGAGCATCTGGTAGATGTCGGTCATCAATGGAAGAACGCGACCCTCAGTCAGCCAAATGAAAATGACCGTTTGAGCCACGAGGAACGGTGCCAAATACCATATGGCGTCGATCACGTTGGTATGGACGGCTTCGATGTCCATGAGGAGATAGAGCACTGGTACGATCACGCCAAGCAGGCGGAATAGATGCGTGGCAGACCAATGCAAGAATGTCTCGCAAAGCATAATGCGGTCGACAATCGGCAAGTTGTTCTTGAAGTTTAGGGGCCCGCTTGAGCTCCGGCAAATTTGCACGAAGCCTAACGCCCAACGGCTGCGTTGGCCGCTGTATTCTGCCAGGCCTTCGGGTGCGAGCCCCAAAGATAGAACTTCATTCAGGTAGATCGTTCGGAAACCCTTCTCGCGAAGGCGCAGAGAGACGAGATAGTCTTCGGTCACCGAGTCCGTCGGGAATCCTCCGACGCTTTGCAGCGCGCTAAATCGGATGAGGGAAGACGTGCCGCAGCAGAAGGCAGCGTCCCAGGCGTCTTTCGATGCCATGACGATATCGAAGAAAAAGCGCTGCTCGTCGGGCCAGACGCGAGTCAGGGCGAGATTGCTCTGAACGGGATCAGGGTTGAAGAAATGCTGCGGCGTTTGAACGACGCCGATATCGCGCTCCATCGCCAGCGAAACAGTTCTTGTCAAAAATTCGGGAAGCGGAACGAAGTCGGCATCCAGGATGGCCACGAAATCTGGCTTGTCATCAAGTGCCGCGAGCTTTTTCAGAGCTGCATTGATATTGCCTGCCTTCGCATGAGAATTGTCGCTCCGCGTGAGATATCCGACGTGGTATTTCTCACATAGCGCTTTCAGCCATGCACGCCTCCCGTCGTCGCAAACCCATATACGGAAGTTGGGGTAGTTAAGCCCTTGCGCTCCTATAATCGTGCGCTCGAGTATGCTTTCGTCTTCATTATAAGTGCAGATCAGAACATCGACGCGCGGCAGAGCCGGCAGGGCGAGCAATCGCTTTACATTGCGATCGGCATCGGCAGACCTGTTTCGGGTTCGCGTGAGAAACAACTGCGAGATTGTGGCGCCGACCATTGTCAGGGCTTCGACGGCGGTGAAGATCACGCCCGTCGCGAAATTGATAGGATGGTCAGCCGAAGGCACCGTATCGAAAATTCGCCATGTCATGTAGCGCCAGCCGAGCGCTATGCCGATGAGGATAGCAGCGGCCCGAATGGCGGTGTTGTTGCGGTTGACCCAAGGTAGGACCGCAGATCCCAGAAGTGCGATCACAATCGATGGCAGCAGAGCATCGAAGTAGCTCATTCCCGATGCCGATGTCATGATCGGATTCCTATCGGGACGCGTTTTCGGTCGTGGGCGTGCTCGTGTCAAACTTGACCAAGCCAGAGCGCCCGACGCGACAGTCAAACCCCTTTGTCAGCTCCGGGAACTTCAACGTGACGTGATAGGGCTCGCGCGACAAGGCGCTGGCCTGGACCGCGGTATTCGAATTAACAGCGGATAAGCCGTTGAGGCTGACGACTGTGCCTTTCAGCTCGGGGCCGCCGTCGCGCGGGATGAAGGTCGCTGCTTGGCCAATCGAAAGTCTCTCGTAGGCCGTCTGACTGACGCTTGCGGTGACGAAGGCACTCCCGCAGTCGATGAGCTTGACGAGATCCTGACCGATATTCACGTGTTCGCCCGGCGCGGTCAGCATTTCCCAAACGCGTCCATTGACGGTGGAGCGAATGTCTGTGTCCGTGAGCGCCTTCTGGCGTGCTGTCTCCTTAGCAATCGCGGCCTCGGTGGTGGCGAGTTCCGTACGGCTACCTGCAAGCCGCGCTTCGACGTCGGACAGTTCAAGTGAGGTTTGCATCTTGCGCTGCGCAGATTGTGGCGTGTCGTTATAGCTGTCGCCGACGAAGGTTCCTTTCTTCGCGGCTTCAAGTTCGACGAGGATGCCCTTCCTACGTTCGATCTGGGCGCGGATGGCGCTCTGTGCGACGCGGGCTTCGCCCTGGGCCTTATCTAGGAAGGCCTGGCTTACGGCATCCGTTTTCCGCAGGGAGTCGGCGCGCTTTAAGGCGTCGGCAGCTACAGAATATTGAGCCTCCGCGGCGGCGATATCCGCATCCACTTCGCGCGTTCTCTGATCAATTTGCTGGATACGTCCCAGGCGGAAGCGTTCCTGCTGTGTGTCGAGTTCCTTGAGATTGCTCTCGAGAAGCTGTTTCTTAGCCTCGAGGGCAGAGATGTTTGTGACGAGCTGCCCACGCTGTTGAGTGAGCGCAGCGAGCGCCGAAGCGTCGGCTCGCGGATTGTTGATGGTCAGAATGCTTTGGTCCCGATCGAAGGGCGTGCCGATGTCGGTGCCCCCATGCTTCATGGTGACTTCGCCTTCGATCGGCGCACGCAGCGTTACGATGCGTGCGTTGACTACGGCTTCCGCGCTTGTGGTTGCGAGAAGTCGCTGCACCGGAACCCAACCGAGTGCGGTGGCCAGTGCAATCGCAATGCAGGATTTGACCACAGTTCCCGGCTTCAGAGCCTGGCGCGGCGCCAGGATTGGAGCCGAATCGAGGGGAGGCTCAGACTGCGCAGGCACATCTTCCGGAGCCCGCGCCTTCGTCCATTCGCCGAGCGCGGATTCAAGATACGCAAGTTGAGCCGTTGCCCTGAACTCCTGGTCCTTTGCTTCTTCGGTCGCATGGTCAGCACTTTTCGAAGAAGCAGGATCGGGTTGGACGATTTTTGCGTCTCGCCCGGAGGACGGTTGATACTTTAGTGAACTGGTAGACATCGCGACCCGCGCCTCTGCAAAACCAGTGCGCAGGTTAATTCCAATAGATAAATTAAGCTCTCATATTGTCTAAATGAGGAATTAAAAGCCAATTGAAATATGGACACAATTACGCGAGACAAACCGTTAATTGATCTTCCCAGCCAATTGTGGAGATCCGAGAGCTAGCTGGCATTCCCCGGGAGCGCTTCGGGAGTTTGCCGGTTGCCGAATGCAACGGCCGCGTTGGAGATACGTGCGCCTTCCTTGTTTCTTCCTCCAAGTTGTTGCCCGTGATGGGTGAGAGTTGGAATTCCTCCCGCAATCATCGGGAATTGTTCCCGATATTTCGATTGTCGTTGCTACAATGCAACGGGAGATAATGGATTGATATCGTCGGGAAAAAGTCATGCCCGACCGCGGATTGACCGTCCTTTCCAAAGTCCTTTTTGCTTGCGCGGGGAAAATGGTCCGAATCGAGACCAGCGTTTTGTGTTGCTGTTTGGGATGGCCCTCGAATTAGCAGCGCGCGAATAAAGGGGATCGGGGGAATGAAGCGTAAGCTATTGGCTTCGGCGGCGGCGGTGGCACTTTTCGCGGCGCTGGGCGCGACAGAAGTGAGCGCGCAAAGTGCGACCGGCAACAGCACGGAAACGCCACCCGCGAATCCTCCGGCGGCAACTTCGCCTCCGAGCGGCAATACATCGCCTCAGGGAAGCGGTCAGAACCTTCCTGAAGTTCAGGTCATCCAGCAAAAGCCGAAGCCGCAGGCGACCCCAGTGAAGCGCGCAAGCAAGCCGAAGCCTCCCGCAGCGGCGACGGCAGTTGCGGCACCGTCGGCTGTTGCTCCCGAGGGGGCAGAGGGAACGGTGCAGGGAGCTCAGTTCGCAGAGCCGGCGGAAAGCAACACCGTGAAGATGTCGCCGATCGGCGGCTCAATTCCCGTGGAGAAGGTCCCGGGCAGCGTTTATCAAATGAACTCGGCCGACCTGAACAGAACCGATCAGGTCATCCTGCAAGACGCGCTGGTCACCCAAATTCCAGGCGTGATCATCAACGATCTGCAAGGCAACCAATTTCAGACGAACATTCAGTTCCGCGGCTTCGAAGCCTCCCCTGTGAATGGCGTGCCGCAGGGTCTTGCCGTCTATCAGAACGGCGTGCGCATCAACGAGTCGTTCGGTGATATCGTCAACTGGGACTTCCTGCCGTCGAACGCGATCAACAACGTCGCGGTCGTTGTCGGCAATCCGGTGTTCGGTCTGAACGCTCTCGGCGGAGCGGTCGTTGTCGATATGAAGGACGGGTTCAACTTCCAAGGTTGGGACGTCGACACGACCTTTGGTTCGTTCGGACGCAAGCAGGTTTCGACCGAAGCCGGCTATCGCAGCGGCAATTGGGCAGCATACGGCGCCTTCGAAGCCATCAATGACGACGGCTTCCGCGACTTCTCGGATGCCGAGGTTCGCCGCGGCTATTTCGACCTGGGTGTGAAGGGCGATAACGCAGAGTTCCACTTCAACTTCACAGGCGCCGACAACCATGTTGGTGTCACGGCGGCGGCCCCCGAGCAGCTGCTCGACATCAGTCGCAGTCTGACGTTCACATCGCCGCAGACGACCGACAACACGATGCAAATGTACTCGGTGAACGGCAAGGTGAGGGCGACGGATACGCTGACGTTTTCCGGCGTCACCTACTACCGTCACTTCAATCAGAAGCATGACGACGGCAACCTGTTCGACGATCCTAACAACTGCGGCGGAAATCTCTGTTCCGGAGATGATGAGGTCGTCAATGCGGCGACGGGCGCGACTATCCCGTTCAACGGTGACGTCGCTTATGCCTCGATCGATAAGACGTCACAAAACGCCGACACGGCTGGCTTGTCTTTGCAGGCTCAAGAAAATTCGCGGCTATTCGGTCATACCAACCAGTTCATCGCCGGCGTGAGTTACGATCACGGTCGCGTCGGCTATACGGCGCAGAGCGAACTTGGTTTCATGCAGCCGCGGTTCGTGGTTGCGGGGCAGGGCATCACGCTCGGCGGCTCGGATGATTTCAATCCGCGTTCGCTGACGACGACGAACGATTACTTCGGCGCCTATTTCACCGACACGTTCGATATCACTGAAGCTTTGGCCTTGACGGTCGGCGGCCGCTACAACTATGCGCGGATCCAAATCCAAAATACAGGCGACCCGGCAAACGACGATCTCAACGGTACAAACAAGTACAACCGCTTCAATCCGTCTGCGGGCTTGACCTACAAATTCGGTCCGGCGCTGAATTGGTATGGCGGTTATTCGGAAGCGAACCGCGCGCCGACGGCTGCAGAGCTTGCCTGCGCAGATCCGGAAAATCCGTGCCTGATCGAAAGCTTCTTGACCGCCGATCCGCCGTTGAAGCAGGTCGTCTCGCACACCTGGGAAACGGGCTTCCGCGGAACGATCAAGAATTGGCAGTCGAAGTCGCAATGGGACTGGGGGGTGGGTCTATTCCGCACGCTCAACACCGACGATATTTTCGACGCAGCTTCGACCGACGTAGGCCACGGATATTTCCAGAACGTCGGCAAGACACTGCGCCAGGGTGTCGAAGCAAACCTGTCTTACCGTTCGCAACGGCTCTTTGCGTACACCAACTACACCTACACAGACGCAACGTTTGACACCGATGCCATCTTTCCGTCGCCCAATCACCCGGGCAACGGCACGGTCGAATGCGGCGACGCCGGTGGTGGCGGAGACGACGGCGGTCCGGGCAAGTGCTTCCTTGTTCGCAAGGGCGATCGTCTGCCGGGCATTCCCGCGCATACGTTCAAGGCCGGGATCGACTATTGGATGACGACGAAGTGGAAGGTGGGTGCCGATCTCGTGGCTGCAAGCAATCAGATCTTCTTCGGAGATGAAGCCAACCTCGACCGTCCGCTACCTGGCTATGCCAAGGTCAACCTGCACACGTCCTACGACGTTACAGATCACGTCCAGATCTACGGCCTGTTCGAAAACCTGTTCGACAAGAATTATTCTGTCTACGGCACGTATTTCAGCGTCGACGACGCAAACGACCTTTCGGACGTGACAGGCGTTACGTTCAACGAAAACAATCCGCGGACCGTCGTGCCAGCGATCCCGTTTGCCGCTTATGGCGGCGTGAAAGTGAAATTCTAGCCTGCTCTCTACTCTACTACCTCATCCCGAAACTCGAAGCGGCGGACACCCCTATGTCCGCCGCATTCTTTTTGGTTCTTTGGAATGCCGACGGTAGCGCCGGATTGGATCGTGCCGCTGACGGAACGAAGGTCAGAACCGGCCGTCAGCCATGTGGAACACGGTCACGCAAATGGCGACCGTAAGAAGAAAAATCAACGAAATTGCGATCTTGTCCATGTCGAGAACCTCCCCAGATGTTTGTGCGTTCTGAATACACGATTGGCGTGGTTGGGAGAAGAACGGACACGCACCATCCATCCCGTAGGAGGGCAGGGCAACGAGGCAAGGCTGGCGGTCTAAGACATACGGCTGATCTGCCCTCGTTCATTACCGCGCCATCCGGAATCTGCATGATCAGGTGACGGAAATGTAATTGACCCCCTATGTCCATTTCCGCGCCGATTTCCTACATGAACGGCGTTGCATAAGGATCTGCCATCGGCAGAGGCGTTTAGCGGAGGCGAGAGCCCATGAACCGGGAAGAACAGCAGCTTATCGAAGACTTGTTTGCACGCCTCCGCAACTACGGCGGGTCGGGCGATAAAGACCCGGATGCGGAGCGGCTGATCGGTGACCTGATCCGTCGGTCGCCGGACGCTCCCTACTATCTGGCGCAAACGGTCATCATTCAACAGCAGGCACTTGAGCGTGCCGAAGCTCGCATGCGCGAATTAGAAGAGGCCGCGGCGTCCAGGCAGTCGCAATATGCGCCGCGCGGCGGCAGCTTTCTTTCGGGTGGATCGGTACCCTCGGAGGGTGGTGGCCGCTATGCCTCGCCGCCGCAACGCGGGCCAGACCCGGCAGATGGGCCGCCGAACAGTCCGTGGTCTTCGCCTGGCCGGATGGGCGGCGGTAGCGGCGGTTTTCTGTCCTCGGCGCTTTCAACCGCAGCAGGCGTCGCTGGTGGCGTCTTCCTGGCGGATGGGATCCGCAGCCTGTTCGGTGGCCACAGTGCGTCCGCCGCATCCGGATCAAGCGTCAATGACCAGTCGACTATCGACAGTCTTCAGGACCAGCTGCAGGACGCGCGCGATGACGACGATCAGGCGCGCAAGGACCTCGCAGCCGACGATGAGGAGCTGGATCGGGCGCAGGATGCGCAGGACGACGATGACGGGTCCTGGACCGACGACGACAGCATGGACGTCTAAGCTGCGCGTATCCCTCCAATAGAGGTCTACGGCGACACCCGCGCGAAGCGGTGTGTTGCCGTTTCTCTATGTGCTGTCCGCTCCCGTAGTGGATGTTCATTTGTTCGGCTGGCCTCGCGCATCAGCCCATTCGGGAGGTTGGGTGAACCTTGCCAAAACGTCACGTCATTCGCTGCTTGTCGGTCGGAACTCTCCGGCAGAGGGCATGTTGGCCATTTAGTCGGCGAGGCGGTGCTAAAGCGGCCAGTAGCGTCGATGGTTGCCCCAAACTCGAGGCAGACAGCAACACGAGCGAAAGGTGATTGATCATGGGTCAAGACGGCACGGCAAAGCGCGGCTTCGCGTCGATGGACCAGGCTAGACAGCGCGAGATCGCCCAAAAGGGCGGGGCGAGCGTTCCTGCCAGCGAGCGAAGTTTTTCGCGCAACCATGAGCTGGCGGCGGCGGCTGGTCGTAAGGGCGGGCAGGAGAGTGGTGGGAACTTCCGGCACAATCCGCAACGCGCCGCGGAGGCCGGACGCAAGGGCGGCCAAAATTGATCTTCAACCTAGCCGGGGCATCAACCCAGGGCGTCCCCATTCGCCTGATCAACCCGGCTGATTACCGGCGGTAAGCCACTTCGGATTGAACCAACGATCGGCGGGCCCGTCATAGGGTAGTCGCGTCACGTCCCAATGACTGACGTACTTGGCGTAGACGTCCCACACGGGTGGGCCGCCGCCAATGAATACAACGCGGCCTGCATATTGTTTCAACGTCGCTTCTGGATCCATGTGTGAGCGCAGCACCACCAGTGTTCGATCGCGACGCGCGAACTCAGGCACGGCTCCGATCGTTTTCGGTCCGGCCATGAGTACGTGGCCGCGCGTGATATCGAAAAAGCGGGCCACATCTGCGACGTATTCCGGATTGCTATTGCCTTCCCACGGCAGCTGACCATGCAGCCCCAGCTGGCCAGATTGGCCGATCGCACAGATCACGCGAACAACCGTTTCCTGCATGCTTCCCCCAATTTTATAATGGCCGGTCGGGCGTGAAGGTTCACGCCTACCGGGGCCGATATTCAACAATCTGTCTGGAAACTAAAGCCGCTAGTGCGCCGGCTATCTGAGAAGATACCGGATGACGAGATCCGACACGCGACTGAATGGCGGGCGGAGAAGCCATCCAAGATTCCAGCGGTTTTGTTCGAAGACACCCTTCGCATGACTGAACGTCTTGAAGCCTTCGACGCCGTGATAGGCGCCCATTCCCGACATTCCTACGCCGCCGAAGGGCAGCGCATTTTGCACGTAATGCATCAAGGTGTCGTTGACGGTGACATTGCCGGTGACCGTTCGCGTGAGCACCTTTCGACGGTCTTCCGGGCTTTGGCCAAAATAGTAGAGCGCCAACGGGCGCGGCCGGCGATTGATGTAGGAGATGGCTTCGTCGAGCGTTCGATAGGTCACGATCGGAAGCAGCGGGCCAAACACCTCTTCCCGCATGATGGTCATGTCGTCCGTCACGTTGAGGACGATCGCGGGCAAAAGCTTGCTTGAGGCCGATCCCGTTTCTTTGCCAAACGCGACGATCCGCGCGCCTTTGTTCGTCGCATCATCCATAGCGTTCTTGAGCCGCGTCGCCTGGCGGTTGTTCGCAATAGCGGTGTAGTTCTGATCCGCCGCGCCATTTGGATAAAACGTTTCGGCAAACTCACCGTAAACGGCGACGAACGTTGCCACGTCCCTTTCCGGAATGAGCACGTAGTCCGGCGCGATGCACGTCTGTCCGGCGTTCGCCAGCTTCCCGTAGGCCACGCATCCGGCAGCGGTTTCGACATCGGCATCAGGACCGATGAGGGTTGGCGACTTTCCGCCGAGTTCGAGGGTGACGGGTACCAGGTTCTCGGCGGCCTCTTTCATCACTAGGCGGCCGACGGTCGTGCTGCCGGTGAAGGCGAGATGATCGAAGGGCAGGCGGGAGAAGGCGATGCCCACTTCCGGGCCGCCTGTTACGACGGCCACTTGGTCTTCCGGGAAGATGTCGCGAAGCATCGACTTGAGCAATTCGCTGGTAAGCGGCGCCAGTTCGGAGGGCTTGAGTATCGCCCTGTTCCCCGCGGCGATGGCTGCAATCAGTGGCATCACCGCCAGCGAGAGGGGATAATTCCACGGAGACACGATACCCACTACGCCAAGCGGCTGATAATGGACGCTCGCGCGGCCGGGAATGAAGTGGAGTGATATGCGCCGGCGTTCTGGGCGCATCCATTTCGCCAGATTGCGCCTGTAATAATTGATCGACTGGATGAGCGGCACGATCTCCATGATCCGGGTCTCGTAGGCAGACCGGTATCCGAAATCGTTGCTGATCGCGGCTTCGAATCTGGGGCGATAGGAAAGCAGGGCGCGCTTCAGCTTGCGGAGATTGGCGCGCCGCTGAGCGAGGGATGGCGGCTCGTCCCGCAGGAAAGAAGCCCGCTGCTTGCTGAAGAGAGCACTCAGCAGGAACTCTTCCTTGACCGGAACATGAGCAGTCATTAATCGATCTCCAATGTAGACAGCGGAAACATGTAGGTTGATATGGGGCTGCCGGTTTCCCCTGCCATCACGTGATGCCTCCGTAATCCCGGTGTCGCCTTGAGCGAACCTCCTGAACGACCATACCATCACGGCGATCTCAAGCGCGCTTTGATGGAAACGGCGCAAGAGATGTTACGTGAAGCGGGGGGATGGCGGTTTACCCTGCGCGAATTGGCGCGTCGAGCCCATGTGAGCCACACCGCGCCTTATAAGCATTTCGCGGATAAGTCGGAACTTTTGGCCGAAATATCAATGCATGGGCATCGGCAACTTTGCGACCGGATCAATTCCGCCACTCGCCGCGAAAACAAGCCGCCTCACGCCGAGATAGTTGCAATTCTTCGGAGCCACGTTGGTTTCGCGCTTACGAATGCGTCGCTTTACCGCCTCATGTTCAGCTCGGAACTCGCGGCACTCCCGGCCAACGAACCGGAACCGGTGCGGCAATCCACGCGCCAGGCTTTATTGCAGTGTGTGAGTCGTGGCCAAGAGACGGGAGATTTCAGGAGAGGATCCGCCGAGGGGCAGGCAAGAGCCGCGTGGGCGTTTGTGCACGGGCTATCGTTGCTGCTCATCGATCAGGATGAAACGGAAGACAGGAGTGGGGAAGCGATCGACGATGCGATCTCTAGCTTCCTCAAAGGTGTTCTGGCCTAGGGGTTCGATAATCGGCTGCTGGTCGCGTCTGCTCAGGCAGCCATATCGAGGGTTCCGAGAACCCATTTCTCATACTCGTCACTGAGATCCTGCAGCCATGCTTTCGGCATGCTGGCAATCTTCTTGGTTTCGGAGCTTGCCCGGATCGGGAACGAGACGTGCACGCGCTTCAAGCCGTTCTCCATCGGCGGAGAAGAGATCATCCCGCCGATGTGGCCGATGGCAAGGGATGCCTTCAAATAGTCGCTGGCGCGCTTTGGTGCGCTATGCAGGGGAGGAGTGAAAAGCACGGAATCCTGCATCGAGCGCTGGGGCTCGCAGTTGCGCAACTCGAATTCGACGCCGACGGCTGTACCGGCCTCTGTGCCTTCGCTTCGTACGTTGACATGCACGTTGCTGCCGGCGGCTGGCCACGTGCTCATGGGCTCCATGAGCATGTAGAAAATTTCGCGCATCGTTGCGGGATTTGCATCGATGGCCAAGCTCGATTGCTCGGCAGTGACGGAAATCTGCGCGGCTCCGGCGTCACGATTGATGCTGTCTGCGCATTCGGTTATGACTGAAACAACGTCGGTGCTATTGAGGGCACCAGTGGAGGCGTTAAGAACAGGCGTCTTCAGGCTCTCACTCAACTCGATCGTGCGCTCGGCCTCCTCGACCGGGATACGCCAATGGTCGCGAACGCGCAGCTGTGACCAGAGCTTCTGCGCCGACGGGCGCCAGGCTGTTTCCGCGACCGCGTCCTTGAGATAGCGATACATCGTCAGCGGCGCATTGTTGTACGGCAACAGCCCCGACAACATGGCTAGGTCATTCATCCGGTCGCGAAGAAGCGTGCGGTGCAACGCGCTGAGCTTGTCGCGCAGAAGCATGTCATATTCGTTCTTGAGGAGATAGAACGTAATCGCCTGTTCGATCTCGGCCTCAAGGACGCGCAGATCCCAGGGCTTCGAAATGTAGCGGAGGATCTCGCCTTTGTTCACGGCGTCGATGGCGCTGTCGAGATCGGCGTAGGCGGTCGTGAGCATGCGGATGATGTCCGGACGCTCGTTGCGAATGCGGTTGAGCAGGCTTACGCCGCTGCGGCCCGGCATCCGCTGGTCGGAAATGACGAGTCCGATGTTGTGGTCGCCGGATAGAATGAGCGTTTCAGCTTCGTCGGCGCTCGTCGCGGTCAGGACGTCGTACTTCGCGCCAAAGGCCTTTTTGAAGTACTTGACCGCTTGCGGCTCGTCGTCGACGATCAAGATCTCGACGGGCTGGTCAGTACGAAGCGAGTCCATAAGCGACCTGGTCTTCTTTTTCCGAGGCGATCGGCAAGTTGAAACGGAACTCGGTCCACTCTCCAAGACTACTCTTAACACTCAATGAACCCCCATGGTTGGCAATGATGCGGTGGCTGACCGCAAGGCCGAGTCCCATGCCTTCGCCGACGTCTTTCGTGGAGAAGAAGGGGTCAAATATCTGGCTCTGAATTTTCGGATCGATGCCGGTTCCGTTGTCACGAACGGACACAATGACCTCGTTACCCTCGATTTTGGAGGTAATCGCAATTTCCGGCGTACGTTCTTCTTCGACGGTTCTTACAGCAGCGACCGCGTTGACGATCAGATTGACCAGAACCTGAGCGATCGTCGACTGCGAGCCATACACGTCAGCGTTGGCATCGATATTCTTCGTTATGGTTATGCCTTTCTGAACGTGTGCCGTAAATCGAAGCGCGTGGTCGATCGCGGATTCGATGCGGAATGGGCGAGGGTGCTCAGGCCGGTGAGGTGCGGTGAAGCCCCTGAGGTCGGTTACGACGCGATGGATACGCTCGTAGCCGGCGTGGATGTCCTTCAATGTATCGGCTGTGTCCGGATCCGATTGAATGGTTGGGTCGCGGGCCGCAAGCTGTAGCGCCGTGCCCATGAAGTTCAGTGGGTTGCCAATTTCGTGAAGGAGTCCGGCGGCCATGGTTCCGAGCGCGCTCAATCGTGCGTTCTGGACAAGGGCGGCCTCGGTTTCGCGCAACTGCTGCAAGCTCTGCTTGAGCTCGGCATTGGTGCGATGGAGATCGCTTTCGAGCTGAGCCGCACGGATCAAATTCGCGATGCGCGAGCGGACTTCAAGCCCGCTGAAGGGTTTGATCAGGAAGTCATCGGCACCGTGCTTCAGGGCGATGATCTTGGCATCCTCATCGGCGCGTGCCGTCAGGATGATGATCTTTATGGCTCGCGTTGCGGGCTCTTCCTTGAGAGTACGGCAGACCTCGAGGCCCGTAATGCCTGGGAGCATCACGTCCAGTAGCATCAGATCAGGCTTGTATTCTCTGGCCTTCTCAACCGCGCCCACCCCGTCCGACGCTTCGATGATGCGATAGTTCTCGCGCAGCATCGACGCCAGATAGCGGCGCATATCCGGTTCGTCATCGACGATCAGCAGAAGTGGCAATTCATGCGCCTCGGGGGCGCTTGCGGGTTCCTGCGTAGTGGGCGGCGGGGGCAAGGCTGCTGGGGCGTCGGGCACGAGGATGGCGCGGGCGGAAGCCATACGGTCGAAGGTGCGCAGGGGATCGTCTGCCAAGCGATCGGGCTTCTCCTCCGAATCCATGTCGAGTTGCGATGCCTCCAATGCATGCGGCAGGCGCAGAATGAATGTCGTGCCGTGGCCTGTATCGCTCGTCGCCGATACGTCGCCGCCGTGACGGGTTATGAGTTCGCGAACGAGCGCGAGACCAAGACCCAGGCCTTGGTGGCGGCGTGTGGCCGAGCCATCGACCTGGTAGAAGCGATCGAAGATGTGAGGCAGCTGTTCGGCTGGAATACCGATACCGGTATCGGAGATCCTGACGATTACCTTCTGGTTCTCATTCCAACCCGAAACGTCGATCCGTCCTCCCGGCGGCGTGAATTTGATGGCGTTGGAGATGACGTTGCTGACGATCTTTTCGAGTGCGTCGGGGTCCGCGTTGATGAGCAGGTCGCCGGTGGGTTCTTCGAGATTTAGCTCGACGCCCTTCAGAGCGGCGAGATGCTTCATCGAGGCCACCGTATGTTTTAGAAAATGCCCCATGTCGATCGACTTTTTCGACAGCGCGGCGCGGCCTTCCTCAAGCCGGATGAGACTTAGGATGTCGTTGACGAGACGAAGCAGGCGAAGCGCGTTGTTTTCGATGACCTCCAGGAGTTCCTGGGACGCAGCGGAAAGATGGGTCGAGTCCGACTTCAGCTTTTCGACGGGGGCAAGGATCAGGGTCAGCGGCGTGCGCAACTCGTGGCTGACGTTGGCGAAGAACTGAGACTTCAGCCTGTCGAGGGCCGACAATTCCTGATGCTGAGCAGACAGTTTGTACTTGAGCCGGAATTCGTTGAAGCGGCGACGGTAGTTGAAGTGGACGGCGGTGATCGAGATTATGCACGTCAAAACGAGGAAGTAGAGGTTGTTCAAAAGCGTGTTCATCGTCTCCGAAGCGCTGGGCACCCGCGAGCATGCGACGATGTAGATGCCGAGTGTAGAGATGCACAACAGCGCGGCTTCGAACGGCTGCATCGGCGCCAGGACGCCAACGGCGAACAAGATCAGAAACAGGCCGTTATAATAGGTCGAGTTGGCCCCGTCGGTGATTCCGATGATGACGGCAATCGAGGCGACGGCGATGAGCAGCCCTGCCATCGTGAGATATCGGACGTAGATGGCGGTCCGGTGCCAGAAGTGAAGGGCGTAGAGGACGGCAATTAGGCCTGCCGCGATGAGCCGGATAGCCGCGAGCGTCTCGAGCTGACCGGCATACGTGATGTAGTCGAGAGCGATACCTGCCGGAATAAGCACGATGCCCAGGATGCACGCAACCTTCGACTGCCTTAGCCGAAGCTCATGCTCCTCAGCCTCGAAGGCGTGTCTCAGGTCGTTGCTGTCATCCATGCTTCAGCTAGGTGGTTTGTCGATCTCCAGGAATACGTTGATACCGGTCTGGTCTGTATAAATCTTTAGCGACCCGAGATCTGGTGCGAGCCTGGTCATGTCGGATTCATCACGCAGGACGAGATGCCACTCCATGACGTGCTCCATCAAACCTTTCACAGGGTTTGACGAGTGGACGTTTGTGACAATGACGCGACCACCGGGTTCGCACCACTGGTAGAAGAGACGTACCAGCTTGGTACAGACACGATCGGACAGGTAATCAAAGAGGCCGGCGCAATATATGATGTCGTAAGTCTTAGCGGCCTCAGGCAGCTCGATCGCCTGGCGAAGTAGCTCCTGGACGGTCTTGAGGATGTAGGTGACCTTGGGTGGGTCTTCCTGACCTTCCGTGACGTTCTCGATTTGGCGCTTGGCGTATGCGAGCGTCTCGGCGTTGAAGTCGAGCAGGTCGAACGAGAAGCGTGATGCTTCCTTGTTTTTAGCGAAAAAGAGCTGCAACTCTTGGACCGGCCCGCAGCCGACGTTAAGGACTCGGACCTGCCGTCCCGCTGCAGCCGCTTCTTCGGCCGCGCGGCAAAGCATGTCGTCCAGCATGTAGATGCGGTTGCGATGGGCCTCGGGCGGGCCGCCGTTCAGTAGCCAATCGTTAATGATCTGCCCGAATGTGGTCTTGCCGCCGCGCTCCTTGCGGAACATCATGTTAACCATTTCGTAGTCGCCGGCGTAGCCAAGCGGCTTCGAATAGACTCGGTTGAAGAACGGCGAAGCCATCATCAAGGGCAGCAGATCGCGCTGGGCGAGCTGCTTGTGGTTCTCGACCTCATCCACTTCGAGCTGACGGCAAGCCTCTTCCAGCTCAAGGAAAAGCTGGGTGAGACGCGGCATGATCGGGGCCTTGATTTCCTCGAAGCGCTCGGTGTCCAGCGGCGCGGCGAGGGTACCGGGCTCTCCTTCGATAGCCAGGTCGACCTGGTCCAGCCAGAAGCTAAGATCGCTCAAAAACGATCTCAGGTCAGCAACCTTCAATTGGTAGTTTGGATCGAGTTTGTTGCCACGATCCCATTCGTCCACGAACCGGCCGACTTCGGAGCCGAGCCCAGCGGGATCGGACACAATGCCGTCGATCGATGACCACTGATTAACGAGCGTTGCGGACACCACAACGAGGATGCTCGTGGTCACGACGCCGGTGACGACAGCATCCCCCTGGTAAACAAGGTTCTTGCCGCGCCTGACCTTGAGGTCGCTCAGAACCTCACTTGTTTGGACCGGGGAGATCGGATTGTAGATCTCGAAGACGATATTTCGTCTTGAAAGCTTGCTGAGGGTGCCCCGGAAAATACCCCCCTGGCTGCTTCTAAATGAGACCGTGCGATCAATATCTCGCTCGATGCGCAAGGGACCCGCTCCTGCCTGAACAATGTCGACTGCCTGGCAGGAAGGTTACCACAATCGTTCAATTTTGAGCCGCGTGATTTGGAACCAGTAGATATAATTTTTAGTTGTCAAGGCCTTGGTGATACATCTCGGCTACGCTGCTTTGGAAACGCACACCACCAGCATGGGTCTGCCTGATTTTTCATCCAGCCTGGTCTGAAGCTCTCCACCGAAGGCCCAAAGCGCGCTGCGTACAATGCGCCAAGACTGATCGTCGGCGAGGGCGATGGCCCCCTTATCCTCGTTGGATCCCAATGTCAGCTGAACCTCGTTATGGCTGGGTGCAGCGAATAGCTTGATCTCGGAATAAAGCCCGGCGTTCGCCCGCCCCGTGTCTCTGCGCAAAACGCTCGACAGTACAAACTTCATGATTTCGCGAGGGATGCGATAGGTGAAATCCTCGCGGGCATCCAAAGGGGACTGATTGGCAATAGGCAAGCCGTTGAGTTCGATGACCTCCCAAAGGGTATCTGCCATCGAGGACAGGGGGGCGGTCATTGGACTGGCGAGGTTTCGCGCGAGATTTTTGATCGACTTGGCTAGGGATCGGCAACGCTCTACATCCCGGCGAACCTGATCGGCGGATGCGGAAACCTTCGAGCCGCGCAACCTGCTTGACCAGTTGGAGATGTGCGATCCCGTGGTCGGGAGGTTGTCCAGGGGAGACTGGCCGCTGAGATGGGTGAGCTGAAAAGCCTCGGTCTCAAGTGAGTTCAGTGGCGCGTCGAAGCCGCCGGCTAGGATTGCGAGCAGGGCAAGATTTGCGTCGTGCGCATCGCCGGTCGGCACTGGGCCAAGCACAGGCTCAGCTACGGCGGTAGCGGTGCGCTCTGCTTGTAAAGCGTCCTGCATGGCGACGCACAGTTCGTCGAGATTCCATGGCTTCGGCACGAAGCGGTAGATCGCGGCTTCATTGATTGCATGCTGCAAATTGTCGATGTTTGCGTAGGCGCTCGTCAGTACGCGGATCGTTGAGGGCCATGACCTGCGAACGTCACTCAGGAACGACACACCGCTTTCGCGGGGCATGCGTTCGTCGCTGACGACGACTGAAATGTCTTCGCCTTCGGCCTCGAGAATTTCAAGAGCGGCGTCGGCGCTGTTGGCCGTTCGGACGTTGGCGTATTTGCTCACGGTCGCCTTGAAGTATTTGAGCGACAAAGGTTCGTCGTCGACGAAAAGTATCGTCGGACCTTTCTTATCGAGCTGCGTTTCCGCCTTCATATTAAGAAAGTTCCCGCTCGCCTCAATGCGGCGATAGCTGAGTAATTTCGTGATGCATTGCTGGGCAGGTATAAGTCTCGGCCAGCCGTCAAAATGGGCGAACAAACTTTGAAATCAACATAACAATTGCCTGCAAATTTAAAGTGTTCTCATGCAGGACTAAAAAATCGTTACGGCAGGTGTCACCCTGGGGCGAGAGGCTCGCGCTAACCATGATTGGCATGTTTCGAGCAGGCGACCGAAAAAGTTCCGGTCGCCTGCTTGGTAAGCAATGTCAGTTAGCGTCAGACGCTCAGCAGGAGATGCTCGCGTTCCCACGGGCTGATAACGCGCATGAACTCTTCGAATTCGCTGCGCTTCAAAGCGAGATAAACGTGGCAGAAGCGCTTGCCCAAGATCTCGTGCAGCGCAGTGCTCTCCTCGAAATCAGTCAGTGCCTCAAGGAGGCCACGCGGCAGCTGGTGATCGTTGCGATACGCGTTGCCGACCACCGCTTGCCGGGGTTCGAGCGCATTTTTGATGCCGAGATATCCGCACGCCAAACTCGCAGCGAGCGCGAGGTAGGGGTTGGAGTCGGCACCTGCCAGCCGGTTTTCGACGCGTCGAGCCGCAGCCGGTGAGATCGGTACGCGCAAACCCGCGGAACGATTGTCGTAGCCCCATTCAACGTTGATCGGTGCAGCGCCGTTGGGAACGAGACGACGATAGGAGTTCACGTAGGGCGCCAAGAGACACAAAGCTGCCGGTAGATACGTCTGTTGGCCGGCGAGGAAGTTGAAGAACAACTTGCTGGGCTCGCCGTTCTCCGCAGTGAATATGTTCTTGCCGGTCTTTGCATCGACCACGCTCTGGTGGACGTGCATGGCGCTGCCCGGTTCGTTAGCAAGCGGCTTCGCCATGAACGTCGCATAGCAGTTCTGAGCGAACGCGGCTTCTCTGATCGTTCTTTTGAAAAGGAACACTTGGTCAGCGAGGTCGACCGGATCGCCGTGAAGCAGGTTGATCTCGAGCTGCGCGGCGCCGCCTTCCTGAATGATTGTATCGATCTTCAGATACTGGCGTTCGGCGAAGTCGTAGATGTCGTCGACGATCTTGTCGTATTCATCGACCGCACCGAGGCTATAGGCTTGGCGACCGGCGCCTGGACGCCCGGAACGTCCCGTCGGCGGCTCGAGAGGATAGTCGGGGTCGGGGTTCGTTTTCGTTAGATAGAATTCGAGTTCGGGCGCCACGACCGGCACCCAACCTTCCTGCGCGTAGAGATCGACGATGCGCTTTAGCACGTTGCGCGGCGCGATCTCGACAGGCGCGCCGCTCTGCCAGGTCGCATCGTGAATAACCTGCGCGGTTGGACTTGATGCCCACGGCGCGGGTCTGATGGTCGACAAATCGGGGACCATCATCAGGTCGCTTTCAGCATAAAGCGCCTGGCCATCTTCTTCGAAACCGACGTAATCGCCGGTGATGGTCTGATGGAAAATCGAGATCGGCAAATGAACCGGGTCGAGCTTTCCAAACTTCTCCGCAGGCATTGTTTTGCCGCGAGCAACTCCTGCGATATCAGGTACCGCGCAGTCGATTTCCTCTATTCGATGTTCGCGCAGCCAGTCGCGAAGGCGCTCTGGCGTCGAGCCTGCGCCGAAATCACTGTCCTCGTTCAAAGGCCGAGTGGGTGGGGCATTCATATATCACCTGGTTTAAGTTTTGGCCGCCGTCAGTTCCGAACGCTGTCGCACGACAGGGCGGAAAAGAGCCGTAATCTTCACCGTCGGATCAAACCGCAGGTTTCGGTAAACAGCTCATAAGTCTGTTCGCGCGATGGCTGAGAGCATCGCAGGGCCGGGCATTGATGGATGAGACTTACCTCATTCGATAGGCCGACCTCAATAGCGGCACGCGAACTATGACACTGTCCATACCATGGTGCATGCCGCCGAATAGGGCATTTCCCTGACTTCGTATCGGGCAAACAAGCATTTGCCGCCTGAGGATTCTACATTCTCCGCACTGCAAACATGATTTCTCTGTCGAGCCCCGTTGTGCTTCGCAATTTAAATGCGCAGTATGGATAGCGTTTAGCAAAGCTTTGCGCCGATCGCGCGGAGCTTGGACCGGCGGTTCCCGCCGCTGGTTAAAAGACTGATCCGTGGAGGAGTTCGGATGTTGTGGCTCGAGAAGGCGGCGCGTCGCGTCGCGTACTCTATCGTTGCAGCAACTGCTGCAATCGCGTTTGCCGGTCAATCAGCACAAGCAGAAGAAAAGGTCGTCAAAGTCTACAACTGGTCGGATTACATTGATCCAACGATCCTGACCGACTTCACGAAAGAGACGGGAATCAAGGTCGTCTACGACGTCTTCGACAGCAACGAAGTTCTGGAGACGAAGCTTCTTGCCGGCGGCAGCGGATATGATGTCGTAGTGCCAACCGCCTCGTTCTTATCGCGACAGATCAAGGCCGGTGTTTTCCAGAAGCTCGACAAGGCGAAGATACCGAACCTGAAGTACATCTGGCCTGAAATTTACGAGCGCATCGCCAAGTATGATCCGGGCAACGAATACGCCGTGAACTGGATGTGGGGCACCACTGGTGTCGGCTATAACGAAGCGAAGATAAAAGAGCGTATGGCCGATGCGCCGGTGACGTCTCTTGATATGATCTTCAAGCCCGAGATCGCCGCGAAGTTTAAGGATTGCGGCATCTACATGCTCGACTCGCCGGAAGACATTATTCCGGTTGTGTTGAACTATCTCGGCCTCGACCCGAACACCACAAAGCAGGAAGACTTCGACAAGGCCGAGGCGGTCTTGTTGAAGATCAGGCCGTATATCAAGAAGTTCCATTCGTCCGAATACATCAACGCGCTGGCCAATGGCGATGCGTGCATGGCGCTCGGGTGGTCTGGCGATATTCTTCAGGCGGCTTCTCGCGCGACCGAAGCGAAAAACGGTCAGGTCATCAAGTACAACATCCCCAAAGAAGGCACTCAGATGTGGTTCGACATGATGGCGATCCCCGCGGACGCCAAGGATGTCGACGCAGCGCTGACCTTCATCAATTACTTGAACCGGCCAGAAGTGATGGCGAAGGCTTCCAACTTCATTCAGTACGCAAACGGCAATCTCGGTTCTCAGAAGTTCATCGACGAGAGCGTTCTGAAAAATCCGGCGGTCTATCCGGATCCGGAAACGATGAAGAAGCTGTTCGTCCATCTCACCTGGGACAACAAAACCCAGCGTGTCGTCACTCGAATGTGGACGAAAATCACGACGGGACAATAATCCAAAGACCGCGCCAGAACACTCTGGCGCGGTTTTTTCTTAGCTGCATCGCCGGTGCGCCGGCGAATAATCGGGAACATTCTTAGGGAACGTCACAATGGTTCTCGCAACTGCCCAACCGCAGGCGAACGCTACCGCATCTCCGCAACGCGCTGGACCCCGCACCGCAGCGCCGCAATCCGGGTTTGCACCTTGGAAGGACCCGAAACTTGCGCCCATCGTTCGCTTCGAAGGCATAACCAAGCGGTTTGATGACTTCGTCGCGGTCAATGAGGTGACGCTCGACATCTACGAGAGGGAGTTCTTCGCGCTGCTCGGACCCTCAGGCTGCGGAAAGAGCACGTTGCTGCGCATGCTGGCAGGTTTCGAGCGGCCGACGGATGGCAAGATCATTGTCGCTGGGCAGGATATCACCGCGCTGCCGCCCTACGAGCGGCCGGTCAATATGATGTTCCAATCCTACGCGCTGTTCCCGCACATGACGGTGGAACGGAACATCGGCTTTGGGCTTCGTCAAGAAGGGATGCCCAAGGACAAGATCGCGGAGCGTGTCGACGAAGCGATGGCGATGCTCGAACTTCGCCAATTCGCAAAGCGCAAACCCAATCAGCTCTCCGGTGGGCAGCAGCAGCGCGTCGCGCTCGCCCGGGCCATCGCGAAAAAGCCCCGCATCGTGCTTCTCGATGAGCCGCTCGGAGCTTTGGACAAGAAGTTGCGGCAGCAGGCGCAGTTCGAATTGATGCGCATTCAGGAAACGACCGGCACCACCTTCATCATCGTCACTCACGATCAGGAAGAGGCGATGACGGTCGCTAGCCGCATCGCCGTGATGGAGAAGGGCGTGCTGGTGCAGGTCGCGACGCCGGGCGACATCTATGAGAATCCGAAGACGCGCTACATCGCTGGCTTCATTGGCGACGTGAACGTCTTTGAAGGCACCGTTTCTAAAGTCTCCGACGGCTGCATCGAGATCGATGGCAAGGACGGATACAAATTCAAGACGCGAAGCACTGAGAAAGTCTCGGTCGGCCAGAATGTCGGCTTGGCTTTGCGGCCAGAGAAAATCCGGATCGGCCGCGAGAAGCCCGCGACCGACCTCAATGTCATTCCGGGGAAGGTCGAAGACGTCGGGTATCTTGGCTCGATCTCGCATTATCATGTGCGCACAGCGCCCGGTGAGCGGGTGACGGCGCTACGTGCCAACTCTGCGCATACTGTCGAGCAGTCGATTACCTGGGAAGATCAGGTGTGGCTCGATTGGCCGGTCGATGCCGGCGTTGTTTTGACGGGCTGAGGTTCCAATGACAGCAAAGACTGCTGACTACAGGCGCTGGTACGTCATCGGACCGCCGTACCTTTGGTTGCTCGTTCTGTTTCTCATTCCGTTCGTCATCGTCTTCAAGCTGTCGCTGTCCCAGGTGGCGACCGCTATCCCGCCGTACACGCCGACGTTCAGTTGGGCGACAGGACTAACTGCATTCATTTCTCAGCTGAACTTCGACAACTACTCTTTCATCTTCGGCGACCCTCTGTACATAAACGCGTACATTTCGAGCCTGAAGATCGCGTTCCTGTCGACCCTGCTGACGCTGCTCGTCGCCTATCCAATGGCTTATGGCATGGCTCGGGCGCCTAAGTCCTGGCAGCCCACGCTGATGATGCTCGTGATCCTGCCCTTCTGGACTTCGTTTCTGATCCGCATCTACGCGTGGATCGCGATCTTGAAGCCCGAAGGTTTCCTGTCGATCTTTCTGATCAAGCTCGGCCTTATCAGCGAACCGCTGCAGATCATGAATACGACGACGGCCGTCTATATCGGCATCGTCTATTCCTATCTGCCATTCATGATCCTGCCGCTCTATGCCAGCCTCGAGAAGATCAATCCTTCACTGCTGGAAGCGGCGCAGGATCTGGGCTCACAGCCGTGGCGCGCCTTCTGGCAGGTCACGTTCCCCCTGTCGCTTCCCGGCGTCTTCGCGGGCTGTCTTCTGGTCTTCATTCCGGCAGTCGGTGAGTTCGTCATTCCCGATCTGCTCGGCGGCTCAGAAACACTGATGATCGGTAAGACGCTATGGACGGAGTTCTTCAATAACCGCGATTGGCCTTTAGCTTCCGCAGTAGCCGTGCTGCTGCTGCTCGTGCTCATCATTCCTATCGTTCTCTTCCAGCGCCAACAGGAACTTGAGCGGGAGGCCGCACGATGAACGGACGCTTTTCGTGGTTCAACGCGACCTCCATTACGCTCGGATTCGCGTTCCTTTACATTCCCATCCTGCTGCTCGTGATCTTCAGCTTCAACGAGTCGAAGCTCGTGACCGTATGGGCCGGCTGGTCAACCAAATGGTACGGATCGCTTCTCCAAAATCAGGCGTTGAAGGACGCGGCCTGGGTGACCATACGGGTCGCGATCGTATCGGCGACGGTCGCGACGGTCTTTGGAACGCTCGCTGCTATCACGCTCGTTCGCATGGGGCGCTTTCCTGGACGCACGCTTTTTTCGGGAATGATCTTTGCCCCTCTCGTCATGCCCGACGTCATAACAGGACTGTCGCTTCTTTTGGTGTTCGTGGCTCTGGGGCTCGATCGCGGCTTCTGGACGATCACGATCGCCCACATCACGTTCACGATGTGCTACGCCGCAGTCGTCGTGCAGGCGCGGCTGCAGGACTTCGACAAATCGGTCGAAGAAGCGGCGATGGATCTTGGCGCGACGCCGGTCGGCACCTTCTTTCAGGTTACCCTACCGATCATCGCGCCCTCCGTCATATCGGCTTGGCTGCTGGCCTTTACTTTGTCCCTCGATGATCTCGTGATTGCGAGTTTCACCACGGGTCCGGGCGCTACGACGCTACCGATGAAGATTTACAGCCAGGTCCGGCTCGGGGTGACGCCGGAGATCAACGCGATCTCGACAATTCTAATTGGGATTGTGACAGTCGGCGTTCTGTCGGCAGCGTACTTCACGAAGCGTCAAACGGAACGTGTCGAGCGGGAGAGGCGGAAGGCCTTCGGCGCGGCGGGCTGAAGATGACAAGACGCATTTGTCTTTCGCGCTGGGCCGCGCTATGGAGCGGGCCATCGTGACAGCGCAAGATTACATACGCTCCTATTACGCGGCGACGGCGAATGACCAAACGCGCTATCCGGCGCTCGAAGGTACCGTCAAGGCCGATGTATGCATCGTCGGCGGAGGGTTTTCCGGCGTCGCAGCGGCGTTGACGTTGGCGGAGCGCGGCCGCTCAGTCGTCCTTTTGGAAGCCAATCGCATCGGCTGGGGTGCATCGGGCCGCAACGGTGGCCAGATGATTGGCGGCATCAGTGGAGAGGATGCGATCAAGCGGCAACTGGGCGAAGCGGGTGCCAAGTTGGTGCGGGACATTCGCTATCGGGGTCACCAGATCATCGAGGAGCGCGTTAAAAAATACCAGATCGCTTGCGATCTCGCCTACGGCTGGATGGAGGTTGCTGCCCGCCCGCGCCACATGGAGCACATGCGTGCTTACGTCGAAAGCCGCGTTAAAGATGGGGACGGCGACCAGATCGCGGTGATCGAAAAGCATCAGATGCCGGAGGTGCTCGGGACCGAGTCATACTACGGCGGATACATCGATCGCCGCAGTGGCCATCTGCACCCGCTCAACCTTTGCCGCGGTGAGGCGGCTGCTGCCACTTCGCTTGGCGTCAAGATTTTCGAGGGCACGCGCGTCGTCAATCTTTCTGGCGGTGCGAAGCCTTGGGTGCAGACCGAACGCGGCAGGGTCGAGGCCGGGATCGTCATCGTTGGCGGCGAGATCTTCAATCAGTTCGGCCAGCCAGGGCTAAAGGGGCTGATGCTGCCTGCCGGGAGTTACATCATCGCGACCGAGCCGTTGACCGGGACCGGAACCGCCTCGGTAAATCCGCAGAACCTCGCCGTCGCGGACAGCAACGTCGTGCTTGATTATTTCCGCATGTCGGCGGACCGGCGCATGCTGTTCGGCGGACGATGCAACTATACGAACCGGGATCCGCGTGACATCGCGGCCGTCATGCAGCCGCGCATGGTTGAGGTTTTTCCGCAGTTGAAGGATGCCCGCGTCGATTTCAAATGGGGCGGCACCATCGCCATTGTCGTCAACCGTGTACCGGCTGCGGGTCGTCTGGCGCCGAACCTCTATTTCTTTCAGGGCTATTCGGGACACGGCGTGAACGCCACGCACATCTTGGCAGAAATCGTGTCGGATGCCATTTGCGGTACGACGGAGAAGTTTGATCTCTTCGCCCGCATCAAGCACTTGCGGCTGCCTTTAAGCGACGTCTTCGGCAATTATATGCTTGCACTCGGCATGCTCTATTATCGCATGCGTGACCTGATCTAGCTCGCCAGCCTACCAGCGCAGCATGCGCGAACCGAGCAAGGCGCCGACGCCGGTCATAACCACCACGCCGATCGTGTACCAAGCGGCCAGAAACAGGGGACTATCGTCGGGGCAGTGCGCCGCATAGAGCGTGGCTGCGATGCCGGCGGACAGAAGTCCACCTACCGCACCAGCCGTAACTGGGTGTGTCGGTGCGCCCTTGCGCAACGCGTAGAGCACCGCGGCGAGCGGCGCCAGCGACAGGATCGGGATGACGATCAGACAATAGACGGAGTTCTGCCCGATCATGCGCGCTTTCCAAGTGTCCGCGGGCAGTACCATCATCTCGCCGATGATACCCGCAAGCAGCAGCGCGGGGGCGAGCGCCAGCCACCACAGCCTCCCATCAGGCTTGAAGTCGGGGCGGGCGAGGCCGCGCACCAGCAGGAACGCGGGGATGGCGACGCTGAGCGTCAGAACGAACTTGAACGCGAAGCGGACCGATGTGGCGATGCTGTCCATGAAGTTATCGCGGATGCCAAGAGCCCACAGGAACAGAAGGGCGGAGATCAGCGTGCCAGCGCCGACCGCCATCGTCAGCGTCTGACCGATGGGAGGCTCGACGGTTTTGGCGTCGGCGGCAATGGCCTTGATTAGATCGTCCGTCCTCATGTGTTCTTCTCTTGATAGGTCGCTGCCAGCGCTTTCAGGCTACGATGAAGCGCCACACGCACGGCAACTTCGGTCATGCCCAGCCGTTCCGCGACCTCTTTGGCGGAGTGTCCGTCGATGCTGATCGAGCGCACGATGTCGCGATTTTTGTCCGATAGGCCATTGAGCACCCGGTCGAGATCGCGGGCATCGATCGAGGCTTGCTGATCCTCGCCCTCAATCTCGAACTCGCTGAGGTCGACGGCCACCTCCGGACGGCGACCCCGACGTCGCAGGTCGTCGATCATCTTGTTGCGGGCGATGGCCGACACCCAGGGGCCGAGCGGCATCGATCTGTCCCAGGTATGGCGCTTCAGATGAATTGCAAGCAGTACGTCCTGCACCACGTCCTCTACATCGTCACGCGGCACTCCAACGCCAGCGAAACCGCGACGGACCACGCCGCGAAGCACCTGCGACAGCTCAGAGAGGAGCTTACGGTAAGCGCTCTCGTCGCCCGCGATCGCCGCGCGCATCAAATCCGACCATTGAGCGTCTCGAGCCTTACGGTCCAAAGTGCGCCTTTGAAGTTGCTTACGAGCCGGGCGAGGAAAACGTTACGTTGTGAAAAACGACAGAAATTCCGTCTCCGCGGGATTGATCCCGAGAATCCGGCCGACGGGCATATGGCAGAGGCAGTTGGGCGGGCGCAAGATGACAGAAGTGAAAAATGGCCTTTTCGCTCAATTGGGCGGCAGCCAAATCCACAAGATCGCGACGTAGGTCAATCCGTGGAGCAGCTGATCGAGCCCGAATGCCCACCAGAAATAGGGTTCTCTGGGCGTCCAGCCGAAATGATGAACGACCTGCTCCTTGGCCCAATCGAGGTGATAGTGGACCAGAAATTCCGCTGCGAGCAATCCGACAGCTAGGGTCGTGCTCCCGCCTGGAAACAGCAGAAAAATGGGGGCCGTGAGGGTGATATGGATCAGCGCGTGCAGCAGTCCGCCGGCCGCTCCATACCGTCCCTTCTGGCGAAAGATGGGGTCGCCCTGGAGGACGAAATCTGCGATCGCGTGCTTGGCGAGGAGATATGATATTGCGGCTAAAGCCGCATGAACCGGTGACATGGCTTCCATCGCTGCCTGGACGACCCCGTACTCGGACCGTTCCGGGCCGGGACTTTCGAACGCCCACCTACTTCCCCGACACCATATTAGCCGGAGGGGGATTTCGCAGATGTCACCTGGGGAACAGAGACCTGCGCAACCTGATGTCGCGCAGGTCCTTCAAAGTAGAGTAGGCGTTCGTCAGTTAACCCGCTGGACCTCAACCAGATTGTCCGAGAATGTCGGTGCGCGGCCGAGTCCGCTCCAAGCATCGGACGAGATGCAGTTGACGGAGCCATCCGAGCGGTTGAGCGAGCGCCAATAGCCGAGCGTCGCCACCACCACGCCATCGGGCACGTCATCCGTCACACGCGCGACCCCTTCGAAATCGCCGCGATCATTATAGACGCGCACAGGGTCGCCATCGCGAACCGAACGCCGGTCCGCATCTCCCGGTGAGATCATCACGAACTGATCGCCTTGTGCTTTGATCTTATGTGGTTCGTTCGCATAGCATGAGTTCAGGAACGCGTGGCTCTTCGGCGAAATGATGTTGAGCGTGTAGAGCTTGGCGCGCGCCGGGTTCGTCTCGGGCGTCTCGCGGGGCGGCACATACCCTGGAAGCGGATCGACCGGTTCACCCGATTGCTCGCCTTCGTACATCGCCCGGAACGGACCGGCGACGAAGTTCTTGGCATCGTGCAATAGGAACTCGACCTTACCGGAAGGTGTCGGGAACTTGCCTTCCGCATGGGGGGTGCGGGTGTCAGCCGGGCCGACATCGATCTTGAAGTAGCCGTGCTTCTTGAAATACTCCATGTCTATGCCGCCCATCTTCGGGTCATCCCAGTTGATGTATTCGGCACACAGCTCGCTGTCGGTCATTTTGAAGACCGGATCGTCGAAGCCCATTTCCTTCGCCAAAAGACGCCAGAGATCGCTCGTCGGCTTGCATTCTCCCGGTGGCTCGACCGCCTTCTGATTGTAGGTGAGGTAGAAATGGCCCCACGACCACATCATGTCTTCTGCCTCGCCGGCCATCGCCGCAGGCAGCACGATATCCGCGTATCTCGCCGTGTCGGTGAGGAAGTGCTCAGCGACGACCGTGAAAAGGTCTTCGCGCTTGAGGCCTGCGACGATCTTGTTGGTCTCCGGCGCTTGGCTGACTGGGTTGGTGCAGAACACGAAGAGGCTCTTGATCGGCGGATCGAGTTTCATCTCGCCGGTCAGCGCTGCCCCTAGCCGCAGGTTGTTCACTACCCGCGTACCGGGTTTGATCCAGTCGGGACGCGCCGCCTTGGCCCAATCGATCGGGAAATCCCAGAGCGGCATCTGCAGGAGGCCGCCGCCGACATAACGCCAGGAACCAACCAGCGCGGGAAGGCTGCAGACCGCACGGATCGCCTGACCGCCGCCGGCGCTGCGCTCCAATGCGACGCCGAGCCGAATGACGGATGGCTGAGCAGTCGCGAATTCGCGGGCAAACTTCCGAATGTCTTCTGCGGAAACGCCCGTGGTGCGTTCAACGTATTCGGGCGTGAATTCGGAAGCGCGGGCTTTAAGTTCGGCAAAACCGTGGGTGTAGTTGTCGACGTAGTCCTGGTCGACCAGCCCTTGCTCGACGATGGAGTTGATGACGCCCATTGCCAGCGCGCCATCGGTGCCGGGCTTCGGGCAGATATGCCAGTCCGCAGCCTTCGCTGTGCGCGAGCGGTAGGCATCGATGACGACGAGCTTTGCGCCACGTCTTTGCGCTTCGAGCACGAACGGCCAATGATGGAGATTAGTCGAGATCGAGTTACAGGCCCAGATCACTATGTATTTGGCATGCACGAAGCTCTCGGGATCCACCGCACCGGTAGGGCCGACGGTGAGAAGCCATGCGGTCGATGAGCCGGACGCGCAGAAGGTCTTCTCATTCACCGTGGTGCCGAGTCGGTTGAAAAACGGATCGCCCGAATTGATGCCCTGCACGAGTCCCATATTGCCGAGGTAGCTGTAAGGCATGATCGCCTGGGCGCCGTGCTCGGCGATGATCTCGCGCCAGCGCGCGCCGATCTCGGAGATGGCTTCGTCCCACGAGATCCTCTTGAACTCTTTCGAGCCCTTGGGGCCTGACCGCTTGAGCGGATAAAGCAGACGGTCTGGATTGGCGTGATGGTCGGCGAAGTCCTTCAGCTTCACACACAAGCCGCCCCGAGTCATCGGATGCTCTTTATTCCCACGAACCTCGACGAGGCGACCCTGCTGGGTCTCGTAAATCATCGCGCAGGTATCGGGACAGTCATGGGGACATGCGCCAAAGAATTTTTCCCGAGGGAGCAGTTCGTTCATTTCGTTCCTCCGAAGCAGTCCCGCCCGTTTGCCGGGCATGTTTGATATGCGTCAGTTTGGCACCGAACCCCTAGGACAAGCAACCAAAAGAGTTTTTGGCACCAATGAGGAGATCGAGCGTTTCAACAGTCACCCAGGCCGACGGGTACCGATTGAATTCCAATGGAACTTCGAGGATGACGGCTTCGGGGCTGGTTGATTTCTCTTGCGGTCGCAAGAGAACGCTCAAGCCCCGTTGGGAAATGGGAGCGTAGGTTGTCTCGAGCTCTTTTTCCGGGCAGGCGCGTGCTCTGGATGCCATTAGAGGCTGCCTGGTCGGCGAGTCCTTCTGCGCCGCATTGCTGCGCGTCCATGGTCAATGCACTTAGGTTCGAGTGCCCGGAACATTCCGATCCGTTTGCATGTGGAGATTCCCTCGTTGTCTACAACGAGATCATGAACGAGTACGGCCTCATTATCCACGACGGTACGGCGTCATATGTTTTGATCGACCGATGCCCTTGGTGCGGAACGCGGTTGCCGCCGAGCTTGCGCGACGAGTGGTTCGATGCCGTCGATGCACTGGAGCTTGACGAAGGAGAAACTCCGCCGGCGCGCTTCCTGACGAGGGCCTGGCGCCTGGGCTAATCGCTGCGATCAAGGCACGTCAGGTGCCGCGCACGCGTCCTCGTAATGATGTGACCGGCCATGCCTGTCCCTGAAGAGGTAGCCCTCCGTAGTGTCTGAGAGCGATCCGCTCTCTACCGGGACTTTACCGTGCGCTCCAGGCAGGTCGAGCACGTACGTCGGCAACGCAATGCCGGACACGCGTCGTCGCAGCTCGGCCATCAGCTGCCGGCCATCTTCAATCGTGGTGCGAAAGTGCGTTGTTCCCGGCGCAAGATCGCCGTGATGCAAGTAGTACGGCTTTACCCGAAGCTCCACCAGTTGACGCATCAAGGCTTCCAGCGTATCCGCATCGTCGTTGACGCCTTTGAGCAGCACCGTCTGGCTGAGCAGGGGAAGGCCTGCGTCAGCGAGGCGCGAGATGGCGCTTCGGGCAGCCAGCGTCAGTTCACGCGGGTGATTGGTGTGCAGTCCAACAAAGACGGTCTGATGGCTTGAATTGAGCGCGTCGATAAGATCCGCTGAAATGCGCTCGGGATCCACGACGGGCACGCGCGTATGCCATCGCAGCACTTTGACGTGGCTGATGGTCGACAGGGCTTCGACTGTTTCGCGAATCCGCCTCGGCGACAGAATAAGCGGATCGCCGCCAGTGAGGATCACCTCCCAGATACTGGGTGTCTGCCGAATGTAGGCGATCGCCTGCGCAAATTCTTCAGCGGATAAGGCTTCGCCATTCGCCGGGCCCACCATCTCGCGCCGGAAACAAAAGCGGCAGTATACGGGACAAACGCTCGCAATCTTGAACAACACACGATCTGCGTAGCGATGCACGATGCCCGGCGCCGGGCTCTTGAGGCGATCTCCGATCGGGTCGTCGTTCTCGCGCGGATGCGGCTGAAGCTCACGCTCGCTCGGAATGAACTGTAGTGCGAGCGGATCGCTCGATGCACCACGGTCGATGGCGTTTGCAATGGCCGGGGTGAGCGCTATCGCGTAGCGTTCGGCGACTCTTTCCAATGCATCACGGTCGCTGTCGCTTACCAAGGCTGCGGCAACTAAATCACTTACGGACGACAGCCGGCGTTCGATGATCGTCATTTCGGCGGCCAGACTTCCGTATCGTGATCCGGGTGTTGATAGGAAACCAGATCCTTCAGGAAAGGGGCCGCGTTGGGATCTTCGAGTGTCTCGTGCTGAGGGAGCCCCGCGATCCAATCGACGTACGGCATTTTTGCTTCGGTTCCCCACTGAACTTTGGGCACGATTGTTTGCGGCTGATCGAAGGCGCCAATCGCGACCGCGACGCCGTCGGGCGCTTCGTAGGTCAACGGTGTTCCGCAGTCGGCGCAGAAGCCGCGCGCGGCCGCATTGGAAGACTGATATTTTTTTGGTTCGCCCCTGGTCCAGGTGAGTTTGGCGTTGCGAACGCTGACGAGCGGCGCATAGAAGCTGCCAAATGCCTTCTGACACATGCGGCAATGGCAAACGGAAGCGTCGTCAAGAATTCCTTCCACGCGGAAACGTATCGCTCCGCATTGGCAGCCGCCGGTGTGAACGTCCTGTGTCATTGCTCTTCCTATTCGTTCTGTAGCGGGAAAGGAGTCCAAAGAACCTGGTCGATTCTCTCCGCGCCGGTTGCGAGCATTGCGAGCCGGTCAAAGCCTAACGCGCATCCAGAGGCTTGAGGCATGTCGCGTAATGCGGCGAGAAAATCCTCGTCGAGCGGGTAGCGTTCGGCATAGATCCGCTCCTTCTCCGCCATCCACGTTTCGAACCGGCGTCGCTGTTCGTCGGCATCGGTCAGCTCACCGAACCCGTTTGCGAGTTCGACGCCACAAACGAAAAGTTCGAAGCGTTCGGCGACCTGCGGATCGCTAGACACCGGGCGGGCGAGGGCGGCTTCGGTGATGGGATATTCGTAGAGTATCGAAGGTGCGGGCGAGCCCAGATGGTCATCGATCTTCTCCACGAGAACGCGGCTGAAGATATCGGACCAGGTATCGTCGGCGTCAGTGCGTACGCCTGCCACCTCAGCTTCCGAAAGCAGAGCGTCGCGATCTACGATCAAATTGGAGCCTGACTGACGGAGCGCTATTCCAGCCTGCTGCAGGAATGCCTCTTCGAGGGTCAGCATATCACAGGGCGCACACACTTCGCACGTCCGCCCCCGAAAGGACCATTGCTTCCGTTCTGTCGCTTCGCTCGCGACTTTCAGGATCGTCCCGCAATCGTCCCAGAGCGTCTGGTACGGCGCGTCAGCACGATACCATTCGAGCATCGTGAATTCCGGACTGTGCAACGACCCCCGTTCGCGATTGCGAAAAGCGGGCGAGAAACTGAAAATCTTGGTCTCACCGGCCGCGAGCAGTTTCTTCATCGCGAATTCGGGCGAGGTGTGAAGAAAGAGCTCGTGCCGGGAGAGATCCGTACCCACCAATTCCGTGCGAAAGGCATGCAGATGCGTTTCGTTACCCGGCGAAAACTGGAGAATTCCCGGTTCGACTTCCGTAAACCCTTCAGCCAGAAACCAATTCCGGACCGCCGTTTTGATCCGGCCGCGACCAGTCAGGAAATGGCGGCGGTCGGCGTGGCGTTCGGGGCTCCACCAGGGGGAAAGCTGCGACATGCGTACAATCTAGACGTTGGCGACCGGGTTGCCGCACTTGGCGGCACGGTACTTAGCGGGTATGAGACGCGACAGATTCCCTGAAGGCTTCCGCCGGCCGGCCGCCCCTGAGGCGGCCGCAGCGCTTTGAATATAAGAACGGAGATGTACCCGTGGTAAAGGTTATTGCAAGCTCGGTCCGCAAAGGCAACGTGCTCGATCTCGATGGCAAGCTCGCCGTTGTGATGCATGCGGAAAACATTCATCCGGGCAAGGGTACACCGGTGACGCATCTCGAAATGCGGCGCATCGCCGACGGCGTTAAGGTCACCGAGCGCTATCGCACCACGGACCAAGTCGAGCGGGCCTATCTCGACGAAAAGGACTTCAATTACCTCTACGAAGACGACATGGGCTACAATTTCATGCAGCCCGAGACTTTCGATCAGATCTCGATTTCGAAGGATGTCGTCGGCGATCAGGGGCAATGGTTGCAGGAGGGCATGACGTGCCTAGTTTCGCTTCATGAGGGCAATCCGATATCCATCGAACTGCCGCAGCGCGTAACCCTCGAGATCGTCGAAGCCGATCCGGTCGTAAAAGGGCAGACCGCCTCGTCGTCCTACAAGCCAGCGAAGCTATCTAATGGGGCTCGTGTGATGGTCCCGCCGCACATCGGCGCTGGCACCCGCGTCGTGGTCATGACCGCCGACGGGTCCTACGTCGAGCGCGCAAAGGACTGAGCCGTCTCGCGCCAAGGCATCACGCAGCGCGCGACTTGAGTTCTGTCGCGCGCTGGGGCGCGACCTCCTCGCAGATGACCTTGAATTCGCGCAGGTAATGCTGGCCGAAAGACGTGATCATTGCCACATCGGCCGCGTCGCGCCCCCGGGCGATGACGATACGGCCGGTTCGCGCCATGTTGTGCCGCGCGTCGAACGTTACCCATCGATGATCGATGTAGGCCTCGAACCAAGCGCTGAAATCCATCGGTGCCGGGTCAGCCGGGACACCAATGTCTCCCAGATAGCCATTCACGTAGGCGGCCGGAATATTCAGGCATCGGCAGAACGCGATGGCCAGATGCGCATAGTCACGGCAAACGCCAGTTCGCTCGTTGTAGGCTTCATAAGCCGTGCGCGTCGAGCGTGCCGCCTGATAATCGAATTTGATCCGGTTATGGACGAAGTCGCAGATCGCTTTGACCCGCTGATAGCCCGGAGAAATATGCCCGAACAGCTGCCACGCAATCGCTGCAAGTTGATCGGTTTCGCAATAGCGGCTGCCGCTCAGGAAGTGCAACGCGTAGTTCGGAAGATCTGAGACAGGGATCTCGCGCGCGGTGAAGGGCTTTTCTTCGACCTCGCCGGAATCGCTGACAACGGCGCGATAACTTAGCTTCATCTGGCCCGGAGGCGCGACGAGGCGCTGCGTCCGATTTCCGTAGAGATCGAGCCCGTGAGAGATGGGGACGTCCGGCGTGTGCAGCGCATCCTCGTAGATCATATCGCGGCGCCGGCTGCTGTGGACGTCGAGGAGAAGGAGCAGCGGCGTGGGCGCCGAAAGCTCAAGGCCAATATCGTAACCAACGTGAATAAGCATAATTTTGACGCCCTCGCGAAAACAGGTTCTCAAAAAACTTCTTCAAGGCTCGGAATGTTCCGGAACAAACGACCGCCGGACTGCACAAATATCGCCCATTCACGCGCAGTATGCGCGCTATGCCCACCGCCGGACAGAACATTCGGTCGGCGGTGTGTGCGTGCTCAAATATCGAGCTTAAGGACCCGGACGGAGGCTCCGGCGTCGAGAGCGGGCGAGTCTGCGGGAATAACCACGAGGCAGTTCGCGCGCTGAAGAAACTTGACCAGCCCGCTGTCCTGCTTCTTGAACGCCGTTACACGAGCCGGCACGCTCGACACGTCAAGCTCGCCTCGCATGTAGTGCTCGCGGGGACCGTTCGCGGGAATAGAGTCCGTTAGAACCGCATCGAGCGCCTCAAATGGCGTCTCTCGTCCAAGCAGGCGACCGATCAGGGGGACTAGGAACACACGCGCGCAGATCATCGCAGAAACAGGATTGCCCGGCAGTCCCACGCAATATTGTCGACGGCCGCTGATTTGCCGCGAGCCGAAGAACAGGGGTTTTCCTGGGCGCATCGCAATCTTGTAGAAATCGAGTTGCGCACCCGCTTTCTCAAGCGCCGGCCGCACGAGATCATGATCGCCGACGGAAGCCCCTCCGCTTGTTACCAGAACATCGGCGTCCTCTGCAGCAGAGATGAATTCATCCAGAGACGCGAGGGAATCGCGGGCGATGCCAAGAAAGCGCGCTTCGCCGCCAGCCGCTTCTACGACCCCGGACAGGCCATAGGCGTTCGATCCCGAGATTTGGCCGGGGCCAAGAGGTTCTCCCGGCGCGACGAGTTCGTCGCCAGTCGAGAGAATAGCGACGACCGGCTTTCGTGCGACGGAGAGTTCGGCATATCCGGCTGATGCCGAGATCAGAACATCGCGTGCGGTCAGCAGGCGACCTGGTTCAACGAGCACTTCACCCGCCGCGAAATCCTGGCCGCGCGTCCTGACGTTCGCGTCGCGCTGGGCTGTCTCCAGGACCGTCACCTCGGAACCAGACGCCGTCGTGTTTTCCTGAATGACGATCGCATCCGCACCCGGCGGGAGAATGCCCCCTGTAAAGATGCGTACGGCCTGTCGCTTGCGAAGCGTGTCGGTGAATGGCCGCCCAGCCCCCGCTTCGCCAACGACTGTGAGCGTGACCGGAACAGTTGCGACATCTTCAGACCGGACGGCGTACCCATCCATCGCGGACGCGTCGAACGGCGGATTGTCGACCTTTGATGTGATGGCTTCCGCCAGGGTGCGACCGCGCGCGGCGAGCAGGCCTACGGACTCCGACGGCAAAGTTGCAGCACTATCGAGAATGCGCCGGAGGGCCTCGGAAACGGGCAGCAGAGCCATCGTCAATCACCTGCGGGACGCGAGCCCGCTTTGTAGGTTCCCGATTTGCCACCTGCCTTCTCGAGAAGGCGGACATCGGAAATCACCATGTCCTTGTCGACAGCTTTCAGCATGTCGTAAAGCGTGAGGCATGCGACGGACACCGCCGTGAGCGCCTCCATCTCCACTCCGGTCTGGCCAGATACCTTCACCTCGGCGGTGACGCGGATACCGGCCGGCGCGTGCGTCGTTGCGAAGTCGACAGTCGCTTTGGTGATGGCCAGGGGATGGCAGAGCGGGATCAATTCATGCGTGCGCTTTGCAGCCATGATTCCAGCGATGCGTGCGGCGCCGATCACGTCGCCTTTTTTCGCTTGTCCTGTTTCGACGAGAGCCAAGGTCTCCGGCCGCATGGCGATGAACCCCTCGGCGATCGCATGGCGCGCCGTCACTGCCTTATCGGAGACGTCGACCATCCGGGCGTCGCCTTTGTCGTCGATGTGCGAGAGTTTGCTCATGGGGAAGCGGACAGAAGCGTCTTCGTTGCCCCGGCGACGTCGGCCTGACGCATCAGGCTCTCACCCACGAGGAAGGTGTTGACGCCGACTTTTGCGAGGCGCGTAAGATCTGCCGGTGTGAAGATACCGCTTTCGCCGACAACAATGCGATCTGCAGGAACAAGCGGTGCGAGTTCCTCTGTCGTTTCGAGTTTCACCTCGAAGGTCTTGAGATTGCGGTTGTTGATGCCGATGAGACGGCAATCTAGCTTCAAGGCGCGCTCGAGTTCGGACGCGTCGTGCACTTCTGCGATGGCATCCATGCCCCAGTCTTTCGCAG
This sequence comes from Hyphomicrobium sp., assembly GCF_003987855.1. GTDB lineage: Bacteria > Pseudomonadota > Alphaproteobacteria > Rhizobiales > Hyphomicrobiaceae > Hyphomicrobium_B. The sequence goes on from NZ_RXIZ01000016.1 coordinate 63,645, forward strand.
CACTCGCGAGGTCTTGCGCGATGGCGTCTTCGACCTCCGCGAGGATGATCAGGATGCAATCGGCGCCCCAGGCCCGGGCTTCTGCGACCTGATAGGTGTCGATCATGAAGTCTTTGCGCAGCACCGGCAGTTTCACTGCTTCGCGCGCGGCCGTCAGGAACTCAGGTGCGCCCTGGAACGACGGCTGATCGGTGAGCACGGAAAGGCATGCCGCGCCGCCGGCTTCATAGGCCTTCGCGAGCGCCGGCGGATCGAAGTCGGCGCGGATCAAGCCCTTCGAAGGCGATGCCTTCTTGATTTCGGCGATGAGCGCGGGTTTCTTGTTCGCGTGTTTGGCGGCAATTGCTTGCGCGAACGGACGAACGTGCGGAGCGGAGCGGGCATATTCGGCGATCACGCGCAGAGGTTTCAAAACTTTGGCCCGAGCTATTTCCTCGCGCTTGTAAGCGGTGATCTTATCGAGGATGTCGGCCATGGGTTCACACTCGCTCGTTCGTCACGGCGACCAGCCGGTCAAGAGCACGCGCCGCGCGTCCACTGTCGATTGCTGCGGCAGCCAGCTCGATGCCTTGGTTCAAACTCTCCGCCTTATCTGCAACGACAAGTGCGGCCGCGGCATTGAGCAATACAATGTCGCGGTAGGGACCCGGCTCTCCATGGAGCAGCGCGTGAATGGCGGCTGCGTTGGTTGCGGCGTCGCCCCCCTGCAGCGCTTCGATGGTGCTGCGGGGCAGACCCGCATCCTCCGGCGTCAATTCGAAGGCGTAGATATCGCCGTCCTTCAATTCGGCAACATACGTAACGCCCGTCGTCGTCAGTTCATCCATGCCGTCGGCGCCGTGAACAACCCAGGTATGGAACGATCCGAGCTTGCGAAGCACTTCCGCAATTGGCTCGACAAGGTTACGGCTGTAGACGCCAAGTACTTGGCGCGTCACTTGGGCTGGATTGCAGAGCGGCCCGAGGAGATTGAAAATTGTCCGCAGGCCAAGATCGGCTCGGATCGGCGCCCAGGCCTTGAACGTCGGATGATAGAGCGGCGCCCAGAGGAAGCCCACACCGGCATCCGCAATGGCGCGGGATACAACGACGGGCGGCACGTCGAGTTTCACCCCGAGCGCAGCGAGAACGTCCGAAGCTCCCGATAGCGACGTCACGGCGCGGTTGCCGTGCTTTGCCACGATTGCACCAGCGCCCGCAGCAACGATCGTCGCTGCAGTGGAGATATTATAGGTGCCGCGGCTATCGCCGCCAGTACCCACGATATCGATCGCTCCCGGCGGCGCGTCGACGGTTGTCATCCGGCTGCGCATGAATTTTGCCGCGCCGGTGATCTCTTCCGTCGTCTCGCCACGAACTCGGACTCCCATGAGAAAAGCACCCATGACAACCGGTGGCGCAATGCCGGACATCAGCAGGTCGAGTGCCTTCTGCATGCCTTCGTCGCCAAGGGTTTGGCCCTCAGCGATGCTGTTCATGAGGTGCTTCAGTTCGCGTGCCGGATTGGCGACGATGGCGGTTGTTGTCACGGTCAGGCTGCCTTGCGGCTCTTGGGCGTCAGCCCCGCGAGTTCGAGGAAGTTGGCAAGCAGCGCATGGCCCTGCTCGGAGGCAATGCTTTCCGGGTGGAACTGCACGCCATGCACGGGATGCGATTTATGCTGCAGTCCCATGATGAGCCCGTCGTCGGTTTCCGCCGTCACTTCCAGACAGTCGGGTAGCGTCGCCCTGTCGACGATCAAAGAGTGATAGCGTGTGATCTCGAAGCGTTTCGGCAGTCCCTTGAAGATGCCCTTGCCAGTATTCGTAATCGTCGACAGCTTGCCGTGCATTGGCGTCGGAGCCCGCACGACATCCCCGCCGTAAGCCTGTCCGATTGCCTGATGGCCGAGGCAAACCCCGAGGAGCGGAATCGTCGGCCCGGCCTTCTTGATGAGGTCGAGGCAAACCCCAGCCTCGTTGGGCGTGCACGGGCCTGGCGACAGCACGATGGCCTCCGGCTTCTGCGCCATGACTTCGTCGGCGGAAACCTTGTCGTTGCGAATGACCACGCTTTCGGTGCCAAGCTCGCCGAGATAATGGACGAGATTGTAAGTGAAGCTGTCGTAGTTATCGATCAGGATCAGCATATTGGCCCTTCGTGTGCCGGCGTCGTACTCACACGCTGCCCTTCTAGCAGACGTGGGTGGCGTCGCGACAAGGAAATATGGCTATCGGGGCCAGCGATTCAAAGTAAAGGCGAAATCAGCCTTTGTCGCGGTCGCGCGGGGTTATGAAGGTTTCCAGGTGCCCTGACGCCGGGAGCAGTTCATGCCAAGAGGCTTGCGGGAAAGTAAACATCGCCAAGGCAGCAGTCGGAAACTTGTCTTCAAGACGGGAGATTGATTTGGCGTCCCCTGTGCCGGTCAGGAACAACGCCAAACCGTGCATGCCGGGATTGTGCCCTATCATCAGAACTTTTTTTGCGGAGGCCGGCACCGCTTTGAGCAGGCCATAGAGCGTTTCCTGACTCGTGAGATACAACTCCTCGTCGAAATCGACCTTGACGTCTTTCACGGCGTTGGAAATCAGCGACAGGGTTTCTCGTGTGCGCCTTGCTGGCGAGCACATCACGAGGTCGGGCATGAAATTGAGTTCCTTCAGCGCCTGGGCCATCAACGGCGCAGCCGAACGTCCGCGCTCGTTCAAAGGCCGATCGAAGTCCTCGATGTCGGTCGCATCCCAGCTGGATTTGGCGTGTCGGAGGAGGGCGAGGGAAAGCATTGCGGCCTTGGGCTGGCGTTGCGCGGCGGACGAACCTTATAGCAGCTCGTCGGTGTCGTTAAGCGGTAGGCCATAGATTCGCGCTGGCGTGATGACAAGGTCCATCTGCGATGGAATACCTCCTGGCACCAGTTTTTTGGCTCTTCGGCTTAGCCGCCAGCATCCTCTGGTGGATTATCGTGCAGTTCCTCTGGATCGTGCTCTGGCTTATTTTGCCTCTCGCGATCGCCGCGTTTTTCGCATTGCGGCTGGCCGAGCGCGTTTTGGGCCAGGAGAAGGTGAGGGGCTGGGTCAGGGCTCGCACCCAAAAGTACGGTGCTTCTGCCTCCAAGACCGCACAGCGCTGGGTCTTCGCACTTGGCGCGCTTCCGATCCGCGTTCTGTTCTGGCTACCGATCTACGCGATCTGGCACAGCATGGTCAGTTTGCTATGGCGGCCGAAATGGTCGCCATGGCAGCGCGCCTGGGGCAAACGATGGAAGGCCGAAGCAAAACCCAAGCCGCGGTGAGGTCGGCTCGGCTGATGATCAGTTTGCGCGCGGCGGAATGTTCGACGCCTGTGCGGCGAATCGCACCGCTTCCTCGGCGGCTCGCACCACGGCCTTGGCTTTGTTGATGCACTCGCGCTGCTCGTTTTCGGGCACGCTGTCGTGGACCACACCGGCGCCTGCCTGTACGTGGATCATCCCGTCCTTCAAGATCGCGGTGCGCAGAATAATGCAGGTATCCATTTCGCCGCTGGCGGAGAAATAACCGACACATCCGGCGTACGGACCGCGCTTGGCTTTCTCGAGTTCGGCGATGATCTCCATGGCGCGAACTTTCGGGGCGCCGGAAACCGTTCCCGCGGGGAAACCAGCCATCAGGGCGTCGATCGCATCGTGGTTAGCTTCATCGAGGTTGCCGATGACATTGGAGACGATGTGCATGACGTGGCTGTACCGTTCGATGACGAACTTGTCCGTCACCGTCACCGTCCCGGGCAAGGACACGCGGCCGACGTCGTTGCGGCCGAGATCGAGAAGCATCAGGTGCTCGGAGCGCTCTTTCGGATCAGCGAGCAGGGCGGAGGCCAGAGCTTTGTCTTCAGCATCGGTGGCTCCGCGGTGGGTTGTGCCCGCGATCGGTCGAATGGTGACGACGCCATCGCGCGCGCGAACAAGAATTTCCGGGGACGAGCCGACGAGTTGGAGGGTGCCGAAGTCGAGATGGAACAGGAAGGGCGAGGGATTGAGCCGACGCAACGAGCGATAGAGGGCGAAGGATGGCAAGTCGAACGGCGCAGAGAAGCGCTGCGAAAGGACGACCTGAAATATATCGCCGGCCTTGATGTACTCTTTGGCTTTCGCAACCATCGCCATGTAATCAGCAGGCGAGGTGTTCGATTGCGGTTCCTGCAGCACCGGCGCCGACGATCGTGGTGCGGCTGTTGGCGGAACCGGGCCTGCAAGTCGCGAGATCGTGGTCTCAAGTCGCAACAATGCAGCGGCGTAGGCATCTTCCGCGGGAACATCGGGATGAGGCCGGACCGGCGTCACCAGGATCATCTCGTCCTTGACGTTGTCGAAGATCAACATCAGCGTCGGCCGGATGAGGATCGCGTCGGGAACGCCGAGCGCGTCCGGCTTCATTTCCGGCAAATTCTCGATCAACCGAACGGTGTCGTATCCCATGTAGCCGAAGATGCCGGCGGCCATGGGGGGTAGCGCCTCTGGGAGCTCGATCGCGCTTTCCTGCAGAAGATTGCGCAAGGATTGCAGAGTTGGCCGATCGTCGCGCATGTACGCGTCGGGATTGGCCTCCGGCGAGCTGTTGACTTCTGCCGTATCGCCGTTCGCCTTCCAAATGAGATCGGGCGCAAAGCCGATGACTGAGTAGCGACCGCGCGCGGAGCCGCCTTCAATGGATTCCAGCAGAAAGCTCATCGGCAGCCGATCCGCGAGCTTGAGATAAGCCGATACCGGCGTCTCGAGGTCGGCGATGAGACGAGCCCACACGACCTGCGATTTGCCCTCATCGTAGCGTCGCGCGAAGGCATCGGCGGCCGGGCAGACTTCCATTGCGGGCGATGCCGTAAGCGTGCTCACGTCAATCTCACTCGTCGCTGACGCCAAGCACGGACTTGATCTCAGCCTCGTTGACAGTCGTTCCGAGGCGCTTCTTCAAAGCTTCGGTGTATTCGGTGAGTGTCTGGTTCGCGAGTTGGCCCTGAAGCTGACGGTTGAGTTCATCCGTTTCGGTCAGGGAGGCAGCCGGCGCCGGAATGATGTCTGCGACCTGGAACACGATTTCCGTCGTGTGGTCAGGTGATTCACCGAATCCCGCTTTGCCTTTCGCCATGGCGAAGGCTTGTGCGACGACGCTTTCGGAAATGCTTTGCGGAATGGTTTTACGCGTGATCGGCTCGGTCTTTTCGACCTTGTTCTTGGCTTCGGCTTCGATGGCGGAGATGGGAGTTCCGGCGTTGACGCGATCGGCGAGCTTTTTCGCAAGCTCCTCCAGCAAGCGATGGCGTTCGGATGAAAGATAGTCGTTCTTGACCTCTTCCTTCACCGTATCGAACGGCTTCTGCTTCGGCGCTTCCGTCGAGACTACGTTGACCCACGCGTAGCCGTCGCTCGACAGCTCGATGCCGGCATCGTCATTGTTGCTGTCGGGAGCGAACGCTCGCGAGATGATCTTGCGAAGATCCGGTGTTTCCATAACCGGCTTGCCGTCAGGTCCAAGACCAGTGGCATCAACGGCGGGAATCTCCTTGAAGGTGATTTTCTGGGCCTCGGCGATTTCCTTCAGAGATTTGCCCGCAATCCGGTTATCCTCGATCTCGTCGTGCTTGTTCTGCAGCTCCGCACGCGCCTTTTCAGTGGCGAGCTTGTCACGAACCTGGTCCTTCACGTCCGCCAGCGTGCGCGTGACGCCTGGCTGTATTTGCGTGACGCGCAGGATCACGTCGGCAAACCGGCCCTCGATCACATCCGAATACTTGTCCTTCTCGAGCGAAAAGGCTGCGTCGGCGATCTTGGGATCGATCATCGACTTCTTGGTAATGAGGCCGAGATCGACATCGGTGTCCTTCGCGCCCGCTTCCTTGGCGACGTCAGCAAATGACTTCGATCCATCGCGCAATGCTTTTAGGGCAGCTTCGGCAGCGGCCTTGTCCTTGAACGAGATCTGCTGGATTCGCCGCTCTTCCGGCGTGTCGTAGCTCGCTTTACTGGCCTCGTATGCCTTTTGGATCTCGGCGTCGCTGATGTCGATGTGCTTCTTGAGGGCGTCGACGTCGAGCATCAGCACCTGAACGTTGCGATACTCTGGCGTCATGTATTTCGATTTATCTTTGTCGTAGAGTTCCTTGAGCTTTGCCTCAGTCGGATCCGCGACGGTGACCGCATCAGGATCGATCTTCACCCATTCGATGACGCGCTTCTCGTTGTTGTAGGCGTGCATCAGATCAAACAGCGGCTTTGGGATCGTCTGGCCGGCGATGAAAGATCTGACGATTGCGGCCCGCAGTTCATCCTTGCGCCGCAGATCGAGGAAGCCGCGCTCGCTCAGGCCAATCTGGCGGAGCAGGTTATCGAAATTCGCCTTGGAGAACTTGCCGTCGGTCTGGAAGTCGGGGTCGGCCTGGACGCCATCGACGATGGTCTTGTCGGACAGGGCGAGGCCGAGCTGATGCGCGTGGGCTTCGATCGCCGCGCCAGCAATGAGCTGTGCCAGCACCCGCCGGTCAAGTCCGAACGCGCGGCCCTGTTCAGGGGTGATCCGTTGTCTCGCCTGCTGCGACACGCGATCGATTTCGTCCTGGTAAGCACGGCGGAATTCTTCATCGGAAATCGACGTGCTGCCGACTTTCGCTATGGCGCCACGACCCCAGCCGGTGAACACGTCATGGACGCCCCAGATGCCGAAGCTCAGCACCAATAATCCGAACAGCAGCTTGGCGACCCGAGTCTGGGCGCCGCGTCTGAGAGCTTCAAGCATGCGTAAAGACGTCCCGTTGATGGAAGCGTGACGCTGCCGCGCGGGAAGGCGTAGGCTCACGAGCTTCGGATGGCGAATGTCCGCGCGGCGCGCGGGGGTGGTTCGGCGTGATATGAAGCGCAGCCCGTTTCGGATTGCAAGCGTGGCGCGGATGAGGTTACGGAGTGTTCACCGATGCGGGGCCTCCGGAGAGGCCGTACGAGCGTCCGCAGCACGAGGGCAGCATGGTGAAAGACGGGCGCGGGATTCGGCCGCTGATCGCGGGAAATTGGAAAATGAACGGCCGGAAGGCGAGTCTAGCCGAGGTTCTGGCGGTTCGCGATGCCCATATGGGTCCGCTCGCTGATCTCCCGGTAGACATCATGATTGCCCCTCCGGCGACCCTGATCGCACCATTTGCTGCCTCGGCGGAGGGGAGTGGGGTGCAGTTGGCTGGTCAGGATTGCCATCCTGAGCCGAGTGGGGCCCATACGGGCGATATTTCGGCCGAGATGCTGCGAGACGCGGGCGCAACTGCCGTCATCGTTGGCCATTCCGAGCGGCGCGCGGACCATGGAGAGACGAGCGCTGAGGTCCGAGCAAAAGCGGAGGCAGCCCACCGCGCCGGCCTCGTCGCCATCGTTTGCATTGGAGAGACCAAGGATCAGAGATCAGCCGGGGAAACTGTTTCTGTGGTGTGCGGGCAACTCAAGGAATCTGTGCCTGCATCATCCACGGCAGCAACTACCGTCATCGCCTATGAGCCAGTGTGGGCCATCGGCACCGGTCTCACGCCAACGCCTGACGACGTGAAAGCAGTTCATGCCGCAATCCGTAGCGATCTGGTCACACTCTTCGGCTCAGAAGGCGCTAAGATGCGAATTCTCTACGGCGGTTCGGTGAAACCGGATAACGCGGCAACGTTGATGGCCGTGGAGAACGTCAACGGCGCTCTCGTTGGAGGTGCCAGTCTCAAGGCGAGCGATTTTCTCGCCATAGTTCGTGCCTATGAAAGGTGAGTGATGCTGATTCCTCGCCGTGCATTTATTTTTGCAGCCATTTTCGCTCTTCCGCTTGCTGCGGCCGCTACCCAGGCCAAGATCGACGCCGATACCTGCAGCTCGCTGCGCCTGGAGCAAATCAAGTTCCGGCAATCCGGCATCCTTGACGATATCAACAAGGGCGCTGACTGGGCGAAGGCAAACCTCCCGGCAGATCGCCTGCGCGACATCGAGCATTACATGCTTCTTGACGAGCAGGTGAAGTTCGGCTGCCGCGATGCCAAGCTTTCACCGGAAGCGCAAAGGGCAAGCGAGGCCGCGGCCCGGATCGAAATCAATTCGGACGCCGACCCGACTGCCCCGGCAGCAAAGGACCCGCCCAAGCCTGGAGGCACTGCCGATAAGGCCGGTGACAAGAAGGCCGCTCCCAAAAAGGTGACAAAGAAGAAGGCGAAGCCTTCGGAGGCAAAGAAGAGCGCTGGCAAAGGCGACACGGGTGATCAATCGAGCGCCGATACCGCAGCGCCTAATCCCCCCGTCATTGTACAATCGGAAAATCCGTCATCTGGAGCGTCGTCGTCCTTTGTCGGAAATTCTTCGTCGGAAAGCTCGTCGCTTCCCGCCTTCGGCTTTGGTGAAATGACGGTTTCGCCGCATTCGGGGCCTTGAACACGCTCTTAAAGCTCCCAAAGTCACGAGGCGGCACCGCCGACGGCGGCGGTCCCCAGCGCGTTGGAAGCCGTGGGGGCTGGCGACCCGCGCAAGGGTAGTGTATAGCGCGACCCCTGCCGCACTTATCGCCCTTCTCGGCTGATCTGGAACTGGATTTTATGGCTACCGTCCTTCTCGTTATCCACTTGATGATTGCCGCGATCCTCGTCGGGGTTGTGCTCCTGCAGAAATCCGAGGGCGGCGCCTTGGGCATCGGTGGCGGTGGTGGCGGTGGCTTCCTGACGGGCCGCGGGACAGCCAATCTCCTGACGCGCACCACGGCAGGTCTTGCGGCCGCTTTCTTCACGACCAGTATCCTATTGACAATCCTGGCCAATCACTCGACCCAGCGTGGCTCTATGTTCGGCAGCTCGCCCGCTGCGACGGCTCCCGCGGGCAACGCTACGAATGGTGGGGCGGCGAAGCCTGAGCCTGGCCGCGGCGGCATTTTAGACAAGCTGGAAACACCGCGCGCTCCGCTCGTCCCGCAGAACCAATAGTCCGCTGATACAACACACGCTGGATTTGTGTGCGTGGCCTAAAGCTGGGCCACCGTCGGTGCTGGACCCGTGTCGAGTTCCCTGCAAAAGTGGACGCCACTTCGGGGGACGGACATCATGGCGAACATTGGCGTGGGCAGAACTGCGGCTGGGCGGAGCATAGCCCGACGGGCTTGGATTCTCGGCGTCGCCTCGGCTACGGGCCTGGCAACGGCTGGTTGCGGCGCCAGCCTGTCCAGTATGACGACGGCGTCCGTGACCGATTACCAGGCTGCGAACCTCTTTGCGCCGGCCGGCTATAGCGTTGCTCAGAATGCAGACGGCAGCATGCATATCACCGCTGCGGGTTCGCCGAGCACGCCAGCGGATCGACTGGCAAAAATCGCGATGGCCGCGGCCGCCGATTACGGCAATCAGCAGCACCAGAAGACATTCACGGCGACGCCTCCCGCCACGAGCTACAAGTGCGGCAAGACGAAAACGACGGATAAGGGCCAAGTCATTGATATCAAGCCGCTGGATCTGCGCGTGGTGTCGATTGACGTTACCTATGGCCGCGACGGCATAGCCCCGGCCGCCCGGAATACGCGGGAAACGGCCGAGCAGCTGAAGGCCCAACTTGCCTCTGAAACCGTGCCTCCGGACGTGCAGGCCGCGGCAACTCAAGAGGTTGCTCAGCAGTGTGGCCGCGTCTAGCTCGGTTGCTTTCTGAGCGTTGCGACCTTTTCGATTGGTGAAGGTGCAAAAAAGCCGCTTCCGAATCCGGGGTCGGCTGTGCCAGAACCAAGGCCCATGCAGCGGTATATCTTCATCACCGGCGGCGTGGTCTCCTCTCTCGGCAAAGGCCTAGCGTCCGCCGCTCTTGGCGCGCTTCTTCAGGCGCGCGGCTATTCGGTTCGGCTCAAGAAACTTGATCCCTATCTGAATGTCGATCCAGGGACCATGAGCCCCTATCAGCACGGCGAAGTCTTCGTAACCGATGACGGCGCCGAAACGGATCTCGATCTCGGGCATTACGAGCGCTTCACCGGCGTGCCGGCGAAACGGTCGGATAACGTCACCACGGGGCGGATATACCAGGACATCCTCGCCAAGGAACGGCGAGGCGATTACCTGGGTGGCACCGTGCAAGTCATTCCGCACGTCACCGACGCCATCAAGAATTTCGTTCTTTCTGGGAACGAGGATGTCGATTTCGTTCTGGTCGAGATTGGCGGCACGGTGGGCGACATCGAGGGCTTGCCGTTCTTCGAGGCCATTCGCCAGCTAGGCAACGAGCTGCCAAGGGGCGCGTCCGTTTTCATCCACTTGACGCTGATGCCCTACATTCCATCTGCGGGCGAGTTGAAGACGAAGCCGACACAGCATTCGGTAAAGGAACTCCGTTCGATCGGCATTCAGCCAGACATCCTGCTGTGCCGATCGGATCGCGACATCCCCGTCAGCGAGCGCAAGAAGATCGCGCTGTTCTGCAATGTCAGGCCGGAAGCGGTGATCCAGGCGCTCGACGTCGCCTCCATTTACGACGTGCCGCTCGCTTATCACCGCGAAGGCCTCGATCGCGAAGTGCTGCACGCGTTCGGCATCACCGGGGCGCCGAAGCCCGATCTCACGCGCTGGGAGACGATCTCGCGCGCTGTTGCCCATCCGGAAGGACAGGTGACGATCGCGATCGTCGGCAAATACACCGGCCTCAAGGATGCGTACAAATCGCTAAACGAAGCGCTCGTTCATGGCGGCATTGCCAATCGCGTGAAGGTGCGACTGGAGTGGATCGAGAGCGAAATCTTCGAGCGCGAAGACCCCGCTCCGTATCTTGAGGGCGTCAATGGCATTCTTGTGCCGGGCGGCTTCGGCGAGCGCGGCTCCGAAGGCAAAATCCTAGCAGCGAAATTCGCACGCGAACGGCAAGTGCCATACTTCGGCATCTGCTTCGGCATGCAAATGGCGTGCATCGAGGCTGCGCGGAATCTCGCCGGCATCAAGGAAGCGAGCTCGACCGAGTTCGGTGAATCGAAAGAGCCCGTCGTCGCCATGATGACGGAGTGGATGCGTGGCAACGAACTCGAGCAGCGTCGTCAAGGCGGCGACCTCGGCGGCACCATGCGTCTCGGCGCGTATCGGGCGGAGCTGGCTGAAGGCAGCCACATCAACAAGATCTATGGATCGGCGGAAATTTCGGAACGCCACCGGCACCGCTATGAAGTGAACATGCGGTATCGCGCTGATCTGGAAAGAGCGGGTCTGCGCGTTGCTGGAACTTCGCCTGACGGCCTGCTGCCAGAAACGGTCGAATATCCGAACCACCCGTGGTTCATCGGCGTGCAGTATCACCCTGAGCTGAAGTCAAGGCCCTTCGAACCGCATCCGCTGTTCGCGAGCTTCATTGGTGCGGCAGTCGTGCAGAGCAGGCTTGTGTAGAAACCGCTCTCCGGTCCACATTCGAGAAGGTCGGAGAACGGAAAGCGAATGGTTTCTTGGCATTGGCGGCAGGTGCAAGTTATCCGCGCGTTGATCGTGCTGATTGGAATTTGCTTGGTCGGCGCGCCTGGCCGCACCCAAGAAGCCGTGGCGCTTGCGATGGAAGGATGGGCGCAAACGACTGGCGCCGACGGCGTCGTTTCCTACCGCTGCTCCAGCGAGCTTTGCGCCGCTGGCGCGGTCGTGAGCTACAAATCGCAACCTCATCGCGCTGCGCTGACACTCGCTGAATTCGAGCAGCACCATCGAAATCTGGCGGAGCGCTACAAAGGTTCCGGCCGCATCCGCAATGTTCGAGTAAGCGAACCGCGCGAGCGCACCGTCGAAGGCGTTCGCGTCCTGCAAATCGAGCGGGAAGTTGACTGGGACAATGGCACTCGGACGTTTTCTATCGAGGCGCGCCTAATCGGCCCCGACAAAAGCTTTTCGTTAGTCAGCGATTCCGCCAAGTCCGAGTGGACCGCGAAAAACTTCGAAGGTTTTCTGATTCCGATGGCGGATATCGCCGGGATCAAGAATGCCCGTTAAATAAAGCTCAGTTACTCCGTGCGTTGGAAAGCCAATCTCAGGCTCTTCGCGCCTGAGAGCTGCGCTTCCTCTTCCATCTTGGCGTCAGTCGCCGCCAGGAGCTTCGCGACCGTGTTGTTTCGAATGGCTACCGGATTGCGTTCGTAGCCGCCACGCTGGAAGAAATTTGAAGTTGGCACCTTTTTGCGAAGGTCGTCCGGCATGCTCACCATGTCGAAGCCATTGCCGTCGCCGGTCAGGTTCATCATCTCCAACTCGGCAGCCGTTAGAGGCGCATCGTAGCCCTTGCGCTTCGCATAGATCACAGAGGTCAGCAGCTTGTGAACCTGCAGCAGTGGGCCGATGTCGACATCAAGGATGAGGGCGTGCACGCCCAGACCCTTGTCCGTGGCCGCAAGACGGCTGTGTGCAGCCCAGCGATCTGGCACGCTGCGACTGAACGCGATCATTTTCTTCAGAATGGCAACTTTTTCGAGGAGCCGTTCTCGTCGCACATCATCCGCGCTCTGCGCCTTGTCGCGCAGCGTCGCGACAATAGTATCGCCGGCTTCGGCTAAGAGTTCGATGCTGTTCGTCGTCAGGAGCTGGTTGTAGCCGAGCGCCGTGGTGATCGCGCGTGCGCCGGGCCGGTCGTATTCCAATCCCGCCTGCACTGCATAACCGCCGGCGCCTCCGGATTCGAAGGCGTAGATCTTGACGCATTGCTCGGATGTCAGTCCCGCCGCGAGGGCAGCTTTCGCATAAGCTTGCGCATAGGCTTCGTCGCTGATGGGCCTGTCAGGCACGAACTCGAAATGCTTGCGTGCTTGCTCGAGAAAGTCGGCCACGACTGGAACGTACTCCGCGTCAGCGTGCGGCTTCTCGGGATCGATTGGTTTTGGTGGCCCGGTGTAGAGCGGCGGTTGGTTGAGTACATAATCACTTGCCGAGGGACGTTCGCCGCCGTGTTGGCGCGCGATCCGCCGTTTCCGCTTTTCGTTGATTGTAGCCCAATAGGGTGCTGCTTCTTGTTCGTAGGCCGCCCGCGCCATCGTGTAGATCGCGAGCTTCTCCTTGTACGCACGGATTTGCTGCGCGAGATCGTCAGCGTACGCGTGTAAAGCGAAGATTGGACACAGAATGAGCAATGCCGCGGTCGTCAGCGATCGCACGCCGTTAGCTCGCGTCATCGTCGTTCGCAATTTCATCCAACGTCCTTTTGCCAAATTACGCTCAGTGCCCTCTTGCCGCTGCAATCGCGTGGCGTTCTCTTACAAGCGGGATGTGAACTTTCTTATGTTCAGAGTGGATCAATCCCAGGGGGTCATCATGTTCAGTCGTGAATCACGCTCCGAAACGCGCGCAGAAAACCCACGCCAACCCGCACCCGTCGCCCCGCCGCCAAGGTTCTCCGGTCCGTTGGGTGTCGTATCGAACAACTCGTCACCGCCTTATGCACCCGTTTCCGCCGATCGGCCGACGTCCATTCTCGGGCCGGACATTTCTATCTTCGGGGAGCAGCTTATCTTAAAGACGAAGGGATCGCTGCTGATCCAGGGCCACATCGAAGGAGATGTTCACGGTGAGGCTGTGACGGTCGATGATGGTGCGCATGTGAAGGGCGTCATCACGGCGCGGACGATCGCCATTCAAGGTGGCGTCAAAGGGGAACTCAAGGGATCGAACGTGATCCTGCATGAGCATTCGGTGGTCGAAGCGAATATCGTGCAAGAGAAATTGACGATCGCGGAAGGCGCGCATTTCGAAGGAAGCGTCAAGAAAGCCAAAGACGTCAGCGAAGTAACTCCTGATCTTTCGTGACCAAGCGAACTCCTCCGACAAATAATCCCGGCGCAGCCGCGCCGGGATTATCATTATGATTGTTGCGGT
>NZ_RXIZ01000016.1:77509-89247 GCF_003987855.1 Hyphomicrobium sp.
GTTCGAGAACGAGATCAGGTTTCCGATCAAGTCCAGAACGAACACGATCACAGCGCCCAGCAGAACAGGTTCGAGCCAAGGATATTTGTCGAGCATTTGAGTTGTCCTCACGTGCTTTGTTATGCCGCCTCCCGAGTCGCGGCTTGCGGGGAAGCCTTAGCACGCCCTTCGGCGCTCAATGCGACGTGTGATTACCGCTTGGGGAAGTGCGCTTCACGACTGACGCCGGGAGGGCACAGCGGAGGGGTCCGGCGCGTTCATCGCCCGCGAATTCCTCGTCATCCCGATCGTCCGGCAACAGGCAAAACTTCCTGGATATCAATCACTCAACTTCTGAAACGATATAACAGTTCAACAATTCGTGATCACAAAAAGTTTGAGCGGCGTTAGCGAAAAGAGATTGGAATTTTGGCAGTTATCTAACTATGTCAATTCGCAACAGGAGAAACCTGTCGGAATACGAGGAGGACACACCATGAAGACCTGGACGAAGCCCGAAGTTCGCGAGCAGGAAGTTGGTCTCGAAGTCACGAGCTATCTGCCGGCCGAGATCGACCTGATCTAACGAATTCGAACCTTTGTGTTCCTGAACGGCGGCCTGTTGGCCGCCGTTTTTGTTTGGGGAAGAGGCAGAGAAAGGTCGCGAGGCTCTGCTGCGGCCGCTATAACCCCCGCATGACTCAACACGAGACCCTCAAGCCCTCTCCGACGGTCCGCGTCGGTAACGTCACGTTCGCAAACGACGCTCCTATCGCGGTGCTTGCAGGCCCCTGTCAGATGGAGAGCCGCGCGCACGCGCTCGAAATGGCAGCGGCGCTGAAGGAAATAGCAGGCAAGCTGGGGATCGGTCTCGTCTTCAAGGCCTCGTTCGACAAGGCGAACCGCACTTCGCTCACGGGGCGGCGAGGCATTGGGCTTGAAGCCGCTCTTCCGGTGTTCGCTGAAATCCGGGAAACGTTTGCTCTTCCCGTGGTGACCGATGTCCACGAGGTCGCGCAGTGCGCGCCGGTGGGCGAAGTCGTTGACGTGCTGCAGATCCCGGCTTTCTTGTGCCGGCAAACCGACCTTCTGATTGCCGCCGCGCAGACGGGCCGGGTGGTAAAAATCAAGAAAGGCCAGTTCCTCGCGCCTTGGGACATGAAGAACGTGGTTGCCAAGGTCACAGGATCCGGCAATTCGAACGTGCTCGTGACAGAGCGGGGTTCGAGCTTTGGTTACAACACGCTCGTGGTCGACATGCGTGCACTGCCGCAGATGGCGGAGACCGGTGCGCCAGTGATTTTCGACGCCACGCACGCTGTGCAGCAGCCGGGAGGACAGGGCACCTCGTCGGGCGGCGATCGCAGATTTGTGCCGGTGCTTGCCCGCGCCGCTGTGGCAGCCGGCGTCGCTGGCCTCTTCATCGAGACGCACCAGGATCCGGACAAAGCACCCTCGGATGGTCCGAACATGGTGCCGCTCAAAGACTTCGGTGCGCTTGTCGCCGAGTTGCAGGCCATCGATGCAGTGGTCAAAAAGCAAAAGGCCGCGAGCCAGGCCTGAACTCGCGCCCTTCTGAATTTACGTAGATGGCATTCCAGCCTGATCTGCCCGGGGTGGGCCAGACATTGCAGGCAATGCGTAGATACAAATTCGATAGTGAAGTTCTTGGGCTCCGTCCGTGCGCTCGGACGGCATGCTTTTGCTGCGAATTTTCAGTGCTGGTTAGGGACTGAACTTTCCCTTTCGCCGCCGCTTCGATGGCCGCCGCGACCGGCCCATATTGGGGTCGGCGAAAGGATTTCGATGCTTTAGGCTTTGTCAGACCAGAGCTTCGCCGCGAGCGCCTCGAGATGAGCTTGGGTCGTAAGCGCTCCGAACTGTCCTTTCTTGCTGACCACGATGCCGACGACGCAGGCATTCGGGGAACAGGCAGACCAGGACGTTCGTCCGACGTTGACGGCGGCAATAGCCATCGACGTCATGAGAAGGCTCAATGTCGAGAAGCAGGTGACGTAGGCGACAGTGCGGGAAACAAGTTCATAGTGCATGGTCAACCTCAAACGCAGAACCAGGGATGACAACACTTCCACTTGCGTGCTTGACTTTGGGTCCGGGAAGGCGGTGCCGAAAGTCCATGTGTTGAGAGTGCGTCAACCTTGGTTAAGGACGCGTTAAGGCTAACGAACCGTGAATAAAAAAATGGGCAGCATTTCCTGCTGCCCACGAACTTCCAGCTTGGAATTAAGGGCTCTAGCTTTTCATCTCGGCACGGATCGCGCGGGCGAGCGCGCCGGCGCGCTCATCAATCAGCTGGGGGATCTCGCAGGCGATCGGAATGTTGGCCTGCTTCTCCTGGAAGGTGCGAACTTCCCACTTGTACTTTTCTTCCTTGCTCGAGAGCTGGGATATCTCGCCGGCAGGGCCGCTAGAATCGTCCGTGACGCCCAGATCATTCGCGGGGGGTAGTTCGATGCCCTCCTTCTCGATCTCCTTGGAGCGCTCAAGCTGGCGCTTGTGGAAGCGCTCGATGCCCGACATTACGACCTTACGATCTTCGTTGGTGCGGGTCAGAATGGCGGCGAAGAGGTCGGTGAGCTTTGCATCGCGTGTATCGGCAGGTAGGCCGTCGGCGTATTTCTTGATCGCGGCCTCTGCATCGGCCTCCTTGATCCGGCGCGAAACGACGTATTGCGATAGCTTGCGGATCGCGTCGTCTTTGCGCCAGCTCGAGGTATCCTTAATTTCAGGACCATCCCAGATCGTAGCGGCGGAAAGGACTGGAACCTTCCGATAGACGCAGGGCCACTCCGCCTTTGCAGGCTCATCTGCGACCACCGATAGTGACCAGGCGAACGATGCGGAAATACCGATAGCAAGGGGTATAGCGGCGCGAAGAACGTGTCTCATCGTTGTCATTCCAAACCTCAAGCTGAACCGCCAGGGCCGCCGCGCCGAGCGATCAACCCTTTCGATGGATTGTAGGCAAATACCGCCGCTGCCAGGAAGAAGACCGTGCAGCCGACGACTATGGCAAGTGAAACGGTATCGATCTGTCCATAAAGTCCAAAGCGGATTAATTCCACCGCGTAGGTAAACGGATTGAGCCGGCAGATCTCAAACAGCATGGGGCTCGCTTCGCGGATGCGCCATAGCGGGTAGAGCGCGGAAGACGCGAAGAACATTGGGAAGATGACGAAATTCATCACCCCGGCGAAGTTCTCAAGCTGCTTGATCACCGACGACATGAAAAGCGCAAGCGATCCGAGCATGAGACCTGCGAGGATGATTGCCGGGATCACGGTGATGTAGCCGGCGAAGGGCTGGATCAGGGTCGGAAGCGCGAACAACGAGTGCACGATTGGATCCGTCATCGTGGGGATGACACCGCCCGACCAACTCGGTGCATCGTAAAACGTGAAGAGCTTCACCTCGGTGATCGGCGGGGGGGCAATTCCCCAGAACCAGGCGACGAGCATGAACGCATAGGCTTGCAGTAGAGCTACGGAGACGCCGCCGAGGAGCTTGGACAGCAGCAGAAATGACCGTGGGAATG
The DNA here is from genome assembly GCF_003987855.1 of Hyphomicrobium sp. GTDB lineage: Bacteria > Pseudomonadota > Alphaproteobacteria > Rhizobiales > Hyphomicrobiaceae > Hyphomicrobium_B. The sequence goes on from NZ_RXIZ01000016.1 coordinate 81,045, forward strand.
GGCTAACGAGCAGCGTGCGCATCGTGCCGGTTTCGCGATCATAGACCATCGATAACGAGGACTGCATCGCGTTGAAGAGCAGAATCATCGCGATGAGACCGGGGGCGATGAACTCTTCGTAGAGAACGTAGGTCTCGTAAGGCGGGATGATTGAAATGCCGAGGGTCTGCCGGAATCCTGCCGCGAAAATGAAGAGCCAGATCAGCGGCCGAACGAGCGCGGACAAAAACCGCTCGCGCTGGTGGAGGTAGCGCAGGATCTCGCGCCACACGATGCCCTTGAAGCAAGCGAGATAGCCCGCTGCGCCGAGCCTGCGGCGCGCATCCGCATCGGTCTCATGATAAGCCGCGGGCATGTCTGCCGGCCCGGTCGTGACCGCTTGCGACATCAGGCGGCCTCCTCGATCGCAGACTTCGTGCCCGTCAGCGTCCGGAACGCCTCGCGGACGCTCGACGTTCCGGTCAAGGTCAAAAGTTGCGGAACCGGGCCGTTGTAGAGGATGACCCCCTTATGCAGGATGACGACCTGATCGGTCTTCATGACCTCGTCCATCATATGGGTCGCCCACAAAACCCCGATGCGCTCTTTCGCAACGAGATCCCGAACGATTTTCATGACCGTCTCACGGGAGCCTAGATCCAGCCCGACCGTCGCCTCGTCGAGCAGCAGAAGATCCGGATGATGCATGAGGGAGCGTGCTATCTCCACGCGACGGAGCTGACCGCCTGACAAGGCGCGAACCTTTTCATTGGCGCGGTCCGCTAGGCCTACGAGTTCCAGAGCGTGTTTCGCCCGATCGGCGGCTGTGCGGCCGGAGAAACCATGCAGCGCCGCGTGATATTTCATGTTCTGCATGAGTGTCAGATCGACGTCGAGCGTCCGGCTCTGGAAGACGACGCCCAGCCGCTGCAGGGCCTGCGATGGCCGTCGTCGCACATCGTAGCCGCGAATGAAAATCTCGCCGGTCACGTTGTCGTAGAGCCGCGTGATCAGCGAAAACAGCGTCGACTTGCCCGCTCCGTTCAATCCGAGCAGCACGACGAAAGCGCCTTGCTCAACCGCCAGCGAAACGCGGTCAAGAACTTTCCGGTCACCGAAGCTGTGGCTTACATTGTTGACGACGAGGGCAGGTGTCGTGTCGGCTCCCGTGATGTTTTCTGCTGCCATGCTCGCTCGCTGCCTCTTCGTTCTTGCCCGGGTTTCGCTCAATTCGGCGAAACCACCACGCCCCACGGGTAACGTCCGACCTTGATCGACTTGATTGCCTTTTGATTGGCAACGTCTATCACGCTCACGTCGTTCGAAGCGCCGTTCGTCGTGAGGAGGTATTTATAATCGGGCGTGAAGTACATCTGCCACACGCGCTGGCCAACAAGAATGTACTTCAAAACCTTGAATGTTGATGTGTCGATGACGGCCACGCGGTTGGCCGGGCCAAGGGCCACGAAAGCGATTTTGTCGTCCTTGGTAATGCGGATGCCGACCGGCTGGATCGACTCCTGCTCGACGCCGGGAATGGCGAAGTTGATCTTGGAGATGATCTTCCGGTCTGCCGGATTGATGACGGCCACCGTGCCACCCACCTCGGAGGAAACCCAGAGCTGCGTCTGCGCGGAATTGAACATTGCGACGCGCGGGCGGCTATCGACGAGGACGTTGTCGAAGGTTTTGTGTGTCGTCGTATCAATGAAGTGCGCCATGTTCGTCGTCTCCGACGTATTCACGAGCACTTTGCCGTCTGGGCTCATGCCCATGCCTTCCGGCTCGACGCCAACAGGGATCTCGGAGATCACCTTCGATGTCTCAATGTCGACGACCGTGACGAGGTTATCGTCTTCGTTGGCGATGTAGAGACGTTTGCCATCTGGATGCAGGGTCAACAGCTCCGGATCGGGTCCGGACGGCAGCGATTTCACATACTCAAGTGTTTTGGCGTCATAGATCTTCACATCGTTATCGTCGCTTGTGCAGATGATCAGCCATTTGCCGTCCTTGGACATGACGATGCCGCGAGGCCGCTGACCGATCTTCACGGTCTTGACGACTTCCATCTTGTCCGTGTCGATCACCGACAGACTGTTGTCCTTTTCATTGGTGACGTAGGCCATGTAGGCATTGGCCGGTGTCACGCAAAATATTGCAATCGCGGCGGAAACCATCGCAGGCAAAAGCGTTGAAAGTCGCGACATTCTAAACTCCAGTTGAAGATCACTTGCGCCACGGAGCGCTGACGGACGCGTCATTGCGTGTAGGCTTTGCATTTGGTCTCGGGCTTATCGATGCCGAGGGTGTCGAGAACGCTGAACTGATGGAGGAAACCCTGCTGAGGCGAAACGCTGACGAACATCTTGGGGTTCGTCACGATCAGTGGTTCGCGAACTTGACCATTCCAGCCACGGAAGCTCAGGGCCACGCCTTTGAAGCCCGCCACTTCGAACTTTGGTGAGTGCATGTAGTCGCGTAACGTCTTGAAATCGACTTGGTGCGTTCGCGATGCAGCTTCCCCGACGGCGCGGACGGCCAGCCACGCATCATAATCGATGGCGCGCATGGGCCGGTTCGCAAGGCGCTTAAACCGGTTCTGGAACTGTGTGCCGCCCCAGAGCTCGAGAGAGGCATGCCAGCTCGTGGGTATCAAGCCAGTGGAGCCTACAATCGGCCGCGGGACCCAGGTGCGGTAGGGAAAGTAGTCGCCAAATACTTCATCCTCGTCGACGACGAGAACGACATCATGGTCTTTGGCGCCCTGCATGAACTGCGGGATTTGCTGCTGGATCTGCTCGAACCCGCCATCGGCACGGCGATTTCCCGTATCGACCTTGAACTGTCGTTCCTCAACAATTTTAGCACCGAATTTCTTTGCGGCGCGCCTATAGGCGTCCGCGAGCATCTGGTCGTTCTGACTTGGTCCGACGACCATCAACCAGTTGGGCCAGCGCTTCCAAACCAGGTATTGCGCGAGCGCGTCCGCCAGCATCGATCGCGTCGGTGCTGTGTGCATGACGTTGGCGCGACAGTCCTCCTCGCGCAGCCGATCGTCGGGATTGCCGACATTGAAAATCTGGACGGGCTTTCCGGCCATCGCATCGGAGAACTTCAGAAGTGAATCGGGAGCCATGTCGGCGATGATGAATGCGTCGCCCGCTGCCAGCTTTTCCTGTGCGCCCTTGATGAGATCATCGACGTTGCCGTTGAGAACATCGAGCTTGAACGATTGATTCAGAAAGCGTCCTGTCGTGTTGTTGTCGGCGATGCCGAGCTTTGCGCCAGCAATACCGTCATCGGGGCTCGGCTGATCGAGGAGCGAGAGTGGCGGCTCCTCACGTTCGCGATCCTCTTTCACGTAGAGAATTTGAATGGATTGCTGCGCTTGCTCGGACTGAGCGGGAATAGGGATAGGCTGCGGCGCATTTTGCGCTGCAGCATAACCCGTGGAGGCAGCAATGGCCGCGTAGAAGAAGACGAGAAAAGATGCGGCGCCCCTTGGACTTAGCCAAGCTGGCGCGAGTGCACGAATAGTACTGGTGCTTACGGAGAACAATGATCCGACTCCAGCCATTTCCGTCGAACGCGAACTCTCGCGCTCATGGGCAAAGTGTTACTGTGTTGCTAAAAGGGGGCGAGCGATAACGATGTCAAGCCGCCCGCTACGGCCTCGCGCGTTTGTGACCGGTCATTCTTTGCAAACGAGGCGTGAACCTCTTGCAATCCTGGGGGGTTAGCGGGCACCTACAGGTATGCGCTTCGGCCGAGCGCTATCGTCCCCTAGATCCCTGAGTTTGCTCAGTCGTTGGATACGAAAAAGCCGATGCATTTTGTAAAGCTTGTTCTTCCCGCCTTTCTCGCCGTCGTTCTTGCGGTACCTGGCATGGCAGCTACGAAGGCCGCCATTTTCCCCTTCGACATCCACGATGCTCAACAGGATGGCGAGGTCGTTCCGCAATACAACCCTGACGACCTGCGCCGGTTGAAGCTCATCGCCGACGAGCTCAAGACCCTCATGGAGAAGGATGGGAAGTACTCGGTCGTAGACCTTGCTCCACAAGCCAAGGCCGTCGAAGCGGCGGCGCCCTTCAATCAATGCAATGGCTGCGAGGTTGCGATCGCCAAGGAAGCGGGCGCGGACATCGCCGTCACGGGGTACGTCGACAAGGTATCCGGGGCGCTGATCAACCTCGCCATCGCCGCCCGCGATACAAAAACTGGGGAGCTGACCAAGACGATGTCAGCTTCCATCAACGGTGATACCGACGAGCTTTGGCTGCACGGCGTACGGTATCTCTGGCGAAACCGCTTTAACGTCGAGGCGCCCGCGAAATGACAACCTTCACGCGCCGCGGCGTTCTTTCGACGGGCGCCGCATTCTCGATTTCCATGGCGCTGCCGCGTGTTCTCAGCGCGGCCGAGCCGCTGTGTCTGACGTCGGTGAAATTCGGATCGCTCAGCTGGGTGATCGACACCATCCGCACGGAAGGCATCGATAAGAAGCAGGGCCTCGATCTGAAAATCATCGATGTTGCGACCAACCCTGCAGCGCCGGTTGCTCTTTTGTCCGGTGCTGCGGACGTGATCGTCAGCGATTGGACCTGGGCGCTACGTCAACGGGCACGCGGCGACGACCTCAAATTCTTTCCGTACTCGTCTTCGCTCGGCAGCGTCATGGTCGCGAAAGATAGCCCGATAAAGTCGTTGGGCGATCTGAAAGGCAAGAAAATCGGCGTAGCTGGGACAGGGATCGACAAGAGCTGGATTTTATTGCGGGCCTATTCTCGGAAAGCGCTTGGCAAAGATATCGCTGAACTGGCGGAGCCCGTGTTCGGCGCCGCTCCCCTCGTGTCCGAAGAATTCAAAAATGGCCGGCTAGATGCGGTCCTCAACTTCTGGACGTATGCCGCGCGGCTCAAGGCCGGCGGAGCGACCGAACTCCTGACCATGGCAGACGTCATCAAAGGGCTTGGCGTTTCACCTACGCCGGCGCTTGTGGGCTTCATCTGGTCCGAGAAGGCCGCGCGTGAAAAGAGCCTGCCCATCGACAAGCTACTCGCGGCCGTAGACGAGGCAGACAGTGTCTTGGCGAAATCGGATGCGGCGTGGCAGCGGCTCCGCCCTCTCATTAGACCGGCGAGCGATGCCGAGCTTGTTGCGATCAGGGAATATTATCGCTCAGGCATCACGAGATCGTGGGGTGCGGCCGACACCGCGGCGGCGGAAAAGCTGACGAAGCTTCTCATTGAACTAGGCGATACGGAACTCGTTGGTGATGGCACCCATTTCGACCAGAATCTCTTCCACACCTAGGCTCTTGGCAGCACCCTCAGGTTTTACCGCTTCGCTCGAGCGCCTGTTCTGGATGGCGGGGTCGCTGCTGGCGCTCGCCCTGCTTTGGCAGCTCATCGCCATCTATGCAGAAAGCCGGTACCTGCCAACACCTCTGACAGTCTTCGACGTTCTCTGGAGGGAGGGCGCCAGCGGAGATCTCTGGAAGCATACGTCGGCGACGCTCGTTCGCGTCGCTATTGCTTTCATCGTTTCGATGATCATCGGCACGTCGATAGGTTTGTTTCTCGGCCGCTATCGGACAGCTGACAAGTTTTTCGATGCTTGGCTGATCCTTTTTCTCAATCTGCCGGCGCTCGTCACCATTACGCTCTGCTACATCTGGTTCGGCCTTACCGATGCAGCTGCCATCACGGCGGTTGCGCTTAATAAGATTCCCAACGTTGCCGTCAATATGCGCGAGGGCGCGCGCAGCCTCTCCAAAGATCTCGACGAGATGGCGCTGGTTTACAAGTTTGGATGGTGGAAGACGCTCCGACACGTAACGCTGCCACAGCTGGCGCCCTTCTTTGCCGCCTCTGCGCGATCGGGCTTGGCACTCGTGTGGAAGATCGTCCTGGTGGTCGAAGCATTCGGCCGATCGAGCGGCGTTGGCTATCGGCTCAGCATCGCCTTCCAGGAATTCGACGTCAGCACTATTCTGGCCTATGCGCTCGCCTTCATTCTCATTGTACAAATCATCGAGTTTACGGTTCTCCAGCCGCTGCAGTCGCGGGTGAATACATGGCGGCGGTGAAATCCATGAATGGCACTGCGCCGATCCGCGTGTTAGTGGATCGCAAGATCTTTCCTGCCGTCGGTGACCGGGACGCTCAGCTCGTGCTGAAGGACGTCTCGTTTGAGGTAGCGCCGCGTTCGTTCCTGGTCATCACCGGCCCCTCGGGGTGTGGCAAGTCCACACTGCTCAATATCATCGCGGGGCTCGACAATAACTACGAGGGAAAGGTTGACCTCGGCCCAGCCAGTGATCGGCTGGCGTTTATCTTTCAAACTCCGCGCCTTCTGCCGTGGCGGACCGTCTATGAAAACATTGCTCTGGCGCTGCCCGATAGCGACCCGCGGCAGGCCAAGATCCCGGCCATGCTTGAAAGTGTCGGGCTAGGGCACTCGATGAATGCCTATCCGGAGCGTCTTTCTCTCGGCATGCAGAGGCGGGCGGCGCTTGCTCGTGGATTTATCCTGGAGCCCGAAATCCTGCTCATGGACGAGCCGTTTGTGTCGCTCGACGATCCGACAGCAGCGAGCCTCCGCAGCCTCCTGACCGAGCTCTGGCATACCCATCCGACCACGGTCATCTTCGTAACACACGACAGGACGGAGGCAATTCAGCTCGGGACACGGATCTTGCGCTTGGCGCCTGGAAAGGCGAGTGTAGTTCAGGATGCGTCCATCAACCTGACCGAGGAGCAGCGCCACGACCGTGCTGCGATACTCGCGGAACAAAATCGGATTTTCGCCGCCTGACGGCCGGCAATCCTCAATCTCGGAACGGCGGAATGATTTACGGTTTGAGACAGGGCAGGCCCGCCTTTCTCGCCAGCGTGACGAATGCGGCTGAAGCGGAAACGGCTCTCGCCGGGGGCGCAGACATAATCGACTGCAAAGATCCATCGTCCGGCGCACTCGGCGCTCTGGATCTCGCGGCGGTGCGGGAGATCGTAACAAGAATCGATGGGCGGCTGCCGGTAAGCGCCACCGTTGGCGATCTGCCGGCAGTCGCAGATGTGCTCGTCAATGCCGTAGATCGCATGGCTGAGACCGGCGTCGACATCGTCAAGATTGGTATCTTCGCGGGAGATGACCCGCGCGCTGCCATCGCCGCGCTTGGCAGCGATCGTCATTCGTCAACGCCGCTGGTTGCAGTCTTGATGGCGGATCAGCGTCCGGACTTTTCGCTGCTGACAGAGCTTGCGGCGGCGGGGTTCTCCGGCGTCATGCTCGACACGGCAGACAAGTCTTCAGGACGCTTGTCGACCGTCCTTTCGCTTACGCGGCTCGACGAGTTCGTAAAGTTGGCGCGCAGCAACGATCTTTTCGTCGGACTCGCTGGATCGCTTAAAGGTACTGACATCCCCGCGCTCGCGGCGCTCCAACCGGATATGTTGGGGTTCAGAGGGGCGCTTTGTTCGGCCGGGCGCGTGAGTTCGTTGGAACGTGATCGGTTGGATGCTATCCGGCAAGAGATCGATAAAGCCAAACGTGCAATCGCGCGGGAGACGACCGTCGCATGAAAGACAAAAAAAAGTCCGTCAAGCCAAAGGCGAATGACGGCGATACCGCAAAGTTCAAGAAGGCAGCCGCGAAGGCGAGAGAGATTGGCGACACGATCTTCGTTCATGACTTCGTCGTCGACTGCAACGTCGGTGTCTACGCCGAAGAGCAAGGTGTGACGCAGAAGGTGCGCTTCGCTGTCGAGGCGCGGCTAGCGAAAGAAATCTTCAGTGTCGACGACGAGATGGTTGAGGTGCCGTCTTACGCCGATATCATCGACATGATCGTCGCCCTTGCGCGAGGAGGGCACATCAATCTGGTCGAGACGTTTGCGGAGCGGATCGCTTCGCAAATCCTTGCTGACGATCGGATCGTCGCAGTGCGAATCCGGTTGGAAAAGCTCGAGCGAGGTCCTCGGCGCGGTGTAGAGATCATTCGACCGGCGACACGAGCGGCTGCGCGCGAGTTTGGTCGTGGCTAAGGACGAAGTTAGGGGCGATCCTCCGCTCGTCATCAAAGTCGGAGGCAGCCTCGCGAAGGCGGGTCGGCTCGATGAAGTTCTTGCAAAGATCGGCGCGGCGCGCATTCCCATTGTTGTCGTTCCTGGCGGCGGACCCTTCGCCGACGCGGTTCGCGATCTGCAAAAGGTCTTGCA
>NZ_RXIZ01000016.1:89297-100871 GCF_003987855.1 Hyphomicrobium sp.
GGGGAAGATCAATCTGTTTGTGCGAGCTGGGATGTTACGTCTGACGCGCTTTCCGCGCAGCTTGCCGAGCTGATGGGCGCTCGCCTTCTGATTTTGAAGTCTGCCAGCGATTGCCGGAATGTCGATGCCGATGAGTTGGCGGCAAAAGGGATTGTCGATAACGCCTTTCCCGAGATCGTATCGCGCGCCGGGCTTTCATGGTCTATCTTTGGCCCGGAGGACGATGCCGATTTATTGGCTGTTCTCGCAGGCGAAGGATCCGCTTGATGCCGCGCATTGTCGAAACCATCGTCACCACCTTCAATGCAAGCGGGGAAGCCCACATTGCGCCCCTCGGCCTGATCGATGATGGGGAGCATTGGATCATCGCGCCGTTTCGTCCATCGACGACGCTCGAAAATCTTCGGATCAATCCTTTTGCGGCGGCGAGCCACACCGATGATGTCCGTGTCTTCGCTGGAGCCGTGACCGGACGCAAGATTTGGCCACTCTTGCCTACGCGGACGATAAAGGGAGAGCGACTCGCTGATTGCGTTTCGCATTGGGAGCTTGAGGTCGAACGCGTGGTCGAAGACGATCAGCGTCCTCGCTTCCTCTGCACGATTGTCGATGAAGAGATGCACAAGGCTTGGGAGGGGTTCAATCGAGCCCAGGCAGCCGTTATCGAGCTCGCGGTGTTGACCACGCGGCTGCACATGCTGCCACCCGATAAAGTGGAAAACGAGTTGAAGTACCTCGAAGTAGCGATCTCCAAGACGGCGGGACCGCGCGAAGATGAAGCGTGGGAGTGGCTGATGGAGAAGGTTTCGGCCTGGCGGCAGGCACGCTTTGATCAGAAGACATCATGAACGTCGCAGAACATCCGAAAGCGGAGTTCGTCGCGGGGCTGCGCGCCGCGATCAATGACGGCACGTTTGTCAAACTTTCGCTCGGGAAGTTTCGTGGCGAAGGCGAGCCGCGTAAAGCCGTTGCAACGCTCGTGATGATCAAAGACAAACCTCAGCTGAAGCTTGTGACCAGCTTTCCGAGAAAAGACGATACGAAGACTTTTCCTATCGAGCGTGGCGTTGAATCGATCGCGAGATCGATCGGGGCCGAGTTCATGAGTGCGACGTTGTTCACGAGCGCCCGTGATCTCCGCTTGGACTACAGCCGGAAGGGCATACCCCATCTCGCGTCCGGCAAGCCGACGATGGCGGCATCGGCCCCGAAAAGCCACGACCGGCAGAAGTCGTATCTTGTTGCGCCGGATCGTCCGTATCTCAAAGCCTTGGACGTTACCGATCGCGACGGCCGTATCAAACCGACGATGCAAGGCAAGTATAAGCAAATCTGCCGCTTCATCGAAATTGCCGCCGACCTTATTCCCGAAGGCGACTTCGAAAAGGATCGCCCGTTGACCGTTGTCGATATCGGCTCGGGGAAAGGCTATCTTACTTTCGCTTTTTACGACTATGTGACGACAGTTTTGAATCGGTCCTGTCAGATCACGGGGATCGAAGTTCGAGGTGAACTTGTCAAACTTTGCAATGACCTTGCACGCGATCTCAATTTCAAGGGATTGACGTTTGTCGCGGATGAGGCTGCTCGTGCATCGTCGGAAGCAATGGATATCGTCATTGCGCTCCACGCTTGCGATACCGCCACTGACGACGCGATGGCATTTGGCATCCAGGCCGGAGCACGCCTTATTCTATCGGCGCCCTGCTGCCAGCATGAACTCGCACCTCAAATCCACGATACGCAAAACGGCCTGCGAGGTTTGATCAAATATCCGCTTCTAAAACAACGGCAGGCGGATCTTGTCACCGATGCGGCGCGTGCGCTGTTGCTAGAAGTGTCCGGATACAAAGTTCGGCTTATCGAATTTGTTTCGACCGAGCACACATCGAAGAATATCCTGATTGCTGCCACGAAATCGGCAACCGTGGATCGTTCTGCTGCCCGTCAGCAATTCCAGGAATTGCAGGAAACAATCGGTTTTTCGAAACAGCATCTTGCTTCACAACTCAAGGCTGCCGAATAAGCGATATTGGCCTATTTGACGCCGCCTCATTTGTTGCTCACTGACGTGAAATGCATGTAAAGGGAACTTGAACCGGATTGGCATTGTTTGCTTCCGGTTACCCCCGAACATACGCAAGAGAAGGCTGAATTCGATGACTAAAGTCTCCCGTATCGTACGCCTCGCATGTGCTGCGAGCGTTGTCGCGTTGGCTTCGGCCGTGCCTGCAAGCGCCGGCCATCGCGAACCCGCGGATGATCCTGCTTTCGTCGCTGAGAGACTGCATCGCATGGGCTTCGTCGAATGGCGCAAGCTCCGCTGGGACGGCCACGTTTGGAAGGTCGACGATGCACGCCGAGCGAATGGTCACGCCTACGACCTGCAGCTGGAGTCTGGTTCGTTCGATATCATTCGGCTGAAGCGCGACTAAGTTTAGTCTCACCGGCGGATTTCGACGGCCGCAGCGTTGCCGCTGCGGCCGTTTTCATTTGTGTGCGAGTAGCGCCACAGCGACCGCCGGCGCGCATCGCGTGGCCCAAGAACGATGTTCCGGGGCGACGTCAATCAACTCTTCGAATGCCGTGGTGGGCAGAGCGAGACGAGCGCCGATCTGTTCTGCCGCCCGCGCTCCAATGCCCGCTGCAATAACGCATTCGACGGAAGTACCGGGTCGCGACAGGACTTGCAACGCGCCGTCGTGCAGAGATCTTAGCTGGCGTTCTTCGATGTAGGCCGCAGATATCTGCCAAGTCGAAAGCTGGCGCATGTCCGCGTCACGGCCGAAGCCGCGCGCGAACCGTTCGAGGCTTTCGCGCTGCGACTTGCCCCGGCCGTCCGTTGTCGCATGTTGGTCAACGTCATCGGGAAGCGTGCCGATAACACGACGAACATCTGCCATCGAAGCGAACGCGTCGCGCGCCAGCCCTTGCCATTGGCCCGCGAGGGGCGCGCGTGTCGCGACGGAGGGGACCGGCGTTCGCGTGAAGCCGGTGTATACGAGCTCGCCCGTCTGCAGGCGCTCGGCGTCGGACAATCCGAGCGGGCGCTCGCACGCGATGATGTCCGTTGTCGTTGAGCCCATGTCGATCAGGAGCGCAGCCCGCCGCTTTCGCGCGACGAGGGCGGCGGTTGCGAGAAAGTTCGCCGATGCAACTGAGATCGGATCGCCGGCCGCGAGCTGAGGTGCTGCGAAGCCTTTAAGCCCCATATAGATGCGAAGTTCTGCGGAAATCCGCGATTGCAGCCGCTCGAGGACCTGGACCACACCCGACTCGCGAGTCTCGAAGATCTCGGTGAGTTCGGCGGTCATCGTGACCGCGCATACGTCTGCGTCGGCGATGAGAGGTTGGGCATCGGCGAGAGCAGCATCGAGCTGGTCCAATCCAAGCCATAGCGGGCACGCGATCTGCCGGACAGCGGTAACCCGTGCATCCTCGACGCGCGCGACCTTGAGATGGGCGCCACCGACGTCGAGACCGATCGTTGCCTTGGCCATTTGTGCTTTCGCCTCAATATAACGATTTGTGATACACTCGCGGATCGAGGAGGCAAGTGGTGGACGTCATTCCGGTTATCGATGTCGCGCACGGTAAGGTGGTTCGCGCGCTCAAGGGCCAGCGCTCCCGTTATCAGCCGATCGAGACACCACTCGCGCCATCATCCTCGGACCCCGCCGACGTCGCGCGGGGACTGGGCCGATTGTTCCCGTTCAACAAGCTTTATCTGGCGGACCTCGATGGTATCGAGGGGCGCGGCCGTAACACGCATCTTGTGCCGGCCCTGAGCCAAGCTCTGCCTCGCGCTGAGATCTGGATCGATGCGGGAACGCAATACCGGAATGCCGCACGTACTGTTCTAGCTGCGCCCGTGGCGACGCTGGTCGTCGGCACCGAGAGTATCGAGACGGTTCGCAGTTGGGAGGACATCGTGGCAGAGGCACCTGAGCGAACCGTCTTGTCGCTCGATTTCCGCCATGGAGAATTCATGGGACCTGAAGCGATTCTGGCTGACGCTTCGCTCTGGCCCTCACGCGTCATCGTGATGACGCTCGATCGCGTCGGTGCCAACGATGGGCCGGACATCGATCGCTTAGACAATATCGTTTCACGGGCTCACGGCCGTCGAGTCTACGCGGCAGGTGGTGTTCGTGATCGCGATGATCTCGATGAGATCCGCAAGATTGGAGGTAGAGGCGCGCTGATCGCATCGGCGCTTCACTCCGGAAAGATATCGGCCGACGATCTCAAAGAGATCGCCGGCCGTTGAATTGTCCAGTTCAGTGAATTGGCAGGAGCCACTCCAGCCGAGAACCAAGCCCAGTTGCGGCCAAGGCCTATTCTCGAAAATTAACCGCTGTAACGGCCCGAGAGCAGTCTACCCAATCGCTGCAGCAGACCCCCCTTCATGGGAGGGGCAGTCTCATTTTTGTTTTCTACCTGCTGAGGACGGTTTCCGCTTCAAGCCTTCGCACCGAACGGATGCTGTACCGAGTTACGCTGAGCGGTAGCTTCGGCAGCCGTCGGCTTGCCAGCGACAGCGCGAGCGATCGACTCTTTAACGGCGCGGTAGTTGTAGTCCTGGATCTTCGCGTCGTCGGCGGCTTCCCAGTGGATGAACACGCCAACAGCGATGTAGAGATCGTCAGCTTCAGCAGCCGGGATCACGCCTTCAGCGACCGAGTCCTGAACAGCCTTCGCAACGCCGTACTGAGCCGGTCCGAACATCTGAACAGCCTGGCGGGCGTCCTTGATCGTGACCTTGTTGTAAAGGATCGTGTTCGGCTTGCAGGGGAGGTTCGGCGCAATGACGGCGAGAAGCGTCGTGAAGCCGTCCTTGTTGTTCGTCAGAGCGTTGCAGAACGCCGTTTCAGCAGCCGAACCGCGCGGTCCGATGATGAGGTCGATGTGCGCGACTTCGTTGCCGTCGCCGACGAGCGACTCGCCGACCATGACTTTGTTGATTTTGGCCATTAGGGGGGTTCCTCCCACGAATGAAACGATACGAGCGACAACTACCCCCCGTCAGAAGGCGGGATATCGTTGAACTGCTCTGGCGATGAATATCCACACACTTACCGCCCAGGTTGTCATGAGTACCAGCGTCGGTGTCGTGAATAGGCCCGCAGACAGTGCGGGCACGGCGCCTGTATTGCCTCAGGTCATCGGGCGAGACAAGCCCTTAAGTTGAGGGGAATCGCCCTTCAGACGTCTTTCCGATTGATCAAAGCGTCGGCAAAAACGGTCGTGACCACAAAATCGGCAGTGGTGCCCGGATTGAGGCCCGCATGTTTCAACTTTGCGTCGAATTCCTGAAGAATAGGTAGCGATTTCGCAGTTGCAAAAGGCGACCAGTGCGGCCTTAGAACGCGCGCGTCGTTTCGCACCTGCTCGGCAACTTCAGGGCCGAACTTACGAGTGATGTGGGTGTCGGGAAATTCGGCGAGCAGCGCCATGTGCAGCGTGGTTACTGCAAATGTCAGATCCAACTCGGATCCGAATAACACGTCTCGAAAAATCGGAAGCGCGAAATCGAAGACATCAGCGTAGACGCTTACGTAGGCATTCGCGATCCGATCTCGCTCGGCCGCGAGCTGCATGGCCGAGAGTAAGGTTAGCTTGACCGGTGGTGAATGGACGTCGCCTTGATCGACCTTTCCCATTCCGGCAGGGTTGGCGATCCGGATCGCGGTGAAGGTGTCAGCCGCGTCCTGTTCATCTAGTGCCGACAGGATCAGGCCTAAGCGGCGGCGCAATCCAACGTCGAAGGTGGTTTCCGCCGCAGCCTTGGCGATGGGTGCGCAAAGAAGAACAATACCGAGATTGGTGTTGAGGCCAGCGGCAGCGACACTTGCTTCAGTGGCGCGCAGAATACGTTTGCCGACGCTAAGTTCGGGGTCGGCGATCGGCCCCGCGGCAGCGCGGGCTGCGTTCTCGAAATGCCGGACTTCCATTCCGTGTCCGGCGGAGTGGCGGTGGACATTGCCCGGCTTCAGGGCGTCGAGTTCGGCATTGCATGCGAACAGAAACGCCGCTCTGATTTCGGCCGGCGTCCGAGGGTTCCTCATGGCATCGTCGCGGCGACCGGAACTCCTATCGCCGCCCGATGTGCAACTACGGTCTTGAGGAAATCCTCGGCGATCGCCCAAGCGATGTTGACGTCCGCAACGCTTTGCAAGCCCCGCCAAGCCGGGTTCGAATTGACTTCCAGCACCTGCAATTGTCCCGAGGCGGAGCGAATGAGATCGATGCCCGCGTAATCAGCATCCACAGCGCGCATGGCCGCCATGGATACGCGGGTCATTTCATCATCGGGAAGATGCATGCGGGCCTTGCCGCCCTGGTGAATGTTCGTCACCCACGTTGTCCCGCGGCGCGTCATGGCGGCGATCACGCGATGGCGCGTCGCAAGCACGCGCCAATCCTCGTAGAAGCCGTCCTTCGGCGGCACGTAATCCTGCATGTAGTACATCTGATCGACTGTCTCGGGCGCGGGCAATTCGCTCTGTTGCGAGACCATGCCGATACCCTTGCCCTGGCTGCCGAAGAGCGGCTTCAGCACCAGCGGACGGTCGAGACCTTCCGTGTACTCGAGGGCGTGCGGAAGCGTTTCGCACACGCGCGTTCGCGGCGTTGGAATGCCGTTCTTGTGCAGGAGAAATGTCGTTTGGGATTTGTCGACGCATCGCTCGATGGCGCGCGCGTCGTTCCAGACCCGCACGCCGCTCTCCCGCAATGCGTGGAGGAGGCCCAAGCGAAAGGTGATCTGTTCGAGCGTGCCCGCAGAAATCGAGCGCACGAACACACCGTCTGGTAGGAGGCCCTTGAAGCCTGGAATGTCGATCCCGCTTTCTAGACCGGTATCGAAAGCGCAATGCGGGAGCGAAGAGACCGTCACACGCGCGCCCATCGCTTCGAGCGACCGCACGATCCGCCGCGCGTGCCATTCGCCTCGCCCTTCTTCGATGAGAAGAGCGAGGTGCAGCCCGTCGCCTAGTCCGGGAAGAGGATCAGGCGATTTCTCAGCGGAAGCTCGCATCGACCACTCCCGGCGCGAGTTCGCCAGCGCGGAAGGTGTTACCTGTTTCGACATTCGAGACGACCACCTGTGCCGGCGAGAACAGCATGGGATCGATCTTATAGAAGTCGCCTTTGACGTCGGCAAAGATTTCGGCGAACGGCTTGCCATATGCATCGCTGTTGCTCGCCGGCAGACTTTCCGCCAGACGCTGCGCGTCGCTGTCCGGTCCCTTCACGAAGAGATGGATGCGTCCGCCGTAGATGATGGCGTCGTTCGTGCGGCCCATTGCCTTGACGAAATCGGGGACAGGTGGGGCAATCGGCGTGGTGCCCATGCCGTCGAGGATGTTCTCGAGCGGGAAGTGCAACGCGTGCGCCTTATGGATCGCCACTTCAAGCACGCGAGATGCGATCTGAACCGTGCCGGCGAAGCTCCACGTTGTGGCGTAGATGATTGTCAGGCCGCGCGGATTGATACCGCAGTTTTCCGAGATCTTCTTGATGGCAGCGGGTGGCGGAGCCTTATCGCCTTCGATCACGAGCGTCGTTTCCGGATACCGGTCGGTGTATCCAAGCTCCTGAAAGAGATCTTCGACGCGAGAGATAGCGCGCGCTGGTCCTGAACCCAGGGCGAAGAATCCCGATTCCTCGTCCGAAATCGACCAGCCCGCGTATTGGCTGCCGAGACAGGCGATAACGGGATCGTTCGACGTGACGACAACGCCGAGTGGCCAGTTCGCCAGGCCAGAAGACTGTGTAAAGGCAACTTGACCGAGGCCGCCCATGCAGATCTCGCCGAGACGGCGTCCGGCTTCGAGGCCGCCGACCGCTTTGGCCCCCATATCGATCAGGCGTTCGCCGTGGCTACCCGTCGTAACCTCGATGCGAAGCGCATCCGCATCGCTCACGACGCTTTCTACGAGCTTGGTGGCGCGTGCAGAGACGCTCGGTTTATTTACCATTTTGAACTCCGGTCGGATCGGGATTGGCGTGTTCGTATATCAGGTCCTCGAGTTCCGCCAAGCGCTGGCGGGCGAGGGCTTCTGCCGCATCGGCCGTTGGGCCATCGGCAAGCACGGAGGCGAGTGGGGCGCCTTTGGGAACAACCGTGCCGGACGCGCCGCGATCGGCGCTCCAATTGGGCCATGGGGGCTCACCAAGAACGAGTGCGCCACGATCGGCGTGAAGGATGGCCATGGCTTTCGGCAGAGCGGTGACCGGCCAATGCGATGAGGATTTGCCGCCTGTCCAAGCGGCAACGTGAGTCTGGAACATGTCCCCCGTGGTGCTGTCGAGGACATCCAGCGAAGCGCCAGGGCGAGGATTGACCTCGAGGAGGAAAGGTTTGCCCGCGTCGACGATGAAATCAAAGGACGCCATGCCGCAAAGCTTCAAGGCGTCTCCAGCGAGGATCGCAATATCGATCAGCTCGCTGCGAAGGTGAGGTTCGATATCCGGTTGAGAAACGCAGCCGCCGAAGCGGTACGGATGCGTCCGACTGGGCGCTGTCCATTGCCTTGTCAGAAAAAAGGAGTTTGAAGGCTTACCACCGGTATGAGAGCCTGAGAACACTGCCCCCACCGAATACCGAGTGCCCGACAGACGTTGTTGAAAATATCGGCGTTGGCGCGGTTTCGGGGCCGTGTGAGAGCCGCAATCTCGGATGTGTCGGCCCCCGCTGCCACCAATGCGTTTCGAAATCCAACCTTCGGGCGATGTCGGCGGCTCGGTCTGCGTTCGGGGATGTGCGACGCCGATCCTGTCGAGGGTGGCGAAGAACTTTACAGGATCTTTGCACGACCGAACCGTCTCGGCGTCCGATCCAAGTAGATGAAAGCGCGATGCTAGCGTCGCGATCAGGCGGGTTTTGTCTTCCAACCCGGATCCGAGAACGAGCCCGATCGGCTTGCCTGCCGCCGACCGGCTGAGCTCTTCCAACGCTGCAACGAGTGGCTTCGTACGAAAGCCAGTGGTCATTGCCCCTTCGATGACACGAATGTCTTCGGCGGCTTCTCGCGTATCGAGATCGCCGAAGGCATCAACGACGAGGGGGCGAAATCCTGCGCGCCGGGCGGATTGCGCGAGGCTCCGCCCGGAGAACGCGGCGATGAGGACGTGCTCCCCGCTCAACGCTTAGGCCAAGCCGACAAGCTTCTTGGACAGCTCATAGGCGTGGCGGAAGTCGAGCGACAGCGGTTTGTCGGAATCGATCATCTGTTTGAAGAGGCCGGATTCGCACTTGTACTTGATGTCGCCAATCGCGAGCGGGCCAACGCCCAGCGCGTCCGACTCGGGAAGCTTCTCACCATTCATGAAAAGCTCCATGCCCTCGACGCCCGGAGGCGGCACGGCGTTCACGTCGGCCATCACCAGCAGGTTTTTGGCTTTCTGCATCTGCTCTTTGGAGACGACGCGCACGCCCGCTGCCGCCGCTGCGAAAATAACTTCGGCATTGGCGATGATTTCGTTCTTTTGGTCGTCGGTTTCGCCGGCTACCGGCTCGAGATCCACGCCGAAGCGCTCCTTGGAAATCTTGGCGTTCTTGATGACGCGATCAATGCCACGATGAGCGACAAGTTTCACCTGCGCGCCTTCGAGCGCCGAAATGATCGATGATGCAAAGCCGACGACGCCCGTCGCGCCGAACACGGCGACCTTCGTGCCCTTCCACGTCCGGCCGAATTTCTCTTTCAGCACCTTCTCGACACAGGCGACCATAGCGGCAGCCGTCGTGAAGGAACCGGCAGGATCAGCGAGGCAGGAGCATTCGAATGGCGGCACCATCGCCTTCTTGGCGGCTTCCAGCATGTCGAGGGCCAGGATCGCGTCCTTGCCACCCATGAAGAATCCGGTGCGAACGCCGTAATTCGGCGGACGCGAAAAAATGGCGTCCTGGATGAGGCCGGTGACTTCCGAGAGCTCGACATTGATATAGGGGATGATGACCTTATAGCCGGCATCAGCGGCCATATTCACGTCGAAGGGGCTCATGTGCTTCTGCGGCGCGAGCATATGCAGAATAGGGGTTGCGTCGCTCATTTGTTGATTGCTCCGTTCGTTATGAATTGCGCAGCGTTTCGATGCTGGCGCCGGTGTTGCGGCCATGGGCTATGAGGATTTCGAGCCCGTCGCGTTTAGCGTCTTCGTATAAAGAATGATAGAGGCGTTCTGCCGCTTTCGGGCTGTCGACAAAGGCGAATCCCGTGGGGCCCCAGGAGCTCTGGCCAATGCCCGTGGCGCCCAAATCTCGCATACGCGAAGCGAGTTCTCCGACCGACCTGCTCGTCCAGGGCGTACCGCCTTGTTTTGACGCGAAATGAGCGCCGACAATCTCCTGGATTTCGGTGATTGCAGACCCGAATGCGGCAATGTCTTCGTCCTTAAGACCCGGTACGAGCTTCATCAGAACGAGGCGGCAGATGTGCGCAGCTTGGCTGTCGGGGAACGGGGGGAGATCGGCGAAAGCGGTGGTTTCGGCTTCGCCCGAGACGCCGGTAAAACTCGGATCAAGAATGAGCATCACCCGCCAGTTTACGGGGAAGTCCGTGCGTAGCGTTACCGGGGGAGGGTGATCGGAGGTGCCCTTTCCTCCGTCGACGATGAAACCTCCTGAAATGAACGCTTCGAGTCCGATCCCGGAGCGTGCACCACGCTCTCCCAAAGCAGCAAGGTCGGCGGCTGATAAATGTTGGCCTTCCAGTCTCGCAATTGCGGCGCCGACGGCTAACGCGAGCTGCGTACCTGATCCAAGCCCAGCATGAGCCGGTATGGCGTGCGCAACGTCAACGGCGTAACTGCCCGTGCGGCCATCATCGGTGAATTTGCGCAAAAGTTTAAGGACGCGGCGGTTTTCCGCCCCGATCGCAGAGTTCTCATCGGCGCGCGAGATGGTCAATTGGGTGCTCGGACGATCGATCGCCATGCCGATGCTGCCATATCGGCGTCCAAGGCTGCCGTTGAGGTCAAGGAAGCCCAAGTGGAGCCGTGCCGGCGCCGTAACGCGAAGTGCGGCGGAAGTCGCCGGTAAGGGCTTCACGAAACACGATCCTTTCATATGAAGTGCCGCATCTACGGCCGTTTGCTTTCCATGCAGCGGCAGCGGTAGGATTTTGAGAGCGAGTTGTCCGATAATTGGAGGTCGAGGGCAAGATGAGTGCAGAACGCGAAAAACCGATGGCGGAAGCCGACGTTAATGCTTGGCTGGCCGCCAACCTTCCGTCCTGGAAGCTTGAGGATGGCTGGATCCGTCGCACCTACAAGACGGCCAGCTGGAAGGGCACCCTCATGGTCGTCAATACGATCGGGCATCTGGCTGAAGCCGCTTGGCATCATCCTGACATCACTTGCTCATACGCGTGGGTCGAGGTGCGTCTCATGACGCATTCGGCGAAGGGTATCACGTCGAAGGATCTGGAACTCGCCAAGAAGATCGAAGAGGTCGTCCATTGGCAACCAGGCAAGGAAGGGAAGGGGCTGGAAGGCACGCCGGGCGGCGATATGCGCTTCGCCTACATCAAGTACGACTGACCGGCGATGAAGAAAAGTTCTGGCGCC